>JANZKC010000025.1:0-2087 GCA_025061115.1 Candidatus Culexmicrobium cathedralense | reverse complement strand
ACTCGGCGAAGACTCTCATCTTTCCTCTCTGAACTTGAACTATTCGGCATAATAAGAATGGAGAGGAAGGGGAGGGGTCGTGGCAGGGGCATCGAATACAGCGTTTTCCTGACAGAGCCTCAGCTCAGGAGGATGCTTGAGGATATTTCGCTTTCTTAGTTTACAAGTGGAAATCTACTCTCATATTGAAATGCACTCCTGCTGCACGCGCACACACCATCATGTTTACAAGTGGAAATCTACTCTCATATTGAAACCTCGCCTATTTAATAAAAATCCGAATAATGTTATTACTTGGTTTGAGAGCGAATGCTAAGCTCTTCTTCTCCTTATGAAGAAAAGCAGGACGAATATCGCTGCTGCTGGAATTGCTATTGTTGACAGGTATTACTGTTGTCAGGACATTTGTGTGAACTACCACCCGTTAAGGTGGCTTCCAGCGTTCGCCCGAGGCTTTTCACCTTCGGACACATCTGCTGGTTCGAGGGGCTCACAGCTCCTCCATCCCATAGAGCTCATTACCCTATGGGCTATATTTATGCAAGCGTTCAGATCCCTGTCGTATTCCATTCCGCAGTTCGGGCATTTGAATATTCTTCCTTTCACTTGGGCAACATGCCCGCACCTATGGCATTCCTTTGAAGTATTTCTCGTCTCTTTCTTTGTTAGGTATTTTACTTCTATTCCTTCGAGGAAGGCTTTGTATTCTATGTATGTTTGGAGCTTTCTGAAAGGTAGTGAGTGGAAACGCCTATTGAGCTTCTTAGATTTCTTGAAGTTGTTGCGTATTCCCTCTAGATTTTCCATCACTATTACTGGTCTATGAAACTGTTTAGCATATTCGATTATTTTGTTCGCTATCATGTGGAGTTGCTGGTTGACCTTACGTCTCTCCTTACATTTAAGTTCCTTGACCTTTCCAACCCTCCTCTTCTCTTGGAGCCTCCTTCTGATATGGCTGTACAGCCCTCTTATACGCTTGATTTCTGAACCTCTCCAGAACTGACCTTTCATAGGCTTGTCAGGGTTGCTTTTTGATATTGCTACTGCGACCGCTAAATTATGCTCGCCTATATCTATCGATACGATTGTTTCAGACTTATCAGGAAATTCAACAGTTTTCTTCAGCACAAAATGGGCATACCATTCACCGTTACGCTTGATCATCTCAACTGTTGTGAAGTTCCATTCACCTCTAAAGGCTTCATCAATTCTCTCTCTTTGAGCTTCACCGAAGACTATAGGCAAACTAACTTTTCTTCTTCTATTCAGACTTAGCGTTAGCCAGTATGGAGTTAGAACGTTCGTCGTCTTAGAGAAGCGGTAACATCTCTTATCAAATCTAATTGATATTCGCTTAAGTTTAAGAACACTATTTCCTTTCTTGTTCTCGTTAAAACTCTTTAAGACTTCAACTACCTTGTCCCTAGCCGTTTGGATTAGAGCAGTATTGAGGTTAAAAAGTCTCTTAGCCTTTTCGTAGCCTTTTTCATGCAGAAACTTCTTGGAAGACGAATTAAAACGTAGATACCATTTAACAAGCTGGAAATAGTCTTTAAGACATCTGTTTAGGGCTAAGACCTTTCGCCTATTAGGCTTGAAAACTTTTCCTACAACCGTTATCTGAACATCCTTCCGCATGTCCAATTTAACTAAGGGGGTCGAAGTATTTAAACCCTAACCGCAATTCATCTCCCCACTAAAAATGGGGAGTTTTCTTGCGGTATCTCTATAAACGGTCTCCTCAACATTCCGAAAACTTTTCCTTCCGCCATCATGGTAGTAATCTCCGGTGCATCAGGCGCAACTGTTTTACTGCCAAAAGCAACCGATTTGGTCCTAAGCCAATTCGGTCCTAAAACTGCTCCCGTGATCGCACGCTTCTTCACTGTCCTACCAGGCGAGCCTCCAGACCCCAAATATACCGTTCAAAGTTCCTGATGCGAGTTGCTCGTCCAGCGCGCGGTCCTGTAAGTAAGTGTTTGTCTTCAACCTCCGAGAATAAGGAATGCTACTTTCGGGTTCGCCGACAGACATATGTTATTGAGTGAGCATAGGGACGCGAAGCAGTGAGGCTGATGAGCGTG
>JANZKC010000024.1:0-2153 GCA_025061115.1 Candidatus Culexmicrobium cathedralense | reverse complement strand
GAACCTAGAAGCCAAGAGAGAACAAAACTTAGGTGAGGGAAGATAACTTGGCGAAGGTGAGAGCGCACGTATTTGTAAGCGGAAGGGTTCAAGGGGTCTTCTTTAGATATGAAACTCGTCAACATGCCAGAAGGGTGGGCGTAACTGGATGGGTGAGAAACCTTCCAGACGGAAGGGTTGAAGCTGTCTTCGAAGGCGAAAAAGAAGCCGTAGAATATATGATAGAGTTTTGTAAGCGTGGTCCACCAGCAGCCAAAGTAGAGAAAGTCGAGGTTATCTGGGAACCCTATAAAGGAGAGTTTGAAAGCTTCACGATAAGGTATGGCTATTAAATTAAATGTTTAAAAGCTTGAGCCGTCAACTTCTATGGGCAAGAGGTTGTTATATGCCGAAAATCTTGCTGATAAATGATGATGGAATAAATTCGCCCGGCATTTTAATGCTGAAAAAGGAGCTTGAAGGGCTAGGCGAACTATTCATTGTGGCTCCTGAAAATGAGAGAAGCGGCATTGGAAAAGCAGTAAGCTCATCACTCGTAAGGGTTAGACGGATAACTTTGGCTGACGGCTCTGAGGCTTATGCCATAAGCGGAACCCCAGCCGACGCCTTTATGCTGGCTAAATACAAGATTTTAGGCAAAAATCCAGACTTGCTTGTTGCTGGCATAAATTTGGGGCCAAACCTTGGAATAGACGACTTTTTCACTTCTGGAACTTTAGGCGCCGCAATAGAGGCTGCCATCCACGGAGTCCCCGCCGTCGCAGTCTCCTATTGTATAGAAAAATTTGTTGAAGGACAGAATAAGGCTTCCTTAGTGAATATGGAAGTTCTGGAGTTAACGGCCAAAATAGCTGCGAAAACGGCTGAATACTTGCTCAAGTACGGAATGCCATTCGACGTCGATATAATCTCAATTAATGTCCCTGAAAAGATTAGTTCTGCGGATTTTGAAGCAACCACGCTTTCCTATAAGGGGTATCTTGATCTTTTTAATAGGCGTGGAGAAGGTTACATAATTGGCCGATGGGTTTTGTCGGACTATCCGGACGATGTGAAGGGAACAGACATTTACGCAGTTAAGAAGAGAAGGCGGATTTCAATAACTCCCATTAAATTGAGGTTTATTCATAACACCGAGGGGATTAGAAAGCTAATAGACTTTCTAAAAAACTCTAATCTTGAATAACCTTATTGAGGCTTTTTAGGGATTCTGAAGTGCGACTCCTTTCCTGCACTTATGTATTCTCCTCCTGCTCCGCGAACGATGGAGGCTATTTTAGCAAAGTTTTCTCCGCCCAGATATTGTCGGGGCTTAACGATGATATAGTTCTCTTCTTCCTCGAATGAGAGTAGGTCTCCAAGCTCGCTTGGAAACATCATGCGTACATCTTCGATTCTACGTATTGTCTCTGGAACCGGAGCGGGTGTTGGTGGCTGCAGTTGTGGCTGTGTTAGGGGCTGCGGAACGGTTGACTTGAGGGCGTTAACAAGCTCCCTTAAGTCTTTGGCTATTGTCTCCATAACTACGAGTAGGTCATTCATCCGCTGAATTAAAACTTGAATTGACTCTTTCTCTTCATCTTGACTTGACAGCTTGAGGCCTCCAGCAACAATAATATGCTAGAAACTCACTCTTTTATTTTGCCATAACAATTACTTGTCTAAGTTTGGTGCCAGAGCTTGCTTGAAGTCAACGGCAGTCAGAAAAGCGGAAGCGGCACGATACTTCGCCTTTCGGTAGCCTTAGCCAGCATATTGGGGAAGCAGCTGCACATTCATCATATAAGAGAGAAGAGGCCGCAGCCGGGTTTAAGACCGCAACACTTGGAAGCAGTGTTGACGGCGGCTAAGCTATGTAAGGCTGAGGTTGAAGGTGCAACCCTAGGCAGTAGGGAATTATGGTTTAGACCAAAAGAAATAGCTGGTGGAGAAATTACCGCCGAAATTGGAACGGCTGGCAGCATACCAATGCTAATAATGACTGTCCTACCTGCATGTCTCTTCGCAAAGGCTCCGGTAAGGCTTCACATCAAGCGTGGAGGAACAGACGTTAGACATTCGCCAACCATCAATTACCTACAGTATGTTATGCTCAGAACTTTGAAACGCATGGGAGTCAGAGCTTCGCTTACAATTCATAAGTATGGTTACTA
>JANZKC010000023.1:0-2177 GCA_025061115.1 Candidatus Culexmicrobium cathedralense | reverse complement strand
TTGAGCTAAAGAGTTATAGTCGTTTAGCAATTCCGTATAACTCTGAAGAAGACTAGTATAGTTTTTCAGCAAATTATTGTACATGTTGACATATACTGTATTGGCGCTTTTTTCCTTTTGAAATTCCACATAATAGTAGGCTCCAATGAGACTTGCTAGGAAAAGCGAAGTTATCCACGCCAAAACCACCATTATAAAACTTCTCTTTGTTTCTTTCATAGATTCTCACCAACCAAACTCCCAACAATTTTAACTAAACGATGAAAAGCCGCCCCAAAAAGTATGGTATTTGAGACAACATGAATTATTGAAAACCAAACCCCGGCAATTAACACTACGACAATTTCGAGGTTGAAAAGTACAGCATATCCTGCATTTGTGATTAAGTCATAAATTAACGTGAGAAAAGCAGCCAAACATGCACTTTCAAAATCCAAGGATTTAGAGATGCTGAAATCGCTACCAAGTAATTTGCGATAAACCCCTCCTGCAAGTCCCATTAACGCCATGCCCAACATCTGAAAGGGCATTATTATCCCAGCAAAACCCCATGGAGACAGAAATCCATTAATGAACATGGTTAATGCTCCAAACAAAGCACCAAATAAGGCTCCAAATAGAAAACCAGTTAAGAAACAAATGAAGGAGGTAAACTCAACATTGGGCGGCCTCGGGGCTAGCTGGATTCCGATGCACATAGCAGTCATCACGGTGATAACTGCGATACGTCTACATTCCATAGGCTGTCACTTGCTGTTTGAAGTGTGAAAGAGCATCTTTATTGGAAATTATTCCTCTCATCGTTACCATTAATTCTATTCCAACAATCGGACCGCTCGGTACTCCAAAACTACTATCCAATACCGTATTTCACCCATGTACCAATAAGGCCCTCGTAACAGTAACGGAAGTCGTAATGTTATTATTCTAATTGTATCACTTCTTATGAATCCTTCTTTTTCAGCCCAAATTAGTGGATCAATGTAGACGGTAATTATAGCATAGCCCCTCGCGTTTGTGCTATAAAGTCTGCCCATGAAATGAACTGTCGCATTTTCTAGAGGGCACCACTCAGAGCTGGTATCATTAAAGTATTCGACAAATACCATTATTTCCTCTCCAGTATGCACTACAGTTTTGTCAACGGTTATCCGGAGAGGCAGATAAGTCCATTCTCCATAGTAGAATAGTAGTTCTTCATGAGGCGGACTAGGCGGCGATGTGACATTTAGAATGAAGTTATCTGCCCCAACCCAAGGCATAATATAATTCACACGATACAACCATCCCTTTAATCCGGCTGCTGACTCCCCTGCAACTGAATACAGATATAGGCCCCAGGCTGTTTGCTGAACTTTGTAGTTGAAGCCGCCGATTTCAGCCGCTTTATCTAAAGCACCTAAAGCTGTCGGCTCAGTGAAGTAATGCTGTGTGCCATTATCATCGATTATAATCGAAGCCGCCACAAATACCCTTCCCCGCCATATGGTTCTCTCGTTTCCTTCAATCCTCAAATAAATAGATAACCCGTTAACCGGATATTGCCTCTGACACAACGCAACTATGGCATAGGCTGTCATGAGAGCTCTGTTAACCCATTGAGGATCAGAACTTGTCCAATTGAATGATCCATCCTCATTCTGCAAAGATAACAAATGATCCATTACGCTTGTGTCGTTTACCTTCCATTCATATGGATCTTGTCCAACGCTACATATTGCTCCAATTGCCCATGAGTCAGAGGCACTATTTGTAACACCCCAACTTGGAAATCCTCCATCGGACTGCTGGTTTTCTCTAAGGTATTCAAGAGCTTCTTGGATTTCTTCGGCTAGAGGGTTTTCACCTGCTGCGATTAATGCCATTATTGCCGCAGCTGTGTCGTCGACATCGCTTCCAGCTCCTATTGCCCATCCCCAGCCTCCGTCAGCGTTTTGGTGTTCTTTGATAAAGTTAACTGTTTCTTGAATTTCTGTTGAGTTAGCAGCTTCCCCAGCTGATATGAGGGCTAAGACTCCCCAGAAATCGTCGAAAAGCCATTCTTCTGTTCCTATCTGGCCATTATGGAACAATCCTTTTAGAATTTCAACATAATCTGTACTGTTTATATTTCTTGGATCTTTATCTGCCGCTGTCATGGAAAGTATGAAGCGTTCAACGTCTGAAGCCTTAGTTAG
>JANZKC010000022.1:0-2200 GCA_025061115.1 Candidatus Culexmicrobium cathedralense | reverse complement strand
CCTCATTTTTGACTAGCCCTTCACTGGTTTTGGCGTAAGGATTTGTCTTGAATCCCCACTCGCTAAAAACAACTTTTCCAGAGGCGTATTCCTTCGATTTCTCCCTAAAGAACTCATAGTAATACTCGAGCTTCTTGATATATCCTTTGGCACATTTGTCCTTATCAGGCTCATAATAGCAACTGAATCCAAACCCAGTTATATTGGCAAAATCGTATGGTAGCTTACTGGATTCCTCAAAGTCTGATCCAAACCATCTTTCAAGCATGTCACTGCTAAGATAAATTTCTCTTTCTGGATCAGTCGCACGTATCCTATTAATTATCTTTTGCAAATTTTGTCGATATTCAATTAAATTAACTACAAACTCTTTCCATTCATCTAAACTTTCATTCTGCCAGTAGGGATACTGCAATACGTAAGCTTTAACGCAAGCGAAATTCCTTGCAATCAAGCTTATATTCCCAACATAATCTAGAAAAGCGCTGACTTGAGTCTGGTTGTATGGGAATCCAGTCTGATTCCAGCATGAGGAATCTGTAACGTTCTTTGTTATGTCCAGCCAATTAATGTAGATTATTGCATCAAAACCATAATCCTCTATCAGATCTAGGATGAGTGGAAGCCTATTTTCAGCCATCCATCCTTCTAATCCATAAACTCCGATTCCTTCAAATCCCAAATTTTTCGAAATAGATAACATCTTTTCCAATGTGGTGTTCTCATCTGCTGGAATTTGATAGTAATCACGATACGCATAGGGATTAATTATCACATACGGCGTAAACCGTCTGGGCTTTACGCTTAGAAAAATTATGCCTCCAACTATGCACGCTAACGCCAGAGAGGAAAGAAGAATTAGTAGGAATACATGGAATTTTTTCACACCTCAACCATCCCGATTTGATTTTAGCCAAAAATACATTAAAGATTTATACCGCAATGCTTCAAGAAGTAAACGATAAATTCAGCTGGGCCCGTAGTCTAGTTGGTAGGACGTCGCCCTCACGCGGCGAAGGTCGCCGGTTCAAGTCCGGCCGGGCCCACCAAATTATGGCTAGAATCAGCTTTTCTTTCTTAGTTCTATTCTTCTTTTCCCTCTGATTGGTCCAGAAACGTAGATGAGGCCTGCTAGTTCAAGATTCATTAGAATGCGGTTTAACTCTGTAAAGCTTACTCCGTCGCCTATTAGGCTTCGTAACATGGCTAATAGCTCCTTGTCTGTTGTTGCACCTCCCTTCTTTTGTAGCAATTCAACTATGAGTGTGGATAGTGGTCTAGGACGCCATACTCCCTTCAAACTCATTTTCTTCACCGTTAGAGGATTTTAGCATTAAATTTTGAATAAGGCAAATGTTTAGGCTACAAGTGATGGGGGTCTTTGAACGCGTCTAATTTGCCTCATAAAGCTCTTATACCATTCTTCTATTTCAGGCGATATGCTTGGGCCAATCTTCTCCATGGCTGCATCAAAGTCGGCCTTGGTCACTTCTTTTGCGTTTAGGTCTCTCCTTAAGGCGTTTAGGGCAGCCTCCCTGCATAGGGCTTCTATGTCGGCTCCGCTGTAGCCCTTAGTAGCCCTAGCGAGTTCCTCTAGGTTAACGTCTTTTGCTAAGGGCATATTTTTGGTGTATATCTTGAATATCTCAAGTCTAGCCTTTTCGTCTGGAGCAGGCACGTATATTAACCTATCAAACCTGCCCGGCCTCAAAACTGCCGGGTCAATCATGTCCGGCCTATTAGTAGCAGCTATTACAACCACATCTTCTAGACGCATTATGCCATCCATTTCTGTAAGAAGCTGACTTATTACGCGTTCGGTAACCATGCTGTCGCCAACTCCCATTCCACGCCTTGGAACCAGCGAGTCGAATTCGTCAAAGAAGATTACGGCTGGAGCCGCCATACGAGCCTTTCGGAAAACTTCCCGTACAGCCTTTTCAGACTCGCCAACCCATTTAGAGAATACTTCTGGTCCTTTAATGGTTATGAAGTTGGCTTCGGACTCCGTTGCAACGGCCCTAGCCAACAAAGTCTTACCGCAGCCGGGAGGACCATAAAGCAGTATCCCTTTAGGCGGCCGAATTCCGAAACGTTTGAAGATTTCAGGATTCTTTAATGGCCATTCTACGGCTTCTCTAAGCTCCTTTTTAACGTCTTCGAGCCCGCCGATATCCTCCCAATGGACTGTTGGAATTTC
>JANZKC010000021.1:0-2306 GCA_025061115.1 Candidatus Culexmicrobium cathedralense | reverse complement strand
ATAGCCTATACTCTCTCTTCTGTAGGGCGCATCAGTTACAAAGCTTAAAGTCTCAAGTAACAGAGCCTCAGTGAATGGGCAAACATCATAACATATTGGACAGAGTTCTAAATGCCTTGAACAATCAAATAAGTATTGAAGCGTGTCACGTTCAATTTTTAATGCGTGAATCGGGCATGCAGCCTCGCATGCGCCGCATAAAATGCAGAATCCAGGCTCAATTATTAATTTTTTGAGGTCATTATAAGCGATTAATTCTCTAGAAGCCACCAACAGATTTCAACTCCTCTCAACTTATGTTATCCTCTTATATTCATAAACCATTTTCTCTCTGCTATAATCGGCTAATTCAAATTCCTTAGTCATGGTTATGGCATTTCTTGGACAGCTCTCTGCGCATTGTCCGCAAAACATGCATCTATCAACGTAATGAGTTATTTCTGCTTCCATCCCCTTACCTATCATTTCGATGGCTCCGGAAGGGCATACCCGACTGCATAGACCGCAGCCGATGCATCTATGCATGTCCCAGACTGGGCGGCCCCTGAAACCCTCTGGAACAGTCAATCGCTCAAACGGATATTTTACTGTGGCTGGCCGACTGAAAAGCTGTTTTAAGGCTTCTCTTATAATCGCCAAAATTTCATCCTCCCACACCTACAGAAACGAGAATTATCTGAAGAATTGCAAGGGGAACAAGGTATTTCCACATTCCAGAAACCATCTGGTCTATACGAAATCGTGCAAATACTGCGCGTAAAAATGAAAACAGGATTATAACAAGAAAAGTTTTAATTAGGAAAATTATGACTGGCGGGATAGGGCCTGCTGGTTGGGCGCCTCCAAGATAAATTGATGAGATAATCGCCGAAGCTAGCAAAACTTTCATGTTCTTTCCAAGTCTGAACAAGGCGAGTTTTCTTCCGCTGAACTCGGTCATCCAACCGGCGACAATTTCCGTTTCAGCCTCTGGAATATCAAACGGAATAAATTCAAGCTCTGCAAGCATACAAATTAGGAGAATTCCGAAGCCTATAGGCTGAAGAACAATCAGCCAAATACCATTTGAACTTTGCCAATGAACTATCCCGCTTATGGATAATGTTCTAGAGGTAAGCGCCGGAGCCATAAGAGCCAAAGCCAACGGGATTTCATATCCAATCATCTGGAGAGCCGACCTTACTCCGCCGATGAGGCTGAATGGACTCACAGAACAGTAGCCAGCCAAGAAAACGGTTATTATAAGCATAGTTAAAATGAACATCACGAGGATAAGGTCTCCCTCAAAGGATACAAGCGCATTTTCGCTTGTAATTGGAATTAGAAATAGCGCGGTTAAGGATAGGCTAAAGAATAAGATTGGAGCCAAAGAGAAAATTGGCTTGTCGGCCCATTCAGGTGTAATATCCTCCTTTGAAAGAAGTTTAACGAAGTCGGCTATTGGCTGTAAAACGCCTGAAGGCCCCGTATATAATGGTCCATATCGACTTTGAATTCTAGCCACAACTTTTCGGTCTACCCATTCAGCTAGAAAAGCAAGCAGTATAAGGAAGGCTAAACCTGGAAAAACAAGTATTTGAAAAATTAGTGTTAGCGGAGCCTGCGACATTTACGCGAGTACCTCCTTAACTCTTCAAGGCTCATAGTCTTCTTTTTTCCATTTTTTGAGTTTATTATTGCTATTCTGTCCATACATGCGAAGCATGGGTCAATTCCAGCCAAGACTATCGGTATGTCGGCTACATGCTGCCCCAAAAGCATTTTGCATAAGGCAGGAATATTGGCTAGGGTTGGACTTCTAACCTTATAGCGTTCAGGCTTGCTTGTTCCATTAGACTTGGCGTAATGGATTAGTTCCCCTCTTGGAGCTTCAACCCGAGAAACAGCTTCACCAGCCGGAACAACCATTGGAACTCTCACCCGCGTCATGCCAGAAGGCATGTTGTCAAGCGCATAACGTATCATCTTTATGCTTTCAAGCATTTCTTCGCAACGCACAATTATCCGCGCGTAAACGTCGCATCCATCATTTGTTACAACGTTGAATGGAACTTCATCATAAGCCGCATATGGGTCGTCTTTTCGAATGTCATTTTTTATTCCGCTGGCGCGTAGGGTTGGGCCTACAGCGCAAAGCTCAACGGCATCCTTAGGCTTCAAAATTCCAACCTCTACTGTTCTTTCCCGAATGGTTGAGTCTGCCTGGACTGTTCTGATATACTCCTCTATGCGCTTCTCTAGGAAGTCAACGCCTTTCTTTATCTTTGGAGCCATATCGGATGGGATATCTCTTCTCACTCCGCCTA
>JANZKC010000020.1:0-2627 GCA_025061115.1 Candidatus Culexmicrobium cathedralense | reverse complement strand
ACTTTACCCCTCGCATTACCAATAGCCGTCGTTAAGAGATTCATAAGCATGGTGCAAGGCTTTAACATACCAACAGGCGGCGTAATAGTGAATCAAGTCATCCCTGAAGAGCTGGTAAAGGGTAAGAAGGTAAGCGAATATATGATTAACAAGTATAAGGAACAGCAGGCTTACTTGGAAATAATTAGAAGAGATCTGTGGCCAATGGTAAGAGCCATAATACCGCTATATGAAACAGAAATTCTAGGAGTAGACATGGTAGCCAAAGTAGCCGAAAACCTAATTTCTTGGCAGCCCTAGCCTCCTTATTATTAATTTAATTCTAAAATATTTGAACATAAAAAGGGGAATTAAAAAGGGGAATTAGAAATATAGATTACTTTGTCTTTGCTAATGCCCAAACAGCCTTTATAGCTTGTATTACAGCTGCAGGTACTGCGAAGGCCGCGATATATTTGACGATGTAGTCAGCTATTGAACCCAGCGGAGCTGCAATTTTGTCTATGGCTCCAAATGGATCTGACATCTGCACAGCCACCACGAGAGCTATTGCTGCCACTAGAAATGGTTGAGATTCCTTTTCAGTTATTGTTGTAAACCCGACGATTATACCCAAGATTACTAAAATAAGGTTAATCCAACCTTCATTTTCGGGCGTTTGTAGGTCACTCCATGCACCGAAAATTACGCCGCAGATTATCGCTATTATCACGAATGCTATAAATGCGTATTCTCCAGCTTTTTCCATTTGTCCCATATCTTATCCCTCACGTAAAGCTTGGTATCACCTTTAACCTTTTATAAGTTTTACGCATAAATCATGCCAAAAACCATAAAAATCAGTTATTTTTCCTTTTTCACAATTAATAATGAAGGAATTCACGAAAGTTTAAATAATCGTTTCATGCTGTTATTGGAGAGAACAAATACTTTGAGGCATCCAGATTTGGCGGCAGTCGAAGTAGACAATTTAGTTAAGGTGTTCGGCAACATTCGGGCGTTAGATGGGCTATCATTTAAGGTTGAAAACGGAGAGATTTATGGGCTTATAGGGCCTAATGGCGCTGGAAAAACTACGGCGTTGAGAATAATTGCTACTCTACTTTTACCTACTTCTGGTCGTGTTAAAGTTTTCGGATTAGATGTAGTTGAGAAGGCGGAGGAGATTCGTAAAATTATCAGTTATCTTCCGGAGGAGGCTGGAGCTTACAAAAACCTTTCCGGAATTGAATACTTGAGGTTTATGGCGAGTTTTAACGCTGAGAGCAAGGATGAGGCTGAAGCCATGGTTAGGGATGCCGTTAAAATTTCTGGACTTGGCGAAAGGCTTCATGATAGAATAAAAACCTATAGTAAGGGAATGAAACGTAGACTTCTAGTTGCCAGAGCCCTAATGATCAAGCCTAAGTTGGCCATTCTTGATGAGCCTACAAGTGGCCTTGACGTGGTTCATTCCTTTCATGTTAGGAGCATCATAAAAAACTACGTTAAAGAATTTGGCGTCACTGTTTTGCTTTCAAGCCATAACATGCTTGAAGTTGAGTATCTATGTGATAGGGTAGCGCTTATTCATAAAGGAAAGATCGTGGCTGAAGGGCGACCTGAAGAGCTTAAAGCTGAGTATAAAGCTGAAAATTTGGAGGAAGTATTCGTCAAGGTGACAAGTTATGCTTAGAGATCTAAAAGCTATTGTTTCTAAGGAAGTTAAGGAACTCGTCAGGGATCCCAGAATATTGCTTGGGATGATAATAGTTCCAGTTATAATGTTTCCAATAATGGGTGCTGTCATGCAGTCTGTTTTTACCCAGGTTCAAGAGGGCATGAAACAAGTTACAGTGGGAGTAGCAGACTTTGATCATGGCAACTGGAGTCAAACTCTAATTGAAAATCTGAAAGGCTTAAGCGCAGATGTAATCCCAATAAATGAGGCGAATAGCGAAATCGAAGCTGTACAGCGGATGCAAGAATACAACCTCACCGATTTAATAGTTATTCCAGATGGATTCAGCCAAAATATAACTGAAGGAAGGAAAGCTCAGCTTAAAATCTATAGTGTTTACAAGGGCTCCGGAATGGTTGAAAGTGCCCGCTCAGAAGCTGTAAGCTCTCTAATTGAAAGAATTAAGCGACTTTGGTCTCCAGATCCCTTTATAGTTTCAGAAAACTCTGTTGTTAAAGGACAACCTGTACCTATTCCTCCTTCAATGCTTTTCAATTTAGCCATGTCTCAGTATGTCGTCACTCCGATCGCTATTATGATTATAATTGTAATGGCCATGCAGTTGGCTGCTACATCGGTTGCTTCTGAAAAGGAGGAGAAAACGCTTGAAACTTTACTTAGTCTTCCAATTAATCGCTTTACTATATTGATGGGTAAACTTTTTGGTTCAATAATTGTGGCCTTAATTGGGGCAGTAGCCTATCTTATAGGGTTCACCTACTATATGGGTTCAATGTTTACTCTTATTCCAACTGGGATTGGCGTGGATCTGGCTGAATTAGGGTTGACTCCAACTCCGCTGGGTTATGTTCTAATGGGAATTTCCCTTTTCGTCTCGTTACTTTCTTCGCTTGCCTTGGCCGTTGTAATATCCGCTTTTACAGAGGATGTTAGAAGTGCCCAAGCA
>JANZKC010000019.1:0-2670 GCA_025061115.1 Candidatus Culexmicrobium cathedralense | reverse complement strand
AGGCGCTAGAGGAGATAGGGATTAAGATCGCTAAGGAAGCCCTAGACTACGCCATGCATGCAGGGAGAAAAACTGTTAAGGCTGAAGACATAGAGATTGCAGCAAAGAAAGTATTAGGACGCTGAACGCTTAACAGATAAGCCTCTCTCATCCCCCCATTTTTAACATTTACGACAAACAGCTCAAAGACTTAAAAGACCGAAGAGAATTAGAATAAGAGCTAGGAAGAATAAGTTTCTCAAAGCATGGAGAATAAAGGCATGTCTGAACTGATAGTCGCAGAAAATATTCATAAAAGTTACGGCAGAATTAAAGCTGTAAATGGACTAGACTTGAAGGTCAATGAAGGTTCAATAATGGGGTTAATAGGGCCTAATGGAGCCGGGAAAACGACGACGATAAAGATTATTCTCGGCCTGTTAAAGCCTGACGAGGGAAAAGTTTCAGTTTTTGGCGAAAATCCGTGGGACAACCCAAAAATAAGAGAGAAAATAGGTGTAATCTATGAGAAGCCATATTTTCCGTCTCATCATAAAGTTTCGGATTACTTAAGGAGGACATGCAGAATTTTCGGTGTGCCAGAGTCAAGAGCGCAAGAAGTTTTGGAACTTGTTGGATTAAATGCTTATGATAGGGAAATTAAAGGTTTGTCGGCGGGCATGTTGCAGAAGTTTGCGATTGCACATGCACTAATTCATAGTCCCAAGCTTATAATTGCCGATGAACCAGCTTCAAATTTAGACCCTGAGGCTAGAAGCAATCTTCTTGATTTAATTTTGAATCTTCATAAGGAGGAGAAAGTCACTTTCCTAATTTCTTCCCATATTCTTCCGGAGTTAAGCAGAGTTTGTGACTCAGTTGCAATAATAAATGAGGGAATGGTTTTAGCTTCAGGCTTATTAACTGAGCTTTTTGAGAAGTATTCCGCCAAGGCTATTAGGATAACCACGGATAAGCCTGAAAAATTCGCCGATAGTCTCAGAAAGTTATCCTATGTAGAGAGAATATCTGTTGATAGCAGGGGAGTCTCGCTTATTGCTGTTGAAGGCGCCGAATCAAACATTTATGAGGATGCGCCGAAAATTGCCAAAGAAATTGGCGCGACAATTATGGGGATAGAGCTTGGAACAGCCTCACTTGAACAGCTCTACTACAAAGTTGTGAAGGAAAAGGAGATGAAGAGATAATGGAAAGAAGAAAGGGGCATCCATTTCTTGAAATTTTAGCAGCTTCGATTCACGAGGACTTTAGATTTCCAATATTGGAAGTTTTCGCCTTTCTATATGCAATAAGCACATTTGCCTTCCTTGGCCTGGGGGGCGGAATCACTTCAATGTTTTCTCCTCGAAGTGGGGAGGCTTATACCTATCAACTTGTGAGCATCCAGATGGGAATGCCCCTATTCATATTTCTCATTTTAATCTTTAAGAATGTGGTTTATGGCTTTGGAAGCGAATTTGAGAAGGGAACAATTCAAACTTTGCTTTCATATCCCTTGAAAAGGCATATGGTGTTAACCGCCAAGCTTCTTTCGGCGCTAGGCATATCCTTGCTGATGTTTCTTGGAATACAATTCTTTGCGCTTTTTATCATGGCGCCGCAAACGGTTTCCGCCAATCTCACAACAGTAGTGTTTTCCTATTTAGCTTCCCTTTCCTATCCGCTCTTCTTAACTGCCATTCTTCTAATAGTGGCAATGAAAATTCGAAAGGGTGGATTAGCGCTTGTTTTGGGCATAGTGCTTTATTTCGCGCTTTCCGTCACTTCCGGAATACTAACTGCCCTGTCAATTACGACCGGAAATCCCCTTCCCTTAAAGGCATTATCAGTTCTTAATCCCAGTCTAGCTTTACAGTACTATTTCAACCCGTTAGGCAGCTTAATAGGCGGAGAAACTTTATGGAATCCAAACTTTAACGAAGTCTTGGCATACATTGGCGGAGGATACTGTCTAGTGATAATAGCGTTCCTAATCGCCTACTACTACTTTAGTAGGAGGCTGAACATATGAAGAGAATAAGCGTAGCTCTTGGAAGAATAGGGGCTGTTCTTTTAGCCGTATGCGCGGCATTAACAATTTTGGTTTTTATTCCTTCAGCAAATGTCGGCATCTCAATTGATGAAACTCATCATCTAGAACCAGAAACACTCATGTTAAGCGGATCTCAAGTGTTCAGTTTCAATCCGCAAGTTTCCGTAAGGGTTAGACTTGATACAAACACTACTATAGAGCTATACATCATTAACGTTCGCCCGGACATTCTGCTGGAGGCAATCGGATACTATAATTTAACGAAATTTGATGAATTCAAGCAAAAAAACACTGATAAAATTCTGCTAGACGAAGAAATTAATGAAGGAAGTACTACTCTGGAATATACTCCAAGCGGGCTGGTTAACGCCTCATTCATCATTGTCAATAGAAACCTTCACGCCGCAAGCATAAGCTGTAAAATTGAATTACTTACATCTATCGCTCCTAAGGTTAGAATAATTCCAACAATCACCTACCTGGCCCCTATAGGAGCAATCCTCACTGGACAGTGGATTTTCACCGAATTGAAAGATAGAAAAAGGGAAACTACAGCTTAACTAGCTAGGCGTCAACGTATATGGGCCCTTAGTTAATCTTTCAGCTCCTCTTCTTTTGACTAATACTGTGTCCTCTAT
>JANZKC010000018.1:0-2918 GCA_025061115.1 Candidatus Culexmicrobium cathedralense | reverse complement strand
TCTATTCCTAATGTACATGGCTCACGTATGGTTAGACTACTTCTGGCTGACCTTCATGGGTTTTGCTGGCGAGAAAAGCGCAAAAATACTAAAATCTAAAGGATATGGAACTCTACTAATCTTGCTGGGACTGGTACTTATGATTTTCGCAGTTGACATATGCTTGAGAACATTTATTAACCTAAGTTTACTGCCATTCTAGCAAAAAGAATAAGTAATTAGATTCTTCTTGATAGCCCCTTAAGACATGGAGAAAAGTTTCGAAGAACTTTGAGTTTCACTGCCTCTCTTACTGGTTATTTCTTCTCTCTTTTTATTATTTCTCTTGCGGCTATTACTCCTGATGCCGAAGCTTGAATGAGGCCTCTTGTTACACCGGCGCCATCTCCAATTGTAAAGAGATTTCTTATCTCGGTTTCTAGACACCCGCTAAGTCTAAGCCTTGAAGAGTAGAATTTCACTTCAATTCCGTAAAGCAACGTATCCTTCGAGTATACTCCTGGGCTTACCTCATCCAGCGCCTTAAGCATTTCCATAATGTCTGTGAGGTATCTATATGGGAGGACGAAGCTTAAATCGCCGGGTGTCGCATTTTTAAGCGTAGGAGTTACGACGCATCTGTTGATTCTTTCTTGGGTTGACCTTCTTCCAGATTCTAGATCGCCTAGTCTTTGAATTATTATTCCTCCGCTTAGGAGATTCGCTAGTCTAGCCAAGTATTTTCCGTAGGCTATTGGTTCCTTGAATGGTTCTGTGAAGCGTGTGCTGACGAGTATGGCAAAGTTTGTGTTTGGAGTCTTTCTATTTGCGTAGCTTTGTCCATTAACTGATAGTACGCCGTTGTAGGATTCGGTTATTACTTCGCCGTAGGGCGCGACGCAGAAAGTTCTAACTTGGTCATCGAAGAATTTTGAGTAATAGATGAATTTCGGCTCGTAGAGCGCGCTTGTCAATTCTTCCATTACGCTTGCTAAAACTTCAACTCTAACCCCGACGTCAACTGGGTTATTTAACGTTTTTAATCCAAGCGCTTGGGCTTCTGTTTTTAGCCATTCAGCTCCGCTTCGCCCAGGAGCAACAATCACGTATTTTCCTAAAATTTTCTCGCCCTTAACGGTTTCTACGCCTTCAACTTTTCTGTTTTTGACTATGAGTCCTTTAACTTCTGTCCGCATTCTCACGTCTACGCGGCTGTTTAGGTATTGCCTCATCTTCCGCAAGGTTTCGGCGCATTTTTCTGTTCCCATATGCCTAATTTTCTGATGTATAAGTCTAAGTCTAGCAAGAGAAGCTTTTCTCTCTATTTCCTCAACTTTTGCCGGGTCAGCTCCATAAACCCTGCGTGGGGCTCCAAACTTCAAGTATATGCTATCTACGTATTCTATGAGTTTTTGAAGTTCTTCTTTTGGGATGTATTCGCTTAGCCATCCGCCTACTTCTGTTGAAAGCGTTAGTTTTCCGTCGCTGAAGGCTCCGGCTCCTCCCCAGCCTGAAAGAACCGCGCATGGCTCGCAGTGGAGGCATTCTATTCCTCGGCTTGCAGGACATTTACGCTTGTCGATGTCCGGCCCCTTATCAACTATCAGAATTTTTAGGTCGGTGTTTTCAGCCAGCTCTAGGGCGGAGAATATTCCAGCCGGTCCCGCGCCGACAATAATTACATCATACTTCAATGGTTTTCCTCCGAAAGCCCAAAACAACATGGACTATCTAACATATATTTTTACCGAAACTTGAATCTTAATTCAAAAATGGGAGAGAATTATGTTAGTCCTTTATTGCCTCTAAAATTGCCATTACGTTAAGGAGTTTTACCCGCGTGTAGGAGGGCATGTTTGGGTCCTGCAAAATTTCATCCAATATTGATATTGCATTTGAAGCTCGAACTCCAAAGCTAAACTCTTCATTATGCAAAGCTTCGATTGATTCTTTTGCCGCCCTTCTAATGTTACGTGGAGTAGTTGTATCTTCAGAGACTTCTCCTAAAACCATGGTTGCCTGCTTAATTCGCTCCTCGTACTCCTTCAACTTCTTCTTACTAACCAAGGCTTACCCCTCCGATTAGAGGTTTACGAAACGAAACTCAAATTATCTACTCTTACTAATATTCATTCGAGGTTTTAAAATTGACTGAAAACTCAGAGTCAAAGCCCATAAAAAGCATGGCAGATTTACTTCGAAGAGGAGCAACCCTCACAAACTTAGCATGCCCAGTGTGCGCCTCACCGCTTTTTAAACTTAAAAGCGGAGAACTGTGGTGTGCAAAATGTCAAAAGCAAGTCATAGTTGTGAAGGAAGGAGAGACTCCGCTGCATGCCGCAAAACCTCTAGTATTAACGAAGCTTGAAGAGACAGTTATTGCAAAAATAGAGGAGATAGAAGAGAGAATAAAGAATGAAGTAGATGTTGAAAAACTCCAGAAGCTAGGCGCAATTTTATCCTCCCTTCTGGACAATTTAGAGAAAATTAGAAAAATGAAAGAAAGAGAAAGCTGAAATAGCGGAGAGCAGATTGCTAGGAAAATTTGAAAACTTTCCAATTTTCATCCATAAAACAAAAACCTTCAAAATTGACGCTCCGCTGATATCAGTCCAGAAGAAAATAATCAAATCATTATACAACCTAAACGGAAGAGAACTTCCATCAAGCCGCATATTCAATGGAATAAGCGGAGGATTCAGCATAATATTCGAAATTGGAGTTGCCGACGGGGCAAACTTCAATTATCTAGACGAAACTGAACTGAAACGCTATTTAAACTACCTTAAGAATGAAAGCTTTAAAGTTCTGGATTTCTTTCTTGTGAACCGCTATTACACGATCGATGATGAAAAGCGGAGAAAACCGTTGAAGTTTGATTATCAGATAATGCGTCTAGAATTTTCAAACGACAAGCTCACAATAAAGATTTATCATGA
>JANZKC010000017.1:0-2921 GCA_025061115.1 Candidatus Culexmicrobium cathedralense | reverse complement strand
GTCTATGATTGCTCCATGCATTTCACATGGACCCCTTATTGTTAAACTGTCTCTCTTGATGGTTATGTCTGCACCCATTTTTCTCAGCTCGGTGTAGATGGCCGCCAGCCTGTCGGATTCCTTGTACCTAAGCCTTTTAGCGTTGTGAATCTTGGATACGCCCTCAGTATAGCATGCAATAGCTGCGCACGCCGGAACGAGATCCGGCACGTCCCTTGCATCCAGATTAATAGGGTTGCTAAGTGTACCTTCAACTTCAACGAAACCTTCACCAGCCTTTACCTCCAGACCTGCCTGTTTAAGGATATCTAAAATCGCCTTATCGCCTTGTCTTGTGTTGCAATCAAGATTTCTGACTTTTATTTTTGAAGAAGTTACGGCGGCAGCGGCCAAAAGGTAGGCTGCCGAAGAAAAGTCTCCCGGAACCATGTGATTGCATGGGCGATAGTTTTGGCTGCACGGCACTTCTATCCGTCTAAAATCTTCAGAAATGAAAACTTTGACCCCGTGTCTGTTCAGGATTTCCTCCGTCATTTGAACATAGCTTCTGGATTCCATCGGCGTTGTTAGGATGATTTCGGTGTCTCTCCTCGCCATTGGACAAGCGAACAACAAGCCGGAGATAAATTGGGAGCTGATATCGCCCCTTAAAGTTGTTTCACCCCCGTTGATCCCTCTGCCTCGAATTTTCACGTATAATTCGCCAGTTTGATATTGAGTTTTCACCCCGAGCTGTCTAAGACTTTGAAGCAGCGGCGTCAGGGGCCTTTTACTTAGGGAAGGCCCCATAATGAAGGTTGTATCTCCCGGGGCAAGAGCGGCTACTGGTATCATAAATCGGAGAGTAGCTCCAGACTCTCCGCAGTCCACAGGCCTTTCCGGCGTTTTAAGCTGCTCCACTCCTCTGACTTCTGAAATGTTTTTGTTGCGTTTCACTTCCGCTCCAAAAGCTTCAACGGCATGCAGCGTCGCCAAAGTATCATCTGAAACCAAATAATTTTCTATTCTTGAAACTCCGTTTGACAAGAGAGCGGCGATTAGCATTCTATGCGTATATGCTTTAGACGGTGGAGCAACGACCTCGCCGCTTAAAGCTTCAGTTCGCCTAATAACTACCTGAGTCATACAATCAGCTCAAAACCTTTGCTTTTTCATTGTTTAGTCGCGTTTGCAGCGTATCCCCCTCATAGGCTGCCAATACATCCTTAACTGAATCAACTTTCTCGTTTGAAACAACAACTGTTGTGGCTGGTCCCTTTCCGCATAATCCAGCCGCCGTCGCACCAGCCATTAAAGCGTCTACAGCTATTGACGGATCATATCCCAAAGCCGAGGAGTAAATTAATCCATTAAGAGTTAAGGCCGACCAAAAGTTTCCTCTTAAAGCTTCCTTATAGGCTATTTTAACAAGCGGCGCAACAGCTTTCATTCTAGGGACATCAGAGTTTATGGTGTAAGCCTTCTCTTTCGGAATGTGAAACAAAACTGTCAGTTTTTCAGGTGCAGCGAAGCGTTTGACTATTTTCCTTTTAAGATTGTCGGTGATTACTATGCCTCCGAAATAGGAGGCACAAGCATCGTCAAAGGCGCCTGTTATAGTAACTTTTGCGTCTAGAGCCCCGTTTACTCCGAGGTTAACTATGGTTAAGTCGTTGAGTTCTTTGTTTAGCGCAGCTACTGTGGCTAGCGCTATCGCATTTGCTGCGGCGCTGCTGCTTTTTAAACCCCTAGCGATTGGAATGTTGGACCATGTTTTTACTTTGGCGCCATACTTTTCTTTAAGGCCGAAATATTCAAGAACCCTTTTTACGGTTTTCTCAATTAAAATTGGTTTTTCAGCTGGGTCCGAGACAATTTCGCCTTCAACTATTCCTGGATTGCTTGTTAATTTGACTTCAGCCTTTGTCCATAGGTCTACTCCGAAGGCTGCTCCTTTTCCGGTAGCGATTGCGTTTATTATTGTGGCTGCTCCATAGCTTATCGCCTTTGCCTGACCAGTCAATTAGCAATTCCCGCCTCTTTGAGGTTTTTTAGAACAGCCTCTCTCATAACTTCCACTGGGGCTGGACGGCCACACCAGATTTCAAAGGAAGCTGCTCCCTGATAAACAAGCATTTCAGTGCCATATACGACTTTAGCCCCTACAGCCTTCGCATCCTTTATGAGCCTTGTTTCTAGCGGATTGTAGACAATATCCATTACGGCTAATTCGGGTCTTAACCATTCACGTTTAACCAGCGTCCGGTTAGAGTTTGGATGCATACTCACCGAAGTGGCGTTAACGAGTATGTCTGCATCCTTAAGCCACTCCTTTAGTAGGCTTGATGAAAGGGTGTCTCCCGCAACCTTCTTGTTAAAATTTTCCTGTAGAAAACTGGCCAGCTGTCTTGCCTTTTCTCCTGTTCTATTTAGAATTCTAAGTTCTTCAACTTCTGGGGCAAGATGAAAGGCTATGGCTTTCGCTGCCCCGCCGGCCCCTAAAAGCAGGAGTTTTCTGCCACGCAGCTCAACCTGGTTATTTTTTAGGGCGTTTAATGCACCCAAACCATCAGTGTTAAAGCCTATAAGTTTCCCATCAGCGTTAAGAACTGTGTTGACGGCTCCAATGGCCTTTGCCGTTTGGTCTATTTCGTCTAGATATTTAATGATGGCTGTTTTGTGGGGCATCGTCACGTTTAACCCATGAATTTGTAGGGCGCGGACACCCCGCACAGCGTCTTCCAGCTCTTCCCTTTTAACTCTAAAAGTTACATAGACGAAATCGAGTTTCAGATGCCTGAAAGCAGCATTGTGCATTGGAGGGCTGAGGGAATGCTCTATCGGATCGCCTATTACGCAACAGACTTTAGTCTTTCCCGAAATCTCCATCTAACTAACTCCCAATGCTCTATAAGCTGCTCTTAACTCTCGAATGGTCATTT
>JANZKC010000016.1:0-2939 GCA_025061115.1 Candidatus Culexmicrobium cathedralense | reverse complement strand
TTATGCTTAAGTTCCAGAAGAATCTTCTAAAAAAGGCTGAAAAACATGTCGAGACAATTATACCCGGATACACTCACTTAAGGCCAGCTCAACCTATAACCTTCGCCCACTACCTTCTATGTCAATTCGACGCTTTCCAAAGAAACCTGCAAAGACTTATAGAATGTTATGTTAGGGTTAACGGTTGCCCCATGGGCGCGGCGGCTTTGGCTGCAACGAGTTTTCCCATAAACAGAGAAAGAATTGCGGAGCTTTTAGGCTTCGATGAAGTTCTCGAGAATTCCATAGATGCTGTTGGCAGCCGAGATTTTATTTTGGAAACACTTGGAATTCTATCGATAATTGCCATTGACATAAGCCGCTTAGCTGAAGACCTAATAATCTGGAGCACGCCCGAATTCGATCTGATAGAGCTTCCGGACGAATTTTGCTCGACTAGCAGTATAATGCCGCATAAAAAGAACCCTGACGTTCTTGAGGTTATCCGTGCAAGGATGAGTCATGTAATAGGCAATTTCACGGTTTGCGCATTGACCTTAAAGTCTCTGCCGTCAGGCTACAATTTAGACTTTCAAGAGGTTACACCAAAACTCTGGGAGTCGCTTCAAAAAGTCAACGAGTCTCTTAATATCTTATCCGATTTAATGATGCTCTGTAAACCCAAAGAGCAAACTACAGAAAGTCCAACCCTAACGTTTTCAACATTAACCGAACTCGTAAAATTACTGTTCCAAAAACATGGGGTTCCTTTCAGAACAGCCCACAAGATTGTTGGCGCCTTTGTAAGACGGCTAAGTGAGCATGGACTTACCCTTAAGGATGCAACGCCAGAAATGCTTAAAGAAACTGCTGAGGAAATCGCTGGCGTGCCATTGAAGATAAGTGCAAGCGATCTGAAAGCCGCCGACGTGATTGGCTTTGTTAAAACCCATAACATCCAAGGAGGGCCATCTCCAACTGAAGTTCGAAGAATGCTTGATTCTCGAAAAAATCTTCTAACATCAATGAATGTACAAGTAGCCGAAATAGAGGCAAAACTCGCGGGCACCCACAGAAAACTCAGCGAGTCAGTTTCGAAAATTGTGCAGTCTAATGCCGCCAAAAAATTTAAAAATTGTGGTGCAAAAGTTTGATAGGGCTTCTGGGTAAAGGAATTGTGCCCCAAGAAAGAAAGGCAGTACTAGTTTTAGAGGACAGATCGTTCTTCACTGGCTTTGGGTTTGGAGCAACCAGGAAAGTGACAGGAGAAGTTGTTTTCTCAACATCAATGGTGGGCTATGTAGAATCTTTAACAGATCCCTCCTATCATGGTCAGATCCTAACATTAACTTATCCCTTGGTAGGCAATTACGGCGTTCCAGCACGCCCGAATGGAGAGTTATCACCTCCCTTCGAGTCCGACGGAATCAAAGTTGCTGGACTTGTAATTCACGAACTTTGCAAGAATCCTCACCACTGGGCTTCCAGAAAGACATTGGACGAATGGCTTGCAGAAGAGGGAGTTCCCGGAATCTACGGGGTGGACACGCGGATGATCACGAAGAGGCTAAGAACCAGCGGTGTAATGCGCGGAGTACTTCAAGTGTTTGATGAAGGAGAAGAGCCAGAAGTTGAAAAGCTTTTAGAAGAGGTTAAGGATGTTCCAGACCCAAACTTAAGAAACCTGGTTAGCGAAGTCTCAATAAAGCATCCGGTATGCTATAACCCTGAAGGTAAAAAAGTTGTTGTGTTAATTGACTGTGGCGCCAAAAACAGTATCATAATGAATCTTGTTACGCGCGGGCTTAAGGTAATCCGTGTTCCATACAATTATCCAGCTGAAGACATCATGGAGTATAAGCCTGACGGAATCATTGTAAGCAACGGCCCTGGAGATCCCAAGAAATGCTTAGAAACAATAGAATGTGTCAGAACACTCATAGAAGAAGAGTTCCCAGTCATGGGAATCTGTCTCGGAAATCAAATAGTGGCTCTGGCCTTGGGTGCAGACACATACAAGATGAAGTATGGGCATCGTTCACAAAACCAGCCTGCCTTTGACCTCGAAACAAACAGGTGCTACATAACAACTCAAAATCATGGCTATGCTGTGGACGTAAACTCCCTAAACGAAACGGAGCTGAAGGTTTGGTTCGTAAATGCAAATGACAGCACAGTCGAAGGTTTGAAACATAGAGAAAAGCCTATTTTCGCCGTGCAATTCCATCCGGAAGCAAGTCCGGGGCCATACGACACTGAGTTCCTTTTTGACAGCTTTGTAGCTCTCATGAAGGGATGAATGGATGCCGAAGTTTGAATGGATAAAGAAAGTTCTGGTTCTGGGAAGCGGCGCAATAAAAATTGGCGAAGCCGCAGAATTTGACTATTCTGGAAGCCAATGTCTCAAGGCGTTGAGAGAAGAGGGAATAGAAACAGTCCTCATCAATCCGAATGTAGCAACCATACAAACTGATCCGCGGTTAGCAGACAAAGTTTACCTCCTCCCAGTTGAACCCCGTTATGTTGAGGAAGTTATTAAAAAAGAGAAGCCTGATGGAATATTGCTTGGCTTCGGAGGCCAGACAGCCTTAAATTGCGGCGTTCAACTGGCAAAGGAAGGCATACTTGAAAAATACGGAGTTGAAGTTTTAGGAACACCAATATCAGCTATCGAGGCAACCGAAGATAGAGAACTTTTCAGACAAGCAATGATTAAGGCGGAAATACCCGTTCTCAGAAGCAAATCCGCCATCTCAGTCGAGGAGGCCATGAAGGCGGCTGATGAAATAGGTTATCCGGTCATCTTGAGGGTGGCATACACTCTAGGAGGGAGGGGCTCCAGCGTTGCCCACAACGCGGATGAGTTAAAGCGGTTGGCAACCAAAGCTTTAGCTCAAAGCATGATATCTCAAGTGCTGGTTGAAGAGTATGTTGGCAAATGGAAAGAAATTGAGTACGAG
>JANZKC010000015.1:0-3119 GCA_025061115.1 Candidatus Culexmicrobium cathedralense | reverse complement strand
CCTATTTCGAGGCTGCCTATTGCCTCAAAAAGAAGTGAATAATCAACGGCGAAAATTGAAACTCTGAGTTCCTCATTGCCTCTTCTAACTGTCCCCTGTATAGAATAGAATGGCTCTGCACGTTTAACCTCGGTTAAAGACCTAATATAGTTTAGGTCTTCCTGGCTGAACTCGTAGTTTTCCCTAGGAAAAACTGCAATTGCATTCTGACCAAGCGAAGTAACTCTTTCAACGACATATTCAGAGTAGCTGCCAACAACAGAACCCATCATAACTAAAATAAGTGGGCCTATCGAGATTCCAATTATGGTTAGAACCGCCCTAACTCTTCTTTCGCTGAGAGCTTTCAGTGAAATTCTGAAAAAATCAATTAAAACATTTAGCTTCATGACTGCTGACTCATCTCTCCAAATCTAGTTTTTTTCATCATTTTATAGATGAGCAGTGCTGAAACGAACAGAAAAACGATAACAGCTGCAATAATTATCCATCTTTCAATTGCTGGCATCCCTTGCTCGGGCGGTGGCGCAATTTCTTCCGCTTGATACATAATGCTTATTGGCTTCTCTTCTATGGTTAGTTCGTCTAAGGCGTTATAGTAGCTAAGCTGCAAAATCGCCGAGTCATTGTAGGCGGGTACTTCCACCTTAAAGGCCACTTGAGAGCCAGACTCCACATCACCTATAAAAGACGATTTGGACACATCGCCTATTTTGACGCATACTTCAACTCTGCTGGCTGTCGCAGAACCATAATTTATAATGACCCCAGTAACGCTCGAAGAGGAATTACTTCCTACTGCTTTCAAATCTTTTATGACTAAGTCTATGAATGGTTCAACAACTACGACGATTGAATTGTTAACGGCCTTTGAGTCCCCGACAGCGTCGCGATAAATCACTGAAACCGTGAAGGGAACAGGTCCATAACTTATAGTGGCTCCCTCTCCAAATGCGGAATAGTAGCCGATGGGATTATATGCAAGGCTTATGGGGATTTCGCATTCTTCTTTTGCGTTTATTTCTTGAATATGGCTTACTGCTGGCGAGGCCATTAAGATGGGATAGCCTTGATACGGAAATACTATAATGTGTACATCATACATTGGGCCACTTCCTCTATTTGCGATGATGAGGGTGGCATTTGTGAAGCGGCTTCTGATCCTAACGGTTCTATTCATGTAGACTTCGACATACTCTGTTCTTCCCAGAACAGGGACGCTAAAGCTTATGGGCGTTTTCCGCGGGGTACCCCACTCATCAATGTACGAAATTATACCATCAATTTTGTAGTCTCCAAGAGTTACATCAATCACGTTTATCTTGGCGACAAAAACTAGAATGTCGCCTCTACTGTATGTTTGTGAAGCCATCTGTAGCGTACCTAAATATGTACCTAAAATTTCGTTTAGACTTGGTAGTTCAAGTGGCTGAGTGAGGTCGATGGGCGAAACTTTAACATAGCTTGAATTATCTATTGCATTCAGCATGCCTTCTGGAAGATCAAATTCCAGTATCGCTCCTTTTATAGAGTCAATAAAGTTGTTTCTAACGATTATGGTGAGATGGGCGCCATATGTTTGCGGACCAACTGAACCTTCTAGCCAAGTAGCTTCAATAAATTCTAGCGCTGAGCTGTCATCATTCACTGTTATTGGTATGGTAAAGTTTTCAATTCTCCTTGTTCCAGGGCCTCCTGAAAGCATGATATAGTCAACTGTAAGATTTGCACTATAATGGCCGGGTGAAATATTGCCCACTGAAACTGTGAACTGCGCCGTAAACGTTGCTAGGCTTCTAACTGTTTGCTCTATGTAGGCCTCAGCTATTCCTTTGCCTTTGGATGAGAAGCCTTTTGGAAGAGCCAACTGAAGTTTTATTCCGCTTATTTGGTAGGGCGCTCTATTCGCGATTTTAACTTGGAAGGTAGCGTTGTTGGTTTCTGGAAAAACGTTATAGTTGTTTAGCCATCCGCAGTCAACAATATATAGCATGCTATCATATGCTGGATAGCTCTCAACTGGAAGTGATAACTGAAACTTTCTCGTCACATTTAGCCATGCGCCGAAACTTTCAAAAACATAATTCAGAGAGACGTTTAATGGAACATTTGGTTCACTTGTGTTTATATCAAAGTAGAGAACAGCCGTACAGCTTGCTCCAGAAGCCAACCTAACTGTGCAAAAGTCATAATCCTTTACTGGAATGAGGAAGTTTGAGGATGCATTAACCCTAACGGCTACGGCATCATATCTTCCTATGTTGACAAAGTCTAAAGTTAGCGGAACATACCTTGACATTTCATACACAGGTGTGGGATCCGGATAGCCCCAATGCGCATCCATTAGATCAATGCTTGGAAGATATTGATGAGGGCTTTCAACGAATACTTGAAACTCTAATGTTTGATCAGCAATATAGGACGAACCGTCTTCTATCCTTAAGTATTCCGCATAAAGTTTACAGTTATATATGCCATGCCGGGCGGTCTTATTTACTTCGACTGTTATATCAATGTAACATGTTCCCCCCGGTCCCATCCCATTAAGGTAGGTTCCGGAAACAGAGAGTACACTTATATTTTCTGGAAATTCCGGTGTTACCCAGATGGCGCTAATTGAATTTGGCAACGTGTTAAGCAGATGAACTCGTATGGTCACCTCTCTTGCTGAAGGAAGTAATGGTGCGGCGGAGCCTTGATAAAGCGTATTTATAGCGGAAATTGAAAATGGTTCTTCTACGGGTGGAGATATCACCTCAAAGCTAACCTTTAAACTTAATGTTGTGTTGTATCTAACTGCGTCTTCTGTTGATGCGCTTGCATCAGCAAACAAAGTAGCATTATATGCACCCAAACTTGCATCTTTAGAAATTGAGATTCCAGAGAACGCTAATGTAAATCTGTCTCCTACATCTACAAAGCCAACTGTTGCCCGCGGATTGCTAACTGTGAATTCCTCCGGCAAAGTTACGTTAAATTCAGCTGAATTTATCGTGCAATTTCCGTTATTTTCCAGTATAATGTAGAGATTTGTCTCTCTTGAGCCGGGATAGGCTGTCGGCGAGAGATAGGCATCAACAGGCCTTAAAGAAATCGGGGGATACTTAGAAACAGTTATG
>JANZKC010000014.1:0-3404 GCA_025061115.1 Candidatus Culexmicrobium cathedralense | reverse complement strand
AAACTCTCCAAGGCTTTTTTAACTTTTTCCTCATCCTTTCTAACTAGGGGTTCTAAAATTTCAACTGCCAAACGAGCCATTTTCTCGGCTTTTTCAGGCGGATACCTTTCAACAAATATTTGATTGAAGTATTCAAAGGATTTTGTCTTCAAATCTTTGAGTTCGCTTTCAAAAATTGAGCGAACAATTTCTTCAGGAACCTCGCTTTCCGTAAGCCGTAAAATAGGCCTAACTATTAAGGCTTTCTCGGCTGCACCTCTTATTTTTGCTAAATCTACGTCTGTTCTGCTAGCTTCAGAGGGTAAGACTCCCTTAATTAACGGGATTATTACTGCTTCTTCTTCATCGACTTCCTTAACTCTTCTTATAGCCTCCTCAGTTATTTTTTGAGGCATAGAACCGCTGAAGTCCATGTCCAAAAGAATGAATTTTCTTGGAGACTCAAGCTTTACACGTTCAAGTTTAGGGTCGCCCTTCTCATTCACTTCGACATAGTAGAATCCCTTCTCGTTCCTTATGTCTTGAAGGCTTACGGTTTCTGTGCATCCGCTATAGACTAAGAGGCCGTTTTTGAATGGAAGCTTAACCGGAGTGTGCACGTGGCCTCCGGCATAATAATTGAATCCTTCGGGTATTAATTCTGGCTTTATTTCAGCCTCCATGTAGGGTGGAACGGCTCCTGGAAGGTCTACTGCCATGTGAAAGACGAAAATGTTAAATTTCGAGGGCTTCGGCGAAGGCTTGTTTTTTTCGTAGAATTCTGGTAGGGCTTCTTCGGTTCTTCTTTTAGTTCGGAAGTTTGGTATTCCGTAAACGTAGCAGTTTTCGTTTTCCCAGCATGCCCCTTCAAGTCTGGGCAGATAATGTATGAGTCCGGCGCTGTGGAGCGGATTAAGAATAGTCCCAGTAATAACGTTTGGCGCAGCATCATGCGAGCCGTCAACCGCCAAAACCGGGATTCCAGCCTCTTTTAACCTTCTGAAGTTCCTTATTGCATTTTCAAGCGTGAAATTTGAAGGTCTAGCATGATGGAAGATGTCGCCTGCAATAATCATGAAGTCGGGCTTCAATTCCAAAGTCTTCTCAACAACTTCGTCGAAGGCACGGGCGAAATCCCTCAATCTAGCATCCAGATTATATTGCATATAGCCCAAATGCAGGTCGGCAACATGAACAAAGCTGAACGGCTTCAAATTCTCAGTCGCCTCTTCTCATATTTAGTTGAAGTCTTAAATTTAAGCTATGCATAAGCATAGACTGCAGCAAAGAATGGAGAGTTAGTCTTGAAAAAGGAGTATCCAGAGCATCCAATGGTTGGAGTAGGCGCAATAATAATCCAAAACGGAAAAATACTCATTGTTAAGCGAAGTTCGGAGCCTGGAAAAGGTAAATGGAGCGTTCCGGGAGGCCTAGTAGAATTGGGAGAAACAGTTGAGCAGGCGGTTATGCGGGAGGTTAAGGAGGAATCCGGACTAGACGTTGAAGTTGACGAGTTAATAGATGTTATTGATTCAATGACATTTGACGAAAACGGGAAATTAAAGTATCATTTCGTAATTCTAGACTTCTTTGTTAAAATTAAAGGTGGAAAATTGAGGCCTGGAGACGACGCAAAGGAAGCCATGTGGGTTCCACTTGAAGAGGTTGAAAAATATGATTTAACAAAAACTTTTAGGGATTTTCTGAAAAGAAACATGGAAAAATTGAGAAAATACCGCCCATCATAGTTTTTCACGTCTTATCTCGAAGATTACTGTTCCGCCATTGGTGTAGGGTTCTCCGGGGTCTAAGCATTGCAAATAGCCGATTTCGCCTTCCTCTTTTGCTAGGCCAAGCTCTTTGAAGCTTACTCCGCGGCTTAAGGGAACAAGCATTGTAAGCATTGAAGCCAATGCATGCATACATATTGCATTGCTTTCTTTAATCAGGATTTTTGGCTCTTCCACCACCATTCTGTCGCCCAGCTTGTAAACGGGACAGTTTCCACGTATTTCCTTAACAGTTATAATCAAGCGATACAACCCGGACATTTTCCATCCTAGTAATAGTTTAAATGAAATGCTTAAACATGTTCCTACATAATTCAGACGTTCTACAACTTCCATTTTCGGTAAAGTTCAGAGAACGTTAAGTGTCGAATAATTCGGGCTTAAATTTTATTAGACAGCTCAGCATTGAATCATCTGTTATGAGTGGGATGGGCTCTGCGATTTTCTAAGGACATGTTTGAAGTTTTATATTCAGATGTTCCAAGGACGCGTAAAGTCGTTGATAAAGTTAAGAGACTTGGTGTTATAACGCCGGATAAGGTGCACCTAAAAAATTATCCAATAGACAATCCAGTTACAATTTTTAATCCAGCAATTCTTGTACAAGAAAATGATGACGTGAAAGTTTATGCCCGGATTGTACTGGGATACTTCACGTATGCAAGTGCCGTCGCAGAACTGACAGTCCCTCTCACAGACATTTACACATTAAAAGTCATGGGGCATTATCCAGCGGAAATTGTTGTTTATCCAAGTAATAAATTTGACATATGGGGAGTTGAGGATCCAAGAGTATGTGAAATCGACGGCAAGCTTTATATGACTTATTCCGGCCGAACGGTAAACTATTTCAACCCCACCGTCAGAGTTGAGCGTACTCTTCCAGTAACTGCGATTTACGAGAAGGCATGGCGAAAGAAATTTGTGACTAGATTACCTGAGGGTTTGAGAAATTTTCTTGTAAGCGACAAGGACGCTTTTATTCTAAAAAGTGGTAGTGGTCTGCTGATTTTCCACAGGCCACATATGACTGACGATAAATTCTACCTTGCAGTAAGCAGGCTGCCGAAAATGAGTAATAGAAAGGCTTTCACAGAATTAACGGTTGAAGAAACCAAAGTTATCTTCGAGAAGGCAACGTTTGAAGAAAAAATCGGATGGGGGCCTCCACCAGTCCAAGTTGGCAAGCGATATTTATTTCTGCTTCATGCAGTAGACAGAGAAACCCTGTCCTACATGGTTTTCGCTACTTTACTCAACCTTAATGAAGAAATTAGCGTTGAGGCGGTAACCCAATGCTATATTATGAAGCCGAAAATGCCATATGAAATTTATGGAGACCGCCCCTATACGATATTCCCTTGCGGCTTACAAATTGTTGATGACGATGTTTTAATAAGTTATGGAGCAGCTGACTCAGCAGTAGCCTTTGGCAAACTGGATTTAAGCGAACTAATGGCTATGCTGGACAAGAACAGGCTTAACTAGGTGAACTCTATAAAAGGCAGGTTTAGACATAAGGATTATAAGGGTGTTTTTTAGAGAATTAGAGCTTGCAAATGGGGTAGCGTATGCCTAAAAAATCTTGCCCAGCCATTATAGGAGCTGGGAGAACAAAGTTCGGAGAACACTACG
>JANZKC010000013.1:0-4184 GCA_025061115.1 Candidatus Culexmicrobium cathedralense | reverse complement strand
CTTACATTAATTAGGGCTGATGGAACAACCCTCTACACGACCAGAGACATTGCCTATAGCATAGAGAAGTTCAAGAAAGCGGAATGGGTAATAAATGTGGTAGGAATGGAGCAGTCGCTTCCACAATTGCAAATAAAGCTTGCCCTCTGCGCGCTTGGCTACGTCGATTACGCAAAGAATTTGACTCATTTCGCCTATAACCTCGTAAACTTGCCGGGCTATAAAATGTCGAGTAGGCGGGGACGCTACATAACATTCGACGAGGTAATGGATGAAGCCATAGAAAAAGCTTATCAGGAGGTTTCTAAGCGTTCTCCGCATCTTTCAAAGGAGGAAAGAAGGAAAATTTCAAACTTTGTCGGCATAGGCGCCGTAAAATACGCCCTAGTCGAAGTTGACCCAACAAAGCCCGTAGTATTCACTTGGGAAAGAGTCATAAACTTCGAAAGGAATAGCGCGCCGTACATCCAATACTCACATGCTAGGGCGTGCAGCATACTGAGAAAAGCCAAGAAAGAAATAAAAAATCCAGACTACTCGCTTTTAACTCACAATCTAGAGAAGGAGCTTATCCTAATGCTGGCGAGATGGCCAGAAATCTTTATTGACGCAGCTGAAAATCTAAAGCCGCATATTGTTGCAGAGTTTGCCAATGCGTTAGCAGATAAATTTAACAGCTTCTATGATGCCCTACCAGTCATAAAGGCGGAACCATCTGAACTCAGCGAGGCTAGGTTAGCATTAACAGATGCTGTGCGTATAGTTTTAAGAAACTCATTGAATCTAATAGGCATAGAAGCACCTCAAAGAATGTAATGTACTTTGTTCACCACGGTGACTCTTCATATTGCCATTTCACGGTTTCTCCGTCTTGCAGTATATGTTGATCTGCACCAACCTCGCCGAATTTCCAGCTCTTTGTCTGGTTATCCCAACAGTACCATAACCAGTAATGCGTTTCATTGCTCCATATACCGTTTATTGCATCTACTAAATATCCCCATCCATATGGAGTGGCATTTACACTAGCGACCAGTTCTGTGGCTTGCAGTAAGCTATATCCGAGAGGAACAAGAGTATTGTTATGCCAGAGAATCTTTCCATCGTATTCTGTGGAATTAATACAGATGTTAACATGTATTACATATTTCTCGTATTCTTTAAGCAGATTTGATAACTCTTGAAATTTCAGATAATAGTATCCGAGTGCTGATGATGATGCAATTGCCCAGCATAAAATAACTAACGCAGCTAACGCCCACTTATTTCTTAAGAACGCCAAACCACACGCCTCCTGTTAATTTTTCTAATGCTCTAACTGTGGGGATGAAGCTTACTCCAAAAATGGCTGCATTACAAACTTGATGAAGGATTGTGTAGGGGGCACCTGTAAAAATAGCGATGATAACTGGAACATTGAAGGATAATGCGTAAACTACATTTGTGATTAAATCATAGATGAAGGTTGAGATAAAACCTAAAACTCCAAAGAATATGCTCAAACTACCATAGGAGTTGTCGAGGCTATTTTTGAATAATTTTTTGCTGATGATTCCGCCCGTAAATCCGTAAATTGACTCTGAAAACATGGTTGCGAGCCAGATTTGTGGAACAAAGCCATACGGATTTATTGTGCCATAAATAAGCCATGAAAGAATTCCTATTGCTGCTCCGTAAGCTGGACCGAGGAGAAAGCCTCCGGTGAAAACTAGGAAGTCCATTATTTTTACTTGAGGCAGGCCTATTAATGCGTAGTTTGATGCTAGACAGAGTGCCGTAAATATTATGAGTATGGAAAGTTTGTGTGGGAAGTTTGAGGTGATCATTTAGGATGGATTATCCATCCGTTCCATTTAAAATTAACTGTTCAAACTAAGTTACTCCGGGGCCCCTCAATTATGGCTACTGCTGTGCTGGTTCCTATACGGTTTGCTCCAGCCATGATCATTCTTATTGCGTCTTGGTAGGTTCTTATTCCTCCAGCCGCTTTAACTCCAAAATTTTCGCCGACGACTCTACGCATTAAACGTACATCTTCGACGGTTGCCTTTCCAAATGTTCCAACCGATGTCTTCACAAAGTCTGCTTTGGCTTCTTTAACAAGTTTGCAAGCCTTCACTTTCTCCTCTTTCGTCTTTAAAAGACCAGTTTCAATTATTACTTTCACTTTTACGTTTGGATTCTGCTCTTTTACGGCTACAACTGCTTCTATGTCCCTTTTTACTAGTTTGTAGTCTCCAGATTTGAAGGCGCTTATGTTTATTACCATGTCGATTTCTTCGGCGCCAAGTTCGACTACTTTTCTGGCTTCGTAGGCTTTGACTTCCGGCAGGGTTGCTCCGTATGGAAAGCCAACGGTAGCGCAGACTTTTACTTCGCTGCCTTTGAGGAGTTTGGCTGCAAGCGGAACATATGTGGGGTTGACTGCGACGCATCTAAACCCATATTTTACGGCGTCTTGGCAGAGCTTTATTATCTGCTCTTTTGTAGCATCTGGTTTGATGTTGGTTGAATCTATCATTTTGGCTAGTTCAGCTTTAGAAATTTTCATTTGTTCACCGAGTTGAGGTTGTTTTGGCTGTTATTTAACCTATCTCTTTGACTGGATAACGTTCATACTGAAGTTCATATAATTTCTGAAGCTTCTCGATTGTATCTATTTCCTCAACGGACTTGTCGGGTCTGAAGCGGACAACCTTCGGGACTCTAAGTGCAAATCCGCTCGTGTATTCATCTGTTTGTTGAATTTCCTGAAAAGTAACCTCGACAACTATGGATGGCTTCACGTATACTCCGTCCTTATCCTCCTTTATCTTTGTCTGCTCGATTATTCTGGTAAGCGTTTCCATAGCTTCTTCTGAAAGGTTTGAGACTCTTCCGACCGTGTATAGCTTCTTTTCGGTTGGGCTTCTCACGGCTAGTAGGAATGATGAGTATACGCCGGCGCGTTTTCCCTTTCCATATAATGCCTTAACAATTGTGCAGTCAAGCGTGTCCCTTTCAGGCTTGAGTTTAAGCCACGTATAGGTGCGTTTTCCAATTTCGTACTTTGAATCCAAGCTTTTGACAACTACACCTTCAAATCCCTTCTTTAGGGCTTCATCGTAGAAATTCATTAGCTCAACTTCATTGCGGCATTCTTTTCCTTCCATGAGAAACTCTTTCGGAACGACTTCGACCAGAAACTTTAGGCGTTCACGTAATGGCAAGTCGATCAATACTTGTCCATTTAGGTAGAGAATGTCGAAGGCCCTTATTGTTACGCCTATCCTCTTCTTTCTTTCTTCAAGTTCTTCTGGCTTAAGCTCTCTCGGCACAGTTCTTTCAAGCAGATACTGGAATGGAAGAAAGTTTCCATCCTTGTCTATGGCGACTACTTCGCTGTCTACTATGCAGCTGTGCGCCTTAAAGTTCTTGGCGATTTCAACTATTTCCGGCAGAGTCTTAGATTTTTCTATTCCTCTTCTTGAAAACAGCCAAATCTGGGTTCCCCACTTGTGTATTTGGAGCCGGCTTCCATCCACCTTATATTCGGCTCTAACCGGAAAAGCGATTTTGTCTGGTTCGTAGAGATGGGCGAGCTGAGGCTTTATGAATTGGCCTGGTCTAAGCTTGACGGCTGAGAGGGCTTCTATTCCCTTCGGCGCAAGCATCAGCCCGTCAGTTATACCGAGAATGGCGCATGCACTTTGAACGAGTTCAACTGGGACGTTGTAGGCTCTTGAAGCCGCCCTAACTACGGTTGCTTGCTTATATCCAAGCTTTAAATCGCCCAAAAGAAGCCGAACAATGTATTTTGCTTCGTCCCTATTCGCTTTCTTTAGGAGGCTTGCAACAACCATTTCCCGTTCACGGATGCGCTTAAGCTTTGGTAAAAGTCTAATGGCTTCGTAAACCTCCTCTATGGTTAATTCTGGAGGTTTAGGCTCCTTCAGCAGATAGGCTACCTCTCCATGTTCTCCATAATCAATTAGCAGCTTCCTAATTTCCTGCAAGCTTCGGCCGGTCGCCATGCTTAGAGCCCTTTCAATAGTGCCAGGCCCGATCTTTAGGCTTTCGTCAACAATTTTTCCGATTGCAAGCCTAACTTTGAGCTCTAAGTTTAGGTCTTGTCGTTGGAAGAACTTGGCGAGTTCCGTTTCTTTACCCTTCTTACTTCTACGCAGCGCCAGCCGATCGTAGAG
>JANZKC010000012.1:0-5803 GCA_025061115.1 Candidatus Culexmicrobium cathedralense | reverse complement strand
CACCCAAGCGAGAAACAGTTAGAAGAAATCATGAAACGCATAAAAGATCTCGGAGATAAAGGGAAGAAAATTACAGACGCCGATCTTTTGGCCATCGCGAGATCTATTATGAGCATGCCTGAAAAGAAGATTATTGACTTAACAGATTTCGCCGTTGTTACTGGAAGCGGAATAACATCGATGGCCTCCATTAAGTTAAACCTTGATGGAAGGGAGTATGTTGCTGCGGAAACAGGTGTGGGACCGGTGGACGCCGCCATAAAGGCTGTACAGAAAATTACAAGCGAATTGATCAATGTAAGATTGGTTGAATATAGGCTTGAGGCCTTAACCGGCGGCTCAGATGCAGTCGCCGAGGTAATAGTGAAGGTTCAGGATAAGGAAGGAAACATAATCTCGGCCAGAGGAGCGGGTGAGGATATAGTCAGGGCGAGCGTTGAAGCATTAATTAACGGAATAAACAAATTACTACTAGTCAAAAAATCCTGAAAATGCTTATTTTTCCTACCACTTACTTACGTTAGATTCGTAAACTTTATATAGTCGTATATTTTGTAAAAGCGAACGATTTGCCTTGAATACCAGACCCCTAACAAGTACAACATCTACCGGATCCGGATCTAGTTAGGGGTCTGGACGAGGCAAATCGCGTTTGTTTTCACCGTGTTGTCCTCCTCGTCCGGGCCTTTTGTGTTTTGGGTGAAATGAAATGTGTGCATGTCATGCCGTTCGTCGCGTCGCCGTCAAGTTTGGAGGGAAAAGTCTAGCTGATGCTAAGCGCATACGTAGGGCGGCTGAAGCTGTCGCGCGAGAGGTGAAAGAAGGAGTTCAAGTTGCAGTTGTTGTTTCAGCCATAGGGGACACTACTGACCAGCTAATGCAGGTGGCGGAAAAAGCTTGCCGAGGGAATGCGAATCCAAAGGATCTTGACGATATTCTGTCTATGGGTGAACGCCTGAGCGCCCGAATCTTTTCAGCAGCATTAAAAAGTTTAGGCGTAAAGTCTCGATATTTCGATCCATCCAATGATGACTGGCCAATAATCACTGACGATAATTTTACCGATGCAGACCCCATTATAAGGGAATGCTGTCCAAAAATTGAGAAGTGCATCTTACCATTACTGAATCAGAGCATAGTACCCGTCATACCTGGCTTCATAGGGAAAACCGCTGATGGGCATGTTACAACATTGGGTAGGGGCGGAAGCGATACAACAGCTTTCATTTTAGGCAGCGCTTTGAAAGCGGACGAGGTCATTTTAGTTACCGATGTCGAAGGGATATTTACCGCTGATCCCAAACAGGTTAGAATGCCTAGAAAATTACAATTTATTGAAACAAAACGGCTGGCTGCCCTGTCGGATCAAGGCGCTAAATTCATACATCAAAAGGCACTAAAATACAAGGATCCAAAAATAAATGTCCGCGTTATAAGCTATTTACATGGCCGCCTAGATGCAGAAGGAACAGTGATAGCCGGGGATTTCCCAAAAACTTCGATTAAACTAGTTAATCCAGACAAGATAATGAAGTTGACAATTATCTCAGAAAGTTTAGCGAAAAACAACGTCTTTCTAAATGAGATCGGTGAATTAACTGCAGATAGAGGGATTAAACTTCATGGAGTTTCAACCGGTGACAATTCCATAACAATATACATTTCACAGAACAGCGCCGAGAACATACCAAATTTAATTCATAAAAAGATAGCATGCTACAAGGACGATTTCGCTTTAGCGATAAAAAAGAATCTTTTAGCAATTAAAATTGAAGGTATGAGGCTTAACGAAACGATAAGGGTGTTAAACAAGCTCCTTGACTTCGCCAGAGCAAATGAGGTTAAAATTGAAGGTATACTTCCAACATCCCTCGGGGCAATTCTGTTTATCGATTCGAAGTCGGGAGAGTTCGTCCGCAACCTTCTCGAAAGGTTAATGGGGGAGATAAACATTGAAGGAGCCCATCCGCCTATCTCATGTTGAAGCTTTAGCTCCTGCAACCTCAGCCAATTTAGGCGCCGGATTCGACGTTTTCGGCGTGGCACTAGACACTCTGTACGATAAGGTTAGCATTGAAATCGTAAAGGGTGATAAAGTAGAACTGTACGTAGAAGGTAAATGGGCGTCTTCTATTCCGACCGATCTCGATAGGAACACCGCTGGCGTGGTCGCAAAAAACCTTCTAAGCTCCTTTAATAGAAGATGTGGTTTGGTAATTAGGATACAGAAGGGTATAAAGCCTGGAAGCGGTTTAGGGAGCAGCGCAGCTAGCGCTGCTGCTACAGCATTAGCCCTGAACGAGGCTTTGGGTTTAGGGCTTTCTAGAACTGAACTTATAGAATATGCCGCTTTGGGCGAGGCTGCGTCTGCAGGGGTGCCGCATGTAGATAATGTTTCTCCGGCGATCTTAGGCTTCTTCACAATCGTAATTTCAAATAATCCAATCGAGGTTATACAGCTTCCACTTCCAGACAATGTGAAGTTTGTCATCGCTATCCCAGAATTAACTCTAGAGACTTCACTTGCCCGCTCGGTAATTCCAAAACAGGTGAGACTTTCAGACGCAGTTCATAACATTGCCTATGCATCCGCCTTCATAGCCGGGATCGCGTTAAAAGACATTACTTTGATGGGTAGGGCTATGAAAGATTTAATTGCCGAACCCTATAGAGCTTCCCTCATTCCGGGTTTAAACGACGTTAGAAATAATGCTATTGAAGCGGGGGCGGTAGGCGTCACCATAAGCGGCGCAGGCCCATCCATCTTAGCGTTAATAGACTCCGAGAAGGGTGTTGAGGCGAAAGTAGCAAAAGCCATGAAAGAAGGTTTTGAAAAAAATGGAGTAGAAAGCGAAGTGATAATAGCAAAGCCTGGTCCCGGTGCAAAAATTGTTAGGAGGGAGGAAACATGAATTTTCTAGAATGTATAAATTGCAAATCCGAACATCCAATGGATGAGATGTTATATAACTGCAAGAAATGCGGCGATTTGTTGGAAGTAAAACTGGATCTGGAAGATTTAAAGAGAAAATTGGAAAAAGTGGACTGGAAAAGAAGATCTATATCGGTTTGGAAATACAGGGAGTTTCTTCCAATATCTGACGAATCAAATATTATAACATTGCAGGAGGGAGGTACGCCGCTTTACAAATGCGAGAGATTGGCTGAAAGGCTTGGAATCAAAAATCTATATGTTAAAAATGAAGGAGCAAACCCGACGGGTTCCTTTAAGGACAGAGGAATGACCGTCGGCGTTTCTAAGGCGTTGGAGTTTAATGTGAAGACGGTGATTTGTGCATCTACAGGGAACACCTCAGCGTCGCTGGCAGCCTACGCGGCAAGGGCTGGCTTAAACTGTGTGGTTTTGATTCCTCATGGGAAAATAGCCCTTGGAAAACTTTCCCAAGCAATGATGTATGGGGCGAAAGTTGTCGCAGTCAAGGGTAATTTTGACATTGCCCTTAAAATTGTTGTTAATGCAAGCAAAACCTTTGGCCTGTATCTGCTGAATTCCATAAATCCATTCAGGATAGAGGGACAGAAAACGGCTGCCTTCGAAATATGCGAGCAGCTTGGATGGAAAGCCCCAGATAGAATAATCATTCCTGTTGGAAATGCAGGAAACATAACGGCTTACTGGAAGGGATTCAAAGAGCTAGAGGCCATAGAAATTATAAAAGAACTTCCTAGAATGACTGGTGTACAGGCTTCTGGAGCCAGCCCAATAGTAAACGCTTTTGCGAATGGAAACGAGGGGATAGAACCAGTTAGTGACCCTGAAACCATAGCCACAGCCATCCGTATAGGCAATCCGGTTAATTGGAAGAGGGCCTTAAAGGCTATTCGAGAATCCGGAGGGGTCGCCGTAACAGTTACTGATGATGAAATAATTTATGCTCAAAAGCTTCTAGCCAGGACTGAGGGAATATTTGTTGAACCAGCAAGCGCGGCAAGTATAGCCGGATTAAAGAAGCTAATTGAAAGCGGCGAAATAGGCTCTGAGGAAACAGTAGTGTGTATAGCGACGGGGCATGGGCTGAAGGATCCTGAAGCTGCAATAAAAGCCTGCGAAAAAATTGTTGAGATTGAACCAAGCCTAGAGGAGCTGAAGAGGGTGTTAAAAACGTGGATCTAAGAATGATTCTGATAGGATTCGGTAACGTTGGGCAGGGTTTCGCCACTATATTAAATTTAAAGTCCAGCTTTCTATATGAGAACTTCGCTATCCGCCCAAAAGTCGTTGCCATAGTTGATAGTAAAGGATCGGCTATAAACCGAAATGGACTCGATCTAGAAACTGCATTATCCGTTAAAAGATCGAAAGGAACCGTGGCATTCTATCCTAAACACGGCAAGCTCGGCGTAACTGGCTTAGAAGTCCTGGAAAATGTCGACGCAGAAATAGTTGTGGAGACAACCCCAACCAACATAGTTGATGGCGAACCGGGTTTATCACATATGCTTGAGGCTATGCGGATGGGAAGACACGTAATAACGTCAAATAAGGGGCCACTAGCATTGGCCTTCAGCAAACTGTACAAAACATCCGAGAAATACGGCGTTCAATTCAAGTTCGACGCCACAGTCGGCGGAGCTACACCAGTAATAAGTTTAGCCAAACAATGTCTCAAAGGCAACAAAATCAAATCAGTTAGGGGAATACTTAATGCAACGACAAACTTCATACTTACGAAAATGAGTAGAGAGCTATGTTCAATGGAAAAAGCCATAGAAGAAACTCGGGAAATGGGGATATGCGAAAAAGATCCAACATTCGATGTAAAGGGGATAGATACTGCATGCAAGGTGGTAATTTTGGCTAACACAGTAATGAATAGGGATGCAACGTATAGGGATCTGCAAAAAGTTGAGGGAATAGAAAATATAAGGGTGGAGTATTTAGAAGAGGCTCAAAAGAACGGCTGTGCAATAAAGTTGATAGGGCTGGCTGACGAAGGTCAACTGCTTGTTCAACCAATGCTCATACCGCTTAACAGCCAGCTATGTGTTGATGGAACCCTAAATGCCGTCGAGTTTAAAACAGATTTAGCGAAAGAGGTAACAATTATAGGCCGAGGAGCCGGCTCGGTTGAAACTGCAAGCAAGATACTAAGCAACTTAATAGATATAGTGGAAGATCAACGGAGAGCTCAGTAATGCTTCCTCTACGTAAACTCCTAATTTTTAATTTAGCCATATTAGTTTCAATTGGATTTACCATTTTTAATGTTTTTCGGAATTTACTCAATAAATTGCGGAAGAATAGATTCAGAAACCGAAAAATATAAATCTTCGAAGTCTCACTTAGTTGAGACTTGATGTCTAACCCAATAGCTACTGCTCCAATGCTGTTCCGCGGCTATTATTTTAGTGGTTATTGGTATAGCTTTAGCTATTAGGAGAAACCGCGGCCGCTTTTTGGGTCTCCGGTTTCTCCTTTTGGGGGGTTTTATGTGGGTGAAAGTCAAAGCAACATCTTCAGCCGTCCTGTCGTGGTGAAGTTCGGCGGAAGTAGTTTAGCAAGTGGAGAAAAGATATCCAATGCTGTCAAAGCAGTTGTTAAGGAGTTGCGGAAAGGAGCAAAAATGGTCGTTGTTGTCTCGGCCATGGGGAAAACCACGGATTTTCTGCTCAACATTGCAAACAACGTAATTAACAGCAATGGTCCTGCGTCAAACAGCGATGTTGATGATATTTTAGCCATGGGAGAAAGAACAAGTGCAAGAATATTTTCAGCAGCCCTCAAAGCCAGCGGCGTCAAATGCCGCTATTTCGACCCTGCAGACCCCGACTGGCCAATAAT
>JANZKC010000011.1:0-5859 GCA_025061115.1 Candidatus Culexmicrobium cathedralense | reverse complement strand
CCAAGAAACAATGAGAAGGTCAGAAAGTTGAACGCTAGAGAAGTCTGGAATCTAATCGCGGAATCAGCATGGAAGAGCGGGGATCCAGGCGTCGTCTTCATTGACGAGATTAATAGGCATAATCCAACTCCTGAAATTGGCAGAATTGAAGCGACAAATCCATGCGGTGAACAGCCGCTTCTACCTTATGAATCGTGCAATTTAGGTTCAATAAACCTTTCAAGGATGGTTGAGGATGGCGAGATAAACTGGGAAAAACTTCGAGAAACCGTAAGAAACGCCGTTCACTTCCTAGACAACGTTATTGACGCTAACAAGTTTCCATTAAAAGAAATTGAACGCATGACGAAGGCAAATAGAAAAATTGGATTAGGCGTGATGGGCTTTGCAGACATGTTGATAAAGCTTGGAATCCCCTACAATTCGGAAAAAGCGTTAAGTCTTGCTGAACGCTTGATGAAATTCATAACTGAAGAGGCAAGAAAGAAGTCGGTTGAACTCGGCGAAGAGAGAGGTTCTTTCCCGAACTTCGACAAAAGCATATGGAAAGACAAATATCACGCGATGAGAAATGCCACGGTCACAACAATTGCGCCTACTGGAAGCATAAGCATAATCGCTGGCTGCTCATCTGGAATAGAGCCATTATTTGCAATTTCATTCATAAGAAAAGTTCTCGGCGGGAAAAGACTTTTCGAAATAAATCCCCTATTCGAACTTGTAGCGAAGGAGAGAGGATTCTATAATGCAAAGCTCCTCGAAGAGGTAGCGAAGACCGGCTCAGTGCAAAAGATTGATGGGGTTCCCGAAGACGTCAAGAAGGTTTTCGTTACTGCGTTAGATATTTCGCCGGAGTGGCACGTTAGAATGCAGGCTGCATTCCAGAAATATACGGACAACGCCGTTTCAAAAACCGTCAATCTACCATACGAAGCAACAGTTGAAGATGTCAGAAAAGTCTTCGAACTAGCCTGGAAACTCAAATGCAAGGGAGTAACTGTCTTCAGATATGGAAGCAAGCCTGAACAAGTCCTCTACATCGGAGAAGTGAAAACTGAAAAGAAGAGGTTTGTCGCGGCAGAAGCTGAATATGCTGGAGGATGCCCAACAAAAACTTGCCCATTCCCAGACTAGCTAAGACCAACTTTGACAAGATTTAACTCTGCTTTACCACTTTATTTAGATAAACGCTTCACGAGGCATTAGAATGGATGCTGAAAAACTGCCTAAAATTCCTAAGTTTAAGATTAGATGCGTTGAAAAGCCGCCATATACAGTTGACAAGTCTAGGCTCAAGCGTTTTAATAGTAAAAACACGGTTTTTGAGAGGGTTGAATGGGATTCTTCATGGGAAGGCTATAAGCGAATGTATAACGAGAACATGCCAAGCTTGCTTGCTGAAGGAAAGCCTGGATATTCAAGAATTGATTTCGCCTTGGCCTATGCTTCATGGATAGTTCATGACGCGTTTGCTGGCGGTTTCTCTTGGAAGAGAATTCCGCTTTACAGACAGCCAGCCGCCATGGAAGAAATAGACTGGACAAGTGAGAAATACGAAGTTGAAGACCCGGAAAAAATGAGTGTTTATGTAAAGCGAGCCGCAAAGCTTTTTGGAGCTTCACTTGTTGGAATATGCAAACTTAACAGAGATTGGCTGTATGCCGATGTTGAAATTCCGGATAAATTTGAGTATGCAATTGTCATGGCTATTGAGATGGATGCTGACGGAATAGCCACTTCTCCAACAGCCATTGCAGCGGCGGCAACTGGAGTAGGATATTCGAAAATGGCGTTTCTGCTAGCATGCATGGGCGAGTTTATAAGGAATCTTGGATACGAAGCCATCCAGTGCGGAAATGATACAGCATTAAGCATTCCGCTTGCAATTGACGCTGGACTCGGCGAGCTGGGCAGAAACGGCTTATTGATTACTCCAGAATATGGTCCAAGAGTTAGATTATGCAAGATTTTCACTGATCTTCCGCTTGAGCCAGACAAGCCAATAGAGTTCGGAGTTAGGGAGTTCTGCAAGAAATGTAAGCTATGCGCAAAATATTGTGAGGCTGATGCAATTTCATTTGATGATGAGCCAAGCTTTGAGGTTAAGTGTAAGTCTAATAATCCCGGAGCCCTTAAGTGGTATGTTAACGTCGAAAAATGCTATTTATACTGGTGCGAGAACGGCATAGATTGTTCAACATGCATTAAGGTTTGCCCCTACAACCTTGCATCCGCAAGAAAAGCTGAAGTTTCACCAGAGGAGTTTTGGAAGGAAGATTTATAATCAAACATTGCAGTTTCTATTTCTATGCTAAATTCGAGGGCTAGCATCGCACAGAGAAATATTACGGCGCTTGCGGTTTTCGCCCTCTTCCGCGGAACCAGCGTAAGCATATTCAGGACGCTTTTCCCGCTCTATATGATTGATTTAGGCTATCAAGTGGCGGATGTAGGGACTATTGCCACTCTTTCGTCGATACCGTGCATTGTTCTGCTTCCTCTTATAGGCATTTTAATCGACCGGATTGGAAGAAAACCCATAGCGACGCTTACAGGCTTAACTATGGTTTTAGCTCTCCTGACCCTTTCATTTACTAGCCTTTATCCTCTTCTGGTGTTGGCTTATGCATTCTACTTCTTCTCTTTCATAGCTGGGCAACCTTCAAGAAGCGCGCTATTGGCCGACTCAATCGATGAACAGCTTGGAACAGCATTTACAAAAACATTCATCCCATTTCACATTGCAAGAACAATAGTCCCATTCTTTGCTGGCTACTTGGCGGAAATTTATGGCTACGGCCCAATTTTTCTGTATTCCTCCTTCTTCGTAGCGGCTGGAACCACTTTCTTTGCATTTTATTCCGTTGAACCAGCCAGAAGAAAGAAAGAGAAAATCAGCTTAATGAAAGAATTGAAGGAATCACTCATTCTAGAGAGAAACTTGCTCAGGGTCTACCTATTCGCTATAATTGATAGGTTTGCTTGGCAGCTCTGGTTTCCGCTCTTAAATGCGCACTTTAAGAAGGGATTAGAAATGAGTGATTCTGAGGTTGGATTGCTGAGCAGTGTTATGAGCGGAACCTTGTTTACAACGGCTCTCTTCTCCGGGAAAATTGTTGACCGTATAGGTTCCATTAAGAGCCTCTGCATATCAGAAGCACTCGGAATTTTGACGGCGTTGTCCCTAATAGTTATCCCAAGCAAGTTTTTCGCGGTTATCCCTCAAATTCTCGTAGGCTTATCTTTTTCGCTTTGGATTCCAGCCTACAACGTCATGATAGCCAACTATTCAAGCCAAGAAAAGAGAGGAAAAGCCTACAGCAAAATGAATGTCTTTAGAACTGCCATATCTATTCCAGCTCCACAAATTGGAGGCTACTTCTACGATGCAATATGGTTTGCGACTCCCTTCCTACTATCCATAGTTCTGATGGTTACAAACATTTCAATAATCTGGTATAGGAAAAGAAGAAAATCCTAAGGCATCCTATTTTCTTTCGCAATCAAAGCACAAGTCAGTATCCCGATTTGTCCAAAATATCTTCCCACACTTTTTACATTTCACCTTATGAAGCAATCCTTTATCCTTCACAGCTGAAGTTACAGCCGTTACGGTTTGTCTCTGCGGAAAGGTTATGGCCTTTCGTGGACAGACTGGCTCGCATGCAGTGCAGCCATAAACACAGTTATAGGGCCTCGCAACTATAGCCTTTCCGCCGCGAATTTCAAAGACGTCATTTGGACAGAACTGTATGCAGCGAGGAGCCTCTCGGCCTTCACAGCCGTCGCAACGATCCGGAAATATTGTAGGATACCAAGGAGCACATTGACTAGTCATTTTCTTTACCCCTATCCTATGGAATAAGGGGAGCCATTCCTCTTAATTGAAGAGCCCCATTTACAACTAATCTGACACCTATGTATATGTAGACCAGAGCGAGCAATATTTTGAATTTGCTTGGAGATGTTTTATGTGCAAGCCTGGGTCCAAGCTGAGCGAAGATTATGCTGGCTACGCCGATCGATAAGAAGGCTATAAGGTTGAACCAGCCGAAGGAGAGTTCTGGATATTCAAGTGGATGTTGAAGCTGGTCTATATGACCCAAAATCATAAAGGATAGCGCGCCTACTGATGAACCTATTACCATAGTTGCAAGAGATACAGACACTGCAATGTGTACAGGGATGCGCAGTAGAGTGTTTAGCATTGGCATATAGACTATTCCGCCGCCTATCCCTATAAAATGGGCCAACAGTCCTGAAAAATAACCGGTTCCGGCAAATTTTGGTATGGATAATCTTGGAAGCTCATTTACAGGAAGAGGCTTAGCCCTCATAAATCTGTAAGCTCCAATGAGACAGAATACTCCGAAAATAGTCTTCAGAACTATACCTGCTTGTGCTCTGAAAGATTCAAAGAATATAAAGGCAAATATTGAGCCGGTTAGGCTACCTAAGCCTACTGGTATTGCAAAGGTCAAGTAATGTTTTGCGGGAAATCTCAAATTTTTCTTCTTTAGTTCCTTTCTATGTCGTAACGCTCCGCTTAGGGCTGTTGGTACAACAATGGCCATGTTTGTTCCGAAAGCTAAAAGAGCCGATAGACTAGGAGATATGTTCATAAAAGTTTCAAAGCAGTACATCATTACAGGAACCATTATGAAACAAGCACCAACTCCAAAGAAAGAACTAACTATTCCAACAAGTGAACCAGCCACTATCATGGTAGCTATCATTAAGTAATTCATGCAATTTCCTCCCTTTGCGTAGATTGCTACTTATTTTTGCATTACAATAAGGAAATGATATTTATTATTTTTGTTACAAATTGTAACTTACTTTTTCGAAACCATAATCACTCCACCGTTGATGCTTGTAAGCGCAATGTCTCGCCAGTAAACGACTTTGGTGGTGATTATTACAGATTGTAACTGTTAAACGGTCGTTTAATTCTGTCAGTATTTATGTTTTCATTGAAAATTCAAATTCGCAGTTTTCCGGTTCATTTTTTATTCTTTTAACGGTTATTTTTGGGTTAATAACCTTTGCAAATGACTCCATCATGGGTACGCATCCTTTATTGCACCATTCCTTGCTATACTTGTAGATCGGACAGTTGCTTTTTGTCCTTAAAACTTCGCCCTCAAGTCTGGCTTCGAAGTTCATAAATTTTGGCAGAAAATTTTCTAATGCTGCTTTGAGGCCTTCAAGATTTCTTTCAGTTTCATATTCTTCGATTATGGCTTCTGCCAAGGATTTACCCGCAATTCGGCCAAGTAGGGATAACATTTTGCCTCCGCCTCACGTGAATTATACATTTTAATGTTCCAATGCGAAACATATTTATGTATTATGGTTACAAAACGAAACTGATTAATGGGAATATTTAAAAATATTTAATCAGATTAATACAAGGTAAGGGAAATTGTATGTCCTCCTCCTCTGAAATTGACGAGTGCATAGCTAGACTCGTTACAACGCCCATCTGTCCGGCGGAAGACGCTTCCAAATATGCCAAAGAACTACAAAAACTTGCAGATAAATACGCCAATATTGAACAGGCCAAGAAGGAAAGCAGATTCTTTAGGGCGTTGGCTGACGAAAACAGGATTAGAATGCTGAAACTTTTAATGTTACGTGAAATGTGCGTCTGCGAACTAAAAGTAGCCCTAAACATGACGCAGCCAACGACCTCCCATCATCTAGGAATACTGGAAAATGAGGGACTTATTAAGAAAACAAAAAGAGGAAGATGGGCCTACTATTCAATTGCCAATAAAAAACTGCTAGAAAACCTGAAAAAACTGGGATTACTAAGTTAAAGCTTCAATGTATAATTTGATGGCTATTCCACTCAAA
>JANZKC010000010.1:0-7314 GCA_025061115.1 Candidatus Culexmicrobium cathedralense | reverse complement strand
AGTGAAAACCTGACGTATCCCTCGCCATGTTTGCCGAATCCTATACCTGGCGCCGCCACAACGTTTACCTCTAACATTTTCTTAATGAAATCTACGGAGCTTCCACCGCACTTAGCCCATACGTAAAAGGTCGCTTTAGGCATTTGACATTCAAGTCCCAAAGATTTCAATTCCCTAACGAGTAGCTGCGCTCTCCTATAGTATATCTGGTTGATTTCCTTAACGAATTTAGGTGGGTTTTCTTCTTCATACGCCCTTAAGGCTTTTGCCGCCGCTAACTGTATGTACTTTGGCGGTCCCGAATCTGTTTGGGATTTAACTTTTCTTAATCCTTCGATTAGCCTCTCGTTTCCTACCGCAAACCCTATTCTACTGCCAGTCATGTTAAATGTCTTCGAACATGAGTGGAACTCGACGGCTATTTCCCTGGCTTTATCTATTTGCAGTACGCTGGGCGCCCGATAATCCTGAAAAGTTATTTCTGAGTAGGCATTATCGTAGCATAGGATTATGTTATTATCCAGAGCGAAACCTACCAATTCCTTAAGTTCCCTCAGGGTTATGGTAGCGGCTGTTGGATTGTTAGGATAATCAACAAACATCATTTTGACACGATCAACGTTAACGTTTTCTAAATGGGGGAGGAAGCCGTTTTCCTCTAATAAAGGAACGTAAATTGGCACTCCACCGCTCAAAATTGTGCTTCCATTAGCGTATACGGGATAGGCCGGGTCAGGTACAAGTACACGATCCCCTTCATTAAGAAAAGCCCTTGCAATATTGCATAAACCCTCCTTAGAACCGATGAGTGTAATAACCTCTTTATTGGGGTCTAAGTCGACGTTAAACCTCCTTTTATACCATTCTGAGACAGCCAATCTAAATTCGTATTCTCCTTCGCTGGAGGAATAATTGTGGTTTTCGGGTTTGCTTATTTCCTCATTTAGGGAATCTAGCACAATTTTCGGTGGTGGAAGGTCAGGATCCCCTATGCTGAGGGAAATTATATCCGCTCCTTCGCTTCTCTTTCTTCTAATAATGTTCTCTATCTCAGCGAACAAGTATGGCGGAAGGGCTTTAACTCTCTCTGAAAACTCAAACCTCAAATTTTCACCTCCCAAATGCTTACTTTGCCTTCAAAAACTTTTTCTGCAGGACCTTCCATGAAAACAACGTTTCCTTCATACTCAACTATCAATTTGCCTCCTGGAAGCTCAACTATTACCCCTTCTTCCACCTTTCCAAGAACCTTCGCGGCGACAACGCTCGCACATGCTCCTGTTCCGCAGGCTAAGGTTTCTCCAACTCCCCTTTCCCAAACCCTTACTTTCAATCTTTTCCTAGAAATTACCTGAACGAATTCCACGTTAGTCCTTTTGGGGAAAAGCTTATGGTCTTCTACCTTTGGTCCAATAACGTCCACCGGGTAATTGTCGATATTGTTGACGAAAATTACACAGTGGGGGTTTCCCATGGAGAGGGCGGTAGCCATGAGAATTTTTCCATCTACATCAAGAGGCTTATTTATGAAAGTTCCGTTTCCTATAATCGGTATCTTCTCAGCTTCGAAGCATGGAGAACCCATGTTAACCCTCACGGAAGTTACGGCTCCTCCTACTACTTTAAGACGCAACTCTTTTATTCCCGCCAGAGTCTCCACCGAAATTACATTCTTCCTCGCTATTCCGTTTTCGAAACAGTATTTAACGAAACACCTTATCCCATTTCCGCACATCTCGGCTTCTGTTCCGTCAGGATTAAAAATCCTCATCTTCGCATCAGCTACTCTGGAATTACAAACTAGCAAAAGGCCGTCTGCGCCTACTCCAACTCTTCTTCTACATAACTTTATAGCTAAATCCGGTAATTCCTCTTCGCTTAGCTCTCCACCTCTATTATCGATCACTACGTAATCGTTCCCGAGCCCATGCATCTTCCAAAAATTCAATCTTCTAGCCATTCGGCGATCCTCTGCCCTCGAACTAAATCTTGGATGGTTTCAGCTTCTCTTATGAGTGCATACCTGCCATCTTTAACAAGTACTTCGGCGGGTCTAGGCCTAGAATTGTACTGCGAACTCATGGAAAAGCCATATGCTCCAGCATTTAGTATGGCAAGTAAATCGCCTTCACGGATCTTAGGCAGCAAACGGTCTTTAGCTAGTATGTCCCCAGATTCGCATAGCGGGCCAACCACGTCATAAACTTCTGTTGGTTTTTCATTGAGCCTGTTTGCGACAATTATGTGGTGATATGCGTTATACATGGCTGGTCTGATCAATGTATGGAAGCCGGCATCAATCCCTATGAACCTTTTGTATGGCGTATGTTTCACTGCGTTAACTCTTGTTAAGAGCACTCCAGCTTCTGCTACAATAAACCTGCCGGGCTCTATCCAAAGTTCCGGTTCTCCTAACGGATACTCAGCCAGCTTCCGTTTAAACATTTCAATAAGCTTGTCGGAAAATGCTTCTGGATCGATTTCCCTCTCCTCAGGTCTATAAGGAACTCCTATGCCCCCTCCGAAATCCATAAATTCAAACTCTATTTTTAGCTCTTTGCTTATTCTCCAAGCTACCTCGAGAAGTCTTTCGCCAGCTTTAAGGTAAGGCGCAACATCCATTATTCCGGATCCTATGTGCATATGAATCCCAAACTTCCTCACGCCAGCTTCCTTCGCAATTCTATAGGATTGGATGGCAGTTTCCTCGTCAACTCCAAATTTTGTCACTTTGCCAGCCGTAACAACATATTCGTGATGACCCGCGCCGAACTCTGTATTAATTCTCATCGACAAAATATCCGGGGCGCCCAATCTAAGGAGCCTTTTAAGCTGGGATAGCGAATCAAGATTGACCATGACTTTCGTGTCCAAAACATATTTTAGCTCTTCATCTCCAACATTGACTCCAGTATAGAGCGTTTCGTATGGCTTAAAGCCAGCTTTTAAGGCTAAATAAATCTCTCCCATACTTACAGTATCCACGTAAGCTCCTTCGCTTCGGAGGATTTTCAACACTGAAATGTTCGTGTTAGCCTTCGCGGAGTAGAGTATCCTAAACTTATGGTACTTCCTTGAAAACGCCTCCTTCAGCCTCCTATAATTCTCCCTTATTTTGTTCTCACTAATGACGTAAATGGGGGTGCCAAAAGTTTCCGCGAGCTTGACCGCTGACACGCCGTCTATGTAGAGTTCGTCATCAACATTCTCTAAGGGGCTTTTGAACATGGCTTACTCGAGTCTCCCTTCAGAGTTAATCGCTTCAACGGCCTCCAAAGCTTTGTCTAAATAATCCTCATCTAGGAAAATGGTGATTGTGGCTTTGCTTGAAGATATCTCCAGTATGTTTATTCCCTTTTCAGCTAGGGCGCTTGATATTTTCGCAATCCATCCTGGAGATTCAATGAAGTCCGGGTTGATGATCTCTAGGGCGCTCACATCCTCTTTGAGGCTTACTCCCTTAAAGCCTTCGAGAAGGCATAATTTCGAAAGCAAAGCTTTCTTATCATTCATTTCTACAAATATGGTTATGGAGCTTCTACCGGTGCTTATGCCAATAATCCTCTCCCCAGCGAGAATTGAGAAAACCTTCTCAAGGTTAGCGGCGTTAATTTCTCCAACCAAGGTTATGGCACATAGCCCATTATAGCTCTTAACCTCGAATGGATTGGAGAAAGCCCCTATAATCTCTGTTCCCTCCGAAGACAAGCCCTTGTAAAAGCTTACAACTCTCAACCTCTGTTCTGGAAGCTTATACCTAAGGGCTTTAGGATGAACTATTTTGGCCCCTCCATGAGCCAACGAAAACATCTCTTCCACCAATATCTTTCTCAGCGGTCTAGCGTTGGGAACTATTTCTGGATCTGTGAATAAGACGCCCTCAGTATTCTTTACAAGTATGACTTCATCGGCCTTCAAACAATTGCCCAGCAAAGTTGCAGTTATATCGCTTCCACCTCTTCCTAGAGTTGTCACCCGTCCCTCCCTATCTTTACCTATAAAGCCGCATATTACTGGAACATATTCACCGAGAAGGGGCTCTATATGGGTTTTAACTCTCTTTCTGGTTTCTTCTAAATTCGGTTCCGCCTCCCGGAAGTTTGAATCGGTTATTATTGGCCAATCTTCACGTTGAGGGTCAAAATATATCGATTTTATGCCCAAAGCTTTAAGAGCTAAATAGAAAATTCTTGCGCTCATCCTCTCGCCCATTGACACTATATCCGCATAATCGGCATCGTCAACTTCTCCGATGCTCTTTATACAGTCAATGAGGTTATCGGTTGTCTTCTCCATAGCTGAAACGACGACAACTATCTCCTTAAAGCCTGATTCCTTAATCATTTCCGCCGCTTTTCTGAAGGTTTCTCCACAGTGTAGTTCGGCTCCGCCAAATTTCACAATAACCCTTTTCGTCAACTGCACACCCCAGTTAGCAGTTTAACCGCCCGAACCGCTCAAGACGTCATCTATTGAGTATACTCCTGGGCGTTCTTGCTTCATAACCCATTCAACAGCATAAAGTGCGCCTAAGGCAAATGCGCTCCTAGAGAACGAAGTGTGGCGTATAGAAATCATATCGTAAGGCCCCGCAATTATCACTTCATGAACGCCCGGTATTCCACCAGCCCTTACCGATAGAACCTCAAGCTCATCGCGGGCCCTCGGAGAGACGCCCTCTCTTCCGTGAACAACCCTAGTATATCCCCTTAGAGCAGAAATAAGATTCGCTATCGATAACGCCGTGCCGCTTGGAGCATCCCTCTTTCCAGAGTGATGTGCCTCTACTATGCTGACCTCATACTCTCCTGGCAGGTGAACCAGAGATTTTAACATCTTAAGCACAAGGTTCATGCTCAATGAAAAGTTAGGGGCAAAGACCGCCGGAACCTTTGATGAAACTAAGGATTTAAGCTTTTCCAGCTGCTCTTCGGCGAACCCCGTTGTCCCCATAACTATTCTCTTGTTCATATTTACAACTTCAGGAATGTTGGAGAGTTCGGCTTCTGGGGTGGTGAAGCTGACGTAAACATCGGCTCTTTCTAGGGCTTCTCTAAGTTTTGATGGCCCATGGAGTGGCAGGTCTAGATCGCATATCCCTAGTTCACGTAGGGTTTTACCGAGGCCGGGGTTGTTCGGAGAGGCTACAGCACTGACTATTTCAAAGCCCCTATTTAGAGCTTCAGAAATGATTGTTTTGCCCATTCTTCCGGTAGCGCCGGCCACGCAAATCCTAATCATAGGTCAATCCTTTCCAGAACCTCTCAGTATAAAGCCTCTCAGATAGATCTACGTCAAAGAAACTTTCAATGGGAGCCAAAATTTCCGGGTTTTTCTCGTAAACCTCCCTCGCCGCTTTTAAGACGGCCTCTAACCCTTTACGCGTCATTTTGCCCATAGGAGGCCTCAGGGGTCCAGCTGGCATTCCGAGGATGTTCATTAAAGTCTTGCAGGGAAGGGGATTTCTAGCTTTAACAATGACTTCTCCGAAATCCGTTTCTTCAACGGTCTTCACGGTTACTATCTGGAATAATGGCTTCAATTTATCGTAGATTGCTTTAGCTTCATCTATTCTGTTTTCCAATATTAAGCTTGTCATCTTCTGAACTGCAGCCGGAGCTATGTTCGAAATGACGGAAATTACGCCTGAAGCTTTGATTTCGTCATCCGTCATCATATGGAAGGTCTTATCGTCATCTCCGGATAAAATGTCAAAGTTGTCTCCACAAAGTCTCCTTGTCAACTTCATATTCTCAAAGTTCCCAGTGGCTTCCTTGACGGCTCTAACATTCGAGTATTGAGAATGGAGAATGGCAAGATCCTGCGGCATCAACTGTGTTCCAGTTCTTCCGGGAATAACGTATGGGATTACTTGAGCGTCTGGAAAACGTTCGGCTATCGGCGCAATGTACTCCCGCCTTATTTCTAGGGAACTTGGGCCGTTATAATATGGATCTACAAGTAGGATGGCTCTAACTCCTATATCGTATGCATTTTTCGTGTTTTCCATAGCCTTTCGTGTACAGTTGCATCCAGTGCCTGCTATCGTGAGAACTCTACCCGCACTATACTCGTGCACCTTTTCTATAACTAGCCTCTGTTCCTGCTGATCTAGAGTTGGACTTTCACCGGTTGTTCCGACGGCAAGAATTCCGCTAACGCCTTGGGATACTTGAAATTCTACCAAGTTTTCTAGACCTTCAAGGTCTATTTGCCCATTTTCGAGCAGGGGAGTTGCAAGCGCAGTGTAGCATCCTTTAAACATGCTTTTCATCATGGCGGTATACTTCCTTCCATCATGGCTGTCTTCAGGTGTAAAATAGGTCAAACTTATAAGGATTTCGGAAAAAATCTTAAATATTCATAAATAATTTATTAATAAAAATACGGAAAACGTAACAGCCTCTTTAAAGATTAAAACTACTTAATGGGTCGGCGCCGGAGGGATTAGCATGGATGAAATCGACAAAGAGATAATTCGAATTCTCAAGCAGAATGGACGAGCCACATATAGTGAAATCGGGAAAAGAGTTGGGCTTTCCGAGGGCGCCGTCAGAAAAAGGATTAAAGATCTTGTGGATTCCGGCGTTATTAAAAAGTTTACGTTAAAACTTGCGCTTTCGGAGGGTGCTGAGGCGATAGCATTAGTCTCGGTGAAACCTTCGATTCCAACATCGGAAATTTCAACTGAGCTGCTGAAAATACCCAACGTCGAGACTGTATATGAGGTTACAGGCGAATATGATATTGCAATCATAATATCCGCCATGAATATTGCAGAGGTTAACGAGTGTATTGAAAGAGTTCGTAAAATAGATGGAATAATCAAAACTAACACTATGATTATTTTGCGAAGTTGGTGAAATAGATGCATGCTGTAGTTAGGCATAAAAGTAAAAATTTCAATTATTTCGGCGAAAGGCTAATTGCAACGTAGCCACCTTTGTCATAGGGTGAGCTGGAAATGAAGCGAAAAGTTGCAGTTCTTGGAGCGACAGGCGCTGTTGGCCAAAGATTCATCCAACTACTTTACAACCATCCATGGTTCGAAATTGAGGTACTCGCAGCCTCTGAAAGATCGGCTGGAAAAAAGTATAAGGAGGCATGTAACTGGATACTGGAATCCGAGATGCCGCATGAAATAGCTGAAATGTACGTGGTAAATTCCGACGTTGAATCCGTTGAGAAAGCTGGAAACATCGATTTCGTCTTTTCCGCACTACCATCCGCTGTTGCTGGCACTATAGAGGAGGAATTCGCTAGGGAATACCCTGTCTTCAGCAAGGCAAGCGCGCACAGGCTTGAAGAGGATGT
>JANZKC010000009.1:0-7438 GCA_025061115.1 Candidatus Culexmicrobium cathedralense | reverse complement strand
TCAACTACGGATTTCCCTCCTTCCTTCTTCCAAGCTTGATGAGACCTTGGATCGGTTATCAGAGGCGCCCAAACGTCTTTTGCATGTTTTAATGTGTGCTTCTCCGCCATAAAGTGGCCTTCAGGCCCAACTCTATAAATCGTATCAAGGGCTAAAGTATCCTCATTCACGTCTATGCCTTCAGCGAGTTTCACCATCATTCTGTACATTTCATAGTCAATTAAGAGTTGTTCGTAGCTTAAAACCATATAATTCTCCAGTAACCCGATTGTCCCGCAGATATCACCTCCAGCTAACACGGTTATGAGGCCGCATAAAGCCTTTTCATAGGCTGCTTGCTCATCTGGAAGTTTTGCTGAGCCTATGTTTCCGCCAGCGAGATTTGGCATACCGTAATGCCTAGCCATTTGAATATGCCCCGCGATCACTAAATCGGCTTCAGGGAAAGATACCGCGAAGGCGCCAGTTTTCATCTCCATAGATAAGGGAAAAGAGCTGTAGATCACCGGGGTTCCAGGATACTTCATCTGAATTACGGTATTTATGGCCAAGATCTGAGCATTTCCGATAAGCACGGATCCCGCTGGGGTTATAGGCCCTGTGGCTCCAAGAAGGGGCATGGTCATTGGAACTACCGGGATGCCATATTTGCTAAATTCTAATGCCGCATCTGTCTCACCTAGAGGCAGAATTAAGGGCGACATCATGCAGGCTACTGCTGATATGATAGGTCTTTTCCTTAACTCTTCAATGCCTCCAACAACAGCTGATGCCATCTTTATCAAGTAAGTAGCTTCCTCTCGAAGATAGGTGGCTCCACTCATAAAGTGCTTCTCTAAGTTATTGATTGCTGCATCAAATTCGTGTAGAACGTGAGCATGTTTCGGGAAATCAAGAGGCGTAACTAATGGATAATAAAGGTCGGCGTCTTCCAAGGCATTAATTATTCGAGCAGACTTAGCCACATCATCCTTAGTTGACGGTCTTCTCTCGCCCGTGTCAAGATCTATAGTGTACATTCCCGTCCCATCAGTAGAACAACAAATATGTTTACCATCTAATATTACATCGTACTTCGGGTTTCTGGCACAAAGTTTGACATACTTTGGTGTCTTTTTAAGAGCCTCCTCAACTAGGTATGGCGGGATATAGGCCATTTGTTTTTCTTGGTCAACCTTTGCTCCTGATTCTTCCAGAATCCTTAAGGCTTCTTTACTGTATACTTTAACTCCCATTTCTTTCAAAAGCTCAAGCGAAGCCAAGTGAATATCTTCTCTAGCATCTTTGCTTAACACTTCTATTGGTTTTAATTTTCTTACGTATACCAACTTTTACTCCTTCTGTTTAACTAAATTTTTAATCACTTCAACCGCAGATGATGCATCCTCCGCATATGCAGCCCCTATTTCCTCTGCCCATTGCGGTGTAACTGCAGCTCCTCCAACAATATATTTCACATTTAAACCAGATCTTTTAATAGCATCAGCGAGATCCTTTTGAATCGGTACGGTAGTGGTTAAGAGGGCTGAAGCCCCAATTACATCAGCATTGACTTCCTTTGCTTTTTCAATGAATTTTTCAACTGGAACATCCTTTCCCAAGTCGTAAACTTCGAAGCCAGCCGCTGTTAATAAAGAAGCGACAATGTTTTTCCCTATGTCATGGATATCTCCAGCAACTGTGCCGAGAACCACCCTGCCTAACACTTCTCTTTTAGTCTTTCTCTTTAAAATTTCCGGCTCCAAAATCTCCATAGCTGCCTTCATGGCTTCTGCGGCCGCTATAAGTTCAACTATGAATAGTTCGCCCTTCTCAAAGCGACTCCCTACCTCACGCAGTCCCTTTGCTAAACCTTTCTCAATAATTTCTATAGGATCTAACCCCATCTTCAAGGCTTTTTTAGTAGCTTCCACAGCAGCTTCTTTATCAAGGTTTTCTATAGAGCTTTTCAGTTCCGTGAAACACTCTTCGCTTGACATGTTAAACCACCGCATAAGTTTTCAACATTTTCTCTATTTAATTTTTTGGTTACCTTGAGATTTACTAATGTTGGCGAGATCGAAGCTATGTCAGCGTGAGCTAGGAACATTGAATCTATAAAAAGGGCATCAAAAAAGCTTGGAGCTCAGACCAGCTTATTGGCTTAAAGTAGATAGCTCCGCCGTGAAATAAAAAAGATCGACGTAAAGTTTAAAAAACAAGGGCGTACCCAATCATTGTGGTGATTGCCTGATCGACAAACCTGTAACTGTGTTGTTTGAGCCTGAGGGAAAGAAGGTTAGTGTATCTGCTGGAACTACTATTTTTGATGCAGCAAAGGATGCTGGTGTCGGCGTTAGGTCTGAGTGTGGCGGTAAGGGTTTATGTGGAAAATGTAGAGTGATTGTTAAAGACTCTAAGGCTTTAAGCGATTTAACCGAAATTGAAAGACGTTTTCTTCAGACATCGGAGGTTGAGTCTGGTTACAGATTGGCCTGTCAGGCTAGGATTCTTAATGATGTTAAAGTAATAATTCCGCCTGAGAGTCGAGTGATGTTTCGAAAAATTCAAGTTGTTGGAATGGAAAGGCCAGTACGGCTGAATCCAGCCGTAAAGAAATTTCATATAACGTTGCCTATGCCTACATTATCGGATATAAGACCCGATCATGATAGGCTTCTTGATACGCTATCCAGTGTGATGAAAATTGATAATTCGGAGATGGAGATGGATTACGAAATTTACAAGAGATTACCTGACATTATTCGCAGTTCAAGTTTTGATGTGACAGTAACCATTTGGGATAACCGTAGGATTATCTCTGTTGAGCCGGGAAATACTTCTAATGAGCTTTTCGGCTTTGCTGTGGATATAGGTACCTCGAAAATAGTTGGGTACTTAGTGAACTTGACAACTGGCGAAGTTTTAGACGTAGAATCCGTTGAGAATCCTCAAATTATGTACGGCGAAGATATAATGTCCAGAATAACTTTTGCGATAGCTAAACCTGAAAATCTGGAAATACTGCAAAAGCTTGTTGTGGATGAGATAAATAAAATCATCAATGAAGCATGCAGAAAAACAGGCATAAGCCCGCAAAGAATTTATGAAGTTGTTGTTGTAGGTAACACCGCAATGCACCACTTTTTGCTAGGCATTCAGCCAAAATATGTTGCGCTTTCACCTTACGTCCCAGCTGTGAAAAAGCAGATAAACGTTAAGGCTAAGGAGCTACACGTGAACATAAATTCTTTTGGCATTGTAACTGTTTTGCCGATTGTTGCAGGGTTTGTTGGAGCCGACGCTGTTGCTGATGTCTTGGCGACTGGAATACATGAGTCAGATGTACTCTCTCTCCTAGTTGATATAGGGACTAACACCGAAGTTTTCCTTGGAAATTCTGAGGATTTGCTTTCATGCTCCTGCGCTTCTGGGCCAGCCTTCGAAGGAATGCACATAAAACACGGTATGAAAGCTGTTACAGGCGCCATAGAAAGGGTAAGTATAAGCTCAAATTTTGAAGTCAAGTATAAAACCGTGGGGAATACGAGGCCCACTGGACTGTGCGGATCAGCCATGATAGATGCCATAGCCGAAATGTTTAAACGTGGAATAATAAATGACAAAGGAAGTTTTAATCTTCAAATAAAAACCTCAAGGCTAAGAAAAAGCGATGGTGAAGTTGAATTTGTCATAGCTTGGGGGCATGAAACAGCGACAGGTAAAGATATTACTCTGACGCAACATGATATTCGTGAAATACAACTTGCAAAAGCAGCAATATTCACAGGATGCTCAATTTTAATGAAGAGAAAAAATGTTGATGAAGAAAAAATTGATAGAGTTTTAGTTGCTGGCGCCTTTGGAAACTACATAAATCCTGAAAGCGCCAAGGTCCTAGGTTTGTTGCCAGATGTACCTATAAAGAAGATTAAGTTTGTTGGCAATACCGCCATAGCCGGCGCGAAAATGGCTTTAACCTCCAAAGAGGCTAGGAAAGAAGCAAATGAAATATCGAAAAAGATTCGCTATTTAGAACTCGCCGCATGTCCTGACTTTAAAGAGGAATTTTTAAACGCTATATTCATCCCGCATAAAAATTTAAATAGATTCCCATCGGTCAGAAGATTTCAAATTAAAGGGAATTCAAAGTATCTAATTTAAAAAAGCGCACCGCTTTTATCTTCTTACTAGCACACTTTTTTATTTGCCTTGTAGGTTTGGTAAATTAGCCAAATCAAGTTTTAAATTGAGCCTATTTAAGGTTTTTTCTTCGGGTATACCCTCCATGTTCCAGCCTCGAAGTGCGTAGTATTCTTTAAGCGCCTCCTCAAATTCCTCTTTTGAAACTTTAGCTCCATTGGTTGGTCCTCCTAATAACGGTTGTTCGAAGAATTTGTCTGGCAACATGTCATCCTTCCTTGAGAATCCTTCTCTGACGTTAAACAGCCTCCCTAAGTTCCATATACGCTCGCCTATTAACTTCAGTTCATTAGGCTTAACGGTTCTGCCCCAGACGGGCGTAAGTAACGCTGCCATCTCTTCATAATTTATTAGCCAGCAGTCGCAGATTATTAGTGACCATTTAACGCTATTTAGGTCTTCTAGGTCTTTAACGATGGCTGGTTTACCTTTGAAAGTTTTTGGCTCAAGTTTGCCGAATGCGTCTTGTGAAACTGCCCATGCACGAAGATGGCATGCCCCTCTGTCGGAAGTCGAATATGCCAGGGCCATACCCCATGTCCCTCTAGGGTCATATGCAGGGATTTCTAAGCCCTTGACGTCAATTGCGTATTTCCTAGAACTTAGTCGGAGCTTTTTGATTGCGGTCCTTACACCGTCGGAGAAAATTTTCCCAACCCCTTCATTTCTCCCAATTTTATCTGTTAACTTCAGTAAGGCTTCTTTGTTGCCAAAGTTTGCTTCTATTCCATCTAAATCTTCTTTTCTAAGAATGCCTTCTTCATATAGCTGCATTATGAATGCTATCGTATTTGCTGTTGATATTGTATCTATCCCAAGGTCTCCGCATAAGTAGTTGAAGTCAACAACAGCCTCAAAATCTCCAATTCCGCAATTTGAGCCTGCTGTAGCCAAAGTTTCATATTCAGGAGCCTTAACCACTCTGTCTCTAACCTTCACTAGCTTTTTGCAAGCGAGCGGACATGCATAACATGCACGCACTCCAGCTAAATGCGCCTTTACAACGTCGGTATTTATTTTATCATGGTTCTCAAAAACTCCGCTTCTAAAGTATCTTGTAGTTAAAACTCCAGCGGCATTCGATATATCAACTATCACGGGTGTTCCGTCGGTCTTAGCCCAAATGTTAGCTTCTGACAGCACGCTTTTTTCGGTTAATTCCTTAGCTACCCTCCTGAATTCCTCTTCATCAGCTAAGGTAACACGCCCATGTCCTTTAACAGCTATAGCTTTGAGTTTTTTAGATCCCATAACCGCCCCTGCTCCACCCCTTCCAGCATTGTAAATGATGTCGACGTTTATTGACGCAATTTTTACAAGTTTTTCCCCTGCTGGTCCAATGGCTAAAACGCTTGATCGGCGATCCGCCTTCTCTTTTTTAATTGCGTTAATGGTGTCATAAGCTCCCATCCCCCACAAATGACTTGCACTCTTTACTTCAACTTTTCCATCTTCAACATCGATATATACTGGTTTTTCTGATCTACCTTCAACTATTAGAGCATCAAAGCCTGCAAACTTCAACTGAGCCCCGAAAGTCCCACCGAAATATGAATCTAAAATGGTTCCAGTGTGTGGGGATTTAGTGATAACCACATATTTGCCAGTTGCTGGGGCCACGGTGCCAGATAATGGCCCAGTCATAAAGATTAATTTATTTTTAGGACCTAGAGGATCTGTATGAGGCTCCAGTTCCTCATATAAGTATCTGAAACCTAAACCTTTCCCTCCAATATATTCTGGAACCCATTTCCAATGCAAATCTTCATATTTTACTTGAAAGTTGGATAAGTTCACTCTTGCAATCTTCCCGCAATATCCTCCAATCTTCATAACCTTTTACTCCCACAGCAATTTACAGTGTGAGTCTCATACTAAAAAAATTTACTATATTTTTTAAAGAAAATCTTTAAAATTTAAGTAAAACTTAAACTACTAGTGCGGCTGAGGTTACTCAGCCATAGTTGGCTGTGCGATGGCTTTTTTCACATTTTTATAACCCGCCCTTCTACACAAGGGTTAAACTCCTAAACGTAATAGCCATCCTGAAAACAATAAAGGATTAGAATCGTGCATGTACGCCCTCATGACCAAATTTTAAAATTTAGTGTGCTACGCGTGAATTTAGTAGTATATTTTGCCAGCTGCTAGTATCTCAACTAAATTATGGCAAAACTTTGCATCAATTATTTTTCCATTTTTAATGGTGGCTCTAAACTCTGCTATATTTGGTCCACCAAGGGTAGGTTTTCCTCCGCATTCGATTAGGATCTTTACTGAGCCTTCTTTTACCTTTATTTCGCCACGTTCTACCATGGCTATTCCAATCACCGTTGTGCCTGTACCGCATGAGGGTTCGATGTGCCCTATAGGTATGTCCCATGGAAAAACGGCTCGTGCATCACCACAATGTTCAGGGTGTAAATCATACAAGCAAAGACCAAAGTCGGAAGACATTTTTGTTAATATTTGCATCGCTGATTCATTCATTTCTTCAAAATCAACATCATGATATACCTTCTTGACATCGTCTCCATTTACAACCAAATAGTTTCCTACTTTCATTGCCTCTACTCCTAGCACCTTTACCGGTTGCACACCTAATTTGTAACAATAATCAACGTATGCCTTCATATAAGTCCACACTCTTTTAACCTTGCCAGCTACGTTCTCTATTTCCAACGGAATAAATCCCACATCGGTTTCAAGCACAATCTTTGTAGTTGGCTCCTTTAATTTTAAACCGAAATGCTCCGAAAAATCAGTTTCGAATAATGCATAACCCAGTACTTGAGTTAACCCACCACACATAGGAATAAACATGGGCTCTCCTATCTCAGCAATTTTCACTTTTAGATCGCCACCTTTTTCGGGTTTGTAGAAGAAACCTGCCTCGTCACCTCTGATATGTGGTGGGTTAAACAGCTTTTGTGCCAACTTGATTTCTTCTCCCTTTGGTACTTGATCACCGTACAATAATATTATCTCATTGCCACCCATGTGCCCTTTTACGAAATTTATTGTTTTTATTGTCATGTTTACACTTCCGTTTGATGTGCTGCCATGATTTGTAATTTTTTGTTTCTATTATATTTTACTACTCTTAAAACGTGTTAATTTCAAGGTTTTTAGTTCAAAAATAACGCACTAAATCTTTCTAAATCTTTAAAATGTAGAGAAAAAAGAGAATTATTGTTTCATTCCTAAGTGCACACATAAGCGCCCTCTCAGAACCCACATAGAGAAGTTTCCCTAC
>JANZKC010000008.1:0-7692 GCA_025061115.1 Candidatus Culexmicrobium cathedralense | reverse complement strand
TAATGTCCTCGCGTACACGCTGCGCTGTTGCGTAAAAAAATTTTTATTTGCGCCAAGAATATTCACTTAGGCAATATGTCAAAATCGCTCAAGGTGATAAAATGGCTTTAGGTCGTATTACATTATTGTCCGATGACGAGCTTAAGCGCATCCATGAAACTAGTCTAAATATACTGGAAAAAGTTGGTGTGCAAGTTTATAGCGAGGAAGCCCAAACCTTACTCGTTGAAAACGGAGCAGAATTGAATTCTGCTCACTCAATTGTTAAGATTCCAAGCTCATTAGTGGAAGAGGCCATAAAAAAGGCGCCAAAAGAAATAGTTCTTTACGGGAGAGAACCGAAATTTGACCTTAAACTTCCTTCAAAGGACATCACCTTCGTTGCCCCAAATGGCACTCCAATCTTCATAAGAGATATTGAAACAGGAGAGCGCCGAAGTGCAAGAACGTCGGACTTAAAGGATTTTGCGGTGCTATGTGATTACCTCGATCAAATTGACTTATTTTGGTCTCCCGTGCTTCCAACAGATGTCCCGCCGCCCCTTCAGCACGCCTACAGCTTTGTTATTCCAATTGAGCATACAAGTAAGCATGTTCAGCAAGGAGCTTTAAGCAGGGAAGAGGCGAAACTTCAAATTGAAATAGCCTCCGCCATTGTTGGAGACAAGGAGAAATTGAAAAAGAAGCCCATAATCTCTTCGGTTCACTGTACCGTTAGTCCACTTGTATTCGAAAAAGATTGCACAGAAGCAATGGTGGAGTTTGCGAGAGCAGGAATACCAGTACTACCTTATTCTATGCCCATGTGCGCTATTACGGCTCCCGCAACCATTGCAGGGACCCTAACGATCTTAAATGCTGAGAACCTTGCAGCCCTTACAATTATCCAATGCGCTAACCCAGGAGCGCCAATGATTTATGGCGGAGAATCATCATCGGCAGACATGAGGACAGCAGAGTTTAACTGCCGATGCCCTGAATATCCACTACTTACAGCCGGTATTACTCAAATGGCAAGATTTTATAATTTTCCAGTGTACGCAGGCGGATGTGGGCTTGATGAATCTCCGGATGATTGGAAAACCCTCATTGAGGGCTCAAGGCAAATGGCCCTTATGCATCTAAGCCGAGCTGACATCAGCGCAGGCTTAGGAAGCGTTGAGAATTCGAAATGCTCAGCTTTAGAGCAGGTAATTCTGGATGCGGAAGCATGGATACAGGCCCGTGCATACCTACGCACTTTTGATGTTAACGAGGACACCTTAGGATTTGATGTCATCAGTAAGGTTGGACCCGGAGGCACTTTCTTGACTCAAAAACACACTTTGCAGCACTTTCGTAGGGAAATATGGCTTAAAAAAGAACCCACAATTCTACCATCAGCAAGTGGCTCCCTTATTGAAGCAGCGAAGAAAAAAGTTAAAGAAATACTTTCCACACACGTGCCAAGCCCACTTCCAGAAGATGTTAAGAAGGAAATAGAACAAATCCTTCAACAATATAAAAAGAACGTGCGCACACGATCTCGCGAAACTCAGTAATCTCAGCCGGAGGCATGTAGCTCTAAGCAAAGATCAGCTCAAGAACAAGTTTTTAAAAGCCACGTTTATTCCACAAAAGATTTAAATAAATTTCTTCACACTTAGAAACTTTGTTTGGTGAGCTGAAATGTTCAAATTTGAGAAGGAACAGAAAATCTTTAACATTGCAGGCGTGAAGGTCGGAGGACAGCCAGGTCAGCTTCCAACAGTGATGATAGGAAGCATTTTTTATCATGGCCATAAAATAGTGAGAAATGCAAAGACGGGCGATTTTGACAAGGAAAAAGCAGAGGAATTGCTTAAAAAAGAAGAGGAAGTGTCTGATAGGACTGGAAACCCTAGGATAGTTGATGTTTGCTGTTCATGGCCTCAAGCCGCCGAAAAATTCATCGATTTTGTGGCGAAAACTATAGATGGCCCTTTTGCCTTAGATGGGACAACATCCGAAGTGCGAATTGCAGCAGCGAAGTACATTGGCGAAACTGGTTTATCGGAGCGGGTAGTCTACAACTCAATAACTCCGGAAATCAAGGACGATGAGCTTTTAGCAATTAAGGAGGCAAAAATAAAGTCCGCCCTACTGTTAACACTCAACACTAAGGACCTCACCATAAAGGGCAAATTACAAGCACTTGATGAGCTTTTAGCCATAGCAAGTAAGGCTGGAGTTGAAAATGTCCTAGTTGACACAACCGTCCTTGACATTCCAGATCCAGGCACTGTAAGTAGGGCAATTTTCCTAGTCAAGGAGAAATACGGGTTACCAGCAGGTGCCGGAACACATAACGCAGTAGACAGATGGAATGAGAGACTTAAAGCACGTGGGCGTGCTCTCGATCGTTCACAATATACGCTGGCGTGTTGTGTGGCCAACGTTTTCCCCATAACTATGGGAGCCAACTTCGTATTATATGGGCCTATCAAGAATTGCTCAGACGCATACTTTTATTGTGCATTAGCCGATGCTTACGTGGCCTACTGCGTGAAACAAGAGTTTAGAACAAACCTACTAACAAAAGATCATCCATTATTCAAAGTATTTAGATAGTCTTCCCCAAACTCTATTCTTTTTATTCATTATTGAAGTGTTTCACTTGGGGGTTAGATCAATTAGTCTTTATGGTAAATTCCTATTTGTAAAGGTGCTAAATGACCAATATAAAAAAAGTGACATGGTCCTCTCTATGAGGGCATTCAAAGCTTGGGTATAGAGGTTCACAGAGAAAGAACATTTCGGATAGCTTTGACCGTTCTTAGGACCAGATCTGGCCTCTCTGGAACCATGACATGGAATCCGCTTATTTTCATGGTTGAAAGCTCTTTAACCACTTCCACCATCATCTTTATTCCTTCTTCTATCTTATCCTCCGCTTTCTTCAGTCGATCAATCATATAGTCGGGAATGATTACTCCGGGACAGTTTTTTCTCATCCACTTAGCCATGCCCGCCGACATCAAGGGAGTTATTCCAACCAAGATTTTTACGTTTAAGTGGGAGATTTGACTCAGAAAGTTATCTACTACGCTTGCATCGTAGATGCATTGAGTCTGGAAGAACTCTGCACCCATCTCAACTTTCTTTTCCAACCTGATAATTTCAGGTTCAAGCGGGTCGAGACCTGGATTTACGGCGGCGCCAACATATATTTTAGGCGGCTGATTTAGCTTCTTGCCAGATAGGTCCACCCCTTCTTCTGTCATTTTCTTTATAGTGTAAAGAAGCTGAACGGAGTCTAAGTCGAATACTGGCTTAGCTTCCGGATGATCACCCATGGTGATGTAATCGCCTGTTAAAACAAGAATGTTTTTAATTCCAAGAGCATTCGCCGCTAGAATGTCGGATTGTAAAGCAAGCCTATTTCTGTCACGGCAAGTTATTTGATAGATGGTTTCAAGTCCTGCCTTCTCTTCGATCAAGTGGCAAGTTGCAAGCGTGCTCATGACGACTCGACTAGTTGGATTGTCGGTTACATTTACTGCTACTACATAATCCCTTAATGCTTTAGCGCCTTCTATAACTTCGTTGACATTAACGCCTTTTGGAGGAGTCAATTCTCCGGTAATTGTAAACCTAGAGGTCGACAAGCTTTCATGTAAATGACTTATAAAGCTCATGCTTTTACCTCCATATTATTTGTTGAGGTTTCGTAACGATGTTATAATTTCTCGGTTCTCTGAACTTTCTAAGCTTATCGAGTTGACCAAGTTCCTTTAACCGCTTATAGATTAATATCCAAGCGCAATCCTTCTCTCGGTCTACTTCACATTTTCCATTCATGTGCCCAGCGCAAGGTCCATTGAGAAGCCCTTTTGGGCATCTTGTAATTGGGCAGATTCCTCCGGTTTCATCGAGAATGCAGTCGCCGCATGCAGAGCAACGCTCGAAAAATCTTCCTATTCGTTCTGTCATACCGATAAACTTGGTGTTAAGCGCGGGGATGCATATTTTTCCAGTTATTTCAGTTGCTGTTTGAACACCAACTCCGCAAGACATGACAAGGATTGCATCGGCAGCGTTTATTGCATCTGATACTTTTCTGAGGTCGCGGCTGAGTATTCTCTTGTCGCATGGAGTCTCAGATACGAGAGTTCCAACTATTTCTTTATCGTGTAGGCGTTGAGCCATGTCCCTAACTTGGTCCTCACCACCCGTTTGGCAGAGCGTAGCACAATCTCCACAGCCTAAAATGAAAATCCGCGTAAAGCCTGTTAAACTCTCTTTTATCTCCTCAATTGGCTTCTGCTCAGTTATTATCATATGCATCAACCTTAAACATAAAAAACGTACATAAGATATATAAAAACTTACTTCTTCATAACCCAATCTGATAAATCAAAAGTTTATAGGAATGATTTTCAATGATATACTCTAAGGATACACTAAGTCTAAAATTTTAAATAACTGAATTAATAAACTCGTGTGTATGCGGCGTACGCACTCCTAAAATTTTTGGCCAACTATTTGATCAACAACATTGCAACAATGCTTGGGGGTTCTTTTGGTGTATAAGGGATGTTTAAACTAATTCCTGCGTTTTTTAATGTTTTAATGAGGTTTATACCAACTGCTTCGGGTGAAAAGCGAAGCTTTTCTGGATGGGCACATGGCTTCTTTGTGTCGCATTCGTCGCATATGTTGCAGGATCCAGGTCTTAAGGCTAAAGCGAACGGGAACACTTTCGCCGCCAACTTTTCAAGCTTCAAAAGATTTTCATGAACTCTCCGTTTGTCTTCATTCCAGATTTTGTAGAAGTCGCTAAGTTCCTTGCTGTACGTTTCATAGGGGCTCCATCTCATCAAGGGATTCATAGCTTTTTGACTAAAGTTAATTGAAGATGCAAACTTAATTATCATAGCATGTTCATACTCCTCTAAGATAGAGCGAAATTCGTTTGGTGAAGGCACGAATGGGGGGCATGACCAATTTGCACCAAAATTTTCGCACCAATATCTACACTTCAGAACAACTCTGTTCTCAACAACAACCTTATCGGTAGTAATTATCTTCGCGTCAACAGCCCCCAAACTTATAGCGTATTTTCTGAGTCTTTCCATATAAGCTCGCCTACAATGCTATTGAGCACATAAACTTAAACTGAGAAGATTAATCCCCAACTATTTTCTTTGCTCAATCATTTTTTCAAAGGGGCAAACTTTACAATAGGGACGCTGCGGACATCTTACTACAATATTATCATCACGTTCGATTATGTAGGCATCAACATGCCTTATCTTACAGTGTACTCTCCTTGCCTTAGCCATATTATCCCCTCTGGGTGGCTTTCTCCAGCAGTATTTTTAGTTTATTTATTCGATCTGCCCTTTTTTTCCCTATCCTGTTGAGTGTCCATGATACATCAGGGACAAGTACGCCTATTGACTTGATCACGTCCAGGATGAATTTTTGAATGTTTTCCTCCATCGTTATAATCCTTTTCAAGGCTTCTGGATATTCGACGTCGACTGGCATATGGGCTTCGATGCTATAGTCGTCAGTATTAAGTGTTTTGATGAAGCAAGCTTCAAGCTTGTCGCTTATAACGCTGTAGTACGCCCTTTCTACCGCAACAATGTTCGACTTACTCTCTTTGGCTAGTGATAGAAAGGTGTTTCTATGTTCGGGGAATTTTTCCGCCAAAGTTTCATAAAGTTTAGCCGTTTCCCCCTCCAATTTCCTAAAATAGTTGATTATAGCTGAGCATGTGACTAATTCCACTAGAACCACCTTTGAATTACTACTTTCCTGTCAGTAAAGAAGTCTATGCATTCCCTCTGACCATGAAGCACACCAAAGAAGGATTGCTTCATACCTCCAAATGGGAAGAAGGCCATTGGCGCTACGATTCCAATGTTTATGCCCACGTTGCCGCAATTGACTCTATGAATAAACTCTCTAGCCCACTTACCATTTTGAGTAAATATAGATGCTGCATTGCCGTAGGGATTACTATGAATCATTTCTATTGCTTCATCAAGGTTTCTAGCACGCATAATCGACGCGATGGGGCCGAAAAGTTCTTCTCTTCCAATGAACATGTCAGGGGTAACATCTACGAAAACTGTGGGGTTTAGAAAAGCATCATGAGGCCAGTCCCCTACAAGCTTTATATTTCTGCCGTCGAGCACGAGTTTAGCTCCCTCTTCAATACCTTTTTCTATGTAGCTCAGCATGCGCTGCTTCTTTTCCTTATCGCGTAAGGGACCCATTTGAACATTTTCGTCAAGACCGTAACCGACTCTAATCTTTGAAGCTGCGCTGACAAACGCGTCTACAACCTTCTTGTAGAAATTATTGAACTCATGTTCACTAAGACCTTCACCAACTATGACTAAGTTGGCTCCAGATAGACAGCGCTGACCCGTGTTGCCGAAGAAGGATGTCATACAGGCAGCTATAGTCCGGTCCAAAACGGCGTCAGGCATTACCAACAGAAAGTTTTTCGCACCACACTGAGCAATACATCTCTTACCAGTTTCTCCACATCTCTTATAAACTACGTCTCTCCCAACACGAGTACTACCCACAAAGCATACTCCGTTGATGTCTGGATGATCAAGCATAGCGGATACAACTGTTCTATCTCCGTGAACTACATTCCATACCCCCGGTGGGATACCAGCCTCCTCCGCAATTTCAGCGACTTTTACTTGACTGATGGGGTCCTCGCTGGAAGGTTTGATGATGACACAGTTTCCGGTGGCAACTGCATACGGTGCAAACCATAAGGGCACCATAAATGGGAAGTTAAAGGGACCTATTATCCCAAAAATCCCTAATGGTACTCTGTAAGCGAACTCGTCTATGCCAACTGCTACATCTTCGGAGAGATATCCTTGCATCAGAGAGGGAATGCCAGTAGCGACCTCAACATTTTCGATTCCGCGCCTTGTTTCACCTCTAGATTCATCTATGGTTTTGCCATGCTCCATTGTCTGAATTCTACTCAGCTCTTCAAAGTGCTCCTCCATAATCTCCTTCATTCTAAAGAGACATCTTACTCTTGCTAGAGGGGGGGTGTCCCTCCACATCGGGAAAGCTTCCTTAGCCGCTTCCACAGCCGCGTTAAACTCGTCCCTCGTCGATATAGGAACTTTCGCAATAACCTTTTGAGTCGCAGGGTTCACAACATCTTTCATTTCCCCTTTCGATTCAACCCATTCTCCGCCAATATAATTTTTAAGAATCAAAACCTCCTTTATAGGTTCTTCCAAAATTGCCATTCCTATCACCTCCCATATTAAGCTAGGTTGTTACCTCCTTTATTGACTCTTCTAAAATGTTTAATGCCTTGTCTATTTGCTCCTTTTCGATAACTAGGGGCGGCTGAATCCTAAGTACGCATCCCTTAACTCCGCCTGAACCTACTAGCAATCCTTTCTCTCTACATAGATCCCTTATTTTTCTGACCTCTTCAACAGCAGGGGTTTTCTTTTTCTGATCTTTAACTAGCTCGATGCCTATCATGAGGCCCTTTCCTCGAACATCCCCGATAATGGGATATTGCTCTTTCATTTCATCTAGTCTTTTCATGATATACTCTCCTTTCTCGGCTACTTGATCTGGAAGCCTGTCTCTAAGCATCACGTTTATGTTTGCAAGGGCTGCTGCTGCCGATACAGGGTTTCCGCCGAATGTTGACAAGTGGTCACC
>JANZKC010000007.1:0-14387 GCA_025061115.1 Candidatus Culexmicrobium cathedralense | reverse complement strand
TTGTGGTTTGTGGGGTTTGTGGTTGTTTACGTTTACATGTGTAGTGTTGGGTTGGGTTTTGGGGTGGCTTAGCCTAAATCAGACTTACATATGTAATTTGATGAGTTTCAGACAGCAAAAACAACAAACAACAACAACAACATGTTTATAAATTGGAGAATTTTAGAATGTATGGTTGAATGGATCAGCATTATGTTTAAAACTTGTTTTTTGATTATTTGTATTTGAGTGGTTTTTATGCATCCAGTATTAGTGTTGCCTTTAAATGAGGGTAGTGGAGACATAGTATATGATAGAAGTGGACGCAATAATCATGGAACAATATATGGTGCTTCTTGGGTAAGAAAATATAGAGATTATTTGCTGTATTTCGATGGTGAAGACGATTATATCCATGTACCTGACACACCTGATATCAATCTTGATGTGCACACCGAGAGGACTATTGTTGTGTGGTTCTATGTTATTGATAAAGATATATCCAATAGAAAACAAGTGATATATGAAGAGGGAGCGACAGTTAGAGGATTAAATATTTATGTCCATGCAGGCTACCTATATATAGGTGGCTGGAATACACCGTCTGGAGAATCTGGATGGAGCGGCACATTCCTCTATACTGACGAAATAGAGTCCAGAAAATGGCATTGGGCGGCATTAACTTTAAAGGGTGGTACTTCGCTTTCGCCTGACGCCTTTAAAGGGTATTTAGATGGCGTATTATTTGGTAGTGGTGAAGGTTCTCAGTTGTGGGCGCATTCTGGCGATATTGGTATAGGAGCGATGAAAGATAGCACAAAGTTTCACGATGGCGCTGCGAGTGGTGATGGTCATTGGTTCAATGGATATATAGGAGAGGTTCTTATATTTAATAAAGAACTGACTGCAGAACAACTATCTTTCTTACATAATTTATTCAGAGGGGAAATGAGGAAGCCTCCCACCTTTTAACCCATAATAACTATAGTATGAACGACACCATTCTAAGGCAAGAAGCGTAGTCCACCAGTATTTTAGTTTTTTGTTTCTGTTAGTTTTTTGTATTGTTTTGTGGTTTTTTCTGCCTATCATTTGAAGTTGCAGTTGCGGCGTGTGATTGTGTTAGTGTAAGTAAAAAGCTACAAACGGTTTTTTGTGGGTTAGGTTTTTATATGTGTTTTTGGACATAAGGATATAATGGTGGAAAAATGGTGGTGGGTGAAGTTGTCATAACAATTAAGGCATTCTGTAATGCTAAGAAGTGTGCAGGATTATATAGTCCAGCTGTTTGCTCCCAGTGCATTGCAAAATACGGGTTAAACGTACTTGCAGGATGGAAAGTTGTATCTGCAGTTTCAGCTAAAGAGAAAGTTAAAATTAGAAATATAAAGGAAGCTGTAGAGGCAGTGATAGCGCTAATGCAGAAGTATGGCTTCAGAATGCTGATGAAAAGCAAGATTCTAGGCGGCAGAAGAATCGAAGTAGAAGGAATACTGAAGCCATTCGACCACCCATCTGGATGGGACAGAATAAAAATATACGTAACACTATTTAGAGAGCCATTCTGGAGCTTCCCCAAATGGCTTAGAGACAACAAGCCAGACGCACCAGAAACCGACTACGCGCCAGCAGTAACCATAAACTACTCACTATTAAGCCACGCATACTATGACAACGTGGACTACCTAGTATATGTAACTAAGGACGGCAAAATACTGGCAGTAAGCCCAAAGCTCTGGTGGCGACTATACGTAAACAAGAAAGGATACGTAAGGAAAAAACCGCTGAAAACCGATAAGACTAAAACCGAATTAGTAGCCCACATACCAATAACAGAATTAAAGCCATTCGAGCTAATACTAGAAAGCATAAAGAAGGAAATAAGATACAGAATAGAATCACCAGAAAATTAAGGTACCACTTGGTACTGATCAGGCGAGCTTAGTGCTGTTTGGTACTGTTTAGGGCAGTCGAATCAGATCCTAGTACTGGCACTCCCTCGATTTGCGGTCGTAATAGACGCACTTTCTGCAGACTTCTTCGCTGACGAACTTCTTCTTCCACCTGCAGTAAATTGACCTCAATTTATCCACCCTAAATTCCTTCTGACTCTTGTACTTGAAGTACTTCACGCTAAGTTTTTCTTCAATGTACTCTCTAAGCTTGAAGGCGCACGGCAGGCAGATGTAATTTACAAGGCTGTGCAACTCGTTAAACTTGCATTCAACCCTAATCATATTCCTGCTGAATTTCCCGCACAGGCAACATGAAATTTCAACTGGAAGCTCAACTAGACTAATCTTCAACCCGACCTACTCCCCTCAGCATTTGCTGGCAAGTGAAGGATGTAATCTATGTACTCAGCCAAGTTTCTCAGCTCTTCACGTGTAATTCTCATTGAAAGCTCTTTCCCATCCTCTCTCCTAACTGTTATCATGTAGAGTGATTCTGTGAACTGCTCTATGCATATCATGCCTTTAGGCGGCAATTTAGATTCAACCATAACTCCTAACCCCCCAACCTTTCTATGATAACATGCAGAACATAAAAATTTACCATCATAGTAATAAAGCTTAGTCGTAGCAAAACCGCACTCCTCACATATAGCTCCATCTGGAGTTATTTTAATTGACTTCACCTTCAACCATCTCCTTTACTTCAAATTCAAATTGTGTTGAGCCAGTAAAGATAATTGCCTTAACTAACTCATTCCAAGCTATTTCACATGCTTCTTGTGAATCTTCAGCCTCAACTGCACGTCTAAACCTAATACTAACAATAAACCGCCTCATTGCCCTACACTCCATTCTTTTCAGCTATTTTTCTGAATATTTTTTGTTCTAGTTCAGGTGGGTTTGGTTCTCGAAAGAATTCATATAGTATTTGTATGAAAGTTATAAGTTTCATAATGTCTGAGCAATCGCCGAGAATTTTGCGGCAGTGAATCAGCAGTCTGACCTGCTCGTTTTCACATGTAAGTCTATGATTGAAGTATTCGTCTATGCTTTTGAAGCCGAACTCTCTCAGCACGCTTTCAACTTGATTTAGCGATAAATCCAGTAGTGCCAGTACGTTAAATGGCGGTAAATCGTGTTTAATTGCATAGGCAAGGAATACATCTAAGTTGAAGGCATAAATTTCTCCATGTCCAGCTAAGTGAATTAGTTCATGACTGAAAGTCTCTAGATTCGGAGGATTATTTTTAAATGTAACATATAGTTTCCCCTTTTCATCTCTTCCAGTAAAGCCATTAACGGTAGGTTGAAACTTGAACGTGCCGTAAGGCAGTACCTCAACCTCTTCTGGTGATGGCAGTTTAAGATACTTTGTTGCCCACTCATACCAATTCATGATACCGTGCTTCTCTAGGTAATCCTTCAGATTCATTTCATCACCTCTTTAAATGATTTTTTACTGATAGTACCATTTCGTAATCTGCCTTACAAAGCTTATTCATTAAAGCCGCACTTTGCTTCACGCTCCAATTTTGAAAACGTGTTTTGCAGCGTTTATCATTTGCATTCTCTTTTCTTTGCTCAGCTTTGTTGTTCTCAAGTTGTAGCAGAGAAATGCAAGTGCCATGTGCTTCTCATCATTACAAGTTAAAGAGTGCTTTGCTAGACGTATCTCGTTAATGAATTTCTTTCCACATATCGGGCATATGAATGGGCGGTGCTTCATGTGCGTCATTTTGAAATGCTGCTTCAACTTAAAGATGCTTCGGAAAGTCGCTCCGCAAACTGGGCATTTATACTGTTCCATTAACACTAAAAAATTATTGTTAACCATCGCTAAACAACCCTGCCTCTAAGCCACATTATCAACTTGTTAGCTTCATTCTTGAGCCAGTCCATAGCCTGATATGGAGCCATAAGGTACTGGTAATTCAAGTTGAAGTCTCCGAATGACTTCCTAAGCTCTTGCAGGCAATCTTCACATATGTACTTGAATATGTATTCAGTTTCATCTAGGAGCACTGCCTCAGCAACCTTCTTATTGCAGTACTCACACCTATGCATTTTCAACTTCCCTGCTACATTCTTCTATTACCAGCTCTATTAACCTTCTCACCGTGTAGGTTTTTTCTCTGTGAGACATTGACGGGTTGCTTATTATTGCATCTGCAATCTTCTCATAGTTTGAGCCGTGAATTTTCATTAGCTTTCTAAGCCACCTATCTATACCACTATTAACCCTAAGCCACTCAACATACTTCAAAACTCCCTAACCCCCTGCACAAATACCCGCAAAATTTTTCATAAAATTTATATGTTATAAACTATTTAAATTTTTTGGAGGTGTGAAAGTATGAATAATGACATTTGGAGGGAGCAGATTAGAAAGCTTCGTAGGCAACTTGTGCCAGAGTGGTTGTTGGAGTGCCTAATGTATGATGAGCGCCACAGTGCAATAGTCATTTCGCCTAAACGCTGTCTAGAGCATGGAGTAAGAGTGCTGCAGGTATGTCAAGACGGCTTCGGCAGCAAAACAATCCTACACTTCAGACTAGACTATAACATTAAAAAAGTAAAAAGAGGAGAGGAATCCCCATGAGTGTTGAGTTGTTGGATTATATTGCCTCAACATTAACCATTTTTTGTCTCTTTAGTTCATAAAAGATCAACTTGTCAGGCAACAACTTCCAGCAGAATTTTGCCCTCACGTATTTTCTGTACGATTTCGTCGTGCCTCTTTTTGAGTTCATTATAGTCGGTGCAATGTCCATGTGATTCGAAGTAGAGTTCCTTCCAGTCCGTTATGCCCTGCTCATTTCCCTTGAACACCATTGTTTCTGCGCATCGACCGAAACCTATCTCTACGTCCCATGCTACTGTGCTCACCCACACTCCTTTCTCTGGAATGTAGGTCTTTATATCCACCAGCATTCTCGCCATTCATTCACCTCCACTTTTCCGCCTTAGCCTTCCCAGCATCTGCAGTATGTCGTCAAATGTGAAGTGAATGACGTAGCTGATGGTTATGTTGCTATCGGGTTTTAGATTCATGGCTAATAATTGTTCTATCACTTCCTCAGCTCTTTTCTCTGCATTAATGTACACTATGTCTTTCATTCGCTCAGCCAACTCTTTTATTATTGCTTCTCTTTCACTTTCTGTGAGATTAAGCCTAAACACTTCTCAAGCCCCCATAATATTTTCATAAAATTTATATGTTGCAAACTATTAAAATTTTTTGGAGGTGTGAAAGTGAAGTCCAAGATAGTTTTTCTGAGAAAAATATACAAATCATACTACATACCACTGCCAATAAAAATAGTGAGAGAACTGAACTGGAAGGAAGGTGAACTATTAAAGCTGGAGAAAGGCGACGGCGAATTGAGAATTAAGAAACTAGAAGTTAAAGAGGGGGAAGATGAAAGTGGTTGAAATTATCAAGAGAAAGATTGAATCCACAAAGACTGTAATTAATGCAGAATACCCGAATGAAGTGCAAGTTGCACTTAACGATTGGGGGCACCTAACAGTAAGAATATTCGATCCAAAAAATCCAAATGAAGACACGCTAATAGTATTCGACAAAACAGTGACATATAGAATAATCAAATTCATAATGAACTTAATGAGTGAAGCTTCAGAGCATAATTGCGAATGCTAAGCAGGGAGGCTCCCCAGCCTTGAAATGCGACCTATGCAATGAAAAAGCAGAGTACGTCATAACACTTCAAGATGGGAAAGTAGTTAGGCTTTGCAGCAAACACCTGATTGAGAAACTAAATAAGGGTGACTTTGCACAAGCAGAAGTGAAAATTGAAGGCTCATGCCCCAAGTGTGAGTGGTAGCGGGGGAGTAACTCTAATGAAAACTACACATGTAAAAACCAGTATTTTACTGTCAGAGAGGGATATGGAGCTGGTGAGCAGCAGCTTTATTTCAACCAAGCACGGTCTCAAGTGCAAGTATTGTGGAAGCTATTTCTGGTCTATTGTGGATGCGCACTCCCACATTAAGGTTTGCAGGAAAAGGATTAGGAGCAGGTGGTGACAGCTTTACCTAAGTGCAAGTACTTTGATGAAGAAGCACTTAAGTGCACCATTGCAGACTTAATACCTTCACATCCAGAATACTGTAGGGAAAATCCAGACTTATGTGAGGCATACAAGTACGCTATTGAGAGGGGGGAAGACAAAGCAATTAAAAAGTATAGGAGACGGTGATTAACTGTGAATAAAGCACATAAAATAGTTATGGCAAGCGCAGTTTTTTTATTAGGATGCCTAATAGTTGGGTTCCTAGCTACATATGTAAACCTACAGAGAATAAGCGAAGCTTCACTCATAGAAATACCGCTCATAGCAGTTGAGTACGCAGTAATACTAATAGTATTAGCTTTATTTACCCTGATATTTGCCCTTCTACTCTTAGTAATGCTAGAAATGGCTTTAAACCATTAGAAAAAAGAGTTAAATTGGCTTTAGATTTGATTTGAAGAATACTTTGGCTGAACCGCTATTTCTAAGTATGCTTTCAACCCACTCCTTCTTAGGCTGAACTGTAGGGTAGCTTTGACAGCCAATTACAATTAGGTCTAGCCATGAAAGGTCATAGTTAATTGCAGAGTATAATGGCTCAAAAAGCACGTATTTTCTTGGAGCCTCAACTCTCTTTAGGCAGTCAAGCCTCCAAACGTCATCTTGCAAGTTAACTGAAACACCAAACCAAACATTACTTGGAAATGGATTGAACTTTAATGCGTTTTGAGGAAGCTTAGTAAGTATTGCAAATTTATGCCAGCTACAGTCTCTTATAACATTTAATATAGCTTCAGTGTGCTGCGGCTCCAATCCAAACAGGTCTCCCATACTTACAGGTGTAATCACTGCACTCTTCTTGAGCCTGTAAGGATCCTTCAACCTCTCTGGAATCAAGTGAGGAGTAAAGTCAATTTTAAATCGCTTAGCAAACTTTTCAGCCCAGCAGACTCCACGCTTCTTAACTTCACATCCAATTCCGTGACAGCCTACAGCTGGATTCCACGTGTAAGCCCTCTTTAACCCTTCAATTCTTGCAATCACTAGAAGGTGCTCCCACCCAGAACCCTTTCTAACTGGGTTCATAGAATGCTGAATCACCTCCACGCAGTATTTTATACTTTATAATTTTAAAAAATTGTTTTTTAGGGATCAGGCTGGAATGTGCACAGCTTTACGAGTTCCTCTAGGGATGGAATTTTAATTACCTTGTTTTCTTGGTTTACGTAGCCGTTTGCTTTGAGCCAGTTTATCAGGTAGTTTAGGAAGCTTTTGATGAAGGGGGATGGCTTGTGATTTGTAAATGCACTTTTGATTGGCTTCCACATTATTTTCGGGTATCTGTAGTGGTTTAACGTCCCTATTCCCAGCAGCTTTTCAATGTATATTGCTTCAGCCATGTCTTGGAGGTCTAATGGCAAACCTCTTTTGTAAGTGAACTTCAAGTATCTTAGTATTCTTGATGCCTTTTCGTCAGCCCAATTATAGTATGACTTGCCGTATGCAGTAGTGTAGCCTCTCAAACCTGAAAGCATGTATGCCTTAACTGCAACTGAAGGCATGGCTCAACCCTAAGATATGACTCCTAATCCAGCGTATTCTTCCCACTCAATTATCCACACTACTCTGAAATCTGTATCTCCAGCCTCTTCATTGCGGATGCATATTCCCTCTCCAGCATGAAGTATAATGTCACTTCTCCTGTCAATTGCATGTGTAAAGTCAAGGTCATAAATGCCTATGGTCTGACCAGCAGAGTTTGGAGTTGCAAAGCTGAAGAGCTTCTCGGTAACATTAACTGTAATTGGACTTGCTGGATCTCCCTCCTTAATAGTTATGGTTGGATCTGGATAGTTGGAGTCCTTCTTAGCTACAAACGAGGGATCCACATCTACTCCGCCGCTTGCACTATTTATTCGCCAAACTGCCATTTCAATTACTTTGGCTGGATTAATAGTTACGACGTTTATCCATATTCGCCTTACAGCAACATCTCTTTCAGAGTCAGGCGGATTCATGAGGGCGTGATAAACATATAGAGCATCCTTAGAGCCAGTCAGCATGCGGGGGCAGAACTGGTAAACCCCATACAGCGTTCTAGGTGAAGTTAAGCAGAAAACTTCATGGTGAACTTGAAATCCATTTACTTCTTTAACTATTGTCCTAACTTTTTTGCCAGTTGAGTCTGGAGGCAAAACAATGAAGCCTTCGTAACTCACAGTTCACACCACATATTTATTTTGGTGAACAGCGTTAATTGCTTTACTCCCTCACTTACATTCTAAGCATTCTTCTGAATGCCGAATTATCTTGATGCATCCTAACAAGCGTCTTTACGTCGCATATTGCTTTTAGGACTTCTCGTTAAATCAGAAAACTTCGATTTTCTTTTCAACTTATTTATAATCCAAGCTACAACTCCTAAAATTACTGCAAACCATCCAACCATCACTAGAACTATTATTGGAATAAACCAAAATGCAACCACCACAGGTGCCGACGGGACGACAGCCATAAGAAATAAGGTGAAAATTATTAATCCTAGAACTGCTTTAACTAAATTTTTAATTTTACTCATTCTCTCACCTGAACTTTGAATATTCTTCTAAACGTAGGATTATCCTTATGCTTTACAACTAGCGGCTTAAAGACTTCCACTACAATGTTCTTTATGTCGCACATTGCTTTTGGAACTATATGCATGTCTCCAAATAAGTCGTAGTTCACAGCAAGGCAGCCGCCCATACATGCATTTTTGAATTTACAACTTAGACATCTCTCTGGAACCTCACAGTAAGGCGGAACTTTTTGCCACTCTTCGTTCAAATATATCCTCTCTGGATAAAATCCGTCAAACACACTTCCAATCACAAGCTTCCTTGAAGAACAGAATCTGTGACAGGGGTATATTTTGCCGTCTGGAGCCACTCCCACTCCGCCTTGACCTAACCCACATCTTTGAGTCCAGTTTATTCTTCTGTTGTTCATTACTGCCGTTGCTGCATCTCTAACGAACATGCTGAATACTGGTATGTTTCTCTCATAGCATTTGTCTAGGAAGTCACGCATTTTGGTTAGTTCTTCTCTAAGTTGGTTGAGGCTGTCTTCGTCCCATTCAACTTCATATACTGCGTCTATTGCTACGTTTGTGAAGCCATGCTTGACGAAGAATTTTAATCCTTCGGTAAGACCGTCAATTGTTTCTGGTGAAAAAGTCCATCTTAGTTGTGGATTTGGATTCAATATTTTCTTGACTTTCTTTATGTTCTCCCATACTACTTTCCATGTGCCTCTGCCATCTGGCAATACACGGTATTTGTCATGTGTTTTCTGCAGTCCATCTATGCTGCATAGAATGCCGTAACCATACTTTTTCATCCATTTGAGGATATCCTTGTTGAGCAGGTAGCAGTTAGTTGTAACTCCAAATCTTATGGCGAGATTATCTGCAACAGCCTTCTCAGTAATATACTTCATAGTGTCGAAGCTGACCAGCGGCTCACCGCCGAAAAACCATATCATTCCATCTCTTCTAAGATTGTGGCGTGCAAAATGCAGTAGTGCATTCATGGTTTCTCTCTGCATTTCTTGGCGAGGAATATCCTCATATAATTTAAAGACGAAGCAATATTTGCACCTGAAGTTACATCTACTTGTATTCCATACTGTTAATTCGCCTAGCGGCGGAAATTGCATTCTATTCAAGGTTTACTTCTCTCCTTTTGGCTGGCTTTATGACTCCAAGTTCAATTAGAGTTTCAAGTATTATTTCCTTTACTTCTTCTCTAGTTATTGGCTGCTGTATTTGCATTCTAGGTGGCTGAGCAGGTCTTCTTTGCTGCGGCGGCATTCTCTGAGGTTGGGGTTGAGGGGCTACTCCAACTTCACATGCAACGCATATTCCGCATTGCCTTTCACATGTAAAGCATTTCTCACATTCATAACATACTTTGCACGACACGGCTTTCACCTACAATCACTATTTTTGACTTTTAACTATTTTAATTTTTATACGTAAACTCCTATTGGGCATGTATAAGTTGTGTCATAGCACATTTGGCATGTATTGCATGACTCGCATGTGTTGCAGAAGTAGCACGTCACGCATTTTTCGCATGAAACGCAGATTTGACATGCCTCACATGAGCCTTCACACGTATAGCATTTGTCGCATGCGTCGCATGTCTGGCATGAATAGCATACATAGCATGAAGAATAGCACTCTTGACAGTAATCACACGTTTCGCAGGCTGCGCACACTTGACATGTCTCGCAGCTGCCGTAGCAGCTGTAGCATTGGTCGCATGCGTCGCAGCGCTGGCATGAGTAGCACCTGTAGCAACTTACATTGCATTTCTGGCAGGCATCACAAGTCTGGCATCCTACGCATACTTGACATGCCTCACAGCTGCCGTAGCAGGTTACGCATAGGTCGCAGGTAACGCAGGTTTCGCACGTGGGGCACTCAACATCCTTAATATCTGGAGTTTTAACCGCCCTTCTGCGTATGTTCAAACTCATTTTCACTCCCCCTACTCAGATATGACATTAAGTCCACATACATTGCATGATTCGCAGGCAGCGCACACTTGACATGTTGGGCACGTTTGGGCAGCATCGCATGATTCGCATGAATAGCATGAGTAGCACGATACAACGCATATTTGGCATGAATCGCATGTCTCACATAAAACGCATGTTGCACATGTCTCGCAGCTGCCGTAGCATGAGACGCAATGCTCACACTCATCACAAGTCTGGCAGGCATAGCAGCCATAGCATGAAGTGTAGCACTTCTCACATGCATCGCATCTTTGGCAGCCATAGCACCTTTGACACGTCTCGCAGCTGCCATAGCATGAATAGCAGCGGTCGCACACATCGCATCTTTGACATGAGTAGCATGAGTAGCATGAAGTGTAGCATGATTGGCATCCATAGCAGTTTTCACATGAAACGCATATTTGGCATTCCTCACAGCTTCTAACGTCAATACTCAACTAGCGTACACCTCCAGCAATTCAGTATAAGTTGTTTGACCTGCATCGCTGTTCTTTATTTTCAGCTTAATTATGTGGACTCCAGCAGGAAGATCTGATATGCTGCATTCTCCAGACAGCACTTCCTCTGAAGTTGAAGTTGTTTGGAGGGTTATTCTAGGAGTTGCTTCATCGTTAATGTATATGTATGCGTATCCCGTTCCACCTGAAACCCATAGGCTTAAGTTCACTTTGAGCATTCTGTAAGCATTTGCCGATGGCTGGCTGAACCTGAGGTATTTTACTTCAGTTTCAGCAGTGCCTGTCACCTGCTTTTGAGTGTCATCTGCCCCTATTAGTGTTAGGGGCATTTTGTTTGGGTGCCAGAAGCTCACTTTTTTCACCTCATTTAGATTGTCTCCATCACCTGCACCGTGAATGCATATGGAAATGACTTCAATGCGCTTCCAGCCTTCTGAGTAATAGTTATTCTGAACTTGCCGTCATACGGAACTGTGTGAGCAACAATTCTAACTACTGGTATTTCTTGAGTGCCAGAGAAAGTTATTTTGTCCATTAGCCTTTGATTTGCTCCGTCAACTGCAATGTACGCTTTAAGCTCCACTACATCATCTGAAGCCATATTTGCCAAGTCAATGTACCCCTCAATAATGTAGTCGTCAGACTGATCTGCAAGGTTTATCACGTCAGTTTCAGTATTTAATGCTGATGGAGTGACTGTTCCTTTAATCCTCTGCTTCTCCCTTATCCTCACTGGCACTTCTAGTCACCTCTGTTTAATGTTATCTTGTGAACTGCACGTAGTATCTTATTGTCAAGCTGTCCCCAGCATCCCAATTGACATTTACTGCTGAGAAGGTTTTTCTAGCTAAAAGCACTCCACCCGAAGCTGCATTAAATATTCCAGCTTCACTAACTGCGTGTGTGCCAGATAACCCGTCAGCGGAACTAAAGGTAGCCTCTAAGAGGGCTGTGTCATCCGTAATGGTTGTAGTAGTCTGAGAAACTGAAGCTGATTTACGTGCAATTTCAGCTTCCAATGCAGTGTCACTTGCACTTTCAGCTGTGGTGCCAGTTCCAATAGCTAGGTAGCCGAATTTAGTTCCAGTTAACCCAGAGAATACAAGTCTAACTATCTCGGCTAATCCAACATTAGTAATAATGTTTTTACGCCAGTACTCCAAGTCAATGGTTTTAGCTGGAAGAGAACTCATTATTGGAAGGCTGTGAGGGTTATTTTTCTTCTTCTTCATCATTGGAAGCTTCACAAAAGGCGGTCTCCCAATATGAACCTTAACTCTTCCATGCTTGTCTCTAACGATTATTTCCACAAACCCCTGAATTCTCCCAATATCCACACCTTTATCTTTCACGTGTAATCGCCTCTAAAAAAACAATATATTAGAAGTTATTTAAGGTTATTTTTGGATTTGAATTGATGCAGATTAAGGTGAGTTTATGGCGGAGATAAAGTTTGGCGAATGCAGTATTTGTATTGATGATAGAGAAGTAATAGTTAGGAGGAAAAGCAGTTTCATTCAGTTTTTTCGTTCCTTGCAGTAACTTAGCATCTCACAAGGTTATTAGAAGGAGGGCAAGCCTCAGAGAATTTGAATCAATAATACTTGATGAAAATGCTGGAAAGAAAAAGTTAACTTCAATTCTAGAGCTTAAATTCAGCTGTAAAGATGGCGATTACATATTGTATGTAGTTAAGTGGGGAGAAGACTACCACATATTTCACGGCTGGAGCTGGTTTGACGGAGACAAATATGGATTCTACTATGAGGGGGCATTATGACTAAATATTATGTTTCAGATAGGTGGAATGATACTCAAGGTCATTTCTTCATGTATAACACTGGATATTCATATAGGAATTATCCTGCAATACAGTTAAACCAGCCAGCCACAGACCATAAAAGAAGTTACGAGCAAAACGTAACTTATCCACAACACTGCTATGGATTTCTAGTTGCACATCAAGTGCAACTTAAGGGCGACACCATAACGATTGAAGGCTGGTTTGGAGCATATCACGGATACAATAGTACTAGAGCTAATTTCAGGTGGTTCATTGCACCTTCAAGCTACCTTGACAAAGACCAAGTCCCGCCGAGCTGGATAATGGTTGGAATAAATATGAGCAGGGCTGGATGGAGCAATGGAAGCTACAACCGTTATGCCAAAATCAAATTCAAAATAAATCCAGACAACACCATAACAGTAATAGAGAAAACGCCAGATGCATGGAGCATAGGTTCATCTAATCCATATGGGCTAATAAATGAAACTATAAGCGTCATATTTGGATATTACGATGCATGGACATCAGACTGGAATCAATGGGCATCAGCACATAAAAACAGCTACATTGACTTGCCAGTAGGAGTAGCACACGAAGTCAGCATTACTGATGTTGGCAAGGCTTCTGATTCATTAAGGAAAACTTCAATCAAAAAGCTAGTTGATACTAGTAAGGGATTAGATTATTTCTCTAGGACTGTGAGCTTCCACTTAGATATTGTAGATATAGGTGAAGTTGAAGATTACGTTTCTAAGCAACCTAAAATAATCATCTCCGACTACTCCAGTATAAGCGATTATTTGAATAGAGGCTTCCTCAGAGCTTTAAGGGATTACGCCAGCTTATGCGAGTACATTAACTTCGGCTACTACGTGTCGCTTATAGATAGGGTTTTCGGAGACTTTGATTTTACAACCATTAGAGGCAAAGTGCTTAGGGAAGTAGTTAAGGGTATTGACAGAATAGTTAAAAAGCCAACTGTAATGCTAATTGATTCTGCAGAGGCTTTCGATTACATCCAGCCTTCAGCGTCATTCCACGTGACACTTACCGATGCAGGCAAGCTATTAGACTACATATCTAAAATTGCTTCACGATACATTGTTCTGACCGATTCAAGCAAATTGATCGACCTAATTTCTAAAATTCCATCAATCAACATTAGAGACTCATCATCAGTTTATGACGTTACACGAAAAAGCACAGTTAGGCTTTTAAGAGATTTAAGCTCAGTTGGAGACTATATTTCTAAGAGTTTAAGTAAAATGTTGATGGATAGAGTTTATGGAGACTTTGATTTCAGAAAAATAAGCGTATATGTAAGAGAGCTGGCTGACAGCTCTAAGGTTGCCGATTGGCATGTAAAAGAAACTGTAAAGTATATGGCGGAGACAATTACCAGCATCGACTATCTATCCAAGAATATAGGCAAAAAAATAGCGGATGCAACTACATCTTTAGATTATATTTCAACTATAGGGGCATTCCATGTTACATTGCATGATGCAAGTAGAACTGCAGATAAAATACTTAAAGAATATGGTAAAAATCTTGCAGATTCAATTACTGCTTCAGATTACGTTTTAAAGAATATTACACATGTAATTTTAGA
>JANZKC010000006.1:0-25645 GCA_025061115.1 Candidatus Culexmicrobium cathedralense | reverse complement strand
TCCATGTTACATTGCATGATGCAAGTAGAACTGCAGATAAAATACTTAAAGAATATGGTAAAAATCTTGCAGATTCAATTACTGCTTCAGATTACGTTTTAAAGAATATTACACATGTAATTTTAGATGTAGTTAAAAGCATAGACTTCACCAGCAGTTCAATTACGCTAATCTTGAGAGACAGTGTTTTCGGAGATTTTTATGCGTCTCGGCTTTTAGGTAAGGAAATCACGGATGCAGTTAAAGCTGTTGATGTAAGGGCAGTATGGGATTTAGCTAAAATTTTAAGGGAATATGTTACGGTTAGGGATAGCCCGTATAGAACGGTTATTATAACTTTGATTGACAGAGTGTTTCATGACATTGAAACCTCTAAGGGAATTGGATATTCTCTTAGAGATGAAGTAACAGCTTTAGACCGACTTTTAAGAGTGGCATTCACCATATGCGGATATGAGCTTAGAAGGGTATTCATGGATGACATTATTCTTCCAGATGACCATAACTTGAAAGTTGCAGTATGCAACTGCCTATTAAACGCAATTAAACGCATAAAGGAAATATTGGAATCACATAGTTGATATATCAGCTTGCTTAAATATTGTTGGTGCTTGAATATGTCTGAGAGGACTCTTGATGAGATAATAGCTGAAATGGAAGACTTACTAAGTAAAATGAGGACTGTGAAGGATGGAGATCCCGTTCAAAAAGAGGATGTAAACTACATCAATAAATTTGTGAAAGATGCGGTTGAAGCATTAACTAAGCTGTATGAAATGTATAAGGAGAAAACTGGTGAAGTCATTCCCGAAGTTGAAAATCTAATTAATACCGCCGTTACGAGGCAAGTGTGGCTCATAGATTATAAGAGTGGAGACATCATAACTCCAAGCGCCCACAACAATTTAATTGACACCATGAAGCCAGTTGACGTAGCACTAAAATTAATTGAATCAAGACTTTAAACAAGCCTTACCACTTAAGCAATGCTTATTTGTCAACTATTTTGATCCATTCTGGTTCTTCAATTACATGCTCATATACTTCTTCCATGAAGTCAAGTAAACTTAAACCATACCACCATGAATATGGTAAGCCATGATACCATGCTCTGCCCTCAATTATGTTAGTTAAAACATGATGATGAACACCTAATGTAATTAGTCTTCTTAAGGCATGTTCTGGAACTTGATTTATCTTTGCTTTATGAATATACGCCGACCTTCCTTCATCAAATGTTATTTTAATATAGTCTGAAAGTATCTTTCTTATTCTTTCACTCATACCCTTTGTTTCTGGATAGTATTGAATGCCTAAGCCTTTATCGTGATGTTCAATTACCCATATTGGTTTTACATGTGTAATTAGGTTTTCAGCTCCCAGTAGAACTTCCTCCTCAAATCCTTCTACATCGATTTTAACGACATCGCAGTAGTTTACTAATGAATCTAATGGTTTAACGTCAACTTCAATTGTTTTTCTGCCTGTTCTAGGAATTAGCGTGGTGCATGTATCGGCAACATATATTTTTGCTTTGGAGTGTGTTCTTCCGCATGCACATTGATGAACGGTAACATTCTTTATGTTGTTGAGTTCAATGTTTCTTCTAAGAATATAGGCGCTTTCTGGGTTAGGTTCAATTGCATGAACATGCTTGCATTTTAATGCTAATCTGACTGTGTAGAATCCTATGTGTGCGCCTATATCAACAAAAATTGAGTTTTTATTTGTTAGGCTTAGTATTGTTTTTAGAACATTTTTCTCTCTAGGGCACGTTCCTCTATTATGCTTGAACCATTTCAACCTATCCCAACTTACATATATTTGTTCAGACAAGCCTACTCACCATTACAAAGGTGTTTTTACTCCCCTTATATAGTGATAGACGCCTTCCCTCACTTCTCTGTAACTTGTAGGCTTGAACATTCGTATTACATTATGTATTTTAATGTCTATTGGATGTGGATCATTTAATATCTGCTTTATGCTATTAAACATTCTTTCCAGTAAGTCTCTTCTTAAACCGAAGTTTGTTGAATCCCAGAACCACATTGGCTTGGCATTTGGATCATTCATTTTGTCTCTTGGTATTACTGGTGTAACTATTGTTAGGTTATCCCACGTTAATGGATAGACTTTTCTTGCGCATGTCTCTGTGATTATTACGTCTGAATCAATATGTATGAAGTGCGTTTCATTTCTTGAGAGGAAGAACTCCATTAGCTTAACTATTCCTAATCCTATTGAGTAATCGCTTTCATAACCCAGATGCCTTAACTCATATCCTTTCCATGCTTTATATGTTCTGTAAGTTATTATGTGGTATTGTTCAGATGCTTCTAATGGTTCGCTTCTATCTAAATCTCTGGCTATAACTATGATTGAAGGTTTTAGAAGCTTTACGCCTTCCAGCCATTCATGAAGGTATCTTGTTACTCCAACTGTCGTGCAGACGAAAAGATTACCCATAACAATCCCCTTTCACATCCTATATATGACGTTCAACTACTTTTTTCAATAATAAACCTACTCTTGTCCATGTGAATTTCTCTTTAATCACCGTGTTTGCATATTCCCTTGTCTTAGCCTTATATTCATCTAGGTTGTTTAGAATGTCATGAACTCTATCGACTGCCTTATCCACCAGCATTTCAACACCTATACCCATATGGATTGGATTTCCAGCCAGAACTTCTCCACTAGGTTTTGATGGGACAAGCATCCAATTACACATGTAATCTTCCCATGCCCCGCCTTCAGCTCCAATGGCTGGAACTCCACGTGCTATTGCTTCTAGAGCTGGATGTTCAAAGCCGCCGCCTCTGCTTGTTAGTAGGTATAGGTCTGACAGGTCGAATAGCTCCATTTTGTCCTGCTCTGACAGCCATCCATTGTAAATCCGCATTTCACTATCTAGAATTAATTTAACTCCATGCAAGTCCTTTATTACTAGTGCAACGTCTTTTCTTTCTCTTCTAAGCCTATTATAAATTTCATAGAGAAGATCTAGCCCCTTTCTGTATTCGCTGTGCACTATGAAGCTCACTAGAATTTTCAGTTTCCTGCTCTTCTTTAAGTCGTCCAGTATTTTGAAGCTGTTGGGCTGGCTTTTAGGTGCATCTATGTATTCTAAGTCAACTCCATGCGGAATGACGTAAACTGGCTTTTTTACACCAGAGCGGACGTAAGCATTCCTAGAATAGTTTGATGGGACAATCATTGCAGTAGCATACTCAGTTAGTCTAACCGCATATCTGCTAATCCTATTTGAATCTGCAACGTCAATGCCAATAAGTCCACGCCACCTGTAAACCCGCCTGCTAAGAATTTTTTCATAATTCTGAAATGGATAGAAGAATGGCTGCAGCAATACGAATGGCTTAAAAATTCCGTGCAGAAAAGGGATGGCGTTTTCATCAATCAGCTCCACTTTAAAATACCTTCTAAGCTGCTTAACGTGCTTCTCAGCAATAAATGCGAAGCTGACCTTCTTGAATAGCGGGTATGCATAGAAGATGTACCTCAAGGCTCATCTACCACTTCAAGGCAACCCACCAAATCTTAACTTCAGCTCCAGATGCAGGTGCAGACTTAAAGAACACAGTTATATTGGTTTCATCGGCAGTCCAGTAATCTATGTCTGGAAGATCCGCTGCACCCTTCCCGACAATTACACATGTAGGTGTAGCTCCAACTCCATGTGCAATTTGGAAGCTAGTGGTTGTGCCGTCGCCTGTGAATTCTGCTAAGCCGCACTTTATCCTCTCATCCAAGTCCTGCAGTGCGTCAATCACTAAGTTCCACTCTTCAGGTGTTAGAAACTCAACTGACTTATACCCTAACCCCCACCTTGACATTTACATCAGCCTGCCTGCTCTTCCTCTGGATATGTTATGGGTATTCTCAGCTTTCTAGCTTTTCTAAGTGCCGCTATAGCCTTGTAAAACATTATTTCATTGTCTGAGAACCCCCATTTCTTCATTCCCTGAAGCTCCCTTTCAAAGTCTGCAGTTGTAATTAAGTCATCTATGTATAGGTTTATTAGCTGGGTAATGTACATTCTAGCTTCAGATTTGATTGGTCTGTTTCTAATGTATTCCTCCCACATCTTGTACAGCTCCTGCTTATCTTGGTCTGGAAGCGGCAGCGAGTTTATCATGGCTTTAAGTTTACCTAACGCATATTTTGTTGCTGTCGGCGAGTATTCGCTTAGAGATACGAGCCTCTCAACTGTGCCTATAAGCTCTGTCCATGCGTTTCTAGCTCTCTCAAACTCCGTCACCTTCATTAGAAATTCGATTTCTTTAGAAGTGTAGCCTAAGTACTCAGCTACTTCGTCGAGCACTTCCTGAAAGGCTTCTTTTGTAATCATGAATCTTGCGTACAGGTTTTCAGCTCTACTTAGGTACTTTTTAATGTCATCTACTAGCGGTTTAATATCAATGTACTTAGCCCACAGCGGGCGCCACTCCTTTGGAACCCTCTTAGCTTCCATTACTTGATTGAAGAACTTTCTGGCTTCTGGCAGGTATTCGCAGAGAGTGGCTAGCGAGTATGGTGTAGGTATGTATTCCCTGCTGTTCTGAATTAGCTCTTCAAGTGATACTCTTAAGTTTAGTATTTCAAGCTCTTCTTTTCCAAAATTAATTAGCTTTGCATAGTTCATTATCTGCTTTTCAATATCCTTTGGAATAGTTACATATAGAAGTGCTCTACGGTAAGTTGACAGCAGGCTTTTAATGTCATCTGCAACAGGTCTAATTCTAATGTACTGCTTCCATAGGGGCTTCCACTCGTCTGGCACCATTTTAACTTTGAGGCACGTATCTATCAGCTCACTTGAAATGACAAGGTATTCTGACAGAGTGGCTAGCTGAGATGGAGTTGGAAGGTACTCCCTAGCTGCAATTCCCCTCATAACTGATAATACTTCGCTGAAGAATTTCAATTCAGTTTTAGTTAGCTTTGAGTAATAGGCTAATGTATTAACGAGGCTTGAAAGCTCCTTTTCAGTTACCAGTCCAGTTGCTACACGATACATTATCCAGCCAAGCCACCTCATAGTCCAGCTGCGTATTCTCCTAACAGTATAGACTTCCCTGTATATTTCAAGTGCTTTAACGTATGGCTTATAGTATTTCTCAATAAATTCAATTTTAACGTTTGGTGGAGCTAAATCTTTAATGTTTTCAATTACTTGTGTAAGCCTCTCCTTGTACTTCTCATAATCTGGAATTATTGCTTCTTGATATGCTTGACTGACATCTCTCTGTATTTCCCTGAGTATATCTAGAACTCTATCCATGTCTGCCCTCAAAGCCAATAATTCACGCTCAGCTGGAAGGTACATTACTGGCAGGTTAACGTATCCAGTCTTCCACGTGTAATCACTTACATCGAAGTAGGCGACTTTAAATGATACTTTGAAGGCTCCAGCAAACACACTCTTCAAAGTATCCCTTGAAATGAAGCCTTCTTTGAAGAGATTTATGACTCCAGTCCTCAGATAAGTTCTTTCTTCTGACAGTGCATTCATGGCTTCAGCTACGGCGGTTACTGGAATCCAGTATGGATGCAATCCCGTTGCTTGAAGTGTCCTTGAAAAGTTAGTTAAATCCATCTTTACTTCTGAAGCTGGATTATCTTCAACTATCTTTGCAACAAAGTGTTGGATTGGAGATTTATATGAAACGCCTTTTTCACTTAAAAGCTCATATAAGCCCCACTTAACCATCCATCTCTGGTCAATTTTAGTTGGAATGTCAGCTAACGTGTCAATGTATATTAGGTTGTCTGAAGGGAAGTCTGGAATGTAGCTGAACCTTGCATAGTCATGCCACTTCATGTATTTTTTAAATGCATCCAGCAGTTTTCCACATGTAGATGCATCCATTTTATTTAGAGCTGACGGCGGCAGTGGATAGTGTCCGCCAGATGCCTTTACATCTCTCTCTATGTCTTTTTCTTCTTCTCTGGATATTGTAGCCCACAGTAATCCGCTTACTCCCCTCATAGTGAACTTCCACAATGTTTCTGGCGACGGATACCTGAAGTGAAGCAAGTAGTATAGCTTCGCTATGTGTGGGTGCATTCCAGTTGCAAGGAAGAACTTCTCAAAATCTTCAATTTTGATGATGATGTCTCTAACCATCATGCGGGCTACATCTGAGGCGGACGGCAAATTGTAAACTAATGCTAATGGAACAATCCTCTTATTGCCGAATCTATCCTCTATTTCAATGTAGTACTCTTCCGCCTTCTTGAAGAACAAATCTATAACATAATCTGAGTACCCGTATAGAGCCATGTAGTACCATGCCAGCTTAACAATTTCACCATAATTTTCATGTGCAAGTGCACGTCTAGTAAACTCCCTAATAACGTTAAGCTGTGGAAGCTCTACTGGAATAACGTTTCTCATCAAGTAGTTTAATGACTTCGTAATTGGCTGAGTAGCCCATATAGAAAATCCATAAACCAGTCCTCTGCCAACTTCATCAACCCATTTCTTCAGCTCAGCTGAGAAGTGGCTGAGAGAAGCTCCTACTGCCTTTGCAAGATTAAAAGTTTTATCCACACCTATTCCAAGCGGCGTCAAGTTAATTCTTATTGGAAGCTCCAATCCATGCACGAATTGACCTACATTATACAGTATGAATGAGACTAATCTTATTGGTATTTGCGCCCAGAAAGGTGAAAATGCAAGTGCTGTTGCAATTGAAAATTGCCAAACCAACTGAGAAGTTACAAAGTCAATTTTAAGGTATTCTGGTGTTCCAATACCCAAGTCTTTAAATGCTTTTTCAAAGAGCGGCTTGAATATCTCTGAAATTTTTTCACCAGTAGATTTTGGTATTGGTTTATATGCACTTTCAAATATAGGTCTAAAACCTTCACCAACTTTCCCAAGTGACTCATATGTGCCCTTAAGAAAGCCTGAAATAGCGTTGGCTATAAATTTCATGAAGCCAGAGAAAGCACTTTCAACTGCTTTCCACACGCCTTTAAGCGTATCAATTATGAAGTTAATTAGGCTTGACGCTTTTTCTCCTAAGAAGCTTAAAAAGTCAAATGCTGGCTCAACTATGTTGGCTTTAAACCAGCCTGCTGGATCTGACATGAATTCTTGTAAGCCTGCTGAAAACGCGGTTACAGCGTTTATTAAGTCTTCTGTGAAGAATTTACCTATGTTTTCTATTGGCGTTTTGATCCAGTCTGGCAGTGCGCTCCAAATCCACTCTCCTATTGGTCTGAACGTTTCTGACAGCAGTGCTGGAAGCTGAAGTATTGAGTTTACGAATCCCATGAAGGTATTAGATATTGCTTGGAATCCAGCGCTCACCATTCCAATCATGTTTTGAAATGAGCTTACTAGGAAGTCCCATAGACCTGACAGGCTCTGACCGATATACGATATTGCACCTATGATGGAGTTTGCAATTCCCGAAATTACGCCTGAAATTGCATTTATCGCTCCGCCTATTGCAGACATTATTGACTGCGCAACTGAATTGAATATGCTTGACAGAGTGTCAATCACGCCTGATATTGCACTTATAATTGACTGGAAAGTTGATGAAACTGCGTCAACCACCCCTGATATTGCAGACATTATTGACTGGGAAATCGAGTTAACGATGCTAGTTATAGAAGTGACTGCCCCGCTAATTGCAGATTGAATTGCAACTGAAATTCCGTGAATTACACCTGTAAGCGTCTGAGTGATGCTTAACGCAGTGCCAGAAAGCAAATCTGAAAGGAATGCCTCCAGCGCAGATATTGCTGGAAGAACATTATTAGTTATGAAGTCCGATATTGCCTCTGAAACTCCAGTTATAGCTGGAAGAACATACTCAGTTATCCAGCTGGATATACTTGTGAACAGGTTGTCGAATGCTGGAAGCACATAGTCACTTATGAATGATGAAATGCTGCTTGCAACTGTATCGAATAATGGAAGCACATAGTCATTTATGAAGGTCTCAATTCCACTAATAATCCAACTGGCAATTGAATTTATAATGTTTGTGAACCAGTCTTGAAGTTGCCCCAAAGGATCGAGCAATCCAAGCGTTGATGAAGCTATCAAGTCTAGGTTTACTACATGTGTAATCTCATCAACATCGATGATAACTACTTCACTATATTCAAGGTAGAATATGGCTTGAAGTGCTTCGGGCTGCTCAGCTATTTGATTGGCAAGTGCTTCAGCCAGTATTCTGCTTAGCTTCTCAATATCTTCTGGATTGAGCATTAGGGCTTCCTGCTCCAGATTACTCATGTAAGCACACCTTTCACATAATTAATACCATAAGTCATTTCTAAAAATTTTATCTTTGACACTTCTATTTTCAGCTTTCTCTGCAAATCTTTTTCGTCTTTGACTGTTAGGTTGACTATTTTGCTTTTTATGCCTTTATAGTTGAATCTGACTGCCACTGAGTAGAATTTTTCCCCTGAGATTAACTCGTGCTTTTTCACTTCTAGAACTTCAACTGTGCAGTCGTCAACTTGAACTGAAAAAGGGGGGATGATTAGACTTACGCTGCTCATATGTAAAAATATGCATTTACCTTACATATGTTGGTTTCGCTGGCGGCGCTGCAAAGCTTCTAACTAGATTGTTGAGTTTCTTCACGGTTTTGAATAGCTCCTTGCACTTCTTCCCTAATGGGCATTCCATCACCTGCTCGCAGTCTAAAGTTGAATATTCAAAGGAGAGTTCATGGCACTTCATGAGCAGCTCCTGCATTAAAGCAGTTAATTCATCTCTCATCTCTTCTGGAACTGGCGCAGGGGCTATCTGCTCAGGGCTAGTCGGAGCCTTGACCTTCTTACTCTTTCTCCGAGACGAAGTTTTTGCTGGATTAAACTGGGTAGCCATTTCTTCGCTCCCTCAAATAGTTTTGTTAGCACTTGTCTATTTAAACCTTGTGCAGTCCAATGTTCAATCCACCAACTGTAGAATTCATCGTCCGTAGCGTACTTCCACGCATTAAAGCCCCACTTGTGGCGCTTAGCCTTCCATCCATAGTACTGCAGAATTGCGTTTTGATACTGCCTTATTTTAACTGGGTTTGCCTCTTCTGGTGGAATCTGCCTTCTAACCCACTGCTCAATAAGCCTTCTCTGCCATTGAAGCATGTCGTACTGCTCCATGCGCTCACTTGCGTGAGCCTTAGTCATTTCTTCTGGGCGGTTGTAGTTGCCGTACGCCCACGCTGTCAATGAGATTTTTGAAATTATGCTTCTAATCTTGCTCAGCAATGCCCTTAACATTGGCGGGTTCTTCTTTCCGTCTTCCATCTTGAAAATCGAGTTTTTAGGCATTAGCATGCCTCTTCCAAGTGGAGTTACGCCTAATATGAAGCCGAATAGCAGTTGGTCTAGAGTCCTAAACTTCACGTCATAGATGTTGCCGTCTGCATCCATGAATGGTATAACTGCGCAGTCACCTTCAGTTTTAGTTAGGAAGCTGTATCCTAGAATTGAAAGTCCAAGTATGAATGCGTGCTTCTGAGCTGAAAACAGAAGCATGAGCCTGTTGTAAAGGTGCTTATCCTCAATTTTAGATAGGTCAAGTATCTCCTTAATCTGCTCGAGAAATTGCTTATATGAAATGTCAGGTGTCCTCAGCAGCCTTGCCCTCATAATGGTTGCTCTCAGAAATTCACGCATCAGAAGCGGATCGAAGTACGACCTGCCGTACTTAGTTTTGCCGTAAACTCCTTTTCTAAGCCTTGAAGATTCTACGGAGCCTACATAGTCTGGAACAAAGTTTTCTGAAACATATAAGTCTGTGTCGAGCATCCACTCGTACTCTTCTTCAAGCTTTTTGCGCTCAAATTTAACCCATATGCCCTGCATAAGCTCATCTATTGATGGCTGAACGAAGTTGAAGTCAATATTGTACGGCTCAAAGTCAATTGGAGCAATATCGTAGATGAGACCTAACCCCAGTTGAGCCAAGTCAAATGCACTAATGTTGAGCCAGACGTAATCAGCAAACATAGGTGAAACATCTAGGCTTCTAATCCAATTAAGGTATATGCCGTCATCTGACAAAGTCTTTGCATGATATTTCTTCTTGATTGAAGATGGCTTTTTAGGGGCTATCGGCACTGCTGAAGCACCTAATAAACTTGCTATATGTCTTTAATATATCAAATTTCTTAGCGTTCTCCTCTGCATCCCTGCACATCTGCTGGTACTTTTCTTGATTACTCATGTAAATCTCATATGCTTCCTTGACTTTCTCAGCCATGTCATCTGCATTGTAGAGGTGATATGTGAATAATATTCCGTATCCGTCATCCCTCTCTTCAACTCCGTAAATCGGCACATACAGCGTTGATTTGGGCGACGTAATTTCCGTCAAAGGCTTATACTCCCCGCAGATTACTGGCACTCCCATTGCATTCGCCTCTAACAGCGGCAAGCCGAAGCCCTCAGCATGTGATGGACATAAGTAGTAGTCGAATGAGCCTATTAGGCTGAGAACTTCATCACGGGTAAGCTTTCCAAATCTTTGATCTACAATTATGTTCTTTCCAGTCAGCACTTGACCTGCAGGCGTAATCTTTGTGAAGACGTAGAATTTTGCGTCTGGAATTTCCTCTGCAACTAAGTTTGCTACATGTGTAAGCATTTTTAATCCCTTGCGGGGAAGCGAGGAAGAAACTGTGCCGAAGATGACTTTCGCATTCACCTTTGAGTGCAGGAGCTTCTTTTTAAAGCTAATGTTTTCCTTAGCCTTTCTAACGTCGTCAAAGTTTACTCCGTGATATATTGTGTCAATTACTGGAACTCCAACTTTCTCCAGCATTTCCTTTACATATTCGCTCACTGCATAGTACATGCATTCGCTGACTATCCAGTCTTTAATGTACCGCTTTTTTGGGACGCCTTCAACCGTCACGTACATGATTGTTGGTATCCTAGCCTTGCAGTATTCAGTTGCCATTAAGCACCAGTTGCCAACGTACGTCGGATCAAATGGAATGAACACTATTGCCTTGCTGAAGAGCTTCTTTGCATCATAGTACGGCACTTGATAGCTGTAATACCTTGCTGAGTGCCCAAGCTTGTTAAGAGCATATGCAATGTCCATTCCAACCGTCCGCAGGCTTGGAACGTAGCCTGAAATAACGCCAAACTCTACTTTAACCATATGTCATCAATAAAAAGAGTGCGCCCACGCTTTTTTAAAATTTCTGCCTAAAAGGAGCTTCAGCCACGTGATTTTTAAACATAAAAAAATGTGGGGGGCTTATGTTCAGATTTTGATTAGTTTTTATTCAGCCACTCTAATAGGCGACAGCCCAGCCAGTGACTACTTGTATAATTTCATCGCAGATGGACGGATCTAAATCATATGCATTGACGAAGTAGGACTTGAGGGCTGAGGCAACCTTAACTGCAGAGTCACCTTGCTGGCGAAGGGCGTGCTTAGCGAGTTTAGTTGCAAACGCTAAATAGGTTGCCCTGATACCTCCAGTAACACCGTAAGAGTCGAGGATTGGTCTTATCAAGTCTCTGACAGTCCCTATCATCCCTAATCCAGCATTAGCCCTGTCCAATGCAATTTGCTGGACATTCTCAAATCTAGTGCTAACTACCGTAGGATTGTACTTTGCTTGATATTTCTTAAACATATCTAAGGCAGACCTATACAGAGGCATTCATTTTCACCTCTTACAGGTGTAATCAAAAAATATAAGTGGAGAGATAATATATAAATAGGTGAGGGTATTCCATATGCCGAGACCTAGAAAGGAAAAGCCTTTAATCGAGGTTTTTGAGGAGCTTCCAGACGAGGAGCTGAAGAAAACTAAGGAGTTTCAGGAGGGCATGGCAATATTAAAGCTGATTTGCAGGAAGACTCTCACTGAAGTTGAGCGCTATGGGCAGTGGAGGTACCACGACCTTCTAGATAGAGGCATTAGGTGCAAGATGATTAGCGAGATAGCTGACACTGGCAGAGGCGTAAGGATAACTATTGAGCTTATACCTGAGGAGCAGAACGTAATTGAAGTGTTGAAGAAGAGGACTGTAAAGAATATTTTGAGAAGGCTGCGTAAAATGGAGAATAAGATGGAGAGGAGATACAAGTATGGCTTCTAAGGAGATAAACATTATAATTCCAGCTGCAGTGTGGGAGAAGCTGCAGAAGTTAAGTAGAAAAGTAGGAATAACCATAGAAGATATAGTTATGAGGGGAATATTACTTGCAGTAGAGGAGCTTGAGGGGGAGTGAATTGAGCCTCCAAGCCAAAATTTTAAGCCTGCTCGCAGGAGTGATTGGAGCGGAAAGCAGAATGGGAGTTGCAGCCAGCATACTTTACGTGTGCAACCTGTACTTGGACGGCGCAATAAATGAGGATCAGGCGAGGACAGACCTATTCGACATATGCTTCACGGTAATTAGAGCCACGAATCCAGACCTGCTGGAAGATGAAGCTAGGAAGAAAGCCAATCAAATGGTTGACGAAATAATTAGAAGTGCAAAGCTGATGGGCATGCAGAGGAGAATGTTCAGCGCAAGAAGATTCACGGTCAGGAGAACAACTAGAAGCTCATCATTATTCGAGAATCTTAGATAGTTCACTCTAGAATTTTTGAGGGAAAACAATTTAAAATTTGGTTATCCAGATATTTTTGGCTTAAGATGTGCTCTCACTACTTTTTAGAGGGGATTTGCGGTGAGCTTGAAGCTTAAAGCACTTGAAGTAAGCACCCCTATTACTACTACTACTACTGTTCAGTGGGAGAAAATAAGGGGATTAAGCGTGGAACTGCTGAAAATACTTCTCGGCGAACCTAAAACCCTAAACATGATATACTCAGCTATTACTACTACTACTTCTATTCCGTATAGGACAGTTTACAGGCAACTGTACAGATTGAGAAAGTACGGCTTAGTGCTCTACCATGACGGATTATATTATCTGAATCATGAATTAATAGAGATTATAGATTATATTTTTAAGAATAGATTAAACTACATTGAATATAATAAAATAAGAGACATCATATATTTATATTATGACAGAAATGTGACAGAAATATGTCAGAAATATGACAGAAATATGACAGAAACGAGAAAATGTAAAATTAATTCTTTACAAACATCAAATTCACAAAGGAGCTTCCACAATGCAGTTGTGTGGCTCAAAGAGCATGACTGCTCAGCTGACCAAATAGAAGTAGTAGAAGTATTAGTTAACCACTTCAAGGAGACTAGGCAGCCATTCATCCTCGTGGACAGCCCCACAGAGCTGGCAGTCAGATACGGCTTCAACTCGATAAGCCTGCAAAATGACTTGGCGAGGCTGCGTGAACTAGGCGTAATCTACATATGTAGAGACGTAACTGGCAAGTGGAAAATAGGGCTTAAAAAGCACTTCATCAACAGGTGGGGGCTGAGAAATTGGCGGTGAAAGATAAAAACTACAAGTTAACCCTATGGATATACAAGAACAAGCTGCTAAACGAAGTGCTGGACTACCTCTTAGAGCACTTCCAGCTGCTAGCAAAACATAAGAGAGACAAATTCTACCTGAAAGAGCTGGAAAAGAAATTTAAAGCCCCAAGAAAACTGCTAATAGACATCCTAGCAGAACTGCACAATGCTGGACAAATAGTTTTAAGCTACAGCCCCAAAAAGAAGGACATAGTGATCTTCTCAATAGAATACTACCGAAAGAAGCACGGCTACAAGCCCAGAATCCAGATAAGAGCGTAGCAAAAAAATTACATATGTAAATAGCGGAAGCGCAGCTCAGCTGTCGCTCTCCAACTCTGATTTCAATATTTCACCTATTATTGGAATCAACTCCTTTGCGTGCTTCTTTATCCTGTAGCTCCTCACTAAAATGACGTTGTCTCTGCTGCTTATGATGCCTATACCCAGCGACAATATCCTCTCAAGCCTCTCTTTACCCATCTTTCTAAGCATGTTCAGTATTTGATAGGTCGGCTGATTAATGACTGCATATGCAAAGTCAAAGCACGGTCTCCTCACGATTACTTGCTGTAATGTGTCTTTAACCGTCCAGTCTTTAAGCTCGCATAGAACTGAAGTCCCCTTCTTATTCGAAATTATTAAGTCGCACTCCCTTCCATACGGCGTCTGGACGTGCGTGCTTATATTTAATGGGTAGTGCTCCCACGACGGCGAGAAATGCATCTGAATAAGTTCTCTAAGCCAATCCTCGAATATAGCCAGATCCTCAGTAAACCTAACTACAATCACTGCTGCACCCTTCCTTTTTCTCCTCTTTTACACATGTAGTTTTTCTACGCTCTCTGAAGGCTAGAAACCATATTGCGTCCCTCACATATGGGTTCTTTATGTTCATTTTCATCCCGTTATAACGTCTATTATGGTTTTCACGTGCTTTCTCCATTTTTCCACTTCCTTTTTCTCTATTAATTCTTTGATGAAGTTTTCTACGGCTGGGCATTCATAGACCAGCCTGTCCCAGTGGTATGGCTCATCCTTGTAGCATAGTGCGCTGCAGTTTTCCCTGTAGGGGCACTTTTCACAGTTTTTCTCTATGAATGTTTTTAGCTCCATCTTCCTACGCCCTCCCAATAATCTTGTCATACCTTGTTCTTGCAACTCCAAGTGCTCCGAGCGTGCGCATCAATATGTAGTTCACCAGCTTAGGCTTCCTCTCAACGTAGGTTTTTGGAACGTAGATCTTCTGGCTTTCAAGGTCGAAGTAAATCGGCACGGCATCCTTCTTTACTTTCACTTTGCTGCTAAGCTTCCTCAGCTTTTCCCTTAATAGGTGGATCATCCACAAGTCAACTGGAGATGGCATCAGCAGCTTCATGTACATTTTAAGCTGCCTTCTAGTGCGCTTGATTTCTCCTTGAACGCCTCTAGGAGCTATGACTGTCTTTTGGGTTAGCACAATGAAGTTCTTGTACTTTCTCAAGTAGAATCCCCTGTCTGGATATTTCTGCCTCAGCTTCTCAACGTATTCCTTCAGGTCTTCTACTGTTATTGGCTCGTGATTTGGCTTAGGCTCAACAATGTATAGTGCCCTGTATCTGCCGTGCTGGCTTGAGCCTATCACTTCAACTTGAAAGTCCTTAAATACTTCTAGGAGCTTCACTTTTCACCCACCCCCCTCAACCTCTTGAATCGTTATTCTGATTATGCGTCCGCAGCACGGGCACTTTACTTCGGCATGGCTCCTGCCAGTCTCCCTCATTTTCCTTAGAGCATCCTCAAGGAAGCTTCCCCTCACTTCGTTGAGCAGCTCCCTGTATGGCTTGTAGATTTCGAATGGAGGATATGGTAGCTTTACCCTAACAACTTCATTCTTCACTTTTCACCCGCCCCCCTCATATACTGGCACAATTGCAATTCCAATTTTCTTTCCGCCAATTACGAGCGGATAGCCGCTCTCAACAGTTATAGTTACTTCTGTGAATCCCAGCTTCTCCATGCTAGTAATTATCCTCAGAATTTGCCTAAGCTTTTCCGTGTTGATGGTTACTTGCTGCGCATTGCCTAAGTCCTCTATAACTACAAATCCAACCGACATGTCAGTTGCTTCATCATAACTTTTAATCTTCACTTTTTCGCCCCCCACTCTAATATGTGGGGGCTTGTATATTTAAACCTTATGGTTTAAAAAATAGATGTGGTTTAATTATCCTCTAGTAAGTGCTTGTTCTTCTCAATGTACTCTTCCAGCGCCTCATTAACGACTATGTGGAACTTCCTCAGCGGCACTACAAACCTCTTCTTGACTATCTGCCAGAGCTTTTCGTATAGGTCTTCACGTATTGATAGGTGCACCAGCTTCATTTTCGGCTTCTTTTCACCGCTCGGCATATTATCACCTATACAATACATGTTTAAGAGTATATTTAAACCTTGTGGTCTAAAAATAGTAGGAGAAGACCTGCCAGCATCATTATGAATCCAATGTATCCGCCTTCAAGGCTTAAGGAAGTGCCCTTCAGCTCCCAAACTTGATGGGCGAAGTCGTGAAGTGCAATGCCGTATCCTACACATGTAAGCATTAAAGCGAAGACTTTGGCTCTACGCAGTTTCCACGCTCGCTTTGCTCCGAACAGCTTTATTGCAAGTTGCCTGAGCATGCATGTGCTTGTTTCTGGAGGATTATTTTCGGTGTAGCATACGAGTGCATCTCTGTCGTGTCTGAGCCAGATTTTAGTCCAACCGTCTTCAGCCTTTTCAATTGCCTCGTCGAACTTCTTTTTGGCTTTTTCCACCGCTTCCTCCCATGAAACTCCTTCTTTAATGACTATTATTAAGCCGTAGTTTGCGCATTCCATGAATAGCTCCTCGTCGTAGTTTGTGAATGCAAACACGTCCTTATATGCCCAGACTACTTTTGCTCCTTTTTTCCACGTGTCTATTCCACCGTCTATGCCCCACAGGCAAGCCATCGTGTAGATTATCTTGCCTTTGAGTAGGTGGTTGTTCCGCTTGTCGATTACATATGTACGTCCGCCTTGAGCGTAAAGCCCCACTTCATCTCCGTGATCGTAGAAGACAACTATGCTGTGGTTTTCAACTTCTTTTTCGAAGTTCTCTCTAGTAGCGTCGCTCTCGAATAGTGGTGTGTATTCTGCTTCCAGCTCTTCCATGAGTTTTTTAATCCACTTGTAGCTGTACTCCGTAGCTTCATCGTATCTGGGCGCTATGGCTAGCATGTGCAGTCACTCCTAATTCACTTTTTTGGAGTGAGCAGGTCAACTGCAGTTTTGATTACTTCCTCTATTATAAACTTTCTGAATTTCTTGTCTTTCTCCATTTTTTCTAGAAGTTTATTTTTGTCAAATACTTGACCGCCAAAAATGAATCTCCAACCGCTATTCCGAGACTTAATATACTCCTTCACAACACGATATATTTCTTCACTCACGCCTCGCTCCCCCTAATTTTCCTCATAGCCAAATTATACCCAACTTTCTTTCCAGCCAGAAAGCTTAGAACCATACCTATAATGGTGATGAAGTCCTTAGCCGTCAGGCTGCCTTCGATAAGTCCCGCTGCAGCTGCAACAACTATTACACATGCAAGCACAACGTCCCACTGAACCTCAGCCACTTCAATTCACCTAAAATACTTATTTGTATTCAGTAAATATTTAAATATTGTATCGTACTAAGGATAAGTCTGGGATTGAGAGATGGTTTGCCCGCTAATTGCAAGATGTAAAAAGAAGGTTGACTATGAAACTTACAGGGAGTTCTGCATCAACATTCAAGAGGAAAAATACAAGGAATGTGATGAATACAAAAAAGTTATGGGAGTTAAGAGGACGCCCCTCGAATGGAATGAGTTTCTCGGCTTAACGCTCCAACAGTCCTAATGCTTCTTCACTCTGCTGATAACGTCGTAAATGCTTAAAGAGCTTCCACAAAGCCGTCCCATACCCGCAGTAAGGGCATTGAAGGTAAACCCAGTAGCATCCCTCGCCATGCTCGTAATATCTAACGTCTTTGTAGTGCAGCCTTCTGCGGCAGTCTAGGCACTTCAGGCGACCAAGCTTGTCGAGCTTCCTGCACATGTCAAGTATTTCTTTAAGTTTCTCCTTTGGCACCCGCATAATTCAACAACACTCCTAGTGCATCTACATTCTACCAATATACATCATATACATATGGTTATTTAAACCTTTCCAATATACCTTACACATGTAAAAAAGAATCAAAATAAACAAAAAAACCTAATAGAATAGATCTTATGTGACGATTGCTGCTAGCTTGTTTAGAGCTATCTCGAATACTTTTTCGGCTTTGCACATTCCTAGCTTTGCATCTGTCTCGAATTCCCATTTATGTTTGTAGTTTCTCAGCTTTCTGCAGTCGAAATTAGGAACTTTTTCTGTTAATTCATATATGTCGTATATGTACAGTTTCCATGTTAGTTTTGGCTTTTTCTCGGTTTCCTTCTCGATTACTAATGCGTAAACGTACTCTGCATCTTCCATGAAGCCTCTAGGTCTAACATCTGGCTTCAAAAAGCCCATTTCAAGGAAAAATTCTCTGTCTTTAGGCTTTAGCTGCTCAACGAATTTCTTTCGGTCTTCATAGTCGTACACGATTAGCATGGATGCAACGTCTTGTGCATATCCGAGCCAGTGAATTTGACTTCTCGCTAGTTTGCGTGCAAATTTGCCGAACTCTTTAATCATCTCAACCACGTAGTCTGGATAGCCGTCCCAGTGCTTCCAAAGTTCCACCTTATCCGTCACTTCACCTTCATCATTAGTTTCGTAAATTATGATTTCACACCTAGTCCCCATACCAAAATCCCCCCATATGGTCATTATATACGTATAGATATAAAAACCTTTCCTCTAATCAAAAATCACTTTCGCTTAAGTCTCTGCTCTAAAAATTTTGAGTTGAAGCGGCTGAGAAAAACTTACATGTGTAAAAATAATGTTAAAACGGAAAAGATAAAAAGGAAAATTAATGTTGCCGTTTAGATTGGAAATCTCTCTCTAAGATCTCTCATCTCTCTTTTATACTGTTCCATTGCTTCTTCCAACGTGTCGAAAAGTTCTAGTCTGTCCTCATGACAATCAATATTCTTTGGATGTCCTCTTCTGAACCATGATACTAATACGCCGTAGCAATCCTTTCCAATTTTATATGCTCCTTTAATTTGTAGTAGGTACACTTTATAGCCCTCGTACTTTGTAGCCCAAAAAGTAACACTCTGCCTAAGTACTCTTGCATATATGAAGTAGTCTTTGCTCTTATCCGACCAATGAGGGGAAATCGTCATCCTTCCCCATTCATATTTTTCTATTTCTTCCAAATTTTCATCCTCCACCCCAACCCTTTTTCACCTCCGCAACTCATTATTCACGTACATATATTTAAACCTTATGGATTAAACTACCAAACAAAAATTACACATGTAAAAAAATTAAGAGGGAGTTATTGCGTCGTTGTATTTGTTGCGTGTAAGTGTGTATTGCTTTAATGCTTTTTCAATTATTTCAACGTCATCTGGATGTATTGCTATGAATATTGAGTCTCCTTCGTCTGGCTCAGTTATTTCTACAATGCAATAGTATTTATCTACTGCATCTGCAAAATATTCTTGCAATTTCTCCAGCAATCTATCATTGTATTCTTCAGCATCTCTAGTTCCACGATAATCCCAGTACGCTACTTTATGCTTGTATATTCGCGGCTCGTAAGGTCTGCAAAGATACAATAGTACGTAGTAAAACTCTTCAGCTGGATTATCAGGCTCTTTTTTATTAATTTCACTAACTATATTATCAAAAGTGTCGTTAAGTATTATTGTGTCATTGGGAAATGGCAATATATTCACTTGATCATAATTAAATACATTATAGCACTCGCTGCAGCGATATGACGTGATTTCTCCTTCATCATCATAGCGTGGAAAAGCATATGTTACTTTACCACAAGTTGGACATAAAATGAGGGGCATATCATCACCTTCTTTGAATTTTAGCTTTCTCTAACTTTGAATACTTCTTCAGTTAGTGGATCATAATGAAAGTCAATAGTTGTCTCTGTGCCGTCTTCAAATTTAAATTTGAATCTCTTTATTGCATAGTGTGCCGTTCTTAGTAATTCGATTTCATCATTATCAATTACTTCTCCATACTTTAATGTTAATTCTTCGAGTTTTTTCTCTATGTATTTGTCTATAACCTCTCCTATTTTCATTTTTATCACCTCATGCATAATACTTGAATTTCAAGTGTGCGTCTGGGTAGTCTCCGCCAGTGTCGTAGATTTCCGCTTCATGCCCAGCGGTGCTGTAAGGCGCTTTCAGTATTGTTGATAATTTAATTAGTCTGTCGTATAGCTCTGAAACGTCGAACGTAACGTTTCCATTCTCATCAACAAGCTCGTTGAGGAACTTCTTGACAATTTGCTTTACTCTTTCTATTTCTTTTTTCTCATCCTCGTGATACCAGTCTATTTCTTCAATGTTTATTCTCAAGTCTAAATCCGCCCACCAAACGCATATTCCTGTCGAAGGCTGGTGTTTTTCACTGTAAGTCGCTTTTACAACGTAGCTCACTTCCTTTGGGTAATTCAAAGTTCTAATTGAAGTTTCGGGATATCGGTCGTTGAGGTAACTGAATTGACCAACGTATTGGGCATGCCTCCACTTCACAACCAACATCTTACCCACCTAAACCACCTCCTTCAGAGTTTTTTACAAGACGACCATCAACTCTTATGTCAAAAGTTGCTTATAAATCTTATGCTTACAATTGCTTATAAAGTTGCAGGTGAAAAAATTCAGTTTGACAGAAATGAGTATAGTTTTTCTGTGTATTTGTAAACGTAGTTTGCTAGTTCAAGTTTTTCTTTTAAGTATTCATATTCTTCGTCTTCGCTGTCTTTAAGCATTTCTTCAAGTTGCGCTTTAGCTTCAACTAAAGTGTCGTAGTATGCTCGAACATCATGTTTAAGTGAGAAGTTCGTTAGCGCTTCAACTAAGAGTTCATGAGCATCTACTGCCGCAACTTCAAAATCGTAAATAATTCTAAGAAATTCATCTGAATATTTGTGCAATACTGCATGAAGAACTTCATGAACAACAGCATTGCAAATAGCATCAACTAGAATATCATCACTAACTTGCTCACAATAATCTTTAATGCTCTCATAAATCTCACTAAGATCAACAACAATAGTTTTATCAAATACATTATAGTGACTACCGCCGCCGAAACTAAAAACAATACTTTTAGTCTCGTCAAACATCATTTCAACCACCATAAAAATAAGAAAAGTTTTTTATATTTCGTAATCTGGTGTGTAATCTACGAAGTCTGGCTCTTGCGGGTAGAAGCTCATTTCAATTTCATAGTCTATTTCTTCATGCACTGGGCAATCACGCATGTTGCACTCTAAACAATCGCAATAGAAACAAGCCTTCGAGTGCACTGGGCAATCAATTAGCTTTTCACCGCATTTCTCACATACTTCCAACATCACCAATTCTATCAACCCCCTTCAAAGTTTTTTGCGAGACAACCAACAACTTTTATGACAAAAGTTGCTTATAAGACTTTCGCTCCGACGCATTAATCGGAAATCACTTTCGCTCACGTCTCTGCTCTAAAAATTTTGAGTTGAAACGGCTGAGAAAAAATTACATGTGTAAGCAAGACAAAAGCACAATAAAAATAAGTTGAGCTTTAAGTTGATATTCCAAGTTCATTAAGCCACTTATCTATTAGTTCTTGCGGTACTTTCACATTGTGTGATATCACGTTTTCCACGACAGCATTTAGTTTTATTTCTTTTCTATTTCTGAATATTTGTTTCCAGTCGATTGTGTTGTTGATGCCTTGTCTTTCTGCTATTAGCATTAAGCCATTGTCATTGCCTAGTGCTAATAGTGCATGTGGCTCTACTATAAGCCATATGTCAGCATCTTTGTTTTTTCTATCTGTAATTACTCTTAATGCTTGCTTTATATAATTGCTGTAGAATACTTTGCCTTTCACATTTATGTTTTCATCAGCTGGTATTTCAGATATTTTTACTTTAGCTGTGGCTACATATATTGCTTTGTCGAATTTGTTGAAGTGCAAGTTTGCTTGTTCGCCGTCGATTAGTGTTACTTTCTTAAGCATTAAGCCAATAACTCGATCATTGCTTACTAATAGCACCTCACCTCGTTCAGCTCCTTCTCCAAGTACTTTATGAAATTTCTCTATTGTCTTTTCACTACATGTGTAAGTTTTCATAAGCATTACCTCATCACGCTCCTATACCACTGCAGCGTTACTTTTGGTATTTTCGTTATGTCGTCAATCTTTATTACTCTGTGACTGCCATATGTATCTGCAAACATCTTGTAATTGCTTGCATGCGGCATTATCAGGAAGAACACTACATTATCAACATGTATTAAGTCTTCTGGATATACTTCGCCGTCTGTGAATATTAGAAATAGCTTATCTTTGTGGCGTTTTGCTTGATTTAACGCCGCATACATGTTTGTTGAGCCTCCCCAAAGCGACTGGTCTAACACTATTTCTTTCAGCTTTTCAACTTCACGGTAGTTCAAGCATTTTGGTAGTGTTGTGAATAGTATTTTGCTGCTCCACAGTGTTAAGCCTACGTTTTGATTGAGCCTCTTTGCCTCGTCAATTAGTGCATATAGCATTATTGCTTCATAATCTGCAACTACACGCATGTATCCGCTGGGCATTCCAGTTGAGCCGCTTACGTCAATGCTTATCACTACATCTATTGGCTTGCTGCTCTCATTTGAGCTTATGAATTTGTTGTATATTCTTGCTGTCCTTGAAGTTACTAATGGTATATTTACGCCGAATTTCGCTATTGTTCTTTTAACGTCAATGTTCTTATATCCGTCGCTTAATTGCCACTTTCTTGAGCCTAACTTTACGCCTTTTCTGCAACTTGTTTTTGGATAGCTTATGAATTTTCTAATTTGATTTGCTTTTTCTTGATAAAACTCTTTTAATATGTTGTTGCTTTTTATGATGTTATTTTCGCTTTCACCTAAACCAGTGGCAAGCATTTTTATCATAACTTCTACTTCTCTAATGTCTTTTGCATTTTGCATTATTTGTTTGACGGTTTTTTCAAGTTCTTTTTCGTTTGGTTGCACTGGCAAATTCATGCTCATGTTGCTTAAATCTTGATAATCGTTTTTCTCTAAAATCTTCAGTAACACTTCAGCTATAGCTATGTATTGCCTTTCCCTTTCATATATGTAGTTGAATATGCCTTTTAGCTCTTTGACTTCATCTGCAAATATGCTTTTAAGCTCTTTTATTTTCATGTTGTGTATCTCATTGTAGAAAGCCCACAGCAATTTCTGAATGTTGTTTGAGCCTTTAAACCACTCTTTAAATACTTTCTTTAAGCCTTTGGCTCTATAATTGCTTAGCTTTTTGTTTTTGCTTATGTGGTATTCGTTGATTATATCGCATATTGCATTACCTATCCGCATAACTGTAGTTTCGTCAATACTTAATGCCTCTTTAACTCTATGTAGTGCCTTAAGGTAGTTGTATAGTGTTATTGGATCATTTACTGAGTGCCCTACCTCATGTGTAAGCTCGGCAGCGAACACGTCCTTATCTTTTATTGCTGGTATATATATGTCGCCACATTGATTTCGTGGTACTGAATTTGCGCTGTCTTTGAATATTCTCAAGTTTATGTAATAGTATTCCTTTGCTATTTCTTCAACTACATCTTGATATTCCCTAAACTGATTTATGATTATCATTGACTTTCACCACCTATGAGTGCTAAGTACATTAATGCGGCTTCACCATAAATTGTAACTTGCTCATTGCCTTGCTCATATAGTTCTTTTAACATTTTGAACAAGTTTTTGTCTATTTTTGCAATTTTTGCTAACATTTTTGTGTTGAGTTTAACTTTGACATTTGCGTCAAAGTAGAATTCATTAGCATATTCTTTAGGCAATTTGCTTTTTGCAATTAAGTATATTTTTGCTTTAGTTACTTCATTTGCTTTTTCAAATTTGCTCATTAGTTTGTCTCGCAATTCTTTATAATAGTCTTCTAATTCTTCTACTACTTCGGTGAACCAGCCTTTTGCATTTTCAAATCCTTTTAATCTATAATAATCGTCTTCATCAAATCGTTGCTTAAGCTTATTGATTAGTTGTATTCCCTCTTTTACTTCCATTATTTCAGTTTTGAGCTTATCGAACAAGTCTTTTAGTGCTTCAAGTCTATTGCTTATTTGCTCATCTTCCATTAATTTAACACGTTTCCAGAATACAATTGGAAAAGCATTTTCAACATCTATTAGCTCAACTTGATTGCTACCTCTTAAGTATGCAAAGCCTTTTGCAACCCTTATTAAGCTCATCTTTGCACGAACACTTGGCGGTCTTGCAATTAAACTACATGTGTAATTTCTTGAGCACTTACTGCACAGCTCACGTTTTTGTTCTTCAGTTAGTGAACTTGCGTCAAAGTCTTGCGCATACTTGCAATAACCCATTATTCTGCACATTAAAGTTATTATCAGCTCAATGTCTTTAGGTACATTGATGCTTTCAACTTCGCTCCACAGCTGTAGTAGATCATTTTCGCTCCATATTGTTGGTAAAGCCTCTTTTAATCGTTCAATTTGCCCATTGATTTTTCTCAAGTATTTTAGTTTTGCTATTGGTATCCATAGTACTGCGTCAAATCTGTCCCACAGAGGTTCTGGAAGTCTTATGTTTAATGTGTCGTTGCTTAATTCGGTTGGATTTGCTGTTGCAATTATCCAGAATGGCTTTACGCCGCTTTCTTTATCCATGTATATTATTGTTCCAGTTGTCATTAGTCGGAACATTGAGCTTAGTGCTCCAACTCCTAAACGCTGGATTTCGTCGAAAGCTTTTACTCTAGCTTTTACCATTTTCTTAAATACTACTTCTTCTATTCCTTGAGTTAATTTGCTTATATCTGGTCTTGCGAATATGTCTTCTATTTCTGCGGATAAATATCCTTGAGCTACGCATGTAATTTTTGGCTCAATAGTCTTAAGTATGCACTCCATTAGGTGCGTTTTTCCGCCGCCACGAAAGCCTAGCAAGCATATGTGTGCTTTACTTGCGAAGCACGCTAGTGTTGCATCTAGATAATATGGTTCATGTAGGAATACTTTGCTTAGTAATGTTCGCATTTTTAATAGCTTATTTCTCATGTTCATAGACTTTCACCCTCTAATGTGTTAAAAACTTCTTGGAAAAGTTCACTAATTAGCTCGAATTTGTGATTTGTATCAATGCCCAGCTCTTTACAGTATTGCTCAATTCTTTGAATTTCTCTTTTTTGCTTTCTTATGTTATTCTTTATTCGCCTTATTTTTTCGCTTTCTATTATCTCATCTATTTCGTTGAGCAATTCAGTTAATTTGTTGATTAATTTGTCAAGTCTTTCTTTTATTTTTCTTTGAGCCAGCGCCTTAAAGTCTTCATGTTGCTTTCTAGTTATTGGTATTACTTTTATTAGTGGCTCGCCAACGCTAAGATTATATTTCTTTTCAAGTTCAATGTTCAAATCATTATAAAGCTTATAAACTGTATCTATTGCATTTTGTACTTCATTTAACTTGCTCTTTGGTACTAGAATAACACTTTCAGTTGTCAAAATACCTAGACTATGAAGTTTATAAGTTGACAGTATTCTAGTTGTTCTTATTTTGTTGTACACTTGCTTATCCCTTATAACTATGCGATTTTCGCTGGGAAGATCATAAGCTATTACGCAGGCTTCAAATTCGTTTTTAGTTGTCACATCTTCCAACTCCCAACCCCCCCGAAATTTTTACTCATGTAATATTCGGCAATATGGGTATATAAACCTTATGGCAAAAACAACCATGAAAACTTACGGTTTTTAAATACACAAAAAACAATTGTAAAAATTCAATAGATCAATAAACATAAAAATTATACATATTATAATTAACATTTAATTTTCAATTCGCAATTTGTCATTGTTATCTGTTAGTGTTCTAACTGCCGCTTGTTGTTTTTGCTGTCTGAAACTCATCAAATTACATATGTAAGTCTGATTTAGGCTAAGCCACCCCAAAACCCAACCCAACACTACACATGTAAACGTAAACA
>JANZKC010000005.1:0-35655 GCA_025061115.1 Candidatus Culexmicrobium cathedralense | reverse complement strand
CATTAGTTCCGCAACGGTACTGATATTTTACCTGAGCAACGTATTTTACTGGCTTACCGTATCGCTTATCTTCTACATTTACTTCGTTCTTGTTAAGATAGCTGAACTGTGGTTTGTATCTCTCAACTCTCGCTTTAATTACTTTTATTTTTGCCATTTTCACACCTCATGCATATTATAAGAAAAGAAAAAGAATAGTTGAACTTATTTTCTTATTATTAACGTATAAACATAGGTATAGTGTATTGACGGATTGACAGTAAATTTATAGTGATACTTTTCAGAATACATTACTGCTCTGACGATGTCAGGATTGCTGAACTTTATCTCCTTCAATGTCGGCACTATGTATGTTCGCTTTTCGTAATCAAGTTTCTTAGCTTTTTCTAAATCATCAACATACACTACTAGATAGTCTGTTTTCTCAGGATCATATACTACGCTATCTATAGCAGCGTCTCTTTTAATAACATTAATCTCGTATTTCTTTTTCACTTCAGCTACGTCTCTTTCCAGTTCATTTGCATTTTTGATCACCACGATTCCTTTGTACATCCTTTCTCACTCCATGTATATTAGGTGTGCAGAGAAGTATTTAAACCCTCCCCTAATTAGCCATTTAGCGGAACATTTAAATATGGTTGCACATAAAATAGTACACATGAAGGTGGTGCTAATGAGTGCAAGCCCAATAGTGTTAGAAAACAAAATATACATTCCAAGAGCAACATCTCGCCGAACATGCTATGCCAACAGATACATGATATTATCTAGTGATGGGAAAATATTAGCAGAATTTAGTGCGGAAAAAAGACCGCAAGTTATCGAAAAAACACCAGAAATGCGATATCTTATACACGTATATGAAACAACGCGTAGCAACATATACGTTACAGTTTTTGACCTTAGAGAGAATAGAGTAGTTGCAGAAGTTTCAACATTAATGCCGTTGAAAACCATACTAGCGAAAATAAGTCAACTACCTGAACACCTCAGGAAAATAGTCAGCGATGAGCTGTTCTACTAAAAAATAAGCCATAAGTTTAATATTATTTTTCTTTCCAGGTAATTACGTATTATTACTTCTGAGCGTTTTCTGTTTTTGCTTCCTCCTATTTGCCTATATGCTTATATGTTTCCGCAGTTTGTTCCTTTTTTATCTATAAGGTTTAAATACTAGTGTAAGAGAAATAAATTATAGGGGTGAATTTTTGCCTAGAGAAAAAGTTTACATCAAATATTTTGACAACCTCGACATGGTTGAAATCAAATACGGCAAGGTAAGGTTAGCTATAGAGCCCGACGCCGACATAGGCCTTCTACCGTCCGTAGCAGGGCTTATTAGGCTACTGGACTACATGCTGGAGAAACGTATTGACAGAGTGCCGGGTTTCGTCCTAGACTATATTCTCTGGTTGCTTAGAGACGTTGAAAACAATGTTAGAGGAATTATTGAGCCAGAATGGAAGATTACAGGTTTCCTCAGCAGGTTCATTAGCGACATTGCTTCCAGGAGGAGGAAAAACAACACAATACCTTTAACGCTAACGAAGGGGCTAAGGGATTTCCTGTGGCAAACAATTTACCTGCCATGCTACTACTACTCATGTAAAACAGGGCTGGAAAACGTTGAAATCGTAGAGGAAGAAGTAAAGTAGAGAGGCACTCTGCTTTGCCCCAGCTAAACCTGGATCCTTTCCTTCCCGGAGGATGGATGGAGAAGTGGATTCGGTTTTTCGAAGACTACAGCCCCGACGTTGCAAGGAAAAGGCTTAGCGAACTTAAAATCCTGGGTTCCATTGTTTTAAACACTATTGGAAAAGTCTACATTAACCCTAGGCCCGTCCACTTCGGAAACGGAATGCTGGGCCTGATAGGTGAAACCGGCTCCGCAAAGTCATGGGTTGCCGAAATCCCTTCCATGCTGTTGCCGACGATAATCCACGGATCCCCCCAGTCTGTTGCGGAGAAAATTGAGGAGAAAAAATGGGGAATATACGTTGTTTACGAGATAGGTGAAATACTGAAGATCGCTCAGAGAAGAGGCTACATGAGCGAATGGGGTAACATGATCGCGCTTAAACTCTACAACCTCGAAGAAATAAGCGTTGGAAGGGTTGAGAAAGGAAGGAAGGTTGAAAGAACAGTCTACGTTCCACCCAAGCAATACTATGTTTCAGCTCTTTTCCTAGGAACCCCCGATGACTTCTCAGGAATATTCAGCCTCTGGCCCGCCTTGAAAAGAAGGATCCTGTTCCTGAACTTCGGGAAAACCCTTCCGTTCGCAGCTTGGCCGATAACAGCCGAGGGGGCGAAAGCACTAGCGGAGCTTATGAGGACATCGGCTGCTCTAAGCAGGTGGGCTTTCCTGGTTCACCTGGACTGGAACTACGAGACAAAAATAGGGTCCTACGTTCAGAGGAAAATATATGAGAGAACAGGGGACCCTGCGGTTGCAAGGATGGCGGCCGAGTACTGGGTTAAGCTGATGGCAGCCTACTTGGTTGATGAGGCTGCTTCCAAATTAGCTGAAATAAGAGAACCTGTCGACATGTCGATACGGTTTCCGCACTCCAGACACACCATTATCTCTCTAAATAAGCTACTGGAGAACCCATCACTGGTAAACCAGTTCTTATATGGTGAGAGTACCGACATCTCCAACTTTTTCTCATGTTACCCTGATGTTCTGGAGTTCTTGAAAACTATTGGTGTGAGAGGTGTCGATATAGTTGTCGGTACGGTGTCGATACCTCCTGTCGATACGGGGGTGCCGACAAGTGGAGATGTCGGTACTCTGATTGCCGACATGTTAATCGACACGGTATCGACAAGCTGGGGTCAAGTGCCTGACATGGCTGCTTCCCCTAGGGAGGAAAGGTTCTTCAAAATACTGGAAAAAGTAAGGAACAAGATTGAAGCAGCGGGGAAGATAAGGCTCAGAAGCCTTGCAAGAAGCTTCCCCTCTAAAACAGCAACCTACGGGGAGGTTGTGAGAGCTGTTTGGGAGCTCGACCGCAAAGGAGAGGCAAGGGTTTGGCCTAGAACATGGAAGAAAGGGTCTCACACACCTGTCTACGTTGTTTCCTCCAACTACAGGTGCTGCCTTAACTGCAAACACCTAGTCTTCGACCATGAGGAAAGAACATACACTTGTCTTAAAGGCCACAACCTAGTGTCTGAAATGGAAATGAACCTGACCAAAGCATGCAAAGACTTCGAACCTAAAGGTGAAGAATAGTGAGGCCTAGGGATTTTGTTGTGAAGTATAGGATTAAGTATGCTTTTCCATGTTTCAGCGGTGGCAAGGATAGTTTGGTTGCTACGCATTATTTCATAGAGGATACTAGGGGACTAGACCTCGAGATTAAGGTTTTACACGTTGACACTACTATTATGCTTCCCGGTGTTGAAGAATATGTTAGAAGGGTTGCTAAGAGTCTTGGATGGGATCTGGTGGTTTTAAGGCCGGAAATAAGTTTTGAAGACATGGTTTTGAAGTATGGTTTCCCTAAGAAAACTAGGAGGTGGTGTTGCTACCATTTAAAACTCAAACCGATAATACAGTATGTTAAGAGGTTTAAAGGATCTAAAGCAGAGGTTTTAGGGTTAAGGCGTAGCGAGTCTCCTAGACGAGCCAATCTACCTCAAATAATATTTAAGAGGGACGCTCTTGCATGGGGTTATTGCCCCATTATCGACTGGTCTGATGAACAGGTGGAGAAATATATTGAGGAGCATGGTTTACCCTATCCTCCATGGTATAGGATCGGTGTAAAGGAGACATGCTGCTGCGGTGTTTTCATGAGTGAGAAGGAGCTTATGGTTTTAAGGGCCCGGTTCCCTGATTTCTTCCGCAGATTCGTTGAGCTTGAAAGCAAGATGAAGAGTAAAGGATCTGCCTTCTTCGTGGCTAATAGGAGAATCTACGCTAGGGATATTTTAAGGCAGAAAACCCTTGAGGAGGTGATCTAAATGTCTAAGGATGATGTTGATTTCTTCTGGCAAATAATTTACGATGTTTTGAAGGATTTGGAAAAGGAGCTTCCTAAGGCCTTAGATGAGAAGTTTAAAACAATATGGGTTTGGAGGAGTCTACCTAGAAGCGAGAGAATGAAGTTTAAATGCTGTGGTTCATGCAGGAAGTTTTTAACACCGGAATGTCCGTATTACAGGTTTAACTGTGTTTTGGAAACTGATCCGGCATGTATGGATTATGAGAGGAAGGAGGAATAATTATATTTGGTTTTTGAGGTTGCGGGTTGTTCTTTTCATGGTTGTAATTGAGAGTTGGTATTTGTCAGATTGTGAATTATTGCTGTGCCTTTAAATATGGTTGGTTAGTATTGTCGGTTAATATTTGTGCGTTTTAATCTGTGAATGGTGGGTGTTAGTTGTTGGTTGGAATCTGCCTGTTACTGTTGCTAATTATGAATTAAGTATGGTGGTTGCGAGATGAAGTGTTATCATTTTATGATGGGTGATGTTAGATACGTGATGCAAATTGCGAAATATTAAATGAAAATTGCCAAATACTGTGTTGATATTGTGCGTTGGGGTTCATCCCCTCGGGAAGGGGATACATTCCCTACACGTATGGGGGAAAAAAGGGGTTATTGGTTTTTAAGTGTTTCCACCTTGAAGGAAACTCTGAACTTTCCGAATCCCTTACCTGATCTCGCCATTAAACCTATTCTTCCAGCTGCGTTGAGGATTTCGCAGAACTCCTTGGGGTATCTGGTTTTAACCCTGAACTTTAACTCATAGGTGCTGTCAATGTATTCGAAATACTCCGTTGACTGCTTAGGCCCCAATATGACTCTACGGTATTTTAAAGGCTGGTCAGGTATTTCAACATATTCGACAGGGAACCCGTGGTCGTCAATAATTGAGAAGTTAAGCACGCTCCTGGAATACCCTAGCTTATCACATGCACGCTTCATAGGAGCCAGCAGCCAAAGCTTGAAAATTATCGGCCTACCATCAGCTGATCTGGGAAATGCACGGTCCAGGTGGAGGTCTTCATCGTTAATCCATCCTTTCTCATACCATCTTCTAAGTTGCTGCTCTGTTACAAGTGGCGCTATAATCCATGTTTCCGGTATTAACGTTACCTCTATTATTGCCTCTTCTTGTTCTGGGTTTCTTCTTTTCACAATATCACCTCCGGAAAGTATATATACAGTATACTAGCATATAAGTGTGGTGGTGCGGTGCTGTGTTGCATGTTAAGTTCTCGGATTATAAGTCTTTTATAGAATGGATTAAAGAAGAGAATCCGACAGGTGAAAGGTACTTTTGCTTCGACGGGGAAACCTTGGTAGCTGTTGTGCAGAGCGCTAGGAGGAGAGCAGTTCTAAAAGCCAAGGTTGAAGGCAGTGACTTCGACAAGATCAGCGATGAGCTTGGAAGCTTAGGGTTCAAAATAGTTGAAGAAATAAAGTTCAGCAGGTGAAACGTAGGTGAATTGGAAGGAGCTTGTCGGTAAAAGGGTTTTAATAAGAGGCCCATATGATGGCATCGAGGAGGTTAAGGTTATTGAAGTATCTCCCAGCGGCAAGTATGTTAAGGTTAGCGACCCTTACGGTTGGTCGTCAAAGTGGATAGATGGTGAAAAATACTTGGTACTCGAAGTTCTAGGTGATTGCTGATGGCTGGCTGGGTTTGGGTTGACCGAGACCTAGTTGACAAGATTGGTAAGGAGAAGTATGTTACGGATTTGCCAGGCGTAAACTATCTTGAGGAGGTTAGGAAATACGCTGAGAAGCTTAGGGAGGCCGACGTGGAACCCGGGAAAACGTATTTGATTAAAATACCTGTCTCGGAGCTTGAACTAAACGCCCTAGAAGACCTGCTCTACACTTATCAACCACCTAAAAACATTACGGTTCTAAAACACATAGTTTCACACCTATGGCATAAAATGGTTAAACAAGTAGATTAAAAATACAAGCAAGAAGGTGAATAAGTGATGGTATATGTTTGCCCCATCTGTTCGGAAAAATACAGTAATGCTGAAATATTTCTACATCATTTGCTTATTAGGCATTCTGATTGTGTTAGAAAAGTAGAAGTACATGTAAAGGTGGTTGTTGATGAGATGTCCTAGATGTTTCCATGAAATGAGGAAGGAAGTGTTTCATTTCGAACATGAAACCGTGGTAGAGTACAGGTGTCCACACTGCGGCTATGTTGAAAAACACCACTACATACGTTACCGTCCTAAAAGAAAACCAAAACCTTACAAGGTGGTTAAGCGATGGTTAAGTGCTCCGTTATCGGATGCAATAGGGAGGCAGTCTGGGCTTACGGCAACATAGCTCTCTGCGAATACCATGTGAAAAAGTTTAGGGAGCAGTTGGAAAAGAGGGTGGAAGGTAAAATACCTCCTAGAGGAAGGATTGATACTGAGTTCTTCAACGACATAGTGGTTGTAACTGTTGAAAGAGAGGACGGTAGAAAGCTTTCCGTAAGCATGACCAGAAAGGAATTGAAGAACCTAGCAGAATACCTAATACTGGTGATTAAGTGATGGTTTTGATAAGCTTGTTTCCGAGAAAAGATGAAGGAAAACACGCCTACTCAGTATTGGAATTACTTGACAAGGCAGTATATGCGGCTATTGAAAGTTTTGAGAACGTAAACATAGATGGCGCTATGAAGTTGGCGATTATAGATGCTTATGAAAACGCTTTCACACTACCTGATAGCAAACTAATAATGCTTGAACATCAAATCGAAAAGGTCTTGGTGAAGTGGAGGTGATTGAATGTGGAGAGACGGGTTTTAAACGTTAGCTCCTCTGCTTTAAGCGGGGACGTAGTAGTTACTACAGTTGTTTTCACGGTGGATAATGAAAAATATGTTAAAATAATAGTTAACCTCCTAGACGGGGAAACGAGAGAAGTAGAGCTTACCTTGGAAGAGTTTAAAACATTATTGGCACATCTACAGCAAATTCTTAAAAATACAGTAACAACAGAGGCGGCTAAGTGATGGGTGTTGTACATAGGGTTCTAGGTCTATTGCTTGGTATAGGTGTTGTAGTTACGTGGTCAAACTACTATTACTTCTCAGGCGACATTAAAACCGGGCTGTTAGCTATCTGGTTGACAATACTGTTCATAGGTGCTGTAATACTTTCCGAACTAGAAGAACTAAAGAAAAAGGTGAAAAGTGATGGGCTGGAGCAGGCTTGAGAAAATAACATGGGTTATTTTCACGCTTTGCGGTTTCGCAATAGGGTACAACATGTCTGCCCACTATGAAGACATTCCTCTCTGGTTAGCTCTGGTGTCATGTTTCTTTTTGGGAATGGCCTACAGCAGCTATCTAACAATAAAGAAAATGGAAAAAATGCTTGAAGAACTGGAAGGTGATTAAATAATGCATTTTTGCCCCAAATGCAACCGTGAAATGATTGTAGTAAAGATGAAGAAACACCATTGCAGTAATACAATTGAATACTTGTATCGGTGTCCGGTTTGCGGATATACTCAAAAAATAGTTGCAGAAGAGCTGAAATAAAGGAGGTGACATATAGGTGGTTGAGCTTAAGGGGTTATGTGAATGCTGTCCGTTAAAGCATGATTGTCCAATATTTGAAGCATTTATTGAGCTTAACAGGTATGATTGGGTAGTAGTTGAAGGAGAAATACATGTTAAAGTATGCGATAAAATAGCAAGCCTTAGCCCTGAAGAGCTCGGCAAGCACATAGGTAAAATTATGGCTAAAAAAGGTGTTTTCCTAAGAACCGAAAAACCGCTTAATATAGTTGAAATAATGAAGGAGGAATGGCAATGAGGTCAAGAATGTTCCATAAAGTGACAAAGACATGGAATGTTATTACCGGTTGCCTACATTTATGTAAATACTGTTGGGCTAGGAAACTTGTTGAGACTAGGCTTAAAAACACTAGGAAGTATAGTGAAGGTTTTAAGCCTAAGTTTCATCATCAAGAGCTTAGGAAAAAGTTTAAACCAGGTGAATTTATCTTCGTCAGTGACATGGGTGATATGTGGGGCTGGTGGGTTAAAGACTTCTGGATTGAAACGGTTATCAGCCATATTAGGAAATTCCCTGAAACAACTTTTCTTTTCCTAACAAAGAACCCTGCTAGGTACTTTGAGTTCTTGGATGAGCTTTCACACATGGATAACGTTATTTTAGGTGCTACCGTAGAAACGGACTTCGACAAAGTATATTGGGCATACGGTATAAGCAATGCTCCTTCTCCTTCAAGGAGAATTAACGCAATGAAGTGGATTAGAATGGTTAATGGGAACGTAAGGCTAATGGTTTCAGTTGAGCCAATAATACAGATAAGAGACGTTTACAAGTTCTCCAAGGAAATAGCTGAAATAAACCCTGAATTCGTCTATGTAGGATACGACAACTACAACAACAAGTTGCCCGAGCCGTCTCTGGAGCAGACGCTTAAGCTAATAGAGCTTCTTGAATCATACGGGGTAACGGTTTACAGGAAAACAATTAGGCCCGCATGGTGGGAGAAGTGAAGCTTAGGTGCCCTGTTTGCGGAAGGTCAAATGTTGAGATTATTGAGGGTTCCCTACATTACTATGCTAAATGCAGGTTCTGCGGGCACATGTGGGATCTTGGGCTTAAAGGAAAGTCTATATTGGACCGTGGAGAAGTTAGAAGCGGAAATGGCGAAAAAATATTATGTTTTAAAATGTAGTAGGTGCGGCCGTGAGTTCATAGTTACTTTATCCAACCTACCTTTCATAGCTGAGCACAGTGTTAAATGCTGTAACAGATTCGAACTAATAATTAAAGGTAAATAACTATGTGCGGTCAAGTATACATGATATTGTTAAGAAGGTATGTGGAAAAAAGAGAATCTACTTGTTTTCCTCCTTGTACTTATCCGCGATGTATTTAGTTAGTTTTTCAAGGCATTTATAGCAGAAACCCGTATTGAACAATATTATTTCTACTTTTCCTCCGCAAATATAACATTTTTCAGGTAGTTTTTCCACTAGCTCAATTTCACCTACTTTGGGAAATTCTTCTGATTTACGGAATTCATATACTAGTATTGCTATTACGCCAACTATTATTGCTATTATTATTGCCACTATGGTGAGCATGTTTACTCACCTTGCTTCTTAAGTAGTTTCTTCAGGTTCTCCATGGTTTGCTTCTTGAATTCCTCTGCTTTTTTCCCTAGTTCCTCCTTTTTCCTCTTGGTAACATTATTGTAAATGTTCCAGTCAAAGTGTTTCTCTATGGCTTTTCTGAGGATTTTCTTGAAGTCTTCAGGCCTTAAAGCTACTAGCGCATCGAGCTCTACACGGACTAGTCCTCCATACTGTTCAACCAGCGGTCTAAGCTTAGGATCCCTCTTAAGTTTCTCAACGTACTTAGGATATCTTGGATCCCTCTTTAGCTTAGCAATTTCATCTGCCGACTCCGGCTTAGGTGGCAGGTTCAGCTCCAATATTTGATCTGCTGTTACAGCTACTTTCTCGAAAACAATGTTTTCAACATTAGAAAGCATTTTAACTCTTTCACGGAAGTCCCTTACAATGTCTTCTCCCGATGGATCATAGTCTCCTAGCTGAAGGACCACCGGTATTTTACCTCTACTATCTATTGATTCAACATCTTCAGCTACCTTCTTAACATCCGTTGCACTATCATATCCTTTAATAACTCTTACCTGGTAAACTCCATGTTTAAACACTTCTTTCACAAATGCAGCAACAAGATCTCCTAGGGCCTCTTTCTCAACAACCACGATCACTCTTTTTGGCTGATCATCCCATGGGTTAATTGAGACGTCGAAGTGGTTGTTAACATAGTCTTCAATTATCTTCAATATTTCTTCTTCGCTAAGAGGTTTTGTAGGATAGTAGGTCCATGGTTCAAGATACTGTACTTTTCTAGTAACATCTTTTAAATAATACCATGGAAACTCCCCTCTATACCGTGCCTTGGCCAGTACGGCGCTTAGCCTTTTATATGCTGATTTAGTGTTAGGTATAACGTTCTTGGAGACCAGGATATAGAAGAGCCCTCTTAGGGTTAATGGTTCAGAATATTGGTACCAGTACTTTCTGGCTTCTTCAAGTGCTGTTTTTAGAACTTGGGACCAGTCCATTTAAACCACCTAATATACTATACCTAATATACTATAATATGTTATACTATATAAGCTTTATTTATGAAGAAGTCTACCAGAGAAAATATGGGAGTATTAAACTATTTTCTCCTCCCTATGGCCGATGCTGCTATTACTATTATTGCCGCTATTGCTCCGGTGATTGCTAGATTCTTCAGTTCCGGTGTTGGTGCTGGGTGGGCCATGATTTCCACCGGTGCAGAGTAAGTGTATGCAGCACCTGCTACTCCGGCCGATATGGTTCTTGCACCGCCCCAGACAGTGTATGTTCCCGGCTTGCTGAACGTGTATGTTAAATACGCTGATTTAGCCTTGTACCCCGGTGAAATCGTTACTGTTTTCCTGGCTACAATGTTGTCTTTGCTGTTCACCGCTAAAACAATTTCAACATCAACTTTCTCCCAGTCGTAAACCTCCCTATTCAAAACAGCTGTAACCTTAAACTCCAACGTTACAGGAGCTACACCCTCAGTTCTCTCAGGAGTTATGGTTACGGATGCTACTTCAGGAGGAGGCGGGGACGAAATAGTAACTGACACCCCTGAACTCCAAACATATGACATTCTTCCACCCAAAACATATTTTTACATTAAAACTATATAAGACTGAACCTTACATCTATCGCACATTTCAGCAACCTTCCATTCTAAATAAATTAACCTGTCTTTATCTTCAACATCGACGTTGACATAGCCGCAAACAGGACATATCCATTTAAACTTTACTTGAGCATTTGACTCTAATATTGTGCCTCTTACTTCACGGTATCCGTACTTTGCTACTGAAAACTTTAATGTTACCTTTCCATCTGATGAAACACCTAAAACAGTGAGAGTTGTGTCTGTAACTTTTTTGCTTTTATATGTTAGGTTTACTGCGTATTCTTGGAAAACTATTTTAGCTACTTCGGTTTCAGGTGCAGGATATGGTTCCATACTGTAAATCCATTTTGGATGGGCTCCGGTTTCGTATTGCCAAACATATCCTTCATATGTTCTTTTAGTGTAAAGCCTAATACCTGATATTCTAAGATATCCTGTTGTTTCAACTGTTACAGGAAGTTCTTTACGTACATCTCCGGCACCAACGTTTATTAGGGCTGAAACATATGGTGGCTTAGCGAAACCAGTATATGCTACCGTTACCTTGTATTTTGGTTTTTCAGGCTTCTTAACTGTAACGGTTATTGTTTTCTCGTCTTCAACTTTGCCGTCGGTTAGGTTGGTTACTCTTAGCTTCCACATGTATGTTCCTTCAACACCTATTGCTGGATGGTAGAACGCTATTAGAACAGCTGTTTTGGGTGCTATTTTTCTCTCGTCTTTCCGCACCTTGCCTTCATGGTCTATTAGCTCTGTTCTAACAAGCTTGTAGTCAAGGTATTCGTTTCTCACCTTAACCTCGAAATATGTTGCCTCATCTGTTAGAAGCTCAATGGTTTCAGGGTATTCTACAATAAATATTTTACCCTTTTCAACCACGTCTACGTAGATTACGTTGCTGTAGATTTCAGCCACATATACCACCAAATGTGTATATGCAGTATATAGTATTTTAGATTGGCGTGTACTCTGCTCCAAGCTCAACGTCAGAAGTAACCGTGAACCTCCTATACTTGTCGGTTACACCGTCACTCCACATTACGAACCTGTAGCCCCACCAATACTCTGGAACAGATACTTCAACAATGTACCCTCCCTTCAAAGAGGTTTCGAAAGGCGTTTTCGTTGAAAAACACCTGTAACCTATTTCCGGATGAACAATACATATTTTTATTTCCACAGGTATTTCCCTCGGCATACCGAACCTGTCGTAGTAGAATGCATATATTTTAACGTTGAACTTTTCCTTCGGCAAAACCTCCACTGTTAAAACATTACTGTAGGCCACTACTCACCCTCCCTGCTTAAATGTATTAAATATGCTGTTAGCAACACACCTGCAAGTGCACCTAACCCACCGCCTAATGCGAGCAAATACGTTCTCTTCCATCCAAGCCTCTCCTTTTCCACAACCCCTCACCCCAGCACGATTTTTAGCAAAGCAACCACTATGCCTATGAAGGTGGAAACGCTTATAATCAGGTTTGCTGTGGCATACTTTTTAAGCCATGCAACATCAGCTTCAAGCCTAGCAACTCTTTCAGCCAACACTACTGGGTCAACATTGTCTTTTTCCATACTCAACAACTACCCCCTAAATAAACTATTGTACTGTTGGAATAAAACTATTTCCTCAACAGAAACATGGAGACAACAATAAGGTACAATCCTATTGCTTCATGGCCTAAGGGATCCTCCCAAATGGGGTCGAACCCGCCGTGAACCACGAAGTGCTCAACTATTAAAGCTATTCCGAAACCCAGGCACAGAGCTGCTGCTCTCCTAACATACTCTGGCTCCAAATGTGCTAGAGTAGGGGTTACCCTTCCAAACTCATATGAGACAATAGCTACAGTTACAAGCTTCAGTAAATCACCTAGAAGCTCAGCGTTTGGATTGTTGCAGTATGCTAAAGCAGCATAAGCTACTAGAAGTGAGAGAAAAATAATAACCTCCAATAGTCTTCTGCTTATCTCCATCTCAATCTACCTAACAGTCTCCTATGTCTTAAAGCTTTAGTTCTAGTCTTGAAGGCTTCCGAGATAGCCTTATGCTTTCTAACTGTCTCCTTCTCCCTAAACCCCATCTTAACGTATTTTTCAAACATATTGCCGTTACCCCACTCATAGTATTCCTTCTCGTTGAACCTAACCCACCCCTCATAAACTATGTTTCCAACCCTCCACCTGTTCTCCTCAGGGTTTATTGTTGGATAGCCACTATACCATGTTGGAGGCTCATCTAGTGTTGTTTCCACTAGTCTCCACTTCTTATCTGGGAACTCAGCTATAACCCATCCATGGCCTCCCAGCGGTATTCCATCCCTGTACACCATTCCTAAAACAACATAGCATGGAACACTCAGCAACCTAAGCATACTAGCAGTCAGTATTGATGTGTCCTCGCAGTCTCCATACCCATTTTTTCCGTGTAACTTGTTGTTCAGAACAAATGTCATCAACGTTTCATAGGCTGTCTGCCAGTAGTCCATGCTTATCTGGTAGCATGCTTTCCCGCTGAACGCATTCCACAAATGCTTGTCATCAGGATGTCCCCAAGTAAGCGGGTAGTCTATTCTCCTAATAACAAACTCTACTGCGTCCCTAGCGGTTCTTATATTTAGTTCCTCCATTTTCCTACGTATCCATGTTTGCCTGTGAACTAGGAGATGGGTAATGCAAACGTCTGTGAACCTCTTAGCCATGCTTGAAGGATACTTTTCCAAACTTGGAACAGCAGGAGGCTCCTTGGGAACCCACATTTCACCTCCACCTGAAATATGCTTTACACAGAACAGTACTTAACAGTTTTTAAAGCAAAACCCCTTCCTCAGCCATTTTTCTTCAACTGCTTTTCCTCACAAACCTTACCCTTATTTTCTTTCCTTGCCATTCGAATTCTAGCTCGTAGTTTTCAGCTAAATATTCAGCTATTTTCACGATTAAAGGGTTGAATCTTTCATCTCTAACATCATGTATAACCTCCTTACTCTGGCTCAATAATTATACCCCATATTTTTACTACTATGTTTGTAACATATATTCTATAACGTGAGTCCTCACTATATAATTCCACATCTACAGCTATTTCTCCGTTTGAATCAGTTTTAACGTACAGGTCTGCAACTGACTCGTTAACTAACTGAACATAATAGGTATTGTTGGTTTTTCCTTCACAATATGGATTTCCAGCTATCTTTATTCTTGAATATGCCGCGCTGGAGCTGTCTTCTGTTCTACTGTATCTTGAGAAACTAACCCTGACGATATGTATTATTGCGTTTGCCACACCGAAGTTAACCTTTTCAGTTGCTACTTTAGTGTAACTTGTATTCGAAGTAAAGTACTCATTTGTGTCGGTGGGTGATGAATGGATGGAAACTGTTAAACGTCTCCTAGAGTATGTCCATACGTCTTCTGCTGTGATGTCGCTTACTTCTTTGGCGGTTGCGCCATCTGGACTCCACATGATTTTCCCGGTGTCTCCTCTGAACCATATTTTTCCTTTTTCCAGTGTTGGATTGCTTGTTAGGCTTGCTAATGTTATTGATTCGTCGTCTATGGTAACTGTGTTGTTGCCGACTTTGAGCTTGGGGAGCCCGTCCTTAAGTAGCCATTCTAGTATTTTTCTTCTAACTATGCTCTCTATAGTTTTGAACATTTTAACTCCTATCTAATGGTTTGAGCTGTAGAAGATATTTCTTTCCTTTAGGCGAAACCAATACCAGTCCATGTTCCTTGTCCTCTGTAAGCACCCAACCGTTTGCGAACTTTATGTCTCCAACCTCAATTTTCGCTGGCCTCAACGTTTCCCCGCTGTGGTCGTGTGCGAAATCTGTTATGTCGGCTTTCACATGGGTGTGTGTTGCAGGAGCGTATCTGCCGTTGGGATCAACCCATGCGGGGCTCGCACCGCTACCCTGGGCTTCAAGAACGTAACCGGCTGCGCCTTCAGGTAGCCTGTCAAGCGTTAACCTACCTGAAGTTATTTCTGATGCGTCATGGGTGTGGGGCTCGGGCGGATACGCTGATGGTTTCCCGGTAATGTCGCCCCATGCTGCTGGATACACTGTCTTAACCGCGGTGCCGTCAGGGCTGAATTTCAACTCTCCCATATCGCCTCTAAACCATATAATACCTGCTTCAAGGGTTGGGTCGGCTGTTTCAGGTGATAGCTTAATTTTCTTTCCGTCAATTATGATTGTCCTGCTCATTTTACCTTCTCCAACCTCAATCTATACTTTTTCCCCTCAGGACTGATAAATATTATTCCGTGTTTCTTGTCTTCGGTAAGTACCCATCCGTTTCTGAAAAGAACATCGCCCACACTTATCGTGTTTTTCACAGAAATGTCTCCAGCGTTAAATATGCTTTTACCGTCAAGGTCTATATCGTATTTAGCTCCAGTATAGGGTACGTAGAGCACATCCAGTATCTCCTTAGATATTGGGAACGTTAACCTGCTCCTAACAACTCCCTGATAGTACAGCCTAACGGTAGTAGGTGAGCCTGACGATAGAAACCTTGCGTAAAGCTTAACCACTAGCCTACTGCCCGCAGCTAATATGTGGTCGCCTGGTAGAACCAGGTTCATGAAGACATCTCTTCTCTCGGATATTAAGTCGCTTAACGTTGACTCAGCTATCAACGTCTCAGATCCCGCTGAGTCCCTTTCAAAAAGTTTGAAGAAAGCTCTCACATCTATGTTGCCTGAAACACGTTCAGCCTGGAAGTAAGCAGTTACAACACCTAATTTAAGCACGGAGAAGTCGGCAGGCGCTATCCATCCGGCAACCAGTACGTCGCCAGCAGTATTGGATGTTGCTTCAGCAAAGGCCTCAGATAGGACAGGAACGGAAACACTCATAGACTTATAGGCTGGAACGTCGGGATCCGCTTCATCAAGAAAGAAAAGCGTCACACCAAGGCCAGTAGCAGCAATGTCCGTGTAGATCCTTGTGGCAGCATCGTTAGGGTCTTCAGGTGTACCCAAGTTCTTTATCTTATAGCCTTGCCAGTCCTTGTCAACATCGATTACTAAGTCCTTGAGTGTGGGAAGAGACTCAGCCCTAATTGCTCTTAGAAGAGACTTTTTCGCCAAGAAATACGAAATAACATCGAACGTCATGATCAATTACCTCATAAGCGTCCTCCACACGGTAACGACAACAGAGTATGATGTGTCCATGTTAACTATTTGAACCTTCACATATGGTTGAAGCAGAGGTATAAGCACTGTTCTCTGCCTGGTTTTTCCGGCTTCAAAAGTTAAATCCTCGTAGTTCCCCGCATCTATAGCATCCTCGGGGCTGTCGTAGTCTGTTCCATCGGCTGAGTAAAGCCATCTCACCCTAATTCCGGCGGTTGCAGAGGGATCATATGTAGCTTTAACGGTTACAACCATGGCAGAGTATTTCTTCGCAGACTCAACCGCGAACTCCGCTACTTCACCGGGACCTATGCTTACCGTGTCTAGCTCCTTAACCGTTTTCTCCCTTACCGGTGCAACCGTTTCCTCAAGAGCTTTCTTTAATGTTTCAAGCCTAGGATATATGGTGCTCACAACGTTTCACCCCATCTCCATTATCGTTTACAGTTCCTTCTCATGTTTCAACAGCTTGTTTCACAAAGAACTCCACTATTCCGTTCATGTACTTGTTCCAAAGCTCCTCCGGGTCACAGTACCTTCCAAGAACAGGGCACCATGTCCTCTTAGGGAACCTTATAACCCAAAAAGTAACGTCAACAGCAACGGTTGTGGAAGTATCGTTAACAATCAGCAACTCATAGGGTTTGCTAGCATCACACCATATAAGCTGAGGATAAGGATTAGTCATCAAAATACTTTTCACCAGCGGATCCCAATGCCAATCCATTTTCCCCCTGGTAGCATGCCAGAATCCAATATTCATGCTTTCAACTTCCGGCCCGAAAGTCCCTGTTGCCGGATCGTATTCCCGGGGTGTTCCAAACGTAACCCCTATTACTAGGACTTTCGTTCTAGGCTCCGGAACGTATGTTGCATAAATCGGCTCCGTTGTCGGAGGAATAATATACATTGCAGTGTCATGATAGAATACTCCTCCAAGAGCTTCTACAAACGGTTCGACAAAGGCTTGTAGCCACCCGAACACTGCCTACCACCTATGGTTTTTTAGGTGCTGGTGGCCAGTCTATTGGCTCCACTTGATTTGTTTTCTTTGTTTTCTTGGATGCTTCCGGATGTATGATAACCATTTTTCCCTGCTTAATTGCTTCCTCTATTTGCTTCCTGATGTTCTCAGGTAGCTTCGTGCTCATAGGTTATCACCTTTAGCTTTATGGTAGGATTCCTGCTTCAACCATGTCGTAAAGGTTGAGCTTATCTGCTATTCTCCTGTCTTCCGCTGTTAGGTCTAGTCCCCAAGCTATTTTCTCAGCAACCGTCACGGGGGCTAGTCCGTAAACTATTCTTACCTTGTACGGTCCTCCACTAGTAACTTCTGCTTCTATTAGCAACTCATCTATGGCCACTACTCTTAAAGTGTTCCACGCTGGAGAACCCCACCACGTAGCGTATGTTGGTAAACCATACGCGTCAAGCTCCATAATGTCTTCTAATCCGTCTCTTGAAACAGATATTTTAAACGAGTTCGGCGACGCTGGCCTCTCACCCGATATTCCAAGGAGAACCGCTTTCCACCCTGACTTCGGCGTAACCCTTAAAATCGTAGCTGACGCAGAAACCGACATGGACTGGTACTTTATGTCTAAAACACCCTTGTACGGGTTCCAAACCTCAACAGGATATGCTCTAATAGACTCCGACAAGCCAAGTTTTTCTCCAAGCTCTCTTTCCCTAGGAGTTAACGTTCCCCCGTAAAGAAGCTTATGAACCGCTTTAGCCGGAGATGCTTTGATCAAATATCTGAACACGAAGTTGCTTACATCAGATATGGCTCTAGCCCTAACTATTAGCTCTCTTAAACATCCAACCCTAACCTCCTCCATGTAGTCTAGTCCCCTAACCGCTCCAAGATCGCTGACCGTAACGTATCCTGGCCTACCATCGCTAGTAATGTCTAATGCAACATTTGACGCTACAGATGTTGAAAACCCTGTTAAAGCATAGAAAAGCTTTGCAACATCAAGTCCAGTATATGATACTATGTCGTTTAGTCCGCTTGAAAGATCCTTAACAATAATCCCCATGAAAACCTCTGGAGGATATTTTAAAGCTTTACGAACATCTACCTGAGCCATTAAACCACCAAATATAAATAATGTCGTTTTAGAGATTTAAAATAGGGGTTGTTTTGAAAATACAAAACGAAACAGTCAGGAAGGGGAAATGGATTAAAGTAAAGCATAGTACGTGGAGGAAGCTTGTAATACTTAAGCTCCATTTAGATGTTAGAAGCTACGATGAAGTAATTAACTTCTTGATTAATAAATACTATAGAAGCATGAAGGTCGAGGTTTAGAAAAAATATTTTTGAGCTTAAGGGTTAATTACTGGTTTCCGCTTTACACAGATGATGGTTTAACGTATTCTGTTTTCGGCATGTATGTTAGCTGCAGTAGGTCCTTGGTTGTTATGTCTACGTTAAGGGTTATCGTGTAGTCATCTACTTTGGTTGCTGTTGCGGAGGTTGCAGCTAAGATGTCGTATGTTGCTGTTCCACCTTCGTCAACGCTGTGTCCGGCGAGAACAACTGCTGAAATTATTGAGCCTATTGGTGCAGGTATTTTCCCTTTTAAGCTAATGTTGGAACCTGATGCAGCAGCTATGTTTCCGACGAGAACTGTTATGGGCATTCATCCACCACCCCTTATTTAAGTATGAATATTACTCCGTAAACATGTAGTTCTACTCCGTTCGCTGGAATGCTTGTTCCATTGTCCAGTATTTGTATTCCTCCTTTAACTCCGTGGAATAGCCTGTGCGGGAACAGCTCCTTTGGACCTGCATGTTTAAGTCCAGCATTAACCGTTGTGTCGTAGAACATTGCTGGCGGGAAGAAGTTCTGCTCTGGCAAAGGCCTTGTCACATATTCTGGGTTTGTTTCTCTTCCTTCAACGTAAAGTCTAAGTGCTTTGCTGTTGTCGTGAGGTATAACGCCAAGGTACTTTACAAGGTAGGCTCTGGTCTTGTTTACTAGGTTCCAATGTAGTTTCTGCCACTCATAGCTTACATATGTTGGGTAGTCGAAAGCATACCATTGGTTCGCAGTTGTTGCCTGCGCGTTCCTAGCATATGTTATCCACGGGTAAATTGCTGGCTTGCTTTGGCCAACGCCTCCTGGAAGCTCGTTAAACGTCTCAGGTGTTACAGGTATTGCTGGCTTACTGTAAACGTCAGCGTCAAGGCTGAAGCCTACAGTGTAAGATGCTGGAGCATGCTTTGCCAGTTCATCAGCTCCTCTTACCCTTGAAGCCAATAATCTTACTTCAAAGTCCTGCGTTATAGACTCATCAGCGATAGCGTAGACTCCTAACGTGTCACCTTCTTTCAGCTTAACCGTTGTTGTTTCGAAAGGCTCAGGTACTTTGCCGAGAAGCCTACTCCAGGTTATCGGAACTCCGAGGTCAACGGCTTTAGCAACGTTGTTTGGATGCTCCAGTGGAAACATTACTGAGTTGGCATGAATGTACGGGTATTTTTCACCATTAATCAGCAAACCTACTTCTCTAAATTTCTTAATGGTGCCTGTTGAAGTATCTACTGGGGGCACTATTTCTATTCTGAAAACCTCTAAAACCTCGTTTGGCGACAGCTCGTAGACGTCCTTGGTTGTTTCTTCCCCAGCGCTAAGAGAGACACCTGACCATACTGCTTTAAGCTCAACTATTGGATCGAACACGCCCATTCATCAATCACCTATGGTAAACTAGGTTGCATAAGGTATTTAACCCCTCTGAAAAATATCTAGATATCAGGTTGAAGAAATGAAGATATCGGAGAAAAAGCAGAAAACGGAAAAAGCTCTACTTATAAGATGTGATCGCGAAACCTATATTCGCTTCGTCATGTATGCTAAAGTGAACGATTTAACCTACGGTGAAGCACTGAAAAAACTACTGGACTGTGCTGGAGTAGGCTACCCGTCTATTGTTGAAGCAATCTAAACGCTTACAAGCGCTGAGGTTCTAAAATGCGGGGCTTTACTAGTTTCCTCCCTTATTTTTCTTAAGCGTATCTCCCTGTACCCTGCTCCTGTTACTGACTTTACAAGCCCATATATTGACTTTTCTAAGAGCGGTAAGCTAGCGTCCATCATGGATTCGGCAACTTCGCTTGGAACAATACCTAAACCCATGAGTTCGTTGATGAGGCCGAATGCGAAAGCACCTGCTCTGAAAATGTCGTGTGTGTTTTTGAATGGCTCAACCCATCCCTTCATTTCATCTAGTTTTTCCAACCCAATATCTACTAAACCTACGACAGCCGATGTTCCAACTTTAACTAGCTTAACGGGCACGTTCTTCACCGATAGAATTAATGTAAAAAAGATGTTTTAAGCTTTTAGAGTAGCATAATACTCTAGGGCCAAAGAGTCTTCTTAGCTAGCTCAACCTCTCTCCTAAGCCATTGAAGCGCCTTCTTGGAGTTAACGAAAACCGCTAATAGATCGTATCTTTCGGCTTCAACAAGCGCTTCTAACGTGGTTTTAACAGTTATCATGTCTTTGGCTTCTTTAATGTTTGATAGGGTCTTAACTATTTTCTCTTTAACATCGTCTCTAAGGCTACCCCATATTTTTTCGAAAACGGACTCGTTAGATTCAATGTAGTTTACTAGGTCTTCAACCCTGGCTTTTCTAAGATAGTCTGCTATAACACCTCTCGCTATTTCCGGTGATAAATCAACTGCGAAAGCCTTACCTATTTTCCACAAAACATCTCTTGCTTTCTCCAGGAAACCCATTTACTCTACCTCGATCCTGTATTTTGTACCGCATTTTGGACAAATAACTGTCTTGGCTTCTTCAGGGTTAAAAGTTATTGGCGTACCGCAGACTTCACATTTCCTGGTAACCCATCCTTTCGGCAAACCTTTAGGTGCTGGTTTTTCCGGGGACTCGCTGGACGATAAAATACCGTCTATTACTGACTTAGCTATTCTCTTACCGTATTCTTTAAGTATTTTCTCCCTTCTCCTAGACGATAAGATCTTATGTTTCAGCTCAAGCATTTTCAGCTCAAGCTTCTTCTCCTCTAACCTGTGCTGATGCCTGAGCTTCTCAAGCTCAATGAGAAGCCTTGGATCCGTTTTTGCACCGAAAATCTCTTTTAAGGTTTGCAACTTCTTAGGGTCTTCAAATATTTGGTCCCAGAAACCTTTCTGCGGTGATGTAACTACTTTCTCCATTAAGTCTATGTATTTATCAGCTAATTTAGATTCAAAAGTAGCCCCTCTTGGCGTAGATAGAACATCTAATGCTTTACTAACTATTTTATCTACTGTAGATCCTCCTTCACGGAGCTCAACAATTGTTTTGGCCGCATTAGTTACAGCGCTAACTATTTCCGTTGGCGAAGCATATGGGTTAGCTGACTTCGCAGCCATAATCATAGGTATTAGCAGGGATGCTGGTTCACCGCGACCTGCAGCTTTAAGCGCGGCAAGAATGTTTAGAACCTCTGCGCGCTCATGTGGTGGTAGGTCCTTAAGCATTTTTGCTATTTCAACATCAGTTTCCGTTATCTCATACTGTTCCCTTCCTTTTGGCCTAGGCCTTGCCTTTTCCTCCTCCATTTCCCTAAGCTCCCTTTCAAGCTTTTTAGCTTTAAGCTCCGACTCTAACCAATACTCTTTAACTCTTGCCAACTTAGCTTTAGCAACCATTTCCTTAGCCTGCTGCTTCAAGAACTCGTCAATCTCATCCATCCCTATATCGGACTCCTCCGCCTTTTTAATTTTAAGAATCTCCTTAATCTTACCCATTATTTCACCCTCCTCCTAATTATAGCTGGTTCAATACCTAAGCATTCAGTAAAGTGCTCAAGGATTGTTTCGTTTACGAACTCGTCGAAAGACATTTTGCTTCCATGAGCTAGAACGTATTCGTAAAGCTGGATAACCCTCGGATCTATCTTAACCTTCCTTGCCAATGTTAGCCCACCGGAAACCTCTAGTTCTCTTTCGACAACGGACTCTTTCTTCATTTTCTCTACAATCTCAGGCAGAACTTCTCTAATTCTCTCATCGACTATTTTAGAAATCATTGCTCTAAAATCCTCAGCAACCTCTGGCGTAGGCGAAGCCCGCTCCGAGGGGGGAGGGGGGGAGGGGGGGTTCTCACTTACCTGATGCTGTTTCTCCATATGTTCTCTAAGCTTCTTTTTACTAGGAAATTTACGGTCACAAATAGGGCACTTGTACTGAACCATGTAGACCCAGCTCTACAATATTTTTTCTAACATAGATTCTTCTAAAACCTCTATATAAGTTTTAGAATAGACAATATGGTTTACACTATCATAGTCTACATGCTCTAAAAACACATAGAAACATAATGTAGAATTTTAGAAACAATAGAAAATGCGATGTAGAATTGGTTCTATGTTGCTTAGAGTAGTAAGGTTAATAGGTTTTTAGAAGCATATTTAAAACAGGTGATGGCATGGCCTACGTTGACTACGAGAAACAGGCTGAGGAGCTGGTTAGGAAAATATGTAGACACTTCGGAATACCTCCGCCAAGAGTGAAGTACGATCCAACCATGTGCCATGGGCACATAGCGTGCTACTATAAGGGGACAATATATTTCGCTACTCCGGAGGCTATTAATGAAACAGTTGCTCTACATGAGCTTCTACATTACGCTTTAGATTTAGGATATGCGACATATACTTGTGAAACATGCGGGTCGCCATTAATTGTTAACGGTAGAAATGTGGAATGCTATGTTTGCCATGAAAAATACGAGGTTGTCGACGGGGAAAAGAAGTACCCTGGCGGGGGAATAGAGGATGTTTTACTAGGGATCGCTATTGGAACGTTTTTCGTAGCGCCATTTATCTATGTTCCAGCTGTAAGGTCGTGGGCTGTTGAAAAGGTTAGTAAAGGACTAGGTATTGCTAAGAGAAGAGTAGAGGAGGCTTTGAAAAAGTGAGTCCGCAATTAACAGTTAGGGTTGTAGACGTTTACGGTAGGCCTCAGAAAGGAGTTGTTGTTGAGGTTCACAGGGCAGATCCGGTGTCTTTCTCGGCAAAGATGAGCCTTGTAGCTTCAGCTGTAACTGATGATGACGGGTACGCATACTTTGATGGGCTATGGCCATATGTTTACCTTGTTTTCGGAAGAAGAGAAAGGGATGATTTCCAAACAAACATTGAGAAGATAAGCGTGGTTCCATTTCAAACATATGAGGTTCAACTGGTCGGTTCCGGGCCTCCCCATGTGTTTAAGCTTATTATGAAAACTGGGCCTCTGCCTTCAGAGTTTGTGGAGTGGCTTTGGGAAAACCTTGAATCAGCTGTTGAAGCAGTTTACCCTGTTGAAATCTTGGAAATTAAAGCAGCAGATAACACTGTCACAGTAAGGTATAAGGTTCACAGCCCAGTGTCAGGGCTTGTAATTGCCGCGGTAATTATTGCAGTGTGTTTAGTTGTGGTCGCTGTTTTCTCCTTCTTGATCATTAAGGAGCTTCCAGCTGCGATTCCGAGAGAAGTATGGTGGCTTCTCGGCTTAGCGGCTGCGTCTGCTGGTTTAGCCGCTTTTATTTCAGCCATTAAAAAATAAATGTTCGCCTTGGAAAATAATATAGTGGTGGAGTAAGTGCAATATAAGCTTACACTTTACGGTCCAGAAGTAGCGTATGTTAATGAGCCAGTCGTGTTCCATGGGGAACTAAGGAAGCTAACTAAAAACTGGGAGCCAGTTGAAGGAGCTAAAATATATTTACTAATAAACGACGAGATCGTAGCAGACACTGAAACTTTAAGAGAAGGATACTACGAGTTCACATGGACGTTTAAGGAGCCTGGAAGATATAAGGTTCAAACATCGACCACAGCTAAGCCTCCAGCTAAAATACCTTGGGGCATTATTGCTGCTGGAGCAGCTCTCGCAGGTTTAAGCTTAATAGTTTTAGCTAGGGCGAGGAAGAGATGAGCTTAAAAAACCTAGCGAAAGACATTGTTTTAAACGTAGTGTACATGCTAATAGACTCGTACAGTTCAACACCCAAAATTACCCTACCATATGAGAAACCTGAAGCAGAAGAAGCACCCGCAGGGAAAACGTTTGAAACGGAAAAAATGGTTGAGGAGAAACCGTTAGAAACCATGGCGGAACATGAACATGAAGTATCCTCTACAAGTAGTGAAGCGGCTTTTACAAGGGATGAAGCGGCAGAATACACTAGGAGAATGGCCCTAGAACATCTCGTAGCCTCAGAAGACCATTTAAGGGCCGCTAAAGGAGAGGAAGCTAAGCTGTGTGTAGCATGTCTTGTTGAAAACCACTTCCCTGCCTTGAGAATGTATGCTAAGGAGGGTAAGAAGTTCTGCCGTACACCCGAGGAATGTGCTGCCTACGATAAGCTCGCCATGGTTATTAACGATGTTGAGAAAAAGCTTCTCGAAGGATACACTAACTTTGAAGAGTTAGCTAACGAGATAAGGGCAGTTAGGAAAGAACTATCTCCAGCCATTCAGGCTATAAAAGCTATTCAAAGGACAATTGAGGAAATGGAGAAATCAAAGTCGGAAATTAAGCTTTCTCCCGTGGTTAGGATTGTCAATAGGCCATCATGTATTTCGGAGGTTAAAGAGAAAATAGAAAAGATAATGCCCAAAGTTATTAAGGCAGCTGCCGATAAAGGTTTTCGGCTAAAGCCAGTGGAGCTTGTTGTTCAAGAAGGTGTTGTTGTTAAAGACGGTTTCGAAGCATGTGCCGCCACCAACCCTGACCTTAAACCTGTGAAGCAACTTTACAACTGCGAATGCTGGGAAACCCTTTCCGAGAAGGAGAAGGAGAAAATAGTTGCCCACGAGCTAGCACATGCTCTCGGAGTTAAAGACGAAAACTTGGCGGAGGAAATAGCGCGTAAAGCTGTAGGGCAATGACGTGGACAACATCATATACTAGAGCTTCTAGTAGCTGGCTTCCCCAAATAACCGTTTTCGGACCATGCGACAACGCAATTAGGGATTTAGGGGACGCATATAGGAGGCAACGTGAAGCAGCCAGGAGAATTAGGGAGCTCGGATCTATTCTCTTAGGTGAACGGTTACCCGCAAGAGAAATCATAATGAGGATTCCATGGATTATTAGAGGCGGTATGTTAGAATACAGGGATGGTAAAGTATGTGTTTTCGGAAGATGCGTTGACGCATACGAGTTTTTCAAAGCAATAGACGACTACTACATAGCATATAGGGATAGGGTTAGGGCCTTAAGAGATATTGAGTTTCTATGCAAAGATGTTACACCCTTCTTCTGCAGGGACGAGGTTAAAAGGTTTATTAAGGCAATTGAGGATCTTTGGGAAATACCTGTTAACCCTAGGAGAGCGTCCAGGGATATTAGGATGTTAGCTATTATGAAAAGCCCTAAATTGAAGGAGGCAATAGAAAAATACGGGGAATACCTTAGGGCAAGAAGAGAACTGCTCAGATGTGCGGGGATGATACTGTGACATGGCTTTGCAACCACAAACCTTCCGCTCGAGGACCCTATGGTTTCTTAGCAGATTTCTTCATGAGAGCGGAAGGGGAGAAATGGTTTCTACAAATAAGTGAACCAGTAAAAACAACATGCGATCTAATCGAGAAGCTACTTAAAGACATAGGTGTCGATGTTAGAAGAAGAGACTGGCCGGACCTTAACATGTGCACCTTGGACTTTAAGGATCCTAAGCTGTTCAAGAAGGCGTTTGAAATACTTAAGAAAAAAGCCGAGAAACTTCCACCGGAAAAGGCTGAGTATCTTAGGAAGAAAATGGTGGAGTTCGCAACATGGTCTAACATGTCCTCTTTCCATGTTTCAGAAGATCCTGTAAGAGGACTTTACGCTGAAGGAGAAATTGCGGCCCCGTTCTACCATCACCCGGACTTTATTAAGTGGAATAGGGAAACCGTTGAACTAGGTGTTTGCTCGAAAACGTGCCGTGTCTACGAGGTTCATGTTCACAATTCCGCGGGGCAATCATCCGTCCACCTCCACATGGTGTGTACTAGTCCAGAAAGAGATCCTAGACATATAGCTTACTGTGTTAGAACAATTGCAGAGAAAATGTTTAAAGCTGCGGAGAGAATGGTTGATGAAACAACGGAGAAAGCTAAGAAATAAATACGTTTTAAATAAAATTATAGACTCAGTTTTCCACCCATTATTTAGGAAACACCCAGCCTACATTTTTGTAGACTTTGTTGCTCACAGTTTGGTTGAGGGTAAAGTTGATTTAGATAAGTTTATGAAATATAATTGGAGGTATTTGGAGAAATGGCTGAGAAAGAAGAAATCTGCCAAGTACTAAGAAAGGCAATAGAGAAGTTCGAAAAAGACCTAGTAACAGTAGCTAAGGCGAAACCTGAAATCTTATTTACTCCTCCTTGGAAGGACTGGCTTAGCACGTTAAGGCTTATAAGGAAGGTAGCTAAGGACTACAGGTGTATAGAATGAAGGACTTGTCCAAAACCCTTAAAGAATGCCCTACATGTGAAGCAGTAGTTGAAACCATAGAGTACGGTGTCTGCGAAATAGTTCGCAGAATAAACCCTAAAATAGATCCGGACTTCTGCCGTAAAACCCTTAGGCTAAGGGTTGAAGGAAAAGCTTCAGTAGATGAAATAGCTCGAAAACTTGGAGTACCTAAGGATGAGCTAGTTAAAATAGTTCACGAAGTAACAGATTTCGTAGACAAAGAAATCGTAAGCAAATATTTGAGAAGGAAAAAATAGGTTAACTATTTAGGGACAAAAACTCCTTACGTTCCATAATTCTTATGTGCTGCCGCCACCACTCAATCGCTTTGTCCCTAGCTTCTCTGTCAATATCACTGGTAGGTAATAGAAGCTCATCCAAGAATTGTTTGAAGAGAAATATTACACCATGTATGTCGCTACTGTCAACGTTCTTTTCTTCCCATGCTTTTATTGCTAAATAGTGAAGATCAGTCAATATTTTCTTTGCTAGGCACATTAATTGCTCTACGTCTACCTCTCTTTCAACACCCATTAGGGCGCCAACAGTTCGTGGAGGATACGACGTTTTTATTATTAACCAGTTTGGTATTTTCACTTTTACCACCTATATTATATTTTCATATGTTATATTGTATTACATTCTTTTAAAGCTTACTCTCAGAAATTAGCTTTATTGAACATGTTAGAAGAAGACTGAACGAAAAGAGAAAAAATAAGTTGAACTCTAAGGTGTAATCGCCAATAGTTTAACTACTCTATACAGTTCCCCAGATGCTCCTGTATTCTCTTGAAATGTTCTTTTCGTCAGCTACCTTCCTTAGACATGCTGGAAACTCTTTAGCTGGAACTTCCTCAGCACATTTCCTGTATCCTTCCTTTAGCAGTGCTCTTCCCTTCTCCTTGAGTGCTTCCTGTATATCAAAGCCTTCAGCTGTCCATAGTGATCTTACTTTTGACCTTAATTTCTTACGGAAGGACTCGGCCATGGCTTACACCCCCTTATTTAGCTTCCCATATTGAACGATATTCTTCGCTAAGTTTCTTCTCCGTGGCAACGTCTCTGTAGCATTTCTTTATAGGTTCGTCGCCTTCTGTAATACATTTCTTGTATCCGTCATGTAGGAGGGCATAGCCTTTCTTAGTTAGCTCATCCTGTATCGTTATTAGTGCTTTGTTGGTGTCCCATGCTCCTCTAACAGCCTTTCTTAAAGCTTTTCTTGCTTCACTCATATGTGTCACCGTTTTAAACATATGGGTATGGGTTTTTATACTTCTTATGCTCTAGTTAGAGTATGGTGGGAGTACAGCTATGGCGAAGACAAGGGTTCAGGTTTTCTTAGACGAGTCCGACATGCAGTACATTTACTCTGTCAAGAAGGTTGCAGGTTTCGAATCGAACAGTGAAACTGTGAGGTTTCTGGTTAAACTTCTTAGACTAATTCTTCCGAAAGCACCGTACGTAGCATACATTATATCGGAGCTTATGAGGGAAGAAGAAACTAAAAACAATAGGAGAAAATAGTTTCTACTTTTTCAAAACATCATAGTAGTCTTTTCTAACGCAAACAGCTACGGTAGCCTTATCGTTGTCAGCTACGATTTCCAACACTGTTCCTTTCCCGTCAACTATTTTAACCACCTTTTTCCCTTCAAAACCATGTATTTTAACTACTGCCGGAATTTTGAAGAGAGTAACATACTCCATTGAAAAACACCTCTAAATTCTTGCTGTTAAATACTCCATTAGCGCTTCCTGCACAATTTTAGTGAACGATTTACCGGTTTTCTTCATGTAAACCCTTACTAACGTTTCCAACTCTTTAGTTAAATACACTGTATGGTAACCCATGGGCAACCACCCTACAATATGTTTTAACACAGTATACTATACAGTATTATATATAAAAATGTTCCCCTACAGCAACCTCAATGACGTCCCCATGCTAAATGTTTAACATTGGTGTCTACTACAACTACTTTACCTAGCTGTTTCAGCTTACGGTAGAACCTTATTTCCTCCTCTAGTTCAAGCTGCTTCCAGTTGCCTTGGTTCACGGTTAGGTCAAATCCTCCAACAGCAAAATAGGCCCATTTCCTAAACGCTGAAGCACGTCCTGAAAGCCTGCTACCGTAGTGAGCTATTTTCACCGGGTATGCTAGAACATCCCAGAAAAGATCCCACGATGCTGTCCCGGCAACAGCAACAACGTCCGGATCATGGAATGGCACCGTTATTTTCTCAATGTAGTTATAAGGATAAATGGTGTCCGCATCGCATGAAACAATAATGTCCCCTCTAGCATTAACTATTCCTAAATGTCTCGCATGAAGCTTCCCCCTTGGCGCGTAAAGAACCTTGTCAGCTAAGCTGTAAACTTCCTGGTCAGGGTTTAAACATCCATCTACAAGAATTATCTCATAACTTCTCCTGTCTAGGCTTTGACTATTTAGGCTACGTAAACACATAAGCAAATACTCTCTAGGCTCACACCACAAAGGAACAACTACACTTATCATCAATAATATTTTCTCAAAATACCCCTTATAAGCAATACCAATATACCGAGGAGAAGAACTATAACAGAAAATATGAACACCATAACGAAAGTAGCTATAATTCTAACTGAACTCCACGACATAGGTTCTTCTTGTGCTAGAAGATGTAAGTTGTAGAATGTAAAGGCTAAGAGGAGAAAAAACCAGATTAAAATCAAGACAGCTGGTAGCATTACTGTAGCCCATGCCATTTCCTGTGGATTTCATATATTTGCTTCCATAGATCATGGGGCATACTGTATATTGCTGATTCACCTACGCCGTGAACTGCGAAGTGCTTTAGAAGCTTCAAAGCAACCACCATAATATCGGTTTTAGACATATCAGCAACAGAAGCAATTTCGTCTAGGATTTTCCTTCCTTCACCTCGAAGGTAGACAGTGTACTTGTAATGTTCCTTCTTAACCATCACTTTTTCACCTCTTTTGGTATGGTTATTAGTATTACTCCGTTCCTGTAGTCTAGTTCGAGAAACTCTATTTCATCGGGGCTTACGCCGTGATGTTTCGCCAACAGTAAAACTATTGGCTTTGGAATAACTACGCTAAAGCTTCTACCATGACCAACCCTGTGTACCTTAACCTTCACTACTCACCCACCTCCTTCAGGGTTTCTTCAAGCTTGTTAATTATCTGGTCTAGGTCCTCCTCAAGCTCTCCCCAGAACGTTGCTTCGTCCGCTGTTTCCGCTTCAAGCCAGCAAGCATGAATAGCCTTCTTAACCTCCCTAAGCTTAGGCAATATTTCCTCAACAGCAGACTTAAGAACGCTAAAAGCCTCCCTAAGCTCATTAGCCTCCTCAAGAAACTGAACCGCATCCTCATGGGAGAAAGGAGGATACATGGTTAATCACCGTACATTTTTATAAGCTTCTTTATTACTTGCCTTATCTCCTCTTTGTCAAGCTTCTTCCCCGGTAATGGTACTGGTAATGTCCAGTAGGTGTAACCGCAGATAGTGCACCTATACAGGTAGCTAACATAACCGTCTATTACTATCTCACTTCTTTCAACACTCTTCTGCCTACACCTTGAACAATAGTCCATTACCTACACCTCCATTATGCTTTCTTTATTTCTTCTATTATTTCTTCGTCGGGTAGCAGGAAGTTTAGCATTTCTATCTTGTTATGTTCTTCGTAATTGCAAGCTTCCAGCCAAACATCGACTTCATCGTATAAGGCTACGAAAACTTTGGTTAACCTGTCAAGAACCTTGAATATTTTCTCTGGTTGCTTTCTGAAGTCTGTGCTTCTAATTAGCCTCCTCAGCTTCCTATTGATCCTCCATGTTCTCCTAATGAACCTTATAATGTGTTGCTTATATTCCTCTAGAACCTCCTCATATTCTTTCTCTAAAGCAGAAATAGGAGCCTTAGACATGGATCTCACCCCGGGAAGGTTTTTCTCAAGTATAACCTAGGTAGAACCCCTATTTAAACCTACCGGGAAATAGAAAAAAGAGGATTGAACTTAAAGCTATATTAGCGGAGTTACCTTAACTCCATGGTCTGTTATTTCTATTCTGAAGAGCTTCTTTCCTCTACCGTACCTCCTGGATCTCCATGTTCTGATCTCGCACATGGTTCTGCTTGGACTAGTCTCAATAATCCATGTCCTCCATATTTCCTTACTTAAGAACAGCGCCTTGCTACCTAGGGGCCTTAGGTCCTCCTCAGTAACTTCCTTTTTACCATAGGGGCTTACTGGCTGGTTCGTTATTAATGCCATAGCTTTGTTCTTGTATGTTGCTATTTTCAAGTAGTTGGCCATGGTAACCATTTTCAGGAGCATAGTGCCTTTCTCGTACATGCTTGATTCACTGTAAGCAGCAAGCACCGGGATACCTATTGAGTCGATTATGTACAGATGGGCTTTCGGAAGGTTCCTAACGTAGTTGTATATTTCGTCGAAAACCGGTGTGTAAATGTACTCTATGTTCTCATGTTTCGGAGGCCTACTTAGATTTCTTTCAGTATCAAGATACCATACTTTAAGTCCGGAATTTGCGAACTCATGGGCCAACCATAGGGCAAAACTCGTCTTCCCTGAACCTGTAGGTCCAAACACTTGGAATGTATCATATCCTACAATCGCATGTATTTTCCTAACAATTTCGCTAATCCTCTTCTTCTCTCTTTCCTTCCCCTTCTCCTTAACCATTTCAACAATTGTTTTTTCAGACATTTATTTCCCCCTCCTTAAAAGCTTATGAAGGAAGTATGCAGTGAAAGACATTGAAGCAACCACTAAAATCAACGTTACAAACCCTAACCCTACCTTCACTGGATTACTTGAACGTAACAAGTAGATTGCAAGAGAAACACCTAGCAACGTTAAACCCAACCAGTAAACCAGCCACCCTATGGTTTTAGAGGTTTCTGACCTATCCATTTCTTACCCTCCACACAAATTAATGCGTAAGGGCAGTTCTTACATTGCCAATCATAGTCGGGTCCGGGAGGTACCTCGTTTCTTTCAACACACGATATTATTGTTTTAGCTCTTTCAACAACAGCGTTAAACCCTTTAACATCCGCTTCGGAAACCATAATGTCCACGTCGAAGGTCTTCTTATCGATAATAACCAGGGCGAACATCGGCCTCTCAGCCATGACAGCGTATGCGTTTGCCTGCATGAAATATATTGGCTTAGCATCACTATACGGTGAAGAGAACTTGAACTCGTAAACCATGTCAGCGTCCATAGCGTCTGCCCGTCCGCTTAGAACCCATGGACCGGAAATATTGTATCCAAGAGGAACCTCGAACTCCGCGTTAACAATGTCCTTGAGAACCTTAGGTAACGCTAAATGCACAAGCTTACCCATTATTACATCAGCTGATTCGAGAACAGGGTTAGCGTTGAACTTTATGTTGAAAAAAGCTCTTCTAAGGCATCCGACCGCTTCAGTAACATAGATTTCATACGGGTTTCTTGGCTTAACATCGAACATTATGAATGCTTGCCTAATCTTCCTCCTAAGCTCGTCAACGTTCTCCATTCAGCTACTCCTCCGCAAAACCTTCTTCACCGAAAACCTCTTCAGGAACCTCTTCTTCACCAAGCTCAATCAATCCGGCAACGTTAATACTGTACGTTGGCCCACCCATGTACTCCCTGGTCCTAACCTTACCAACCAAGAGGAAGAAATCACCGGGCCTTGAAGCTACCTTGTCGGCCTCCTCCTTAGAGCTAAAGAACGCCGAAATCCATGGCCCACCAATAGATCCCTTAGCCCCTGGCCACAGTAGTCCGATCTTGTAGTTTCCGCTTGAGGTCCTTTTAACATTAGGTACCGCTGGAACTTGAACTATTATGACATCGTACTTATCGTATTTAACTCTAAAATCATCGCTATGAGGCAGAGTTTTTAAGGCGAAGCGCTTGATCTCTTCGAGCTTATCCTTACTAACCCTTTGAGCCTCGTTTAAAGCTTGAAAATATCTTTGAGCATACTTTTCAGCATCCTCCCTAGTCATGCCGAACCTCATAAGGGTTCTTATTAGCTTTTCCATTCCCTTCTCAGACATAGTTACCTCCGAGAAACCCGGTACACACTTTCTACCTTATATTTTTTCTGCCGCACTCTCTACCCTATACTTTATATATTATATACTGTATATACTATACTTGGGTGGAAACATGCCTAAAGCACCTAAACTATGCTACAGCTGCTACTTCTGCGAAGTAATAAGGAAACATGGAGGAAGCGGATACGTTATTAAATGCCATAGAACAGGAGAAGTAATGTCACCTTCCGAGGCTCCAAAGTCAATTTGGGAGTGCAGACTTTACGAGCCCGTTTGGAACCATAGAACATTCATGTGCTTCGAAAAATACATTAAGAAAACAGGGTGGAAAACGTGAAAGCAGTTTTCCATGGAAACTACGTTACAGTTTTCCTAGATGACCCGGCCAAGTATGAAGCGTTAAAGATGTTTTCAGATAAGTATTTCGCATATGAGCTTAAGAAGTGGAACCCTGACATTAAAGCATACGAGTACATTATGATACGACGGTACTGGTTTAACCCTTCAAAACTAAGCTTCACAACCTTCAGAGGCCTAACCGTTAGGGTTAAGAGGATAGCTGAAAACCTGAAAATGGGGCGTGTTGAAGCTAAATATAGGGAGTTAGACTATGATCTTTACGAGGCAAAGTTTCTACGCAAATACCAGCTTGAAGCACTAATATCGATACTTAAGCAACTAGAATTCCAAGGAGCTGCAACACTCCAAGCCTGCACTGGAAACCTGCCTAGGGGGGGAAAGTTTACCTATAAACACCCCCGGGCAGGCCAGAAGTGGCAAAACTGAAGTAGCTGTAGCACTACATAAGATCCTTAAGCCAGGGAAAACGTTTTTCCTATCTCTAAACACGGACCTGCTGATTCAAGCTAGGGACAGGTTCAGGAAGTACGGTGTGGAGGCGGGACTAGTCAACAAAGACTATTTCCAAATAGATAGAAACGTAGTGTGCTGTACTGTTCAAACACTTTACCGGGCTATAAGAACATATGAGGCATACGAATACCCTGAAGAGAGCCTTGACGAGGAAGTAAAGTATTTGCTTGAAGAAACAGATGTTGAAGACAAGCTGAAACTATATGAAACCTATAGGAAAGCAGACCTAGTAATAATGGATGAATGCCAACATGTACCTGCTAGAACAGTATGGTACACGTCCATGTCTAACCCTAACGCTTTAAGACTAGCCTTAAGCGCTACACCTTGGCGCGATGACGGCAGAGACCTAGATATCTATGCATGCTATGGGGATATGGTTCCAAGGAGGATTCTTAGTAGCGAACTAATAGAGAAAGGCTATCTTGTTCCTGTCAAGATCTATTTCGCACATTACTTCCCCAAGTATGCCAAGGATTTCGAGGGTAAACGGGGAGGCCCATGGTTGTTCAACAAGGTTAAGAAAGCTGTTTTCCAGGATCCGATAAGAAACCAGCTAATAGCAAGAATAGCTTACAAGGCCCCTAAACCATTCATGATCCTAGTTAAAGAGATAAAACATGGGGAATTAATTGAGAAGGAATGTAAGAAACTAGGATTGAAAGTAGCATTTCTCTATGGGCAGGTCGATCCAGACATTAGGGCTTTAATGTTCGATCTTGTAAGGAGGGAGAAAATAGATGGAATAATAGCGACAACTCTGGCCGATGAGGGACTAGACCTCCCAGCTTTAAGAACCCTGATCTTGGCCGGAGGGGGGAAATCATCGACAAGGGCGCTTCAAAGAGTAGGGAGAATAACTAGGCCATGGCCCAACAAGAAGTACGGCATTGTCATCGATGTATGGGATCACATCAAGTATTTTGAAGACCACGCCATGAGGAGGAGGAAAATATATAGTACTGAACCTAAATGGCAAATAAAAGATATATTGTTAAAATAACATTATTATATTTTGGAGAAGCAATGTGGACTACCAGTGGATCTAGGCTGGCAGGTTCATGGTTGCCGCAGTTCTCCATAGATGTTGTTCTCGAAGAAGCATCTAAGCTTGAGGAGAAGGGGAGAGAACTAGCTTCTAAACCTGAGTCTGCAAAGTACAGTGAAGTTAGCTCATGGTGTATTGACGTTTACAGGTCGCTTGACAGGTTCGAAGATGCTGCACCCCTGGTTGGTGATGGAAGGGTTGAAAGGTTTATCAGGGAGCTTAAGGAAGCCGTTTTCAACGTCGATATTGCGTCTAGGGAATGCTATACGGAGCTTGTTCCCTCCTTTAAACAGTGCTCTTCAAACGTTACTGACAGGCTTAAACGGGCTGCAACGTATTTAAGAGGCGTTGACAAGGTGGCCGAGCAGATCTGGGGCCGCAGGTGCACGTGGCTTAGAGGCGTTGTTGAACCGTACACTTTAACCGCAGCTATAAACGACTGCACGGCATGCTACCATAGGCTAATAGAGTATTTTAGGGAGAAAATAGGGCCCCTACGGAAGGTTTCCGAGAAATGCTTGGCCCTAGGTAGGGCATCTGAAAGAGCTGTAGAGTTCTGCAAACTATGGGACAAGTACTCTAAAATGTTCGACGAGAAAGGCCTGTACTGGCCTGAAGACGCTCCGGAGCTTAGAGGAGTAGCTGTGAACAGCAGGGTTGAGCTTAAAGTCGGCTCCGCTAAGGGGCATAGAACCCACGTCGACCTCGAGAAAGGTAAGCTACAGTACTTCGACAACGACAGGCCAGTAAACGACATAGTGGAGTCCCTGCTGGAAAAACAGGGGCTAAAATGCAGGAGAATGTACGAGGAAGGATTGGAAACAGGTATTGAATGCGAAGGGCCAATATGGGAGAGAAGAGACAAGGTAGCTAAAACAATAGCCCTAGCAACATCCATGGACTTGAGAATGTCATCTGACGAAGAACAGGAAGAAGCATGGCACGACCTAATGGACAAGGTTGGAGAATGCTTCCAAAAATACGTAGACAACCATGCAATAGAAGAATGCGCATGCCAGAAAATAATAGAGGAAAACTAGGAGAAAAAATAAAAGTTTATTTTTAGTCGTAAATCACTACTTCTACTTGGCCAACAGGATAGTCGCTTATGATTTCATGCATTTTTATGCTTCTTTCGTAGTTTTCGAAAGCATTAACTATGTTGTCTATGATGAACTTTAACGCTTCGGTAGCGTCTTCGAACATTTCTGCTTCAGCACTTTCAACAAGCTTCTTGACTTTTGCTATTAACTCTTGTGCTTCTT
>JANZKC010000004.1:0-199170 GCA_025061115.1 Candidatus Culexmicrobium cathedralense | reverse complement strand
AAGCAACAACAACGCTGTTCCAGTTAAAGCCTTGATTTTTAAAGAAAATTGTTTTTGACCCAGTATTTCTAACATAGAACTCTATAGAAGAAGCATTTATACTTACTATTTGAAGTTCAATTTGAACTCCTGTATCCTGTTTTACTGATTTATTCAATAACAATGTAAGTTGATTCAAGGAATAGAGTAAGGAGGCTGCCGCAACACTTACAAAGGTTATAAGACCTATTAAGATAACTGCTGATGCAGCGGCTACCGAGAAACCCATTTAAGCTACCTCCTTATGGCGGAGGAGGAAATAGGTAGCTGGAAGGTATACCTCGAAACGGAACAATTTTAACTTCATAAATTGGTGCATTAATATCAGTACTTGGATAAGCTTTTATAATTGCAGTTTCACCAATTTCCCATATTCCATCTCCATCAGCAGTAGTTAAGCTGAAGCTCCCACTGCCAATAGTTGCGTTACTACTATATGTGAAAAGTATTACCCGCCCATACTCTCCTACGTAGACATCTATAGTTGAGAAGTCAGTGATGGGCATTAAACCAGTATTTTTTGCATAGATTATGAAGTATTTCGGAGTTACTGTTTCATTTATAGTAGCATAACCTATACTGATACGTATATTTAGGTCTCGCTTAGCACAATCCATGGTCTGAAGAATGTTGCTCTGCAAAGACATGCCTGCATATATAGCCTGAGCTGAAACTCCACTTGCTAAAACCACTGATGCAATCAACAGGATTATTTCAGTTATCGTTGTTGAGAACCCCATCTCGCCTCGCCGCCCTCCTTAGCCTATTTCTTTTAAGGATTTTAATTATTAGCTCGTAGATTTTTTCAAATCCAACGTTAACTCCGAAAATTTCAGCAGCCAAGTACATAGCTAGTGTAATATCGTCCTCTGAAAGACCCTTAGATTTAGCATTTGCGGTAGCATCAATCATGCTGGAAATAGGAACAGTAGAACCCTTGGGGAAAATACCGAAGAATTCACAGTACTGACAGATTCTTTTTAAGCTTTCCTTATCAAAACCTAGATCAAACATCGTGTAAATCCATTTCATTAAAGAATAGCATTGTTTGAAACTTGGAGACCACATCTCTAAATCAACTCCTGCAGCTTGCTCCTTAATTTGCTTTAAAGTTTCTTCAACCTTTTTTTCAGGTATTTGAGGGGGTTGATGTAGATTAGTAGTCTCCTTTTCTTTTTCTCTTTCAACCTCTTTCTCTTTTACAACTTGCATCCTTTCAATTATGGGTTGAACTCTATCTAATCTTTCAAGGTCCTTTTCACTCGTTATAACTCTTAGCAAGTTGAAGGGATTTTCAATTTCACTAACAGCTGCTCTGATGTCAACAACAGCCTTTTTTAAATCCTCAACAGTTCGTTTTATCTCCTCTGTAGAATTTTGAACATCAGCTTTAAGCCTGTCAATTTCTTTTTCTAATTTGTCAACTCTACTCTCACTTTTCATTGATTCATAGTTGCCATACTCTTCACTCATTTTAGATCACTGAAGCTAAATATTAAAGATAATTATAAAAGAGATTATGAATTTTAGGCATGGACGATAACCATGAAATATTATATGGCTCATTAAATACCATAGTCTTGAAAGTTAAAATCATAATTTCTAAGTTAATTCATAGACAGTATCACTAGCCATAACTGGAAAAGGCATGTAGAATTCTACTATTAGCCTTGATTGCAATTTCAGATCACACTTAGAAGCTTAATTTACATGGATAAAAGAGAGGTTATAGCAAATATAAAGACTCCAACTGAAGAAGAAAAGCTGTTTCTAATGGAGTTCCTTCAGAGTTCATGTTGGAGAGAGCACCATTGGACTTCTTCGAGATAGAGCCTTGGCTATTTTTTCTAATATCACTAACACCTCTGATCCTCTCTGCGTTAATACATATTCCCTCTGATTATTTCTTTCTATAGCTTTTACGAATCCTCTTTCTTCTAAGAAACTTAAGTGTTTAACAGTGTCTTTCCAAGAAAGATTTGCTTGATTTCCAATGCGGGTTAATCTACTATGCTTAGAAACAGCTTTTAGGAGGTCGAGATAGATTTCCAGTTTAGAGCGTTTTTTCATTTTCTCACCTCTGTTCTATTATTAGTTAATAAATTTATACTATAAGTGAATTATGAACAAAAATAATGATTGTTTGTACGGGGGATATGGACCGTTTCATTGGTTTATAAAAAAATCAATGTATCAAATTATTAACCTTGAAAATATTTAACGGAAAGACATGACCTCTAGCGAAAATACCATGAAAACCAAGTTATAAAATAAGAAATCAGGGAATCATCCAAGGTCAACATAATCGTTCTGGGGCAGTCCTCCTGGAACATTTAAAATAATGGTTAGGGCAGTTCCTTCTCCAGGTTTAATGTCAATCTTGACTTTATCATATTCTTGTAAGCTAAAGGCGCCTAAGTTGATTATAAAAAAGGCTTTCTCAAAATTTTCTAAGATGCTATCGCCATCATCGTTGTATATTATGCAGTAGGCTGCAGGCTCATACGAATTGTCAAAGATACTTGAAATTATTTCGTCTAAGTTCTTAGGGTCTTCTTCGAGGCCTACACCAGTTTCATTTACCACACCGTTATATATATTTAACAAGGTTGTATTCCCACCAAAAACTGAAACTATTGTGGTATTCTGGTTCAAATCCACTTCAGATCTCGCCACAGAAATCTTAACTGGAATGACAAGAATAGTTAAACGATGCATGTTATTTGTTTTACCAATGACATGCCCATCTAGTTGAAGAGCACTTGAAGCTTCTGATAAGCCACGATTAATAGTTTCCTTTGCCTTCTGCGATGAGTAGAAGCCCATATTTATTACTACACTTGCTAGTGCTGCTGCTATTACAACGAAGGCAATCAGCACTATGGCAGCCTCAATACCAACTATACCCAACCTATTCCTCAACCAGACTTTTAGCCATTTCATTTCTTATCCCGCTATAACATAGGAATTTTCAGGCAATGCTTCGGGAACTGTAAACTCTAAAGTTAAAGGTGCACTTTTCTCAGGTCTGACTTCAATAACAACTCTTTCTCTTGACAATGCTTCATCATCCCGGCTTAAAATTATTATGAGAAAGCCTTTCTCATAATGTTGTAGAGCATTATCACCATTACTGTTTTCAATAACTAAGACTGCGCCAGTGATGTATGACCCCGTGTCATTGCTATATAGTTGCCCCCACCAGCTTGGCGGTTCACTTGGAGAACCCTTAGTTAAATTAGCTATTATGGTGTCATAGAGAGAATCTGAAGGGTCAATCTGCGTCTCTGTTCCATTATAAACACCAATACCTTGATAAATATTAGCCCAAGCTTTAGTTCCAATCATCAGAGATACAACAGTTTCATTTTTCCACATGGAAACCCATTTTGTCCCCATAGTCTTTAGAGGAATTATAAACGCTTTCGCCTTTCCAGTTTCATTACTTGCCTTCACAAGTATTGAGCCGTCCACCATTAAAGGACAACCAGCTTCTCGAATACCCTGCTGAATTACGTCTCTGCCTCTTTGTGTTGCGAAGAGACCCATGTTAACTACCATAAAGCTGAAAGCCGCAGCTACAATGACGAAAGCTATTAAGACGATGGCGGCTTCTAGACCTACCATTGCCCTTTTACACTTGATAGGATGCCCTCCCTTCATTTCATCTCATCATATAATGAAGCATTAAATATTTTAATCCTTATGAAGAGACAAAATATTTTTGGAAAATTATCATTTAAATAGCGTTTCTAGAAACATAAAAAATAAAAAGAGGAGGAACTAACAGCTACCCTAGGTCGACCGCTTCACCCACTGGTAAACCGCCTGGAATCAGCCTCTCAACGACCAGCGCAGCGCCCTGCCCAGTCTTAATCTCCACCTTTACTTTGTTGTATTCAGGTATCCAGAATCCTTCATCACCCAAGTTTATGACGATGTAAGCTTTTTCAAAGTTCTCTAAGACTGCATCACCATCATCATTGTATATTATGATATAAGCAGCGCTTTCGTTCCATCCTAACGCATTGCCAGTATCATCGTTGACAAATAACTCATAAATTATTTGAGTCATGTTTGATGGATCCTCTGGCAGGCCAAAGTTAATCCCAGCACCATCAGCTTGACCGCCTGGACCAGTTTCATTGACTACTCCTCTGTAAATGTTTAACAGGTTACTTCCCCACACTGAGATAACTGTCGTAGTGTTGGCGAGATCCAAGCTCGACCTTCCAATGGAAAGCTTAACTGGAATTAGAAGATACTGAACACATGTTCCCCGAGTACTTGATCTATTGGTATAGGCGATAACAGAGCCATCCAACTGTAAAGCTGATGTAGCTTCCGTTATACCACGACTTATTGTACTCTTTGCTTCTTGCGATGAGTAGAAGCCCATATTTACTACTACGTATGCTAGTGCTGCTGCTATTACAACGAAGGCAATCAGCACTATGGCAGCCTCAATACCAACTATACCCAACCTATTCCTCAACCAAGCTCTTTTCTCCATGTCTAGTCACCTCTTAACCCCCTATCGTTATGTAGCCTTCTTGTAACTCAGATGGAACCACGAATTCAATAGTTAGTGGTGCACCTTTCTCAGGTCTAATTTCAATGAAAACAGCCTGTCTCTTGCCAGCTCCATCGCTTTCAGATAAGTGGATTATTAGGAGGCCTTTTTCTTTTGCGGATAGTGAGTCATCACCATCAGAGTTTTCTACGAAGAGTACAGCAGTAGTATCCCCATCTAATAAACCTATCAGTTCATCGAAATCTTTTCCTTTTGGAGAAGTTTTTGCGTCTATTCCACCGTAAATATTCGCATATGCAGTATGATTTCCAACTCTTAAAGAGACTACTGTAGTCTCGTTTGCCATTGGAACATATTTTACGCCAAGAGTCTTCAACGGTATTATTATGTCAGTTACGTTAGTGCCATCTCCTTTGACTATTATTGTTCCGTCAAGTGTTAAGGGAGTGCTTGCTTCTTGAAGACCTTGAGTTATTGTATCTCTGCCTCTTTGTGTTGCGAAGAGACCCATGTTAACTACCATAAAGCTGAAAGCCGCAGCTACAATGACGAAAGCTATTAGTATTATGGCGGCCTCAACGCCTAGCATACCTCGCCTGCATTTGATTTTCTTTAACACTTTTTCCCCATCTCCTTTTATTTTTTCATTCAATCGTCTAGAGAAAACACTCTAAATACGATTGTGAACGAGTGTGATGGTTGTAGGCAATGTGCAAAAAACACGTTCTAAGATTTTTGAATGTTTTTAAAAATCGTAATTTAAAAATGAGAAATCACTCTGATTTTTAAATGCATAAAGGGTTTAATAGAGAAAGTATATAAATATTTAAAGACGAAATAGAGGGGAGGCGATAGAGTAAGATGACGGATGGGTCGGATCGAATAAGCGCCATCGACTTCATAATAAACGTGTTAAGAGAACATGAAAAGACCTTGGATTCATTAATTGAAAGACTAGATGATGTATCCAGAAATCTGTTAGAAACATCAACTAGCGAAAAATATAAAAATTCTCAGATAGTACAGGGTAGGTACTCGAACTTATATGTGCTATGCGAAAGCTGGGAGGAATTCAAAAGGTTATGTAAAGACGTTAAGATACTATCTTTTCAAATTGATAATGAACTAAGAATAATAGCATCAAATGGCAATATGACATGTGAATATAGAGAAGTTATACCGAGATATATAGAAAAAAGCTTAAAATGCGGAATGCCTATTCGTTTTCAACTTCAACCAGATCCTGAGAAGATAAGGAAATTCTTACAGGAAGAGTTAAACATTTCAAGTGAAAAAATCATCCATGGGAAAATTCAGTTTTCTCCATAAGCATCAATTTAAGCTTCTCATAATATTTTAAAATTTCTCTTCCCTTTTCAGTTAGATAATATTCTTTCTTCTTACCAGACTTCTTCACTCTCACAACACCTTGATTTACTAGAAAATCCATCACTTCACACAAAGGATTCCACGAAAGATTGCTCCTATACATTATACGAGTAGGTTTATGGCAACCTTTACTTATAATTCGCAATACATCCATATAAATCTCTAGCTTTGACCTTCTCATGGCACATCAGTCTTATATCTTACAGAAGCTATTTTTAAAGTTGTGAACAACAACAATGTTTTAAAGAAATGTGTGTTGCATTGTTAGAATCGTAGCCTTTTCCTTGACGCAGTAAAAATTTTCATAAAATTTGAGGATTCTCTACTTAAGAAAAACGATCCCTAAAAATCATACTACTAGTGACACCTTTTACAGAAATATATTTGAATAAGTCTTAAGCTAAACTTCGTGGTTAAGTGTGTAATTTAGGAACACTACCTAAACACACAATTATAGGTGAAAGTAAAAGGAAAAATTAGATTATGAAAACTCTCCAAAAGTTAACATGTATTAATATCATGGAAATTTCGTCCACGTCAAGCTATTTAGGCTATAGCTCTATCCAGTGCTCTCTACGCTTTTTGTTGATTAAAAGAAGCAGATGAAAAAATAAAGATAAAAAATTATAAAAGATTAGTTGTAACGAACATAAATTTTTGGGTAAAACACTTTTCTTTCTTCTCGATGGAAAAGTCTTTCAAGTCTTTTATAATATGCTAAAACTTCTCTTCCCTTCCTAGTTAGTGAAAAGGTGCATGTTGATGCATTTGTGCTCTGCCGTAGAAGCCCTCGAGAAATTAGAAAATTCAAGTATTTCTTCAACCTTATCCAGGATAAGTTAGCCCGGTACATGATGTGCGTTGGCTTTTTGTTGCCTTCTGCTACTGCCTCTAAAATGTCAAGATAAATTTCAAATCGTGATCTCCTCGCCATTTTTCGTTGCCTCCCTCAAATTGATGTTAAATCCACGTTAAATCCAAGTTTTTACTAAATTATTGGATAAAAATTAAGATTTAAAATTTATGAACCAATTCAACGGTTGTCTGTAAGCGGGCATACATACATGTTATTAAATAATTGTTTTATCCCTTGAGTATTCTGAAAATTAAAGAACACTTGGGGTGTAATAATTGCCTAAAAGAAATAAAAATGAAGGCTTCAGAAAACGTGGTAGACATCTTAGAAGATGGGCAGATAACAGAGAGTTAGTAGAAAGAATAGTAGATCTAAATAATGAAATAACATCACCCACAAGCTTCAACAAAAAATCCAGGATAAAAAAAGAAAACGTTATTCTCTTCATAATTGAGGTAGAAGCAAAATCAAGTGTTTTAAATTGGATTTCACGCAGATTGCGCAAATATAATGCATCTCTTTCCTATGTATCCTTTTTCACCCCAAATCCAAAAGAGAGGATAATTAAGGTATTAGCTTTTGTCAACGTAGCAGATGCTGACATTTTAGCTGAAGAGATTAAAGAGGAATTGCGAAAAATAAGTTACGTTGAAAATGTAAAAGTTATTTCTCCAGTGAAAAACAATCTTTTCATCAAGAATTCTCTACATGGAATTCAAATAATGTCAGACAGGGCAATAGTGTTTTCTAAGCCAGGCTATGAAGGACTGCTTTGTGACATACGAAAATACTTCGGTACAGCTGGTGAAGCATTTCTTTATTATGCAGGATTCTGCTCAGGTTTAAAATATGGTGAAGCACATAAAAAGCTTGGAAAGACTCTCGGTATAATAGACGTTGCAACGCTCATTGATAAATTAGGTGCAAATATTTTTAGCTGGGCTGGCCTTGGCCGAATAGAACTTGTAAATATTGATACCTCCAATACAAGCGTAACTCTGAGATTATATGACTCTTTTGAATGTGAACTAGGTTTAGGAAGCAGAAAACCATATAGTCACTTCATCCGCGGAATACTTGCTGGTTATCTAACATCATTATTCTCCAAAGAAATGAAAGCTGAAGAAGTGAGATGCATAGCTATGGGAGACCCATATTGCGAATTTATAGTGAAAACAAAAGAAAGTAGAAGAAAAAATTATAAACTTAAATGAAGACAACCTACCTAAATTTTCTCCACAAACACGCCAACAAAACAGTGTATAACAGAAAATGGTTAAAGTTCAAATAAAATTCAATAACACTAACTTTTTCTTACAGAAAATCTTTTAACGCTTCCTCATAATCAAACTCAGATAAAGAGAAACACCTGAAAGCAGTATGCGGAGCTTAGAATTCACATTGAAAATGATAAACTTGATAAATTTACTAACAAAATTAAGTAAAATTTAACCTATACTCATGAAATAAAAGAAATATGTGAATTAGAGCTTATGTAAGTTCTATCTCAATTTTTACATCATCTGGTACACGTATTCTCATTATCTGCCTCATGGTCCTCTCATCAGCATCAATGTCAATTAGCCTCTTGTGTATTCTGAGCTCAAACTTATCCCAGGTTTTCGTGCCTTCTCCACAGGGCGTCCTCATGGTTGTTATAACTAGGCGCTTAGTTGGCAGTGGAATTGGGCCTGAAATGCGGACTCCGGTCTTCTGTGCAATACGCTTGATCTGCTCGCATACTTCATTGAGCTTTCTCGCGTCGGTGCTCGTCAGTCGAATTCTAGCTTTCCTGACCATTGCTGTAGCCTCTACCTACTCCTAATCTACTTAACTTCCTTCGTAGCTGTGATCTCCATCACAACGCCTGCTGCGATTGTCCTGCCCATATCTCTAACGGCGAACCTCCCTAGCTGCGGGAAGTCGGAGTACTTCTCAACGCACACTGGCTTAATTGGCTTCAACCTAACTATAGCGGCGTCACCCTGCTTCAGGTAGGTGGGCTTCTCCTCGATCGTAGCTCCGCTCCTCGGGTCAATCTTCTTGAGGAGCTCGGCGAACCTAACAGCTACAGTTGCAGTGTGAACGTGCATTACTGGCGTGTAGCCTGCAGCTATAGCCGTCGGGTGGTATAGCACGAATATTCTTCCAACGAATTCATCTGCAACCGTAGGTGGATTTGAAGTATGCCCGCATACATCTCCTCTTCTAATGTCGGTTCTTGAAACGCCCCTCACGTTAAATCCAATGTTGTCGCCAGGAATTGCCTTCGGAATTCTCTGGTGGTGCATCTCAATTGACTTCACTTCGCCGGCCTTGTTTGGAGGCATGAACACTACGCGATCTCCAACCTTCAGCACGCCCGTTTCAACTCTACCTACGGGAACTGTGCCTACTCCAGTAATGGTGTAAACGTCCTGAATTGGAATTCTAAGCGGCTTGTCAATAGGCCTTGGAGGCGGCTCAAACTGGTCTAGCGCTTCAACCAGTGTGGGGCCGTCGTACCAGGGCATTCTCTCGCTCTTAATTACGATGTTATCGCCATACCAAGCTGACACTGGGACGAAGTGGAGCTTCGCAACGTTGTAGCCTATCATCCTAAGGAACTTGCTAACTCCCTGCTTAACCTCCTCATACCTCTCCTTGCTCCAGTTCACTGTTGCATCGTCCATCTTATTGATCGCTACAACCAGCTGATTAACTCCAAGCGTCTTGGCGAGGAATGCGTGCTCCCTAGTTTGCCCGGAAGCTCCCATTCCAGCTTCATACTCGCCCCTCTTAGCCGAAACCACGAGAACTGCAGCATCGGCCTGCGAAGCTCCTGTAATCATGTTTTTAACGAAGTCCCTGTGCCCGGGCGCATCTATGATTGTGAAGTAGTACTTTGGAGTCTCGAACTTCCAGAAGGACAAGTCTATCGTTAAGCCTCGCTCCCTCTCCTCCTTCAGCTTGTCCATGATCCAAGCGAACTTAAAGGACTCCTTTCCAATCTTCTTAGACTCTTCCTCCAGGGCCCTCATGGTGCGCTCGTCAACGTTACCTGTGAGGAAGAGCAAATGCCCCATCAAGGTGCTCTTCCCGTGATCCACGTGCCCTATAACTACGAGGTTTAAATGTGGCTTCTCAGACATTTCATATCACTCCCATGTGCTTCGGCGAAACTAATCTTGAAACCGGCTATTTAAGGTTTTTGCGGTTTAAACCATGAGAAAAGCAGCGGCTGAAGCCTACCTGGAAGATAGAGCTATCCTCTCTATTTCCTCCTTCTTCTGAATAGCATATGACTTAGGGTCGCCATTAGCTGCGAGAATGACCTCCTCAGCCAAGCACTCTTCAATGCTCTTCGGATTACTGAACGAAGCTCTCCTGGCTCCATCAGTTATGAAGCGCAGCGCCAAATCAAGCCTCCTCATCGGCGAAATGTCCACTGCCTGATGGTAAACTATTCCTCCATAAACTATCCTAGTAGTCTCCTCCCTCGGAGCGGCATTCTCAAGAGCTCTAACGAGAACTTGAATTGGATTTTCTCCAGTCCTCAAATGTATTATTTCAAATGCATGCTTAACTATGTTTGTCGCCAGCGTCTTCTTGCCCATGTTCTTCCCGGGCCTCATAACCTTATTTATCAGTCGCTCAACAATTGGAACCTCAGCCTTCCCAAACGGCTTGTGCTCATGTCTGCCGCCGGTGTGCGGAAGGAAGACTGGCTTTAAGCATATGTACCTTTTAAGCCCCGGATCCCTAACTTCAACGTCCTCATACGGCCACTTGCCGAACAGCTTGATATCAACCTTCACGGCCTTGCCCAAGAGCGCTCATCTCCCAATCAATACCACTAACGGCTCAAGGTATAACTCTATATGAAATCAATAAATCTTTCGCTCCTCAGCATCGAAAAGCTTAAGCCTTATTTACGTTAGGTTAAACGCGACGTAAAAAATTGTTGTGGAGGGCTTACATGTTTGAAGTAAGATGGCATGGAAGAGGCGGTCAAGGAGCGTGGACAGCGAGCAACCTACTGGCAGTAGCTGCCCTTAAGGAGGGAAAGCACGCCCAGTCATTTCCAACATTTGGACCTGAAAGAATGGGGGCGCCAATAATGGCATTCACTAGAGTGAGCGAAGAGCCAATAGAAATACACTGCGGAATATACAATCCAGATGCAGTAATAGTTCTAGACCCAACCCTCCTAAAGTCAATTCCAGTTATCGAAGGGCTAAAGGAGGGCGGACTCATCATCGTGAACTACAGAGGAACACCCGAAGAGCTGGCTGAGAGCCTCGGCATCAAGGGGAAGGGCTATAAGGTCTATGTCGTGCCTGCAACCGACATTGCAGTGGAAATTCTAGGAAGGGGAATCACGAACACAGCCATGCTCGGCGCCCTAGTTAAGGCGACGGGAATAGTGAAGCTTGAAAGCGTATACGAAGCTCTCAAGGAGAGATTTCCAGGCAAGATTGGAGAGCTAAACGTCAAGGTGGTTGAGAAGTCATTTAATGAAACTAGGGGGATTGAATCATGAGTCAGCTAAAAGGTTGGCGTGAAGTTCCAATTGCAGGAGTATGCTGGAAGCTGTCAACCGAGTTTAAAACTGGAGATTGGAGGACGTTCAAGCCAGTAATAGATCAGGGCAAGTGCATTAAGTGCTTAACCTGCTGGGTTTACTGCCCAGACAGCGCCATAGAGTGGGATGGAGAAAAAGTCCAAGTAAACTACGACTTCTGCAAGGGCTGCGGAATCTGCGCTGAGGAATGCCCAGTTAAAGCCATAGAGATGGTTTTGGAGTGAGGTGATTTAGATGGCAGTTAAGCAGGTGGTTATGGGGCTAAATGGTGATGAGGCAGTTGCATGGGCCGTAAAGCAGTGCAACGTAGACATGGTGGCAGCATACCCAATAACGCCTCAAACCCTAATAGTAGAGCGATTCTCGGAGTTCGTAGCTAATGGCGAAGTTGACACCGAATTCGTCGCAGTTGAGTCGGAGCACTCAGCTCTAAGCACATGCATTGGAGCAGCAGCAGTTGGAGCGCGAACGTTCACAGCAACCGCAGCTAATGGGCTTGCCCTAATGTGGGAGATAGTCTACATAGCCTCAAGCATGAGGCTGCCAATAGTGATGGCCATAGTTAACAGGGCGCTCTCAGGCCCAATATGTATTCACTGCGACCACGGAGACTCCATGGGCTGCAGGGATTCAAGCTGGATTCAAATGTACGTGGAGGACGCGCAGGAAGCCTATGACACGATAATTCAAGCATTTAGAATTGGAGAGCACCCAGACGTCCAGCTTCCAGTAATGGTAATGCTAGATGGGTTCCTCCTAAGCCACACCCTTCAAAACGTCAACATCCTGCCAGACGAGGTCGTGAGGAAGTTCGTTGGAACTAGAAAGCCAGTTGAAATCGAAGTTCCATATCTAGGAAAAGTTCCAATGGCCCTAGATCCAGATAAGCCGCTGACCTTCGGCCCACTAGACCTATACGACTACTACTACGAGCATAAAATGCAGCAGCACGTAGCCATGGAAAAGGCCAGGGCAGTGATAAAGCAGATCAACGAGGAATACTCCAAGATAAGCGGCAGGAAGTATGGAGATGGATTCATCGACTGCTATGGAATTGAAGACGCAGAAGTAGCAACCATAGTTCTAGGATCAACTGCAGGAACAGTGAGAAGCGTAGTCAAGCAGCTGAGGAAGAAGGGCTTAAAGGCAGGCGTGCTGAGGCTAAGAACCTTCAGGCCATTCCCAGCAGAGGAGCTCATACAAGCACTCAAGCACGTCAAGGTCGTAGGCGTACTGGATAGGTGCGGCCCCTTCGGAGCATTCGGAGGCCCAGTATTCCTTGAAACCCGATCAGCATTCTACGACGAAGCTGAAAGGCCAATGATAGTGAACTACATCTACGGCCTCGGAGGCAGGGACATGCATCCGGAATTGATAAAGCAAGTATACGACGACCTATTCGAGGTCCTGAAGGCCAAGCGCGTTGAAAAACCTGTAAAATTCATAGGGGTGAGAGAATGAGCTTGAAATTAAATTTAAAGGAATTAGCTAAAAAGCCTAAGCTCCTACTACCCGGCCACAGGCTCTGCGCCGGGTGCGGAGCATCAATCATCGTAAGGCAAGCACTAATGGCACTACGCGGACCCACAATTCTAGCCAATGCAACCGGATGCCTAGAAGTTGCAACCACAATATACCCATACACTTCATGGAAGCTCCCGTGGATCCACGTGGCATTCGAAAACGTGGCGGCAGTAGCTTCAGGAATCGAGTCGGGAATAAAGGCGCTCAAGAGGAAAGGCATGTACAAGCACGACCACGTAGACGTAATATGCTTCGCTGGAGACGGCGGAACCTACGACATTGGACTCCAAGCACTAAGCGGCGCATTCGAAAGAGGACACGACTTCCTATACATACTATACGACAATGAAGCCTATATGAACACTGGAATTCAGAGGAGCGGAGGAACACCTCTAGGAGCAGCAACCACCACATCCCCCGCTGGAACAGCCATACCTGGAAAGCAGCAGCACAAAAAGCCCATTGCGGACATAGCAGTAGCCCACCGAATACCATACGTGGCAACTGCAACTCCAGCCCACTGGGCAGACCTCGTAAGAAAAGTGAGGAAAGGCATAGAAGTTGATGGGCCGGCATTCATCCACGCATTCTCCCCATGCCCAAGAGGGTGGCGGCTTCCAACAAACCAGTCAATCAAAATCGCTAAACTCGCAGTGGACACCTGCTACTTCCCACTATGGGAATGCGAAAACGGAAGATGGAGGTTAACCGACAGAAGCCTAGCGATAGCCAAGAAGCCGGAGCTGAAGAAGCCAATAGAGGAGTTCCTTAAGCCCCAAGGAAGATTCCGACACCTATTCAAGCCCGAAAACAAGCACCTAATAAAGCAGCTGCAAGAGTACGTGGACATGGTTTGGGAAGACCTCAAGAAGCGCTGCGAAAACATCTAAAATCCACTCCCTTTTTTACATTCAACTCAAATGTAATTCAGTTAAGTTTAAGCTAATTATTGAAGGAAAATTTATTTAGGAGCAAGCTATAGCACCAATAGCCTAGAATTGAGGTGAAATCATGCCTGGATCCAAGGCTCCAATGGGCCTCTATGCTGCGAGGAAGCTGAAGAGGAAGAGGAAGAAGTTCAGGTGGAGCCAGAGAGAGTACAAGAGGAGAATGCTAATGCTAGACGTTAAGGCAGATCCACTTGAAGGAGCACCCCAAGCAAGAGGAATAGTGATTGAAAAGGTGGGCATAGAGAGCAGGCAGCCCAACTCAGCAGTAAGAAAATGCGTTAGAATTCAGCTAATCAAAAATGGAAAGCAGGTAACCGCATTCCTACCGGGAGATGGAGCGCTAAACTTCGTCGACGAGCACGACGAAGTCATAATTGAGGGAATTGGAGGCCCCATGGGCAGATCCTATGGAGACCTGCCGGGAGTTAGATATAAGGTCATAAAGGTTAATGGAGTTTCCCTCAAAGCCCTACTTCAAGGCAAAAAGCAGAAGCCAATGAGGTAGCACGCTCAAACCTAATTAAAGCCCTTTTCCCACCTAGCCCGCTTCTCACAATACTCGCTAAACGTTCCAATAGGCTTTGCAGGCACCCCAGCAACAACAGTTCTTGGAGGAACACTTTTAGTAACAACTGCCCCAGCAGCAACTACAGCTTCCTCACCCACCACAACCCCTGAAATCAACGTTGAATTCGCTCCAATCACCGCCCCCCGCTTCACCACCACGCCCTCAAGCCTCTCACTTGGAGGATACCTGTCATTGGTTAAGCAAGCCCTTGGGCCAATGAAAACCCCATCCTCAATAACGCATCTAGGGGGAATGTACACGCTGGATTGAATGTTCACATCATCGCCAATCCTAACTCCCCCGTCAATTATGGTGTTCGTTCCAATTCTAACATTACTTCCAATCACGGTGTTCTCCCTCACAAGCACGCGGTGGCCGGTCTCCAAGTTATCGCCAATCCTGACATTCTCGTAGATCACCGCCCCCGATCTTAGGAGGCAGCCTCTACCCAAAATCGATCCGGAGCTCAGCTCATCATAATGCTTGAAATCAACAAGCTTTCTGGATATTAGAAGCTTCAATGAAGCTCTCACCGGGTATCCTATGATCGACCCAAATCCTATGAAGCTCCCCTCGCCAATCCGAGTTTCACCCAAAATGGCAGCCATGCCTTCGAAGAGGCAGTTCGCAACATGAGCTCTAGGCGAGATGTAAATCATAAATGCACCCAACCGAGTTTATGGCTGAATGAAAATATAGGCGTTGCCGAGCGAGAAGCATGAATTCTAAACTATAACTACGTGGTCAATGTCGAAGTATCGCTTAGCAATCATCCTCGCCCTAGCAATATTCTTGCCTTCCCTCCCAATTGCAATCCCCTTGTCCTGAGGCTCAATGGTAACGTAGGCGATCTTCCTTCCATTAGGAGACTTGGAAATCTTAACTGCACGAACCCTAGCTGGAGAAAGGCTGTTCTTAATGAGGTCTTCAGGGGATTCAGCGTACTCAACCACTTCAATGGCCTTTCCAAGCATTTTTTGAAGCCGCTTAACGTTCACTCCCCTCTTTCCAATTGCCAGCCCCATGTCCCCCGGCTTCACTATGAAAATGAGCCTGTTAAGCTTGGCGTCGATAATGCAGTCCCGAGTTACAGCTCCAGTTAGGCTTTCGAATAGGGTGATGTACCGCATTTCCTCAGCAGTCAACCTTATTGAGGGTATATTCTACCCCTCCCCCTCCTCAACTAGCATCAATATTTCCGAGTCCCCTGGATCGAGAATAGTCAAAGCAGCTACCATGAAGGGCTTACGGCAAATAGAGCCGAGCTCCCAGCTGGAGCCCGGAAATACGTAGACGGGAATTTTGGATAGCTTAGAGTAATATAATATGTCGCTCTTAATATCGCTTGGGCAGTTGGAAGCAAGTATGATTAGCTTCCCCTTCCCAAGCTTAGCATACTTAATTGCTGAATTCGAGCCGAGCGCCACCTTACCGGTTTTCAATGCAATTTTTAATTCCCTCTCTAAGTCTATTGGCATGAATGCACACTCCACCACTAATTTGTCTAAGGTGCTACGCTCTACTTATTGACTGCCTCACCTTCAAAGTTCGGGAACACCGTTTAGGCTAACTTATATAACCATATTTTTAAGCTTTATCTTCACTCCGAGGCTTCCTCATAAGCAGCTGGACGAAGCCGGTTCCAAGAGGAATTACTTGACCTACAATGACGTTTTCAGTTACACCCAAAAGCTCGTCAACCTCTCCCCTAGCGCTAGCCTCGATCAAGTGCTTGGTGGTCACTTCAAACGCGGCCCTCGCCAGGACGCTTGGCTTCTCGCCGCTAACTCCATGTCTGCCAATCTGCCTCACCCTCCCAGTTTGAGTCATCATGTCGGCCACGAGCATCACGTGCCTAACGTCGACGTCAAGCCCCTGCTCCTCCAGCACCTTCATCGCCTCCCTGATTATGGCATTTCTAGCAGCTTCAATTCCAAGCACCTCAGCTATCTCGTAAATGTCGTTCGTCGTAGTTCTAGTTGGGTCAACGCCCTTAACCTTCAGCACCGAAGCCAGGTTTGAGCCTTCAGTGTATATTACGTACTCGCCTCCCTCCTTCCTTATCACGATCCTCTTAATCCCCTTAATTCCCTTCAACTTCAAGCTTAGCATCTTGTCCCTAAGCTTTTGAAGCTTAGTTATGTCGATTATGTCAGTTTGAATCACTATGCGGCTCTCACCTTCAACCACCACCTCTCCAACCTTATGCTTCTTAATTGCCTTGACGACGTGATCCACAGTTATGCCCTTATCCTCCATGACCTCCAAGTCGAGGTCGAGAATTATTGATCCCGAAACAAGGTCAACCTCAACGCTTCGAGTAACGTTTTCAAGCAGGGTTGTCTCAATTCTCCTCCCAACTTCCTTCGCCTTCTCCTCGCTGTACCTGTGCTCCTCATCCAAGTATATGGCCATCATTGGAGTTGAGGGAGTACGCCTAGCATCAACTATTTCTATGAGGCGTGGAAGGCCAAGCGTGACGTTGAACTCCCTAACGCCAGCGTAGTGGAACGTCCTTAATGTCATTTGGGTGCCGGGCTCTCCAATCGACTGGGCAGCAACGACGCCAACAGCCTCTCCCGGCTCCACAAGCGACTTCCTATAGGACTTCACGACCTCCCTAAGTATTTCGTCCAACTCCTCCTGCGTAACTTCGACTTTGGAGAGCTTCTCCTTAAGCTCCGAAATAAGCGATTGAGGAAGAATTCTGCTCATAGCCTCAATCTGCTCAAATACTTCCTCAGGCTTCAAGAACTTCAAGCCGCCTCCCTCCTAGCCAAGACCTTCTCGATAATCCGTTCTACGTTAGCTGCCTTTCCGTGATCGCTCCTTGCGGGGTCGACTCCATCCTCGCCATACTGGAACTGGACGATCACTCCGCCTGGAGCTCTAACCGTTCCATCGTACTCGACCTTCAAGTCTTGAAGGGCGTTGATGAGCCTCCTCTGCATGTAACCGCTCTGTGAGGTCCTCACTGCAGTGTCAACAAGCCCCTCCCTACCTCCCATCGCGTGGAAGAAGAACTCAACCGGATTTAGGCCGCTCTTATATGAAGCGTAGACGAATCCCCTAGCCCTAGCCCCTATATCTCCAGCTTTGAAGTGGGGAAGCGTCCTATCCTTGTACCCCCTCATAATTCTCTCACCTCTCACCGACTGCTGGCCGATAACTGCAGTCATCTGCGTCAAGTTGAGGATGTTGCCTCTAGCTCCAGTCTTGGCCATGACAACCGCGTGATTTTCAAGGCCCAAGTACTCGGCAGCCACGCTTCCAGCCTTATCTCTAGCATCCGCCAGCGCCTCCATTATCCTCATCTCAAGGGTTTCCTCCAAAGTTCTTCCAGGAAGCCTCTCCAGCTCTCCAGCCTTAAACGACCTAATGAGCTCATCAACCTTGGATTCAGCTTCAGCCAGGATTTCCTTAATTCTATACTGAGCTTCCAAGGGTATGTCCTCGTCCTGAAGCCCCATAGTGAAGCCGCGGAAGTCAATGAACTTCAAGAACATCTTGAAAACGTTATCTATGAAGTGCCTTCCAGCATCGGAGCCATACTCCTTAACTATGTAGTGGAGCAGGCTTTCAGGCTGCCCAGCTCCAATAGACTTCTTATCTAGGACGCCTGCGACTAGATGTCCGTCCCGGACGACTACGTAGGCATCGTATGGGCAGTCCTCCTTCAAGCAGACGTCGCACTTATTGCATATGTTGGCTTTAAGTGAGAAGTTGAAGCCCTTGGGCAGAAATAGGCTTACAAGCTGCTTTCCAGTCCAAAGCTCCTCAGGGTACTTTATGGCTGGAGGAGGCAGAGGCCCCCTATAGCCTGCAGCCATGAGAAGCCTGCAGACCTCCTCCCTGTTAAGCAGAGTGGACTTGCGGGTTAGCAGGAAGGCTCCAGTTATGTAGTCCTGAATTGCACCCATAATTGGGCCGCCATATCTGGGCGACAATATCTGCTCTTGAACCAGCATCAATATTCTAGCTTCAGCCCTAGCCTCCTCGCTCTGAGGCACGTGTAGATTCATTTCATCTCCATCGAAGTCAGCGTTGTAGGGCGGGCAGACGCATAGGTTTAGCCTGAAGGTCTTGTAGGGGAGAACCTTAACCTTATGCGCCATAATAGACATCCTGTGAAGCGAAGGCTGCCTATTAAATAGAACTATGTCTCCATCCTTAATGTGCCTCTCAACAATGTAGCCTGGAGCCAAGTTGTCGGCAATCACCTTCAAGTCCTTAGGATACCTCAAGTCGATCCTGCGGCCATCAGGCCTAATGACGTAGTTGGCGCCGGGGTGCTCATGCGGCCCCCTCATAACCAGCTTCTTCATCTCCTCCAAATTCCACTCGGTAACTCGCTCCGGAATCGTCAGTATCTTCGCGATTTCAATTGGAACTCCAACCTCATTTATGCTCAAATTGGGATCCGGAGAAATGACTGTTCTAGCTGAGAAGTCAACTCTCTTACCGGACAAGTTGCTCCTAAACCTTCCCTCCTTCCCCTTCAACCTCTGGGTAAGCGTCCTCAGAGGCCTCCCAGACCTATGCCTAGCTGGAGGTATCCCTGAAACCTCATTGTCGAAGTAGGTCGTCACGTGATACTGAAGTAGCTCCCATAAATCCTCAATTATTAGCTGGGGAGCCCCAGCCTCGATGTTCTCCTTCAACCTCTCATTAATCCTCAGGATGTCGACAAGCTTGTGGGTTAAATCGTCCTCCGACCTAACTCCTGACTCCAACGTTATTGATGGGCGAACGCAAACTGGAGGTACAGGCATAACGGTGAGAACCATCCACTCGGGCCTAGCAACCTGGGGGTCGAAGCCAAGTAGAATGAGATCTTCATCTGGAATTCGCTCAAGCCTAGCTCTAACCTCTATTGCAGTTAACCTAACGCTGCCCTCCCTAAGCTCCTCATAAAATGAAGTTGGCTTTTCAAGCTTAATCTTAAACTGCCTCTCATGGCAGTGGGGGCACTCATTGGTCTTAATTGCCTTCTTCATGATCTTGCTAGTGAGTTTCCTAGCAAGCTCAGGCCACTTACCCTTATACTTCTCCAAAAGCCTCCTATACTTCTCGATCTCCTCATCTGGAATCAATATTCTGCCGCATCTCCTGCAAGTGGCCCTCAAAACCTGGTGAATGAGCTTGGCGAAGCCGACGTGAATAACGGGCCTAGCAAGCTCGATGTGGCCGAAGTGGCCTGGGCACTCCCCAACCCTATTACCGCAGGTAGCGCAGCGCTGCCCAGGCTCAATGACGCCCAGCCTCCTATCCATAAGGCCGCCGTCAATTGGCCACCCATCCTCATCGTAGGTGTCGGCGGTTATGATCGTCGTCACCGACATTCGCCTAATAACCTCAGGTGAAAGCAAGCCGAACTTAATGGCCTTAATCTGCTTGAAAGACTCGGACACAGCACCTCACCCCTAAACCTTCTCACCCAAAATTAATCTCGGAGCAATGCATAGGCTCATGAGCTCCTGGAGGAGGAGCTTGAAGGCATAGGACATAACCACCGGGGAAACCTTAGCCTTCTCTCCGCATAGCCTGCAGTAATACCTATCCCTTATCCTATCGTAGTAGGCTATGAAGCCGCAGTTCTCGCAGACGTAGACCACAGTTCTGTCGGACTCGTCCAGAAGCCTCTCCTTCAACAGTAGGGCTGCCCCATGCCCTATGAGGCAGTCCCTCTCCATCTCTCCAAACCTAAGTCCACCCTCACGAGCTCTACCCTCAGTCGGCTGCCTCGTCAATATCTGAACTGGACCTCTAGCTCTAGCATGAATCTTGTCAGCAACCATGTGATGTAGCTTCTGATAGTAGACAACTCCAATGAAGACTTCGGCCTTAAGCATTTGGCCAGTTCTACCATCATACATGACTTCGCAGCCGCTGGGCTTAAAGCCAAGCCTCTTAAGGGCTTCCCTCAAATCCTCCTCCTTCTCCCCGCTAAATGGAGTTCCATCAACGAATCGTCCCTCCAAGGCGGCTACCTTACCTGCAATAGACTCGATGAGCTGCCCAATAGTCATTCTCGATGGAATGGCGTGCGGGTTAATTATTAAGTCAGGAACTATTCCATCCTCGGTGAAGGGCATGTCCTCCTGAGGAACTATGAGCCCAATAACTCCCTTCTGCCCATGCCGAGAAGCAAACTTATCTCCAAGCTCGGGAACCCTATGGTCCCTAACTCTAACCTTAACGAGCTTATCTCCCTCGGCAGTCTTGGTAATCATAACCGAGTCGACGACTCCCTTCTCCCCATGCCTCATGCTAAGCGAAGTTTCACGCCTAATTCTAGTTGGAACTTCAAGGCCCCTAGGCTCCTCGAGGAAGCGCGGAGGGCTAGTTCTACCAACCAAAACCATTCCGCCAGTAACCTCAACTTCAGGCTCAATTATTCCATCCTCGCCGAGAAACTGGTAAACCTCAGCAGTCCTATAGCCCCTAACTTGGGGGTCTGGAATCTCAATTACGTCGACTTCACCGCCAGGATACTTCTTCTCCTCGATCTCATAGCACCTAAAGAAGGTTGAGTGGGCTAATCCCCTCTCGATCGCCGACTTATTAATTATTAGGGCGTCCTCAATGTTGTAGCCGCTGTACGTCAAAATTGCAACTATGAAGTTCTGGCCTGCAGGCCTCTCATCATACTTGATGACGTTCATCGCCTTAGTTCTGACGAGGGGCTTCTGAGGATAGTGAAGGATGTGAGCTCTCGAGTCCATTCTCAGCTGGAAGTTAGCGGCGTAGAGGCCCAAAGCCTGCTTGGCCATTGCAGCTTCATAGGAGTTGCGCGGGGACTGATTGTGCTCAGCGTACGGTATTATTGAGGCGCATATTCCAAGAATTGTTGCGGGGGCAATTTCAAGGTGAGTGTGCTCCGGAGTCACGTCCTCCGGATTCAAGGCTATGTACGCGTTCTCCTCCTCCTCAGCGTCCAAGTACTCTATGAGGCCCTCTTCAATCAAGTTGCTCCAAGACCACTCTCCCCGCCTAATCTTGTCAACGTGCTCCTTCTTCAACTTCACCTCTCCGCCCTCAACCACTATCAGCGGCCGCCTAACCCTCCCCCGGTCGCAGTTCACATACACTTCATTGATGTGCTCGTCCTTGTAGTGGGCAATGTTAACTTCATGCGAAAGCCTTCCTTCCCTCCTCATGCTCCTAATTTCCCTACACAGCGCTTCAGGCTCCGGGTGAATGCCTATTAGCCTGCCGTTCAGAAAGACCTTGGCGCCCTTAATGTTCTCCTTCCTAGCCCTCTCAAGAGGCTCAACGCCCAGCCTGTAAAGCGCGCGCTCAACGAACTTCTCATCAAATCCAACCGAAATTATCGCCATTAAAGCCAAGTTCTTAACCAATCCGCAGTTCGGGCCTTCAGGAGTCTCATTTGGGCAAAGCCTACCCCACTGGGTTGGATGGAGATCTCTAGCTTCAAAGTGGGGCTGACTCCTACTTAAAGGCGAAACAACCCTTCTTAGGTGGCTTAAAGTCGACATGAAGTTCGTCCTATCTAGAAGCTGGCTGACTCCAGCCTTACCTCCAACCCAATTGCCAGTAGCTAATGCGTGCCTCAACCTCTCAGTTATAACGTCAGCTCTAACGAGAGTTGCAATGTTAATTCTCCTACCCCTACTCCTAGCCCTTTCAAGCTGATACTTAACATCCCTGCAGAAGCTCCTGAATGCAACTCTAAATAGGCTCATGAGGAGGTCTCCTGCAAGCTTAAGCCTCTTATTCGCGTAGTGATCCTTGTCGTCAGGCCTCCTCCTACCCAAAACGAGCTCCAAAAGCTTCTCAGCCATCTGCCCTAGGAAGTAGGCCTTCTTCTTCCTATCCCTAGGCGTCGAGCCCAAGTGGGGGAGGAAGTACCTGTCCAGCACTTGCCGTGCCCTCTGAACCCTATAGTCCCTAGCCTGCCCAATTGCAATTCTATTTCCAATGTAGTCGAGGGCATCCTCAACAGTTGTAATTGCAGAAGCCTGCTCAATGGAGGGGATGAGAAGCTGCTGAATTTCAAAATCATCCGAAACGGCTTCAACAATCTCCCTATCAGTCTTCAAACCCAAAGCTCTCATCAAGATAACTAGCGGAATCCTCCCTGGAACAGAGGGGAAAGACACGTGGAGAGTTCCATCCTTAACCCTCTCCATGGTAACTGGAACCCTATACCCGGCAGCTGCGGAAAACACCTTAGCAATGTGGGTGGCCGAAGAGCCTGGGCCGGCAACATCAACCAAAATGCGATTAACAGCCAAATCCTCCTGAGCAACCAAAACCCTCTCGGAGCCATTAATTATGAAGTAGCCTCCAGGATCCTCGGGATCCTCACCTCTAGCAATGAGCTCCTCCTCGCTCAAGCCATGAAGCCTGCACTTAATCGACTTAACCATTATTGGAAGCCTACCAATGTAAACTCTAACGGGCTCCCCCTCAATTCCATCCTCAACTGGAATCATGGTCAAAAACATCGACGAGGCATAGGTCAAGTTCCTAAGCCTAGCCTCCATCGGGTAGACAGGCTCCTCAGATCCATCAGCCTCACGGACAGTGGGCTCCCTAACTTCAATATCGCCAAGCTTAATGCTCAAGCCAGGAATGTCGGTTTCAATGACTCCCTGCTCAGAAATTATTTCCTGCAAGCCTCGAGTAACAAAGTCGTTAAACGAGTCCAAGTGCTGCCTTACAAGCCCCTTCTCCCTAAAGAAAGCATCAACAAGCACCCACCTATCCTCATGAGTTAAACCCGACAGATCCAAGCACCCCCTAACCTGGAATCACATACCTATAAATCACGGCTTCACCGGCAGTAGGACTGCGCCTAATGATCTTAACTATATCTCCAGGCTTAGCTCCAATAGCTCTAGCAGCAGGATCACTAGCCCTCAAAAGAGGAAGGCAATTAGGCTTAACTCCAAGCTCCCTCAAAACCTTCTTAGCCTCCTCCTTGGACAGGAGGATGTGCTGAGGAACAAGCTCATGATCAAAAATACTAAACTTCTTCCCCATATCCAACACCCTAAAACATTAAGCTACCTGCTCACCCACATATAAGGCTACCCCTAAACCAGCCAAACCTAACCAATAAATATTTCGCTAAACCCAAATTAAAAATTAAATCAAATAAGTAAAAGAGAAAAACGCAAAAAACAAACATCCAATAATAGTGCAATGCAACAGCCAGCCATCAGAGCATTATGTTAAGCCAAGCGCACCCCTCAGCAGCGCCCTGCGCTGAACAACATCTCCACCGGCAATCAGCAGCGGATTCCGCCCATAATCCCTAACGACATTAGACATCCACTGAGCAATACTTGAAACGTCGCTCCTAGAGTCCACCTCAAAGGGCTTAAATATTTTAAATACCCTGCTGTTCAAAGCCTTGGTCGCCAAGTAAATTACTGGAAGCGGCAACTTCTCAACAGCCTCGCCAACCTTAGAGCAGAAGCTGCGGACAACATCCTCCTCAACCTCCCAGTCAAAGTAGTGCCACAAAACAACGGCGTCAAAGCCAAGCTCATAGAGCTTCACCAGCAACTCAAAACCCTTTAGAGCGCTAAGGAACTTCCCATCAAGGTCGGACTTCTTATCCATGTAATCAATCTTCAAAGCAACAAAAGCATATTCATCAACAACCCTGTCCACATCATCAAAAACCAAAATCAAGTCAACGTCCCTTAAATGAGTCAGCTCAACGCCGTGAATACTCCACAAACCCTCGTCACCGAAAACCTCACCACCACCACGAACAGTCCTCAAAGTAAAAATGCAGGAACTCAACTTGTCGCGAAGCCACCTAACTAGACTGGAAGAATCCTTAATACGCATAAAAGCACCATTAACATTAGCCTAAAAACCACGTAATAAGCTTATCCACCAATTCGAAAACGTAGCTTGAATGGGAACATAAATCCAATTAATGCCCTAAAGAACACAAGTCCAACACTGCTCTTCACGGCATATGCAGTAATATACATAGTATATTAACTATAGCATCTGCACCCAAGTTCAACAAAGGTCAGAGCAGCAAGGCATTTGAAGCCGTAAAGTGAAGGCATAGAGTTAAAGTAGCTCTAGCTTCAAGTCAATCCAGAAGTCCATCAACAAATAGCTGGGCTAGCGAAAGCAAGATGGAGCGCGGAAGCTTCAAGGGCATAAGAGCTCCTCCAACCCCGGGGTAAGCGGGCCAACCAGAGAGCCACGAAAAAGCTCATCGGAGCAGATTCTCAATAAAAGCTGAAGGAGACATGGGCAATTAACGAGGAATTAGCCTGGAGCTTCAGGGCAGTTCCAGTAGGCGGGTTTTAGATGGTTATGGAGCGCTCCAGCATCGTCAACGATGCGCAGCCACCTGAAGTGCAGAGCACCGTATCCTCAATTCGAACGCCAAGCTCGCCAGAAATGTATATGCCTGGCTCAATGGTGAAGGTCATGCCAGCTTTCAGCCGAAGCCCATTACCCCTAACCAGATATGGATGCTCATGAACCTCCAACCCAATTCCATGACCCAACCTATGAATAAAGTGCTCTCCAAAGCCGGCTCGAATGATAATTTCCCTAGCCACGCGGTCGGCATCCTCGCACGTGACTCCAGGCCTAATGTATTCAATTGCAGCCCTATTCGCATTAAACACGACCTCCCAAATCCTCCTCTGCCTCCCACTAGGCTCACCAAAAACAACCGTCCTAGTAATGTCGGAGTGATAGCCATCCACGATTACGCCGGCATCCACCAATACAACATCACCTCTCCTCAACTCTCGGTCACTTGGAGATCCATGAGGAAGAGCAGCCCTCTCCCCAAAAAGTACAGTGCAAAAGGATGGGCGGCCTCCAAGCCTCCTCGCTTCACCCTCAATAATGGAGCTGAGCTCAAGCTCAGTCAACCCCTCCTCAAGAGACTCAAAGCCAGCTTTAACAGCCCTATCAACAATCCTGCATGCAGCCCTAATCTTAGCAACCTCAAATTCGCTCTTCACCATCCTCAAGGAATTAATAGCATCGGAAACATCAACAAACCCAACCTTAGGAAGAAGCCTCCCAATCCTCCTAACCCAACCCCAAGGAGCCATCTCACAAACACCAACTAAACCCTCAGCCAAACCCCTCCTACGCATAACATTAGCAATCAACCTAAAGGGATCCTCCCACTCCCTCCAAACCTCAACGCAATTAATCCAAGGCCTCTGACCCCTCAAATCCCTCTCCAACTCAGGAACAATCAAGACGGGCTCATCATCAAAGGGAAGCACAGCCACCGAAGGACGCTCTGAAAGCCCAATCATAAAGCCAGTGAAGTAGTAGAGGTTAGCGCCGGGGAAAAGCAATAGGCCATCAACACCCCTACCCCTCAACAATCCAGCAATCCTCTCAAACCTAACCCTAAACGCGTCAGCCAACTCACTCACCAAAAAAACTTGCTGACCAAAACTAATATCACTACCGCAACGGAAGGCCCAAGCCACAACGAAAATCAAAGGGAAACACAGCCAATCCACACTGGCAAAGCTACCGGCGCCGCCCAAACCTCAACTTTAAGCCCAAATCTCGAAGCCAAGTGAAATGCTCATCAAAGCTCTCCAACTCCTCATCACAGGCAATTGCAGTAGCAGCAATAATTAAATCAGCATCAGGAATCAACCTGCCAGCTCTCCTCAACTCATCATACAGGCGGCAGTAAACATCAATAACACTATTATTCACACCAACGACATCAAAAACCTCCTCAAGCAAACCCTTAACGCTACTTCGCTTATCCTCATCAACTCCGCGCAAAATCTCAATCAAAGAAATAATCGAAATCCTACCAAACCGATACTCACCACTCCTAATCATATCAACAACCACGCTAGTATCAAACAAAACCACAAGCTCACCCCAACCTAAAACTCCTCCTAAACTCCCCAACAGACTCCTCAATCCGCCTCAAATCATCCTCAGACAATAAGCCCCTTAACCTCCTAAAAGCCTCCAACCTACGCAGCCGCTCATACTCCCTAAAAATCCTAAGCAGAAAGGAACCCCAATCCTCACTACCCTTACCCCTCGCCAAAATCCTCTTAACATCCTCAGGAACAGAAATAGTAACATAACGCCTACTCAACAATATCACCAAAATAACTAGATAATTAAAATAAATAAATCTAACTACATCACCAAGAAAACATCATCCAACATATAAGCCACTCAACAAGACGGCAAGGCGCTGGGAGCAATTCGCTCCCTCGACCTACACTCATTAAAGTCATAGCAGCATCCTTCAAGCTTGCAGCCCAGCTTAACAATCAATTAAACGTTCGATAAACCTAAACGAGGATCAGTCGCTCCTAATTGGGCGCGACAATCTCTAACAATTGCAGTGATGCTAATAAAAACTATTGAAAAGTAGTTGAGGAAAAAGTTGAGCGCGGCTTTGGCTGTTAAAGTCCCACCTAATTTTACCTTACTTTGTGATAGCGATTTCGCTCAATGAACAAATCAATCTTATTAGGTCCTTCAATTACAAATTCCACCGGCTGCTTAACGCCATTGGAGTATATGTAGAATTTATTGGAATCCATATACGGATCCTCAGGAATCAATGGGACCGTCATCTCTGAAATGTATCCCTTTTGCACTAAGTAGAGCATTCCTCCCTTATTGACAACTTCAACCTTACTTAACCCCCTATAGGTCTGATATAAACCTGAAAGCAATTCCATTTTCCTCTGTATTCTGAAGAAGGGCACATCCCTTTCAGGATCCTTCCCCATTAGGATTGCAAAGATTGCTTGGGCGAAGGGAGCATATGGAAATCCAGCTATGTTAGAGGCCATGGCGACCCCTACCCTATACTCAGGTAGAAAAGCCAGGTAAGCTGTGGAGACCAAAATTGAGCCTCCATGCGAGACTAGTTTTGTTCCAAGAAAGTCTTCCATCACTCCCCAACCATATCCGTATCCGTACCTCCCATAATATGTCCTCGGGCGCTCAACATGTATTTTCTGCATTTCCTCGATAAGCTCTGAACTTAAAAGTTCAAGGCCATCAAACTTCCCCTTATTAATGTTCATTGACAGGTAATTTGTAAGCTCCATCACAGAGCTTATCATTCCTCCAGCTGCAGCCATAAATGAAAATTCAGGATTAACTTTAACTTCTGGGTACGGGAATTCTGTAGCTATTAGCTTTCCATCCTCCCCTCGCCTATATGGCGTGATTCTATCAGGATCCTTCATGAACTCCTCCTTGGAGAAGGTCGTTCTCTCCATTTTCAATGGCCTTAAAATGTTCTTTTCAATATATTCATGAAATGGCATGCCGCTGACTTTCTGAATTACATGGCCAAGCATTCTATAACCTGCATTCAAATAGAAGAACTTCTTTCCAGGTTCATCAACAATTTCATCTTGAGCAGCATTAACATGCCTATAGAAATCGTTAACGCTGCTTAATGGCACACCTAGGTCGATGCCTATGCCCCTAAGCAGAGCAATTGTTGAAGTACCTAGAGAGGGTATGCCGGAGGAATGCGTTAATAGATGATGTATTGTTATGGGTTTTCCCGGAAGCCCAATCTTTAGCGGTATGTATTTGCTTGCAGGATCGTCAAGACTAAGCTTTCCCCTCTCTACCAACTGGAGAACTGCAAGGGCAACGAAAGACTTTGTGCATGAACCTATACCATAAAGGGTGTTAGGTGTTGCTGGTAAGTTTAGCTCAACGTTCCGTGCACCGAAGCCCTCAGCATAAAGTATCTTGTCATCCCTCATTATTGCAATGCTGAATCCTGGAATTCTATATTTACTCATCCATTCAGGAGCAGTTTTCTCAACAAAGCACTTTAATTTCTCCTCAGCACTCACCGCCAACACCTAAGATAAGGTATATGCTGAGTTGATATTTAATTAATGTTAACCTCAAATTTGACTTTAGCTTCAATAATACATTATTAGAAGGCCATCTCCAAATACTCCAATGGGTGAATGGGGGCTTCAAAGCATTCAAACCTCTCTAGAAATTATGGTGCCATTTTAATGAAAAATGCAGTTACGCTAAATTTCCTCGCATCCCCACCTTTCAGGAAGCGCCATTACCACCAAATCCACCCCACCATCAATACTGTTTTAGGCATACTCCACCTAAATTACATTGGGTGAAATCATGGGTCTAGACCCACTGAAGATTCTTGAGGAGCTAGTTGAAATAAAGTCAGTCAACAACCCAGGGGAAGGCGTTAAGCCCAGCATTGAAGCTGCAAAGTACATTCAAGAAAAAATTCGGGGAATTGGCGTTGAAAGCGATATTATAGAGGTTGACGGCTATTACTCAGTTTTCGGAAAAATTGGAAGTGGAAGGCCAGCAATGCTATTCATGGCGCACTTCGACACGGTTCCAGCCAACCCCTCCCAGTGGAGCTATCCTCCATTCAAACTAACTATTGTTGACGGTAAGGGCTATGGTCGAGGTTCAGTTGATGATAAAGGTAATGTTGCGGCAATAATGGCTATGCTCAGCAACCTAGTTGAACGAAGTTTTAATGGAACTGTCCTATTCGCCTTCACTGGCGATGAAGAGGTTGGAGGCAGGAGAGGAGCAGCAGTAATTAGGGATAGACTGGTTAAGTCGAATTTGAAGCCTGACTACTTGGTTAATTGCGATGGCCATGGAATGATGGTTATAATTAGAAGGAGATGCGGCTTCAGCGTTCGAATTAAGGTTCCAAGTAAAAAGGTTAGGATTACCGGCAAAATAGTTGAGAAGAGATTCGAAGTTAAAACGCCTGTATATGAGACTAGGCACGCAGCCTACTTCATGCCAGGAGTAGATACACATCCACTCATTGCTGCCTCAGAATACCTCATGTACCATCCCAATGTAATGGTAGCATCAGTTAAGGGCGGCTTCATCAAATCCAACGTCATTCCAAGCTGGATTGAGCTAAAAGCCGTTGAGAAGGGTGAAGGAGAGGAATACACGGTGGATGAGGGATTAACCCAGTTAATAAGAACAATAATTCCAATCGTAAGATCTCCAGTCAAACCCGAGAAGTATAGCGATTATGGAGTTTCAATAACACCCAACATATACGTGGAGGAGGATGGCTTCCACAGATTAGTTGTAGATGTAAGAGCCATGACCATCAACAAGGAAGATTTAACTCCCATAAAGGAAGCGGTACTTGAAAACATTCCTGAAGCTGAAGTTGAAATACGAGGCGGAATAGGTTACCTATATACCGACAAGAACGAAGACATAGTGATACATTCGCTTAACATTCTCAAAGAGCTAGGAGTTGAGTCAAAAACTATGGAGGGCGCTGGAGCATCAGACTCAAGGTACTTTGCACCCATAGGCGTTAAGTGCATAGATTTCGGACCCCTAGGAGGAAACGTTCACGGCCCCAATGAGTATGTCGTTATAGACTCACTGTACACAACTGCGAAATTCTACGAGAAATTAGCTTTAAAGCTATTAGGCTAGCACGTTGCTCCACCAACATTACTACTGTATTTTGACGATGCCCCTACTTTCAATCCTCCTTTAAAATGAGACTCTCCTGAGCGCATGTATCTCCAGAACCATCATCGCAGAACCTACATGGGCTAATGGAAATGACGAAAATTCTGCAATGGCACCGCGGAGTTGCAATAAGTTTGCATCACCAACAATCAGCACGCGCGCATAAAACAATAAATCATAGCTCACCAATGCATGCTCGTTGACGGCGTACAAAGTAATATTTAAACGCCCAACTCCGCATTCAATAGCAAGCACCACACCACATAGGAAGCCAAATATTACTACATGTAGTTATGTAGTAATATTTATGAGTTAGAGCAGCTAATTGAGTAGGGAGACAGCCATGAAGTACACCACCATTAGGATAACAGTCGAAGACCGAGACAGGCTTAAAAGGCTGGCCAAGCTCCTAGAAACAAAGAAAATAATCGACGCGTTGAGATATGCGATAACCATTGCAGAGAAGGAGCTAAGCAAGTACAGCGGAAATCCGGCAGCCATACTTGAAACGCTAAAACACGCAAGAGACATCGGAGAAACAAACGCTGAAGAAGTAGAAAAGTACCTGTACGGTGAAGAAACTTGACCGCAATCATAGACACAGGAATATTCTTCGCATATTACAGCCTGAGAGACGTACACCACCTAGACTCGCTGGCAATACTAGTTCACGCGCTAGAAGGCAAGTGGGGCAAACCCTACATTACAAACCACATACTAGACGAAACACTCACCATACTCAAATACCGAATATCGCCAACAACAGCAAAAGCATTCGCAGAAGCCCTCATAGAAAGCAAGGCCATACAAGTAGTTCACGTCGACGAGGAAATGGAGAGAAAAGCGCTAGAATTATTCAAGCAGAACATCAACAGAAAAGGATTCAGCTACACCGACGCAACGACAGCAGCTACATTAAGGGAGCTCAATATAAAAACCCTCCTAACCTACGATGCAAGGTCGTTCCAAAACCTAGTAGAAAGCATTATAGGGTCAAACTATTGGCAAACACTGCCAAAAGCTGAGAAGCAAAGAATACTAGAGCTAGCCGAAAAGCACGCTGGAGGAATGGTAAATGTCAAGAAAGAATCCGAGGAGTTATGAATCATTAAGAGAAAAGCACTACTTCCAATTGTTAGGAACTCTAATGCTAGTCAAGCATAAGCACCACAAGATCCTACTATTATCTAAGGGAGGACTACACCACACAACCAAAACAAAAAGCCAATAATCCTAAATGAAACTCATCACACCAAATTAGACGCGGCATAAACAGCTAACCAAAATCATAAACTTCACCCTTCCCCCTCTTCAAATTCCTCTCATATAAAATGGCAAGAATTGCGAGCATAATAACCGTTAAAAGGAAAAGACCACTAGCAAATTGAAAATTAATAACTGCAAAAATCAATATAGCAATCAAAATGATGACCGCAATTTTTTCCACACAATAAAAAACATTAAGCTCAAATATATTTTTAATTCAAACCCTTATAATAATCCCTATTAATTCTCTTTTAATGAGATTCTCACAAAGACCGGACTTATGCATGTTCATGTTATTATGTTCTTTCAATTCTCTTTTAATGAGATTCACATTGACAACGTGATTGGCTGGTATAATCAAGTTTGCTTTCAATTCTCTTTTAATGAGATTCGTAGTTTTTCCGCTTGAACAGGAATTAGCTGAAGAAATAGCTTTCAATTCTCTTTTAATGAGATTCTTTAGTGGTTTGGGGCTTTGTCGGGTTCATGGTTTGATTTCTTCTTTCAATTCTCTTTTAATGAGATTCCTGATTAATCTTCAACCCAAGTTCCCCTCATTTTTTGCTTTCAATTCTCTTTTAATGAGATTCTGCATTAGATGGAAAGTACAGCTGGAAAGAGTTGAGCTACCTTTCAATTCTCTTTTAATGAGATTCTTGATTGGAGTGGCTGTTGTAGCGCTGTTGCTTCAGTTTCTTTCAATTCTCTTTTAATGAGATTCGTTGAAAAGTCTATCAACAGATTAAGAGCGATGGGCTTCACTTTCAATTCTCTTTTAATGAGATTCGTTCTTCGCGTATATTTATTCTCGCAAAATTTTGGAACTTTCAATTCTCTTTTAATGAGATTCTGAGACAGACAACAGATATGGACTTGGTGGAAGTACTTATCTTTCAATTCTCTTTTAATGAGATTCTTACAGTACAAAGTCTTGGCATTGTGGTCCCGCCTCAAAGAACTTTCAATTCTCTTTTAATGAGATTCGAAGTCGTTATATGCTAGTGAACCTGCTTGTAGGAATACGTCTTTCAATTCTCTTTTAATGAGATTCTCTCGTCGTCTTCGTCTTGAGGCGTGAGGTCTATGTCTATCTTTCAATTCTCTTTTAATGAGATTCATACTGAGTTAGACTGTACATCTGTTCCCATAGTCTACCACCTTTCAATTCTCTTTTAATGAGATTCTGAGAGAGAAGTACTTCTGAGCTAGAGTGAGAATCTCCTCCTTTCAATTCTCTTTTAATGAGATTCTGAAAGCTTATATATCTCCTATTTATGGGGGTTATCGTTTTCAGTATTTCCAATTTCTCTGCTAAATAATTTATCATGAATCATCATTGCAGAACCTCGATGGGCTGATGGAAATGATGGAAAGTTTCTGCAATGGTGCCGATTGGCTGCAACAACAACCCGTCCAGTCGCATCATGTGAAAGCCGAGTGAGAGGTTAAGAGAATTGGTGATGAGCTTGTTATGTCATCTGAGTCAACTCAACATCTTCAAGTGGTTTAGGGGGTTATATTAGTTCTTAATGGGGTGGTGTTTTGTTGAAATTCTTAATGTTATTTTGATTTTGATGTTTAATTGTTAGAAAATGCTTGGGAAAGCTATGTTATTGATGTTAATGGTTTTAAAGTGGAATTGTATTGGTAGGTTATTCTCCTGCTACATCTACTTCGCTTGTTAGGATGGCTGGCGAGTATATGTTTTCTATATTTTCTTTTGTTTTGCTTGCTCCCACATAGTTTTCTTTCAGCATTTTGTAGATGTTTCCACCTAGCACTGCTCCTTTCACTGCGTGTTTAATTTCTCCATTTTCAATGTATAGTCCGTGGGTGATTGTTGCTTGTACTCCGCCGTTTACTGGATTTGACATCCATTGGCCGATGGTGTCGTATACTATTATTCCCCTCTTAATGTTACTAATTAGCTCGTCCATGCTGAGCTTATCCTTCGTTTCTACTATTAGATTTATGAATGTTGGCTGTGGGTTTGCGGCGAGAGATCTCCTCACTCCGTTTCCTGTGGATGACTTGTTTTCGCGTGAGGCTGTGTAGTAGTCGTAGAGTATTGATTTTAGAATGCCATCAGTTACTGTTCTCTTCTTTGTTGTGGCTATTCCTTCGTCGTCGAAGTTTCTTGATCCGTAGCCCCATGGTATGTATGGGTCGTCGACTATTGTTATCTGTGGTGATAGTACCTCTTTTCCAAGCTTGCCTTTTAGGGGGCTTCTGTTCTGCTGGATGTTGAGGGCGGAGAATGCTGGGGCTAATGCGACGCCTATTATTGAGCCCATGATTTTGGGCATGAAGAGGATCTGGTACTTTCCGCTTTTGATCGATTTTACATTCATGAATTTTACGGAGCGTTCTCCAGCTCTCTCAGCTTCCTCCATTATCTTCTTCTCATCCAGGTTTCTTTGGGTTATTATTGCATTGTATGTTGACTCCTTCCCGTTCTTGCTCGATTTCACGTAGTAGTATAGGTTGAAGGCTGTTACTTTTCCTGAGATTTCTTCGCCGTGGCTGTTGGCTATCATTATCTCATCTATCGTAGTGTTTATGTTGCCTCCGGTTACGCTTGCCTCGCTTGCTCCGGCCTTCTTCGCTGAGCTTATTGAGAGTTCGATTGCACTGCTTATTAGTTCCACTAGTTCTTCATGGCTTATCTTTACGATTTTTTCGTCGAAGACTTCTGTTTCTGGCCCCATTGAATATCCCCTTGCAAATCCCTTCCAATGCTTGTCTTCCCGCGATACTTTGGCTATCCTTATCATTCTATCTATCATCTTGTCGATGCTGGTTGGGCTTAGATCTTCGGAGCTGTATGAGCTGATCCTCTTACCTATAGCTATTCTCACTCCGTAACTGTTGATTGATTTCTCCGTTATCTGGATTATTTTGCTGTCGGATATGCTGGCCTGTATGAGCTTTCTCTTCAATCCGTAGAATTCTACTTCATCAGCTCCCCTCATATCGAGTTTGGATATTATTTTTTCAGCCAATTCACTTAGGCTTGACATCTACTTCACCTCCCACTGCTTATGGTGATCTTTCTAACCCGCGTGTGGGGTCCGCCGAGGCCGGTGCGCACCCTCTGCCCCATCTTTCCACATCCGCCGAAGACGTTTGTCCTTATCTTTAAGTCGTTGGCTACTGCATCTACGCTCTTAAGTGTCTCGAGTATGTTTCCTGAGAGCATTACTCCCCTAACAAGCCCCTTCAATTCGCCCTTCTCTATTAGGTAGCTTGGCCCCGCCGTGAATGTGAATGAGCCTACAGTCGAGTTTACTTGGCCTCCGAGGGCTCCTCGCCCCCGTATGTATACGCCGCGCTGCACTCCCTCAAATAGCTCTTCAACCTTATGGTCTCCCGGCTCCATGAACGTGTTAGTCTGCCTCACAAGTATTGGATGTGAGTAGTCCATTGCCCGTGCATTGCCCGTTGGCTCGGAGTTTAATGATTTGGCTGTTGATAGGCTGTGCAGGAACGTCCTTAGAATTCCCTTCTCAACCGTTGCGACGCGCCTTTTAGGCGTGCCCTCATCATCGTATGGAACGTAATATCCTCCCTGAACAACTCCCTCATCAATTATGGTTACGAGTGGGCTGGCAACCTGCTCACCAATTCTGCCACGCAGCACGCTTCCACGGGCCTCCACTATATCGCCTTCAGTTGCATGTCCAAATGCCTCATGAAGCATTATCCCAATTATATCATTATCCAATACTGCGACGTATTCGCCGGGCTTAATGGCTGGAGCCCTAACAGCCCTGCTTGCAAGTTCAGAAACCTCCCTGGCAAAGGAGTTCCAATCCTCACCGTCAATGAACTCCCATCCAGCAACCATGCTCTCCGAATCCCCAACCCTCTCCATGACGCCGCCATACCTCGCTATACTCGTAACGGCCAATCCAATAAGCTTCACAGTAACCTCCACCTGATCCCCCAAATTGGAATAGAAAGTCCTATGCTCATGCTCCACTCCCAATCTTGCTGAAACGCTAATTACATCCTCAACCTCACTGCCAGACTTATACGCATCCATAACTACGCTTATCTTCTCCTCCGGAGCAACATCCAAGGGATCCACTTTAAATTCACTTGAAACCCTACCCCTACAGGCTTTCCTCTCATAAAGAGCCACACGCCTGCCAGCCAATTTCATCGCCCTAGCAATGGACACCGCCCTATCAACGAGCTCCCCAACACTCCTGTCGGAAACATCATTGGTAGCTGCAAATCCAAGACAGCCATTAACCACAACTCTTAAACCAACACCCCTCCTCTCACTCACACTGTACTCGCGCAGAACGCCATTATCCACGACAATGAGCTCATACGTCACATCCTGACAGCGAACACCCACATAATCCGCGCCCCTCCTCTCAGCCAACGAAATTACCCTATCAAAGTCTATCAAGCAGCAACACCCTCCAACAACACTCACCCAATTAAATAACCTATTATGCAACAAAAATAAAATAACTATCGCACCAAGTTTAATGCAATTCCTCATTTACCTTCCCATATGATCCCCAATCCAATTTAAAGCTACACTCAAAAGCAAATGCGAAATTAAAATGATTAAAACTGCAAAACAGTCAGTATGGCCTTTACACGTTTTGATAACATGTCCCTTCACATCGTTACGCAATTACATTATTTTAGGAAAAACACTTTGGTTTTTTCCTTTTTTAGATAATTTATTGTAATGACCATGTATACGAGAGCCAGAATAATGGCTAAATATCGATTAAATGGTTCAATAGAAGTAAGCATGTTGTAGATTAATGGGCAGAGCATATTAATTAACAATATTAGGAAGAACCCTAATCCTGCAGGCATTATCCCTAGTGCTGTTAAAGTAGTGTTTATTGTTGATATTATGTATTCCATTTCCGGCATACATTCAATGAGTGAAAATAAAATTGATGTAAAGTATAAAGTTAGCATTGCGAAGGATATAGGCAGTTGTATTTGCGATGCCGTCCAGACAATCCGCTTCCCTTCATATAAACCTAAGGCCCAAAAAACATTCAGCAAAGCTAGGAGAATAGCAACTAAATTGTAGGATAAGAGAAAGAATATGATTGCAAGCCCAACATTGAATAGACAAACAATTGTGAGAAGAGTTACACCTAAAGGCCTCTTAATTACTTCTGATTTAACATTCATCACATAAAAATAAAAATCCATCTAAAAATATTTTTGTGTTTAAACATTCCTTAATTATAGAAATAAAAGAGTAGTTTAACTGTCTACTTCTATTATGACTATGAATTTCCATTCTCCTTTGGTAGCGTTTTTGGGTGCGAACCAAAGTTCTATTGTTTCTCCTGGTTTTAAGTTTACATTTATGTCATCGCTTGACTTTAATTTTTAGTTACGATTCCTTTTGTTGAGTGGTAGGCTTGTATTAGTGGAAGTGCAAAGCCTTTGTTAGTGTTTTTGTTTATTGCCATTAGTGTTATTCTGTCGACATGTGAGATGTGTTGGTTTAACTCTTGAAGTTTTAATCTATAAACTCCTTCATTTACTGCTAGATTGGAATTAATTATATGTACGTCAGTTGCATTTTTCCGCCAATAATTTCCAGCGATGCCTCAACTTTCCAATTATTGCCATCCCAAACAAGAAGTGTAAGATGCCCATCACTTCCACCATCATTATATTCATACCATACTCTCAGCTTACTAAACTCAGCTTCACAATAACCCGAACACTCTTCAGCTACATGCTCAACCTGTGCAAGCCAACAATCAGCAATAGCAAAATACACATTTGCACTATTTGCAGCAGACCGAGCATTCAACAATTCATTCAAAAGGTTAATAGTATGTGAACCTACACCTTGCGTATAATACCTAGTATATATCATGCTACTTGGTAAGTGCTTTGTGAATTGCCCATCAAAAGGTTTTAAACCATAACCATCAATTGCATAATAGAAATCTATGCCAAGCACTGTTTTAGGATAATTATGTTGACTCGCCAGTATTAGGATCATATTCAACTACATTGTAAACTTTAAACCATACATTTGTTAAAGCACCGCATTCAAATGATAAGCCTGAATAGTAGTAGCTCACTAAAGTAGCTTCAAGCCATAATTGTTTAACATACGATGTTATTTGTAATGGTGGAGGCTTATATATTCCCTGTGGTTCAGGGGCATCCCAAACCCATCCTTGCGTAACTCCAGCACAGACCGTATCAAAATTATACCTATCAGTATCTGCCCTTAACCAAGCTCTCCAATCTCCATCAACATAAATAAACTCTGCAAAATCACTATTTGGTTCAAGAGTCCCTGATCCACCTGTGACAAAATTCCACCACCAAACTCTACCAACCCAATAGGCTCCGTCGTTATTAAATTCAGGATTTTTGTCCAGTCATAAATCTCTGCATAAGCCAATGGAAAGCTTAAGAAAGCAATACATAACATAATCAAAATACTCATACTTACTGATTGTTTCTTCATATTATTCCCCAATTATATTATTTTAGGAAAAATTTTTTAACTTTTTCCTTTTTTAGATAATTTATGGTAATGATTACGTATATGAAGGATATAACGATAGCTAAGTACCGGTTAAATGGTTCTATAGAAGTGAGTATGTTGTAGATTGGGGGGCTAAGCATATTGATTAATAATATTAAGAAGAGGCCTAGCCCTGCAGGCATTATTCCAATAGTTATCAACATATAACAAATCATAGAAATATTATATTCAAATTCAGGAATGCCATTAATAATCCAAAATAAAAATGATGAAAAGAATAAAGCTAAAACAATAAAAGAAAAGGGTAACTGCACAAGAGAAGCCATCCAAATAACCTTATAACCCCCATACAAACCTAAAACCCAAAAAATGTTCAAGATAACTATGGGTAAAACAAGCAAGTTAAAGAAAGAAAAAATAATTGAAAGCCCAACATTAAACAAACAAATAATAATAAGAGCAGTAACACCCAAAGGCCTCTTAATTACTTCAGATTCAACACTCATCAAATAAAAATAAAGAAATACATTAAAAAATTTAACGGCACAACATGAAAATTCATAGATAAATTATACTTTAAAACATACATGTTAACATTTAGATTAATATCAAATATACGATGCAAAAGAGAATTACCTTATAAATCTAATCATCAAATGAACATCGAAGAACTAAAACGGTGGGTATTGAAGTAACAACATGGTATACAATCTTAATCATACATTAAATGAGATTAGAAAGCGAGCAAAAAACTATTCGAGAAAGGCTACAAAGAGCAGTTCATCATCTTAATATTCAAAATTAGATCACCCACACCAATAGGTTACCTATACTACGTATCATGCTACACGCAGGTAACCAGCCTAGAGGAGATAGACAAAGCAATAGAGGTCTATCAAGAAGTGTTCAGAGGAGAAAAGCTCGTAGACTTCGGACTGAGAACAGACTACAAGTGGGAACCTCCAAAGATAATGCTAAAAACATCGATAAAGTCATGAAGGAACTAGATAAACTTGGAGAAGAATATGAGAAAAGAGTCGCGGAAAAACTGCCAGAAAACTTGAGAAAGATGCCAATAACGCCATCAGACGGGCCAGTAACTGTAACGATGATATTCGAAGACAATAACCTAACCTTCGGCATAGACATAAACGAAGACTACTACCGCATAGACCGCGAAATACTAGAATACCTAAAAGATTCCCTCAAACCAACAAGCAAAATACTAGGATACACAGTAGAACCCCAAGAACTAATGCTAAAAGAACCAGAAATAGAAAACTACTACATAGAAAATGACCATGTTATCGTAGAGCTCAAAACAAGCAATTTCCATGAAAGTTAATCATTGATAGTTGCTTTACTTTTTAAAGAAAAATTCCGAAACATATTGAAAAAATATGGCGCCCGGGCCGGGATTTGAACCCGGGGCACGGGCTCGACAGGCCCGTATGTTAGGCCTGACTACACCACCCGGGCTTTTTTAATGTTTTTTGATTTTTTGTTTAATTTTTTAAATGCTTGCTTTTGGTCTTGTGTGGGCGCTTCGTCTTTTAGAAATTTTTCTTGGGCTATATAAGTTTTTTGTGATTTATTGTTGTTTTATTTTTGTGTTTTTGGTGATTATTTTTTAAAGTGTTTTTGTTGATTTTATTTTGGGGTTGGGTGTTTGTTGCGTTTGCGGTGTGATGGTGGTTGTGTTGGTTGTCCTTTTGTTGGTGTTTGTTCTTATTCTGGCAGGTTTGGTTGTAGGGTTTCTGGGTCTGCGTTGAGGGGTGTTGATGAGTGTTTGTTGTGTGGGTTTAGGTTTTGTTTTTGGGATTTGTCTGGGAGTGAGGTTGATTCTTTGGTTGATTGGGTGAAGGCTGCGGAGAGGCGGGATGTTAAGTCTATTGTGTTGCCTGAGTTGGTTCCGATTGTTTCGTTGAGGAGTGGTGGTTTGCGTGGGTTTTTGAGGGATTTGGGTGTTGATGCTGTTATTGTTCCTTTTACTGATCTTTTGGATTTGGGTGTTTTTCGCTTGGTTGTTGAGAGGGGTGTTCATGGTTTTTTGGGGTTTGATGGGATTGTTGTTTTGTCTTCGATTATGCCTGATGAGCTTCTTATTCGGGATGATGTTTTTCGGCTTTTTTGTTGGGTTGCTGTTGCTTGTGGTTTTGATGCGGTTGTTGGTTGGGATGCGCCTGTTTATGTTGACATGCCTCTTTACTGGTCTTGGGTTAACTTGGTTAAGGGCCTGGAGCTTACCTATAGGCTTTCTTACCTTGACTTGCCGGTTATCGCTATGGTTAAGGGGAATACTTCGAATCAAATTAGGTTTAGCGTTGATATGCTGCTTAGGTTTGGCTTTAGGAATTTCTGTGTTCATGCTTCTGAGTATTTGGGTCGGCTGAGGTTTGACGCTTATGCTAGGAATGTTCTTTACAGGTTTGCCGACGAGCTGGCTGGTAGGGTTGAGAGTTTGCTTGTTGTTGGTGGTCTTCGCCCTTCATCTTTGAGGTTTGTTCGCGAAGTTTTTAGGTGTATTGAGAAGCTGAGCGTGGCTGGCTACAGCTATTATCTCGATGCTGTTCGCCATAAATTGTATGTGGATGATGATGCGGTTGATGCTTCATGCAAGTATTTGGCTTGCAGCTGCCCGAGCTGCGTTAGGTTTGGCTCTCATAGGCTTGCTGAGGACGTGCATGTTAGGGCTCTTCACAATTTTAATCAGTTGAAGTCTATGGGTGAGCGCGGATTCATGCATGAATGCAGCCTTTACGATTTGGTTATTGATTGGGGTGAGGTTGCGCTTATTGCTTCTGACGTTCATGGGTGGACTGCTGAGTCTAGGCTTGAGGAGTTCGCCCGCTTCATCTTGAAGGTTTCGCCTCGCCACTTGATTTTGCTCGGCGACGTTTTCGACTTTAGGTTTGGCAGCCCCTCAATTAGCCAGCTAGCATTATTGTTCGACGCAGTTAGGAGGGTTAAGTGCACGGTTCACGTTGTTGGAGGGTGCTGCGACGGCGATTTAAGTGGCTTCCTGAAGGCTTTGGACGAATTAGCTTATGGTCAGACACATTCATCGCTGATTTTCGCCGGTGAAGCTCAGCTTGAAGCTAACCGCACCGCAAATGTGCTGCTCGACTTCTACAGGCTTTACAGGCGGGCTAAGGAGGAGTTGCTGATTAGGCTTCCCGACGGCAGAGTTGCGCTGGCTCTCTACGGCCACAAGGTTGTTTTGAATCCTAAGGAGAAGCTTGACGTAGTTAAGAGTGCAATGCTTGAGTATAAGGCGTCCAGCCACGTTGACTGGCTCATCATGGGCCACGTGCATAGGGCACTCATAGATTACGAGTGTGGAATCGCCTTGACTGGATGTTGGCAAATACCTCCCGAGCACTTGATAGGCACGGTGAAAATGGAAGACTTGTTCAAAGCCATACTGGTTGACCGTGATGGAAGCTTGAAGCTTGTCGGTGAAAGCTTTGGGTCAGTATAAGCTGTCCCTAAGGGCTAGGGCTAGAAGGCTTAGGGAGCAAAAGCTACTTGACAGAATATTTGCTGAGACAGGCGAAATTCTGGATTCAGCCTCTTTGAGGAGGAAGCTCGGCGAGGAGCTTGAGAGGAGCCTCAGCATCATAAGGGAGGAGCTCAGCAAAATCCTCTACCACTGGTATGATGAGCCGCCGAGCGCATATGTTGAGTTGAATGCTGAGAAGTTTAAGCAGCTACTCGAAGAATTCAACTTGAGCTGGAGAGCAATAATTCCGGAAGGCAGAAAAACCGTTAAAATTAAAGTTGGGGAGCTGCTGGAGCTCTGCAAGAGATTTGGGTTGGATCCGAATCTGCTTGAGGAGCGAGCCGTATTCACGAGGAAGTTTCCAGTGAACTTGAGGAGCCGAGCATTGATTAAGCTGAAAACCCACATTTTAAATGAAGGATCAATTTCGCTTAGAACTAACCGAAGGCAGCCAAAAGCTAAGTACATCAATAAGGACCCCGCTCTCCACAAGTACGTCATGGACTTACTTAGACAGCTTGGAGCCCCACGGTTGAAGCCGCCCAAATATCGGGAAGACAAAAACGCTTACGTAACATACCTCGACTCGGCGACTGCTAGGATACTGCATAGGGCAGGCATACCCATTGGAGCGAAGACCGTTACTAATCCCTCGCTGGACCCCAAAGTTTACGTCGACCCAGAATTGCAGCGATACCACTTCCAAGCCACACTAACTGAAGAGGGTACAAGCATCGTAAGAGTCAAGGGAAGAAGAGTTGCAATGAGAATTTCATGGGCTAGAGGAATAGACATAACCGATAAACTCACAGAAGAGCAAAAAGAAAAGCTGAAAGAAATTATTGGACCTGTAGGAAGAATAGCTTTAGGAAAATTAATGGATAAAATCGAAGATGAAAAAATGTCGAGCGACATCTTAGAAGTCATTGAAAGAAATAAACCAAAATTAATAAATGAAGAAGTTGCCCTCCTAAACCAGTTGTATAAAAAACAAGTTGAACCAAGATTTGTTGAAGCATATCCAGAGAGAATGCAACTAAGTAAAGAAGGCAGATTCACCGTGTTATGGCGCGCATACATGGATAAGCCTAAGGCAATAGACATAATAGTTAGGGAGTACGGTGCACTGCCAGGCACATGGAAAGATGAGAGACTTAGAAGACAATATGAAATATTTCTAAAGTATAGAGGAAGAAAGTTACGTGAAAAGGAAATAATAGAAATTAAGAAACAAATCAACTCAATACCCAGTAGAATGCCTAAAGAATGGAGAGTAAGAAAATTTGAAGAAATATTTGGAAGAATTGCTGAAGATATTAAATAGTAATTTAATATTAAGGGTAGGGGAGCTTTGTGAGTGAAAGAATCAAGTCGATGAGCTTAAAGGAATTGAGAAAACTTGTTAGAGAATTGTTTAAACATTATGGCAGAGATGAAGTATACAAAGATGAATTTTTTGAATATTTCAGAAATAAAGGATTTAAAGATGAAGAAATAAAAATTTTGTGGGTTAAGGTTATTGGAAAAAGTGGTTTGGTGAGATTAAGCTTCCACATCATAGCTGATGAATTGCCTCCTAAAGAGATTAAGAGTAAAGCTTTCATAAAGTTGATTAGATGATGCTTGGCGTTGCAGTTAAGTTTCTTACACTTGAATGGTAGTAGAGATTGGTTTGATTAATTGGGAGTTTTAGTTTGGTGTTGAGTTTGTGGTGTCTGTAGTTTTTATGGGTGAGTTTGTTGGGGGGTTATTTGACTAGTTCTCTTGGGTCTATTCTTTTTAGGCCTGGTATTTTGTCGAATGTGTTGTCTGTTGAGATTATTGTGTGGTCGTTGGTTTTGTTTAGTGCTGTTGCTGCGTAGTAGGCGTCAAATAGGGATGTTAGTTTGTATTGTTGCATTAGGGTGAAGGCTAGTAGGTCTATTATGTGGTCTGTTTCTATGAATTCTAGGTTGTTTATGGCCGTTATGGCTGAGATTCTTGCTATGAATTCGCTTAGGGAGATTCCTTCCTGCATGGATATGTAATATAGTTCGTGTAGTACTTCTCTTGAAGCGTAAATTACTCCGAGTTCGCCTTGCTCTATTTTTTCGATTAATTTTTCTGCGGTGGGTTTTAGCCGGTCCTTGGGTTTAATGTAGGCGTAGAGGATGTCTGTTTCGATCATCATTGCTGCTTCCTCCTCTCGGCTCTCTTGACTGCATCTTTCTTGGCTAGTTCTTCTGCCATTTTCTTTAATTCGCGTCGGGTTTTGCTTGTTTTCAACCAGCTTTTAGCGTAGTTGATGGGCTTTGGGGGGATGGGAATTATTATGAAGAAGCTTCCGGCTGGAATTATTATGGCTCTCGTGCTTTTCACCTTCATCTTTCTAGGTATGGTGAGCCTGCCTCTACTGTCAATATTCACAACCGCCAAATTTGTCCCTCACCCTTAAAATATGCCCACAAATATATAAAAATGCCCAAAATTCATGTGAATTGCCTATCTAGTTTAAGAGTTAGGGTTTTAATCTTCATTGCGAGGGTTTGAGGGAGTGCTTTTAGAATTCGGGGTGGGAAGTTGATTTGCCTTCTGCGTTGGCTTCGAAGCTGTTAGTGACGGTGATCGCTGATTTTGTTTCTTGTTGTTTGTTAGGTTTTGGTGAGGCTGCTTAGGTATTTTTCTATTTGTAGTTTTTGGATTTCTTGTTGTGCTTCTTCTATTGTTAGGTCTTTGTGGTAGGTTATTTCGTATTGTCCTCCTATTGCTTTCCATCCGTTTTCTAGAAGTTTTTCATGTAGTTCTGCTGCTCGGTATAGTCTATCTCTCAATTCGTCGCCGAGGTTTCTCAGCTCATCTGCGAATCTAACGTCTAGCTCTCTTCCTTCCAGCTCAATCTCCCAGGCCGGCTTATAGAATAGGGGTATGATTAAGTCTACCATGCTGCCACCACATTTTCCTCATGAGCATTTTGTATTTTTAAGATGTAGCTAAAAATAAACAATTTTTGTATTCAAAAATAGTGAAGTAGTTTATGTTTAAGTCTGATTAATTAGCAAACATCGTCTTAGCTGCATAAGTGTACGCAGGTTAACTATGAGCTGTGCTTTGTATAAGCTATATTAGCTATATTAACGGTATTTGGTTTTTGGACTGATAGATATTAGAACTCTTTCCATGTATTTCATAAAATCGTTGAGGCTTATGAACTTCTCAGTAAGTATGCGATTTATTGTTCTAATAATTCTTTTCTCACATCTTTCAAAGTTATATCCTTGTTCGAAATACTTTATGGCAGCTTCTCGTATTTTCTCGTATAAAGGCTCTTCTCTATCAACTACTAATATGAATTCTTTATTTCCTCTATTATCAACAATACCGCTCTGTGTCAGATTTGCAGAGCCAATAATAGCTTTTTTACTTCCCACATACATTTTTGAGTGAAGTCTATTTGAATAAAGATCTTCACCTACATCGTACCTTATTTCTATTCCACTTTTAGAAAGCAGAATTATCGCTTTCATACGATTTATTGCCCATTTAATATCATTTATCAAATAATCATAAATTTCACGTAGCACTTTGTAATTAACTTCGTCACCTGCGGACTGTAATATAAGATCCACTAAATACAGTTTATCAAGAGGTAACAGATCATCAATACAACGCGTTAGAATCTTAACTTTAACGCCTATCTTTACTAGCCCTAACAATACATCTACAATGTTATCAGCAACTATGTATGGGTATACTACAATTTTTTTAGAGAAACTAAATGGTGTTATCCATGGTGAGATTATATAGATATCATCATGTTCCTCAGTTAAAAACTCCTCGTAAAAAAGGTCAAGAAACGCTTGTTCTATCTTACTTGATCCAATGGTTCTGTAAATGAAGAACATGATCATCCAACTACCCTATTACTTTTATTACGTCTCCTCCAATTTTTACTGAAGCTAAGGTTAGACCTTCATTTCTCTTATCTCTAACCCTCTTTAATGTCCATGTAGCATAGTGTTTTAACAATCTCCTATTTAGAGTCAATGCTTGAAGCCATGGTGCTGAGCTTTCACTACATCCACTAGAGTTAATATAGCACCAACCGCAAGCTGTTGGACATGATGTAAGAACAAATCTCAGTAAAGCCGCCTCTAGTATCCTTCCAATTTCTCTTACAATTTTTCTCATGCTTTTATCACCTTTCCTTATTTTTTCGACTAATTTGTTTTCTACATTGAAAAGAGCCTCTCTTATTTCATCTAGAATTTCTACGTCAACATTCCAACCCTGTGCTTCACTTGTCCTTTGAATGATTTCTTCAAGCACTTCTTTGCAATTCTTACAAGAGCTAAGGTTCTTAAGAACATTAATGCATATTTCATGAGATAAGGCAGTTCTTTTAATTTTATCTTCAAGCGCCCTTCTACAGTAAGCAACCTCTTTAGCAATGTCCCAACCTCTCATATCAAATTCCTTGGTTATACTAAACGATAATCTCGCAGCTTCTTCACACTCCTCAGGCGTTATTAGAAGATCTACGTCTTTGAGTCCCTGTATAACATAACATCTCGCCTCATCAATCGATGAAGGCGGCTTATAATTCTTAAGTAGCATATTATAGACCAAATCTTCAGGCATACCTATAATACACGACCCTGCTTGCAATAAGACATCAATAATGAAACTCTGTTTATCTGTTTGCCAAGTATTTACAACAGATTCAAGGGCTCCAACGCCTCCTGATGATATTTCATATATATAAAACGATTTATATTTCCCAGAATTGGGATGGGTAAAGTATGAATGATAAATTTCTCCGAGGTATCTGCTGTTGACACTACTTCTAAAAGTTATAGCCTTAAGAAAATGGTGACTAAAAGTATGATTAAGAATTGACATTAGTATATTAAATTTAGCTTCTTTAACTTGACTTGAAATTTCCTTTAGTCTGTTCTCGATTTTCTCTTTAATACTTTGATTTATCTTTTTTATCTTTGATAAAAAGTTACAAGACGATAAACGTTCGCCAATTATCTCTTTAAATATCAAAAGATCTGCAGGGCATTTACTTGTTTCACTTAGTTTTTCGTCAAACCACAGAAGGTAGTGAAACAGATTATCTCCATTTTCAATAATATCAAGTATTGGTTCGTTGCAGAAAATATCAAAATACGAAAAAACATGATTTAAATTGGTAAGCAATTTATGGCAACCTATATCTCCTAAAAGTTGATTTATAGTCAAGTCCATTATTATAGCATATTTCGTATAACCCGATAAAGAATCTTGAATTATTAATTGCGAGCCTTTCTTTAAAAAATACTCTATAAACTCTTCAACATCGGGAGTTAACTTCAATAAAGGGGTATCTTCAATTTTAAATCCTAACAATATAGGAGACAACATATCTTCATCCCTAGCAAGTATCCTTGTACCTATGATTTTTCGTTTAAACCTTGTAACTTTTCTAAGCTGGGGTAGAGAACAAGAGTTATTATATTGAGAGGATCTGACAGCGCGAACTTCAAGTTCTAAATTTAAAGCGTAAAGATACTTAAATATATCAGCTGAGTAATAACTCACGTCACTTTCAATAAAATTGAAACCCAGCCTTTTAGCGATAGATTGCAAAGTATTAGCTGTTTTTTCAAGAGATTTAAGTACTGTCAAATTAAATAGCGGATAAACAGTTGATCTTTCTGTTAGAAAGTATATGTTTTTGATTCTATATCTTTTGAGAATGTTCTCAATATCTTTCTTTTCAAAAACTATTGACATCATATGCTCTTTCGTCAACCACAACATCCAGTGATAGCCGTTATTCCAAAGAAAAGGCTGAGCATTAACACCGCCAAGCCTATAAAAGTCTACTTTCCATGGAAGCCCAAACGTATTTAGATAAACCTTAAAAGAAAATGGCAATTCTTCTCTAATTTTTTCTTTTTCATGAGAGCTTAACAGTGGGCTTCTAAGCTCATATACCTTATCGGTGATAATTACAAGTTTATTTTTCCTGCGTTTACGAGATTTATAAATAGGTACTATGAGACCAGGAACGCATCTAAAGCTTACTTTTCCTGGTAAATATGTTGATAAAGATAGTTCAATATCTTCACTCCTCACGTTCTTTTTCCCCATTTTAATTTTAACGGCAGGTAGATTTGTTTCCATAAATAGAGTAGGAGGGAGATATCTGCATAAGACCTTTGTATGACTTAATTTGAACAATTTTAAGCCTCCCAAGCATCTTTCAGTTCTTCGATTAATGTATCTAATGTGCTTTTTATCACATCATCTATCTCGAGTTTTAGCATAACCGCACGCCTCCTCAACATATCTTTAATATATTGAACAATGGAGCGCCCCTCTTTATTTAAGAATGTAAGTAATCTTTTTTCGATATCTTCAAACCTCATTAAGTGTTGGGGTTTTAACGACATATAATCTAAAATACTTTCCACTATAGTTTGAGCTATTAATTTCTTATTGCCAACAGGTATATTCAAACTTTCATATTCAAGAACATTCCTTAATGATTCGCTTCTAATAAGAAGTTGGAATAGAGCTGCCTGTGAAGGGATGTATGGAGATAACATTACTGCTACAGCCACCCTTACAAGGGGGTTGTCTCGCACAATTCTACCTGAACGTCCGGCTCTTTGTATTAATGAAGCAATACTTAATGGAATGCCGTGTTGATATATTACGACAACATCCCTATAATCCACCCCTAACTCCAGCGCAGAATCTGCAACGACAATATCACTCTCTTTTACATCTCCTTTTTCAGGTCCCGTATATTTTGATAATTTGTCAAATGTTAATCCCTCTTTTTTCTCCAATGCATACGGCCACCAATATTCACCCTCTTTCCACGACTTAAGGTATTCTAGTAACCACGGTTTATCAAGTGCTTCTTTCCAACATAGTCCATCACCAAACTCCTTAATCGTCTTATCGTAAAAAGCAGGATCTAGGGGATTTCTGAGATCTTGCAATTTTCTATTAATGGCATCTCCAAAGTCTCTTCGAAATCTTTCGATGACGTCAAGGTTGTCCGAAAAGATAAAACTCTTCTTTTTCTTTCCTTTTTCTTCAATTAATGCAGGTATATTGAAATGCAGAACCATAGCAGCTTGTATAGAAACTGCTAAGTGGTTTACAAGATATTTGGTCGTAGGAATTATTACGTAGAAATATTCGTTCCCAAGGGGGATAGTCTCTGCTTCTCTCGGAGACACTATGGCAAATTCTTTTACAGCTAATAATTTTTTTATAAAGTTTTCAGGATTAGGTACAGTAGCACTTACACATACAAACAAAACACCTCTTGTATGGCGATTGGTACGGCATTTAATAACCATTAATAATCTATCGAGAAGATACGCGTATCTTGCGCCTGTTATGCCTATATAAGTATGCACTTCATCTAATACAATTATAAAGGGACCATACTCATAAGGAAAACCAAAAATAGGATGTGCTCTTTTATTTCTTAAGTTATTTCTCAAGGTCTCAAATAGGGTTACATGAATGTCGCCTGGTTTTTCATAAACATCTTCTTTAGTTACTGTAACAAAATCCATGTCCTGGTTATACCATATGTAACTGTCTGATGAGACTACAATACAGGGATTTTCATCACTTTCAGGTAGCCACAGAAATGGCAATTTTACTAAAACTTCACCTTCATTGCTATATTTCGACAATACCTTTATGTAATTCATTTTATATTCTTTCCACTCTCTAGGCTTCTCTTGTTGAACCTTTTTTGCTAAAGCCTCATATTCTCTCATAGGTCTTATTTCAGTATAATTAATTGAAAGCCTTAACTTGGCATACTTTTGTTTTCTCCTATTACCAACATCTTTAAGTACATTATTGATATGGAATAAATAAGTAATTAGTCGTTTCAGTTGATCTGTTGCTAAAGCTCTACGCGGGTAAATAATGAGCGCAGCAGGTGATTTATTATCCCAATCTAAAGCGGCTTTATACGCAAGAGAAGCAAGAATAATCGACAAAACGAAAGCTTCAGTTTTTCCGGAACCTGTTGGTGCTTGTAATACTACTGCTCTTTCCACGCATTTATCGATGCAATCTTTAACGTTATTTAAAATTTGTATTAATCCTCGCACCTGATATTCGTAAAGCCTAAATTTTATAACTTTTTGAAGAAAATTTTTTACAACTTCCCCAAGGAAATCCTTTGTTTGAGAATTCTCTTCTTTACGTAACTTCCCACAAAAAACCTCATATAATACTTTAACTCTCTCAGCCAGGGCATCCAAAATTTGATATATATCAACAACATCAATAGGTAAAAACCTTGGTTCAACGTATGCAAAAACTCTATCTATCAATGGTTTTGCCTCATATATCGATGTATTCCAAAATCTTTGTTTTACTTTCACAAGGTTACGTGCGATTTCAATAAACCTACTTCTGACCTCTAGAAAGCTATTCGTCAATTTATCCTTAATTGCATTAACATCATATTCACCCCTTATTATTATGTAGCGGCTATGATGCGCCTCATAAATACCTTCTGACGCAAATGTGTAAAGAACACATGCTATATATTCAGATAGTTCAGAATGGTTTACATCATCATACGACAAACCCCTTGAATTAATTGCACGAGCAAAATGGTTCACATATTCTATAATCTTCTCGCATATATCTTTATAAGAAAGTTTTACCCAAGCATCATAATCCAGGTTTTGTATATGTTGCTGTTCTTTTTCTTCAATTAATGATAAAATAGCATTAGCAACGTATCTTTTAGCAAAATCCTCACTACGACCATTAGTGGTAAATATTTCTACAATATTTTTAGGGGGAACGGGAAGAGGCATGAATCTACACCCTTACAAAACACTCTACCAAGCCTTTTTCACAAAGCTCATACAACGCTTTAAGCATCTTATCCTTATTAGCCACTTTCTTCGTGGCATGTTCAATTATTTCTATAATAGTCATCTCACGTTTTTCATCAGTTAACATTGAAAAAATTACATTAAGTAATATTTGTTGTTCGTCATTTATCGTTCCTCTAAAAATATTGTTTAACTTTTCATCAAGTTCTAACCAAAGTTTTTCATTTAAATGCCCATTTTTTTGTAACATTTTTTGTATTAAGGAAGCGATATTATTTTTAATGTTATTAGATATATCTAATTTATTTATTATTTTTTGTATTTTAAATAATTTAGAATATTTTTCATCTTCAATTTCACTAATAAGAAGCTTAATATTTTTTAATGTTTTTTCAATATTTTCTTTCCATTTAGTACATTTACTTTGTTTAGGCAATTCTTGTAACTGATGACACGTCTTAATAAGTTTATTCAGATAATCACATATTGTTGTTGCGAAGGCCCTAATCATATAATTCTTTAATACATTAGTTCGAGGTATAGAAATAGCATTACAATTTGTTGTCATAACATATGCTTCATGTATTAGTTCTTGAAGTTCTTTTATTTCATCGAGCATTATTTTTACAGTTACCTCTTTATCAAAAATCTTTCTCACATAATGTTTTAACAAGTTAAGCAACAATTCTTCTATTTCTTTCGCATGATCTTTACCGTAAAATGTAATTGCATTCTTCTTCACCTTAGAAATTACATCATTAATTTTCATAATATTTTCTAAATCCTCGGTATAAAGGCTTTTGATAACAGAACGTACAACATTAGGATCGTAGCTCGATATAGCTTCTGACAAAGCTATACCAAATTCTTTTGGCATTATTAGGTTTTTAAAAGACAAGACTCCTTCATGGATTTCTTCAGCTATAGGTTGGACTATGCCTATAAGTGATGATTTAGTAATAAAATCCATATTTAAACTATTCAAGACAGCTGTAGCAATTAGCTCAATATAAATTTCTTGTAGTTCATTCTTACATTGCTTTATTTCATCTAGACATAACCCTTTCGGCTTAGATGGTCTTCGGATATGGTTGCAAAAATCAGGATAATTTTCTATAATTTCTTTAATTTTTTCTGCATATTCTAATGACTCTTTTAAGTGTTGTTCAATTTCACGTCTTTCATTACTTATTTTTTTAAGGAAATCAATTGCTTTTCCTTTTATCATACCATCATCATCTCGTTTATCTCATCAAGGAGAGTGAGCAGTTTCTTGAAGTCATGTTTAATGGGGTACCTGCCTAGGTCATTTAGCGCGCCTTGTAATTGAGTTATATAATTTTGAAGTTGATCACGCAAACTCTTAAGATTTGAATTTCTTTTGAGTATTGTTTTCAAATCTTCATTGAGAACCGGTTCTCCACTTTCGCTAATATTATAGATTCTACTTTTTAAATCTGGGATTGTCTTCGTAAAGATATCGCTAATTTGAGTTAAATAACTAGCATAGCTACCCAAAAGTTTACTATCAAGGTTTTCAAGTATAGTTGTTATGTTCTCCATAAAACTTCTTTCAGCTTCTTTTTTAATAAAAGCAACAGTATAAGTCCATTTTTCATAGATATTTGTTGGTTTAAGATCTTCTATTAAAGATTTTAGTTTGTTTAACACTTTCTCAAATTTTTCAAGTCTTTCTCTTAACATTTCTATGAATTGTGGCAAATGGTAATTTTCCATTAAGTTAGCAAGTTCTTTAAGCTTATTAATATTAAGTTTATCTTTCAATTTACCTAACTTAATTTTAAGCTTGGATTTTTCAAATTGCAAGTCTTTTCCATTTAATCCTTTAATATAAGGATTTGAGCATTGATCTGCCAGCATATGAGTCAAATATGACGTTAATGCGTACCAAACACTCTTATATTCAATTTCTTTAAAGATTTCTTTTAGTGAATGTTGAATTCTGTTAAATAAAGAATCTATGTATTTTTCTTGATTCAAAACATCTTCTAATATTAATTTTAGCATATTAAATGTGTTATTATCTCTTAAGCATTTAGATAATTTTTCAAATAAACTTTTTGCATCCCTCACATAATCTAAGGCGCCTTTTTTAACTAGCAAGCCCTTAATGATCTCTCTTTCATCGGGATAAATAATCTCAACAAGGTCCGATGTCAAATGATTAATTTCATTCAAACATTCAATTATTTTTTCGTATATTTCAATAGTCTTTTGAGATGCAAGAACGCACCAAAGGTCTTCTGCTCTTTTTGATCCTAACTTACTATGAGCCTGCTCATCAAGTTTCTTACAAAGCTCTAAAACATAATCAGGTAATAGTTCTTGCAAACTTATGGCACGTTTTGTTTCCATTATGGCTTCATAAAGTATTAATAGTAGTTGTCGTGAATATGACTCTAATATTCTTCTTTCTATTCTCGCTAATCCCTCTTCACTCTCTGTATATAATATTTCATTTTTGCCCTGATGAGCAATATCATAAAGAATGCCTAATACAAAAATGGACATACGAGGACTAATTCTTTCTAATATTGTAGTTATTTGCAATTCATCAAAACTTTTAAGTTCCTTCTTAAGTAGGTCTATTGTTTTTTTCAGTTTTTCACCTGATGGACTTAGTGGAATTAAAATTGGATGTTTTCCATTAAGTTTACTGTTAAATATGTACTCTTTTATTTTATTCAAATTACTTCCGTCTATAATTGGCACCAGTAGATATTTTTCAGCAACATCTTTAACTTGATTTTTCTGATTGCTTAAGATGTGAGCTAAAATGCCAAAAAGCTGTTGTGCTAATTCAGATAGATATTCTAAATCTTGATCTCGTAGAAACGGGTATACTTCATCTATTCCATCTAGACGCGCTTTACCTATTAGAGGGATAGAAAATATTGGAGGGTAAATATTTTCAATAATTCTTGGATGCATTGCTACATAGACTATACCATCGGGAGTATAGGCTTCTTTTGGTATTTTAAGCCAACGAATTTCAAAATTTTCTATTAGGCGGGCTGTTTCTGTATCATACATTTCTCGACTTAAGTCAGCTGCTATGTCTTTAAGTTCTTGCCACGCATCTCTCTCATCTAATATCATGGGGATTTTATTGACAAAGGCTGACCAAGCACTAAAAACTAAGGCAAGAAGGTTTATGGCTCTTTCAATAATTTTGCCATCTCTATAATCGAGTGCTTTTCGACTTTTAGCAACTTTCTCTAGATCTCTTCTAACCGCCGTGATGAAAGCATCATAAGGAATCAATTTATCTCCTACGACAAATATCTTGGGGTTTAATTTAATGCAGCGGTCGTAATTTATTCCTAAACTCCTAATATCATTTTCACTCAGGGGACCTATCAAGACGAGTAGTACTTTAAAGAGATTTCTTTCTATATAGCTATCGCTTGGCAAGAAGTTAAGTATATTCATATAGTCGTATTCTGAAAAGCAGGGTATACCCTTAACAACTTCTTTCTTGAGAGCTTTTAGTAACTCATCATCGTAAATTAGCTCCTTTTTTTCATTAAAATTTTTTAAACAATGAATAACCTTTCTTGGAAAACTTTGTTCTATAAAGTTATAAACCCATCCGGGCCGTCCTCCTTTACTTATCCACCATAAAGTATTTGAAAGAAGTCTTAAGATTTTCTTTTCTTCGTTGGGAAGAAGCCTTTGAAGTTCATTAAAAATCATACTAGGAGAGGATAAAGGTATGCTTTTAACTACATTACGCCATCCAGAGGATAAGCCTAGAATGTCTTCCATTAATACGCTTTGAGGTCCAAAAGCGATCACTACATAAATTTTTGATGTAGTATTGTATATTGCATCAAATAATCCTCTAAAGGGGCTTGTGACGTAATTTATTGTATTTTTTAATTGCTTTAATGCCTCTTCAACTTCATCTATTAATAGTAATCCTCTTATATTTTTCTGAAGAAAAGTATCAATTATTGAAATTATGTCATTTAATGGAATAATTGAGCGTAATGGTAACGGCACATTGTTTTCATGAAGTATTATATTTTTTAGCATAATCAATGAATCTTTGAAAAATTCCTCCAATATATCAGGTAGCTTATCTTCGGGTAGCTTACCTTTAGTTTCCTTTTTATACTTATTATTTATGTACTCTAAGATCCTGTTCATATTAGCTATTATTGCAGGCCGTTTAAGCTCTTTCCAAGTGTAATATGCCAAGTAGTCTAATAATGTTGATTTTCCTGATCCATAGGGTGCAACAATAACATGAGCATAATGTCTTTTCTTTTTATTTTCAAGATAGTCCTTTATGCTGATTATTAAATCTTCACTTAATTTTTTATGCTCATCAGTCAAATTTTTCCATGAATGTTTTCCCAGTCTGGATATTTCATTGAAACTCAAGATGAGTTTCATGGTTCATAAATAAATTTCTCGCAAAAACTTAAAAGTTTTAGTATAATTTTGGATAGAAAACTGAGCAAATTTTAATTTGAGGCGCATTATGAATGTCGTATATAATTTCCGAAGAAAAAATGCGTCAGAACTTATCAACAAAACTTTAATATGAACATGTTCTAACATTAATGTTTTCAAGGTACTTGATTTTTAATATAAATTGTTAATATAAATAGCTTTAATTATTGTTATCATATCTATCACACTATTTCTCAATATCTATTATTAATTTTACATTTTTATGAAATTTTTAATTAATGATACTAAGTTAAATAAATTATTTTTTTAAATTATTATAAAAGAAAAATGAAATAGTCTTGCTTAATCACAACAAAAATAAGGCATAACAGGTCGTGTAATTTTAAGGGAAGAATCCATGAAATATCTACTCCCCGATTGGCATGATATCGTTGATGGTGGTTTTGATTTTAAGGAAGAACGTCACTCTGATGGCTTTATAGAGGATAAATTTAGGTTTGGTGCTAGGCTTTGGCACATTCTTGGCGAAATTCCCTTTGAGGGCGTGCTGGTCTCTCGTAGTGTTTTGGAGCTTAAGCATATTGTTAGGCGTGTTGAAGAGCTTGGCGTTAAGAGTTTTTTAAGATTACCTGGGCATGCTGAGGTTATGGGCGATTGCGGTGCTTGGCAGTATGTCCGTCAAATAACCCCGCCATATGATCCCGTTGAGATGTTGACGTTTTATTCAAGAATTGGTGTTGATCTTGGTGTTACTGTTGATCATATAGCTATTCTTGGCACGAGTGCTGAGGATCAGTTGTGGAGGATGCGTATTACTTATGAGAATGCTTTGAAGATGCTTGATGAGTGGAGGAGGAATTTCAAGGAAAAGTTTTTGTTGTTGGCAGCAGTGCAGGGCATTAATTCAAATGATTATGTGAAGTTTGTCAAGGCACTTTACAGTAAAGGATTTGACAGTTTTGCTCTTGGAGGTTTAGCTAGGCGCAGTTCGGTTTTCATTAAGAAACTTATAAAAAAGCTCCGTGGAGAGTTGCATGGTGTTAAGCTTAGGAGACTTCATTTTCTAGGAGTTGCTCGACTTAAGCTTATTCCGCTGTTTCAAGAATTGGAGGGCAGCATAGCTGAGACGGTGTCATTTGACAGTTCGACTGTTCTTCGAATTGCTTGGCTTAGACATTTTAGCAATTACATTACTTTGGATGGCAAAGCCTATACTGCGATTCGTGTGTGGAAAGAAAGTAAACTTGAAAAGGAGTTGCTCGATGCGCTTCATAGGTATGACGAAGGCGCGATGAATTTTAGGGAGTTGTGGCGGCTCGTCGAAGAGTACGTCTATCTTAATGGGGGAGTAGACTACCTGCCATACTACTATGAATTATTAATTAATAGGCCTTGGAAAAAGTGCAAGTGCAAAATTTGTCGTGAAATCGGAATTGACGTGGTAATATTTAGAGGTAATGATCGAAATAGGAGAAGAGGCTTCCATAATGTGTGGGTGTTTAGTAATTTTTTGAAGGAGAAAAAACTTGTCAACTTTAGAATAGCTAAAAGCAGGCACTTAAAGCTAGATTTGACAAAATTGTTAGACTTGAATCCTTGGATTCCAACAAAGCTGAAGAACATTCTTGTGATAACCAATTGCACGGCTCAGAAAAATGTTGAGTGGAGAAAAATTGACGAAAAATTGAGAAGTTATGGTCTAAGTAAGCCTAAATTTGATATTGAGAACGAAGGTCTTTACAGAAAATTGCTTAGCGAATTTATTTTGAAGGCTGAAGATATGTATGCTGGCAATTTTAGAGTTGTTAAGAGAGGTGTTAATAAGCTTAGGAGCAAAGGTGTGAAAGTTGATGTAGTTTTTATATCAGCTCGATATGGCGTTATTCATGGGCAAGATCGCATTATACCGTATGATGCAACATTCAGCGGAAAGTCTAGTGATTGGATTAGAAAATGGGCTTCAAAGCACAATGTGGAGGAAAAAATTCTCAGTTACGTTAAAGACGACTATGATTTAATCATCGTTAATCTAAGCAAAGCCTATTTGCTGGCTGCTGAGGAAGCTGTTAATAAGTTGCTTATGGATGATCGAGCTGTGATAGTAGCGCCAATTACTAAGGCATATCATAACCACGACATAAGGGCAACAGTGTTCCCCGTGAAGGGCGTTAGAAATCAAACTTTACTCATTAAGCACATCTTTGATATGCTTAATTTACATTTCAAAGCTAAAAATCCAACTTTACTCAATTGGATCGGCTTTAAAAAGTCCACACAATAATTGTGGTCAACCTCTTCTGATTATCACTTTATCTCCATGCTTTTCAAATACGAGGATATCTCCGATTTTTATTTTGAGGAGCTCTCTAACTTCCTTAATTATTGTCACCTGGAAACGTCTCGTAATTTTTGAAGTACCTAGTATTTTTATCTCCTCTTCTTCACTAAACATTTGGAGTACCCGTAAAACTTTTAGATTTAGAGCAATATATTAGCATAATGCCAAATGTACTGGAAATCCTGGTGATAGGACATTGAGACCAGTTACCATTAAGTCCTTGATAAGGACATTAAGCAATATTGCTGCTGGTAAAGCCTATAGTGGATCTTCTGAAGCGATTCATACCTTGTTAAAAATGGAGCTTGCAACGTATAATGGAGAAAGCTACTCCATAACTGAGGATGGCAAGATCTTTTTGGAAGCATATAGTGAGAAGCGGGGAGACATTTTACATAAGTATCTCTTGAGGCTGCCGGAGTATGAGAGAGTTGCAAATGCATACTTTGGTGGATTTACGACTATTAAAAGTATAGCTGAAGAGACGGGTCTTAATGCGTTAGTTGTGGATATTTCGCTTAGGCTGCTGAATGAAGTACTTTATCTTTCACCAGCTAAGCAAAGAGAAATTTACTCGCTTTTTATGGACAAAATAATTGAGACTTACAGGAAGATTTCAAGAAATATGCGGTCTAAGTACGTGCCTATTGTAGAGGTAAGAAAGTGCATTATTAAGGAGCTTAATTTGAGCTCAAAAGTTTTCGAGGAGCTTCTTGCTAAATTTGTTGATGAAAATCGAGAGAACGTGATCCTAGCTCCCGCACCTCTCTTTGACAAAAATTCTAGTAGAGCAGTTAGCGTTAGGGGTCGCAAATACGTGTATATCTTCATCAAAAGTGGGAAGTGGTGATTATGCTTAATCGTCTTGCAATTCCTCGCTTCTTTGATAAAATGTTTGATCCCGATGGAAATGTTGAGCGCATAAGAAGCTATATTGAAAAATCTCAGCGAAGAAGGTTTTCCGGCGCAGGAGCTATAATTGGAAGCTATGGCTTTGGTAAAACGCATTTTCTTAAGCATTTAGAGCACGTATATTCATCATCAAAAAAGGTCCTTCCAATTTACGTTTCATCTCCTGGTAGAAGCTTCCTAGACCTCTACAATGCGGTGATGAGAAAGTTACTTAAAAATCGAATGTATAAGGAGATAGCATTAAGAGTAATCAATGACAAGATAGCCATTACACCCGCTGATTCCTCTGAAACCTACGAATACTTCTATTACTTATGGTTATTGGGAGAGAAGCTTGATGCTAAGATTCGTAGAAAGCTTGGTTTAACAAGGAATTTAGATGTTTGGACATCCTTGGAGATGCTAACTCAATTAATTCTTGAAGGTGATAAGTTGATTTTGATTTTGCTCGATGAATTTGAAACAATATTGGAGCTGAAAAAGTACAAGCGGTTATCATACATGAATGCTCTTAGAAGATTAATTGATGACGCTTCTTATAATCTATTCATGCTAGTTGCCTCTACACCAGCTGGCTGGGATGAAATTGTCTCGATAAACATGGCCTTGTCTAGACGCCTTTCAGCGATGCTAATATACTTAAGAAATTTAACAAAAAATGAAGTCCTCGAATTCCTTAGAATATATCTACCCGAGGTTGCAAGCTTCCTTCCAGAAAGTGTCGTTGATAGATTATATGATTATACTAATGGTAATCCCGGTGAAATTCTAAGGTTAACAGCAATAATCTATGATGAAATCTATCTCAGAAATGGAAAAATAGATCCAGAAGAAGCTATAAAGGCAATATCCCTCTATGCGTGAGGAGAAATCGCTTGAAAATCTACCTAACATGGAGATTAAACCCTCAAGACCCGCCATATTGGAAGTACATGGAAGTTGATGGAATTCTAATTAGTTTAGGCAATATAATGAACTCTAAGCGCCATATGGATCATCTGATCAGTAAAGGATTTAAAACATGCTTTAATTATCGAGGTAAATTAATTGTCGATTCATTAATTTCTTCTCTTTGGAGCCATGAAAATAAAGCTATACCTATCAACGTCATATTTAACATTCAAGTCGGGCTAGGTGCAGATTATATCATCCAGAAAGATCACCCATTAGTCAATAAACAGCTTTCTCAGGAAGCTAAGCAAAAAATTTTGCAAAGAAATTTAGATCTAGCAGAAGTCTATCTAAAGCTCGCTGATAAGCTCGGAGTTGAAGTAATTACCGTAGCTCACGGATGGAATGTAGAAAGCTATACTTATTCAGCGCGAAAACTTGCAGAAATGGGTTCCAACTATATAGCCATAGGTTCACTTGTACCTCTCATTAAAGAAGGAAAATTAAACCAAATTAAGAAAATAGTCAAATCGATTAGACATGAAATTGGACGCAAGACCAAATTGCATCTACTTGGAGTCTTAAGCCCATCTATGTTAAACTACTTAAAAAACATAGTGGATAGCTTAGACACAAGTAGTCATATACGTGCCGCATATTTAAGAGAAATATATTATCTCACCAAAGACAACATTAGGAGATGCAAGATTAGTAAGCTTGGATATCATAAATTACTTAAGATATCTTTAGGAGATCCAATACTTGAAAGGGCAATCAATGAAATCCTTTCAGCAAAAGACTTTAGCAAGATGAAATACTGGCTTTCAATTTACAATGCAAGAGTTCTCATGAAATATAGATAATAGACGCTCCAAAAGTTATAATGAAAGTTTCAGCTAAATTTAGATAGAATAAGAAAAAATTATTTAAAATTTTAAAGCATTGTAACCTATAATAACCGCGTCATAAGGATCGACGCTTTCAATATATTTCATAAATTCGAGAATTATTTTATCTTCACTTCCGTACTCCCAAATTTTCCATTGAATTAGTTGCTTTCCTTTCTTTACACCAATTAGAATTACAACGTTTTTGAGGGGATTTAGACCGGTAGTTTCGATATCGAAGGCAACAACCATGGTAATCACCAGTAATATCAAGCTTTTGCGTTAAGTGCCATTACTGCATCTAAGTAGAATTTTCCTCCTTTTTTGCCCTGTTTGATAGATATCTCTTTGAATACTTCTATGTCCCATATGACAATTCCGAATTTTGTTTTTGCTGTTTGTTTTATGTCTTCATCTACTTTGGAGAAGATTATCATTATTTTTTCACATATCTGAGAGTTTGGATATATGTTTCTTAGTTTTTGGCATTTATTGTTTAGATTTATGAATTCTTTAATTGCTTTTCTTTTATCAAGTTTTGATTTTATTTCTGCAATGTAGATTTTATATGATTCATTCTCTTTTATTATTGCTATTGCATCTATGTCTGTCCCTTTTATCTGCTTGTATTTGGCCTCACCCCATTGCTCATTTACTACGTTTATTAGCCAGTCTCTTCCAATTATTTCCAGAATTCTTCCCCTTTTATCTGGCGGTATGGTTTTTGCTATTTGCACTGGACTTTTAAGGAAGCTTTTTGCTATTTCATTGTGTATTGAGTTTATTTTATCTTCTATTTCTTCTTGCAAGATTTTTAGTATGAAGTCTGCTTTATATCGTTCTATGAAGTCCACTAATATTATTGGTGTGTCTTTTAGAAGTTCATATTTGTGTGCTTCACTAATTATCCTATTTAAGGTCAAGGTGCCTTCTTGAGATAAAATACCTCCTTTATCAAAGTTTCTTTTGTTCTTATGAAAATCACGTGCTTTTTCTGCTAATTTTGCTAACTTATCTATTAAGCCCATTTGCTCAAGTATGTTCATCATTGTTAGCTCAAAATTTTATATATGTTTTGCTACAAATATATTTTTGTGGTAAGTTCAAGTTACTATATTGAAGATAAATCACATGTTATTCATTTACCTGCTAGTGAAGAACAGTTTAGGGCTTTGTTAAGGGTTACAAGAGAACAAAAAACTGGTAATGGCTGGAATCCTGAGGAAGTTTCGTTAGAACTTGCTATGTTTAAACCAATGAATCATAAAATTGCGTTATCAATTTGCGAAAAGCAGAAAACGAAGCTTTTTGGCAGGATTTTCCATCCCAAACCTGAAGAAGTTGAAGTTACTTTTAAAGAAATTGAATTTAAGCCGTACTGGTATGTTTTTGGAACATACCAGTGTTTTTACTTCCGTAAGGCCTCATACAAAGTTCACGTTAAAAGAGATGTTTTAGCTGTAATGGTTGAAGGTAGAGTTAGAGGATTAATTTCTGAAAAAGGCGCATTAAATCCATTTAGAATACTTGAAGAATTGTTGACACCCTCAAGTGAAAGGTATTTTGAGTTAACAGATGTAATAGAGTATGCGCACATAACCAGATCTTGTAAGCTTTACTTAGATAGTTCAGGTAAGGAAGAAGATGAATTTAAGGAATTGTTTGAAAAGTATAAAGATCATTTAATTTCAGTTGACTCTCTTAGTCAAATAAAGAGCATTACATGTAAAATCGTAAAAAATGATTTTAAAGTGCATGATCCAGTAAAGCCCATGACTAATAAAGATGTTATTGTACACATATTCCAAAGGAAAATGGTTATAGAGCCCAAAGCATTTTTGAAAATTGCTGAGAAAAATCTTAGAATTCTACAATTAAAACTAGTTTACTTGCCAATATTCAAATTCGGTTGTAGATACACTAAGAAGGATCAGCACAAAACTTTAGTAATTGATGGCGTGCGAGGAAAGAGAATATAAGCATAATCATATAAGAAAAAGATGTTGGAAAATGAAAGGTTAAAGTCATAAGCCTAGTTTTGCCTCTTTTCTAGTTAGCTTATCCATTGGCACATGAATTTGCTTGACGACGTATCAGGCGACTTTGCCTGCATTTGCAACTTTGATTTTATTTCTCGCTATTGCTTTTTTGTCCTAGGAAAACATCCCTAGCTTGTGTGAAGCAGTTAGGGAGCTCTGACAAATCGAGTGATGTTAATCGTGTTTCTAGTCTTGCTACTGGCTTGCTTAATTTATTATGTAAATCCTGCTTATGCTACGCCTTACGTAGATAGGTTCAGCAGGAAGGGCTTAATGAAATTGCGAAATCATGCCGATTATTCATTAAAAAATTATTATTTGAAAATTGAATTATTTAATTTGATGAAGTGGAAAACTCATGTGGCTATTTCTAGGGCAATATGTAGGGAGCTTAATTTGCCTAAAGCATGGGAGAAGTATTTATGTCAGGGTTCTGTTGAGCCTGATAGATATCCGGATAAATTTGGTAGTGGGAGATCCTATACTAGACACGTACCTCATCATAGGCCTCCTTTTAGTGTTATTATGAAATATATTTGGAGTGCTAGATTGGCTTATTTGAGGGGGGATTTTCGTGAGGCTTTGAAAAATTTGGGTAGGGCGCTTCATTATGTTCAGGATAGGTGCGTAGCTAAGGGTGTTTTGGGTTTATCTCATGAAAAGGGGGAAGAAGATCTAGCGCTTTTGGAAGTTGAAATGAAGGCAATAAGAAAGGGCATTGATTCGGCAAAATGTTCACCTCATTATGTTAAAAGTGTGATTAAGAGCATTAAGCCTGGGCGAAATGCCGAGGAAATATTGTTTAACGCCTGTATGTATTCAGCCTCCATAGCAGGTGCAGTTTTAGGTGATAAGAAGCCTCCAAGAGAATTGATTAAGGAGTATGAAACGGCTAAAAAGAAATACTTTAGGGTAACGATTCTACTGATGATTAGAATTTGGGGTGCTAGTTTAATTGCGTCCATAGTTATCCAGGACTTTAATATGCTCTTTGGAGGACTTTTTATGGTGTTTCTAGTGAGAAAATTTGATTTTAAGTATCGCAGGTTAAGGGAGGAAGTTAAGTGGTTTGGAATTGGAAGTTCAACGATTTAATTGAGAAATAAATTGTTCAAGGAAGAGTTGTGTTGAATTTGCGAGGTTTCTAGTTAATAGTGGTTTCAATAATATCCTTTAAGATTTGCAGAATTGAATTGCCTTATTATCCTGTTTGTTATTTGTGTTAGTTTCTTTTTGAAAGTTGCAGCTTTTGGAATATTGTGATTTATTAGCATTTTCAGTTTAGGTAGGTTTTTGTATGACTTTTAGGCATATTGTAGCTACGTATCTTCTTTTTTCGTGATTTGAGTTTCAGCTCGTGTTTAGGGTTTATTTAAGGCGTATTGGCATTATGTTTTTAAGGTTTTTGTATTCTATTAGAATACGGTGTTTGTTTTGTTTAAGGTGACTACTGTTCGTTTGCCTGTGGAGTTGCTTGAGGAGTTGGATTTTTTGGCTGGGGCTTTGGGTAGGGATCGTTCTGATGTTTTGCGTGATGCTATTAGGTTTGGTGTTAGGGAGCTTAGGGTGAGGTTGGCTTTGGATTTGTATTCTAGGGGTTTGATTTCGATTGGTAGGGCTGTTGAGGTTTCTGGTTTGAGTTATTGGGAGTTTTTTGGTGAGCTTAAGCGTAGGGGTGTTGTTTTGAGGTATGGTGATGAGAGGTTTTTAGAGGAGGTTGGGGAGTTTTTGGGTGTTGGGGGTTGTCTCTGATACTGGGCCGTTGATTTGGTTGGCGAGGTACGGTAGGCTGGATATTCTTAGAGCTCTCTATGGCGTGATATGTATTCCTAGGTCGGTTTATGTTGAGGCTGTTGAGAGAGGTTCATTGAAGGGATTTCCGGATTCTAGGGTTATTGGTGGAGCTGTTGCTGATGGCTGGATTGAGGTGAGGGATGCTTCTGAGGGTTCTATTGAGAGGGTGAGGGGTGTTGAGGAAAGGTTGAAGATTAGGCTTGGGGCTGGTGAGAGGGAGGCTATAGCGCTTGCACTGGATCTGAGTGCGGAGATTTTACTTACGAATGATGAGTTGGCTTACCGCGTAGCTAAGCTTTTTGGCTTGACGCCGAGGGGAGTTTTATATTTGTTGTTGAGGGGCGTTAGGGAGGGGTTGTTGGGAGGGGAGGAGGCTTGGAAGTTGCTGAATAAAATGGTTGAAGATGGATTTTGGATCTCCCCCACGCTAATAGTTAGGTTTAGAGAAGTTTTGGATAAAATGGATCTGTAAATCTGAAGACGCTGCGCTTAGACGAAGTGTCAAGTTCTTGTTGTATTCATTTGCACTCGGCCATCATGAATATTTATTGACTGCGCGAGTGTTCGTTAATTGATGGAGGGCTTGGCAGTTTGGCTGAGTTTATGCTTCGATTTCCGGCTTCTATAATTATAGTTGTATTGGTTGGGCTGTTTCCCATAGGTCTTCTATTAGGTTTGATAGTTCTTCGGGGGTTTGCTTGTAGTATACGCCTAGCTCGAAGTTTTTCCATAGGCTTGTGTATTGGAGGTTTGCTGATGTTATTGTTGCTTGGTTTGCGGTTACTGTTGTTTTGGCGTGGAGTGTTAGTGGCCCTCTAACTGGCGTAGCTCTTACTTGGACTGATGCTCCTAGTTGACTTATTTCCTCACTTATTATTTTGATTGCTTTTCTTGTTTCTGGATTTGGCTTTCTAACTATGATTCTGAGCTGTTGGATTGAGCTGTGCTTCTTTAAGCCGCTTGTGAGGGTTTTTGCGGTTTTTACGTCTATCCATGGTGAAACCATTGTTGCTTGACTAGTATCTAGGATTGTGCTCACTGTTGCTGCGTATATTAGTGGCTCTCTGGGCCTGCTTCTAATGATCTCCCACTCTGCCGTTGAAGTTTTGAGAATTACTTGTCTTCCCATTTCGGTTAATTTCATTTTTCCATTGCTTGACTCGACTAGGCATAGTTGCTCAGCCAGCGGCTTTAAGCACTCCCTTACAACGAAATCGTTGAATGGCTTTTTCACTACTTTGCGCCGAATTTTGAAGCCGAAGTCACTCATAATTTTTGTCCAGTATAGCATGTCGCTGCCTAGGTCGCTGACAATGTCCTGAATTTTTGCTTCTCCCTTTAGGTGCAGGTAGGTTAGCATTACTTTTATTGGACTCCACTTGACAGCGGCGCTGTAAAGCATGGGTGTCACTGCCACTTCTCCTCCGCGTTTTAGTAGTCTTAAGTACTGAGCGCCCTTCCTGTTTAGGGAGTAGTAGAAGCGCCCTCGATGGTACTTCGCTTTAACCAGGCCTAGGTACCATAGGAATTTTAGGATGTATCCTGCCTCCCTGCCGGTTGGAAACTTCATTCCTGACAATATTCCCGCCTCATCTAATTGGGTTGAAGTCGTGAAGTCGCCTACTTCACCGAGGAACTTTATGACTCTATTTACTGCCTCCAAGTCGAACCATGCAATTCCCCTAGACTGCAGGTAAGTTTTCGCTGCCTCGTAGAAATTGACGATATACTTCATAACGCTTAGTCACCTAACGAGCATTACCAAATAATATTACATTAACTCGATTTTATTAATGTGTTAATTTACCACCCCTTAAGCTCAGTTGGCTAACTGGGATGCGTAGAGAAAGTCAACATCACTGTTTAGACGCGCATTTGTTTTATGCAGAATATTGAGGCTTCAATCTTTATGAGGAAATGAGAAGTTAGTAATGTTATTAATAATCTCATCCTCTAATCCTAGAGTTTTCCTCTTTTAACCTTCTCTCGCTGTGAGGGAAGGTTAAACTATCATTGCTACTTTTCTTTTAGTAATGTATTCTATGAAAGTCTCTTTGGGGTTTATTCCTTTCTTGTGTAATTTTTCTATAAGTTTCTTTATTTTCTTGTCATCAGCGACTACTTTATCTTTTAAAACTGCTATGAACTTCCCATCATATTCTTTAGTCAACTGGTCATAGTTCTGTCTAACGAAATTTATTCCCTCTTCAAAAACATCCATGCTCTTCAAGGTTTAATCCTCCAACAAGCTTCCTGATAATATTTTCAATCAAATCTTTTCCAAATATTTTAAGTGTAATTTTCCTATTATTACTTAATGATAAAGCGGAGATTATGTGAGTGTTGATTTAGGCTTTGCCTCATATGGCTACATTAAAGATTAATCATAGATGGCCAGTACAAATATTTCGCCATTTAATCTCTGATGAGGCGTTCGGTTGAATGTCTTGTCTTAAGAGAATTCTATTTTTAGCTTAACTTTAAGAGGCGGTTGATCGACATTAGTTATGCTGTATTTGTTTTTCAAGTGTTTGTCTTTATGTGGGTTGGGTATGTTTGGGATGGCTGTTGAAGTTAGGGTTGCTTCTTTGGATGATGTTAGGGGCATTGTTGATGTTTATTGTTCTGGCGTTGATAGGTGGTTTAGGTGGTTTGGTGGTGGGAGGGTTGAGGCTGATTATGGGGATTTGGGTGTTGTGGATAGGTGGTCTCATGGTGGTTCGTGGATGGGTGTTGAGACTTGTGCTGTGCACTTGAACTTCCTGTTGACTAGTGATCAGTATCCGTTGGTGGCTGTTTTGGATGGTAGGGTTGTTGGTGAGGAGCGTGGTTGTTTGGGGAAGACTGCTTTTATTGATGTTTTGGAGGTTCATAGGGATTTTAGGCGTATGGGTGTTAGGAGGGCGTTGGTGGGTGGGGCGATTGAATTGGCGAGGGAGAATGATTGTGATACGATTAGTGTTTGGCCTGCGAAGGGAGCTGTAGGATTTTATGGTAAGTGTGGGTTGAGTGAAGTTGCTTATGACGTAGTTGATTTGGAGGTGGATTTAGGGGGCGTTAAGCTTAGGGAGGGGGAGGCGTACGTGGTTAATGTATTTCCAAGTAATTATGATGTCGTTAAAGGTTTGGAGTTCATAACTCCTAGAATTGAATCTTCCTATGCTGTGTGGCTTAAGAGTAGGTGGAGGTATGCTGTTGAAGTTGGGAGGATAGTTGGTGATTAGGGGTTTATTCCTGAATTGCAGGCAGCCTACGTTATTGAGAGCTTGTGGCTTGAAAGGGATAAAGCTAAGCTATCACTGTGGATTGGCGATAGGAGGAAGGTGCCGGCAGTGATGGACGCCATATTTGGGATGGCAAGGAGACTTGAATTTAATAGGCTGCGTTTACTTGTGGAGAGAGGAGTGTACCTTGAATTCATGAGGGATTATCCGCACGATATTTTGGGTCGAGAAGTTGTTTTAGCGTCAAAGCTGTGATTGCTCATTAACTTCATTACATGCTTTCTTGAATTGAATTTTGGGTTTGGCTTAGTCATGGTTTTGTTAAAGTTAATTTAGTTTTTGTTTTATGTTTATTGGGCTGGGATTTGGATGGTTGTGAGGTTTCGGCTTTCGTTTGAGTATTTGATTTTTGCTTCGTTTATTTTGGGTTTGATTTCCGGCTGGATTGTTGGTGTTGATGTTAGATTGCTCTCAATCATTTCTGAGGTTTTCTTGGGTTTTCTGTTGACTTTTGCTCCTGTTATTGTTTTTGTGGTTGTTTTTTCTTCTGCTTATAGGATTTTGAATGTTAGGGTTGGTGCTTTTAGATTGGTTTTTGAGGCTGTTTTGATTTTTGTTGCTTTGATGTTTGTATCTTCCATTTGCACTTCTTTGCTTATTCCTTTTCTGTTTTGTAGGCTGTCTGATGGTGCTGTTGGCTTACATGTTCCTCAGGTTAGAATTCTTTTGAATCCCATTCTTCTGTCGGTTTTCATTGCACTGTTTTTATCGTACCTATTTAATCGTCATTTTAGGCTTCCAGTTGTGGATTTGATTGTTGAGCGTATTTCTGTTGGAGTTGGAGCTTTGTTTAGAGCGCTCACCTACTTGATGCCCCTCATCATTTACAGTTTGGCTTTTAGGCTTTACTTTAGGCTTGGATTAACCTCATCCGTGGCTTTCTGCTTAATTGCTGTAATTCTGGTTTTAGCCGTTTGCCTTCCATTCCTTTTGCTTCCACTTACCTTCATTGCCCTCAGAGTGGCCGGCGTTGGGCTTAAATTGGTTTTGAAGTATTTGGCTAGAGCTTTGTTTTTGGGCTTGTTTATAGGCTCATCCTACTTGATACTTCCAATTCACGTTAGGATTGTTCGTGAAGAGCTTGGAGTTAAGCCTGAGGTTGGGGATTTAATTGTTACTCTTGGAGCTATGCTTAATAGGTGTGGGAGCATTGCTGGATTAGTGATTTCAACGTTAATTGCCATGCACATTATGAATTTGAGGGCGCCGATCGGCGCCTTCCTAATTTTAAGCCTGCTAATTCCACTTATTGGAATTGGATCTCCTGGAATTCATGGCGGAACCATGATGGCCTGCTTGCCGGTGATAATTGAGCTTTTAAGTCCCCATGACGTAAGTGCATTTACATCCTTAGCCTTCACGTTCTTCGCTGGAGCAGCTACATTCAGCAATGCAGCCATAAACACAGCTACCACCGGATTAACTGCAATCATAGTCAATCGAAAATTTGAGAGCCATCGATCTGGTTGAAAGCTGCACCGCATCATGGCGGCTGCAGCCAACTCCATTATAGAATTAACGGGCGGTCAAGGAGGTGCTAAACAATTTAATTTGATCTCCTCGGTTCAATTTTATCAGTTCATTTAGAGCTGCACTTTCTTTGAGGAGGATTCTGGCAAATCGAAATTGTGAAGCCTTGCTTTGGCCTGCTGAGCTTTGAAGTTAATTTGCTTTGGCGCTTACTTGAAGGCGTTAAGGATATATGTGCATGTGACTGGGTAAGTTGTGGCGAGGTGTCATTGTGCTGGGAGTGAATTTGATTTTCGGGTTAGGCGGCCTTTAAAGCCTGAGCACGTTTATTATGCAGTTGAGGTTCTATTTGCAGCTTCTACCTCCTTCATAGCTCCAGTTTACGTTTTATTTCTCATTAGGAGGGGTTTGGACTATAAGGGCGTTGCACTTGTAGATGGTTTTTACATGGTTTCCAGCGCATTGCTTGACTATCCTACTGGCGGGTTGGCTGATAAGTATGGAAGGGGCCGAATAGCCGCTTTAGGCTGCCTCTTCTTTGGACTAGGATTGTTGAGCTACAGTTCTTCAAGGAATTTGTGGATGTTCCTATGTTCGGAGTTTTTGGCTGCTGTTGGAGCTGCACTTTATAGTGGAGCTTTCATGGCTTGGCTGGTTGACTCCTTGAAGGCTGAAGGTAGAGGTGAGGAGCTGGCTTCAATACTGGGTAGTGCCAGGATTCTTTCCCTGTCTGTTAGTGTGGCTGGAGGATTTATTGCTGAGCATAGTTTGGAGCTCCCCTTCGCGGTTGGAGCAATTTCAAGCTTTGCTGCAGCTTTATTGCACTTCTCTGGACTCGCGGCAGAGGAGGAGTTGAAGAATTTAGAGGGGGAGGATATTGGGAGTATTTGAGTCGGGGCGCACGCATACTCATTAAAAGCAAGCCTTTAATTCTAATGACAGTAGGCTCCATTCTAGGATCCCTAGGCATGCCAAGCTTCACCTTGACGTGGGCTCCGCACATGGAGAGCATGGGTGCCAATGAGCGGCTTCTCGGCTTGGCAAGCGCAGTTTTCATGGCTTCAATGGGAGTTGGCAGCTACATGGGCGGAAGGCTGGCGGAACGATTAGGCTATAGGAGAGCCGTACTCCTATCGCTGGCCTTAATGGCGGCATCCTTCCTATCACTAACAAGCATGTTCGACCCATACACCTTCATCGCTGCAGCCCTCCCCTTCAAAGTTGGAGCCGGCATGATTAACCCCCACTGAGCGCTTGGATGAACATGCACATTCCAAGCGCGGAGAGAGCAACAGTAATTAGTCTCAGAAGAACTCTCATTCTACCCTTCAGCGCCCTTGGAATGGCTGGCATGGGAATTTTAAGTGACTGCTGGTCGCCGAGGGCAACATACATTCTAGGCTTCACGGCAATGGCAGCGTCCATGATGGCCTACGCTAAGACGCCTGAAGGCAGCGAGCAAAAATAGCCGCGAAAATCTCTGCAGCCCCTAAGCAAATCCAAGCTTCTCAACAGCCTTCTCCAATGGCTTGATTAGAATTAAGCTTATTATTAGCGATAAGCCAGCCTGCCCGAAGAGGTCTCTGTAAAATGAAATTACCGCTATTGGGTAGCCCTTAATGAAAATGTTGATGTAGAAGTAGGTTACTGCCATGATGAAGCCTCCAGCCGCGCAAAGCAGAGCTTGAACCGCTATGGGCCGCCTCCTCCCAAACCCCACCACCAATCCCTCAACCCCATGAGCCAGCACCGTGACAAACCACCTTGGATAGCCCACCGCCAAGTCAGCAATGGTCGGCCCAATCGCACCAGTTAAAAGGCCAACTTTAGGACCAAAAAGTAGGGCAGTCAAGAAAATCACGGCGTCACCAACGTGAGTGTAGCCTCCAGTTGGAGATGGAAAAGCCGAACCAACAGCGCCAGTAACCACCGCCGTTAAGGCGGAGAAAACCGCAGTCAATGAAATTTCGAGGGGAGTCATATACTGAACAGCTTGCTCCTGAGGAAGGCGAAAAGCAAGGCCGCCGGAGACAGCCAACATAATTGAACCTAAAAGCGAAAATGCATGGACTAGACCTCCAACAGGCAAACCTTTAATGATGGAGATGAAGGTAGAGAGAAAGCCGAAAAATGCTGATAAAAGCAAAAATTTACTTGAAGTTCTAGGATAACCCCTCCTCAAAAGGAAGTACGATGCCAATGCAAGGGCAAATGAAGCTGAAGCCAAAGTCACATAAAGTGGAATGAAAACCTTCAATTCACTTGAAAGATGAATCTCCCCAAATATGGAAAAACCCATGAATGAAAGAGCAGAAACAACGCCGAAGACTGAAGATAAGAGAACAACTGCGCCTCCAACAAGGCTTAGAGCTGACGTAACTCCAACTCTTGAGCTTAAAGTGCAATGAGCAACCATAACGGCACCCAATATATAAAAATCGGAATGAGGTAAAAATCAATATTAAATGCAAAATATTAAATTTTAAAGATATTAATTTATTTAACTATTTTACCACATTACGGCAAACTATAAATATTAAATTTAAGTATAAAACGTATCGTGATAAGTAACTTCACCTTCAAGGGCTACATCTTAATTTTAGCAGGGCTAATATTATCAGTAATTCCAAACAGCTTCCTCCCCTACTACGTGACAGCCGCACTAATATACGATCCAGAGCTCCGCATTGAGGGGCATGGATTCGTCCTTAATGGCTTCTTAGCAGATAAAATCTTCATCGGAGGAAACATCTATGGAAAGCAGGTGGAGATTAGAGAAGACGAATTGCTGAATCTCACAATTCCAATTTCAAGTAGGGACATCAACGTCACGTGCCATTTGAGTGTCTGCGAAATTATTGAACCCCTGCAAATGAGGAGGGAAGTGAAGGTTTATGATGCTGAGCTGATTTACTGCGCATTAATCCTATACGAGGAAAGTGAAGGCGCCCTCACGTATAAGTGGTCTAAAAATCTACATGAAATCGGCTCGGAAGTTGATATCAACCTCAAAAGTCTAGAGTTGGAATTAAACGTCACTCCGCCATACCGCCTCGCCGGCAAAGTTATGTATGAATACAAGATTGAAACTGAATTGGTCGATATTCATGCTCGCAGTAAGGAGTTTGAATTTGGCTCCAGGCCCATTACGATCTGGGAGCTGAAAGTTGAAGGTGAGAAGCTCACCATAAACTACTTTGAAAACTACACCCAATATGAGGTCCCAATAGTAAACCCCCTACTGAAGGTATTGAGGGATCAATGGCACGCTCACCAAATCCTACTAGCTTTAGGCGCTCTAATTCAGGGGTATGACATAATTGTCAAGAGAAAAGTTAGAAGCGTACCTTCACAGTAGGATCTTCAAATGAAGTTGTGCTGAAACGTCACTTGGACATTGAAATTGTCTGGCCGATCATCCGCGAGTCACTTACGCTTGCTCCAAAACCTCGAGCCTCAACCAAAGTCGGCGATGAGGCAATGGCTGTTTGCATCAGGCTTAATAGGTGCAAATTCATCGCCGATTCAACCCTTAACCCAGCTGATTACATTCTGATAGCCAGCTGCTCTCCAATTTAATGTCGCAGCTACTCTCAGGAAGTTGGCTGCTCACATAGTACAAGTAACAATATAAATGGGTTGAAGGCAAATAGGTAGCTCTCTCAAGCGAGGGTGACGCTAAGTTTGAGGGTAGAGTAGTGCGTTGAATAGCATTTTGAATGTTCCAGGCGTTTGGCATCTGAACTGTACTGGAGCCCCAAACAATATTATTCTCCCCTTCCCCTTTGGAACATCGGCTATTGCAGCTAAATTGTGGAGGTGCTGCTCGCCTAGGATATATCCGCTTAAGAGTGGATTTGTCGGCGGATACTTGGCCACCACGTACTTTTCCTGGCATTTGAAGGCCGGGCTATTGACGAATAGCACTGATGCATCGATGGGCATGCCATACCCTACTGGATGATTAGTGTTGACGGTTACCCTCAGAATTGCTCCTGGAATGTAGAATTCCTCCTCACTTAATCCCTCCAGCGCATTGCTCACCGGTATCCACATCCTCTTTATTGGGAGCATGCAGCTTCGATTGAGGGTTACCAGTACTCCTCCATTAATTACGAATTCGTTCAGGTTTTCTACTCCTACCTCACCTATTCCTCCGCAGTATTCCGGCGGATAATTCTTTTCGCTTCTACCATTAATTATGTCCTCGAGCTTTTGACTTGGAATTATTATGACGTCGAACCTCTCATTTAATCCCCCTCTTCTGATGTCCTTGTCGTGAACTGTTTCATATGGGTAGCCGAATTTTTCAAGTATGAATCTCGTCCAACCTTCATCTGCTATTGGGAACCAGCTCTGATAGATTGCTATTCTGGGAAGCTTAACGTCAAACGCCTTTACGGAGGGAATTTCAGTTAAGCCATACACTTTTAATGGTAACTCCCCTAGCAATTGCGATATTTTACGCTTAACTCCATCCCGATCTAAAACAATGAATGCCCCTGGAGGAAGCTCTCCATCTTCGCCCACCCTTATGGGCTCGGCAGCCCTCCTAACCTTGAATCCCTCTTTAAGTAGTGCTACAGCCAACTTGTACGAAGCATTTGACTCGGGAGTGAATACGTAGCACTCAGCCTTCTCGCCGCCTATAATCCGCCCACTCGGAGCCTTAACTTCATGAACCTCCTCAACTTCAACCTCAAACTTCCTGTTTACGGTGACCACCTTCACATCCATGAGCAGTGGAAGCGTCCAAGCAGTTAGGTCGTAGGGCTTTTTCACGGGCTCTCCCGGCGCACTCTTCAACTCAGGGTACTTCTGCACTTCAAGCAGCGTCTTCGCGAAGCAGCCGTAGGGCTGAGCGTAATATATTACGTATGTTCCTGCAGGGTAAACCGCCCCCTCAGCCTCAAAGTCCCTTTTAGCTCGATGAATTCTAACTTGGCCCGTCCTCAATATTTCTAGGAGCCAATACATGTTGTATGGATCCCTTTGATTTGGAGGTATTAGGAAGGCATATGGCCCGGACTCGGGCTTCAAAGCCCTCTTAAATATCTGTAGGGTGTTTTTAAGCCATATCCTCCTATATTTAGCTGCATTTCTGAGGCAAGCCATAACTGCAATTAATTCATAGTCTATTATGTCTCTGAGAGTCCACTTGCCTCCCAGCCATGGATTGGGGTTATTCCACCTCTGAGCCTTAGGGTCTAAGCCTCCTCTAACCTTCAATTCCTCCTCCTTAATTTCAATTGGAGTTGCAATCTTAACGCTCGCAGCCTCGGATAATATCCTAACACCACCGTGATAGTGCTGATAAGCTCTAGCTGGAGTATACGCGTCATAGATGGCGTAGCAAGCCACCCCCTTCTTGCCCCTGCCAATGAGCTCATTCGCCATGGACGAAGCCAGGAAAACTATCTCCTGCTGCAATATTGGATCCACATTTGGATCTATGGGGTCAATGTATGGCGGAAGCCAAAACCTAACTCCATAGGATCCCATTTGATGCAAATCGTACACTATCTGAGGATGCCAAACATTATGGATCTTCTCCACAGCCAATCTGGTTTCAACCTGAGTGAACATGAACCAATCCCTATTATTGTCATGGCCAACGTACTTGTGGTACATGTAGGGAGGATACACGCCCTCATACTTCGTTCCCAAAGTCCTCTTATACCAATCAACAACCCTAACTATTCCATCTGGATTTAGCGATGGAACCAAGAGCAAAATGACGTTGTTCAATATCTCCAGCACTTCCTCAGACTCCTCGGTTGCAAGCCTATACAGCAGTTCCATCGACATTTGACTTGCAGCAATTTCAGTGGAGTGGATGCTGCAGGTTACGAGAACAATCGTTTTGCCCTCCTCAATTAGCCTCCTCTCCTCCTCATCGCTGAGCCCCTCCGGATTATGAAGCCTCATTTGAATCTGCCGATACTTCTCCAAATCCCTTAAAGTATCTGGAGAGGAAATTACTGCCAGTATAAACTCATTGCCCTCAGTCGTTAAACCCAAAACCTCAACCTTAACCCTATCTGAAAGCTCTCCAACCCTCTTGAAGTACTCGACTATTTGACTCCAATCAGCCAGCTTCCTATCCTCACCGACTTTAAACCCCAGAAACTCCTCTGGAGATGGAATGGCAGGACCGCTCATGATATAATTTAAAATGAAACATGCTTAATTAACCTTTTACATCCAAATTCTGCAAGCAAAACTAATGCTATAGGAGGAAAATTATGGCTATCAAAGCAGTCAACGTCCCAATGAAATTCAATGCAATGGGCAAGTGATAGCCAGTTAAATCGTAAAGCAATCCTCCAATGAATGGAGCTGGAAAGGCAATTAACCCCCTAAAAGCCATTAATCCACCAATTGTGCTTGCAACCTTACCTTCAGGCGCCCTATCCGCAACGTACGTGTTTAAAGCAGGAATCCAAAGTGCAGGTGAAACGCCAAAAATTACATGTGAAACTGCGAATGACGTGAAGTCCCCCGCTACAAGCCATAATGTTAAAGTTAGTACTCCAAATAGCTCCGAAAGGATCAGAGTCGCCTTAGCCCCATACTTATCAGTAATCTTTCCAGCAGGTATCTGCGCTAATGCCCATGAAGCAGTGAATATGCTTGAAAGAAGCCCCAGCTCAACATTGGTAAAATTATAGCACTCCACTAGAAATCCATATAGGAGCGTCGAGCCCAAACCCCAAGCAAACGAATCGACAGTCATCACCAAGTAGAGGTTCCTCAGCTTATCGCCCTTAGGAAGCAAACTTCCAATAAAATCCTTAAAATTAATTTCAGCAATCCTCCTTCCAATCGTTTCGGATAGGAATAGAAGCATTATCGTGAAGCAAGAAGCCTCCATCACAACGCCTATGGCGAATATGGACCAGTAGCCATAATGCTCGGAGAGCCAACCACCAATCGGCGAAAATATTATTCCTGGAACAATGTTCATGAACATCGTCAAGCTTAGAGCTAAGCCCCTCCTATCCTTGCCAGCCGACTCCATCGTCAATGCATTCCATGCAGGCAGGCCAAGCCAAGACAACCCCATCATAATTGAACCTGCAATGAATATTGGAATGCTATTGAAGCTTGCAGCCAACAAGTGCAACGCTAAGCAAAGCATAGTTAGCATGCTTGAAGCCAACATCATAATTTTCCTACCATACTTGTCGGCCAGCAACCCACCGAAAAGCTGAGTCAAAGTCGTAATCAAGCCCAGCCTACCCCTAACTGCTTCGAGCAAGCCAAGCAGAGTCATGGAAACCCCCAAGCTCAATGCGAATGGCTGATAAATTGGGTTAATCAAGCTCCAGTAGATGCCTGCAATCAAGCTTACAGCAAGCAGCACCGATAAGTTTCTCATCAATTTCCATCCCAACAATTAATCCATGAAGACAATATAAAATAGTAAAGCATCGAGGAAAAGGAGCATTAAAATCAAATCCAAAGTCAAGTAAATCCAAGCGAAGCAACTCAAAATGAATAAACATGCATTAGGGAATTGGGTTGGAAGAAGGAAATTATTTATACGTATAAAGTAATATTTTTACGGAAAAGTATGGACAAATACAGCAGCAGAATTGCAGTTCCCAACAAAACCCGATTGCCCCTAAAGCTGACGCACTTCGAGGAGGGAAGTGAATGGTTGAGAAAAGGGTTAGGCTGCTGGCTTCAATAGCAATGTTCGCAGCAGTTTATGCGGCTGGAGTTGTAGCTTTAGCTCCAATATCCTTCCACATTTATCAAGTTAGAGTTGCCGACGCCCTGCTCGCACTATCCACCATCATGGGCTTGCCGGTAATCTTGGGAACAACGTTAGGATGCATCATAGCAAACGTTTATTGCGGGTATGGAATCATCGATGTGGTTGGAGGAAGTTTAGCGAATCTATTGGCCGCCTCAATTGGCTTCATCATAGCTAAAAGGAAATTTAGGGGCTCCCTACTAATAGCACTGCTAGCCGAAACATTGATCATCTCCGGCATAGTTGGATCCTACTTGGCAATACTATTTGATGTCCCCATCGAGATTGGATTTCTAGGAATATTAATCGGGTCCATAATAGCCATAAACATGCTTGGTTACTGCCTAGTTAAGGTTCTTGAAGGCAGAATGGATGCCCTGCTGAAGTACGTGGGTGAATGTTGATGAGCCTTGGGAAAATAACTCTTGAACATGCTTTGAAGCTTAATCCGAAAATTAATCCAGAGCTCTTCCTCCCAGATCCAAGGCAAGTTCTGGAGAAGCTTGATCAAAGCCCAATAAGGGATTGGCTGAATTTCATGGCAAGCGAGTACGAATTGGGAAGAGTTAGAAATTTAATTTTAATTCCATGCTCATTCTACAAGCCCTACCATCCGCCCCACGATGAATTCTATAGGAGAATAAACGAGTTGAGGGGGAGGCTGGTTGATTCGAAGTTCATCACCGTCTCAGTGCCATTAGCCTTAGAGCCCGAGGAGTTTTGGAGTTTTCAGTGGAGAGGCTACAACTTAATTTATGACTGCCCATTCTTTCCATGGATAGAGAGGTTCGGCTACAAGTGGGATTTCAAGGTGGCTGAAAAGGTCTATTCAAAGTTGAAGCTTGTTATCGACTCCTTCTTCAAGAGGAATAAGGGTAATTATGAGAGGGTTATAGCATTCTTCCTTCCAAGCTACGATGAACTCAAGCTTGTTGAGAAGCACGTAACCGACTTTGTGCTGAGCGAAGAGCCCAACTTGAACGTGGAGGTCTCCTACGACAACAACACATCAGAGATATACTGCCACCCCAAGGTTTGGAGGAAATTTATGGACTTCCTCAAGAGAAGCGGCATCCTGAAGAATTAACTGATGCTTTTCAGCCAACATTAATTCCAGTAACTTGCACATAGCAGTGAGAAGCCAATCATTAATTTGAGTGCTAAATCATTTAATGATATTGGAGGCAAATCTACTTGATTATTGAGGAGAGCAGCCTCGCTTCCCATCTCGCCACCATATATGCGATTGCAACTTCATTGGCAATACCATTGTTCGTACAGTACTCGTTGAAACTAAGCGACCAGCATAAAAGGAGAAGAAATTTAGGTTTAGCTAAGCACCCCGTATTCCTAACTTGGACTGTAGTGCCCGTTCTCTACTCGCTACTCATATCTGGAATTAACTGGTGGATATGCATTCCAGAGCCACAAAATTTTGATGCTCACAGTCACTTCATGGATAGCTTCTGAAGTAGTCATTCTCATCGAGAAGATAGCTGAGGCAAAATTGAATGGTAAAAATTTAACTTGCTTGGAAATACGCCTCCGCAACCTCAAAGACATTCATGGAAGGCTGGAGATCAGCTCTACTACATAGCATTGCCCGAGGAAACAGTGTTTAGGGGATTCCTCATATCCCATCTGTGCACTTCACTTAATGCATTCGCAGCCACAACTATTTCGAGCATCCTTTTCGGGGCAATCCACTACATTTCAACAGGAAGATTTCTGAGATTCATTGCAACTGCCCTAAATGGCATGCTTCTATCGCTTTTCTTTCTGCTGGGAAATCCATTTGGATAACAGTTGCCTCGCACCTACTGTTGAATACGCTCATATTAGTCCAGCTTCAAAGTTCCAGGCATTAAACATAGTTTCGTTTCCTCACCAAGGTTCTGCGGGAACGTTTTAATACGCGTGTTGTGAATGAACTTTGGTGTTTTTGTGACTATTACTTGCGCAGCTTTTCCTAATAGAATTAGATTGCATAGATCTCCAGCGCCCATCACCGTCGGCGGCAAAATTTTTGACTGGAGTGGGCAGCCGGAGTCAATGTGAAGGTGTCAACTGCTTGGGGCGAAGTCACTGTTGAAACCTCAAATTCCAAGGGAGATGGAAGGTGATCCTTCAGGACATTCCAAAGGAGATTGGAACATACTCCATCAGAGTTAAAGCTGAGGGACGCGGCATAAATGACGTCTGTGAATCCACAGTTAAAGTTGCTGAGTAGAGGAGTGAATGGAGTTTACAATTAAATTTGCTCCAGCTTCCCCAGAATTCCAAGCAACTCGGTGAGATTCGATATCCTATTGCACTGCTTATTTCCATGAACTCCATCCCTGTCGATTAATATGCTTTTAAGCCCTGCCATCTTCGCACCCAAGTAGTCCGCCTCATAATCATTCCCCACGTGCAGTATTTCCCTAGGCTCAACGCCAAGCATTTCAGCTGCTGCATGAAATATTTTGGGATTTGGCTTTTCATAGCCAATGGTTCCAGAAACAACTACTAAGTCGAAGTAGCGTTTCAATCCCAGCTTTTCAAGGTAGATTTCCACATTCCTCTGGGAAGATGCATTGGAAATCACAGTGAGCCTATATCTCAGCTGCTCAAGCTTCTTGAGAGCAGGCTCTACGTCGGGATAAACTTCAAATTCCAACTTGTATGGATAAAGCTCCACCGCCTTCAACACAAGCTTTTCAATGTCCAGCGCTCCAACTCGCCTCAAAATAAGCTTTATCACATCTTTAAGAGCTTCCTCACTCCACACCCTCCCAGTTCTAGCTTTTTCTTGAAGCCACCAATCCCATGCAGCTGAAAGCGCCTCCTTAACTAATTCAACTTCAACCGAATAACCTAAATCCATCAGAATCTCATGGAATACTTGATGCTCCTCCTTCAATTCTCGAGCTAACGTACCCCCAAAGTCAAATGAAATTGCGCTTAACATTCTTCCACCCGAATTTTCCTGCACTTAACTGTATGGACAACTTGAATATTTACGTGACTTGGCATCAGAGAAAACTGGCCATGCCCAACCTATTGACCCAAATAATGCATGATGGGCGGGACAGCGAAAATTAAGTTAAACTTAATTAGCTACGGGTGCAAAGCCCAAGCCAATGCAATATACACAATATCTTCAGCTAGCTTAAGAGTAATGTGCGCCGCCAACCTAGAATGCGAACCCACAAATTATACGTATTAAAGCGTAATTTACTATAATTGGTGTAATATCATGCTAACCGAATCCACTATTTCGCACTAATTTACTGGTCGCTCATCATTTTTATTGGATGGTTTCTACTTGTGGAGGTAGTAGTTAGAATTATGCGCAGATACATCCACTTTCCCATACCTGCACCAATCGCCCGCTTCATCGATAATCCATTGAGGAGGAAATTACAACCGCCATCAAAAGTGATCGATTGGATGGACATCAGAAGTGGCATGTGCATTTTAGAGGTGGGTTGCGGCCCAGGAACGTTACCATTGAAGCTGCAGGAAGGACCAGACTGAGCAGCAGACTTTTAGCCGTAGATATCGAGCCCACGGCAATCTTGAAGCTTAATGACAATCTTAAAAGAAAGGGAATAAGCAATGTGGACCCCAGAGTTGCCTCAATTCACAACCTACCCTTCCCAAGCAATGCTTTCGACAGGACTTTCACGATTGCAGTAATGGGGGAGCTCCCAGATAAAGTGAAGGCATTAATTGAAATAAAGCGCGTCTTGACAGATGATGAATTGCTGGCGATAGGAGAATTCCTGCCAGATCCAGACTATCCAAGGAGGAAGACAGTAATTAGCTGGTGCGGAAAAGCTGATTTTAAGCTAATGAAAGAATGTGGAGGAATTCTACATCCATGTAAGACTTGCAGTTGCTAGCGCTACAACTTCAATTCGCTTCCAGGCTTTAAAACCACAACTTCAACATTGGATTTCGCTTCAACCTTCTCCTTGAACTCCAGTGGATTCTCATCTCTAATGTGCATTGGAATCGCAATTTTTGGCTTTATTGCAATTGCAGCTTGAACTGCCTCTTCAACATCCATGGTGTAAGTGCCTCCAATAGGCAGCATAGCTGCATGGATGTTTTGAAGCTGCCTCATTTCCGGAATGAAGTCCGTGTCCCCAGCGTGATATAGGGTTCTATCCCCGATGGTGATTAGGTAGCCGACTCCAAACTCCTTGGGGTGGAATGGCAATCCAGGCGACCTAAATCTCCTGACATTATATGCAGGCACGGCTTCAATAACCGCATTATTGAAGTCGAATTTATCGCCCGACCTGATGACCCTTAAGTTTCTAACTATGGCTTCGCATGCGCTTGGGCCGTAAATTAGAGTGCCCTCCTTCGTGACAGCTTCGATCTTTTCAGGGTCGCAGTGATCCCTGTGGGAGTGAGTTATTAGGATCAAGTCAGCCTTCTCCACGTACTCCCCAGCATAAGGGTCTATGTATATGATTTTACCGTCAAATTCGACCTGGAAACTTGCATGACCTAAATACTTTAATTTAACTTCAACCATGCTCATCGCCACTTAAACTATAGTTGATTTAATAAAAATAGCTTTAGCAACTAAATTCGTTTGCAAATCAATCAAAACGCGTAGTTTTTGCTTTATTCATAATAGCCTCGTAACTGTCGTCATTATTACTTGAACTATTAGTGAGCTTGCCATAAGCCCTGTGACTATCAATCTCCCCTTCTCATTGTAGAAGTTCTTGCCATACTTCCTGTCCGTATACCACCTTATCAGCCCTCCAATTCCAAATGGAATGATGTACTGTGGTGGCAGGAATAGTCCTAGCGCCATTCCAATCATGGATACGGGAGTCAAGAATTCGAGAAGAGCGCCAACAATACCTGCTGAAACGAATAGCCATGGATTAATGGTGCCAGCAATATTACCCGTAGCTAGCATTTTCAAGTACAGTTTGCTTTGAAGAAAGCTTATTGCAGGCATTATGGATGTCCCGAAGCCTATGTACTTCCAAAGAAATATCGTGAAGAATATGCTGAAGAGCAGCGATGGAATCCAGCCGACAATCTTGGCTTTAATCACGTCCTTAAGCGAAACGTCGAATTGATCCTTATACTTAATGTATGGCAAAACGCCATTTCCAATCCATGGGCTAGGTCTGAAGTACTGGTAAGCCCAGTAGCCAGCATACCCCCTATAGCCAAGACTGAATATCGGCAGGTCATAGAGGAATATGGACATAACCCCCATGGACATCCCCGTTTCCCCAGACATCTTCGTAAGGAGCACGAACTCTATGAAGCTTCCAATAAAGAAGATGTATGCAGCAAAGAGAACGGAGACTATTGGGGGGAGGGGGCTGAACGGATTCAATATCCAAGCAAGACTCAATATGGCAACTGCAGAGAATGCAACCACCGAAAGGTACAATTTATTTGAAAGCAGACCTCTCATCAACACCTTGTACAGGTGGAGGTACCCTAAATTAGCCTCCTCACTGCTTTGTTGCAATTTGCCTGGAGACTTCTTAAACAAGCTCTTTAGGAAAACCATGATTGAGATTATCACTCCGCCTAGGAGGAGAATGCCGAGGGCGGGTGAAATCGAGAAGTTGAATGCAAGACTATTATAGAACGTCATTGGATCGGTGGAGTACTCAACCACGCCCATCTGAACCAGTACCGGTGAAATTATGAAGTACAGTATTAAACCTGTAACCATTAGGCTGAGCGAGGTATTCACGCTTATCAGGTACCCTATAGATGCAAATGCAATGCTTAGCGATACTGCGAATACAATTCCCTCAGGAAGGTAGGGCGTTAAATTGATCATCGTCAAATCATAGCCCCAAAACGATGGGAGGAACTGGAGGAACGTTACTACTAAACCAATAATTGCTGATAATCCGACAAGCCTAGCCTTACCTTCACCGCCGAAGCACGTGTCAACCAGTGAAGCAGAAGCAGCAGCGTATGGCCAAACCATCCTCCTACTTCTAATGAACTCGCTCTTCAAAACCAAGGTGTATATGAAGCCCACTGCAATGCTCAACACGTAAGTGAAAATTATGAATAGGATTGGAGTTATCCAGTACTGTAAATCCAAGCTCTTCATCGAAGCAATCTCCTTAGGCGGAGCAAGCCAGGAGGGCAATTGAACATTGCCTTCAGTCTCCAACAAGTACAGCACGAAACCCAAAGCATAGTAAACGGTATAGGAGGATGAGCTTGCAATAAGCACGAAGGAAAGCTCCTTCTTACTGGAGCCCCCACCCAACTTGTGAAATAAGGCGTACGCGATAATCACTGCCAGCGGGCCATAGCCAAAGCTCATTCCAAAATTAATGTTCAAATAACCATTAATAGCACTAAACAACGTCGCAAAAAGGGCGCCTAAAATTATTGCCCTAACCTTTAATCCTCCCCCACTACTTCCCAAACTCCCAATTTTAGACTTAACTTCACTCATCACATCATGTCACCTAGAGCCTCTCATCACAGTTCCATGAATGCTGCCTGCGAAAAGTCTTTGGCAGGACATATATAAATTTTTCTTTACATATAAAATTAATTTAACATCATGCTTTGACTACCATTGGAGGCATTGCCAATAAAAGAATTCGAAGCATAACGCCCCAGCTTAGCAGCTTCAGTCCCCTCAAAGTTTAAGTTGAACTACACAATCAAAGCCAAATTGCAAAGAGTTGTCATTATAAACTTGAATGAAAAGAAATTAAGCAATGAAGCGCCTCACTAAGATTGCCGTTGCACGCCAGTCACTAACGGCTATTTCATTGTAAGTGGGTGAGGGGGTTAACTGTGAAGCTAAGGGAATTAGCGGTACTAGCAATTCTGCTAACGATCCAATTTATGGGTCCATTTAGCGGAAACATGATAATGCCAATGTTTAAAGCCTTGAAAAGCGACTTCCAAGTTGAAATATTCCTTCTCAGCCTATCAATAACGCTTTACATGATTCCATTCAGCATATTCCAGCTTTTCGCTGGCTTCATCAGCGACCTGCTATTGGGAAGGAAGAAGACGATTACGATTGGAACGGCAACCTACTGCATAGGATCATTTTTAATAGCATCTTCAAGAAACATATGGACTTTCATAGCTTCAAGGTTAATTCAGGGAGTTGGAAATGCACTGGTAACTCCAATGGTAATGGCCACGGTAGGAGATCTTTATCCAAGAGAAGTTCGAGGTCGAATTATGGGTTTAATGGCAGTTTCAGTAACTCTTGGAGGGTCCTTGGGCCCATTAGCTGGAGGCTACTTTGCATCAACAAATTGGAGGCTAGGATACCTTCTGCTAGCAACATTATCTGGAGCATGTGCCCCACTCATCCATATATTAATGCCAAAAGCAAGGAGCAAAGGCGGAGGAAATGCGATGGAGATGCTTTGGCGAATCAAGGCAATCGCATTAAATGCAAAAGTGATGATGTTATGTTCTCTGGGCTTCATACTATTCTTCTCAAGAATATCATTCCTCACCTATCTATCGGACTACTTAACATTGCCTCCGCACAGCCTGAAAAGCGAAATTATAGGAGCATACTTATCGCTTTCAGGAATAGGGGGAATAATTTCAGGGTTCATAACGGGATTTTTAGCAGATAAAGTTGGAAGGAGAAGAACGAGCATTATTGGATTTGCGCTCTACATTATGGTGCTCAGCGCGTTCCTAATGCCAACATGGCACGAGCACATGCCAATACTCATGTTAATGCTGGGCTTCGCATCGACAATGAGCCTCACGCCCATAAACACGTTGATAGTGGAGGTGGATCCTCAGCACAGGGGAATTGCAGCATCAATGTATGGCTTCATAAGGTTTTTAGGCTATGCATCAGCACCATTAGCAGCATATCCACTCTACAAGTATGCATTATTTCAAGGTGTAGTAGCGTTGAGTGTAGCCTCACTACTAGCTGGAATAGCAATAATTGTAGGGTTAGTTAGAGAGGATTGAACAACTGAAATTTTGCTAAAATATTGAAGTGAAATTTACTTAGCCTATCTGATCCCCTAATTGCGGTGGTAGTGCTGATGCTTGCTTGTGATCTACTCTACTTCAATTTTCTTGGGCGCCACCTTCTTCGGCAAGGTGATTGTTAGTACTCCATTTTCATACTTCGCTCTCACACCACTGACCTCAACGTCACTTTTCAAAGGCAATTTAACTTTGAATACTTCGGGAGTCCAAGGCAATTTTACTGTGGGTTTTGCCTTAACAAACATGCTTCTCTCTGAAACGTACAATTGAATATTCTTCTTCTCTACTCCAGGAAGCTCCACCGTTATGATGTATTCATCTAACTTTTCTTCTATATGGAATCTGCTCCATGTGCTCTTCGTCAATTCAACATCCCTAAATTCACTGTCCACCTTTACTACGCACATTCCCGGCATGCACACAAACTTCAAGCCCGGAAGCCTTACAACTTTCATGAAGCGCTCAACCGCCATGTCTCATCATGTACAATTAGTCCAAAAATGTATAAAAAGTTTACTATTGGACATCCAACTAATGAATAGCAATTATTTATTCAATCTCAATTTTCTTCCATCTTTTCAGTTTCCTCTCAATAATATTGAGCTCCCTCACTAAAAACTCCCTATAGCTTAACATGTCATCCAAATCTTCAAGTTCCTCCGCAATGGACATCCCCTTAAAGTCCAGCATCGGCTCACAAACCTGCGCTATTAGTGAAATGTACCTCAACATGGGCTCAATCCTATCCTTCAAAATTCTGGGAAGCTCGGCAGCTGCTATTGCACCCTTCCGAGTTAAAGTGCAACTTACGGTGGCTCCTGGCATCCTCTCCCTAGATATATACCCTCTTCTTTCGAGCTCTGATAATGCCGCGTAGAATGAGCTTCTAGCGTGAAATCCTAAGCTCCTCATGAATTTGAGTAGTTGAGAGGTTTTCATGGGGCCTCTTTTGAGCGCTAAAATTAGTGCCACGTGTAGAGGGCTGAATCTTTCCTCTCCATACTTAATTATTATCAATTTCCACCATCTCCATATGCTTTGCTGTAGTTAATATATTCTGATTGACTTTTCGATGACGCTCTAGTTAACGCTTTCAATAGCCGCTTAATTGATTATTCACTTTGATCAGTTACTTAGCCCTCACTGCCCTACCTGTAATTTCATGAGCTTCTTCTCTTCTAGTGCAATAGCTTTGACTTGAGGTAGATTTCTCTTGACCAGATCTATGAATTCCTGGTGTTCATGTTTGGATCCGTGGAATGCCGCCGCAGCTTTTGGCTTTAATGCTGATACCATTTTGAAAGCGTCTTGAGGAGAAGCCGTTGGAGATGGAGTTCCAGTTGGGACCATGGCTAGGTCAGCCCTATAACTTTCAAGTGGAACGTAGGCTGAATCTCCTCCATGAAATATTGTTAAGTCTTCACCCTCGATCAAGTATAGGTTTATGGGTCCCCTATGCAGTCCCTTAATCGGGGTTACCTTGAACTTGCCTAAATCGTAAACATTTCCCGGGGATGCCAAAATCAACTTTCCACTTGGAATTACATCCATTAAATCCCTGGCGACCAGTGGCTCTGCAATTACGTGAGCTCCAGTTTTTGAGTGAATTAGCTTTGCAACAATTTTATTGTAGTGGTCGGTGTGTCCATGAGTGTAAATTAATGCATCAAGTTTGAGCAGCAAATCTACCTCATCTTTACCCAGCAGGTCTGCTGGATCAAATGCAAATACGCTACTTTCAGTTCTCACAATAACTCCAGAATATTTTAAGTATAGAAGCGCTACTTCACCTTTTGAAATAGGTATTTCATATAGGTTTTTTAATGCTTCTTTAAGATTCTTCCTTAGAAAACTCATTTATATACACCAAGTGAATTCTGTCATTCCAGATTTAATATATTTTTCAGTGAGGGGCGTAGTGCAGTTCAAATGGGCAATTCTACATTATGCCACATGCAATTCATCACGTCACAATCCATATTTCAGTTAAGCAATCTCCTATCCACTGCACTTCATAGCATTCGATAGGCAAAGCAGCATATTAAAGCATGAAAATAAATTGAAATTACGCCTTAATGAATTTCACCAAGTTATCAAGGAACATGTCGTTATCGCTAATATCGTGGAATGGGTCTAGTAGGAAAGTTAAATCTCCAATTGCTATTACATTATCAGCTGCAACTATTGGGGAGTAGCTGCCCGCCATTTCAGTTAGGGATAAGTATGAATCATTGGATGTTGTCGCGATCTTCAATTTTCCTCCATATATGTGAGCCGCAGTGAAAAGCGTCAATTCATTTACGTTTGAAACTAAGCTGTGCTCCGCGAATCTTCTCAATACGATGTTTCTGTAAACTCCATAATTGTTCTTGAGATCATATAGGTAGCCGTCTGAAAAGTAGATGCCGAACTCTTGAGCTAAACTGTTAATAAACATTGACGACACCATCGAAGGGTCGTAAATCAATATTAGCTTACCTCCAAGGTCAACGTAATTCCTGACAATGCTGATTTCATACGAGTCATAGCTCGTACTTGGACAGATCACTATTAGCGCCTTGGGAATTTGCTGAGCCATCATCTCCCCCAGCGATATTATATCGGCAAACAGTATTTTCAGGCCATTTGAAACCAGTTTACCCCAAAGCGTTCCTAAAATTTCATATGTGAATAGATTTCCATGCGACACGTCCACTAAAGCAAAATTCCCCTCAACAAAGCTGAAATTAGCTTGCAAGCTTGAGGTGAAAACTCTGGATGACATGTAGCCCAGCTCTTCACCAATGAAGCCGTACGCCTTAACGTAGTATGGCGAGATGTAATAGACGCCCAATGGTTCAGGCTGCAATTTACCCATTAATTCGATGGAAATTAGCTTTCCCTCCCCCCATAGCGTCCGGCCTAAAAGTGAAGATACGTTAGCCCTTAGAAGGGCAGTTAAGTCAACAGTTCTGTACTTGGTAACATTAGCTAAGCTCGAAACCCTATTGATAACATCCAGGAGAGATCCATACCCATCGATCAGCCCAAGTTTAGTTGCGTCATCGCCCAAATAGAGCTTACCTAAAGACAATTCCCCAAGGGTTGCATTTAACCTGTCGCCCCTACCTTCAACCACGGCTCCCATAAAATTGTCCAGCGCTCTTTTCACAATGAAAGGCGTCTCCTTTAAGGATAGGCCAGTATACTTGTAGGGGCCAGTTTCAATGACATCCTCGGATGGAATCACCAGGTAGGGCTGCCTCATTATAACTCCAATATTACCGATAAAAGCTGTTGGAAGAGAGTAGATTTCCCTAGCTCCAAGGCAAACGTAATATCCGCCTGAAGCTGCAATGCCTTCAACTATTGCAATGACAGGCTTTTTAGCGTCGAGAAGTCTAAGTGCATTATAGATGTCCTCGACGATTGAGGCATATCCTCCAGGCGAATCGACTCTAAGAACAATTCCAGCTACGGACTCATTTCTATAGGCGTAGAGAATGGAATTCACGTATAGATCTCTTTCAGCATCAGTAATCATGTATCCGTAAATACTGATTATCCCAATAATGGGCTCCTTGGCGGCGGCTGGCTTAAATATCTGGGGGATTTGGGTGGAGAAGCATAATCCCAAGGCAATTCCAATGGAGAATACTATTAAAAGCAGTACTGACGTTTTAATCCAACGCGACAAATTTTTCTTGGATTCATGAGCACCCAAGTAAAATGCCTCCGCAAAGGACCTCAAACTACATTGGATCTTGTTGTAAAATAAAGTTTCCCAACATGAGAGTTAGATGAAAGGAGGCTTCAAGTCCATAATATTGAGGCTGAATAATTGAGCATTGAGGCCTAAAAACATGTGCCTTAACCTAAGCTGAGCTCGCTAGGAACTTTTACCACCTATAGCAATGGCTTCAACTGCAGTATTTGCGCGTAAATCTCTCAATTCTGTTCATTGCATCTTCAAGGATGCTCATTGGCTTGACGAGCGCTATTCTTACATGTCCTTCCCCCATTTCCCCATAATTTGAGCCAGGAGTTACTAGGACCTTCTCCTCCCTAAGCAGCTTTTCACAGTACTCCTTGGAGCTCAATCCTGTAGCTGAAATGTCGGGGAATAGGTAGAATGTTGCTTCCGGCTTTACGCACTGTGCCCCAGGCATTTCATTCAGCCTTTTTACGCAATAATCTATTCGCTTCAAGTATTCACTTCTCATCATGTCCACGAAGCCCCAGCCCTCCTTTAGCGCCACTATCCCTGCCCTCTGAAATGGCACGGGTATTGAGCATATGCCTATGGGCACCCGCTTGATTAAGCTTATCAGCTCCGGGCTTGAAATTATGAAGCCAACTCTTAAGCCAGTCCACGCGAACATTTTTGAGAAGCTCATCACCACGATTGAGCGCTCCTCCATGCCTGGAATTGACATTATTGTGGTGTGGCTTCTATCGCACCAAATAAATTCAGTATATATTTCATCTGACATTACAAGGAGGTCATGCTCAACTGCCAGCTTAGCAATCTCCTCAAGCTCCTCCCTAGAGTATACGCAGCCAGTTGGATTATCTGGATTGCATATTATTAGAAGCTTAGTTCTACTTGTAATCGCCTCTTCAATGCTCTCTATGCTCGGCCTGAAGTAGCCATCTTCAGTCTTCCTCATTGGAGCTCTAACCACTTCCCCGCCAAAGTACTTTACTCGATTGAGGTATCCCATAAACGTCGGATTCAGAAGCACAACTTGATCTCCAGGATTTATTATTGCAGCTAAAACTCGGAAAATAGCTTGGGAAGCTCCAGAAGTCAACAGAATTTGCCTTTGAGGATCCACCTCAACGCCGTACTTTGCATAGTAGTTGGCTATCGCGCATTTAAATTCAGGATCACCGCCAAAGACGTAGTGAGTGTAGCCCTCCAAAATCGCCTTAGCCACGGCGTCAGCTATAAATTTAGGCTGATTGAAGTCCGGGTCACCTGCCCCCAAGTTAATAACTTCAGAAGTTAATGGAACCCTAGCTCTACTCGGAATAGCGAGAAGCTCCTTCCTAGCAAACCTCTCAATCGACACGCTAAAACTATCACTCAAATGCAATAATAAAGTTAATTGCCATGACTTAATTGCTACATCCCCATTGATAGGTTCAGTATTCCAGCTACAACCATGAATATTCCAACAATGAACCCACGCTAAACGCCATACCTAAAATGCCAAGTACAATACTTATTATTGCGCCCAACATCCTCGTCCTCTCATAGTATAGGAGAACTGCCGGTAAAACCCCCATGAGCGATGCAACCCTTAAGACGCTGCCTTCAAGAATAAGTGCGAAGCCTCCCCAACCGCCTAATTCTCTTCCTCCAATAAGCAGCAAAAACCCTACAATTAACTGAGAAGCTATTCCCAGTAAAGCGATATGCCCATTTCTAATCTTCATGGTCTCATGAAATACTCATACTGAAATTCTTAAACCTAGTGGATTTGAAGCGCTGAACCGCATTTAAATTCGAAAGTTCAATGATCTCCATATGGCATCCAAAATTTTAGGTGAGAAATATAATAGCTGGAATGCAATTGCAAGCACAACCATAGTCGTACTGCTCAATAAAGTTAGAGGAGCCGAAACGTAGAGGAGAGCTCTCTTCTTAATCTCATCCGCTCCAAATGGATCCTCAACATATAGCTCCTGGAAGTCTTGCCTATCAGCCAAATAAAGTTCATAGCGGAGGCAAACAAAAGCCGTAAACAAAGCTGCGCCAAACATGATCAATGATATTGAAAGCGCAATCAAAGCTCCTTTAAACCTACTATATGCCCCGCTGCGCCAAGGAGGTTCCCCGGTGGAGATCCAGGAAATTACCGTCATGCTCACCATCGTCGTCAATCCGCCGATCAAAACGAATGCCGGCACGAGCAAATCCCTCGGCTTCAAGGTCAAATTTAAAGCCCAATTTACAAGCTGCCACAAGAAATGGAACTCCAGAAGTAGGCATGCAGGGATAATTATCAAATTCGCTAAGAACCTTGAATGCCAAGCCTTGCATCCATGACTAAAAGCGCAGCCAACTCATCATACACCAATAGGAAGACTATGGTTTTACCTTCCTCCAAAATTCTCCTAACCTCTTCCAGCTCCACTTTCAATTTGAGCTCTCTCAAGTACCCTGGACCTACAACCTTCACCTCTCTACCGCCAATGACGCCCCGAATTCCCCTGCCGAGCAATGCTTTGAAGCCATCAACATCGAGAAGATTAAGGGACATTTCCTGAGCTTTCCTAGCAATGCCCTTAGCAATTGGATGTCCATGATACCTTTCGAGCGAAGCGGCGCGTAATGCTAGAATTACAAGTAAGTATCGGAATCAAAATCGAGGAACTACATTATAAGCGATGGATAAGTGAAAAATATAAGTGTCAAGCGACTTATGGTTTTAGGGTGCGGGCCCGTAGCTCAGCCAGGAAGAGCGGTGGGCTTTTAACCCATTGGTCGCGGGTTCGAATCCCGCCGGGCCCGCCAACAAATCAATTAAATTTAAGTGAATGCCTGCTAAACGCGCCTTTAAGCAGTAATTTTAGGATTGCTACCAATTGAGGTTTGCTTGCTAAGTTGCAGCTACCTCTCCTTCGCAGGGTAGGTGCTTGATATCCCAATTATTAGCCCCGCTATTAAGCATGTCAGGCCTAAAGCGAGCGTGAAGTGAAACCATGTCTTCCACTCAAGTATTTTTGATGAAAGAAGTATGAATCCTCCAAATAAGAGTAGAATTATGCTCAACTTATAGTGAGCTTCCTTTTCCTGCGCGGTCATGGTTTCTCACTTCACTTATGCTTTAATTCTTATTTTTACCTTGTTATTTGTTTTATTTTTAAGTGATAAGTTGTGAAGTGCTTTACTGCTTTTACAAGTCTTTCCGGTGTCGGAAATGTTGGAATGCCGTTTTCCTGCAGCTTTTTAATTTGCCGGTGCGTGTACGGCCCTCCAGCCGCCATGGCCACTATGGGCTTCCCATACTTCCTGAGCTTGGCGACCTCATAAACCACTTCGTCTTCAAGCGGAGTGTCTTGAAATACGAAGAACAGCGCCAGTATGTTCACGTTTGGATCCTCCAGAAGAGCTTCACCTGCATTCAGGTAGTCTTTGGTGGTTGCGCTCCCCGTCAAGTCTACTGGATTCCCTATTAGCGCGTATGGCGGCAGCCTACTCCTCAACTTCTCAATGGTCTCTTCAGCATATGTTGCCAGCTTGACGCCATATTGCTCCGCTGCGTCCGCCGCCATAACGCATGGGCCTGCCCCATTAGTTATCATCGCCATTCCCTCACCTCTCGGAGGTGGAGCCATGGCCAGAATCTTCATTGCGTCGTAGAGCTCCTCTATGGTCTCCACCTGGATGACCTTGGCTTTTCTTAGCGCTGCCTTAACAATCTCGTAGCGCCCAGCCATTCTGCCCGTATGGAATAATGCTGCTTTAATTCCTGCGCGAGTTCTCCCCGACTTCAAAACCACGATTGGCTTTTTAGCAGATGCCTTGGCTGCAGCCTCTATGAATCTCCTTCCGCTCTTAATGCTTTCCATGTAGAATGCTATTAGGCTTGTCTTGGGATCCTCAGCAAGGTAGCTTATGAGCTCAGCTTCATCCACATCCGCCATGTTGCCATAGCTTACAAATTTACTAACACCTATACCCTCCTGAGCAAGCCACTCTAAAACCGTGCAGCCATAAGTTCCGCTTTGAGTTAGGAAGGCTATGCTTCCTGGCGGAGGCCTAATCATTCTCTCGTGAGATTGGAAGAACGTGTCTATTCCAGTATATGGATTGTAGATTCCAATGCAGTTTGGCCCTATAACTCTCATTCCATACTTCTCCGCCGTAGATACGAGTTGTTCCTGAAGCTTCTCCCCCTTATCTCCAGCTTCCCTAAATCCTCCAGAAACAACTACCATTGCCTTCACTCCCTTTCGGCCGCACTCATCAGCAACTCTAGGGACAAGCCGGGCAGGTATTGCGAAAACGGCCAAATCCACTTTATCTGGAATTTCAAGCACACTTCCATAGCACTTCAAACCCAAAACTTCATCGTACTTTGGATTTACAGGGTACACTTTCCCCTTAAATCCGCTTTCAATTAGGCTTCTCAAAATTTCATGACCTATTTTTCCAGGCTCCCTAGAAGCTCCAATAACCGCTACGCTTTCAGCGTAGAAGAACGCATCTAGCCGACTACCCATAGGTTCACCGACCTAAATACTATTAAGCTAATATACATTAGGTTATTGAGAAAAATTTAAACCCTTGAGAGCAAATTTAAAGGAGGAAAGCTGCCCGCCGTAGCTCAGTGGTAGAGCACCCGGCTGTAGCACTTGCGCGCGCGTGACTGGGCATGAATGCCCTGCGTGAACGCGCGTCAGCTGTAGAAACCGGGGGGTCGCCGGTTCAAATCCGGCCGGCGGGACCACCCACCATAATCCTCTTCTCAAGCACTAGCAAACAGTATTTAACATGTTTTTCCTTAAATGATGTTGGGGGTTTAAAAGTTTGGATGAATTTTATGTTGGCGAAGCACTAATCGGCTCTGGAGATGAGGTTGCCCACGTAGATCTAATTATAGGCAGCAAGAATGGGCCTGCTGGAATAGCCTTCGCAAATGCACTCTCACAATTATCTGCTGGTCACACTCCCCTATTAGCGGTTATTCGCCCAAACTTAGCTGTTAAGCCTAGCACGATCGTCATTCCGAAGGTAACCATAAGAAGTCTTGAAGATGCAAACAAGATTTTCGGGCCGGCTCAAACCGCAGTTGCCAGAGCGGTAGCCGACGCCGTCGCTGAAGGAATAATTCCCAAGGAAAAGTGCGAGGACTGGGTTATCATAGCATCAGTCTTCGTCCACCCAAACGCCAAAAACTACAGGAAAATTTACCAGTTCAACTATGGAGCAACCAAGCTAGCCATAAGAAGAGCCTTGAAAGGCTATCCAAGCGTAGATAAAGTTTTGAGGGAAAAGGATAGGGGCGTCCACCCAATAATGGGATTTAGAGTTCAAAGACTGTGGAATCCGCCCTACCTGCAAGTGGCACTAGACCTAGACAAGCTCGACTACCTAATAAAAATAGTAGAGCAGCTCCCCAATAGGGAGAGACTAATACTAGAAGCTGGAACTCCACTGATAAAAGCTCATGGAACAAAGGTTATCGAGAAGATAAGGGAAGTTAGGCCGGAAGCATTCATAATTGCAGACTTGAAAACGATGGACGTGGGGAGGATAGAAGTTAAGAAAGCCGCGGACTCAACTGCAGACGCAGTATGCATTCTAGGAGTATCATCAAAAGCAACAATAGAAAAAGCAATACTGGAAGCCCAAAAGCAGGGAATATACTCCATTCTAGACATGATGGAAGTCCCAGACCCAATAGCAAGGCTAGAAACCCTATACTACAAGCCCGACATAGTCCTACTCCACAGAAACGTAGATGCAGAAAGAGCAGCTGCAGAAGCAGGAAAACCATGGGAAACAGAGTGGGGCAACATCAGGGAGATAAAGGAGAAATTCAAATGCCTCGTAGGAGTAGCAGGGGGAATAACGCCTAAAACGGCCAAGAAAGCTCTAGAAGGAGGAGCAGACATAATAGTAGTAGGGCGATACATAATTAGAAGCAGAGACCCAAGAAGAGCAGCAGAACAATTCCTAGACCTAATGCCCCCAGACCCAGACACCATGAGACTAATACTAGACGAAGACGAAGCAGTCGGAGAAATCTAAAAACCACAAGAAAACTTTAAACTCCAGCAATCCACTCAAACAGTGAAAAGTAGGGCCCGTAGCTTAGCTGGATAGAGCGCTGGCCTTCGGAGCCAGAGGTCGTGGGTTCGAATCCCACCGGGCCCGCCATACCACGTACTACACCTGCACTAGATCGGCTAAAACTAACAAATTACCAGCAAGGCGAATCTGTTAAAGGCATAGGTTCGCCGGTTAACAACATGGAGAATAACGTAATAAAGTCACTAGCCAAGCGTTTATGAGGAAGTAGCTGATTAACTCTAAGTAATGCTTCCATGAAGTAGTTTTCCTATTAACGTACCTGATTCCGCATACACCAGTATCCACGCTATGAACTTTACTACTGGTATGAATATACCTATAATGAAGAGTATACCCGCCACTAAGAATACTGTTGAGTCAAATTTGCTATGCATTTTAATGGATAGTAGAGCAACCCTATACTTCCAATTAGTAAAAATATTGCAGCCACTATCAGTACGAAAAACCCTATAAGCAGAATAAGAGTGATGAACCCCAATACTAGAAGGATAAAGCCACCCACATAGCCCACCTTGATAAGAGTAGCACTAATTGAGAATTCAGGATCATACTCGGCAAGCTTCGCCGTTGAAGGCACGAGCTTACCAAACAACGCATAAAGACCTATAATCGCTCCAACTACTGCAACGACAGCCATAATCACGACCCATCCAAAGCCTGCAAGCGGCATAAGCGGCATCAAGCGCAAATGGGGAACCATAGCCCACCAACCAAAGAGAGCAGTCAGCGCACTTAAACCCGCAGCAAGAGACGACACAATCATCAATAGGGCAGCATCCTTAAGAAGCGTAAGACCTTCAATAAGCGCATCCTTCCCAGAAACACTAAAATCTGAGGAACCATGTAGATTACTCATATTACGCCTCTCAATTAAGTCAGCTTTACTATTACGGAATCTTTACATGATAATTATAAATACTTAACCGACTTAGTATCAATTACCATATTTACGTCATAACACTTCACATAATTGCTCAGCATCAAGAGGCATAACACTCCCCTAAAGCCGATGCCCGTCCACATTTTAAAGCGCCTAACCCTTAAGAACAACCCCATAACTTTCCATCACCTATCCAAAATACCACAAGCACAAAGCCCACCAAACCCGCAAGTAGCAATCACCCACTTCCACCACACAACAAAATTAAAGAAAAATTAATACCCACAAATAACACTAAAATAGCACAGCGCGGGGGTGGCCGAGTCAGGACAAAGGCGCGGGACTTAAGATCGAGTCCCAACCACGGGGGCCAGATAAGCCATCCCGTGGCGTAGATGCTGCCGGTTGGCATCATGCCGGTGGCAGCGCAAGCCTGCGTGGGTTCGAATCCCACCCCCCGCACCACAATGCACCTTAAGCTTGAGCGCCCTGCTTGATGATATGCTAGCCAAGAACGTATAACGGCAACGTAAGAGGGTTTCTACTCACTTTTACTCAATATTTTTAGAGTATTCTGCTTGGGTTTTCAAGCGTTTATGTTGGTGGTTTAGGATTTCGTTTGTAAAATTATAAATATTAGTAGGAGCACTTTGAACTCAGAGTGGTAGGGGCATATATCATTAATTAAGTGTTCACTGCCCGTATGGTGGGATTTGCGTTGACCGAGGCAAAAGTTTTCATTCCTCTCAGAAAGGGTGATGTTGAAGTTGTTATTATGGCCTTGAGGCTTTATGAGAAAGTTACTGATGATAGGTCTCTTAAAGAGAAGATATCTGGAATTATTGAGGAGATTTCTAAGGCGATTGGTGAGGTTTAAGTTTCTTCGTACTTTATTTTCAGCGGCTCAGCGCTTTTCACTTCTATGAAGGTCCACTTCTTCTTTCTCCGCCCCTTCCACTTTACGGCCACGTAGGCTTTGAAGTTGAAGGCTTTGCTGAAGTTGAGGAGCAACGCGACCTCATCTTTGCTTAAGTAAACCCTGTCAGCTTTCGTTTCTTTAACTTGGTATGCTCTTCTATCGTCTCCCTTAGCTGCTAAGACGTCGCATGGGAAACTTCTCCCTCCACTTATTGGAAGCCTAACAGCATAGAACCCATTGGATTTGAGCATTGCAACTAGCTCGATTTCGGCTTTGTATCCTCTTCTAAAAGCCATGGCGTCACCATGATAATACGTTGATTGAAGGTATATATTCGCTTGGCTGAGCAAGCATTTTAATTGCATGAAAGGTTATATACCCATATTTCAAATGGAATAACCTGCTGGTGAAAGTTTGTCGAAGATACTTGATGAGCTGTTTTCGAGGGTGCTATACTCCAAGATCTTCAAGAATAGGGAGCTTTTGAGGCCAGACTACATTCCAGATGAGCTTCCGCATAGGGAGAATCAAATTGTAGCTCTAGCTAAGATACTTGCTCCAGCCCTTCAAGGCGAGAGACCTTCAAACGTCTTCCTTTACGGGTTAACTGGAACTGGAAAGACTGCCGTTACAAAGCACGTGCTTAAGGCTTTGGAGAAGAGGAGGAGAGCTGAAACAGAGCTATCTACGGTGTACGTCAACTGCAGACATGAAGACACCAACTACAGAGTGCTTGCAAAGTTATGCGAGGCAGTTGGCGTTCAAGTGCCTTTCACAGGGCTGTCAACAGCTGAGGTCTTTAAGAGGTTCATTGGAGGAATAGATAGGCGTGGAGGAATATTAATTGTAGTTTTAGACGAAGTCGACGCCCTAGTAAAGAAAAGTGGAGATGACCTGCTATACAAGCTAACTAGAGTTCACACCGAGCTACGCAGGTCTAAAGTATGCATTATAGGAATAACAAATGACCTGAAGTTCACCGACTACCTAAGCGCTAGAGTTCTAAGCAGCCTAGGCGAGGAAGAGCTCGTCTTCCCGCCATATACTGCTCCAGAGCTTGAAGATATCTTAAGGATGAGGGCACGAGATGCCTTTAAGCCCGGGGTGATTGAGGAGGGAGTGATTGAGCTCTGCGCCGCCTTAGCCGCTAAGGAACATGGAGACGCAAGGAGGGCTCTTGACCTACTGAGAATTGCCGGCGAAATAGCTGAGCGAGAAGGCTGCGATAAAGTTAGAGTTGAGCACGTGCGCAAAGCACATAGAGAAATTGAAAGGGATAGAGTTGTTGAAGTGCTTAGAACCCTGCCTCTCCACTCAAAGATAGTGGTGCTGGCCTTACACTTACTAAGCACTTCAGGCAAGAAGGAGGCAACTACTGGAGAGCTGTACAATGCCTATAGGGAAATGTGCAAGCAACTAAGTTTAGACGAGCTGACTCAAAGAAGAGTGACCGATCTAATCAATGAGCTGGACATGCTTGGAATAGTGAATGCCAAGGTCGTTAGTAAAGGGAGATATGGAAGAACTAAAGTTATTAGGCTAAGCATAAGCGAGAAGAGCTTAAGGGAAGGACTGCTAAGCGATGAATTTCTAGCTAAAGCCGTTGGACAGGCAGGGATGAAATGAGAATTCTTGGAATTGAAGATGGAAAACTTCCAAGTAAGCGCCCGAAAAGAGGAGGGAAGACTCTACTCGTAGGAGTTAAGTTGAGCGGTATGAGAATAGTGAAAATTGTAAGTGAGAGCATTGAAGTGGATGGACTCGACGCCACAGAAAAGGCCGCACTAATCTTAGATAAGGCTGCTCCAATAGATTACGTACTTCTCGGAGGAATATCATTCGCAGGATTCAACCTAATAGATGCCGTAAAGCTGTGGAGGAAGTTCAAAGTCCCATTGGTGATCGTAAGCAAGGACAAGCCTAATAATAGGGAGGTTCTAAGCGCCCTTCAAAAACACTTCAGCGACTGGAGGGTGAGGTGGAGAATTATAGAGAGAGTAATTGAAGCTTCCAAGGGAATACATATGGTGCAAGTTAAACCTGAAGAAAACCCCCTATACGTGGAAGTTATCGGCACGACGCTGAGTGAGGCAGAGGAATTTTTGCGGAAAATCACAGTTTGGGGGAGAACTCCGGAGCCTCTAAGAATTGCAAACATCATAGCTAAGGGGCTTTCCCCCGCGTACTTCACCTTAAAAAATAAATTCCACTCCAATTAACCTATATTGCTGGAGGAGCCCCGGTAGCTCAGCGGTAGAGCGGCGGCCTTGTAACAATGCAGGAAAGCCGTTGGTCGCGGGTTCAAATCCCGCCCGGGGCTCCAAAAATTATCTTAAGTTTCCTCTATAGAACTGCTACAGCTGAATTCATTCTTTAGAAGCAATAATATCTATTGTTACCGGATTCGTAGAAATCGGTTACTCAAAAGAAGAGAAGGGTTAGCTCGTTTCTCCCTAAATTCTGGCCACTATACAAATAATCTTAAGATTTTTATGAAAAAATTAAAAAGACATTTAGATCTGGGCAGGGAGCTCCAACAGCAATTTCCAAATTAGCGATAAATTCTTAAATAATTAAGTGCAATTGCACAAAATGGTGCTCAGATTGGATAAGAGTAGGAAAATGGTTGTTGCAATCCCATCATTTGGGGAGGGCGGATTGGAGGATAAGGTTTCAAATGTCTTCGGAAGAGCTCCATCATTCACCATAGTCGAAGTTAAGGAGGGAGAAGTGAAGGAAGTTAAAGTGCTTAGGAACCCCGTGCTTTCCTACTCCCATGGCGTTGGGCCAATAGTAGCTAAGATGCTCATAGACTCGGGGATAAATGCTGTAATTGCCCGGGAAATTGGGCCGACCGTTACATCCATACTGGAGCAGCACGGCATATTGATATTTAAGGTAAAGCGAGAAGTGACTGTTGAGGAAGCCCTAAATGAAATTTTAAGTTGACTTAGGTGATAAGGGACTGGCAAAGAAGTGCACTTGCGGAGTGCTGAATAGCTGCAAGGCAATATAGGCAAAGTTTAAATCTTAACCATCCACGATTTTTAGTGGGCCGGTAGCTCAGACTGGAAGAGCGCCCGCTTGGCATGCGGGAGGGCGCGGGTTCAAATCCCGCCCGGTCCACCAACAACTACTTTTAGCTGCTTCAGCTACGGCTTTTAGTGAAAGCTGAAAGTTCTCATGAGCACTTAGCGCACATAATTGAATAGGCTTTCCGCCCATTAAATTGTCGGCTCAAATGCTTAAGTTGTAGAATCCAATTTAAGTTATTTACCTCACTCGAACTCTATTGACCTTCTTGTTAGCCCAAGAATATCTTCTTATGCGACTGGATCTTCCAAATCCGCATGCTGCACAGTACTTCTTCCTAATGTGATAAGAGTGCCTTCCACATCGCCTGCAGCGTATGTGCGTTTTACGCCTACCTCTCTTGCCAAATGACGGTGTTCCTTTAGTCATTTACTATTCCCCCATCACGTTTCGGAGGGCGATATTAAAACGACGTTGTCGCCTCTAATAATAAGTGTTCCAAGCTTCTTCGGCTCTCCACTTTCAACTATTTCCTCAGCGTCCTCCAACACGAGGTTTAAGTGTTGATCAAAGCTCTTTAAAATTCCTCTAAGAGCTCTACCGCCCTTAAGCTTAACTAGAACAAGGCCTCCAAGAGCCTTGGATAGGACTTCAATAGTCGTAGACTCTGCCATTGACATCACCAGTGTCTGCTGTCATGGTAAAATAATCGCTACAATTTAAAAATAACGGTTGCTAGCTGTTAATCAGGTTTCGGGAGGGGCAGCGTTGAAAGTGAAGCACAGACACCCTTTAAGGGGGAGAGAAACAAAAAGTATTTTGCACATGTTGAGCAAGCTGTACCCGAAGCTCTATGCTTCATTGGCGATTAGCTCCAAAAGAGTTAATGTCGAGTACATGGTTACGAATAAGGGACATGAAATCTACTCCATAGATGGGCGCCCGGTGCTAATCAAGCTCAATGAGAACACGCTTATACCTACAATAACTGCAATGCATGTTTGCTCCGAGGACCTCCCCAAAATAGTCGTTGATCGAGGAGCAATCCCCCATATTGCTAATGGAGCTGACGTGATGGCTCCTGGAGTGGTTCGAACTGAAGGAGCATTTGAAACTGGAGATCCAGTGGCTATCGTCGATGAAATGTATCAAAAAGTTATAGCAATCGGCATTGCGCTCACATCTTCAGCCGAATTGAAGAACATCAAGAAGGGCAAGGTCGTCAAAAACCTGCACTATGTCGGCGATAGGCTGTGGAGGCTACTTCGTGAAGTGTATAGGTGAGACCCCTACTACTTTAGGCGAATGGTTTCCAAGTTGTGTGGAGCGTAAGCATTTACCTTAAATATTTGCTGAAATGTTTCTGCTAGATTTACAGCTTTAGCCTCCTCTCCATGGCACACTATGACTTTCTCCGGCCTTGGAGTAACTCTCTTCATGAAGCCAAGTAGCTGCCGCCTATCGCTATGCCCTGAGAATCCTTGAATTGAATGCACTCGAAGTTTCACTTGAATTATTTCGCTTTTACCTCCTCGAGTTACTATTGGAATTTCCTTCACTCCGCTTAGAACTCTGCGTCCAAGTGTCCCCGAAATTTGATATGAAACGAATACGATTGAGTTCTTCTCGTCCGAAGCCATGAGTCTGAAGTATTCTAGTGCTGGGCCGCCTGTGAGCATTCCTGAAGTGGCAATTATTATGCAGGGGTCACCTTCCACGAGCTCCTCCCTATTAGTTCTTGGAGAGACGAGGTGAAATTCTTCTCCCATGAATGGGTTCTCATTCTTGTGAAGCATCTTCTCTCTCAATGACTTTGAAAGGTTTTCAGGATATGCCATGTGAATGGCTGTTGCTTCCTGAACCATCCCTTCAACGTAAACTGGCACCTTTGGCAGGTACTTCATAGTGAAAGCTTCATTTAACACAAGCATTATCTCCTGAGCTCTTCCAACAGATAATACTGGAATGAGCACCTTCCCTCCTCGGCTTATTGTTTGGCTGACGATTTCTATTAGCTGATGCTCAGCTTCAATTCGCTGTGGAAGAACGTCGGATGGAGCACCGTAAGTGCTCTCAATAATTAACGTCTCAACTCTAGGAAAGACGTAGGTGGCAGGCTCCAGCAGACGCGTTCTGCCAAACTTGAAATCGCCGGTGTACACGAGGTTGTGTGCTCCTTCACCTATATGCAGGTGAACCATGGCTGAGCCCAATATGTGGCCTGAGTTATGGAAGGTTAATCTGACATCAGGCGCTATATCCGTTACCTCTCCAAAGTCCAGAGGGATAGTATGTAGCAGTGCTTCACGCACTTCCCTCATGGTATATGGCGTCAATCCGCCCTCTCTCGCTGCTACTTCCAGGTAATCTACTTGGAGGAGGGCCATCAAATCCCTCGTGGGCTTAGTGCAGTAAACCGGCCCATCATAACCGTACTTGAATAGGAAGGGAAGGAAGCCGCAGTGATCTAGGTGGGCATGAGAAATTACGACTGCATCAAGCCGCTCAATGTCAAATTCAGGCGCGTCAAGCCGCGGAAACTCGTTTATGGAGTATGAAACTCCTGTTTTCACGCCGCAGTCCAGCAGAATCATGCTTTCAGGTGTCTCTACGAGTATTGCTGAGCGGCCAACCTCCCTGAAGCCTCCCAGGCATGTTATGCGTATGTCGCCTGACTTAAACACAATTGGGCGGTGAATGCGGGAGCCGACGTTTCGCAAAATTTTCTTCCTGTAATTACTTTCCTGGAGAGTGAGGCTTTTAACCCAATCCAAGGTTATCGAATTCATGGGAGGCTTTCTAATAACTCTCGGCCGCCAATTGGTTTCTAAGGCTATTTGCCTTAGAGCATCACCGTGCTTAACTATAACTAGGCCTGGCTTGTCGACCTCTATGATCACTTCGCCAAAAGAGTCATCGAAGTATATTTCTCCAACTTGAATTTCAGGTGGAATCTTCTCCTTTACAACTTCAACAACTCTATCTTGAGGTGCTCTAACCTTCGGGTCGCTTCTAACAATAATCCTCTTTTTAATTACCTTAGCTATTTTGCGGACTATGGACTCGTCTTCAATTAGGACTTTAGGGTTCGCCGAGTATATTGCTATTTCAGGGCCTTCAAATTCAATTCTAGTGATGCGCGCATCAAGCGGAACCGTTTTCAAGATAACCTCTCTAATCATCACTAACGTATCTTCAATCACCATGTTGAACCTCCACCTATACCGCCTTTACGATTATTGCACTACCCTTCAATCTGCTCGCAAGGCAGCTCTCGGCAGCCTTCACGAGTAATCACAACTAAGTCGAAACCCTCTCCACTTGCGGGGTCCCTCTTCATAGCAGCCTTAATCGCTCTAACTACCACTTTTAGAGCTTCATCAACGCTCATTTCAGGCTTATAGGCATCCTCCAACACCCCTAATGCAGCCGGCGAGCCGGAGCCAGTCGCTATGAAAGTCTCCTCAGTTAGAGATCCGAAGGGATCCAATGAGAATAGCCTTGGCCCAGTGACATCCACTCCTCCAACTAGCACTTGAACTATGTAGGGCAGCAGCCTCGCGCCGGCCAAGATGTTGGACAATAGAGTTGCTGCTGACTTAACTTTAATTGGCACTCCAGTCGAGTACCTATAAAGCTTAATGTTGGAGCTCGCCACCTCCATTATCTGCTGGGCATCCGCAACCACTCCGGCCATCGTCGCAGCCAGATGCTCATCGAGCTTGAATATCTTCTTAACTTTCTTGTGAACGATGTAGTGCCCTGCGGTGACCCTTCGATCAGCTCCAAGGATCACGCCATCACGGCAAATTACACCAACTGTAGTTGTCCCAGTAACCGCAATCTTCAGCGAAGAATCAACTTGCCCTCCTGTGAAATTAGGATGCATCATGAAGTGCTCCTCCAGCGAAAAGTAGCTGCGCGTAAAAGCTTCGCATAAAGTGAATAGCGACGACTATTTAAGTGTTACTTTAAATTTTAGTAAGTAGTTTGAAGAGCCTTAAGGCTGTGATTAAATGAGAATTCACGAAATAAAGCTCCCCCAGGATATCGTAGTTGGCTCAGGAACGCTGAATTTAATTGCTCAAGTCTGTAAACGTCTTGGAATAGGCGAGTCTGCAGTAATCGTAACTGGACCTAAAGTTAGGAGAATTGCAGGCGATAGGGTGAAAGAAATCCTTGAAGAATCAAAGATAAATGCCACAATCCACGTTTCGGCTGAGTCGTCAATAGCTGAAGTCAATAAGGTTAGAGAGCTGGTTAGGGAAGTTAAAGCTAGAGCAGTTATAGGAGTTGGAGGAGGAAAGGCAATAGACATCGCGAAGCTCTCCGCATTCAAGGAAAACATTCCATTTATAAGCATGCCAACGGCAGCAAGCCATGATGGAATAGCTTCTCCACGTGCATCGCTAAGGGGGCTGAACGGCCCCACCTCTATGCCGGCAAAACCTCCAGTTGCCATCATAGCAGACGTGGACCTCATAATTCAAGCGCCATACAGGCTGCTCGCCAGCGGATGCGGCGACATCATTGCTAAATTCACGGCGGTTAGAGACTGGAGGCTAGCCCATAAGCTTAGGGGAGAGTACTACGGAGATTACGCTGCGTCACTGGCAGTTCTCTCAGCGAACATAGTGGTTAAGCATGCAGAGTACATTTCTAGGCGGATGCCGGAAAGCTTGAGGACAATTGTTGAAGCACTCATAAGCTGTGGAATTGCAATGTGCATAGCAGGAAGTAGCAGGCCCTGCAGCGGATCGGAACACCTCTTCAGCCACGCACTCGACCTGATAGCCAAGAAGCCAGCGCTGCATGGAGAGCAGTGCGGTGTAGGAGCTATCATGATGATGTACCTTCATGGAGGAAATTGGAGGAAAATAAGAAAAACCTTAAAGATCATAGGTGCACCAACGACTGCTAAGGAGCTTGGCGTCAGCGACTACGAAATCATCAAAGCCCTAACGATAGCTCATAAAATAAGGCCTGATAGATATACTATATTAGGGGAATCTGGACTCTCATGGGAGGCTGCCGAGAAAGTTGCAAGGATCACAGGGGTTATCGAGTAGGAAGATAACATTGCTCAGCGAAAAATGCGCGAGAATTGGCTACAAGTTTATTCATGAGGGAGGAGCTGAGGAGTGCACCAACTGCTCACTGCGAAAAGTTTGTATAGAGAACTTGAAGGTTGGCAGAGTATATGAAGTTGTAGGCGTTAGAAGGAAAAGCCACATATGCCCACTACATGAAGAAAGAGTGGTTGTCGTAGAGGTTGTGGAGGCAGCTGTTGAAGCAGCGATTGAGAAGCGGCTGGCTGTTGAGGGAGTAATCATAGCGTATTACCCCATACTATGCCAAGAAACATGCGCGTTTAAGTTGCTTTGCCAGCCACAGGGCCTAAGGGATGGAGATAAAGTTAAAATCGAGAAGCTCCTAGATGAAATCAACTGCCCATTGAATTTCAAGCTTTTGAAGGCTGTTCTTCGGCCGATTCTTTCTTAGTAGCCGCCGCCTTTTCGGCTTCGCGCTTAAAAACGTACTTCTCAACGAACTTCACCGACTTTATGTTTGAGAAAAACTTTTCAATGTCCCTTGCGATTCCCCGCTTGGCGAATTGAAGTCCATCTACGAAGTACGCCTCCTCCGGCAGCTCTATGGTGACATCTTCGCCTCTAACCTTAACTTCGAATTTCTCCTCAGGTACGCGCGGAATTCTCCTGTGAATTAAGGCCAGAATCTTCTCCTTCGCACTCTTCAGCTTCTTAACTATCTTAACATCATACACTAGCGTCTTACCGGCTAGGGGGTGGTTGAAGTCGAGTACAACTCGCCCTCCGCCAACACTCCTAATTACTGCAAAGTTGCCGTTGATTTCGACTCGTGTTCCCGGGCGCGGGGTTATGCCTCTTTTAGTTAGCTCCCTAGCTGGAACAATCTTAACTTTGGATGGATCTCTTGCTCCAAAGGCCTTTTCCGGGGGGAGCTCAATTACCTTTTGCTCGCCCGGCTTCATCTTCATCAGTTCTTCTTCAAGCCCAGGGAGAATCCAGCCTTCCCCTATTACCACTAGCATCGGCTCATAAATTTCATCTTCACGGTAGATGTTCTCCTTCTTCGCAACCTCCTCAATAGTTAAATCGAATATTTCGCCGGTGTCCTTCACTTTGGCTACGAAGTCGATTAGTATGAAGTCCCCTTTGTTCAGAGGCATGCTCCCTCACCACTTAGGCGCGCGACAACATTTAACATAACAGTTAAATTACTTTTTTGGTGAACAGAATAGCGAGTGAACATGTGCCTCGCAGTCCCCGCAAAAGTTGTATCGGTTAATGGAGATAGAGCAACTGTAGACTTTGGCGGAGTACAGAGAGAAATACTGCTCACGCTAATTGAGGATGAAGTTTTACCTGGAGATTACGTCATAGTTCATGCTGGCTTTGCTATTCAAAAGCTCGATGAAGAAACTGCAGTGTCAATGCTTAAGCTTTGGGAGGAAATTCTAAGTAGCTCTTAGTACGATTTTACCGCCGCTCGACTTCATGAATGTCTTGGCGGTTACGCGGACTTCAGACTTCACGAGCTCATAAACTGAAACTGAAATTTTGCTTCCTTCAACGCTTAGGATCATGAAGCTGGGAACTAGGGAGCCCCCAGTTCCACTCCAACACCCAGTAGCGCTTCCTGGATTTAGCAGTAAAATGCCATTTACCAGCTTCGTAGAGGCAATATGCGTGTGACCTGAAATCAGAACGTCCACACCCAAAGTTAAAGCTAAACTGTGAAGTTTGCGGGGATCCCCCCTAGGGTATATTTGAGCTCCATGCGTCAATCCCACGCGGAAGCCCTCCAATGCCACTACCCTCTCCCTCGGCTCATACGCGAAAAAATCCATGTTACCCACTACCCACACTGTAGTTGCTATGTTCTCTAAGTACGAGAGCACCTTTCTCTCAACGAAGTCCCCTGTTGATAGAATTAAGTCGAAGTTGCCTTCATTAATTAGTGGTAAGAACTGCTTAGGTATGGACTTAGCCCTAGTAGGTATGTGGAAGTCCCCTATGACGAGCGCCTTCATATGCTATCGCAAAACTATATAACTCAGCAAATCATAACTCTTTCGCGTGGATGATGAGCTGGCTGAGCGCTTAAAATGATGAGGAAAGTTAAAAGCTCTGACACGCTACTTAGCCAATGCTTCCTTAGCTGCATTGACAGCTTGACCTCGCTTTATATTGCACCCAAGAGACATCAAAGCATCCTCTAATGCTGACACCGTTTGCAGCACCATGTCCTGCGAGATCATCCCCATGCAGCCAATCCTTACGACCTTCCCTTTAAGAGCGCCCATTCCTCCAGCTATGACTATCCCATGAACTTCTTTCAGGTAGCGCCTCAACTCAGCATCATCAACTCTGCCTGCAACTTTAGCAACTATTACGGTGTTAGATCGAACATCCCTTTCAGGGAAAATTTCTAAACCTAGAGCTTCAAGTGCAGAGTAGAAAGCACTCGCACATCGCCTATGCCTTTCAATTCGAGCTTTCAACCCTTCCTCTACTATCACTTTTAGGGCTTCATCCAAGGCATATAGCAGCGGTAGGGCTGGAGTAAATGGGGTTTCACTTTTTTCATGAAAATTCTTCAACTTTACGAAGTCGAAGTAGTAAGCTTTTCTTGCAGAATTCTTCTCTGCCGCTTTTAGGGCACGCTCACTTACGGAGATGAGGGCTAGGCCTGGGGGACAAGCTAAGCACTTTTGACTACCAGTTACACATACGTCAATATTCCACTTATCTACGGGCAGCTCATCTCCACCTAGAATTGAAATTGCATCAACTATGAGGAGTAAGCCGTAGCTTCTTGCCAGCTCGCCGATTCTTCCCAAGTCGATGCACTTAGCTCCAGTTGAAGTTTCATTGTAAACAACAGCTATAGCTTTGACGTCTTCCTCCTCTTCCAAAACTCTCTTCACATCATCGTAGGAAGGAGCTGATCCCCACTTTAAGCTTACCTCTATCGGCTTACCTCCATAGACTCTAATGGCGTCGCTTAAACGCTTCGAAAAAACGCCGTTCACGGGAACTACCACTTTGTCGTTGGGGGCAATTAAATTGCTTACAGCGCACTCTACGCCGCCAGTCCCCGAAGAAGTCAGTACAAAGACGTCATTGCCTGTTTGAAATACGTACTTCAAGTTTTCCGAAATTCTCTCATAAAGCTCGTGAAATTCGGGTCCCCTATGGCTGATTATCGGTTTAACCATTGCTTGAAGCACTCTAGACGGCACATTTGTGGGGCCAGGAAGCATGATTAACATAGCATCACCTCGTCACCAAGCTTATCTACTTAATAATACTAAAAGCTTATTGTGAGAAGGAAATGAGCAGAATCATAACATTGCTAACCGACTTTGGGGTTAAGGATCCGTACGTTGCGGCAATGAAAGGCGTGATTTTAAGCATCGCTCCAAACGCTAAAATCATTGACATCACGCATGAGGTGGATAAGTTCAATGTGAGAGAGGGGGCATTCATTTTAGCGGCAGTTACCCCCTACTTTCCGGAGGGGACAGTGCACGTTGGGGTTGTAGATCCTGGAGTTGGCACATCAAGGCGCCCAATAATTGTAGTCACAAAGCGAAGCATATTTGTCGGGCCTGATAACGGGCTTTTAATGCTGGCTGCGCATAACGAGGAAATTGTAAAGGTGCTTGAAATTAGCAACCCCAAGTACATGCTTAAGGAGGTATCGTCAACATTTCACGGCAGAGACATATTCGCACCCGTAGCAGCACATATAGCCATAGGGGTTGACCCTGAAGAAGTGGGTGTAGAAATTTCAGATTATATTAGAAGCCCATTTCCTGAGCCCAGGATTGCCGATGGAAGAGTTGTGGGTGAAGTTGTTTACATAGATGGCTTTGGCAACATAGTCACAAACATACCTGAAGAGATCTTATGGAAGAAGGGCGTGAAGTTTGGCGATAAGATTAGCGTCTATGTGAAGGGGCAAGTTAAGATGGAAGTTAGACTGAGCAGAGCGTATGGAGATGCTTCAGCCGGCAGCACTTTAGCCGTAGTAGACAGCTTCAATCTACTCGAAATAGCAGTAAACATGGGAAGTGCAGCAAAAATGTACAGCGTGAAAGTTGGCGATGAGATCATAGTTGAACTTTAAATGGAGGCTTATCTTTTATTGCTAGAGATTTTAGCCGCTCCACGCCCTTAATGGACTTGATATACTTAGCCACAATTGGAGGCACAAGCTCTTCCCAATTTTCGCCGCTAATCATTCTACGCCTAACTTCCGTTGCTGAAAGAACCTCTCTGTCAAAGAATGGGATGTTCTGAACCTCAAAGCCAGATTCATAGAATAGGCGCCGAGTTAATGGTTCATTGGAAAAAACGACCTCAAACTTGGGGGTGTAGCTGACCACGCGCGCAACCCATAAAGCATGTACGCAATTCGTGTCAGGTACGGGAACAATCATGTAGCGGTCGCAGGGAATTCCAGCCTCCCTAAGAGCTAGGCGTATCATTTCAATTCGCTCACCAGCTGTAAATGGATTCTCTAAACTATGGCTGTACTGGGAACTTCCAAGAACAATTATCAACTCCTCAACCCTGTCAAGCACATACTTTACGCACTTCAAGTGTCCTTTATGGAAGGGCTGAAACTTCCCGACGTAAGCGCCTCTATGCCACCTGCTCAATTGACTAACCCCACAAATGTTGATTGTAGCCAAGTATTTTAACTTTAAGAAATTGATGGAAGATAAATATATGCAGCGCGCTCCACCTTGTAAGTAGCATTCGGAGTGGAGGGAGTTAATTTGGAAATAATTGAAATTGACGGTTCAATTGGAGAGGGCGGAGGGCAAGTGCTTCGCACTGCCATTGCCCTCTCGGCACTAAGCATGAAGCCGGTTAAAATTTACAACATTAGAGCTAAGCGGCCAAATCCAGGTCTAAGGCCGCAGCACATGGAGGGAGTAAGGGCACTAGCCACACTGACGAGAGCGAAGGTTGAAGGATTAAAGCCAGGATCAACAACTCTAACATTTCATCCGAAAACTAGAGCTTCAGGCAAAATCAAAGTAAATATAGGTACGGCAGGAAGCATTTCACTCGTATTACAAGCAATCCTGCCTGCACTCGCATTTTCGCCGGAGAAAACGGAGATTGAAATTACTGGAGGAACCGACGTTAAGTGGAGCCCCCCAATAGACTATATCAAGCACGTATTCCTACCGCATTTAACAAGAATGGGCTATCACGTAGAAGTTCATGTTTTAAGAAGAGGTCACTACCCTAAGGGTGGAGGAAAAGTACGCGTCATTGCGAAACCGGTTAGGAAAATAAATCCCATTAGAGCAGTTGAGCTGGGAGAAATCGTTAAAATAGAGGGAATATCCCACTGCGTCAGGCTGCCTAGGCACGTCGCTGAAAGGCAAGCTAATGCAGCCCGTTCATTCCTCGAGAAAGCAGGATTTACCAATGTAAACATAGGCGTAGAGTGGTACAAGCCTGAAGAAGATAGGCACTTAGGGCCTGGCAGCGGGATAGTGCTTTGGGCTAGCAGCAATAGAGGAGCAATTCTGGGATCAGATGCTCTCGGCGAGCGGGGGAAAAGAGCTGAAAATGTAGGCGTGGAGGCAGCTAGGAAACTTGTAAGTGAAATTTCAAAGAGAGCTCCCATCGACAGACATCTCGGAGATATGCTCCCCCCATACATGGCAATAGCAAGTGGACTTTCAGAGATACTGGTTACAGAATTAACATTGCACGCTGAGACTAATATTGCCATCATCGAGAAAATTTTAGGCGTGAAATTCCAGGTCGAAAAGCACCGGAATGGCAGAGCGAAAATTAAAGTACATGGACTAGGACTGATTAACCCCTATCACGGTTAACCGATCAGAAGCTTTAGCCAATTTTATCGCCTCATTTAGAACTTCCCGTATGCCAACGCCATCCTTCGCCACCATCTTGAATAGGGGTGCGCCTAAAGCATCTTCACATGCTTTAATCTGACTTGGAGAAGATACATCCACCTTATTTAATGCCAGTATGATAGGCGTATTTTTGAAGGTACTTTTAATTTCGTTGAGAAGCGAAAGCTGCTCTTCAATGGTGTAACCACTCGTTTCTGAGGGATCTATGATGAAGACTATGGAGTCCGCCAAGTGCTCGATGGCGGCAATTGCCATTCTCTCAATTCTATTTCGCTTGTAGATTGGGCGATCAAGCAGCCCAGGAGTATCTATAACTTGAACTCTAAAGTTATTTAGAGTTAAGTGACCTACAATTATCTCAGTTGTCGTAAAAGGATACTCCGCGATCTTGGGCTTTGCCGTGGAGACCTTACTGACAAAAGTAGACTTACCCACATTTGGGTAGCCTGCAACAACCACTATCACGCCTTGAGGATCTACTGAAGGAACCTTGTGCAGAGCCTTTCTGACTTCTTCCAGGAGGTCCAATTGCTTTTTAATTCTCCTAATAACTGAAAGTATTCTACCGTAAGCTTCCCTTCGAATTCTGGTGACATCCTCAGGAGTTGCTGCTCCCCTTACTTTATTAGAGTACTCCTTAATCAGCTTCCTTATAATTCTCTGAGAAGCTTTCAACCTATTTCTAGCCTTACTGTAGTCCTCATATTCTACCACCAAACCTAAAAGAGACTTGTAAAAGGAGTGTAAATCCCTCAAGCTCGGCAGCGCAGCGTAAATTGAATTAAGCTTGCTACATAAGATGTCTCCCAAGGACCTGATTCTCGCCTCCGCAATACGCTTAACCTTCAATATTCGGGGAGCCTGTAAGGGTACGGAGGGAGAAGCTTTCAAACTTCGTCGGACCGCTACGTCAATTAGGGATTCAGCCGAGGGAATTTCAGGCACCTTCGAGAAAGGCTGCTGCACCATGCCTCCGCGACCTCCACACGATTTTACCGGACTTAACATCCCTAATCACTACAATGCGGTGGAAAGGAATTCTGGCATATTCCCCACCAATCGAGTACTCGAAGCTTCCAGGATTAACCTTAACTATGCACCACGCAGGTATCACCTTTAGATTGTTCGGAGCCCCCCTATGCACAAATACGATTTCATATTTTTTGGGGTCTTCATTAGGGTGCCAGAATATGCGGTTGAGAATTTCTCTAATTCTGCTCATTTAGTTAACCTCAACAAATTATTATGTCTTCAAATAAATAAGTAGATGGGATTAAATGATGAAAAAGGTTATAGTTATACAAGGATCACCCGGAACGGGGAAGTCCACGGTTGCGAAAAAGCTGACCTCCGTTCTCAATGCAACTCACATTGACATTTCTAGATTAATTGAGGATGAGAAGCTCTATGTTGGAATAGATGAAAGGCGAAGTGGAGCGAAAATTGCAGATAAAAGAAGGCTGCTGAAAAAGCTTGTAGAAATCATTGAAAGCAGCGATAGAGATGTGGTGGTAGAAGGGCACTTTGCCGACATAGTGCCAAGGAAGCTCATCAAGTGCGCAATAGTTCTAAGAGTCGACCCTAGAGAGCTTGAAAAAAGGCTGATTAAGCGCAAATGGCCGATAAAGAAGGTGCGAGAAAACGTTTTGGCTGAAGTGCTGGATGAATGCTTGATAAGGGCAATACAAGCCTATGGAGAGGATATGGTTAGAGAAATAGATGCTACTGGCAAAAACTCGGATGAAATCGTTAATGAAATACTGAAAGCGATAAGTGATGGCGATCAGTATAAGCCTGGAAGAATTAATTGGATTAAGAAGTTGAGCGATGAAGGCATTCTCGACGACTTCCTGCGCACTTACTCAGCTTTGGAGACCGAGAAACGCTAATATCTTATTCCATAGTGCATCCAACGAATTCACGAAGTTGTCTGTTGTGAAGCCCATATTCTCAACAATCTCCTGAACTTCACCCAATATGCCGAGAGCTATCGAAAAAATTACTGCAAGCGTCATTATGGCGAGAGCAATAAGCATCCCTTCCTCAAGTAAGGGAGATCCCTTCCGATTCTTGAGCAAATTACTAAATGCATAATACAGTTTCTTCAATTGCTCCCGCCAGACTACTGAGAAAGAACATATTTAAAAGCTAAGTAGGAGCTGAGGAAAGAGGAGATACACTAAAGCATACACTACGATTGAAGCAGCAGATAGCAGAAGTGGATGCCTATGATGAACAATTAGTGAAACAAAGTAGGAGTTCATGAAAGCCAACATTGATAATGCCATAAATAAAGTAGAGCTTGCAGGTGATTGAGGAAAAGCTGAGGGTAGCTCCGTACTAGATGCTGCAATTCTCAAAATTGAAAAAAGCGGAGCCAATCTTGTCATAACAGCTAATACAGCTGATGACACCACTGCTAAGAGCGAAGCTCTCAGCCTCATTTTGGAGAAAAGCAGGTCGACATACTCTTTAAGAGCTCTATTCTCCTTAAGGCAAGAAATAATAGCCATAGCTGAATTACCAAAACGTTTGGAGTCCATTTTCAAGGCTCTAGAAAAGAGAATTAATATGCGCCTACTTTCAGGGCATCTTAGCTTTCTACTTAAATAGATTAATGTATCGGATGCAGATCCACCCGTAGTAATTGCTGACTGAATAACTGAAGTAAATAAGGACTTTAACGCTCCAGAGTACTGATTGCAAGCCTTTAACAATGACGCCTCCGGGCTCAAACCAAGCTTAAGGTAGGAGCTAAAAAGCGTTAAGAAATTCTCTAGCTCCACAATTTCCTGACGCTTAAACTCATTATCCTCCACCTTCCAGCTGGGAAGCAGCGAGGAACTGAGAAAAATCAATGGCAAAGCGATTAAAGCAGTTATGAAGGGAAGGAGAAGCCGAGGCAGTGTGAAAAACTTAACTATGAAAAAGCTAATTGAAAGGGAAAGAATTAAGGCGATAGGGAAAAGCTTAAAGGAAAATGATCTACGCATAAGCTTTCACCCCAATGGCTCAGCAACGCGACCAAGTAGAGCTTTGGAAGTAATTATCAGGAAAAACAGCTGAATGGGGGCCATAAGAAACGCTAGTGGAGAGGATGAGAAGCCAAGATACGAAAGTAGGAATGTATATGTAAATGGGAACAGCAGCCCCAAAACTATGATGAGCAAACAATACATCTCCATTTTTACACTTTGCTCCTTGTAAATCCTCCTTATCTCGGAGGAAGAAAACCTAGAGAAGATCTTCAAAGTAGATGCGGAAATTTCAGACGTACTTTCAATCGCCATTAAACCTTGCCTCAGTGTTGTTGAAGGTTGATTAAGGGCATATTCTTGGAGTAGTTCTTCTGGAGTGAAGCCATTAACGCAATTCATTATAATTTCATCGAAGTCCCGCGATATTAGAGGGTAGCCTCCAGACTTTATGAAGTTAATCGCTTCAAAAATAGAGTTAGTCGATAATAGAACTAGATTCAGCTCTTTCAACACAAAGTATGCATAGCGAGAGTATATGGAGCGCTCATACTGATATATTCTTAAGGGATATGACGCCGTGAAAAAGTAAGTGGCGATAAACAACAAAATTGAAAATGCCAAGCTAGAAAGAAGGTTTACTTGAAGAACGTAGGTTAGGATTGCACATGAAAGCACTCCAGAAATAAGCGCTAATGAAACAGCTGAAGAAAGGAAATCTTCAGGAGAGAGGTTGAAAAATCCATACTTCATAGAAAGGTAGTTTATGGCCGTTCTATAGTCATGAGAAACAAACTTGGAAAACAGCTTGCTAGGCAAACAAGCATTAAAGATCTTATAAACACTCAAAAAAGCTGACACCATCAATCACCTCTTCAACATCAAAAACGCCATTTTGCGAAAGGAGAAACGCCTTTAAAAACACGCGGCTAATAGCTTTAGGAGAAGTAATTTCCAAGCTGCAGAGAAGCTCCAGTAGCTTTTTATAGAATAGGAGCTCTCTAGTGAAGGAATCCTTGTCGATGGGATCTTCATCTCTAATCCTTTGCAACGTGGGAGACTCGTACAAGTCGATAACCAATCTTAGAGGTTCAAAGTAAGAATTTCTCCTGAAAACATCTATTAGCTTAACTGAATTCAAGGAGCTATCTAACTTAGTGAGAACTGGCTCAGTAATTCTTGCTACATATCTGCGGTTGACGTGGGAAGTTAACTTCCTCCTCATAAGGACTATCGTATCTAAGTCGCTTAGACAGAAAGCAGGCACGCCATAGTGAATAACCCACTTTACAAGTAGGGATTCAGGTGAACTTGCATGGCACGTCTGTAATCCCCGCAGTCCAGATGAAAGCGCATAGAGCAGAGCTTTAACATGCTCCTTCGTTAAGATCTCCCCTAAGTAGAGGTAGTTTGGAGATCTATGCAGAAGCCTTATAACTTCTAAGTACTTTCGACGCATGGGAGCTAACCTTTCAAATGGGTCAACTCTAAATCGAACTTGATGCTTCCCCAAATCTAACTGACCCACGCTCTCAACAATTGATTCTATCGTGATTTTCCTCCAATGAGGCGGCGACAGTATGTCAAGAGCATTTATTAATGTAGTCTTCCCAGTGGCTGGCTCGCCAATTACAATAATGTTCCTTCTTCTGAATAGGCAGAAAATCAAGTACGCTGCAGCCTCACTTGAAATAGTTCCATTTCTAATCAAGTCGACAATCGTCCACGGCCTCCGTCTAAACCTTCTAAATATCAGAGAAGGCCCCTCAACCGTTAGCGGTGGAGCATCAACTGAAACTCTAACATGAAAGAACTTCGTAATTACGTCAGTTTTCAAAGATGGGGAAGAGTAATCTAGCCTAAGGCTGCTTTCTGCCCTAAGTTGAGTAAGTATCCTCTTAACATCGATATTGGTTGTTGAAACATTGGATTTACAGCGGCCCCACCTAGAATGGTCCAAGTATATGCCGGTGCCGGGACTGTCGATGAAGAACTCTTCAACCATGTCGTCGATGAGGAAGGGCAGTAGCTTCATGAAGCCAATGGAATCAAACGCAGCTAAAAGAGCAATAGGAGAAGCGTGGCAGTCATCAACTTCCGGGAAAAACGTTTTCACTGCTCTCAAAGCTTTGCGAAACCTTGAAGCCAGCAGAGCTGATATGTATCCATGCCCAGCAGAAAAACTTCCAAATCTCTTTAGCCGTATAAGTGTGCTTACAGACCAGACAACCGGCAATAGACGTGTTAACTCTTCAAGGTAATTCACCTTGTAAATTGGCTCGGAAAATTCTGAGGTAGAAATTACTTCAATTAGAAATGCAGCAAGCTGGTAGCGCTCAAGAACCTTACCTATAGGGCTATCTAAACCAGCAATGCTTTCACCTGATAGAGAGAGTGGAATAGCATAATCTTTCAGCTTTGACGCACCTAACAATTCCTTCCGTAATGATTTTAAGTAGGACATCAAACGGCCGGGAAAGCGCCTTTCACTTCTTATGAAGTCATTTAAACAGCTAATTGCTTGAGATAAGTCAAAATAAATGAAGCCCACTCTTGGATGAAGTAGAAGCGCATCCTTAAGAGAATTAAAGGGAGAGTCAACTTCAGATAGGTAGTCATACAGTTCTCTAAACTTTCTAAAATTCTTAAAGCGAAGAAAGTATACAGCTTTTGCAAGTGATAGAATGTATTGGGAGAAGTGAGCGTTATGAGCAAAATTAAAGGAGAGAGAAAATGTACTCGCACCACTTTTTAAAAGAGGAGCAGTAGCACACACGTAAGATGAAATGCATAAACTGAATCCGAGAGAACTTCTAGCACGGCATTTATTGGGGCAGAGAAAAGCCACCTTAACCTTTCCTGCGCTTCGCCTAATTACTGAAGACAGTAGGCATAGATTGCTCATTGCTCCTTAATTGGCGAAGCTATTAAGGTATTTTAAACCTCGCATCACGCCTGCCTTTTATCAGCATTTGACAAGCAGCTTCGGATAATCTTATAATGCTGCCTAATAGTGTACTCCGTTGAGTTTAAGTGTACCGCAAGTAGCTTTTGCGAAAGAAGAGGCTTACAATTCAATTCTTTGGCAACTAATTTATCAGCGACGTAAATCACTGAGACAGCAAGTAGATATGGATTTTTACCTACTTTTATGCGGTTGCCTAAAAGGTTAAAAACGAAGTATGCCTTTTGGGAGAGCAGCACGAAATATTTATCGCCGTCAAGACCTAGATCCTCGAGCTGCCTCTTCACGCGCTTCACATTCCTAAGCTCATTGATAATTTTGGGCAGATAGTCTTCAGGACTTCTTGAGACGTGCTTAATTCCAAGCTTATTCAGTATTTCAGCCGCAAGTCTTGAAACTGTTCTAGGAACTACGCGATGACCCATGCTCGAGAATAGGTGGACAACTTCTCTTAACGTGAGGGGGTATTTCAACTCTCTTGAAGCAATTAGCAGTGAAGCAGCAGCTAAAGAGTAGCTTGAACCCTTACTCTTCACGCACTTCAAAGCCTTCAAGTAAATATAGCATGATCTTTCATACACGTGAGCTGGAACATCCATAGATGCACATGCCCTGCGAAGCGAGTCCATCGCATTGCTCCCTACCTTCATACTTGCTGAGCGAGAGTAAAGCGTGTGAGTGCGTTGCAACTTTGAAAAGCGCTTATAGCTGAGAACATTACCCTTACTATCTTTAAATTGGCCTTTACACCTTAGAATTACTGATCCAAGGCCATCCCGCTTAATCGGCTTCCCATCTGGACTAACATAAATTTTAAATGAAGCCGAAAAGTCTGATAAAGGCTCTATTTCGAAAAGCGGCGGTAAAAGCAATTGGTCATCGACAAGCCCACATCTTGCACAAACCCATTCACCATACTTCGATAAAACCAAGGGACCTCCACACTCTTTGCATCGCATGTTCTTGTTAATCATGTAGACACCAAGTATAAAATTATTTAGTTTTAATTATTAAACTTTTTCTTATATCTAAATACTTTTAATAGAACAATTAGTACCATTCAGTTTACATATAATATTTTTAAACAATTAGTTAGGTAGAGGAGAGATAAGTGAAAGTGTATTTAATCGCGTGGAGGTGTCTTACAAATTGCAATTTGAATTTTACGAACGTTCGGGAGCAAATCCTTTTCGCTTGAAATTCTGAATTGTAAGCCGTAAACAGATATCCAGTACTTGATTGCGCCTTCAGTTTCCAAAGTTGACTTTTTAAAAAGTACGCCTTCGAACATTGTGATTGGAGAGCCAAACTGTGAGAGATCTGATAAAGAGATGTCTTCATCGGATATTAGGAAGATTACTTCATCGCCTTTCTTCATTTTTTCATCTACAAGCCTATCTGGAAGCTCTCCTACAATGCTTACCTTTTCATCGTATACGGAAAAGTGGTAAGTCCTGATTCCCTTAACTTCAGAAGGCTCAATTCTGTCAATTCGAGCTTTAAGTGACAAGTTCATGAGTTGCACCACCAACCAGCAAGTCTATTAAATGAAAAAGCAAATAAATGCTTCTGCCTAATCCAAATTCGGTTGGAGGAAAAATAATGATTAGTAGTTTGACTGCAACTGGAAGCTCGAGGTTCTTGAGAGAGCTAACTTTGTTGCTGGATAAAATGGTTAGTGTTAGGACCACCTTGGGAAGAACCTATTCAGGGCGATTAATTGGATATGATCCCAATACATTGAGCCTATGCTTGTCTAGTGCTAAGGATGAAAGTGGAGCGACTTATGCTAGAGTTTTTATTCGAGGAGATGTCGTCTCCGAGATAATTAGACAGGAGGAGCCTTTCGATTTAAGAGGATTAGCAGAAAGGCTTGAGAAAGTGTTTCCGAACATGGTTAAGTTGTATGAAGAAGCAGGGGTAATTGTAGTTATGGACAGAGTGCGAGTCACAGAGGAAGGTGTTGTTGAGGGCACGGGCCCTGTAGCGGAGAGAGTTAAGCGCATTTACGAGCAGTTCGTGTCCGAGAAGAAGAAGCCAAGTGAAGCTTAAATGATCTTTGAAATATTAGACCGAGACTTGGCAGGTAGAATAGGAAGGCTGAGGACGAAAAGTGGAACTATAGAAACTCCAGCTTTTTTCCCTGTGATTAGTCCACATAAAAATGTGATACCAGTAGAAGTTATCAAGGAGAAGTACGGATTAAGGACAATAATAACAAATGCATATTTAGTGAAGAAATTTTTAAATGAGTCATCTTCACCAATAAGGGATATTCATGAAATGTTCAACTTCCCATATACCATAATGACGGATTCAGGAGCTTACCAAATACTTGTATATGGCGCTGTATCTATCGGGCCGGATGAAGTCATACGAGTTCAAGAAGCCTTGAACAGTGATATTGCCGTAATCCTCGACATACCGACACCCAGAGCGGCAGCATACAATGAGGCGCTGAAAAGAGTGAAGGAGACTTTGAAGAACGCAGAAATAAGTCTAAAGGCAGCAACCCGTGAAGACATTATTTGGGTGGGTCCAGTTCAAGGAGGCAAATTCTTAGATTTAGTCGAATACTGTGCGAAGAAAATCGGCGAGATGAACTTTCAAATGCATGGAATTGGAGGTCCAACGCAGTTCATGGAGAAGTACAAGTTCGACGAGCTTGTAGATCTAGTAGTAACAGCCAAGAAGGCACTCCCCCTAGAGCGCCCAATACACCTTTTCGGTGCAGGGCACCCAATTACGCTCCCACTCCTCGTCGCACTTGGATGCGATACGTTTGATTCAGCTGCTTACGCCATTTACGCGCGAGATGAAAGGTACATGACATCGAGAGGGACAATTAAGCTTTCTAGGCTTCATTCACTACCATGCAGCTGCGACGTATGCAGAAAAATGGATGTAGAGGACTTAAAGGAAATGAGCAGGGAAATGCGCATACGTTACTTGGCAGAGCACAACTTGGCAGTAGTGTTGCAGGAGATGAATAACATTAGGCAGGCCATCCATGAGGGCACTCTTTGGGAATTAATTGAAATGCGCGCAAAAGCTCATCCGCAACTCTACCAAGCGGTGCTTAGATTGAAAAAATATAAGCATTATTTGGAGAAATTCGATCCAGTAGTAAAAAGCAAAGTAAGAGGAATATTCTATACCACAAGTGAAGGATTAATACGCCCCGAAGTCACTAGGCACGTGAAGAGGCTAAGCGAAAACGTCAGATTTCCAGGTAAGCGAGTGCTTCTTCTCCTACCCGACCCTCATGAAAGACCATTTCACGAAAGCAATTACGTAGTTAAAGTCCTCAGAATTATCGAGGAGATAGCGAAGGAAAAAAGCGGCGAAGTGCATGAATGCATATACTGTTTACCATTTGGCATCGTACCACTAGAGCTTGATGAAGTTTACCCGCTATCGCAGTATGAAAAGAGCATATTTAAGGATCTTAATGCAGAAAGCATCGTATTGGAAGCGCTCAATGAGCTTATCAAGAATAACGATTATAAAACGGTGATATTCTTCGAAAAATCAGATGACTGGAGCAACCAATTAAAGATGGAGATAATGAGAGAGTGCAAGAAGCTAAATAGAGAAATAAAAGTGATATGGCATAATGATTGGAAAAGGATAAGAGAGGTTTTAAGTGAAACATTAAGGGCTGATTAGCGTCCATTTATCTACATGTACAAAGTCCTTCTTTGATCTAGCTTAGCCCTTTCAGCCCATTGCTGGATCAGCTTGTTAACTTCAGATTCAATGCGCTCAGCCTCTTCAATTAATTCAGAAACGTCGACATCCAAGTTGCAGAATTTATTGACAAATTTTATGGCCATTGCCGCTGCAAATGGATCCGGCCTGGAAGCATCAGCATAGGGCAAAACAGCCAATGCAGGGAAATCCCTAATTTCAAGCCGAGCTAGAAGAAGTGCTAATAGTCCAAATGCATGAAGCTCCTTTTCAAGCGGAGGAAAGCTCTGAGAAGAAAACTTCCTCTTAAAGGCGCGAGTCATCGCAAATTTGTACAGCAAATCTTCATTACGCTTAAACCTCTTATCCAAGCCGCCAATCAGTATTGCCTTTGAAAAATTGCTTTTCACTATCCAATCAGCCAAAAACGTGGAAAAGAGATATTGCTCACGAGCATGTGGGGGAGCTTCAACTACAAGAAAAACAAAGTTGGAGTGCCTGAAAAACTCGAATGGAGTTACAATTTCATCTCCATCCATAGATACGAATGGTGGAAGCAGCTTAGTTTCAATGAAACCTATCTTTTCAGCATCAAGCTGCTTAACCATATGCTTAACCGCAATAAAGCCAGTCAATCCAATGCCATGAAAGCCAGAGATGAAAGTGCAGCCATCGAAAGAAACATTTTTATTCAGCACGATCCTAATGGACAACATTAACCCCCTCAAACAACTTTGATAAATAGAATTTAAAGTTAACTTGCAAAATAAGTAGCGGAGAGGAAAAATTGACGATGAAAGTGAAAATACTTGGTGGTGGATTAGAGGTTGGAAGGTCAGGAATACTAGTGAACTTCGGGGAAAACAAGCAACTGCTACTCGATTACGGAGTAATGCTGACAAATGGTGAACCCGAATTTCCATCACACGTTTCACCTAAAGATCTAGACGCAGTAATTCTAAGTCACGCCCACCTAGACCACTCCGGAGGAATACCACTACTCTACATAACTGAAAAACCTAAATTCATCGCTACTAGACTAACGGCCGAAATAACGGAGCTTCTAATCCAAGACTTCATTCATCTAACAGGCTACTATCTCCCATACGAAAATCTAGAGCTGAAAACCATGATGAAAGCGCTAAACCCCGTCTTCTACGGAGACGAGCTCAAAGTTGGAAAGGCTAAAATCAAGATTTTAAATGCAGGTCACATACCCGGAAGCATGATGATAATGGTCGAAGCTGATGGAAAGCGAATACTTTACACGGGCGACCTAAACACTGTAAACACCAGGCTGCTAAAAGGAGCTTCAATGAAAGTTCCAAAACTCGACGCGCTTATCATTGAAGGAACCTATGCAACGGTAGACCACCCAGATAGAGCTGAAACTGAAAAAGAGTTCATCGCCGCAGTCACGGAAGTTGTTGAAAGAGGCGGAATAGCATTAGTCCCCGCGTTCTCAGTAGGCAGATCCCAAGAAATTCTATGCGTGCTTACTGCGCATAAATTGAAATATCCAGTAACGCTTGATGGAATGGCTAGAAAGGCAAGCAAGATCATGTTCAAACATCCAAGATACTTCAGAAATTACAAATTACTGACCAAGGCACTTGAAAAGGCAAAGTGGGTGTCTGGGTGGTCCGACAGAAGAAAAGCATGCAAAAAACCGGGAATAATAGTCTCTCCAGCAGGAATGCTGAAGGGAGGAACGGCAGTATTCTACATGAAAAAGATAGCCAGAAATGAAAAGAACGCAGTGATCTTAGTCTCCTATCAAATTCCCGGAACACCAGGACACATACTACTAGAAAGCGGAGTATTCAACTTTGGAAAAAGAGTGGAAAGAGTGAAAGCAGAAGTACGGTGGTTCGATTTCTCATCACACTGCGGCAAAAAAGACCTATTAAACATAATTAGCAAAATGAAGAAAAATACGAAAATAATCATGGTCCACAGCGAAGAAGATAGCGCAAAATCATTTGTAAACGAAGTAAAAGACGCTCTTGGAATAGAAGTAATAACTCCATCAAACGAAGAAGAAATTGAAATATAAGTATAAATCTGCATAATCACAACTCATCTTCAGAACACTGAAATGGCATATCAGATCTAGTCCAAATAATCATGAGTTTTCAACTATTCTCCTAGAATCTCAAATAAGAAAAGCTTATTAATTCAGTTCCATCAATGCCTAAATCCACACCAAAATCAAATATTATAATTATGAACGCTCATCAGCTTTCCTTGAGGTTCTTAGTTCACCTTAAATTGCTCTTAATTTTCCCAAGAAAATGATAATAGTTTAAAATTTTCTATTATTATGAAGTTTAAAAAATATATATATAGGAAAAAATTAAAATAAAAGTGGGTGAAAATATGGAAAATTTCAAAGTAAAAATATTAATAATAATTTTGATACTATTAATGATGGTCCCATTAATAACATTGAAAGCATATGCTCCAACACTTAAACGTGAAAGTAGCGGAGATACAACGTGGTTCTATTATTACTATGATGATGGCTCTGGCAGTCACGTTGTCTCAAAAGGATTTGCTGTCGCTATTGAGTATTATACGGATGTCCCGCAAGGGGATGATTGGCTATGGAAAGTCTCATTAGCAGTTAGACTAGAAGATGAATGGACTAGAACTACTCCAAGTGGTGAAACGTATTATTATAAACCTTATGTCGGCAGTATGTGGGTAAAGATAGATGGCGGGGAGCATTGCGTATTTAGTTCGCACGTAGAATATATCGAAACTAACTTAGGTAGTGGTGATGAGGGGACTTTTGAGTATAGGGAGTTACTTGAAACGCTACTTGACATATTGGGGGTTATAGAAATGCTACTAAAATATTATCCATCGCCAGTTTCTCTCACTATAGGTTCAGGTGGTCATTGGATTCAATTTACAATGAATGATCATTCAGTTACAGCTGCTTCAAAAATGTTTACTGCTTTTGATTATGAAGGACAATATGTTGTTACGATAACTGCTGAAGCCAGCATATACCTTGAGACAAATGATCCTGGATGGCTAGACTCAATATCGCCTTCAGGAAGATCTTCGGAGATAATTCAACCCCTGACACTTAGGAACATATACATCGGCACTTATCAAATAAGCTTTCAAATAATAGTAAATGTTATACCACCATGACTATTAAGATAGAATCGGTGATAAAAAATGAAAAGATATAAGAAATTTTTCTTTATATTTATTATATTTCTATTTATATCATCAATCTTCATATATAATTATTTTTCTCCTAAAAAATTAAACACAATTGAAGAGAATACTGTTAATAAGTTATTAGAAATGAACTCGACATATCCATGGCACTTTGAGTATATACTAATTAAATCAAATTTTGGCTCATTAAAATTGCTCGTAGGCATACATCCAATTTATGTTAATGCTTCTAAACTTGCGCAGGGAGTGCCACATTTATTTAAAATAATTATTGGAAAAATTTCTGAAAACATTACTATTCCAATTATAACTGGGTTTACTATTGAAATAATTGATTTGATATGTTTTGATAAATACTTCACCATTTTTAACATTGGTGATTATTGGTGGAATATGGGCGATCACATAATTATTAATATGCATCTAGTCAAATATCAGATTCCTCCTAAAAATTATGTTTTAACCATAACGCTAAGATTTAGGATATATGCATTAATGTTTGTAGGTTATTTTCCATTGCAAACTGTTGAATATAAAATTAATTTGAGAGTTGTTCAATGAGGTAATGATTCATTTCTCTATTAAAGCAGAATTGCAGGGCATTATATCAAGAATATGTGTAATAAATGTGGAGCATAGAGCAATAATTACAATCATCAATTTGATGGTAGTGGTGGGCGGGGTGGGATTCGAACCCACGACCTCCGCCGTGTGAGGGCGGAATCCTAGCCAGCTAGACCACCCGCCCAGTTAAAATATTGGATTGCACCTTAAAAATTTACTATTAAATCTACTTTTAGTTGGTTAAGGTGATCAGAATAATGTAGTTATTTATTGTCTTGGAGTTTAGCGTGAGCGCTCTCTTCTCTTCCATCGCAGATTTTTGCTTCTGCATCGTCTGCACTTCTCTGCGGATGGAGCGTTTCTTGCGCCGCATCTTCTGCATATTTTTACAAATAGTCTTCGTTGCTGTGCGATCTTGAGTTTTTCAGGGTCGTGTATTGGCATGCTTGTTCACCTGCTTGCGAAAATCATTATGAGCAGAATTATAAAGCTTTTGCTGCATCATACTATGTATTAGAGGTATTGGAATTAAGAGGAGAAATTTGATATGAGTGGTAGGATTAGCGTGAAGGCCGTTGTAGAGTCGCTATTGCGGGATTTTGAAAGGAAGGCAAAGAATTTTGAGCAAGTGGTTAGGGAAGCTAGAAGAGATTGCGAGGCTGCACGTAAAGTGATTAGGTGGATAGAGGATGAATTAGAAAGAATGTCAAAGGAAGTTTTGGATGGTAGAGTTAAAGCATTCTTAGCACTTGAGAGAAATAGGGGGGATTTGGCTGAGGAAATCTTAATTTTAGCGGAAGTTCAGAAAGTGTTAATGAACGAGCTTGCGGAAGCTTCAAAGAGGATAAAAGAAAAAGTAGAAAGAGTATCGAGCATATTAGACAATGTCGAGAAGGTAATTAATACTTTAAAAAAGAATTTGGATTTAACTCTTATAAAAGAAGTGGATGTAAAGGCATTTGGGAGAGTTATGAGAAATATGCATTTTATTATGATTGGTTTAATCAGGCTGGATAGTCAATTGAGAAGGCTTAATGAAGCTGTGAATGCAGGGCGTGCAGCGCTTGAGAGGAAGCGCGAAATCATGAGGGAAGGCATTGTAAGCACAGAAGTGAAAAAGATCATAAGGCATGTCGGGAAAGGAGAAATAGAAAGGAAAGTGAGGGAAGCGATTAAGCAATTGAAGACGTATATGTCACATTACTGACTTGAGTAGCTTTGGGACGTCAGAGGGTTTTTCAGCAACGGGAACTCCCGCATTGTTGAAGGCTTTTATTTTGCTTTCAGCTGTTCCTGATGTGCCGGTTATTATTGCGCCTGCATGTCCCATTCTCTTGCCTGGAGGAGCGGTTCTGCCAGCAATGAAGGCTACCACTGGCTTTGGATAGTTGGTTCGCTTGATGTACTCCGCAGCTTTTTCCTCCGCATCTCCTCCAATTTCGCCTATAATTACAACTGCTTTGGTATGCTCATCTTCCCTGAATAGTTCAAGAACATCTATGAAGCTTAACCCAACTACCGGGTCGCCGCCGATTCCTATGCATGTTGATTGGCCCAAATTAGCGTTAGTGAGATTTAGGGCTATCTCGTAAGTTAAAGTTCCACTTCGAGAAACTATTCCAATGGTTCCAGGGGTGAAAACGTTGCCTGGCATGATGCCTACTTTGCATTTTCCTGGAGTTATTATGCCCGGCGTGTTTGGACCTACAATTCTTGCTCCTTTTAATCGCGCTAGCGCCATCATTTTTATGGCGTCGTGAACGGGAACGTGTTCAGTAATAACTACGATGTTTTTAATTCCAGACATTATTGCTTCGGATACTGCATCTAGGGCAGATGGAGCTGGCACGAATACTATTGATGTATCTGCAGGAGATTTCTCCATTGCTTCAGCAATGGTATCATACACTGGAACGCCGTGAACGCTTTGCCCTCCCTTTCCGGGAGTTACTCCTGCTACAATTTTCGTTCCATAATCGAGCATGAGCTTGGTGTGGAATCTTCCCTGCCTACCAGTTATACCCTGAACAATAACTCTTGATTTCTCATCTACAATTATCCCCAAAATCACACCTCCCGGCGAGCTGCATCAACAGCTGCTTTCGCGGCTTCCTCCATGGACGATAAAGCTAAGAGACCCTCATTCTCTAGAATGGCTCTGCCTTCTGCATCATTGGTCCCTATAAGCCTTATTACTATGGGCTTTCTCTTTTCAATGGATTTTAAAGCTGAAACAATTCCTCTTGCAACAACGTCGCATCGAGTTATGCCGCCGAAAATATTCACTAGAATAACCTTAACCCGGGGGTGGTTTATTAATATTTTAAGGGCAGTTGCTATGACCTTCTCTTCCGCGCCGCCTCCGACATCTAGGAAGTTTGCTGGAGAACCGCCGTATATCTTTACGAGGTCCAACGTCGTCATAACTAGTCCAGCTCCATTACCTATAATTCCAATATCCCCATTTAGCTCAACATACGATAGGCCAGCTGCCTTAGCTTCAGCCTCAATAGAGGAGATTTCATGTGAAATTGCTTTGCTCTTTATGTTCGGATGGCGAAATAGTGCATCTGAATCAACGTTTAACTTTGCATCTGCCGCCATGAGGCGGCCATCTTCTGTTAAAACTAGAGGGTTTATCTCGACTAGCTCTGCATCATAATCAATAGCTATGTCATATAGCTTCTTCATAATTTGAGACATTGCCGTGAGGAGAGAGCCCTCAAAGTTTAGGGCTTTAAGCATTCGCCGTGCCATAAAGGGATAGAACCCAACTAGAGGATCGATGTGCTCTTTAACTATCAAGTTGGGATATTGCCTAGCTATTTCCTCAATGTCTACTCCGCCCTTTGCACTCGCAATAGCTACGAGCCTCTTAGCTGCCCGGTCGATGGTAATGCCCAGGTAAAATTCTCTCCCAATGGATAGTTTTTCCTCGACGAGAACGGCATCAACTTTAAGCCCCTTAAAAGTGCTTCCAAGAAGGTTAGCGGCGATTTTTTCAGCTTCTTCAGGCGTGTTTGCAAAGCGAATTCCGCCAGCTTTCCCTCTTCCGCCGACGAGCACTTGAACCTTAATTGCAACTGGTTTATTTAACTCCGCAGCAATTTCCCTAGCCTCAGCAGGCGTAAACGCAACACGACCCTCTGGTGTTGGAATTCCATATGCTTTAAAAACTTCCTTTGCCTCATATTCAAAGAACTTCACGTCAGTAGACCCCCTACTCCTTTAATGGTTCGATTACGATGTGAGCTGAAGTCAAAACTACTCCTTCAACTTTAGATACATCTTTAAGAAATTTATCCAGAGTGGACTGATCTACAACTGCTATCAGATCTATATCTCCAGTAACTCTAAATAGTTTGTTTATTGCTTGCAATTTACTGATTTTTCTATAAGCTTCATTTCGCAATTGAGGCTGAACCTTGATAAATACGAAAGCGTCCGCTGATCTGATCTGCAATGCTTTAAGCGCCTTTTCAGTTAAGTCGATGAACCCCCTCCCCGTTCGTATCAATCCTTCCTCCTTGAACTTCCTTAGATGTATGCTAAGTGCTTGGCGAGTGATGCCTAGCTCTCTTGCAAGTTCGCTTTGAGATTTAGTGACGGTATAAACGTTCATGCTTTTCGAGCTCTCGTATAGCTTCATAAGTAAGAAGCGCTGTCGCTCTGTCAACATGAAATCTGATTGCGCATTACTTGTCATAAGTAAACCCTTGTGACATATGTAAAAGACCTCCTCTAATATGTTTCGCTCAAAGAAAACTGGAGGACGAACTTCCAACAAGACAGCCTAAATCTTATAAAGGTCCAAGTAGAACTATCTCTAAGCCTATATCTAGAAAACATAAGGGAGGGAGTTGAATGGCTCAGGAAAACGCTGTGCTAGTAGGAAACAAGCCAATAATGAACTATGTCCTAGCATGTTTGACGCTATTTCACCAAGGAGCAAAGGAAATAAGTGTAAAAGCTAGGGGCAGAGCTATAAGCAAAGCTGTTGACATAGTTGAAATCGTTAGGAATAGGTTCCTAACGGACGTTAAAATTAAGAACATCGAAATAGGAACAGAGCAGATAACCACCCAGGACGGAAGAACAATAAACACCAGCACAATATCAGTCGTACTAACAAGAGGCAAGAAGTAGATCAAGCGCTTTGCCAACATACAATTATTCCTTATTTCTTTAATAGCTGGGGGTTAAACTTTCGTGAAACTACCTATATGCCTCGTGTGCATAAAAAGCGGAATATTATGTCCAAGTTGCCAAGAGAAATTAGATAGAGGAGAAATAACTTCTTTAGATATTGAAATTGGGAAGCACTTTCTTGAATTAGAGAATAGGTTCCCCGCATTAAAGGATGCCACCTTCTTTAAGGCTGTAGATACGGAGAAAATGCTTATAGTATTAGTTAAAAGTGATGGAAGGTCCCTTCGACCATTATGGAATAGAATTTCAAGAGTGTTAACCAGTAAAATTGGTAAGCCCGTGAGAATAATTGAGAAAACCGCAAGTATACGCCAAATAGCTGAGCAAGTTCTTGCCCCAGCCAGAGTTTTGGGCGTTAATATTGTTTGGCTGCCGGATGGCAGTAGAGAGAATTACATCAGAGTACTTAAGTCAGATCTGAGAAGGCTAAGCATTGGAAAGGAGCAGGCAGAAAGAGTAATTTCCGAATTTACTAAAGAGACTGTACGTATACTAGCAGAGTGAGGCCTCTGAAGATGCTCCTAGACGACTTGGGAAGCTGGAGAAGAACGCATTACACTAGCCAAATCACCCCTGAAATAGACGGAAAGGAAGTAGTTGTATTTGGATGGGTATTAGAAGTAAGGGATCTTGGCGGAATAAAATTCCTAATACTGAGAGATAGAGAGGGAGCCATCCAAGTGACAATGCCTAAGAAGTTGGTTTCAAAGGAAATTCTCAAGAAAGTAAAGAAGTTGAAGAGGGAGAGCGTTATCGGAATTAAGGGAAAGGTACGAGCTATGCCTACAGCTCCTAGAGGAGTGGAGCTAATTCCATCTGAAATAAAAATACTAAATGTCGCTAAATCGCCCCTTCCAATAGATACTACTGGAAGAGTACCTGCAGATCTAGATACTAGATTGAATGCGCGCATACTTGACTTGCGCATTCCGAAAAACCTAGCCATATTCAAAGTACACCACACTGCACTCAATGCCATAAGGAAGTTCTTGATAGGAGAAGGCTTCATGGAAGTTGTCACGCCTAAGATACTGGCAACTGCCACTGAAGGAGGAGCAGCGCTTTTTCCCGTTGCCTACTTTGAAAAAGAGGCTTTTCTAGCTCAAAGCCCTCAACTATACAAGGAAGTATTGACGTCAGCATTCGAGAAGGTATTTGAAATTGCTCAATTTTATAGAGCTGAAGAGTCGGATACGACTTATCACTTGAATGAATTCATATCAGTGGATATTGAGGTTGCATTCGCTGATGCCAAAGACGTTATGGACGTCTTGGAGAGACTAATAGTGAGCGTAATTAAAGAGGTTAAAAAACGATGCGCAGCGGAGCTCAAGTTATTAAATCGCAAGATTGAAGTTCCTAGAACGCCATTTAAAAGAATAACATATGATGAGGCGCTTGAAATACTTAGAGAACAGGGATTCGAGATAAATTGGGGAGAGGATTTACCCACCGCAGCTAATAGAAAGCTAGGAGAAATATTTGATGAGCCATACTTTATTGTTGATTGGCCCAGAATATTGAAGCCATTCTACATAAAACCAAAAGAGGATAAGCCGGAAATTACAGACTCCTTCGACTTAAACTGGTCCTGGCTTGAACTAGCTAGCGGTGGAACAAGAATTCATATAAAGGAATTGCTTATTGAACGGATGAAAGAGCAAAACTTGAACCCAGAAAAATTCGAGCCCTTCCTAACATACTTTGAATATGGAATGCCTCCACATGCAGGTTGGGGACTAGGGTTTCAAAGACTTCTAATGATCATGACGGGCATGAGAAACATAAGGGAAGTAACGCTATTTCCGCGAGACAAAAATAGACTTGTGCCTTAATTCCTTAAAAGCCACATTCCAAGACATTGCTGGGCTTAATGATCTCTCTCAAAACTACCGTCGCATAAAAACCGCGCCTCAATTGGAAGCGCAGTACGAGCTTGGAACTGCCATCCCTATCTGATGAAAGTTGAACAATTTTGAAATTTTCAAAATTAAAGGTTGTTGGGCGATAGGTTCCAGGACATTTGAGTTTGGGAGAATGAGGGACAGCAAATGAACCCCTTAATATCCCCTCTTCTTCGAGAATGGATAGTACTGGCTCCGCAGCATTATACTTGGGAAAAACTTTCGTCTTAAATCCAACAACTGGCAAGACCACAGACATTAAGCCCTTCTCAATAAGCTTGTTAATCTTCTCAAGGTTGTGCTTCTCAACCAGGAAGACGCGTGACGGATCAATGCTGCCAGCCTTTGGAAAGCCCACTACATCACCTATGACTGCGCGATTTAGAGGTAAGCCAAGGTCTATGCGTTTGCTCAACATTTTATTGAATAAGTACGATTGGTATGCATGGATAAATAACCTCAGAAGTATTGTTGGAACCTTCCTAAGTGCGCCAGCAAAGTCCCCTCGCTTCTTCAATAGATGATTAATAATTAAAACTTCATAATTCAGCGCCTTAGCTGTGATTCCTCGCCTTTTACGTAAAAAATCATCTTGAGAATTCGTTAAGATGTGCTTTACGGCACCTTCAAAATCATTTAGCAGAAGAGCTTTACCAACTTTATGTGACACTGGCTTTATAGTTCCAAATCGCTGATGTCCAAAGTAGGCTGGAAGACCTCCAAAAGAACGTACTTGCCTTAGAAATTCATTTAATCTGGAGGATATTTCTTCTGGAGGTAGAGGAATTCTCCGTATAGTTATAGTGAACACGTTTCCATATAGCTCATGGCGCTTTACTGGAAAAGGAGAGCGGACATATTGAGTAATCGCCACCCGCTTTCTCTTATCTTCAAAACGCATTAACGGTACTTCGCAATTTTTAATGCTTATGAGTTGTGCGGACACAGCTCTTGCGTCCTTCAATCCTAAATATGAGATTGCATGGAGAGGCACATTACAGGTTCTTGCTAGGAGGTATATTGCTGATAGCGTATCGCAGCCTCGTTTAACCAAAATTGCTCGGACATAATCGCCTTCGCCGCCGATGGGAATCCTTACCTTTTTACGTGAATCTGCAGAAATTACAGTCCCATCTCTTAAGACTTCCTCAACAATGAAGTCCTCATAATGTAATCGAATCTTCCCGCCAATTGGAGGGACATTTGTCAAGTAATACTTTAATCCTAGCTCTCGTTCTAAATCTGAGAGAGTCTTAGTAAACAAGTCTCTTACCTCAAAGTAGTGATAAGTTGCCCGTTATCTTATCAATAATCTTGGAAGGAGCCGGTCCAATTCCAACGCATGTTATAGTTCCGGGAGGAAGCTCAGTTAACCCCCTATCTCTAATTAATGCTGCAGGGATATTCAAAGAATAAGCTTGACGTAGTATTTCTAAAAGCTCTTCCTTACCTTTTACCTTTAAAACCACTTTCTTCTGCCCCGTAGAAAACCACAGCCTCCACCAGAAGGGATGTCTAATACGCGCTTCTTCAGCAGCACTTACGGCTGCATGCGCAACTTGAGCTGCAAGTTTTCCCTTACTCATGCTAATGTCACTTCTAACCACTATGACCTGCTTAATCTCCTCGATCATAACTACTAGTGATATTGCCAACTTGAATTAAAGAACATTGCTTCCTCACCCATGGTTTGCAGCGACCTCTTGCACGTTCATTTCAGTATTTGAAAGAGAAAGCTTTTATTTTGGATTTATAAACTGAATCAAGACTTGGAGGTCCTAAGAGAATGGCTGCAGAGGAGCTAAAACTGCCAATATGCATATCATGCAAAAGCCCAATTGTGCCTGGAGAAAAGGGCGTTAACTTTCCATGCCCCAACTGTGGAGAAATCATAATGTGGAGATGCAAGCGCTGTAGATCCATAGCAAATGCGTACAAGTGCCCTAAGTGTGGGTTCGTGGGGCCCTAAGGAGGGAAGCTTATGGGAAAGGTGCTAGTCATAGTAAAAGTATATCCCAAGGAAGTTGAAGTCAACCTAGAAGATATGGCTAAGGAAATAGCCGCCGCGCTTCCAGAAGGCGTCAAAGTTGCTCAAACAGCCGAAGAACCCATAGCCTTCGGGCTAAAAGCGCTGAAAATGGCGATAGTTATGCCAGAGCAGAGCGAGGGGGGCACGACGGCCATAGAGGAGGCAATACTGAGTGTGCCATCAGTGAGCCAAGTCGATGTCGAATATGTGACTAGGATGATGTAATTGAGAGCTCTTGTCCCCACAAAGTATATACATCAAGCAGAGAAGTTTAAAGTAGTGCGCTAATGAGGGTGGGAAATTGACTTTTAACAGCGCAACAAGGAGGAAAGAAGTACAGCTTAGAGTAGCAGAAGCTAGACAAAGAGATGTTGGAAGAGGCAAGGTAAGAATAGATCTACATATAATGCGCAAACTCGGAGTAAACCCAGGAGATATAGTTGAGATAGAGGGAAAGAGGAAAACAGCAGCAATAGTATGGCCAGCATATCCTGAAGATCATGACGAAAACATCATTAGAATGGACGGACTCATTAGGAAAAATGCAGGCGTGAGCATTGGAGAGAAAGTCACAGTCAGGAAGGCAAGCGCACGCCCCGCTTCACTAATCAAATTAGCACCATCATCATTTTCAATAACAGTTGACAACGCTTTCGTTAACTTCGTAAAGAAAAGGCTCTATGACTACCCGCTCACCCAAGGAGATACGGTACTTATACCAGTTCTCGGGCAAGCAATACCATTCACAGTCGTATTAACGAGACCTGGGGGCATTGTACTTGTAACGGAAGACACAAACTTGGTGATTTTGGAAAAGCCCGCTGAAGAAATTCGGCTTCCAAGGGTAACCTATGAAGATATAGGAGGATTACATGAAGCCATACGGAAAATACGAGAAATGGTTGAGCTGCCGCTAAAGCATCCAGAGCTCTTTAAGCGATTGGGAATTGATCCGCCTAAGGGCGTACTGCTTTATGGTCCTCCAGGCTGTGGCAAAACGCTACTTGCAAAGGCAGTAGCAAATGAGACCGATGCGCACTTCATCTCCATAAATGGCCCAGAGATCATGAGCAAATTCTATGGGGAATCTGAGCAAAGATTAAGGGAAGTTTTTGAGGAAGCTAAGCAGCATGCACCATCAATAATATTCATTGACGAGATAGATGCAATAGCCCCCAAGAGAGAGGAAGTTACTGGAGAAGTTGAGAAGCGAGTTGTTGCACAGTTACTCGCATTAATGGACGGCTTGGAGGCAAGGGGAGATGTAATAGTTATAGGCGCTACGAATAGACCCAATGCGCTCGACCCAGCATTGAGGCGCCCTGGAAGATTTGATAGAGAAATCGAAATAGGAGTGCCGGATAAGCAGGGGCGTTATGAAATTTTGCAAATACATACTAGGAACATGCCTCTTGCAGAGGATGTCGATCTGAGAAAGCTAGCGGAGATAACCCACGGATTCGTAGGAGCCGACTTGGCGGCGCTCTGCAGAGAAGCGGCAATGAAAGCTCTGCGTAGATATCTTCCTCAAATCGACTTACAGCAAGAAAGAATACCGCAAGAAGTGCTTGAGAAGCTGCGAGTTACAATGCGGGACTTCATGGATGCATTCAAGGAGATAACACCATCAGCAATGCGTGAAGTATACATAGAGCTGCCCAATGTGCACTGGGAAGACATCGGCGGGCTGGAAGAAGCTAAGCGAGAGCTAAAAGAAGCTGTTGAATGGCCGATAAAGTATCCTGAAGCATTCAAGCGCATGGGCATTAGACCTCCGAGAGGAATACTGCTTTATGGTCCTCCAGGCTGTGGCAAAACGCTACTTGCAAGGGCAGTTGCTACTGAAAGTGAAGCTAACTTCATTAGTGTAAAGGGGCCAGAGCTCTTAAGTAAATGGGTGGGAGAGTCGGAAAAAGCAGTTAGAGAAGTCTTTAGAAAAGCAAGAATGGCGGCGCCAGCAATAATATTCCTTGACGAGGTTGATGCCATAGCGCCAATGAGAGGACTCGGATATGGAGACTCTAGAGTTACGGAGAGGGTGATCAGTCAGATACTAACCGAAATGGATGGTTTAGTTACCCTTGAAAACGTAGTCGTGATAGGCGCTACAAATCGCCCTGATATACTTGACCCAGCACTTCTGCGTCCAGGGCGGTTCGACAGGATAATATACATTCCTCCGCCAGATTACAAGGCAAGGCTGGAAATTTTGAAGATACATACAAGAAATATACCCTTAGCTGACGATGTCGACTTAGAAGAAGTAGCAAGAGTTACTGAGGGGTATTCAGGTTCAGATCTGGAGGCGATATGCAGAGAAGCTGCAATGGCAGCATTAAGAGAGGACATAAATGCGCAGTTGGTAGCGAAAAGACACTTTGAAACAGCTCTTAAGAGAGTTAGACCATCGATAACTGAAGACATGATCCAGTACTACAAGAGGTGGACTGAAAGGTATAAGCAAATACAACCCATGCGCACGAGATTACTTACATTTACCTAGGTGAAAACATGGTGAAGAACGATATTTGGACCCCGGAGCCCCTAGAGACAGCCATAATCACAATATTGCAGAGAAGAAAAGCTATGAGAGAGGATGAACTTTTTGAAAGCTTGAAACAAAGGTTTAACAGCGTTTCCCTCAGGGAATTCAATAAAGCATTAATGAAGCTGGAAATCTGGGGGGTAATCATGGTCACGGCCACGAAAAAGGGCTTAAGAAATGTCAGCCTACTAACAACTGGAGGTTAATTTTTTGGGGGTAAACTTAAGAGACATCATCCCCGAAAAAGCTGTAGAGCAAGTTGACATGAGCTTCTTTAAAGGGAAGAAACTCGCAATTGATGCTTATAACGCGCTTTACCAGTTCTTAGCAATAATTAGGCAACCCGATGGAACACCTTTAAAGGACTCCCGTGGTAGAATTACAAGTCACTTAAGCGGGCTTTTTTACAGGACGGTGAACTTCATAGAACTGGGAATAAAGCCAGTTTACGTTTTTGATGGGACGCCGCCAGAAATTAAAGAAATGGAGATCATGAGGCGCAAGAAGCTCAAGGAAGAAGCTGCAGTGAAATATGAAGAAGCTCTAAGGCGAGGAGATTTAGAGGACGCCAGAATTTATGCCCAGCAAACGGCAAGGCTAACTGAGGAAATGGTTGATGACGCAAAGAAACTGCTTGACGCCCTAGGAATACCTTGGGTTCAGGCTCCCTCGGAGGGAGAGGCTCAAGCAGCATACATGGCTCAGAAAGGAGATGTATGGGGGACTGCCAGCCAAGATTATGATTCACTACTTTTCGGAGCCCCCCGCTTAGTTAGAAACTTAACAATTTCAGGCAGGAGGAAGCTGCCTAGGAAGAGGGAGTACATCGAAATAAACCCTGAAGTCATCCGACTCGATAAGGTGCTTAGCGGCTTAGGGATATCAAGAGAGCAATTAATAGATATTGCAATACTCATCGGAACAGATTATAATCCAGAAGGAATTAAAGGAGTTGGACCTAAAACCGCACTACGACTAATTAAAATGCACGGATCGCTTGAAAATGCGCTAAAACAATTAAGGGAAGCCGCATTTCCAGTTGAACCAAGCGCGATAAGGGAGATATTCTTGAAGCCTCAGGTATCTGGAAACTATAAGTTAAAGTGGAGGAAACCTGATGAAGAAGCAATAATGGACATTTTATGTAAAGAACATGATTTTTCACCCGAGAGAGTTAAGAAAGCTGTAGGAAGAGCTTTAAAGGCGTTTGAAGAACATCATAAGCAAGCTAGCTTAGAGCTCTGGTTTAAGGTGCGCTAACACCTAGAATGGCTAGAAGCGCCATCCATATCTGCCAATTAATGGCACGAAAACGCAGCCGCCTGCACTATAAGTCTTAATTTCGCTGTCAGAAATTTTAACTCCGACAATTAACTCTTGGTAGTAAGTGCCACCAACAGGAATGACTATCCTGCCATTAAGTGCAAGCTGCTCAATAAGCGGTTTAGGTATGTTTGGTGCTGCTGCTGTGACGAGAATTCTATCGTAAGGAGCGGCCGGTGAATAACCTAATGTCCCATCGCCGACAATAACTGTAACTTTATCGCTATACCCTGTTCTCTCTAAATTGTTCCTGGCGAAAACTGCAAGTCTTGGAACCCGTTCAATGGAATACACGTGGCCCCAAAGCTTAGAATCAACATCTGATGGAGCAACGATTTCAGCGCAAACTGCTGCATGATAGCCCGACCCCGTTCCCACTTCTAGAACTTTATGCCCAACATCCAAGTCCAGTAACTCGCACATCATCGCGACCATGTGAGGAGCAGAAATAGTCTGTCCATTCAGCGTAGGCAGAGGTGAATCAATATAGGCATGTTGCTTATACTTCTCCGGAACGAACTCCTCTCTTGGCACCTTGAGCATCGCCTTAATAACTTTAGGATCTTTGAGAATCCCCTCGCGAATCAGCCTATTGATTAATCGCTCTCTTTCTCTCACAAACTTGTCGCCCTGCATAAAGCACACAAAATATAATTGAATAAAACACTGGTATAAAAGTATGTGAAAATAGTGAAAGAAGTGATAAAGGGACATGGTCATCCGAATATTCGAGCACTCCATGAAACAACTTTTGAAATAACAAGGGAAGAGCGTCTGACTCCAAGAGGAGACTGCATAATAGTTGTAGGCGCGGATAAAGGAGCCCTAAACCTATCAAACAATTTAAAAGAGCTCATCAGAAGCGGAGCAAAGGTGAAAGTGATAATTGAAGTAGATGACTTACGTGATGAAATTGTCGGCATTGGAAATCCTAAGCTAACCTTAACAGACCCTATAAGCCTAGTTGGCAGGAAAAGCGATTTTATTTGCCCACGAACCTTTATGATAAGGGCGAATAAAGCTGCCAAGGACTTGGACAGAAAGCTAATAATGAAGTTGAGGAGAGAGTTCTGGAAGGAAGTTACCGTGAAAATAGTAGCAGAACTCGGAGCTTGAAGTGAAACTTACAGCAACTTAACATCAATAGCTACGTGCCAGCGGCGGGGAGCAATAATTTTAACCTTTCTAGAGGAAAGAATCAGAAAGTCACCTTTATAGCAGGATGATAATGCTTCAATAAGCCTAGCTTCAGCATCCTTTATGGGATTCGCGCCATTAGCGAACGCATAGTAGTGAATTACTCCAGAACACCTTAATAGTTTGCAGGCAACATCGAGAAATAGATGCGCTTGCTCAGGTAAATTCATAATCACCCTGTCCACCGAATTCTCAAGTCTACATGAAGATAAAACAGACCTGGCATCTCCTAAAATCGGGTAGACAACGCCTTTGAGCTTATTAATTTTCCTATTTTCATTTAAGAGGCGAATAGCATGTGGATTTGCATCAACTGCATATACTGTTGCACTAGCATATTTTGCAATCATGATTGAAAATGGCCCGACCCCAGAGAACATGTCAACAACAATCTCTCCATCCTTAACTTGGCTTGCCACGCGATAATGTTCCAATGAAAGGCGCGGGCTAAAGTACGTTCTAAGAACATCGACCTTAAAAGTGCAGCCGTACTCCTTATGTACTGTTATAGTTTTGAACTCACCGTAAATATGCTCTAAACTTCGAGTTCTAAAGGTGCCGGCCACAGGTCCTGCCTTGGCAAACACGGCTTTTACCTTTGGATGTACTTTGACAATTGCTTCACCAATTATTCCCTTGACATCAGATAGCTCGGGAGGGATCTCCACAATCGCGATGTCTCCAATAATATCAAAAGATCGAGGGAGAGAAGCTAATTCTGAAGGAGATAGAATGCCATCAAGAGCTTCAATCAGGTTTCTAGGTCTTAGCTTTCTAGGCTCAAAAGACGTTTTGCAAATATCAAAGGAACCCACTTGATTCATAAAGAACTGGGCTTCATCATCATTTAGGACTCTCAAAATTGGTATTAACAGAAAATTACCAATACACTTAACTTTTTTCCTTCTATCCAGCAACTTCATCTTTTTCAATGTGGAAATAGCTTTACTTCCAAGTCTCTTATCAACTTTAATGGCCTTGCTCATCACTAAAGGAAAACACAAACCTGCTTTAAACACTTTTTCGAAATTCAGCACTCCACGCAACTAGTAGGCAGATAGTACATACCATGAAATGTCGAGCTAATAAGTTGTTTAGGGAAATGGCGGGCCCGGCGGGACTCGAACCCGCGGCCCCCGGCTTAGAAGGCTTGAAATTTATATACTAACGTTTCAGTAATTCATGATAAACTGAAACACTTCATCACACCATATTATCCTAAATGATCATCAAAATTGCAGAATGAAACATTAGTAGAGAATGATGTTAATTTTTATAATCAAATTAATTGGCGAGTGTTTATAACTTCATTATTATGTTTGATTGGATGATCTAAAGAGCATTATATACAACCCATATGAGCCTAATAAGAATACTATGAGAAAAGTAATAGACGCATTGCAAGGAAGAGCCATACCAAGAGAATACAAAATACTTAGAAAATACTACCTAGCATTCGCAATAAAAGAAAATATATACAACCAAGAAAAAGCCACTTATTTGCGCACTTCTTAGCGTTTTTCATTTTAAACTGAAATTTATCACATGTGAAACACTTAGCAGATGAGTCCAGTAGCATTTATGGAATATTAATTGGAATAGCTTTCTCTCATCATCTTTACTGATCTTACTTTCCATGAAATCAGTAATTCTCCTAAAAATCATGTATGGAATAGCACTGACAAAAAGAATGTTTCGCTGAATAGCCTTATTCTCAAAGTCATCTATCACATATCTATAGAACTTTAACCATTTAACTGTTGGATCCCTAGAAACAATTACACCTAAAACTTCCATTGGCGTCGGAACCAAAGCTATATCTCTCTCAACTGCTCTAAAAGTACAATTACTGCTCAACCTTAACAAAAATCAAGGTAACACATACATCCACTAAGAAGATTATTTACATAGACAAGTATTATTGGAACAACCAATGGCATGACAATCCACCACCAAACGGACAATTCATGGGATATAAGTTGTATAAACGTGAAGTTAAGAAGTATCCAGTAAGTGGAAAAATAACAATTAAAACACCAGAATGGGCAAATCTTGTTGAAAGCTTCAGTGAAAAAGGCGGTCCAAAACTATCAAGTAAAAGCCAGACACTAAACTTCGGACCATACTCGAAAGAGTGAAACTATAACTTAAAGGCAAGCTCATGGCTAACTAAAAACAACATACTAGGCCAGCTAAATTATACGGCTAAAACTTTAACTGCAATATATAGCTGGAAAAACAATTATGGTGACAGTGATTGCTACAAGTGATTGTGTAATTATTGAGCGGGCAACTAAGGTTCTTGACCTGGCTGGCCATATTATACGAAGACATTTCTCAAATCTTATTTTAAAATAATTAAAATATATTGATTTTATAACTTAGCCTATAGTGGTCTCCTTATATAGTTTATAGTTTGATGTATAATAATATACACTATTACTCTTTTATTTAACGAAAAATATATATTTAAAAAAATAGAAGAAAGTGGAGGAGATGGATGATGGTAGCTAAGTACGAAGTAGAACCAATAGCAGAATTTTGTTTTGCATGCTTCCTATGTGAGGGTTGTCTTTCATGCGGTACTTCTCCTGCAATAATCGTTGTAGCTAATTCAACAACTGTAGCAGTGCTTTTTGGAGAGTAATATGAAACATTATGTACAAACTTCTTCAAGAGAGAATATACTTACGAAATATCCTGTACTTTCGGATTCTATTTTGCTACACAAAGCACCCGAGGGAGCATATCTAATAGAACGACCACGTATAAACGAATCATCAACTAGATCTTCCATGAGATACGCATTAATAAATCAAGATGCTCTTAATCTACTTCTTTTATGCAATGGAACACGAACAGTCAAGGAAATTTTGGAAATTTTGTCAAAAAATGAGCAAGAGTTTAAAGGTAATTTAATTTTTATTTTAAAAGCATTGAATTTTAACCATATTTATCTGCTGGACTCTCCATTGGCTAGAGGCAAAGATTTTTCAAGTATTATTAAAGGAAGTTACAAGTACACTATTCCTTTACATCTAGTCATTGAATTAACTTATAAATGCAATTTTAGGTGTAAACATTGTTATGCTTTTTCCTCATTTAATTACAGTGAAGAAATTAAAACAGATGCATTATTATTCATTCTTAAAAAATATGCTAAAGCTGGTTCTAGAATTGTTGAATTAACGGGGGGAGAGCCTCTTCTGCATAGTAATTTCCTTGACATCCTTGAGTTTTGTTGTAAAAACTTTCTCATAGTAAGTGTAATTACTAATGGTTATTATATTGATAGAAATTTAGTCAAAATATGTCAGAAGTATAGAGATGTTATTAGCTTTAGCATAACTCTATTTAGCGATTCTTCCGATTATCATGACTATTTTACTGGAGTTTCTGGCTCTTTTGACAGAGCTGTGAATAGTATAAAAATGTTAGCAGATGCTAAAATAAGAGTGAGAGTTTCAACGTGTATTACACCTCAGAATTATACTAAAATTGAAAATGTTATTGAACTTGCAAAAAAATTAGGTGCTTCGTCCTTTGCTTACTCTCCGATATTACCCTTTGGAAGAGCTTCAAGAAGCTATAATACTCTTAAACTCTCATCTAATCAAGTAAAAATGCTTATGAGAAAAGTAAAAAAGCTACGGCGTAAATTTAGAGGATTTATACAAATAATTCCTGAACATATTGTTGAAAGTTTCATTAATATTGGATGTGGTGCAGGGCGAAAATCTATAGTTATCAATCCTAAAGGTGAAGTAAGACCTTGCATAATGCTACCTTCCACTTATTTATATATGGGCAATATTTTTCGTGATTCTTTAGAGAATATTATGTTAATATTTAATGACCTACATCTTACATTTCCTAATAAAGATGTCTGCAAAAAATGTTCTCATTTAGCGTTTTGTTTAGGGTGTATTGCCAGAGGGATTAAAATGTGGGAGTCATTGAAAGATGAGTGTACTTGGGGTTGTAAAATGAATTTACGTGCAAAAATATTTGGTGATTCTAATGGGTGATTATATTGTTATATTTGATAGTGTATCGAAGTTTTATCATAGCAGGCTTGGTGTTAATGATATTTCATTTAGAGTGAATTGTGGTGAAATTGTAGGCTGTATTGGTCCAAACGGTGCTGGTAAAACTACTATTTCTAAGTTGATGGCTGGATTACTTAAGCCTACTAGAGGGATAGTGAAAGTTTTTGGTGAAAATCCATTTAATAATGTTAATATTAAGTTTAGAATTGGTTTACTATTGGATTTTGATGGTATGTATGATGAACTCACAGTATATGATAATCTTCTTTTTCTTAGTAGAGCTTATAACTTGGATGCTGGAAGATCGAAGTTGAAGGATTTACTTAGACAGGTTGGTTTAGAAGATGAATTGGATACTATTGTTGGTAAACTTTCTAAGGGTATGCGGAGAAGACTTTCTCTTGTTGGAGCTTTAATTCATGATCCTGAGCTTCTAATTCTTGATGAACCTCTTGTTTTCTTGGATTTAACTTGGCAGGAAAGAATTAAGCGTTTAATTAGATCTTTGAGGGATGAAGGGAAGACTATTTTTATAACATCTAATGATTTGATGTTAGTTGATGATTTAGCTGAGAAAATTATATTGCTAGATAAGGGTAGGCTTGTTATTCAAGGTGTTAAGAGTGAGATTAAAGAGATGCTTTCTAGAGGTGTTGTTAAGGTTACATTTTTTGATGGGGAGAACTTTGTTTTAGCTGTTAATGCTTTTAAATCTAATGCTCTATCCTTCTGGGTTGATAGAGAGAAATTGGAAATTTTTGTTGATTCGCATCCAAATAAAATTGCTGAGATTTTAATGAGGGTTAATTGTAGGTTTAAGAGCATTGGAGTTGAGGAATTTTCCTTGGAGGAGGTGTATAGGAAATTTGTTTCTGAATAATTTTAAGCTAGTAGTGCTGATAATGAGGAAGGATTTAAAAATGGTTTTTAGAAGTAAGTTGCAATTTATAGTTCTCTTTATCAGTGTTCTTTTACCTTCATCACTTATTCCTTTTTTGATTGATGAATCAAGGGTGTCGTATGCTTTCTTTTATCTTTTTCAACCCTATACAATGTTTCTGCCATTAATTCTTTGTGGTCAGTTCTTTTCTAGAGAGAAAAGTTCTAGAACTATTGAATATCTCCTTACTTTGCCGTTATCTCCAGCAATTATAATTTTTGGGAAATCTCTGTCAATACTCTTGCTAACATATTTGTATGTTTCTCTAGGTTCTGTGGCAACATATATTTCTTGTATAGTTGGTGGTGTTAACTTAAATTTAAGTTGGGAAATGCTTTTCTCTCTATTTTTATCCTATCCTTTATTGTCTTTTTCTTTAATAGTTAATGTTGGATTATTACAGCTTATTTCTAGGAATATCTTGGTTTTGTATATTCCTGCGATTATTAGCTTGATTATTATAAACTTTATTGTTCTTATGGCTAGAATTATGGGGAGTGTATCGTATTTGGCTTCTTTGATGAGGATGCAGTTTCCTCTTTTACTTGTTTCATTAATATTATTCCTATGTTTTATCTTAGCAATTAAGTTGATTGATTATGAGAGATTTGTAATCTAAATAGGTTTAAAATTAGCTAATGGTTCAATTACAGTTAACTTAATGTTTATGGCGGGCCCGGCGGGACTCGAACCCGCGGCCCCCGGCTTAGAAGGCCGGCTCGAGCCTCATCCTGCTAGGATGAGGTTGCTCTATCCAAGCTGAGCTACGGGCCCCATATCTGATAGTTTGGGGTTACATTTAAGAATTTATCCTTCATCGGTGAAGTCAGCGATCTCGCATATTTTTTCAACCAAGCTTCTGTCGCCTATAATTTCATCTAAATCTTTAGCGCCTTTTATTGGACGTTTAACTGCTATTTTAGCTGCACGCCTTTTACCTACCCCAGGTATTCTAGCTAGAGTTTCCACGCTCATTTTGTTGATCCTTAGTGGCACGGGTAGCCCGGTTACTGATCGGTAACCGTGATCAACAATAACCACGTCTAGAAAGTTACCTAATTCTACTTTAATTGGTATTGATACGAGGATTGGGTAAGAACCAACTTGCCTCGCCAGCGTCATTCTACCATCAGATTGTTCAGTGAATACTTTTCTGAGAATAGTCCAAGTAGGTATGACCTTTTTAAGCATCGGCAAATCTATTTCTCTGCGCATTTTCTCTTTATATTTTTTGAAAATGCCCTTATGGCGCTTGATAATTTTGTTTCCAACACTCCACATCCGCGTTCCTGGAAGTGGTATGCACTGTCTGATGTTTATTCTCCTTACTAGTAATCCTCTGGCAAGCACTTCTCTCATGAACTCCAGATTTAGTTGATACGTTTTTGCTGTTTCGCCAATTAGTCCATGAACAAAGTTTACTCCTGGTAAGAGCTCTGGAAGCCCATTCCACCCTCTTCTAGCGCCTATTTCATTTACTATTTCAATAGCTTTCATTGCTTCTTCAGGCTGGGCTTTTAAGTTGTTAGCTTTTATTACTGCTGGATCCGCCGATTCAACACCGAAAGCTGCTACGTCACCTGGAGTGTGATACTTGACTATTATCTTCGTTATTTCTCTGGCCTCCTCTGGATGATGCGCTATAGCGCCCGGATTTGCATTATCTATATGAAGCACTTTGATGTTGGGGGCGACATTTCTTATTGCTGAGAACAGCTTTTCTATGGCTGATGGATTTAATTTAGGGAATTCCGTTTCTCCCACGCCTAAAGCCATGTAGCTATATATGTCAGGCTGTCTTCCAAGTCTAAAGTGCGTTACACCCACTCTATACAGCGCCTCTATTTCATCAACAATGTCTTTTATTGGCCTGAAATCCGGAAGACCATGAAGTACTTCAGCGCAAAACGAGCACCCGCCTGTAATGAAGCGGGGGCACCCTCTATAAGTTTCAATTTCACATATCAGGTTTAAGCCGTAATTTGGGTGGTCTAAAGCTATTTTTGCTCCTCTAATTGCATAGTCCCTTATTTCACTGGCGTTCTTCCTCTTCTCATAAGGATCTACGGCTTCTACGCGCAGTTTCTCGGTTAGTAAGCGGTATGTGATTACTTCTAAGTCGCCTTTAACTATGATGTCATAGTGGTCTTCTAGCTCCTTCATTCTTTTTGGGCTCTTTCCACCCTCCAATCCAAAGCCGTACTTCGCTGCAGGGCCTCCAAGGATCTTCACAGGCTTTGTGAGAAGTTTTCCAATTTTTAATGCTTCTTCTGGCTTTATAGGCTCCCCACCTAAATATTTCCCTGGAACTATCATTCCACCTATCACGATCACTAACTGTGAGGAGTTTGCCTTCTTAATTACGAAATCAAAGTTTTTCCTAACTTCATCAATTGTGAAGTAGAAGACTTGGATGCTTCTGTCATATGTCCATATGGCTCCAGCAGAATATCTGGCATATACATCTAGGTATGGAGGTACCCCTAACCCTGCTGGCTCATCATTGTATCCATCAATTATGAAAACGCGCTCAACATTTTTCATATGGACACTTATGTGGCTTATTTACTTGTAAAGTGCTCCCATCCTCTTTTTTCGATAATCCTCTCAACACCCCTTCTCTTAAATATTACTTTATTCTCTTTCACGACTTTTCCTATAGGTATTAATTGCCCTCCAACCGATTGCACAGCTTCAAGCGCTTTAGAAAATTCTTCCCTCTTAACCGTGACAACCAGATGATATTCCTCTCCACCGTAGAAGACGAGCTCAAATGGATCTAAATTGTGCATTTGAGAGAACTTGGCGGCTTCTTTTGAGATTGGCAATTTACCGATTTCAAAGCCCACTCCGCTTTTTGACGCTATTTCATGCAGTGAAATTGCAAGTCCATCACTGCTATCGATGGCTGATGTAATAGTGTTGCTTTCGGCTAATGCTACCCCCTCTTTTACTTGCGCCCTTGGCATGTACACTGCTTTTAGTAATCGCTTTTTAAGTGGGAGCGGCGCATCCATGCCTTCAAGAAGGATTTTTAACCCTGCTGCTGTATTGCCAAATTCACCAGTAACTGCAACTATATCCCCCTCTCTTGCTCCACTTCGACTTATCAAGTTGTCTGCTACGCCTATGGCTGTCCCTGAAATTATTAGGTCACAAGCTTCATTTACATCTCCGCCAATTATGTAGGCGTTATACTCTTTTGCCCCCTCATCAAGCCCCCTAATCAGCTCCTTGAAGTCGCTTAGATTCATGTCCGCTTTTAGTCCAAGCGCGAAAAGAAGCGCTATTGGCCTTGCACCTTTTGCAGCTAGATCACTTATACACATTATAGTTGCTTTACGTCCAACCTGCTTGTACGTCATCTCAGGAGGAACGTCTGTTGATGCCACTAACATGTCGGAGTTGACTACAATGAATTTTTGTTTAGTGGCTTTAAGTGCTGCAGCGTCATCACCGTAGGGCAGCGGCATGTCTCGATACATTCTTATTTCATTGAAGATTGTTTCAATTATTCTCCATTCACCAACATCTCGTATCTTAACCATTTTATCAATTCCCCCAGCATTAAGGGCAATTATATGATGGCGCTAAGTGAACTGAACATTTCTACACTCTTCTCCTTAGCAAAGTCCAATATTGCATGAACCCTTTTATTACTTAGATCCACCAGCGTGACTTTTCCTGGATCCGGCTTGATCCCCATGGACTTCATGTAGTCGGTCTGCTCTTGCCATGCACCTGAATTCACGATTACTACCCCCCTATAATTCATGTATCCGAAAGTGTGTAGGTGCCCCGCATGAAAGACGTCTGGAATTTTATCTATAACAAGGTAATCTTCCTTCTCCGGTGCAATTTGAGTTCTCCCACCGTATATGGGAGCAATGTGCCTCCTCTTTAGTAACTCCACCATGACTTCTGCAGGTTTATCATATCTAACTCCAGGAGTTGTAGCCAGTACATCATCAAGGCTTCGTCCATGGGTTATTAGGAATAACACTCCATGAAGCTTAACGTATGCTGGGTCGCCAATGACCCTTACGTTGGGCAGCCGATATATTGGCTCAGCGCAGTCTCTGAAAATTGATGGTGAAGGAAGCGCCTGCCTGGTGGCGTCATGGTTTCCAGGTATAATTATTACCCTTATATGCGTAGGAATTTGAGCTAAGTACTCTGCAGCCATTCTATATTGCTTTTTTATATCCTTAACAAGCAGCTCTTTTTCCTGCTCAGGATATATTCCAATTCCATCAACTACATCCCCTGCAATTATCAAATATTTCACTCTTCGAGCAAGACTCCTATACCTCTCCACCCCTAGTTTGCCATTGATCCAGAGTAGGAATCGATTAAATGCTGAACGCATAAAGTATTTGCTTCCTACATGCAAGTCAGAAATCAAGGCTGCAAATACTGGTGGCGCAGATCCCTTTTCGCGAACACTTGGTATTGGAACTTCTGGCTGAATAATATCTGAAACTAATAGTATGTCACCCACTAATTGCCCCTCAACACACAGCACCTCATCTCGAATTACTTTTTCAGCCCTGCTTAGGACATTTGGGTCTCTATCGTTGACTACAGCTACTATGCTGCCAGTGGGGTCTTCTAATTCGAGAATAATTTTTCTCTCAGCAGTTTTTCTCTTTCCAGTTACCATGCAGATCACTTTTACTGTGCCTTTTCCCCTGTGACTCCACTTCCTAATTTGACTAATTGTAATGGCATTGCGCACGTCAAAGCGCTCTCTCAGCATTATCCTCTTTAACTTGTTATACCGGCTTACGAAGTAACTTACAAAGCTTTCAGCACTACCTTCGGAGCGTATAACTTGCGTTGGATCGAATATGACTTCTTCATCCACAGGAATTTTTTCAGCATCAATTTCCTCTTCTTCTTGCTTTGCTTCTTCAACTTGAATGAGTTTAAACATTAAGTCCGCAGTTAGAACAATGGGCTTCTCATCTAATTCTTTAAGTCTCTCAACTACTTTGCAGGCTATTTCAAGAGCATCCTTCCTCCTTGCAAGAACGTCGACCGCATCTGGGCTTATTTGAAGGCCTATGCTGAGTATTTTTGCTATAGCTCTCCTTAGCTCGCTAGCCATAGAGTTCATCTCATTTTAATAGAGTCTCACCAGATAACTTAATTGCCGCTTGAGACTAATATTTTTGGGCCAGCCAAGAGCTAATTGAAGTAAGCATGGAATTGTGATGACACTTAGAGATGCAATCAAGGGGAACTAATTTCACTTAACCTAAATTCTCAGCGCTATAGCAGGAACGTGGGTTGAGAACGTTAATATACTTTAAATCCACTATGATAGACGGTGGAAGGTGGAGGTTTAACTCATGGCTACTGTAGGCGCAACTGCAGTGGGAATAGTTTGTAAAGATGGTGTTGTATTAGCCTCTGAAAAAAGAGTAGCTTACGGTTATACAATAATAAGCAAGGTTGGGAAGAAGGTATTTAAAATTACAAATCATTTGGGAATGGCCTGTGCAGGCCTTATTTCAGACATGCAGGTTATAGCTCGTTCACTAGCTGCAGAGGCAAGCCTGTACAACTTAGATCATAAACGCCCAATGCCAGTGCGGAGCTTAGCGAAACTTCTCTCCGTAATATTATATGGTCAAAAGCTCATTCCATACTTAACTGAAACGATAATTGCAGGCGTTGACTCTTCAGGACCTCACCTGTATGTGCTAGATCCCCTCGGCTCTCTAATAGAGGATAAGTATGCAGCAGTGGGTTCAGGAGCGGCTTTGGCCATAAGCATTATTGAATCAAACTACAAGCCAAACATGGACGTGACTGATGGTGAAAAGCTTGCCATTGAAGCAGTAAAAGCCGCCATTAAGAGAGATGCAATTTCAGGAGATGGAATCGACGTTTTAACAATAACCGCTGAAGGAGCTAAGGAAAAGTTTGTTCCAGTTGAAAGCTGAGCTTAAATTAGTTTCATAGGCCTATTCAACCTACTTAATAGGACAATTCTCGAGTTAATTGAAGAGTCAATTACATTGTATCCCGTGTGCCTCGACAATAGCTCTCCAAAATCCTTAACTTCCTCAAATCTTGGCATCGCGTCTAGTGGAAGCCTATATCTAAACCATCCGAGGCTCATTGCCGCTTTTGGCTCAACATACGTTGGATCTGCCTTGCATATGAGCTTTGCATACTTTTCTGGGCTATGCATGTTTAACTTTTTCACTAGAGTAATTCTTATCACAGTCGGGCATGAAAAGCTCTTAAGAAGCTCTAACGTTTCATTTAATCGCTGCCACCCGTCGTTTATTATTGGTCTGCAGACTTTTCTATAGGTCTCTTCATCTGGAGCTGAAAGGCTTACATAAAGTTGGCTTGGCTCATAATCCAAGTTGCTGAGAACCTTTGGATTGGTTCCGTTAGTCACTAAGAAGACCGTTTTAAATCCATGACTAAAGAATGAGCCGATTAACTCCCCAATTTTCGGGTAAAGCGTGGGCTCTCCAACAAGGCTAATTGCAGCATGAATAGGCCTAAATGCTTCTTCGAGCATTCTTCTATCGACTTTCTTGTTACTCTTTAGCCCTGAAAGAATTTGTCTCTGTTTCAAGATAGCTTTAACCACGATTTCCTCCGGTTCATCGTAGTTTGTTAATGACATTTCATTCCAAGAAATCTTGAGATCTGAAGCTTGAATTCTCCAGCAATATAAGCATTGCTGAGTGCAAGCAAGAGTAGGCGACATTTGAAGACACCTATGAGAAGGTATTCCATAGAACTTTTGCTTGTAACAGTGCTTCTCTCCTTTAGTTAACAGAGATGCTTTAAGCCAATGGCAGGGCTTTACTACGCTAGTCTTACCCACAAAGTGATAACCCTGCCGCTTGTAAATTTCAATGATTTGCCTTGGAATCTTCATTTCACGTGTGACTAATAAAATAAAAATTTAAAAGTATCGGTGCGACGCGCAGTATAGTGTGTGGCCAAGTTATAATAAAATGGGGAAGAAATTCAGTCCTGAGAGAGCCAGGGAACTTCAAAAGATTTTGTCTATGAAAGTTATAGATCGCGATGTATTTGTTTATCCTCCCAAATTGATCTGCGGCGTCGATGCGTCATATGTAAAGGGTATGGCGATAGCTGCTGCAGCCCTTTTAGACTTTCAATCCTTGAAGGTTGTCGAGGAATCAGTCATCTCATGCGAAGTGGAGTTCCCCTATGTCCCAGGATTTCTCGCCTTTAGAGAGCTGCGCCCAATAGTCCTTGCATTGAAAAAACTGAGGAGAAATCCAGATCTAATTTTAGTTGATGGACATGGCAGAGCGCACCCCAGATTTTTTGGCTTAGCTTGCCATGTTGGACTTGCCGTTGATACTCCTTCAATAGGCGTGGCAAAGAAGAAGTTATGCGGCGAAATATTATTGAGCTCTCCTATTCAAAGTAATGTCTACCCTATTCTCTTAAAGGGGAAAGTTTTGGGCGCGGCAATTCAAGTTAAATCTAAATTCATCTATGTGAGCATAGGACATAAAATCAGCCTTAACTCGGCGATAAAAGTAGTTTCTCAATGCATTTCGCATCAAAGTGTCCCTGAGCCAATTAGAGTAGCACATAATTTGTGCAAGTCATTTAGATCCTGTTTAAATTAGCTCTACGTTTTATCTCTCTAATAATGTCAGATGTCTTGAAGAACTTACAATCAGTGTACTGCTCTCCTATTCTAATCACTTTAGTGCTAAGGCCCCTCGATCTCAACTTCTCTTCAAGATCTTTCTCAGACACAAAGTGTTGATCAGGTCCTAGAATTATTACATCTGGCTTTAACTTCTCCATAATTCTCAAGATATCCTCACCAGGGTATCCGAGCACTGCATCATCAACGTGCTTTAGACCCTTAACAACCATAAGCCTCTGATTTTCCGGAATAATAGGTAAATGCCCTTTAAACCTCTTTACACTCTCATCTCTAGCAACTATTACCGTGAGCTTCCCATACTCACTCGCCTTTCTTATGAACCACAAATGACCAGGATGTATGAGGTCAAATGTACCAGCGATAACTACCTTCTTCTCCTCAGCTTTTGGCACTTCAAATTGCCAATGATATTCAAGCTTTCCAAGAAAGCGTAGCGAGTCAAGTAAGCCTTCAGCATAAACTACGCAGACTAAACTCGTGAAGATGTCCCCAGCTTTAAAGTAATATTTTGCGTCTGCCAAATATTTTCCAGCTAAATCAACGACGTTTTTAACGTTATCTTCTTCTATATTCTCTTTCTTAATTTGATTTAGAACATAAGCTAAACTATTAATATATTTATTGACCTTTTCAGTAACGGCTTTTTGCTCCATACACTTCGCCCAAAAGAGTGTAGCCCTATTTGTAATTTAAAATTGTGCGTGGCGCTCCAGCCAGAGTAATTAGCGCCTCTGCTTCCACGAAGTGCAGCTTCCCAGGAATGACGATTGAGTGAGGAGGGCCGCCAAAATCATAGTTAATTATGTTTGACAGAAAATCAGCTTTTACAATTGCGTCCGCTCCTCCTAATCTGGCCAGCCCAACAATCAAGGTGTCTTCCTTAATTATTTCCTCTTTCCTTCTACTTTCAATTTGGGTTAGAATTGTGAGCGCCTCACTTACACTCATAAAGCGCCTACCTTCTACATCAATATCCAATAGTAACAGCGTATGCAAACCGCGCTCCTTATTTTCCTTGACGACTTCATATGCTGTTTCTGAAACATACCCTTCATGAGGGAAGGTAACAGTGACTGATCTGCCGAATTTATAGCTGAAAAGCCCAGTTTCCCCCGATATAGCTGAAAATATAGATGATGCATGAATAACTCTAGTCTTAATTCCTCTTCGCTCGGCTTCTAAACGCAACTGCATATGTGTTGTTGCTACAAATGGATCGCCAGGAACAAGCAGAACAACGTTTCCCTCTTCTGCTGCCTCTAAAATTTTTCGAGCTTTTTGCGATTCTATATCCTCGCGCTTCAGCTTGATGATCTTTTTGCCAATCATTTCTTCCAATCTAGCAACTGATAAGCCCGGCATAAAACTGGTGTACGTATCAAGGTACACTCTGTCAGCTTTCTTTGCTACCTCCAATCCTTCAATTGACATATTTCTTTCGCTGTAAAGCCCAAGGCCAACAAACGCCAGCATAGTTAGCCACTAACTCAATTTATGTTGGAGAGCCAATTATAGCTAATCGCTTTACCAGCGAAATCTTAATTTGCAGCTTGCATAAACGATTATTGGCAATGGGCCCGTAGCTCAGCCAGGTAGAGCGGCGGACCACGGCTGCGGTGGGCTGAAGCTCTTAACCCGTCGGTCGCGGGTTCGAATCCCGCCGGGCCCGCCACATTTTCATTATAAATCATTAATTCTCAGGATCAAGTGTGGAAAATAGCTGCGGACTATTTGCCCTGCCAGATCTAGAACGGCATTAGCTCGCTGAATTATTATATGATCACTTGTCGCGACTACTTCCCCTGATGATAGTACAGCAGTGTCACTTTGCTTCACCGCTTTTGCGTCTCCACTCAAATTGAAGTATGATAGCCGCCGGCGAATTTGGGAAGCTAACTCACCGCTGCGGCTTATGGGGCTATCTAGGAAAAATAAAACTGATTTCGGCTTACACTTGGATAGAAAGGACAATATCAGATCTGTCGACTTCCAAGTGAATTCTGATAAGCGATACTTGCCAAATACCGCTGAGACATCACGTATGAAACCGTCGTCGCATTCGATTAAAAGTTTGCCGCGGAAGGCACTTTCTACGGTTATTAAGACGTTAAATCCATCAATTGAAAGGACTCTACCTTCGACGTAGTCTGGTTCGACTATTTTCATTTTATGATCTTTAGCTTGCTTTTCGTCGTAAACAGCTCTATATAATATAGCTCTTTCCTCCTTTGAAAGCCCATACCTATTTGCTACAAAGTTTGCGGCTTGTTCCCGCTTATATCCCCGGCTAAGTAAGTATCGCATATCAACTATTGCGTCTCTCAACTTATTCATCAAACAATCATAGGGAGCTACTCAATATAAATTGCTGGCCTTAGAGGCATTGCATGCTGAGCTCTGCTTTTGGGATCTATGCGAGCAGGGTCATCAGCTCTAAATACGGTGACTTTAGCTCCCGTCTCCTTTTCCAAGAACTTTGCAGCATCCAGGAATACTTTGAGCTCGTCAATTTTTATATTTGCACGTGCAACTCGCTCATCTTTTGATAGGTTTATTAGGTCTTCATATGAGTACTTAATCACCTTGATGGTATCGCGCTCTCTACCTTTTACATAATCCCTGCGCATTATCTCGCGCGTTATCTCCTTAATGTCAGATATTTCTCTTCCCATGAGCTTAGCCACATCCACGTATACTCTCCACTTCCAATCTGGAGCAACGTACAATACTATTCTTGAGGGCTTAACCTTAATTACTCGAATTATTTCGAGAATATCACTTAGCGTTTTCCGTATTAGAGATTCTGATAATTCAATTTCAGGGGAGATTTTACTTTCATCTATTTCAGGCCATTTTGCAATTGAAACAAATGGGTTGTGTCCAGTTTTCTCCCACAGCTCTTCGCAGGTAAATGGTATGAAGGGGGCTAATAGGCGAAGCCACGTGTCTATTGCTTCGAGAACTGCCTTCTTATTTACTGATTCAACTCTTCGTAGATACCACTTGAAGGCGTTCCAAAAGCCGAAGAAAGCTTCATGAAAAGCTGTTCTCGTTTTCAGTACATTTAAATTATCGACCACTTTAATGATGATGCGCTGAATTTGGCTTAAAAGCCACTTATCGATGTCAGTAAGAGGTTTCTCTTCACACTTTATAGCTGTCGAGTAGATGTTTAAAATAAATCGGTAAAGCGATTCAAGGTTCTTTCTCATGTCATTTGCATTTTTACTCCGCCAATCAGGATCATCCAAATCTTCAGCGCTGAAAAGTAGCGTTGCACGAATGGTGTCGGCACCGTAATTTTTAATTGCATCCTTTAGTGTGACGAATATTCCCTTGGACTTAGACATGGGCTGCCCTTCGATCATGAGCATGCCATTTACTCCAATTGCTTTAGGCCATAGATGCTCTGGAAATATTGCTACGTGATGGAATATGTAGAATGTTAAGTGGTTTGGAAGCAGCTCTTTAGCTGAAACTCTTAAGTCGATAGGATACCAGTAGTTAAATTCGTTTCTCATTTTTTCTAGAATTCCTTTGGGAATTCCTGATTTCTTGGAAGTTTCATCAGGGTCGCCGATGCCAAGGAATACGTAGTCGAAGACCTCGTTAGTTAAGTTTTCTGGACTAATTAAACCCTCATTTACGTACTTGCTTATGGTGTAAAAAGCCATGTAAATTGTAGAGTCACTTAGAGTTTCAACTAGCCAGTTTGGATCCCATGGAAGAGGCGTTCCAAGGCCGGAAAACCTAGCACACGGCTTATCCTCCAGCCAATCGATGACTTCTTCAAAGCTCTTCCTAGCTTCTGGAGGGAAAATCTTCATGCCACTTAATGCCTTTTTCGCTAGCGCCTTCCAATTTGGATCTGAATACTTGAGGAACCATTGATCTTCGAGGACTTTAACCACACATTTAGTTCCGCATCTGCAAATTACTGGTCTAGTGAGGTCGTACATTAAGTCGGCGTAGCCTTTAGCTATGAAGTCTTGTATTAGACGTTCCTTTACTTCAAAAACTTTCAGGCCAGCATATTCGCCGCAGTTTTCCTTTAATATTCCTTTATGAAACTCCTTCTTGTAAATTATTTGGGTAGCTTCCTCAGCTTTGGAGTCAAGTTGACTTTTAATGTTAAGCTGATCCACAATTTCTATTGCCGGAAAATCTCCAAAGCCTTCGACGGTGATTATAGAGATCGGCTTTATTTCCTTTACTTTTTCAACAGGTATACCGTATTTTTGAAGTATACTCGGGTTTTCTAGAAGGTCTCTGAGAGCTAACCAATCGTATGGGGCATGGGCGGGCACGCTATAAACTAATCCAGTGCCATTTTCAGGATCGACGAAGGGAGCGGGGAGAATTAGGATTTCTCTTCCATTGATTGGATCTTTGCATGTGCGTCCCACAAGTTCACGGCCTAAAATCTTCTTGATTATCTTGATTTTCTTAAGTTGTTCAGATAGCTTTCTTGCTGCGGGCTCGCTTATTATCCATTTCTCTCCATTCACTTGAGCTAAAACGTATGTTGCATCAGGATTAATCCAGAAGTTTGTTACCCCATAAATTGTTTCGGGCCGAAAAGTTGCTGCTGGTAGGTATGTTTCGCCAATCTTAAATTTCATTAGAACGTATCTTTCGGGGCCTACGCCTACTCCTTCAAGTCTATCATGATCTCCAGTTGGGCTTTTACATCTTGGGCACCAGACGATTGGGTGAGTGCCCTTAACTACGAAGCCTTTTTCTCTAAGCTTTAAGTATTGCCAAGAGATGAACCTGTTGAAAGCTGGATGGTAATTCGTAGTGTGAAATTCACGTCTCCAGTCAACAGAGAAGCCTATACGCTTTACAACTTTTCTATTTTCATTTGTGTAGTACCGAGCCATGTAAACTGGATCAACAAACTTCTTTATCTCATCGGGAGAAACACCATCAATTTCAACGAGAACTTTTATTAGCTTCTCATCGCCTTGCTCTATTCTCTTAGCGGCTCCAGCGATGGTCGCGCCAGTCCAGTGCCATGCCCAAGGAAAGAGCACATTGTACCCTTGCATTCGCTTGAAACGAGCATAAACATCAACTCTTAGAGCCGTAAACGCGTGACCTAAGTGAAGTGGACCGTTCATATATGGGAAGGGAAATGTAACGAAAACTTTAGGGCGGGAATCGGGATCCGCCTCAAAGATTCTGTGCTCCTCCCATAGTTTGATCCACTTTTCTTCAATATCCCTTAATTTGAAAGCGCTGGCCATGAATGTGCCTCCGATCGCCATTCTCAATTATATTTGCACATCTTATAATATTCGTGGCTTAAATGGATTAACTACGCTGGGCGGCGACTAGGGATTTTACATATTTTATAAGAAGTTCTTGGGCAGCATCAATTTTGTTTAATGCCCTCCCTTGTCCTTGACCTAAATCTATTTTTCCTCCTCCTTTACCTTCCATAGCTACTGCAAGATCTCTTGATATTTTGCCAGCGTTGAAACCTGCTTCAACAGCGACTTTGCCGGCAGACACTATGAAAGTTACAGCTTCACCGCCTATATTGAGTAAGAACACTATCCGTTCAGGTTTTTCCTTTATCAATATGGAGGCCAAGTCCAACAGCTCTTCAATTGAACGTCCTTCAAATCTTTCTACTATTATACTTAGATTCCCTACTGCGATTTCTTTGGAGGCTAATTCTCTAGCGATTGTTGATGCCAGTGCTTTCCACAGCCGTTTTGCACGCCTCTTTAAGTTCTTCAATTCATCCTTTAACTTGCGTACTGCTTCAGGGACACGCTCTACAGGAGTGTTCAAGGCATTAGCAATACTGAATATCATGCCTTCCTGCTTTTGCACATACTCTACTGCAAATTCTCCGCATGCAAATTCTATACGAACTACGCCATCCTGTATTTTACTTGCTCTAACAATTTTGATAAAGCCAACTTCTCCCGTCCGTCTGCAGTGCGTTCCTCCGCATGCCTGCACGTCTATGCCGTCGATTTCGACTATCCTTATTTTGCGACCGGGCACCACCCCGCCTTGATACAGCCTGAAGCCGAATTTCTGCTCGGCCTCGGTTCTGTCCATGAAGTATGTTTTAATTGGCAAGTTTGCCATGACATATTTGTTTGCCAGCAGCTCGATTTTCCTTAATGCGTCTCTTCCTATTGACTTGTAGTGGGTGACGTCCAGTCGGCTGTACTGCACTCCCTTTTGCGCGCCAGCTTGCCATACATGCTTTCCTAAAACCTTCATGGCTGCAGCAAGAATTAAGTGCGTTGCAGTATGACTTCTCATAAGAGCTAATCTTCTATTTACGTCAACAATGCCACGCACTACTTCTCCTATTGATGGAAGTTCCCCTTCTAATCTGTGCAGAATTACATTTCCTACTTTCTGTACATCAACCACTTTTGCCTCCTTATTACGCCATTTTAATACGCCAGTATCTGAAGGCTGACCTCCACCTTCAGGGTAAAAGGCTGTTTTATCCAGAATTACGTGGTTCTTGATTAATCCGACAACTCTAGCCTTAAAATCGAATAGGTACTGATTTTCATAGAAAAGCTGTTTCGTAGGCTGATGCTGCTCAACGTCATGTACGGAGATAGCCTGCTCTTCCGCTTTTTCAACCTTTTTTTGATGCTTATCAGCGACAATAGCATAGAAATTGCTTGGAACATTTACCTTTACGCCGAAATTTGAAGCTATTTTACTTACAAGTTCTGGCGGAATGCCGTGGGAGTCATATAGGTCTATGAGCACATCTTGAGGGAGTTCCCGGCTTCCTTTCTGAACGATCTTGCTACATATACGCTTAACTATATTGGAGCCCTTAGCCAAGACCTTGCTGTATTTCTCCTCTTCAACTGCTACAATATCGAGTATAATATCCTTCATCTCTCTTAAACGCGGGAAATATTTCCCCCAAAAGTCTATTTGGAGAGCAATAATGTCTGAAAGGGAAAGATTTAGGTTTAGTGATGACATCAATCTTAAGGTTCTACGCAATACAAGTCTTGCCAAATAACCTTCACCTACGTTTGAGGGGACAATACCATCTGCAAGCATAAAAGCTAGGCACTTCGTGTGATCTAATATGGCAAAAACATTTTCAAGGGGGGATATGAAACCTTTAAGTTGTTCAACATTGATGTTTAACATCTTTGCTAGTTTACGCCTTGCATCATCGGACAAATCATGCTGAGTGCTCATGTGGAAAACATAGTTTACAAGAAGATCGTCACTTGGCAGCGTTATACCCGAATTTTGAAGCACTACATCCATCACATCCGAAAATACTGCGTGAAAGGCAGTTGGCGTTTGTTGTGAAATCCACGTGAGACGCTCCATACCATAACCAGTGTCGACGATCTTGAGGGGCATGCTCAAATATTGACCATTAATCACCTTGTAGCACATAAACACGAGGGTAGCCACTTCAAGGCCACCTAGACATACTTCAAAGCACGGCCCCGCGTTTCCCCCTCCTTCCCAAAAGCTTTCCTTATAGGTGATATCTTCAGGGCTTGCACCTAACACATTTGTTAAAAATTCATGGCAATATTCCACAGTTTCTTCTTTCCAGTATTTTTTGTGCTCAGGATAGTTGAAAGCATGATGACCGCCCATTTCGAAAATCGTTAAGTGTCGGCCCATTGTAATCCCTACATTATCAATATCAACAAGCCGAATGCAAGGTTGTGAAACTACTAAAGGGTTTGCTGGTGGGGGGGCAATGCCGTTGGTCACAAACGGCTGAAAGAGAGCGATACTTGCGATAGTTAAGTATAGGTCGTCTCTCCACCGAGCTACAACAGGATATGGTTTTAGGATTGCATGGCCCCTCTCTTCGAAGAACTTGAGAAAAGCGCTCCGCATATCATTTAAGTCGAGGCGTCTATTGAATATTGAAGTTCTTAGAAAGGTGTAGGGCTCGCACGGAGCTTCTCCACATAATTCTCTGTCCGAGTCCAGCGTCCAAAAATAGGCGCCACATTTTTTGCATTTCTTCCTGCGAAAGGAATTATTGAGGAAAAATGAAAGCACATACTCTTTCTCATTAATCATCAGGATCACCGATCGTGAGTATTAATAACTATTATCCACACTGAGCTTATGCATAAACCACCTAATATAAGTGGCTAGGAAAAGTAATTACTAAGATTTGCCTATAGGTACTTTATCCGAATAGTGCTGCTAGTCCTTCAGCAATCTCTTCCTCAGATGCTTCCTCTTTCTCCTCTTCCTCCTCCTTCTTCTCCTCCTTCACTTCAGCAGGAGGAGCAGCTGAGGGAGCGGCTGGAACAGCTGCAGTAGGAGCAACGAATGCAGCAGCACTTACTACTTCATCAATGTTTATTTCTTTGAGTGCGGCAGTTAGAGCTTTTAGCCGGATGTCGTCAACTTGGACACCGGCAGCTTCCAAGATACGTTTGAGGTTCTCCTCAGTTATGGGTTTTTTAGCCTGATGCAATAGGAGGCTAGCATATACATACTCGATTTCAACCACCTCCAGCGCGATATTACGAAAACCAATACGGATATTTAAATTTATTTCGTTACATCACTTTATCCGAATAGTGCTGCTAGTCCTTCAGCAATCTCTTCCTCAGATGCTTCCTCTTTCTCCTCTTCCTCCTCCTTCTTCTCCTCCTTCACTTTCTCTTCCCTCTCCACTGTGGTAGGCAGTTGAGGAACCTCTACTTTAAAGTCGGGGGAAACATGAGAAATACGAGCAGCCAGCGCTATGGCATGAGCATTCGCAATTTGCATAGACATTGAAAGCACTTCTGGTTCAGGCAGCGCTGAAAAAGCAGCTACTGCTCTCGCACTTAATAGCGCTTTTCTAAATATCAATGGCGCACTTTCCGGAGTTATGAATGAAGAGCTTTCGCATATGGCCAGTGCAGCTTTATATGCATTAGCTATTTGGACCTTATGTTCATTTAGATCTAAGTACAGGTCCTCCGATGTCAACGTATGACCATCAAAATACGCAACTTTTAAGCTCAACTTTACTTCAATCGGCTTAATGCCAAGACGCTTAAGCAAATCTGCTAAATCCGCCGAAATTACATCACCTTTTCTTGCAACCACAGTGTCTTTAGTGACCCATATTGATCCCTCTTCTATTTTAACGGGAACCTTGAATGCACTGAACTTGCTCATTATTGGTCCTGGAGTTATTCCAGTATTTCCTGAGGAAATTACAATATCATTGGGTGCAATGTCGCCGGGTTTTGCTTCAGCCAGCACCTTATACTTCTCTAAGGTTAGAGCGAGCGTGAAGGGATTTTCATTTGAAAATAGAAATGCATTTTGCCCTTTAAGGTGGGGGATTAACTTTTCAATATCAGGCTTTTCATTTATAACAAGTTCAATTGCCTTTTTCATTAATGTATTCTTGGCAACCTTTATTGTAGCTATGCCTCGGAGTACTTTCCTTAGCTCTTGCATTTGACGAGCTCTTAGCCCATGAAGGCTTGCAACACCAATAATCTTGTGAGATTTAATTAATTTGGCCAGTTCTTGGACCGCCATAGCCTTTTCGGGGCGAATTTTGTGTCGACGCTTTATAGCGAGCATCGGAATCACCTCCTCGTGAGCTTCACTTTTATGGGCGGCCCCATGGTCGTTTTGACATATATTGCTCCAATGTTATGCGGACTTTTAAGCTTTCGCTCAACTGCCGAAATTATTGCTTCGGCATTTTCTGCTATTTTCTCGGATGGCATTGTTTCAGTGCCTATTCGGCACTGAACTATTGGCTGCGTACGAGATCTTATTCGAACGCAGGCTCTAGCCTGCCTTATAGCGGAAACTACATCTCCGGTAGGTGGAATTGGATCTGGCATTTTTCCGCGAGGTCCTAGAACTGGGCCGAGATATCTTCCAATCAGCGGCATGAGATCTGCCCTAGCTATGAAAGCATCGTACTCTTTAGCTAACTTCTTCGCAGACTTTTTATCGCCACCTAATCTTTCGATATCCGCTCGCCCCAGCACTAAGTCAGCGCCTGCTTCTTTTGCTTTTAATGCGAAGTCGCCCTCTCCAAATACGCATACCTTAACTGGTTTATCTATTGGATTTGGCAGAATTACTTTCTCGTTTATCCTATTTTCCGGCTTTTTCATATCAACATCTCTGAGGACTATTATGAGATCTATTGACTGGACAAAGTTCCTCTTCTTGGAGGATCTTTTAGCTTCATCAATTGCATTAACAAGCGATTCACAAAGAGCAGACACTATCCCTCACCCTCCTCGTACTTTAAGAGGATCTCGTCGTATTTTCCAGCATCAATCTCTTTTTGCACAACTCTTGGATCTTTGCCCTCCACAGTTACTCCCATGCTTAAGCAGGTTCCCAGAACTTCTTTAACTGCACCTTTCAGATTCTTTGCCAAAAGCTGCTTTCGCTTTATAAGTGCGATTTTAACAATTTGCTCGATTGAGAGATTTCCTATTTTCTTTTCATGAGGGAGGCCGGAGCCCTTTTCGACTTTTAATTCTCTTATTATCAATGCAGTTGTTGTTGGAACTCCAACCGAAACTTCAAATTCCTTAGTATCGATATCCACGGTCACCGTGACTGGAACTCTCATTCCAGAAAATTCCTTCGTTAGCTCATTAATCCTATTTACGACTTGCATGATATTTACGCCTAGGGGACCTAGCGCCGGCCCAATTGGAGGGCCTCCTGTTGCTTTACCGCCTTCAACTAGGAAGTTGAATGTCTTTTTTGTCCCCATCTTCCTTCACCTTGCCCATTTTTGAGATTAGCCTAAAGCTAAGGTGGAATGTGTAGGGGTGTTCTTATATTTTTCTTATTTTACTTAGCCGGTCACCTTCTTTATTGCATCTCCGTGAACAGTTATAGGAAGAGTATAGGCAGCTTCTAGCAACTCTAGGGTTACCTCTTCTTTTGCATGATCTATCCTCGTAACTTTACCTTTCATTCCCCTAAATGGCCCACTGATAATTTCAACCACATCTCCAACGCTGAGCCCTTCAAGCGGCGAGCGGGGAATTAGGAAGCGCTCTATTTCAGAAGGAGCAACCTTCCCAGGCACCCATCCTTTGACGTGCTTTATACCAGTTATAGCTTGCTCAACCACATGTAAGCTAGGCGATTCTATAAAGATGAAGCCCCTTACTTCATCTGGAGCAATTATTGCTTTCACTGGAAGACCTCTGGAAATGCAGCGGGCATGTATAAGGAGAGCAGTATTCTTCTCCTGTCCAGCAGTTATTCTAACGGCGAAGTATGGAGCCATTATGGTCACCTACGGGGGCAAGGCTTGGATTACTGCAGACATTAATTGGATTATGAAAGCGAAGGAACCTAAAATTAGGAGGCCTAGCAGGCATACTTTAAGTGAGAGCCAGAACTCGTTGAATGAAGGCTTGCGAGAGAGGTAAATTATCCTTTTCACCGATTTGATAAAATTGCTCAACAAGCATCACCTAGCCGCCGAAATAAAGAAGTCTTGAAATCTTAAAAATTTGTTGGTGTGTGCGCATTACTAGAGCAACAAGGCTAATAATGCTTTTTGCACGTGCAATCGATTTTCAGCCTGGTCCCAAACGATTGATCGGGGGCCATCAATTACCTCATCCGTAATTTCTTGGCCTCTATGTGCTGGTAGGCAGTGCATTACTAGGGCGCTTGGCGGAGCCTTTTTCAACAAGTCTTCATTCACTTGAAATGGTGGGAAAACCTTCAGTCGCTCTTTAGCTTCTGCTTCCTGCCCCATACTGACCCAAACATCAGTGTAAATTATATCTGCATCTGAGACTGCTTCAGTCGGAGAGTTTGTTACTAGAATTTGGGAGCCACTTTCTTCAGCATTTTCAGTTGCTCTTTTAATTACATTTTCCCTCGGCTCGTAGCCCTTTGGACAAGCAACTTTGATGTTTAGCCCAAGCTTGGAACAACCGATCAGGAGCGAGTGGCAGACATTGTTTGCTCCATCACCCAGGTAAGCCACATTAACGCCTTTCAATCTGCCCTTCTTCTCCCATATTGTAAGCATGTCGGAGAGTATTTGGCAAGGGTGGTACATATCGCTCAATCCATTTATTACTGGTATTGAAGCTGCCTTTGCGAGGTCCTCTAAATCGGAGTGCGAATAAACCCTGGCCATAATTCCATCAGCATATCTGCTTAGCACTCTGGCAGTATCTTCAATCGTTTCTCCACGCCTTAATTGCAAGTCGTTCCAATTCAAGTAGAGTGCGTGGCCACCAAGTTGATGCATAGCAACTTCAAAGGACACCCTCGTCCTCGTTGACGGCTTTTGAAATATCATTGCAAGGGTCTTTCCCTCAAGTAGAGGAACGAATCGTTCGCCAGCGTAGTATTTTAACTTCAAGTATTTAGCAAATTCAAGTATCGTCAATAGTTCCTCTGAAGTATAGTGCTGTAGAGTGAGAAAATCTCGGCCTTTTAGTTTCTTCAAGCTAATCACCATAAAATCCTCAGCAAAGTATACTTATAAAGCTATTATTGAAAACTATTTACCGTCAATTAGAAGAGATAGTAGCCAGTCAGGCGTGAAAGGAATTAAATCTTCATATTTCTGGCCGACGCCCAGGTAGATTATTGGCTTTTTAGTTGCATATAAAATAGATAAGGCCGTTCCTCCCTTAACGTCTGCATCAACCTTTGTTATTATCGACGCGTTTATTCCAACAGCTTCGTTGAATTTTTCTGCTTGAAGCAGCGCATCGTTACCTGCTAGCGCGTCGCCTATGAAGATTATTAGATCAGCTTCAATTACGCGAATTATCTTCCTTAACTCGTCCATTAAGCCCTTGTCAGTCTGCATTCTTCCAGCAGTATCTATCAAGACTACAGGTATAGAGTGGGCAGAAGCATAATTAACTGCGTCATATGCTACTGCAGCTGGGTCGGCGCCATATTGGTGCTTAATCATCTTTAACCCTAGCCTTTTTGCATGCGTAGCTAACTGCTCTTGTGCACCTGCTCTAAAAGTGTCACTGCAAGCTAGGACGCTCAGAATTTTTTCCTGCTTTAACATGTAAGCGATCTTAGCTATTGTAGTTGTTTTACCACTACCATTCACGCCTACAAAGACAACTTTAAGGGGAATTCCTGCTTCTTTGTGCTTGTAAACTAGCTCCATAAAATTGAGTTTACCTGAACTTTCAATCAGGTTTACAAGGACAGTTTTAATTGCATTCTTAACTTTATTGGCAACTTCGCCTCCAAATCTGCGAACTTTTAGACCTACAATTGCCTTTTTAACTTCATTAGTAATGTACTCGGCAACTGGAAAGGCGACATCGCACTCAATCAGCTTTAATTGCCACTCAAACATCACATCTTCTAAATCTTTTTCACTTATCGTTTTTGATGATAGAGCATCGAAAACGTATTTGAAGGTGTTTCTCAGCTTACTAAACAAAGCGTACACCTATCGTCCTGCTTTTTGAAGCAATTTATTAAGCTCCACTTGCAAATTTGAGATGTTGCTCACGACGCTTTCAAGCCTCTTTTGCGTTTCCAGCTGCTCTCTTTGCAGCTTTAATAGGTAGCTCTCCAAATATTCTTCAACGTCAGGTATTGGCTTCCTAACTATTATGCCGGATCCAACCTTTAGAAAGGCATTTTGATTATCTTCAATTAAGACATTTATCAAGACAGTAGACCCTAAGGGAATTAACACCTTGTGTCCCTTGCCAACCTCTCGAATTTCTTTTAGAGTGTTTAAAGTGAGTTGCACGTCAAGCACCATTCTTGATAGAGCGTCATAGTGGCGCTGAAGAGATTCTGCAATTGCACTTAGCATATTGATTTCTGCATAAAGCTTATTGATTTTTTCATTAAGGCCGCTGCTACTCATGAACTCTTCATCTCCATGATTCCTTTAATCAGTAGATTTTTGGATTCTTCTGGCGGAATTATGGTTATGCTCTTAATACGTATGTGAGATCGTTTGAGTTTATGAAGGCCAGTTAAAGTAGAGTATATTCTCTCCAGTACATCCTCAGGCTTAACTCCGGGAAGATCTATTACGAACTTTTGCCACTCACCAGTTCGTAGGAGCATTTTCCCTTCAACTCTAAAGACTTTTACATTCATGGAGGACCCTCCAATAGTCCTAGAGCTCGCTCGATATGAGCGAGCTCAGGGCCTGTAGTTGCTGCACCGACTAGTGCCCCCCTCGAATTCGCCACGATTCCAATGCCCACGAAGGGGAAACCCGCATTAACGGTGCCCACGTCGACGTTTACTTTGAAGATACTGCTTATATTTTTTAATTCTTCTTCAGTGACGAGAGGATGCACTAATCCACCCTTATTGGTTATGACAGCTGCTGCACCCACTATGGGTAATCCAGCAATCAAAGCATCAATAACTTCAACTCCCAGAACATCTTCGATTACTCGCTTCGCTTTAGCTTCGAGTTTTGGATGTATAACTGCAGCATTGTCATTTGCTAAAATTACGTTGCCTAAAGCTGTTTTCTTACTTGGCAGCGTATCTACATTAATTTTTAATGCGGATTTTAGGAAAGAGACTTCTTCTTCAGAGACGTAGTAGGGAAGAAGTATGCCGTTATTATTACCTACGGCTAAAGCACCTACGAGAACTGATCCGCCTATTCTAGTTTGCGCCACTGAAACTTGAAGCACTTCCTCAACGACTTTCAATGTTTTATCCGCCACATCTGGTGGCAGTATTACATATGAATCCGTAGCTAAGCAGAATACGCCTATACTTGAACTTCCATAAATGGTGACACGCTCAATCAACTTTTAAACCTCAGAGCTCCGCCAAGTACACTCTCACCATACCATCTTCTTCTTTAACGGCTCTAACTTTAATTTTTCTAGGAGGCTTCTTTTTACCTCTACTCCAAATGACTTCATTCACCTCAGGCGAAATCCAGACGTTTTCAGTTTTCATGTGCCTCTTTATGAAGCTTCTGAGAAAGCGAATTGCTCTTGGAACTCGCTTTGGACGCGGCACGAAGAAGGCGATTCTGAATGGAACTACGTAAATTCTCTCTTCGACTATTTTTGCTTGCTCCTTATCACTACTCATTTATATCACCACTACAGCTGAAGCCTACTACGCCTCCAATGTCTGAGCTTTGGATGACGCCTAAATCCCCCCCTAGTCTTAACTACAACCCAAAACGGAACGGGGGAATTCTGCTTTAAAGCTCGCGCAAGCCTGAGCTTTTTAGCTAGGGGTTTGTTTCTAGCCATAACCATCACCCTTAAGACTTCCTCTTAAACACAATACGGGTGGTTCTCCTACCACTAGTTAGTTGAATTAAAATAGCTTTAAGCTGTTCATCAGTTAACGGAACAGGAAGGCGACCTGCACGAGCAAGCTGAATAAGCTGAAGCTCAAGTTGTTGGGCAAATTCGGGGCGAACTATTTTGAGGTTCATTAATCTACTTCTAGCTTTAGGGGTTAAAATAACACGTAATATAGCTTGCTTTTCAGCTTCTTCTTCCTCTCGCTTCTTAGCTTCCATAATTCTCTTCTGAAGCTCAAGCAGCTTTCGCTGCTTTATAGCTTCCAGCTCTTCGTCGCTGACTTCAGCCATTCTATTAGCACCTCATCATTCGTCACTTAGTAGTCGTCACATATTTTTTTAACTCAGGCATTTTCTTTTGAAGATCTCTGAAAATTCTGTTAGAGAGCCTATCTAAAAGTGAGCGACCTTCAGGAGTTAAACCTCGTCCTTCACCCTCAATTTTAGCAACTAAGCCAGCGGCTTCAAGTTGTTGAAGAGCCTTCCTTATAATTGCGCCGCTCCCCTTTCTGAAATGCTCTTTACGCGTGCCGCGTCTTTTTCTACCGCCATAAGCAGTTCTCAGCCTAGAGACACCGACTGGGCCATGTATGTATAACTTGCGAAGTATGGAGGCGCACCTAACGTACCACCAGTCAGGATTTTGAGGGGGTCGCTCCTTATGAACTCCAGTCTTGACGAATGGAGCCCAAGCTGGAGGCCTAATCTGAGGATAATTTTCTTTCAAATACTTTGCTAGCTGATTTATTAGGAGTTGAGGCGGCACGCTATAGGGCGTAACCATGTTGCTCACCATAAGCGCATAGAGTAATCTCAGCGTTGAAAGTAAGACTACCTCTTATAAAGTCTTCGCTTCCTATACAACACAGCAGTTAATCCGCGGATGTCCAGAACTTCAGCGTCTACTGCTTTAGCTAGCTTTGCTATCAGCGTCTTACGATCGCACTTTTCAACTTGGAGTGCACTTTTAAGTATCTTGACTTTAATTACTTCATGCTCTTTTAATTGTCTGTCAATCTCGTCGAGGACTTCGCTGCATAATCCACGCTTTCCAATGTGGACGTGCGGCGCTTTCTGCTGAGTTAGGTCAGCAAGCCTGCGCTTCTCCTTAGGGGATAATTTAGACATCACATCACCATATCTAAAGAGTTAAATTAGAACAAAAACTTCGCGCTCTCAACGCCTAATCGGAAAGCGCATTTGCCGCCCACACTTCAGACAGGTAATAACTATATGTGGCATTCTATTGGAGCGAAGCCTAACACGGCAATTAATGCCAGGCCAGAGAAAGGCCCCGCAAAAGTGGCAAAAGCGCTTGCGCCACTTTCGGGGAATGCGAACTTTACAGCGCATGCTAATACGTCTAGCAAGCTCAACATATCTGTCAGCCAATTTCGGATTGCTTAAGAAAACATCTTCAGCCAACTCAAAAAGGCGGATAATTCTTTGAAGAGCCACATCCTTAATCAGTCGCTGCAAGAGACCACCAATTCAAATTATAAAAATTACGTTAATAATAAGCTAATAGTAAGCGGTGAAAAAATGGCGCGCTTACAATTAATAATAGCTGAAGCAGCGCTGGAGACGGTGCCAAAGTCGATTCAAAATCACCCCGTAATTGTGAAACACGCAAGGAAAAGAGGGAAAAAACCACATGAGATGTTGCTAGATGTTTCACGTCACCATCATGCAATGAAAAAACTAGAGTATAGTTGGAAGAGAGGAAGGCCAGACATAACGCACATAACACTTCTCCAGGTATTAAGCTCACCAGCAAATCTGGAAGGGCATCTGCAAGTGTACGTGCATACAATAAATGAAAAGGTCATATACATAAATTCAACGACAAGATTGCCGAGAAATTACCTCAGGTTCATCGGGCTAATTGAGCAACTATTTAAAGTAGGGCAAGTGCCTCCGCGAGCAGATAAACCTCTACTTAAAGTTCAAGATAAGACGTTGAAGGAGCTGCTAATGGAGATCAACCCAACAATGACGATTCTGCTCACATCGAGAGGAGCCAAAAGTACACCTAAGGAAGTAGCTGAGAGGCTTATTCATGAGAAAAAACCTGCAGTCATAATAGGGGGGTTTCCGCATGGAACATTTACAGATAAAACATTGGAATTAACGGATACGAAAATAGCCATTTATCCGAAACCACTCGATGCATGGACTGTAGCCACAATGATCATTCACGCATATGAACAAGAAGTTGGAATTTACCAAAATGCGTGGAAAACATTTAAGTAGCTTCAGCTTTTCCAGCTTAATTCACGGGTTTTAACCTCATTGACCCTCTTGTCATCATCAGCTTAAAATATAATGTAAATCCATGCAGATAAATGTGTTCTTGATCATTGATGGAACTTAATTGGTGAAGGCTAATTGCATTGTGGGTAATACCGTTTTAATTAATGAAAGCTGAAGTCATTCATTAAAGATCTGAAAGGAGCAATGTATTAACGTAATGTAGAAAATAAGGTTGGCTGACTCTTGTAGAGGCAAGAAGCTTTGAGGCATGAAACGCTCATTGACTGCGTTAAGGAGAGAATCATATGAGTGGTGGACCGGGCGGGATTTGAACCCGCGACCCCCTGCGTGCAAGGCAGGTGCTCTTCCAGTCTGAGCTACCGGCCCGATAACAGGTTAAAGATTTGGCCATAATAAAACTTTCTCGCAGTTATATCATGTTTCGGTTACGGCAACTTACATTACTGAAATGCATGGAGGCCGGGGGCGGGATTTGAACCCGCGACCACTGGCTCCACAGGCCAGCACTCTAACCAGACTGAGCTACCCCGGCCTCTCCCTTCGGCTGAAGAATATTCTACCTTGTCAGTTATAAACTTAATTCGAGTGCTTCACTTTAAGACTAATGTCTGAAGGCATTTCAGAGTTGTACTTAACGACTTAAGAAATTCATTGCCATTGAGGGGTACTGAGCGACTTGGACTCGGAAATGTGAGGAAGCCGCCATAAGTAACTACTTTATGTGAAAATTTCTATGTTCACGCTTCATAATGTTTTTAGGCTTATTTTGCGCGACCAAGATTGAGAGGAGTGAAGAATCTTGATGCTTAGAAGAGCGCAGTTCTATGTATTAATGTTCATTTTAACTTTAATACCGCAATCATATAGCTACGTTTACAATGACAACCATGTTGAGATGATTGTTTACAGGGATGGATTAGTTCACGTCATGCATAAATTCAGCTGCAACGAGACTTATCCGGCAATAACTATAGAGTTGTTAGCGTCCAAAGTGGATAACGTCTTAGTCTTAGATGAGAATAATACTTTACTTGACTATGAAATTGCTAATGCAAATATCACAGTTTACAGTTTAGGTGCAAGAGAAATTATTGTTGAATATGATACTTTTGAGCTAACTAGCATGGAGGCGGGAGTTTGGACTTTGACTTTTAGTTCACCCTATAATTTAACTGTTAAACTTCCTGAGGGGGCTACAATCATTTATCTGAGCGACGTCCCAACGATAATCAGTACTGAAGGCAATAGGACTGTTTTACATTTACCTCTTGGCTTGTGGGAAATTAGCTATGTCTTGCCCACTAAGCCATTAAGACCTGAAACTTCGGGGTCCCAAGAGGAGCCTTCAGGCGAAGTTAAGCCTAGTTACCCGGTTGAAATTATAGCAGTTGACGTTTTGGTTGCCCTCTTTATAGCTCTTGGTGCGTTTATTCTTCTTAAGAAGAGATCATCAGTTGATGTCGAACGAGTTTTTAGGAGATTTCCTGAGTTGAAGGATGAGGAGAAGAAGGTGTTAGAGTTTATTGCTAGTATAGGTGGAAGAGCTTTTGAAGCTGAGCTAAGAAAAGCTTTCCCTGAAATTCCTAGAACTACTCTTTGGAGAATGGTTAGGAGGTTAGAGAGTATGGGAATTTTGCGGGTGAAAAAGATTGGAATCCAAAATCAGGTTGAATTAATTCGCGGATAGTTTGAAAGAGGTGCTGCTAGCTTCCTCCATGGTGGCCTTTTGCTCCTCTCAGAGATCCTTCGATTTCTCTTAGCATATTCCTTGCAGTTATGAGCCTCGATATTGCATTTGAATACTCTTCATTTTCTAGATGATTTTTCGCATTATTTATGAGCGCTTTAACTTCATCTAGCTTTTCCTTGAGGTCGTCTCTTCCAAGCCTGTTTATTTGGCGTACAATTTTATTGTAAATGTTTTCTACAACTTTAATGTAGCTTTTCAACCTCTTGACATTTAATTCTTGAGCCTTTCTTTTTAAGAGTGAGTGAGCAAGAGCTATTAGCTTGTTTGCTTCGGTTAGTCTATGTGCAGTTTCATTAATTCTCCCTTCTGATAATAGTTCCATCGCCGTTTCAATGTCTAAGTACTCCTCAGCCTTGCTTAAAATCCCGTCTGTAGCTTCTAGCGCCTCCGGAAAGGCAACTTCCCTTAATCTTTCAATTCTATCCAACGCTCTATACATTGCCTCCAGCAGTCCTGAAGCATCAATGACTTCGCCCTTGCGAATACCAGCTTTTTCAAGTATTTTGTGCAAAGACTTGAATACGTCCCTAAATATCTTGAATGCTTCAGTGGCATTTCCAATGGCATTTGTTAAATCGCCTTCTTCCATGAGCTGACGAGCGTTGACCAACTTTTCTACTCCATAATGGAATAGCGTCACATTTCCATCGAACTGATCTTTTAGCCCTAAGTTTTCAATTATCTGAAGAACTGTTTCATTTGAGGACAACAGGGTTATTAAGTGTTCAACCTTTCTCTCAGCCTTTTCAGCTGCTTCAATGAAATGCCCAACTCGCTCCTCTTGAATGTTTTGAGCTGAAGATATTATTGAAATAGTAACTAAAGCAGCTATCAGCCAAAGCAACAATAATAGGCCACTAATAATGAGCTTGCTCCTCGCCATCTCACACCACCATGACAACATTGGATTTTTACAATTTAAGGGACACCTCGGAACAACTGTTTCAGTTGTTGGAAATAATCATTTCCGGTTCCCGTAAGGCTTAAAAGCCTTTGAAGGGTTATGTTGGTGGGGAGCGGTTATGCGCCAAGTGCTTTAGCTTTTTGTCTAAGGCGCGTTGCGCCTACTTGCTTTTATGATAGCCTACAGTTCTGTGAAGAACTTACCTTAAGAGGGGAGCAGACATGACTAGGGAGATTTTACCTAGAGGGTACAATTTCAAGGAAGTCGAGGAGAAATGGCAGAGAAAATGGGAAGAGTGGGGGATTTATAGATTTGACAGAGGAGATCTAACGCGCCCTACATACTCCATCGACACGCCGCCGCCATACCCCAGCGGCGAATTTCACATGGGCAATGCACTTAACTGGTGCTACTTTGACGCCGTTGCACGATTCATGAGAATGCGAGGCTTTAATGTCCATTTTCCTCAAGGCTGGGATTGCCACGGACTTCCTACCGAAGTAAGAGCTGAGAAAACTTTGGGGATTAAGAAGAGAGACATACCTCCTGAGGAGTTTAGGCGTATCTGCAAAGAGCTTACTGAGAAGTGGATAGATCAAATGAAAAGTACGATGAAAAGAATAGGATTCTCTATTGATTGGTCTCTTGAGTATAGGACCATGGATCCGGATTATTGGCGGAAAACTCAGTTATCCTTCATAATTCTATATAAGAAGGGATTCATCTATAGAGCTGAACATCCAGTTCTCTGGTGTCCTAGATGTGAAACTGCAATTGCTGAAGCTGAAGTTGAGTATGTTGACAAAGAAGGTAAGCTGTATTATATAAAGTTTCCAATGGCAGACTCTGACGGGCATGTAGTAATAGCGACAACTAGACCTGAACTTCTACCTGCATGTGTTGCTGCAGTTGTTCATCCAGAAGATGATAGGTATAAGAGCCTTATAGGTAGGGAGCTCATCGTCCCACTCTTCAACAGAAGGATTACAGTATATAGTAGTGAGGAGGTTGACCCTAAATTCGGCACTGGAGTTGTTATGATATGTACTTTTGGCGATAGAACAGATGTTAAGTGGCAAAAGCAATACAACCTTCCAATAATTAAAGCCATAAATGAAAGAGGTAGAATGACTAGTGCTGCGGGGAAGTATGCCGGTTTAACTATTAGCGAATGCAAAGAGGAAATCGTCAAGGACCTTCAGAAGGCGGGCATGATTATTAAAGAAGAGACCGTCATTCAAAGCATAGGTACTTGCTGGCGATGCCATACTCCAGTTGAGATACTTGTTAAGGAGCAGTGGTTCGTGAAAACTAGGGCTGTAGCTGATGAAGTTTTGAGGTGGGCTGATAAAATTAAGTGGATTCCTGTCTGGGCTAAGACCAGGTTAGTTAACTGGGTTAAATCTCTTGATTGGGACTGGGTAATTTCGAGGCAAAGAATATTCGCGACGCCAATTCCAGCATGGTATTGTGAAAAATGCGGTGAAATCATTATTGCTGAAGAAAGTTGGCTGCCTGTTGACCCTAGAGTTAGCCCCCCAAAAATTGAGGCATGTCCAAGATGTGGTGGAAAATCATTTAGGGGCGAGACAGACGTTATGGATACTTGGATGGATTCATCAATAACCTGCGCTGTGCATGCTGGCTGGCCTGATGACATGGAGCTATTTTCAAGGTTATTTCCTGCTGATTTGCAGCCCAACGGTTATGACATAATCAGAACGTGGGACTACTACCTACTTGTTAGAGGGATAATGTTATTTGGGAAAACGCAGTTCAAAACAGCACTCATCAATGGGATGGTGAGGGGGACTGATGGCAGGATGATGCACAAGTCTTATGGAAATTACGTTGAGGCAAGAGAGGTTCTCGAGAAGTATGGCGCCGACGCTTTAAGGCAATGGGCTTATGCGGGAGGAACTACAGGGTCGGATATTCCATTCCGCTGGGAAGATGTCGACTATGGCTGGAGATTCCTATTAAAGCTTTGGAATGCAGCGAGGTTCGTAAGCATTCACTTGAAGGACTATGAAGTGAGGGAGAAGCCAAAGCTCAACATAATTGATAAGTGGCTTTTAAGCAAACTTGAAAAGCTAACTGGAGAGGTTACTGAAGCCTTAGAGAACTTCCAATTTAATGCTGCACTTGAAGCCATTAGGCAATTCTTCTGGCATACGTTCTGCGACCACTATATTGAAGCAGTTAAGCACAGGCTGTATCAAAGTGAAGACGTTGATAGCAAGATTTCTGCTCAATACACGCTTTACGAGGCGCTTTTTAGGGTTTTGCAGTTGCTGGCGCCATTTACACCGCATATAGTCGAGGAGATTTACCAGAGGATTTTTGCCCATGATAAGGGCTACAGAAGCATTCACGCATCACCTTGGCCTAAAGTCTCGGTAGAGCGCATAGATGAGGAGGCTGAGCGGAAGGGTAGCTTGGTGATCTCCGTCATAGCTGAATTAAGAAGGTTGAAGGCAAAAATGCGTGTACCTCTTTCAGCAGAAGTTCGACGGGCAGTAATATATACTGAAAAGTATGCGGACATTTTAGAGGAGTACAGCCGTGAAGTGGGAGCGGTAATTAAGGCTAAAGATGTTCAAATAGTGAGGAAGAAGGCTGAGGGAGGCAGTGAAGTTAGAGAGTATCCGGAGATTAAGGTTGAAATTGAGGTTTAAGCTAAGAGGTAACGCGGTAGCGAAGTATTGCTGCTACTCCTCCAAATGCTCTTTTTAGCTCTTCACCTTCTTCAGTCTCCGTAGAGATCAACTCTACGGTGGCGCCAGTTTTCTCGGCTAGGCTTATTAGCTCGTCGATTAGACTTTCCTTATTTTTGAGGATCATGGGAGAAGAGCAGGATGGGCATGCTTCGCTGAGAACTTTAACTTCATTTTTACTTGGTATTACCACTACTTTCTCATATGAGCAATTGGGGCATATCAAGTCTACTTTTTCTAGGTCTAGGTCCGTAGATATTAGGAGTAGATCTACGGCGCCTCTTTCAAGTAGCTCTCGGACCTCTTTGACTCCGTAAGCGACTAGGTCGCTGTTTTTAACTAGCATTCTGAGGAAACGCTGAACAAGCTGCTTCTCCCTAATGTACTGTACGTTTTCAAGTAGAGACCTGCTTCTCTTCACTAGCTCGTAAATTCCGGCTTCTCCAGTATAGCCTACGTCTACGACACCTACAAGTTTGCTTTGAAGCTGATAGTGAAGGTACTTCCCCTTAACAAAGTCGTGTTTAGTGGGGCCTGGGCCTCCGATTATAATGCCACTTAACTTGAGGTTTTGTTGTAGGAAGATTTTTTCGGCATATTCGGCTACTCTTTTGTAGAACTCATGTGCCATTTGCTCGATTATTCTTTCAAATCTCCTCTGCGACTGGCCGCCAGCATCATGCTTTCCAGGAACTCCGGAAGTTATATGTTCAATTATTTCCAGCCGCCTACCTTTCAATATGGCGAAGGTTGCTTCTTGCCTGTCAATCACTATCAATCCATAGAACTCCTTTTCAGCTAGAAACTCTTTTAATGGCTCTACGTGAAATCTGCTGTCGCATCGATACAAGTATATCCTTATGGGTTCTGGTGGGATTATTAAGTGTACTTCAAGCTTTTCATCTCCCGGAACGCCCCTTGAAACGTAGCCGCAGAAAATTACTAGGCCTGTCTTGGGAACTTGCCTGAATAGTTTCAGCCTTTGCATGCACGACGTAAGCGCATCAAGAACATGATGCCTGGTTGTCCTATCCTTTATGTTTGAGGCTTGCGAGTACTCTTGCCGCAAGACATTCATTATATCGGAGATTTGCCTTCCGGGCGGGATATATAGACTTATAAGCTCAGTTCCCCTACCCTGCTTTGACTCCAGCTCCTTAATCATTTTCTCCAATTTATAACGCTCAACGGAGCTTCTCATGTTTTGTGGCTTACTCATTCACTTCACCTAAAGTACTTATAGGCATCATGCCCAGAAAGCTATCAGTAAAATGTGGTAAATCTTTATAAATGTTATTTAGAAGCTGGGAGGGGGGATTCGAGTGGAGAGCCTAGTCATTAAGCTTAGCGGGCATCTCCTATTCACAGATCTAAATGCAAGCAAACTGAAGAAATATGCAGATGTGATCAAGAAACTAGCTCATAGGAAGTTTAGAGTGGCAGTAGTTGTCGGTGGAGGAAGAAAGGCTCGAGAATATATTAAAGTCGCCAAGGAGCTTGGAGCAAGCAACTTTGAAATGGACTTGTTAGGAATAAAAATGACTCAGGTTAATGCGACTCTCTTCGCTTCAGCTCTGGGAAACCTAGCGCAAACACCAATTCCTCAAACTTTAGATGAAATATTAAGGTACGTTCAGCATTACACTGATAAAGTCATCGTCGCTGGGGGATTAGTTCCAGGCCAATCTACCATGGCTGTAGCTGCATTGCTAGCCGAAGCAATGAGAGCCAAATTAATGATCAACGCCACCGATGTCGAGGGCATATACACGGCGGATCCTAAAAAGGATCCGAATGCAAAACTGTTGAAAAAAATCGCTGTCAAAGAGCTCATTGAAATGCTAAGGAAAATGCCCGCCACTGCAGGCACATACGAGCTTTTCGACTTAACTTCACTTAAAATTATTGAGCGATCAAAAATGAAAGTAAGAGTCATTGACGGAAAGGATGAGCAAAACATCTTGAGAGCTGCACTTGGCGAAGAAATTGGAACACTAATCGTACCGAATACCAGTGAAACTAATACTTTAACAGAAGCATTAACACAACAACCTAAATCACCAACGTAAGAAGATAATCAACCCTATGAGAGCAACAAATATATTTGCGCTCAGTACTAATGTTTAATGGTCCCGCAGCCTCCACGGCGGCGTCGACTAGACGCGGAGCTTAGCTCCGAGGATGAAAAGTCGGCCTCCAGCTGCGGGAAAATAAGTGTAGACCCAAACAAGCCGGGGTGAAGCCCGGCACGTTTGGGTCTGAAGCGAGCTCAAGCCCCACGAGTGCTACCCCCGCGGCTCGTATGGCTTTTATGCGGCCGTACGAAACCCGGTTGATCCTGCCGGACCCGACCGCTATGGGGGTGGGACTAAGCCATGCAAGTCGCGCGCCCCGGGCAATGGCGGGGCGCGGCGGACGGCTCCGTAAAACGTGGCTAACCTACCCTCGGGACGGGGATAACCCCGGGAAACTGGGGCTAATCCCCGATAGGAGAAGAGACCTGGAAGGGCTCTTCTCCGAAAGGGTGCTAAGGCCATGCCCCTTAGCGCCGCCCGAGGATGGGGCCACGGCCCATCAGGTAGTTGGTGGGGTAACGGCCCACCAAGCCTATAACGGGTACGGGCCGTGAGAGCGGGAGCCCGGAGATGGGCACTGAGACAAGGGCCCAGGCCCTACGGGGCGCAGCAGGCGCGAAACCTCCGCAATGCGCGAAAGCGCGACGGGGTCACCCCCAGTGCCGCCCGCTAAGGGCGGCTTTTCCCCGGTGTAAGGAGCCGGGGGCAATAAGCGGGGGGCAAGCCTGGTGTCAGCCGCCGCGGTAATACCAGCCCCGCGAGTGGTCGGGACGTTTATTGGGCCTAAAGCGTCCGTAGCCGGCCCAATAAGTCCTCGGCTAAATCCCACGGCTCAACCGTGGGACGGCCGAGGATACTGTTGGGCTAGGGGGCGGGAGAGGCCGAGGGTACTCCCGGGGTAGGGGCGAAATCCTATAATCCCGGGAGGACCACCAGTGGCGAAGGCGCTCGGCTGGAACGCGCCCGACGGTGAGGGACGAAAGCCGGGGGAGCGAAGGGGATTAGATACCCCCGTAGTCCCGGCTGTAAACGATGCGGGCTAGGTGTTGGGTGGGCTTCGAGCCCACCCAGTGCCGCAGCGAAGGCGTTAAGCCCGCCGCCTGGGGAGTACGGCCGCAAGGCTGAAACTTAAAGGAATTGGCGGGGGAGCACCACAAGGGGTGAAGCCTGCGGTTTAATTGGAGTCAACCCCGAGAACCTTACCGGGGGCGACAGCAGGATGATGGCCAGGCTGACGACCTTGCCGGACGAGCTGAGAGGAGGTGCATGGCCGTCGCCAGTTCGTGCCGTGAGGTGTCCGGTTAAGTCCGGCAACGAACGAGACCCCTGCCCCTAGTTGCGACCCAGCCCCTACGGGGGTTGGGGCACACTAGGGGGACTGCCGCCGCTAAGGCGGAGGAAGGAGGGGGCCACGGCAGGTCAGTATGCCCCGAAACCCCCGGGCCACACGCGGGCTGCAATGGCGGGGACAATGGGTGCCGACCCCGAAAGGGGAAGGTAATCCCATAAACCCCGCCTCAGTTGGGATCGAGGGCTGCAACTCGCCCTCGTGAACATGGAATCCCTAGTAACCGCGCGTCATCAACGCGCGGTGAATACGTCCCTGCTCCTTGCACACACCGCCCGTCGCTCCACCCGAGTCGGGTCCGGGTGAGGCTTGGCCCGAGAGGGTCGAGTCGAATCCGGGCTCGGCGAGGGGGGAGAAGTCGTAACAAGGTGGCCGTAGGGGAACCTGCGGCCGGATCACCTCCTTATACCTGCCGCGGGGGGTCGTGATAGGGCTTGAGCTCGCGCTTATATGTGGATGCAATCTGAAGGCACATGCCTTCAGATGAAGGGCGAGAAGAGAGTTTACTTTAATCTCTGATGACCGCCGCGCATAGTCCCCTGAAGCCGCATACTGGGTGTAGTTCACAGCCCGACACGCAGACGCCGCCTGGTGGATGGCTCGGCTAGGGCGCCGAGGAAGGACGCGGCAAGCGGCGATATGCCCCGGGTAGGCGCACGCAGCCGTCGATCCGGGGATCTCCGAATGGGACCTCCTGCCACGGGCGAATAGCCCGTGGCGCTCGGGAAACCTCGGCGACGAGGGAGTACCGAGTGGGAACCCCCCGAACGGAAACATCTTAGTAGGGGGAGGAGAAGAAACCAACATGGGATCCCCTGAGTAGGGGCGACCGAAAGGGGGGGTAGCCCAAACCGAATCCGCCAAGGAAACTTGGCGGAGATGTAGGGTTGCGAGGCCCGGCCGCCCCCTCCTTGGGGAAGCCGAAGTGGCCTGGAATGGCCCGCCGTAGAGGGTGACAGCCCCGTAGGCGTAACCCAAGAGGGGAAGGGCCGGTGTCCTAGAGTACCACGGCTTGGTTTTGCCGTGGGAAGCTGGGAGGCACCGACTTCCAAGGCTAAATACGTCCCTAGACCGATAGCGCACTAGTACCGTGAGGGAAAGCTGAAAAGCACCCCGGAAGGGGGGTGAAAAGAGCCTGAAACCAGGCGGCTACACCAGGCGCGGCTCGAAAGGAGGGATCCTCCCCAAAGGAAACCTCGGCGACGAGGGAGTACGAGGGGAGGGGACCGGGGTCGCGCCGTCCGTCTGGAAACACGGGCCGGGGAGTTCACGGCTGTGGCGAGCCTAAGGGGTTAAACCCCGAAGGCGTAGGGAAACCTACATGCCCGCAGCCAACGCCTCTAGCAGGTCTTAAGGGTGGATTGATGAAGCCCTAGGACCTGCTATGCGTTGGCGAGGGGCGGGGTCCGAATAGGGCCCGGAGTCACAGCCGTGAGACCAGAAACCGGGCGATCTAGGCCTGGGCAGGGCGAAGCCGGGCGAAAGCCCGGTGGAGGCCCGAAGGGGTGTTGACGTGCAGTTCACTCCCATGACCTGGGCCTAGGGGCAAAAGACCAATCTAGCCCGGTGATAGCTGGTTCCCCCCGAAGTGGGTCGCAGCCCAGCCCGCCCGGAGGTAGCCGACGGGGTAGAGCACTGATCGGGGGGTAGGGGGCCGAAAGGCCTCTCCTCCCTTTCAAACTCCGAAGCCGTCGGCGCCGTAGATGGGCGGAGACGGGTTGCCCGGGGTAAGCCTGGGCGCCGAGAGGGGAACAACCCGGACCGGGGTTAAGGCCCCAAAGTGCCGGCTAAGTGTTAAGCCAAAGGGCGTCCCCGGCCTTAGACAGCGGGGAGGTAGGCTTAGAAGCAGCCATCCTTTAAAGAGTGCGTAACAGCTCACCCGCCGAGGCCGGGGGCCCCGAAAATGGACGGGGCTTAAGCCGGCCGCCGAGACCCCGGGGCACTCCCTCCTTGAGGGAGTGATCCGGTAGGGGGGCGTCCTGGCTGGTTAGAAGCTGGGCCGTGAGGTCCAGTGGACCGGCCAGGATTGCAGATCCCGGCGGTAGTAACAGCAAAGCCGGGTGAGAATCCCGGCCGCCGAAAGGGCCAGGGTTCCTCGGCAATGCGTCGTCAGCCGAGGGTCAGCCGGTCCTAAGGTGGGGCGTAACTCGTACCCACCGAAAGGGAAACCGGTTAATATTCCGGTGCCGTGGGGGTACGATTGCGGCAACGCAAGCCCAGCCTCTGACGCTTCGGGGTAGGCTGAGTGGAGCTGCCGCTCCACCCAACCGCTGAAGCCCGGGGAGTGCCGTAATGGCGAGAACCGGGTGAAGGCGGGATGGGCCGCCCTTAGGCGGTTCAGCCGACCCCCGGAGCCCTTGAAAAGGAGGCTGGGAAGGATCCCCCACGTCCGTACCAAGAACCGACACAGGTGTCCCTGGGTGAGAAGCCCAAGGCGTGTCGGGACTACCCCGGGCCAGGGAACTCGGCAAATTAGCCCCGTAACTTCGGGAGAAGGGGTGCCTGGGGTCTTCGGCTGAAGCCGGGGACCTCAGGTCGCAGTGACAAGGGGGACCCGACTGTTTAATAAAAACATAGGTCCCCGCGAGCCCGTAAGGGTGTGTACGGGGGCTGAATCCTGGCCACTGGCGGTCCGTGAAACCCGGGTCCAACCGGGCGAAGCGCCGCTGAAGGCCGGGAGTAACTCTGACTCTCTTAAGGTAGCCAAATGCCTTGCCGGGTAAGTTCCGGCGCGCATGAATGGATCAACGAGGTCCCCGCTGTCCCGGCCCGGGGCCCGGTGAACCCACCTGGTGGTGCAAAGTCCACCAACCCCCAGCGGGGCGAGAAGACCCCGTGGAGCTTTACCGCAGCCTGCCGCTGGGGTATGGTCGCAGTTGCATAGCGTAGGCGGGAGCTGGTGAAGTAGCCCTTTCGGGGGCTATGGAGGCGCCCATGGAACACCGCCCTTCTGCGACTGTGCCTCTAACCCGGCCTTGTAGCCGGGGACAACGGCAGGTGGGCGGTTTGGCTGGGGCGGCACGCCCGCGAAAAAATAACACGGGCGCCCAAAGGTCGGCTCAGGCGGGTCAGAACCCCGCCGTAGAGGGCAAGGCCAAAAGCCGGCCTGACTGCGCCCTCAAAAGCAAGGGGCGCAGGGGGGAAACCCGGGCCTAGCGAACGCTTGTGCCCCCTTCGGTGGGGGCCAGGCATGACAGAAAAGTTACCCCGGGAGTAACCGGCTCGTCGCGGGTGAGAGCTCACATCGACCCCGCGGTTTGGTACCCAGACGTCGTCTCTTCCCATCCTGGGAGTGCAGCAGCTCCCAAGGGTGGGGCTGCTCGCCCATTAAAGGGGAACGTGAGATGGGTTTAGACCGTCGCGAGACAGGTCGGACTCTACCTGCTGGGGGTGTTGGCCGCCTGAGGGGAAGGTGCCCCTAGTACGAGAGGAACGGGGCGCCGCGGCTTCTGGTGTACCGGTTGTCCGGCAGGGCATCGCCGGGCAGCCACGCCGCAGGGGATAACCGCTGAAAGCATCTAAGCGGGAAGCCCTCCCCGAAAAGAGGCGGCCATTCCTCAGCACGGGGACAGGCGACTGTCCCTAGCTGAGGACGAGGGCTGGGGTAGAAGACCCCGTTGATGGGGTGGGGGTGTACGCGCCAAGACCTTCGGGTCGAGGCGCTCAGCCCGCCACTCCCAATCGCCCGAGGTGTCGGGCTGTAGCTACGCCCAGGCGAAAACTTCAGGGGACTATGCGCGGCGTATCATGCAAATATTAATTTTGTATTTGCTGAATTACTTATTTGGGAGGGGCAAGTCGGTAAGCGGGCTTCGGGCACCTACGGCAACGGGGTGCCTGAGGAAGCTCACCCCCACGCGGGACCGCAGCCCCGAAAGGGGCAGGGCGAGAGCCCTGGCAACGGCTCAGAAACGAGACCCCTCCCAGCGGATGTGGATGAGGCGGCTGAGGCGTATGCCGAGAAGGCGCCTAGCAATAGGCGCCGAGCTGACCCGTCGACGATGCTGGGAGAATGGTTGCAACGGCCGACCTGCGGGGGTAAGGCCAAATAGGAGCCTATGAGGCCCGCGCGAGGCTCGGGTAGGCCGCATAGCTGAATCCCGCAAAACAAAAGGTGAGCTATACCGACATGCCCCTCCCAGCAATAACAAATTCACCTTGCATCTTCCAGCAATTCTCTAATGATCTGTTGCTCAGCGCTAAGAACTTCATTCTCAGACTCTGCCGATGCATAGATGGTGAGGAGGCGCTCGTTAAGAGTTAGGAAATGCGGCCCCCACTTAAATAGAGATAACAACCTAGCGGCCAACTCCTTAAACCCCAAAATGTAAAGTGCAGCTGCAAACGCTTCAACCGTACTAAGCTTATGAGGCTTGGCATAATTTATAGGGTTAGCGGCAAAGAGAAGAGGAAGACGCCTACCGAATCTCCGCAACCTAAATCGTCTCAAAACTTCAATTTCATTCCATGAGCAATCGACAGCAACAATACCCCTCCTAGCAGCAATAGCTCTATCGGAGGGATTAAGAACGTGATTAGAAAAGGGATTCAAAATAATTGCACCACCAGGCAAACGGCGATATGAACTCACAAGTCTAACCAGTCCAAAGCGCTTAAGCTTAAGGGAAGTACACTTACGCGGATCGCACTGATGTAAATGCAATACGCACAACTGCACTTGGTTCAAAAAACCACCAACACAATTAATCTAAACCCTAACCCTTAAAAGTAGCTGAAACAACTCTAAAAGCGGAGACGTGAACATATGACGCTTGCATTTGTCTTAATAAATGCAGAAATAGGAGCTGAAGAAGAAGTCGTTAACGAGTTAATGAAAGTTGAGGGAGTAGAAGAAGCCTACACAGTATATGGCGTATATGACGTAATAGCAAAAGTACGAGCCGAAAACCTGGAAAAACTAAAGGAAATAGTTACTTGGAAGATAAGAAGACTAGATAAAGTCAGATCAACACTAACAATGATAGTAGTTGAAGGACGAAAAAAGACTAGCTAACACTTAAAACGCAGCAATAGGGAAGGCAATGAGAGCAAAAGTTCAAATGCACCTAGGCATCGACGACACAGACTCCCCTAAAAGGGGATGCACAACATATATATGCGCAGTAATCACCGAAGAACTTCTAAAAAGAGGAGTGCAATTCACAGACTACCCAAACCTAATCAGGCTAAACCCCAATGCACCCTGGAAAACCAGAGGAAACGGAGCGATATGCATAAGGATACAAATTGAAAAAAGAGAAATAGAAAACATAAAAGAAATAGTAATTAAAAACGTAGAAAAATTATCAGACCTAACGCATGAAGACACCAATCCAGGCATAGCATTCCTAATAGGCCAAGTCCCAAGAAACCTAAGAAACTTCGCTAAAAAAGTAATAAGAAGCACTACAACCCTAAACCAAGCCAAAAAAATAGCCAAAAGAGTAGGAGCAGAACTATACACACTAAAGGAAGGAAGAGGAATAGTAGGAGCACTAGCGGCAATAGGAGAAACACTCAATGAAGACCACACCTACGAGTTAATCGCATACCGAAAGCCGGAGAACTGGGGAACTCCAAGAAAAATAGATGAAGTATCAGTATACGAAATGGACAAGCTCACAAGCCCATTAACATTCAACAACATAGACTACGAAACAGGAAGAATTTTAATAACACCAAGAGGCCCAGACCCAGTACTGTACGGAATAAGAGGAGAAACCCCAGAAATTCTACGCCAAGCCCAAAAAATAGTAAAAACCTATGAGCCAATCGAAAGGTGGATTATATACAGAACAAACCAAGGAACAGACGCGCACTTAAGAAAAGTAGAAAAAATCAGCCAAATAAAAATCTACGACGCAATTATACTGCGTGGACGCGTCACCACAAGGCCAAAAAATCTGCCGGGAGGACACGTAATAATAGAAATAAGCGACGGAGAAAACACTATCGACTGCGCAGTCTACGAACCCACAGGAGCACTAACAAAAATCGCCAGACATCTAATACCAGGAGACCTAATAGAAGTCTACGGAGGAGCAAAAATAACAGTAAAACAAAAAATGACGATCAACGTCGAAAAACTAGCAATACTAAAACTAGCACCACTAATAGAGCTGAAAAACCCCAAATGCCCAAAATGCGGCAAAACAATGAAATCGCTAGGAAAAAATAAAGGATATAAATGCCCAAAATGCAAATACAAAGCACACCTACCCAAACAAGCAAAAATAAAGCCAAGACAAATCCTAGAAGGAATATACTTACCACCACCAAGAGCCCACAGACACCTAACAAAACCACTCACAAGACTAGGAAAAGAAAAAACAAAAACACCACAAAAACTATCAGAACCATGGTACTGGAGCATAAGCTTTAAACCCCCCAACAAAAACAACACAGACGAGTAAAACATAAACCAAGGAGGGCGAGCATGCAAAAGACAATACTTGAACAAACACTAAAAACAATAACACCAAGAACCCAAAAAGAACTAAACAGACTACTAAAAAGAATCACAACCCTATCAGCAGCAGGCTACAGAGAAACCCTAGAAAACAACAAACTACTAAACTGGATATTCCTAAGAATAATGATTGAAGCAAACAAAATAAGAAACCTACTACAAGAAGAAACACCAACATTTTTCTAAAAACAACCAAAACAAACAAAAATTAAAAGCTCAAGGCAGTAAAGCTTATTGGTCTGAAAGCAACCACACAATATAGAAGCAAATGCAAAGCGGGGTGGGCTAGCCAGGTTATGCCGCGGGGCTCATAACCCCGAGGTCGGTGGTTCAAATCCACCCCCCGCTACCACCTTTAATATTCATGTAAATGATTTTGATTGTTCTTTTCATGTTTTTCCGGCTTTGAAGAGATGTGCTTCTCAATCCCATAGTACCCTAAAGGGTACTTTAGGGTTAGAGGACTTCAAAAGATACTGTTTTGAGAGATATAGCCGGTGGCATGCAAGGAATATCTATAGATATGCAGTTAAATATGCACTTCAAATACTTGAAGATCCGTCTAAGGCAATTATTTTGAAAAGGCTGACCTTTAGAGTTTCGAGATATGTTTTGGAAAGTGCATCAGTATTATTGCAATACTTAAAGTTGAAGGGAGTAAACGTTGATGTCGACTTATCTCTATTAAGAAAGCATATAAATAGAGATCAGAAAATAAGAGTCTTGGATTTTGAGGGGGATCACTCAATAGTAGAGGAAGCCATTAGACAAGTAACCGAGAGCAGCTTGGGACCTACACTTAAACTTGTGGCAATTACAGCATTCTTTACTGGTCTTAGAAGCCCAGAATTGAGATTTATGTTTGAGAAATGGAGAGATCTAAGGAAGATTGAGTATGATAATGTTAGTGTTGTTGAGCTTGGCTATGATAGAGGTAAGAAAAAGGCTTGGATAACAATGATGCCCAGTGAACTGGCTGTTCAAATTAAACCGGTGAAGTTAGGCTGGAAACTCGCTGAGCATCTTAGGGAGAAAGGTGTAAAGTTAAGCATTTTGAGAAAAAGCCATGTAGCTATGTTAAGCACTCACTTAAACCCAGCAGAGATAGATCTGCTGCAAGGAAGACTTAACAAAGTATTAGTTAAGCATTATATTAAACATCTTAGAAGCATAGCGAAACGTTACAGAGAGGCAATAAAACCGAAAATGCGAATATTACTTAAAGAAAGTCGTAACATTTAATATTTATAACGAAACATCCAATTGACATGAACAGTCATTCTCTAATTTAGTAAAAGATAAATTTTCATTTATCAAAATTCGTTATAGGGGGCTTAATCTTGTTCAAGGAAATTGAGAAAGACATAAAGGAAATGCTAATGCCTGGTGAAGAGGTTCTTTTCGTTGCTAGGCAGTCGAGATTTAAGCCTGGAGGATCACTTGCAACGCCAAATGCGATCTACATTACTAATCGGCGAGTGATCTTCCGCAATCCAAAGCTTTTCGGATTAAAGAAAAATTACGTGGACATCGATTATAGAGATATCTCCAATATTAGAGTTAAGAAAGGCATATTCTCAACTGAGATCTATTTGAAGAGCAGATTTTTATCAGATGAGGTTAGGCTTCCAGCCATTGATAAAGAGGCCGCAAATCAAGTTATAGTATACATAAGAAAAGGAATTAGAGGAGAGCTTCCGGGACAGATCATAAGCGAGAAAATGACCGAACCAGTAATTGAAACTCCAAAGAAGAAAGAGGATCCTCTCGAATTATTAGAAAAACTTGCAAGGTTAAAAGAGGCTGGAATAATTACCGAGGAAGAGTTTCAAGAAAAGAAGAAGAAACTTCTGCAGCAACTCTAAACTTCAATTTTATTTTGACATCACAATTTCAGAAGTTGTTTAACAGGATTTGCTCAAGGTTTCGCGCTAAACCTGGAGTTATGAAGGAGCCTTCGATTATGCTTATGAAGGATTGGAAGCCCCATCGCATTATGCTTTTAATAAAATTGTTAATATCTTCTTCAGTGGATTTGCAGTATGCTTCCAGAAAGTTGTATAGTGCCTTTGGAATTTCAATTTCAACCTTCACAAGATCCATTCCTCCACCTCCTGTTTTCCCTACTAGTAGGATAAGTAGGAATTTACCTTAAAAACTTTACTATACAAATGCTTATTTCATTGAGAAGATTTAAAATGAAAACTTTATTAAATTAACAACAGATATCGCAATATCTGAAAAGAACAATAAACAAACTACTTCGCAAAAAAGAAGATCTACCAACATATCTTGCATTTGCCTCAACAGCAGTTCTCTTTATAATATGCGGATTAATTTGCTGGAGAAGTTGCTTTACATTTCCCTTGGTTTTCTTAGAATAGTTAAAAAGCTATTCGGAGAAGCGTGGACACTTTATATTGGATATCTTCACTCACTTCTTTAAGATCTCGTCACACCTCCGTATCTTCAGGCTTTCTTTATGATCCTCTTTCTCATCATAGTGATACGCATCCGGTCGTCAGTTGCGCGTTTCTTGATAACCCCTCTACGCATCATCAGAATACAAGAGTTTTAACACTAATTTTGAACACCACCCAATAACGTGATTAAATGGAGTTGATGAGAAAAACCCGGTATATAATAGGTTGAGGAGAGGCCTTCTTCTCCTCAGGTGTTTTACTGTGGATTGTTTTCCAACTTATTGGGAGAGAATTTTAAGTTTAGTGCAAAACATACCAATATTAAATGGCCAAATTCTAGAAATTTTTAAACCAGAAGAAACTCCCGGTCAAACAGCGCTTGATCATAGGTTTCAGCAATCGGTTTTCGTTGTTTTCGGTGAAAGTTTGGAGGAAGTCAGGACTAAGGCTGAAAAGGCTCTCGAAATAGCTACGGAATATAAGCTTTCTTTCAGAGACATCATTAAACTTGCTAATAAACATTTGAGTTCATATGGTGGCTTCGTGGAAGTGAAAGAATGGCTTAATGAAAAAGCTAAAAAAGTTACTGGCGTTTATCCTGCTCAATACTTGTTGTTTGACGGCATATTATGTTGGCTTGACGGCGACTTTACTGATGCACATTTATTTTTTGAACATGCATTTAAGCTTGGCATAATCAACATTGATCTTTACACTATTTTGCTGGTGATGATCAAGTACAGCCCACTGTGCTATGACTGTGAAGATTATGTTAAATTCATGAAGCTACTGGGTTTAGCGGCAATGCCTGCAAGTGCAGGCTGTTATGTTCACTTTTTCGGGCCGGAATTTGAGAGGCGAATTAAGTTTCTGTTGAAGGATGTTGACAGCCTTCTTCCATGGCTTAGGAGGCCAAGAGAAGATGTCCAAGACAATCGTAGAGGAAAAGAGGAAGATGCCGCTCATTGAAGCAATAGAGGATTTCAATGAAAAAGTGAAGGGGCTTGAAATTAAAACTAGAGAGGCAATACAAAGTTTAGCAAGTCAGATAACAGTTGAATTTGGAGCTTTAGGACCACATTTAACGTTGCGAGGAGCTGAGCTGACTGTTTATCGATCAATTCCAGTTGAGGCTTTTGAAGCCTTCTTATATCGTGCAGAAATGCACAAGCTTTACTCTAAAGAGCTTATTCGAAAGTTAGCATTACACCTTAGAGGCTTAATTTTAGATTTATTCAGGAGTGAAGAGCTAACCTGGGCCGGCAATAATGTTGAAGTGAAAATTTTGCCCAGCAGTATTTTAACTGCTCCTCTCCACGGCTTTATAATGACTTATGGAGATGAAATGTTAGTTACAGAGTTAACTTACGCTTACGTTTCAAAGAAAATCATGGGCAGTAGAGGTATCCGCGAGCATGAAACAATAGATCCGATACTCGTTTACGCTAAAATTAAAAGTGGTGTCATTATTGAAAGAGGCTTTAAACCAGTAATTCACGACAACAACTTCCTAATTGCAGATCGCACCGTAAAGGTCGACATTAAAACTAAGGCTATGCAAACCTTGCCTACACTAATGTCTCATAAAACTTTAGAGCGCTTCGTTAAGGGAGAAGTTGCCAGAGACTTCGAGAAGCTTTTCACCGACCTGAAGAATAGGAATATGAAGTTTGTCAATTTAAATTGGGATCCAAGATTATATGACTTCATGGTGTGCTTTGAAATTGCAACTTACTTCTACGATCTATTCACAACTTTCCCAAGACTATTTATTTTCGGCGTTTACGGGTCAGGAAAAACAAGACTCTTACTAACAGCAACATATGTGTCTAGACATGGCTTTCCAGTTTTGGATCCTAGTGATGCAGCAAGTTTCAGAAGCTTCGAAGCTTACGGCCCAACTTGGGGCATTGACGAAAGTGTACTTACACCTAAATTAGCGAAAATAATAGCTGCAGGCTACAAGAAAGGATTAAAGGTCCCTAGAATAGAGAAGATCGTTAAGGAACGCTTCATATTAAGTCTCTTCGAATCCTACACTCCCGTTGTTTTGGCTTCAACAGAAGATATCAATGAGCTGCTTAAGCAGAGGAGCATTGTGATTACAATGGAAGTAGCGGATGATCCGATAGGCAGAGATCCCGAGGCCTGGGAATTTGAAGACATAAGAGAAGAACTCTATTTAGCTAGATTAACTAGAGCTTGGGAAGTATATCAAACATACAGGACCCTGCAACTACCTGAATTTAAGGGGCGGGCAGAAGAACTTTGGAAGCCAATACTCACAATAGCTAAACTTGCAGGAGACGATGTTTATAATAGTGTTTACAACTTAGCGCTTGAAGATCTTGAACGGCGATATGAAGAGCTCTACAGCAAAGAAAAAACGCTACTCGAAGGAATGTTTAGACTGCTAGAAATAAAAAGAGAGGAAAGCGAAAACCCAGAGGAAGCAACAATTATTGAGTTTACAGCGTCAGATCTAAGAGACATTCTAAAAATAATACTCGTGAATGAGAAGCGCGAGTTAACTGAAAAACAGTTTGAAAGAATGTGGAGCACCATTCGGATAGGTAAAATGCTGAGCAGAATGAAACTAAAAAAGCAGAGGCGAAAAAACGCAAGATTATACGTAGTTGACGTGAAAGACCTGCTTTTACTTTCAAGGAGATTCGGCTATAAACCAGCTGGTGACAGATATGACACTTCGCTTCTCAGCTTCACAGAATCCATCACCAAAAATGATATCAATTTAATGGAGAAGGGTGACAGATATGACGGATATGACGGATTTTTAGAAAAAAGTAGGTGTGTTTCTCACCATAAAAATGATATCAGTTTTCATGATGAAAAAGAGGGTAACTTTCTTGAAAAACCCGTCACACCCGTCATACCTGTCACCGAGACCATGAAAAACGATATCAATCTGCAATTGAGGGTGACAGATCGAAAAACCGCATCTGTCATATCTGTCACCCCTGTCATCGACGAGCCTTCAAAGGTATTTTGGGCCGTTGAGAAGTTGAAGAATCATGGAGGGTTCATTTCAGCTAAACGTTTTGAGCAAGACTGCAAGGCTAACGGCATTGATCCTGACAATCTGGTAATGAAATTAATTGATCGTGATAAAATCGACCTAAAGATGATCGACGGTGAACTCCATATTTTCCTTAGAGAAGCCGACTGGACTGCTTACAATTACATGAGTAAAAAGAAGGTTGAAGCTGAAAAATGCTCCGCAAGAAGAGGGGATTAAAAAATGATATCAAAACAGAGCCCCCCACCCCTCTCTAAGCGCAAGATTAGGCGGAAATTTTATGGAATGCGGCTTAACCCCACAGTATATAAGGCCTTCCAACTTCTATGCAGAAAATATGGATATAAGCGAGTAAACCGCGTAATAGAGAAGATAATGCTACGATGCGTTCTAAATGAGACCTTTCTTCTCCTGATCCTAGAAAAAAGTATAAAGGCAGAAGCAGAAAGTCAGCACTCTAAATGACAAGTGAAAACAATATTGCTTTCATGACAAAGAGTATAAGAATAAAAATTAACAAAAGCAGCGATTTTAGCAAAGCAAAATAAATTAATCAACTAATAGCTTTCCGTCTTCAAGGTGGCCTTTCAGATAATCTGCTTTGATCTACATACATCGCATTTTCCTTTAATGATTCCTCCAACCTTAATTTTGTCAATTACTTCGAGAAATAGTATTTCCCGCAATTTTTGAACTTGAGTGTTTAATTCATTTGTATTTTGATGAAATAATTTGGCTTTTGCAATAATATCTTGAGAAGAAAGCAGTTTCTCAATCAATTTTAACCCTTTCTCGCAAAACGCTTTTTCACCTATGACTAATGTTGCACCATTCCATTCTAATCTAAACGTCTTTTTCTGCGTATCTTCCTTAATTATTGGCTCCTTATCTGGATAGTCTACCAGTATTTTGCGAAAAACATAGCTTATAATGCGGCAATAATATGCGTATCCCTCTTTACTATATGGCTCAGGCAATTGAAGCTCATCTTTTACTTTTTCACACAACGCGGTCACATAATGAATTAATTCTTCATTATGCTTTTTCACTTTCTCTTTAAGCCTTTTAAACATCGAATAGATTCTGGGGTAACCTGTTTCTAAATGTTGCAAAACATAGGGAAGAGAGGAAGGCGCCTCTGGTTTTGTTACACTCTTCAGAATAGTATTTAGGCTTAAATCTTTTAATCGGACATCCGGCAGGGAAACTGGATCTAATATTACGGGAAAAAACCCTTTGCTTTTAACCCAATCTTCTAAAACATACCGGAGCCTATCACTATGAGGCCTGATTATTTGGACATGCTTAGAGAGGCGATACTGACGATAAGAAATCAACGAAGACACAATCGAGATTATTAGAGATATTATTGAAATGTATATTGCATTTTCATTAAACACTTCAATCACTCCTAAATGAGACTTCTAATATTATGAAATAAGAAACCGTTTAATTTGTGTTATTTTGATTTTGTTACTTGAGGGTTTTCTTGTTATTCTTCTGGTAACTTAGTTTTTCTTAAATTTCTTTTAATTCTCCTTTCATTAAGATGAGCTTTCCATTCTCTTCAACGAAGAGCACTAGGTCACCTACGTTGAGATTGAATTTTTCACGTACTGCTTTCGGTATAGTTACTTGCCCTTTAGTCATAATTTTCGCTGCACCAATAACGCGCGGATCATCCACTTCAATAACCTCCTAATAGTAGGAAAAGTAGGAAAAACTTTATAAGTATTTCCATCCATACTTATAGGTAGGAAAAGTAGGAGTTGAAGGAAATGCAAGGATTAAAACTCAAAGTTAACAGGCAAAAAACGGCTTTAACAACCTTTACAACCACCGAAAGGAATAAAACGGCGATTTTAGTCACCCTTAAAAAACGCGGCGTTTCTCTTGATCAGATTAGAGAGTTTGTTGAAAGTCAAAGATGCTACTGGTGCGGCGGCCCTCTACGCTTAAAATATTACCCTCATTCGGATGGCATCGAAATAATCGGACTGGGGAAAATGTGGATTTACGGCGAATGCAAAAAATGTGGAAGCCAATTAGCATTATGGAAGCTTCTAAGAAAAACAGGAAACAAGACGAGAGTCTCAAGAATATAGCGAAAAATGTTTTGAGATCTTGAAGCCAAGATAATCCGCAGGTTAAGGATGGGATTTAAGTTTGAAGCCGCTTGAATCTTATATTGATGAGATGCTTCCAGTTCACCGTGAAGTTGCTCGTCAATTTTATCTTCATCTTAAAAGTCAAGATTTGAGTTACGGTCGCATAAAGCATTATTTGATTACTTTACGTGCTTTATCTCATTTTCTCGGTGATAAGCGGTTTGAAGATGTGACGAAAAATGACATTGTAAACTTCATAATATCTCTGCAAGATAGATATGAGGAGTCAACAATTAATGTTCTTAAAGTCATGTTAAAGCGCTTCTATAAGTGGCTGCTCGGCAATGATGAAATTTATCCGCAATGCGTAAAGTGGATCAAAGTAAGTAAAATTGCCGATACAAAAGTCGATTTAAGCGATATACTTTCACGCGAAGAAATTAGAAAACTAATTGAAACAGCAAGAAGCATACGCGATAAAGCAATAGTAGCAATGATGTATGAAAGCGCAGCCCGACTCGACGAATTCCGCAAACTTAAAATAAAAGACGTAAAAATCGATGAGTATGGCGCCGTCATAATTTTGCGTGGAAAAACCGGTAAGCGAAGAATAAGATTAATTGAAAGCGCCCCATACCTGCAAATGTGGCTTAACGTTCACCCATACCGCGACGATCCAAATGCATATCTATTTCCAGGCGAACACAAGTATAAGCCGCGCTGCAAATTCATCTACAAATACACTCTCGTAAACTTAGCAAAGCAGGCCGGCATCAAAAAACATGTTCACCCACACCTACTACGACATTCACGCTTAACCGAACTTGCAAAAGTATTAACTGAGCAAGAACTAAAATTATTCGCAGGATGGAGCAAAAGCAGCCGAATGCCAGCCGTATATGTGCATCTTTCGGGCCGTGACTTAGAACCGAAACTCCTCGAATACTATGGCATAAAGGAACATGAAAAATCGCAACTCAATGATAAGCCGAAGCGCTGTCCACGCTGCAACACGCTCAATCAAAGCAACGCAAAGATTTGCTATAAGTGCGGCCTACTACTAGATGAACGTGAAGCAATAATAAAAGCACAAGAAGACCAACTCTTAGAAAAAATTAGAGAAATTTTGCAGAACCCAGAAAAAAGACAATTAATATTAAGCTTTCTCAGAAAACATGATCTAATCTAACAGAATTTGATAATTAAAGTTGAGAGAAGTGTTGAATTATGCCTAGGTATATTTTGGTTGTTGTTTTGGGCCGGCTTTGTCGTGAATGTTACGGTATTTTTCGGAAGCGTGGGCCGGCAACTAGATGTGATGAATGTCAAAAGCGTTTTCGCCGCGAATATAAGCGCAGATGGTTACAAAACTATGTAAAGAAAAACAGAATTAAAATGCGATATTTGTGGAGGGTTGCGCAAGCTAAACGACGAAAATCAAAACATATAAGGGCCCTTTCGATTGTGCGGGATGAAGCTGGTAACTTAAGAATAAAAGCAGCACTAGAACTAGAGCGCTATCGCAAAAGGTTTAGAAGACAACTTCAGAATATTGACCCAGTTTTTGAAGGTTGTTTCTGTTAAATTACGGACAAAAATTCTATTTTCGAAAAAGGGAATATTTGTCCATAATTTTCTAAGCCAACAACTTCGGAACTAAGCTGTGCTGTAGCGTTATTGTAAATAGGAAATCTAAGTTTGAGAAGAGAAAACTAACTGTAATAGATTTGTAGTTTGTAACTTGTATTTCTTGACGAATTTTTCAATTTTCCTCCAATCTCTGTATTTCTGATTAAATCGCTCTTTTCCTTCATCATCTAGGACCAAGTAAACGGCAACTTTAGCCCAAAAGTTAGCGTTTTTTCCCCTGCCCTGTAGGTTGAAGCCGTAAAGATCTCTGTAATGCATTATTTTTATGAGTCGTTGTGAAGCTTTTGATCTGATCATCTCTCCCTTACTTAAAGGATGATGATTCAAATATGCATGCTCACGCGTCCCAAAACAATAGTTCGGCTGTACGTAAAAACGAATTAATCTATATTTCTTCTCTTTTTGATAAACTGTGTAACGTTTTTTCTCGTTCATGGTCTTTGGCTTATAGCCTTTGGAGAAGCGAGGGAAAATGTGATCTAAATCGTCGAAGTGAACTTTGTAGTTCCTCGGATCTGGATGAATTTTGTATCCTAGCTCTTCAACTACTTTGGGGATCTCTTGAACAATAATTTTGTGCAAAAAGGTAAGAGTTGCTAAAGTCGCGTTTTTCAAGTATTTTTCAGTTGGAAAATTGATGTGTTGATCAATATAGATGCCAAAACAACCGTATTTTTGAACTAGTTGTACGGCTTTAGGTATAATGACAGGGCATAAACGGTACTTTACGTATTTTCTCGGGCATGAAGCATTCACATTTTCACCTTCAAAAATTAGAGAACTAGATTTTGCGTTTCAAATTCCACACGATTCTTTCTCCAAGTCTCTCTGCAAGCTCGTCTAGATCAAAGTCATCATAAATTTTGACATCGCTAATGTGGATGTAATTGTTTACTGTCATTCCTAATCCTACTTCTCTCATATGTTTAAGTGGAATAACGGCTTCCGGCCCGGCTTCACCAACAAGTGCAAGTGTAGGACGCATTACTATTCCTCCTTCCTGCAAACCAACCACTTCACCGCCAGCAGTTGCAACCTCACTACCTGATGCCCCCATACTTAAAGCTCCATCTAAGCCAGCAATTGTATTCTGAATTGTCTTTACTACGCCGCTAATTGCATCAAGAATGCCTTTCAAAAAATCTAACGCGGGTTTAACTGAATTATAGATTGATCCCGCAAGATTTTGCAGTGCATTATTAAAGCCAATGATCGCACTGGCAAGAGAGATGGAAACATTGTAGATGCTTGTCAAAACATTCCATATAGTGTTTAATGTTGGAATAACATGTGGCCGCAAAACATCTATGAAGCTTCGAAAACCAGCAGTGAGAGTCTTGAGAACTGGAACAAAGTGTGTACGCATGAAGGTAGTAACATCAATTATAATGGGAGCTAGAGCTTCACCTAAATCTAGCATTAGATCTTGTATTGCGGCATTCATTCGGTTCATTGCGCCTGCAGTTGTGTTTAATTGTCTTCGAGCCACTTCACTTGCCATTCCGCTTTTCTTGATCCTTATGCTAAGCTGCTCTAAAGCTTCACTAGCACTGACACCCGTCCTCATTAACGCCCCAATTTCATAACGTGATAAACTAAGTTTATCAGCAAACTTCTCAATTTCTTTAGTTGACAGCGCCGTAGCAAGATTCAATAATCCAAGTGCAGCTCTCATTCCTTGTGAGCCGAAAACTTCAGTTAAATAAGTAGCGCGTTCTTCTTCAGTCGAAAATTCATTGAGCTTATTTGCTAGGTTTTCAATGATTTCAGTTAAGCTCAGCATATTGCCTTCATTGTCATAGATTGAGAAGCCAAGTTTATCGTAATGCTCGATGAGATCCGTCAACATTGCATTGAGATAGCGGCCCGCCTTTTCCGCCGCTATACCTTGATTATTCAAGGCAACCAATGCAGCAAGTGTTTCCTCTAATGTGAATCCTAATGCGGCGGCTTGATTACCGACATAAGAAAGTGCAAGTGCAAAGTCGCTTGCCGTGTCAATGCCGGCCGCCGAAGCATTGACGAGCATGTCGGCTGCAACCTCAGCTTCTTCAGCACCCATTTTAAACTGATTTAAAACACCTACAAGTAGTTCGGCGGCTTTCTGTGCACTAATATTTTCAATGGTCGACAACTCTAAAGTTGCATTAAGCGCTTTTATTGCCGCTTCACCTTCTAAACCCGCTTTAACAAGCGCTTCTAATGCTTCAGCCGCTTGCGTTGCGCCAACACCAAATTCTAAGCCGGCGGCACGAGCCGCTGCTTGAAGTTCTTGCGTAAGTTTTTCAGCTTCTTCACCTGCAGCACCGCTAAGCGCAACTGTACGCGTAATAACTTCCTCAAACTTCGCAAATGTTTTTATGCCATCCTCTAAACTTTGCTTTAACTGTCCTAATGCATCATGCGCAAGCATAGCAGCTAAAACGCTAGCAGCAGTTTCTGCAATTCTGCCAAGCCGCCCTATTGATCTGTTGACGTTGTTAATCGTTTTACTGACTTGATCTTCTGCAATGAATTTAAATTTAATTGAAGCATCAAAAGGCACGATACTCACCTATTTCTTCAGATCTTCTCCTTTAATGGCTACATTAACGTCGATCCTACTACGCTCCAAGTCTTCGCTGATAAGGTAGAGGAGAGCTTGGACTTCAACATCCAGCATATCATTAACGTTGGCCGGCGAAATTCCATAAAATCTGGCGAATAAATGCTTTACAATTATTTGCTGTACAAATGGATCATAACCGTCAATGTATCCTGTTCGATAGGCTTCGAGTAGTGCTCTCACTTGGGGAAAGGGAGCGAATTGAAAGTTATAATTTCATTAAATAGATGCTCAGCGATTGCAGCGTCCATTTTCTCAATTTCCTCTACCGTAAGCTTCGGCTCTTTTACGCCGTGGAGAATAGCGTGAAGCATAAATTTGTAGATGTCCATGCGCATTATCCTGCCAGTCTTCGGATTAACTTCAGTTGCAGCTCTGTAAACCATTCCCTTCTCTCTAAAAGTCCACCGCTTAATAATAAACTCCTTACCTGCAACTACAACTTTCTTTTCAGGCTCCAAACTACTCATCCCCTAAAATTCTTCACGAAAATCAGCTTACAGAGTCCGGCCCCGCAACTTCAACACGGTTAAGTAAGAGATCGAAGACTTCATCCCAAGTTAAGCGTCTTCCATGCTTTGACATCAAAAAAGCCTTGAAGAACAGAAGCCGTCGGTAAGTCTTTTCATAAATTGGAATTCTAACAACATTCTTCTTAGGCAAAAAACACACCTCTTAGGGGGAACATTGCTCACATAATTTAAAATGTAGAAAAGCAAGTTACCCCATTAGAATATAAATTGTCATAAGACAAGTTTTCGCATACATCAAATAACAAGCCACTGACATTTTTAGATTTCTAGCCTTATATCACAGGCATTTCTATAATTCCAAAAATTAACGATAATTTTAATTATTTTAGAGCAATTACTTTAATTAAGATCAAGGGGATAAAATTGAATAAAAATGAATCTCCAAGAGATGAGTTAAGAAGTGAAGAACTTAGAGGTCTTTTTATACTAGGTTTACTTGCCATATTGGTTTCTTACAGAGTGCAAAATGAAAGAATAATTGTTACTATTAGACGAGTTAACTTTAACATTATTCCCTTGTTGGATATCACAATCATATTTTGGGTATCTTATGCTTTTCTTATGGTTGTGGGGGTTTTAGAAGATATTGTTGGGAAAACAATATCAAGGGTCTTCCGAGAGTTTTCAGTATTATTTCTCACAATGGATTTTTGGTCTCTGGGGTTTTACTTTTTCTAATTTTTTAGTGCCTTTCCCACAAGACTACCTTGGGCATTATTAATTGTATCAATACTAGTGATATACTTAACATTTAAAAACTAAGAAAAATCAAAAGGGAGCCTTTAAAATCCATTATCAAGAAAGGAATAAACAAATCTAATATTTATTTTCATTATTTTTACTTTCTTTTATATGTATTTTTCAGATACTTTATGTAAGTGAAGAGCAAATATTCTTTTATGTAATTTTAGGTTGTATAACGACCATATCTGGGATAATAGTATGGGAAAGAATAAAATAAAAATAACTTCTAGGGGGATCACATCAAATTCAATTGTAAGTTCTAGAAGAATGGAAGTGATTAGGATTTTAAATATCTTGGTGCAGATACTATTATTTAGGTAGAATTTTATGTCGATGCCTATTGAATTCGTTATAAAGTTTAGGAAAGTTTTAGAGTTTGAGAGCATAGTTGCCAGGACCTCTGGGAAATACGTTATAATTATACCGAAGAAAGTAGGGGAGCAGATTCACGGCCGGAGATTTAGAGTGGTTCTTTATGAGGAGGTTAGCGAACATGCCTAAGAAAAAAGTCATTTACAACATCTTCTCTGTTTCAGAGGATTCGCCGGTACCCGTGAGGGTACTTTTCGGTGGTTCAAATCCACCCCCCGCTACCATAATGAACCACCTCCCTATCACAAATAAGATTGTGTAAGTTCTGTTATCGGGAAATATGCAAAAATTTATTTTGTAAAATGAAATAATGGTTATGTTCAGTTGAAATTGCCTTTTTTACTTTTTAAATGGAAACCCATGTAGCTGACTGCTTTTTAGTGTTTAAATAGATTTTTATTCAATCATTCTGGTGGGGCTTTGAAGACGGGTTATGTGCGGGGATTTGAAGATGCCCTTGAACTCGTCCTCCTAAAAATCAAAGGACTAGAACAACAGAGCAATGCAGAGAAAAGCGAGAATACCTACTAAGCCTAATAAAAGAAAAGAAATATGAGCACCTAGAATACATGTTAAAAGCACTGCACTAGAACTTTATTAAAGTTCATATTAGTAAGTTTTTTATTTTAGCTAAATTTTAGTTACCAATGTTCCCTTATGAATAATTTAAGCATTACTTTCACTAATACTCTCAGATGACTAATCTAGATCCATAATAAAAGATGTTACTTTGTAGAAACCGATAATAAGTTCTGTTAAGAGAAATTAAATGGGGTTCAAGAGGCTCTATCTGAAGTATTTAGAGGGATTATTTTTATTCCAGAGGAAATTTGTTTTGTTTGCTCTTTTCCTATGAGATCTTTTAATACTTCCTTTATTGGCATTTCGAAGAGTTCTTTTATTTTGTTTAGTAATTTTTTGCCTTTTTCTGTTATTGTGTAGTGTTTTATGCGTCTTCTGCCTTTTTGACTCCATTTGCCTGCTATTAGCCCATTTTCTTCTAGTTCGTATAGAAGCGGGTAGACCATGCCCGGGTGAATGTTTTGTCCAGTTAGTCGTTTCATTTCTTTTACTATGCTATAACCGGACATTGGTTTTTGATTCACTAACCAAAGGATTATTGATCGGCGCATTCCTCTAACAATCGCTTTAATTAGCTCTCTTTCGACCTCAGACGTCAATTTAACCTAATAGGATTATGATTGTTTGCATATTTAAAAATTTGGCTGGTTTTTGCTTAGGAGATGGCAAAATGTTGATATGTCATATTTCATAATATTTAGGCTGGATGAGAATATGGTTAATATCATTGATGCTTTCATAAGAGGATTACAGAAGCCCATTATCCTTTGGCTTTTATCCGTTAAGCCAAGGCATGGATATGAACTTATCACAGAATTTAAATCACTAACTGGTCGCAAGTTGAAACCGAGTATAGTTTATCCTTTTCTTCAATGGCTTGAAAGGGAAGGCTACGCAGTAAGCAGGCAGATTATGAGAGGAAAGCGTAGATTAAAATGCTACTCTCTAACTGAAAAGGGACAAAAACTGCTAAAGAATCTTCAAGATAAACTTAGAGCCTCTATTTGGGAAGTCATTAAAGAATTTCTTGGGGAGAAATAATTTCCTCGCTTATTTTCCTGCAGTACCACAGATATATGGATATAAGCAGAATTATAAGTTGCTGTTAAAATCCAAGGAAGCGTGGAAATAAGAGTCTTTATTCCCGCGTATGTAGGGCTAAGTGAGAGATAGCTTATAGCCCCATTTACTATATTATTCTTGCTTGATAAAGGCTCTATTATTTTGATGACTTTTGTTGGGCATTGGATTTCACATGCTAGGCACAGGTGGCAATTTTGAGAATTAGAAACTGTCACTTCATCTGCTTCTGCTTAAAACTCTAAATAGATATATTTCAACGCATTTTAGGCATCCATTACATTTGTTCAAGCCAGGTAAGATTTGTGCTTTTCCACAATCATTGTTGACATTTCCGACTTTTACACAGCATGTTCACTATATGATTACGCTGATGAACAAGGACTTCTGACAACCAAAAATTGGTCAAAATATACAGCCATAGAACCAATCATGAAATTAAAGACCTTGACTACAAAATAGATAAAATGGCTTTTTGAAAAGGGGTATGTAACCTTCCACTTGAGACCAAAAATCTTATGGAAATGGATAAGGCAAAAACAATTTCTCTTCATAAAGAACGCCATTAAAACTGTAACTGTAATAAATTGCCTTACGCAGTGGAATTCAAGCAAGCAATCCATCTAGTCCAGTGAATTATATCAAAATTTAAATGTTTTAAAAATAATAATATATAGAGGTGTGTACCTATGGCTAAAGTGCTGTTAACTGCTGATAGAACTTTAATGAGTGATTATCACCATCATGAATTTATCGGTTTTGGCACATGTGCTCCTTCAAATGTTATTCCGGACTGGCTTTACAGTTGGCTGTTCTTTCCACCAATTAAAACAGAGAATGGAATTCCAGTAGCAGCACCGTATGGGCTAAGAAAGATAGAGGCTCAACTCATAAAAGAAGGAATAGACGTTTTGATAGTTGACCCAGATCACTTGAATAAATACATAGACGACGCTAAGGTTTTAGGAATTTACGTTATGGATCCGTTTGGATTAGGACCTGCCTCAAGCACTTTTGCGGCTGTGTTTAAAAAGGAGCCTTTTCTAGCTAAACATTTCCGTCTTTTGATGAAAAACCAAGTCATTAGGAGAGCCAAAAGGCGGGGGCTTAAGATTATTGTTGGTGGGCCGGGTGTTTGGCAATTTAAATATAGACCAAAATTTGTTGAGGAACATGGAATTGACTGCATAATTGATGGTGAAGCTGAAAAAGTTGTTGGAAAAATTTTTAGAATGGCACTAAATGATGATGATCTTCCTCAATATTACGAAGTAAGCGTTAAGGAAGTGCCAAGCCTTGAGGAAATCCCAACTATTACGGCCCCATCAATTAATGGCCTAATTGAGATTGGACGTGGATGTCCGCGAGGGTGCAAGTTTTGCAGTGTGACTTTGAGACCTCTGCGTTGGTATCCCTATGAGAAGATAATGCAGGAAATAAACGTAAACATAAAAAGCGGTTATACTACTGGTGTATGCCTTCATGCAGAAGATGTTATGCTTTATGGCTCACCAAATACCATACCAAAAGATGAGAAGCTTCTTAAGCTACATGAATTAATCGTTAAAAAATGTGAATGGATTGGATGGAGCCACTGTTCTCTAGCCGCTGTCGCAGCCAAACCCAAGCTTTTCGCAGCCATAGCGGAAATCATTAGGCAGAAGCAGCCATGGTGGGGGGCAGAAATAGGCATAGAAACGGGTTCGCCAGAACTAGCCAAGAAGATTATGCCAGCGAAGGCGCATCCATTCAAACCAGAAGAATGGCCAGAAGTTGTGCGTACGGGAATGAGGTTAATGCATGATTACGGCTTGGTTCCAGCCTGCACACTAATTGTAGGTTCCCCGGGAGAAACAGAGAAGGATCTCATCAAAACAATAGAACTGGTCGATGACCTTAAAGACATAAAAAGCCTCATAGTTCCACTTTACTTCGTGCCTATGGGGAGACTAAAAAATGAGGATTGGTTTAGATGTGGAGAAATAACAGGGCTTTACCGAGAACTGCTGGTGAAATGTCTAAAACATGATATACGATGGGTCTACTCGCTTATAGACGACTCTTTTGCAGGCAGATGGTATAAACCCTTCATAACTTTACTCTACAAACTATTTGTTAGAATAATCGAACATAAGTGTAAAAAAGCCGGTGTTCCCACCAGGTGAGTATATATGCAAAATGACGAGATAAAAAATGTCTTTTTCTCAACAATTATAAATCCCATTCTAAGGAGATTTATAGGATTTCTAGATTATAACTGCCCTAAAGATGGAAATCTGCTTATAAAGTCTCTCAGAATTTTCTTAGGGCAGGACATTGTGCTCTGTGACAGATGTAAAACCATTTACAAGAACCTAGCAAAGCCAATTTATAAAATAGGCACTAAGCTTTTACGGGTTGACAGATCCTTTATGCAGCAGCAATTTCTTGAAGATCAATATGGTGAGGCTTGGTTCCGCGGGTTCGCCTTAATGAT
>JANZKC010000003.1:0-263169 GCA_025061115.1 Candidatus Culexmicrobium cathedralense | reverse complement strand
TTAAAATGGCTTTACCCGTGCTTTTCATTTCATTAATAATTTGCTTAATTTTTTCCACGTACTTATAGCTGATATTTGCTGTGGGCTCATCAAGCATTAATATTTCGGGTTTATAAACTAATACGGAGGCTAAAGCAACAATCTTCTTCTCTCCTTCGCTAAGCTTGTATGGAGGTCTATTTAGAATTTCCATGATGCCAAATTTACTTGCAATATTTCTCATATGAAGATCCACTGCCTCTTCATTTAATCTAAGTTGGCGGAGTGCGAATGCTATTTCATTATAGACTGTGGAATTAAATTGCTGGCCGTCGAGATCTTGAAACACTATCCCAATTTTTGCTCTGGCTCTTGGTAGCTGCTTTATGGGCGGCTTGCCAGCTCTTCTCATAGCTTCAAGAATCACATTTCCTTATCCTCCGTTTCACTTCCTACAAATATTTTTAATAAGTCTGCTATTTTTTCTAAACATACTATCCTTAATATTTAATGCATATTTTGAAAATATAATTTCTTTAAATTTTGTCTAAATTTCAATCTACATAATAATGTTGTCCATTATAATACATAATTTTTAAATAATTTGGTATCTAATCTTTGTTAAGGTGAAAACTTTGAAGGTAAATTTTATGAGTCCAGATAAGGTGCATTACAAATGGGACAATTCTCTTGAGCCTGCTCTTGTAATTGATCCAGGAGATAGAGTTGTTTACGAACTAAGAGATGTAAGTGATTATCAAATAAATCCAAATTCAACTGTTGAAGATTTAAAGAATCTCGATTGGAGCAGACTTTATCCTCTAGCTGGTCCAGTTTACGTTAACGGTGCTGAGCCCGGCGATGCACTTATAGTTAAGGTGGTTGACATAAAAACCAAAGGTTGGGGTTGGAGTGCAATAATACCAGGATATGGACTGCTAAATGATGTAGAATACTTTGACTATTACTTGCGTATATGGGATTTATCCTCTGGAGAATTTACAATGCTTGATGATAAAGTCATCATTCCATTAAACCCATTTTGCGGAGTAATGGGTGTTGCAAGAGCTGAGAAAGGCGAATTTCCAGTTATGCCGCCAGGATCATTTGGAGGTAACATGGACTGTAAACACCTAACTCGCGGCTCAACACTGTATTTGCCAGTATTTGTTAAAGGAGCTTTATTCTCAGTAGGTGATGGTCACGCGGCTCAAGGCGACGGTGAAGTTTGCGTGACTGCAATTGAAGCGCCGCTTTATGTAGTACTGGAATTCGATTTAATTAAGAATGCAAATTTGAAGAGACCTCAAGCCATAATTCACAAAGATCCAATTAGAACCTTCGACACATACTATTTGACTGTAGGTGTAGGTAGTGACCTAATGACTGCGGCTAGAGATGCAGTTTTAGATATGATAGACCTAATAGTCTCGAAACATAAGCTAAGCAGAGAGGATGCATACATTCTTACTAGTATAATGGCCGACCTCAAGATAAGTGAAATAGTTGATAAGCCAAACTGGATTGTAACTGCACATCTCCCGAAAGACATTTTCATCGAAGAAGGTTGACATGAATCAAAAGTTACAAGAAATTATTAAACATCCCTATATTTATAATCACCAAAATATAAAATAATTTATTTTTACTTGATATTTAGAATATTCATTTGGATAATATGATCTTAGATTTCGAATAGCAGTGCTATTTCACCTTGCTTTTTAGGTTCAACATGGAATATTAGTTCATATTTTCCTTTTTGAAGTACTTCACTTAAAATGTCCCTTATGATGTGCCTTCTAGATGAGAATATGATGTCTCCTTGTTCGTTCTTCCAGATGTAAAGTCCTCTTGTAGCTCCTTTATGAATAATGAATAATCTAAGCTTGTTATTTCTGATTAGTAGTAATGATGCTACATTGTTTCCTTCTATTTTTCTAAAGATCTCCACAGCTAGATCTGACTCTTTAACTCCATGGCAGATTAATTCTTCCATTAAATGCGGAAACACTTCAGAATCTATGAAACTTATTTTCTCTGACTCATAAATATGCTTCAGTTTGAATTTTTCTTTGATTTCTTTATAATTTCTAAGGAAACCATTGTGAACTGAAATTACTTTAAACTTTTCAGTGCAATTTGCTATGTAAGGTTGAGTGCATTCCATATACTTCACGGTGTGGCTAAATTGTGGTGAAGCTCTCCTCACATGACCAATTATTATGTTTGATTCTCTAATTGGGCATCTATTCAAAATTATTTTTTCAAGGTTTTTAGCTGGCGAATTATTACCACCTACTTTGTAGAGGTAAACTTTATTGTCGAAGATGAATGATATGCCGGCTCCATGACCTCCAACTGGACTTTTATCTATGGGTAGCTTATCTATTTCAAGAGCTTCTAGAACTTTTAAAGCTAAGTTTATGCTTAATGGCTGGCTGCTGAGATAACCGAAAATTCCGCACATTTCAGTTCACCTTGCACTTTAAAGTAATATTGGATGTTTTTAAAGCTTTTACAATACTTTGCGAATTGTTCTGCTATCTGTAAGAACTGCAAGCAAGAGTAATTAGCTTGTACATGGATTAGTATTTATAGGTGATTTAGGTGGTTGATGTTAAGTTTGGACTTAGAATTCCCAGCTTCCCTGTTGACGGAAGCGATACTGGCGAATTCATAAGTCAAATTCATTTCTTTATTGGTGAGCTTGAAAGATACTTCGATTCTGCTTGGATTTGCGATCACTTTATTCCGTGGGCTGAGTTCGTTAGTAAAGAAGTTCCAAATTTGGAGGGTTTTACGGCTGTAGCCTACTTTTCAGCATTGTATCGTAAGCTTAAGTGGGGTAACGTTGTTTTATGTAATAGTTACAGGAATCCCGCTTTATTAGCAAAAATGGGTGCAACTCTGCAAAATTTGTCTAATGGTAGGTTTATTTTGGGGATTGGTGCTGGCTGGAAGAAGGATGAGTACCTTGCTTATGGCTATTGTTTTCCGACTGCTTCAGTTAGAATTAAGCAGCTTGAAGAGGCAGTTCAAATAATTAGAATGATGTGGATTAATGGTAAAGCGACTTTTCATGGAAAGTACTATGAAGTTATTGATGCAGTTTGTGAGCCTAGACCTAATCCCGTGCCGCCGATAATGATTGGAGGTGGAGGTGAAAAATTGACTTTGAGAGTTGTAGCAAAGTATGCTGATTGGTGGAATATACCGAATGTTTCGCCTAAAATATATAAGCATAAACTTGGCGTTTTAAAGGAGCACTGCATAGCTGTCAATAGAGATTTCGATGAGATAGTTAAAACTTTAGCTAATATTGTGGCAATAGCTAAGAGTGATCGTGAAGCCTTTGAAATGGCTTATAAAAGCCAATTTATAAGGAAGGGATTTGAGGAGAACTACATTATAGGTGACCCCGAGCAAGTTGTTAAGAAGATTAAAGAGTACGTTGATCTTGGAGTGACGTATTTCATACTTAGGTTCCTGGACTTTCCTAGCGTTGAAGGTGCTAAGCTATTCTTTGAGGAAGTTGTCCCAAGGTTAACTTAAATTCTAACAATTGAATTGCGATGCTTCATCAATGTACTTCTATAGTTATTGCACATTTCAATATATAACTCAGGATCTACTTCATATGCTGTCGCTTGATCAACATTTATTATGAGTATTTCATGTAGCCTCGCATTGCGAATTTCAGTTAAATTAATTGGTGGATCTTTATGGTAGTAGTCGCATAGCTTCTTTACTTTCAGCAGCTCTTCCTGACTTCTGAATCTCGGTGGCTTAAGGATTATCATGGGTACTTCCGGCGTGAAGAATTGGGGGAATGCTAATGCAAATTTATTTGCATAGTTGTTGTATCTGGCAATCTTGCTTGCAATTCTAGCTTTAATGTAGGTTGTTGGATTTAATGCATGCTCTGGAGGAGTATATCCTATTTCTATTTCAAAAATTGTTTTGCCGTCTCCTTTAACTCCATAGGCGTCGCAAATTAGTTTTTAGTTAATTGATGCTCAACGTCAACTTCAGACACCACCAATTCCATTGCCGAGTGATTGATTTTTACCAGTCCTTTGCCATGCATTTTAATAAGCTTCCCCTTAAGCTTTTCAAGTGAATGGAAAGTGCTGCCTTGAGATTTTTGCAGAGCTTTTTAAGGACCTTACCTATGTCTTGAATGAATTTATCATTTTGTTCATGATTTCACGCGCTCAAGCTATGGTCTTATGTAATTTGTCCGCAATTAATCTTGTTTACAATTTTGAAGATGAATAAGTTTAAATAGGGCGGTCACCTTATTAAATTGCCCCAAGCCAGAAGTAGGCTTAGGCCAATTTAAGTAACCTATGAGAATATCCAGTGTTTAAGTGGCCGTCGTGAGGCGGCCGCAAGGATGCTGGTGATGCTCATAGGTTCCTTGAATAGACCTAGGCTTAGACTGGCTTGGGGCATTAATTCTATAATTGGTTTAAAGTTCCAGTCGACTCTCTCTTTTCTTCAAAACTTCAATTAGCCTTATCAATTTAGCTACAGTGTATTTGTGTAGTTTTTCTCCTTTCTTCTTGGATGCCACTTTTGGATTTCCACTTCCACCTCCAGTTACGTCTTTCCTAGCAAGATTTACTTCAGGTGGACTTGGAGTGTAAAGTACAGTATCTTCAGTTGATCTTGGATCTGGATTGTATAGCTCCTGCTTCGCTACATACTTGTCAAACGCTTTTTCCATGTAAACTAGCTCTGGATGTAAGTGAAGCATGTGGGATGTCTCGGCTTCATCTCCATGACCTAATGGGCCGAATCCCAATTCATCATATGCTTGTCTAGCAATGTAAGCTATATCTACTGGAACGACCTTTGCTTTGCTTTCTTCACTAGCTATTGCAGCTGCTAATTGTATCCATGGATTGTTGCTTATTCTATGCCCATTAACGAGTATTATCTTATTGAAGCCATGCTTTGAGAGTGACTTGCATATTTCAACTATTAAGTCGATTAAAATCTGAGGTTTAACGCTAACCGTACCAGGATATGCCATGTGTTGTGGGCTCCATCCATACCATAAAGGTGGAGCTACAACAGCCCCAGTCTCCTTGGCGGCTTCAACTGCAACGCCAATTGCGCAATATGTATCAGTTCCCTCGGGCAAATGCCTAGCATGCTGCTCGATACTTCCAATTGGAATTAAAATGACTCCTCCACTTCTAGTAATTGCTTCCTCAACTTCCTCCCAAGTCATTTCTTGAAGCAAAACTTTATTATGCATTTTATCCACCTCAAAATATATGTTAATGGTTAATTGAAATATTAAAAGTATAGTTTTACATCAAGCTTTAATTTACAATTTTCATATTACTTTTCCTTAAATTTTTTATATATTCTGCGCAGTTAAAATAAATTGTATGCGAAAATATTGGCTTAACGTAAATTTTCAAACTAAGATTTGCACTCTTCACACAGATGATTGTCCATTTATTAAAAATTTGAAGGAAACCAAATTTATAGGTGTGGGAAGATTAAAACTTCATGGCGGCTGGCTGCAATTTAACTCGATAGATGAGGCTGAAAAGTACTTTCTTTCAAACCTTAAGGATAGAAAGTGGATTTTAAGGCGCTGTCTAGTTTGCATGAAAAAATCACAGTTTTTGGAGGGCTATGGCATCACTATTAAGTTGGATTCATAGAGTTCTTCTAGGAATTTCCGAAGGATTTTAATTTCTTCACCTTTTAGTGGAAGTATTGGTTTTCTTGGAACTCCGCCGGGAAGCCCTCTCAAGTTTATTAATGCTTTTACAGCTGCTATTTGATTGTATTTATTTAGGATTGAGGTTGCCCTATTAATAATTAATTGCATGCGTTTGGCTTCTTCATGATTTCCTTGCTTGAAGGCAGTGAATAAGTTTACTGCTATTTCCGGCATGAAGTTAGCTATGGCCACTATTGCACCTTTACCTCCAAACATTAATGTTGTAAGTATTAAATCTGCATTTCCAGCTAAAATCGAAATTTTATCTCCAACTGTTCTTATTAGTTCGATCATTTGATGTATATTTCCAGAGCTATCTTTAATTCCAATAATATTGCTATATTCATTTACCAGTTTTTCAACAACTTCAACGCCCATATTGTATCCAGTGAATTTGGGCATGTTGTAAAGTATGACTGGTACGTCGATTGAGTTTAGAATTTCGCTGTAATGGGCAATTAGCTCTTCATTTGAAGGTTTATAGTAGTAGGGTTGAACTATTAATAATGCATCTACGCCTAGATCTTCAACTTCCTTTGAAAGCTTAATAGTCTCAAAGGTACTTGGTTCTCCAGTTCCCGCTATTACTGGAACTTTACCATCAACTTGCTCTACGACAAATTGAATAAGCTCGATCTTCTCTTCTCGCATTAGATATGGAAATTCACCATTGCTTCCAAGCGTTACAAGTCCACTTAATCCACTTTCAATCCAGTATTTTATGCATGTCTTTAGAGACTCAAAGTCTATGGACCCATCCTTCTTAAATGGCGTGACGTGAGGTACAAATATGCCGCTTAGCTTTACCATCGAATCACCCCTAGCTTGCAAATAAGTTAGATTAAATCATATTAGATAAGCGTTATGATTATGTAATTTTATAAGCGCATGCTGTAAGCAGTAATTTCGAAAAGTAAACCAAAATATTTTAGCATTAATCGATAATGAAACTTGTAATATCCAAATTTTCATTACTTTCATTTATAAATAAAAGATTATGGTGATGTTGAAGATTTAAGCTGTTTACCTTTCCCATATGTCTAATGGCGGTTTTAAATCTGGTGGAATTGGCGGCTTATACCTTCGACCTCTAAGCCTCCTCTTGTGCTCCTCCTTAGCTGCTTGAAGTATCTCTGGCTTAGTTAGCAGATCTAATGCAGTTGCAGCCATTACTTTGGCTGCGAAGATGAGGGATTTGTGCCCTAAGCCTGACGCTGATTGGGCAACAGCTTGCCATGTATGTGCAGCCGTGCCTAAAACCCATGTTGCTGTGCTGAATTCTACTGTTGGCGCGATCCAACTTACATCTGATACGTCGGTTGAGCCGTAGCTTACCTTACCATCCCCCCATGGGTCTGGAAACTCGTCATCCAATAGTTTATCAACAAGTTTTTCCCAGTCAGTTCTTCCAGATTTTTGCAATTGCCTTATTTTTTGCTCTTTTGGAATTGTTTTCGCTATTTCACGTGCAAATTCCAAATCTTCTTCAGTATATTTTGGTGAACCTATTTCCCGCATATTCTTGACTATTAAATCGCATATTACTCTATTTGGAATTTTGTTAGAGACGCCCTTGATAAATTCAACTTTATGTCTGGTTCCAGTCATTAATGCAGCTCCCTTAGCTATGTCCAGAATTCGCTGATAAATTTCTTCAACCTGCTCCCTTTCCGGCGCTCTAATCAAGTACCATGAGCGAGCGTAGTCTGGAACTATGTTTGGCTGGGTTCCGCCCTTCTCGATTACGTAATGGATTCTTGCTTCCTGAATGACGTGTTCTCGAAGGTAGTTTACTCCTATATTCATGAGCTCAACAGCGTCAAGCGCACTTCTACCTGCCTCTGGAGCTCCTGCTGCATGCGAAGAAACTCCGTAGAAGTGGAATTTTACAGAGTAATTTGCTAAGCTGCTTTTTAATGTAGCTGCATTCATTGTTCCTGGATGATGGCTTATAACTGCATCTACCCCATCAAAAACTCCATCTCTAACCATGAAGACTTTTCCACTAAAGTTTTCCTCTGCTGGGCATCCGAAGAACTTTATCGTTCCCTTCAATCCATGCTTCTCCATAGCTATTTTAACGGCTATTGCAGCGGCCATTCCAGATGCACCATGAATATTGTGGCCACAACCATGACCTGGAGCTCCCTCCACTAATGGCTCCTTTCTTGGTATGGGTTTTTGTGATAGTCCTGGTAGTGCGTCGTATTCTCCCATTATTCCTATTACTGGTTTCCCTTCACCCCAAGTAGCTACAAAAGCTGTTGGCATACCAGCAACTCCACGCTCAACCTTAAAGCCGTGCCTTTCAAGTTCACTTGCAAGCAGGGCAGATGATTTAAATTCCTTTAATCCTAGCTCTGCGAATTCCCAAATTTTATCACTAATCTCAATAATTCGACCCTCATTTTTCTCGATCCATTCAAAGGCAGTTTCCTTAACCAATTCAATACTCCCTCCATTTGCAATTTGAGTTTATGCTCGATCTCATCTTTAACTTTATGTTTAAGTGTTAAGCTGAAAATAGCATTACATTTTAAATCGAATTACTAGATTTACTTTAACTATGGTTGCAAGAATATCTGAAATTTGAATTAATGATTGCTTTCAAATCCCTGCTACTTGCTTTCATTGCATTTATTTGTGTAGCAATATGCGTGAAATTGACTTTTAAGGTGATTTAGCATATTATTTTGCGGGGGCTTGATTTGGTGTTTTCAAAGTTTCATGGAGTGATAGTGCCCTTAATAACTCCCTTCAATGAGGATTTATCAATAGATTTCGAGGCTTGTAAGTGGCTGGTTAATTATTTGGCTGAACGCGGCGTTAATGGGATTTTTCCATATTCAACTACTGGAGAGTTCGTTCACCTCAAGCAGGAGGAAGGCTTAAATCTAGTCAAAGCCGTTATGGATGAAATCAGCGGGCGAGTATGGGTTTTGCCTGGTATTAGCAGTAATTGCACTGAGCATTCCATTGAATTTGGGAGGGAAGTTGCAGATCTAGGAGTAGATGGAGCCATCATTACTCCGCCGTTTTTCTTCAAGATCGACAATATGAAGCTAAAACGCCACTTTTCAATGGTAGCTCAAAAGGTTGATTTGCCATTGATAATCTATAACATTCCCTCAGCAACTGGAATTAACATTCCAGTGAGCCTTTATGTGGATCTTGCTAATGAGTTTAGCAATATTGTTGGAGCTAAAATAACCTTTGACAGCATAAGCTACATGAGAAGGCTTATACATGAAGTTAAGAGCGTTAGGAAAGATTTCTCCATTCTAACGGGCTTGGACGACCACTTTCTTAATACTCTAATAATGGGTGGCGATGGGGGGATAATGGCTCTAGCAAATGTTGCTCCTCAAATTCACGTTGAAGTTTATAGATGTTGGAAGAACGGCGACTTGATGGGAGCCGTTAATACTTTTGAGAAATTGGTGAGGCTAGCTGAAATTTATGACGTTGCATCCACATTTCCTACTGCAGTGAAAACAGCTTTGAAGGTGGTAGGCGCACCAGTTAAGCCTTACGTTAGGCCTCCACTTGATCTGGAACCTCCAGATGTAGAAAGGAAAATTAAATTAATATTGGGCAGCGTAGGCTTACACAAAATATAGAATTTAATTAGGTGGAACAGCTTGTAATTTCGCTTTCGAAATCCTCAATTAGGCTTAATAGTTTTTTCAAGCGCTTATTCGCGATTTTTCTTCCGGTTTTAGTGTTCATTGATTTAGGTAACTTTACTAGTTTGGCGAATACGTGGTCTAAGGTGTACGCTTCATCATCCACTCTTCTCTTTTTAGGCATTACTTCCAGTGGGTGGTGCAACTTTCTCTTCATGTACTCTCCGTAACATATCATTCTTGCGAAGCCCACTACTCCTAAAGCGTCAAGTCGGTCTGCATCTTGAAGAATTGCAGAGATGATTGTGGATGGCCTCTTTTTGCTAGTCCAACTGTGCTCCCTTATTGCGTTGCATATTAATTCAATTTCATTAGAATTAAGCTTGTAATTTTCAAGTAGTTTTTTAGCTATTTTAGCGGATTCACTTGCATGATCCTGCTTGCATCCCTTCATCGGCAAAGCTATGTCGTGGAGTAGGCATGCTAGCTTAAGTAGGTGTAATTCCCTTTCACCTATATTTTCGTTTAATGCTATTATCATCGCCAAATTACAAACTCTTAATATGTGGAGCATGTCGTGGGATGTCGGGTATTTACCCCAATTCTCCTCATAAATTCTTTCTACTTGAACTTTAACTTTATCAATAATTTCAGTTAAATTGCTCAATTAACTTCACTCCACTTAATTCATCATAATTCATAGTGCAAAAAGTTTTAGCTTGTTCCTCACTTAAATTATTATGGTGATTTTGGTGAGCATGTTGAAATCAATTTTGAAGCGGTCAAAGGAAATTGAAGATGAAATTATTGCGTGGAGAAGAGATTTTCACATGTATCCTGAGCTAGGCTTTCAGGAGAAGAGAACCTCAAGAATAGTTGCTGAAAAACTGCGCGATTGGGGATTTGAAGTTACAACGGGCATTGCTGAGACAGGCGTTGTGGGATTGCTTAGAGGTTCAAGTGATGAGAGAACTGTTGCTTTGAGAGCTGATATGGATGCACTGCCAATTCAAGAGGAAAATGATGTTCCATATAGATCGAGGGTTCCTGGCGTTATGCATGCATGCGGTCATGATGCGCATACAGCCATGCTTCTTGGCGCTGCCAGAATTCTCTCCGAAATTAAGGATAATTTGAATGGCTGTGTCAAGCTCATATTTCAGCCTGCTGAGGAGGGAGTTGGCGGAGCTAAACGCATGGTGGATGAGGGCGTTTTAAAAGACCCGGATGTAGATGCAATATTTGGCATACACGTGTGGAGCATCTTGCAATCAGGCATTATTGGCGTTAGGGAAGGCCCAATTTTAGCGGCTACAGGCAGAATCGAAATTGAGGTTGAAGGCGCTGGAGGTCACGGTGCATCGCCGCACTTAACTGTCGACCCTATAGTTGCGGCTGCAAGCATAATATTAAATCTTCAAACAGTCATTAGCAGGAACTTGGATCCAATAGAGTCGGGAGTTGTAAGCATATGCTCAGTACATTCAGGAACAACCTATAACGTTATACCGCCAAGTGCAAAATTAATTGGAACATATAGAGCGTTGACATTTGAAGTTAGGGACCTCATTAAGAAGAGAATTAAAGAAATTGCGGAAAACACCTGCATTGCCCTTGGAGCAAAATGCAAAGTCGACTTGATTGATGGTGTTCCTCCAACTATAAATCATCCTGAAGCAACTAAACTTGCTAGAGAAACTGCGATCGAATTAGTGGGTTCAGAAAAAGTGATTGAACCCAAGCCAAGCATGGGTGGAGAAGACTTCGCATACTACTTAGAGCAAGTTCCAGGAGCATTCCTAGAGCTTGGCACCGGAAACCCGGTGAAAGGAACGGATAAGCCTCATCACAATCCTAAATTCAACGTTGATGAAGAAGTGCTATACATTGGCTCCGCCATTTACGCTTCACTAGCATACCAGTTCTTAGCAAAAGGCATTCCCGCCAATCAATAACGTCTCCACAATCATGGTAATCATTTATTTTTCACAAGCCATAGCTATGTGGGGGCTCAAAATTGGAGTTTGATGTGCTCATAACTAATGGCAAGGTACTTGATGGAACTGGAAATCCTTGGTTTTGGGCTGACATAGGCATAAACAATGGCAAAATCGAGTTCATTGGTAAAGCAAAGAGTTTCGACGCTAAAGTTGTAATTGACGCTGAAGGACTAATCGTTTCACCGGGCTTCATCGACATTCACAGTCACTCTGACTTCACAGTTCTTGTTGATCCGAGAGCTATGAGTAAAATAATGCAGGGAGTGACAACTGAAGTTGTAGGTAATTGCGGCTCATCAGCAGCGCCCATGAACGATTTCCTTCGAGATTATCGCGAAAAGTACTTGAAGCCAATGCTAGGTGAAGAATTAATTTTAGACTGGGAAACTATGGACGAGTACTTCAAAAGGCTTGAAGCTAATGGAATAGCAGTCAATATCGCATCATATGTTGGTCACGGAACCGTTAGAACTTGCGTTATGGGTTTCGATGATAGGGAGCCAACTTCAAGTGAGCTTGAAGAGATGAAAGAGCTAGTAGCTAAAGCAATGGAGGATGGAGCAGTCGGATTAAGTACAGGATTAATATATACGCCTGGCTGCTATGCAAAAACCGAAGAGATAATTGAGCTGGCTAAAGTGGCTGCTGAGTACAATGGCATTTATGCTAGCCACATTAGAGGAGAAGGAGACACATTGCTTGAAGCAGTTAAAGAAGCAATTAGAATTGGTAGGGAAGCTTCAATTCCAGTTGAAATAAGCCACTTTAAGGCTTCTGGAAAGAGAAATTGGGGAAAAGTGAAAGACGCAATTAAAATGATTATCGAAGCAAGAAGGAAAGGTACAGATGTGACTGCTGACCAGTACCCATACATTGCTTCAAGCACAGGATTAGTAGCTCTACTACCAAAATGGGCTAGAGAAGGTGGAGCTGAGAAGATCATAGAGAGATTAAAGGATCAGAATATCAGAAGCAAAATACGCGAGGAAATGATTGAGACATACAGCTTAAGAGGCGAAGACTATTGGGATAGAGTAGTAATAAGCCAAGCAGATAAGCACACGGAGTTTGAAGGCAAAAGCATATCAGAAATCGCGAAATTACTAGGTAAATCGCCTGTAGATGCAGTTCTAGACTTACTGCTTGAAGAAGAGACCCTAGTGAGAATGGTGTCATTCGGAATGTGCGAAGAGGATGTTGAGACTGTAATGAAAATACCCTGGGTAATGGTTGGATCGGATGGCAGAGCTGTAAGTCCAACAGGAGCTCTAGGTAAAGGCAAGCCTCACCCGCGATACTATGGAACCTTCCCAAGAGTATTAGGCAGATATGTCCGTGAAAAAGGTATAATCAGCTTAGAAATGGCTATTAGAAAAATGACGTATCTACCAGCATGGAGATTGGGCTTTAGGGATAGAGGCATCATTAGAGAGGGCGCTTGGGCTGACATAGTCATATTCGATCCAGACGAAATAACTGATAAAGCAACATTTACAGATCCACATCAATTTCCCGTCGGAATTGAATACGTAATTGTAAACGGAGAAGTAGTTGTAAATCGAGGGAAACATACTGGCAAACTTCCAGGCAGAGTACTGCGTAAAAGTGATTATAAAAAGTGAAGTGATTTTCTTTAAATTATTTTGCAGGCATTTTATTGTGTAGATTCAATTTCAGATAAAATCTCCTTTGCCATTTCGATCATTCTACTTGCTGATTTAATTTTAGCCTTGTACCAATAATTTCCTACCTTTTGATAACTCTTCTTTAGACTCACCTAAAGATTCATAGCCCTTTCATATCTCCTCCTAGCTTTAGACACGTTTTTCTCTCACCCACCAATATTTCTATTTCATCCCCAACTACAACGGCTTCAGTATAAACCTCTTCAAGTTTCGTTTAATTTCCCTAACTTCCTCTCTTGTTAATTCGATTCCCCCTTCCAATTTTAATTTCTCTAAGTTCTTCTTCTACACTTTTTATTGCATGTGCCAATAACTTAGAAAATGCAGTTTCATCATATGTTTCGGTGTTAAACTCATCTATAAACCCATAAGCCCCTCCAGCCGTTGCACCTGCTAGAGCATTTGTTACGGTATTTTTATCTCGACCAAGTAGGCTACTAGCTATTGAGGCCAATCCTCCACCAGTTAAAGCTCCCCACAAGGTCTTTCTTAGGACGCCTCCAGCCTCGACTTCATATATTACCTTAATATCCCTACCTGATGGCAATGCCACCAATACACCTTTATCATCTTCATATGACACCCTTATTCTCACAAAACTTTAGAAGTATTCCGGTAGATCTTGGTCATAATAATGGAAACGAACATTTTTCACAAATATTCCTCCAACAATTCAAATCATGAATATTTTTCCCTTCCACCTATTCAAATTGACGGTCCGGAAGATCAAGCGGCTAGAAAAGAATATGGATTAATATAGTTGAAGTTAATAATTCTGTAATAGGAGAAAAATTTGGGGTTTAGTATCGTGAGCAGCATAAAGAGAACTATTATTGCCATACTCCTTTCAACCATTTCATTTGTGATTGGCTTTTTCATTGGATCTATAGAATTTGTTAATAGTGGAGTTCCACCAAGCTCATCATTAGGATTTTTAGGAGAGTTAGCTCGCTTCTTTAAGCCATACACCATAATGACAGTGATATTTATCTATCTTAAAAATGCATTAGCTGTCTTCACAATATGGCTCTTAGGAGCAATATTCATGATCCCCTCCCTTTGGGGATTGGGATTTAATGGCTACATCATTGGATATACGACCACATTTGTAGCTGTTAAATATTCACTGACTTTCGCATTAGCATCAACACTACCACATGGAATACTTGAAATCCCAGCAATAATATTAGCTGGTGCTGCAGGCGCCGAGCTTGGACTATCCATAATACAAAAAATATTATCCCTATTTAGACAGAGTTCGCATAGCATCAAAGCAGGACTTAAGAGTTCATTTAGATTTGTGCAAGTATCACTAATACTTCTAATTCCTGCAGCAATAATCGAAACCTACATCACGCCACTTATCATGTCATATTTCCTGTAAATCATTGAAACCATGAAAATACAATGCATTTATTTTACCATTCCAAGCTCCCTCGGAGTATACATTAACTCGATTTTAAATAGTAACGCTTTAGATGGACCATACTCAGCTTGATATGTTCTGTGAATTTCAATTATCTTGTCAAGATCGGTTGCTTTATAAATGATAACGAAGTTCCAACCATCAGGGGGAATTAGCACATCTTCTACTTTAGCGCCATAAATCCTCTCAGCGATATCTCTAATATTTTTAATGTAAGTTTCTAATTCATTTAGATTTCCAAGCCACCTGAAGTGGTATAAAATTATCAATATTTCACCACGATGTAACGTTTCTTAAACTAATCATTATTTAAAATACAATAATATAAACCTTTAGTATTCGACAGTACTTTGCATAACAATTTTGAGGTTAAATAATTTAATATCACTTCAAATATTTTTCTTTAGTATTAATTTGTTGCTTTTTCCTTCTCTTAAAATTTCTATATAACCCAGCTTAGCTAACTTATTTACATGTATCCATGAAGTTGCTTTTGGCAGCCCCAATCTCATTTCCCTATCCGTGATGCCTAGTTTGGTTGTAATGATTGTAAACAACGATATTATAGCGCTTTAATCCTTAATTATTCATATGAGCTACCTAGCTAAAGGCTAGTGGAAAATGCCTTTTAAGGGCTTCGTATATCTTCCTTACTCTCCTTTCCTTAAACTGCTCAAACTTATCTAGCTTCCATATCGATGTATCACTTGGTATGAAGTGTTTTTCAATAGACTTCTTGTAGTTGTATAAGTACTCACGGGGATCGCTTCCTCCTATCTCAGCATTTGGGAGAAGCCCATTGAAGCTTCTCAGATAGCATAATAGGGAAATGAGGGAGAGGCTTAAGAGACCTAAGACACCATTGGATACTCTTAGGCTAGTTAATCTGAGGAATAGATTGAGGGCGAGTGGGAAGGATTACTTAAGGATGACGTTGATAATTGGCTTTGGTCTGAGAATAACGTAGCTGTAGGCTCTGATAGGAAGCTTCTTATGGAGGTAGGTATCCTTTCAAATACTTCGTCTTCGAGTCGGTCTTCTTTAATAGTTATTAAGATTTAAACACGTCGTTTAAAATAAGTGTTCACAACAGTTTGTTTAATAATGTCTAATCCTACTACTTACTAGGTGATGTGCGTGTCCAAGGTTATTCGTGCTAAGTTTGAAAAAGGTGTTCTGAAGCCTTTAGAAGAGGTTGAGCTTAGAGAAGGTGAAGAAGTGAGAATAATCATACTCCCTAGGGAGTTTACCAAGCTCGTTAGGGAAAGTAACATTGAGGCTAAAAGAGATGTCGAAAAGGTTCTCCAAGAGGGTAGGGAACGTTGGGTAAGGTGGTACTCGACACGAGCATAATAGTGAAGGCAATTCTAAAGCCTGGTAGATGGCTACCTAGAGACATCTATGAGCGTGAAATCAAAACGCATGAGAAATCAAGGCTACTGATACGTTTGCTAAAGGAGAAGCGGATAAAAGTGCTTTTGCCTTCCGCGGCCCTCGTGGAGGTAGCAGGCGTATTGACAAGACTTACTTCGAAAAGCTTAGCCAAAGAGGTAGTAGAGTCCCTGAGAACTACGGAGAATTACCAAGTGATTTATGAGGAGGAGATCAGGAATTCAGTTGTCGATTTGGCTCTTGAAACAGGAGCTAGTGGTTTCGATACTTATTTTATGACAATTGCTAAGCTCTATAATGCGACGTTAATAACGGATGATGAGCCTATGGCCATATATGCGGAGCGTATAGGAATAGACACTATCCTTGTAAGGAGAGTAAATAAAAGAGAGCTGATAGCTAAAATCGACAAGTTGGCAAGTAATTAACATAACTGGTCTTGAATCTCAGAAATTTTGTTAAGTCTTACCTGTGAAATAGTGTAAACTACTGCCATGAGCATTATATTGCCGCAATAACTCTTAGTTAGCTTGGGAGAGAGTCTATGGAATCGTCGCTGAATAATTTTCAGGGAAGTTTCTGGTCGCTGACTTTTTGGTGAAGAGGTTCATCAACACCCCCGAGTTAATTTTTAGGAAACCGAAATATAACATCTCCTCTTCTCTCCCTCATGTCTAAACTTTTACTTACTTTAAACTCAATAAATTAACGCTAAGCCCTGCATAAATCCTCAAGAACAATACAGACACTAAGCTCTACTAACTTTAACGGCTTCAACATCTCATTCTCGAACCTCTTCTTGATTTACTTTTAGATAAAAATGTGATAATTGAAAGAAAACTATTTAAAAATGAAGAATTATTCTTGATGATAGAGGGAGTGAGGAGAATGTTTTCTCGGAAGATATTCGTGCTAGCGATAATATTGGCTATGGTCTCAACATTAACATATTGCACACATGTTAAGGGGGAGGGTCCAACAATAATAGAGACCGATGTTGAAGGCGATGTTGTTTGGGGTCCAGAAGGAAGTCCATACATTATAACGAAGAATATTGAGGTCAGAGGGCACCTCAAAGTTCTCCCAGGAACAATAATTAAAATAGGAGAGGCACTTTCAGTAAACTTCTACGGGACAGTAGAACTCTTAGGAGAACCTAGAAAACCGGTAATTGTATATTATAAGCCGGATCCTTGGAGTGCAATTAATATCTATAACGGAAAGTTTATTGCTAAGCATGTAATTTTCGAAAACTACCTTACATTTGGAGAGATATCTGATAGCAACATTCTTTTGGAAAATATTGCTGTCAAAAACGATTTTGATGTGCATGAAGGAAGGAACTCTACACTAACTATTAGAAACATGATAGTTTACAATAATATAGAAATTTATGCTCATGATAGTCCAATGTTCTTCATAAGGTTAGTTAATATAACAGCAGGTAGACTATCTATTTCGGGCATCAACGTTAAAATATAAAACGCTGTTTTTAGGAATCTTGAAATAAGTTGTTGGGGCAACGTTACACTAAAGAATATTTTCGTTAACAATGCAGATCTCGATTCTAATGAGGGAAGGATGGAGGTTAGAGACTCGGTTTTCTTCTTAGGATCAACATACCTCTATTCAGATGAAGATGCAGAACTTATTCTGACAAATTGTAGCTTCTTCCAGCAAACAGTATCAGTAAGGTACTCTAGAAAAACAAATATTGCTGAAAACAACTGGTGGGGAGACCCTTCGGGTCCTAATTTCCCCGGAGTTTACGAAGAAGGCAAGGGTTCTAGAATAGAAGGAATAGGTAATGAGATCGATTTTCATCCTTGGCTTAAAACACCTCCAAAAGGGAGAGAATTCAACGTAGTAATCTGCGTTGAAAAACCGACTCTCGAGGTTATCGTTACAGATAAGCCATACAAGATAGAGATTGCGACTAAGCTAGAGACATTCAAGAAACTAAGTTTCCTTGAAAGACAAGCTTTGCCAGTATTTATCGTGCCAATTAATGCAACAATAGTTTATTACGACACGATTTTAGGAATCACTAAAAAATATGATGTAACAAAAATATTCTTTCGGACGAACTATCTTAACTTTAACGGTACGTTCTACACCCATGAAATATCAGTTCCGGAGACGATAGAAACTTATTATAAGACATACCCTGTAGTTGCCTTCAACCTAACATTCACAATTAAAACATTCGATTTCGCAGATAACATGTACGAAACAGAACCCACAAAGGTGTTGGTGGTCTTCAGCAAGTATAAAGACTTAGTATTTCTAACAGAAAGCGAAGCTGAGCCAACAAAGAGCGAAACAGAACAGCTACTTAACCAAACACTAGAGGAAACAGAAACAGTACCTTCGGAAGAAATAGATTGGACGAAAACAGTAATAACAGGAGTAGCATTATTCATAGTTGGATTCGCAATAGGTAGGCTCACAGTAAGAAAGAGATAATTTTAATAGTTTTATTACTTGTCGCACAGTAATCTTACAACCTTGTCTAATTAAAACTTCTTAAATGATGACAACATTTAAGAAAATAAGAAGAGGAGTTGAGTTGTATTCTTATTTCTTAAGTCCTCCTAGTATCTTGAGGATTTCTATTAGCAATTTCTCCCCTGATTCCTTGGATAAAATACCAACTATTGAGACTTTTCTCAAAGGTATTACTACAATATTAGTGTCCTCAAGCAACTCCTCAACACTAGGATCTATTTCACCAGAGGTGATTACTGTATGAGGTATTTTCGCATCTATTCTAGCCATCACCATGGACATAATATGTTTAGGTTCTAGCTTGTCGGTAATAGTTACTGCCACCCTATTACCACTATTAGGATCTTCAATTATTAGATCGAAAAATGCTTTATACCAGAAAAACCCCTCCAAACCCCCTCCCTTACAACCCTCAACCCTTCCCTCTCAAAAACCTCCACATTCATTACCTATCACTAACCTTTAGCCTTCATTATTTATAAGATCTTTAACCTTTATAAGGCTTTATTAAGGCAGCATGAGCGATATTCCTCTAACACAATTACATAAACTTCTATATACACGGTGCATCTTCTATAAGTAATTTCTGCATTGATACTACAACATACCAATTAGACATAAAAGCCGGAACTAAAATGGAACTATATGATACTTTAAATCCTTATAATTAATTGATTCAAAAATACTATCATGGGGCATTAAGTACAATTACTAAACTCCCACTTAGGGAGATCCCCCTCTCCTTCCTCATGAGGAGGAAATGTTTGAGGAAGGATGGGGATATGAAAGGATCTCCCTATGCTAGGTGTAAGGGGCAAGGGCTGTCCTGTTATAATTCGGGTAGGGAGAGGCATGGTTTAGTGTTTAGGTTGTCTGAATTATTAGATTCGTTCTGCTATCCAGGAACTATCTTAAGCATTCATTTTAGAAGAAGAGGGAGAGACTTAGATCAAACATTCGTTAATGAGCCTGCAGTGTTTTATAGGATTCTTGTTGATCTCTTCTCAGGTGATGAGGAGTCAGCTGAAAGCTACTTACGTCTACTAGCTAAATTCTTAGTAAGGCAAAGTGAGAAACTTAGGAGAAGGATAGATCCTGAAGAGTTTGTTGAATGATATTAGGAGGGGTGATAAAGAGTGACTTCAACAAATCCTAAGGACTCTTCAAGAGAAGAAACAATATAGAGAAGGCGGCTTTACAAGAATAATAAGAAAATAAGTTATAGATGTAATAAAGGAGGTTCATCCCCTATATAGTAGGTATATAATTGCTTCGAGTGCTGTTATAAACAGAATTATCATCAATACGCATGATGTTGTACTTAAAGTATTCGAGCTGGAATTGCTGGTATTGAGGTTCATCCTAGGACCAGTATTCGGAGGAATTACTGCTTACACAATACTGAAAAAGAGAGGTGGACATTTTAACGCGTTCATTGCTTACCTAGGAATAGGCGCTCCCTTCATAACATGGGGTATTGCTCTCCTAGGCAATTACTTAGAGAAGTACAAAACGTTCAATCCTGAGACCACTCCAGGAGCATATATGACTTTAACTTCTCCCCTGCTATTTATCTGGTTGCTCTATCCACTTCTCTTCATGATAGCTACAATACTTTGGGGATGGCGGGAACCCCAATCCAAGTGGGCGATCATCTTCGGTGGAATCTTAGCAACTATAATCTTAATCAAAGATGTGCTTCTGCTACTTCCTATCGCTCTCTCCCTAAGTGGCTTACCTTTGTCTCCTGAGACCCTCCTAGCCTTAACATGGTACAACATACTAGCGGTTAAAACCCATTTCCAACTAGGAGTTCTCTCTCTTCCAGGCTACGTAGCCTTTGGACTCTGGCTCGCGCGAAAGTTCAAAAAAGCTTGGAAGCAAAGCTAGTTAATCTCAACGTACAACTGATAAAGAAGTTATCGTGGTTTCTTAAAACGCTCAAATCAAGTATTTAGTTCATCATTTCTTTTCCTCCCTATTCTCCTTGAAGGCTTCGTTTTTACTCTCTTTCATTTGTTTCTTCAGAGCCTCAAGTTGTTCTTGCATAGCCTCTCTTCGAATTTCGCTCCACTCTCCTTCCTCCTCAATAGTCTTCTTTAGCAATCCCTTGATATCCCTCAGCTCGTAGACTTGGTCTATTGGTGCTCTGAACTTTGTATGTATCATTTGTTCAATAAAACTACCAATCTCGAATGGTTTTGGAACGGCGTAGAGTACCTTCATAGGATCTCTACTTATCTTCTGTAATGTTCTAGCATAACCCACTCCAGCCCCTATCCCTCTACCAACAACCCCGCCTCCAACAGCCCTTGTATAGTACTCCTCGCCCCACGCTGATTTAGTTACGGGAATCACCGTTCCATATCCTAGAGCTTTCCCTATGGCTGATTGCTCTACAATAACCCTACCTATATCCTCGTAGCTTATTGCATGTCTCTGCCTTCGCCATATACCTCCAATGAACTCGACGGCTACATCTGTAAGAGTATAGGTTATTGACCTTCTGAAAAGCTCTGTTCCAGCGAATGTAAGTAGTGAAGCTATAATACTACAAGGCAACACTATGTTTCTTGAAGCCTTAGCTATCTCGATTAACACAGCATAGCCTTCTGCTTTACTTGACAATCCTATAATTATACCTCCCACGACAGTAAATAGCAACGCTAAACCTACCGATGTTTCTGCCTCTTTGCTCCTTACAACCCAGAATACTGCAAATAAGAAGAAGAGTGCTGAAACTATGAGAGACATTTCTTCGAAGACTGCTCCCATTTTGTCTATTTCACTCGATGGTTGGAATATTGAATAGGGTATGCTCAAGAATGAAAAGAACAGGCTTCCTAAGAGTTTCACTATAAATTTTAACCCTTCAAACCAACTTGGCGGTAAGAATGTCTTTAGAGCCATGACAAGAATGTGGTAAACAGCAAGTGCAATTAGTGGAGTGAAAGATAGTGTATACTTCTTAATCCAGCCCTTCCATGTTGACTTTGCCTTTCTTACTTCCTTCAGTACATGCTCCTCAGCATACTTAACATACTTACTCATCCTTATCTTCCAATAAGTTTTTCTAAAGAAGAGAAGAATAAATAATTTTTTACTAGGAACTGTCTACTTACTTGTAAACATGCTTCTTCAGAATACATAGCCTAACACTAACATTCATTTTATTAATTATAGGGAGAGAGTTTTATTCAAATGTTTGATAGAGACCACACTCATACATTCTCTTTCTTGCCCATATTCGAAGATATTTCTTCGCATACGAAAGCGAAACAAAAATCCAATTAAGGCAGATCTTCCAGTATTTTATCAGCCGTCTTCTGCTGAGTATAAGTCAGGATGTAATTCAGATTCTTATGGTGAGTTATCTTAGCAATTATGCTGGGGCTAACTCCCTTCTTGAGTAGGTAAGTTATGAACGCATACCTAAGACTATGAGTATTAATCCCCAGCTCCTTCCTAGCGTACAACTGTACCCTCTTCTTTAACTTCTTATCATCAGCTTCTTCCAATACAGGACTGCATGGTAGCAAGTCCCTAGGCGACAACTCCTTTGGTAATACCATTAATCGGAACTCAGGTCGCTTATGCTTACGCACTCTAACCTCAACCTTCCTAGTTCCAGTCTCAATAAACTTCCTTAAAGCCTCAATAGCTTCAGAAACCCTAGCACCATTCCTTAGCTGAATTAACAATATTACAGCATAGGTATAATGCTTGAAGGCCTTACGCCTATAATGTTCCTTTATCCTGGTAAGTAGTTGTTTATACATTTTTGTATAGTCTAACTACTATTCATAGAGGGGGCTGAGCTTACAATTGAAGATTTTATTATGAGAATTGCATGGGCGTTGATTAGGCATGAAGTACCACTAAATGTTATCAAGACAATTAGGGAAAAGTTTGATCACTATGAGCAGAAGATCTTAAAGTAGGTAGTCTTTGCATATAGTACCTTAGAGCCATATTCTAATAGTTGGAAACGAAAGTTAGGAAAAAGAGTTCTCTGTCCTTATAGGGATTAGGTTATTGGTACACAATTATTTGAGAAAATAATAACTAATTAAGGTAAAATTGCAGGATAAAAAAGCCGTATAAAGTAGCTCTTTCAACTTAACTTACATATACGAGAGGTTTCCTTTAGTACGGCTTTCAGCGATGGATTGAGATGTGAAGGCGAAGTTCTCTCCAAAGGTTTTTAGCTTTTCCAACGTTTTAATACATGATTCTTCTTGAAGCTTCATTCTCAGTTCTCCTTCTCTATACGCATCTCCTCCGTAAGGCTTAAGTTCCAATTCAACCACATCCTTATGGATGTCCATTATTTCCTTAAAATGCGATTTAATAAGTAAAACTGTGGGTGTGTAAGTAGCTAGAAACACTTGTAGTAGCGGGAGAGGTTCGCCTATTTGTAAGCCTTCTTTTAATGACCTACCTGCTTCTAGAAACCTTTTCTCGTAGTTTTCATAAAAGTACTTGTAGAGACCGTTTATTCCGGTATATAATGTTTCCAAATCCTGTTCCATAGTTCTTAAAACTTCAGGTTCTATTACTTTATAAGGAGCGTTCTTTTTGTATGCTACAGATGTTCCGTGTGTTAAGAGGAATCTAACATACTCTCCTAGAGGAGTTGTGGGGAAAGTTTTAACGAACTTATCGAATTCTACGTCTACTTTCTTCGTTCCAAACATTTTACCCCACCATTTCTCAACTTTCTTTTCGCTGAAGTCTTTTTCTAGTCCATAAAACTTTTCTAGGACACCAAAAGCTTCCTCGCTTTTAACTATAAACGGAACGCTTTTGCTTAGGAAGAACATGTTTTGTAAGGTGAACTGATAGAATCTGCAAAGACAATACGCTATATTACCTTTTTTCTCATCTATCGGCAAAGATTTTATTTTGGAGTCGTTTATAGCTGATAAAATGTAGACTGTTAGAGTTTCTGGATTCACTTTAATCCCTATTCTCGACTCTGCACCTATTAAGCTTAAAGCGGATATGTAGGATAGTCCTTTTACACCTACTCTTCTCACGTTGTTCAGTTTTCCTTCAAGTATTCCTTCAACTAGAGGTGGCTTAATGTTGTCTAAGACATTCCAAACGTCGTCTGATGTTTCTGGAAATTTACCTCTTTTACCGAGGTCTTCTGCAAGCATTTCAAATGTTCTATCAGCTTCAGCCCACATCCAAACCACTCCACCTATAATGAAGTAGTCGTCAGTTTTTCGAAGGTTCTCCATTAAATCATAGGCATACATTAAAGCTGGGTAAAAAGACATTTGACCCTTCGAATCAATTTTGATGAACATTCCAGTTTCTAACTGCCCTAACAGTTTGATTTGAAGGAATGTTCTATGTTTCAGGTCTTCAAAGAAGTAGAGTTGTTGTGGCATAGCATTTGTCAGCGGTTTAGTAGCTTCTTCTAGGTAGGCTTTCAAATTAGTTTTTGAAAGATAGTTTACAACGTCGTTTTCCCATTTAAGGTAGGTTGCATTGAAGTTCTTAGCAAGATAATACATTGAGAGATAATAATTCGCAACACCTTTTGGGATTTCCACTCCTATCTTTTTTAGTGGATCGAGGGTGTTAGTGTCCAGTAGATATCCCATGAAAATGTCGTATGCTAAACATCTAGTGTAGAAGAGTCTAAAGTACTTATTGTAAGCGTTCGTAAACTCTTCCTGTGTCGTTATTCTTCCTTCTCTAAGGTCGGTCATTACAGTAAGACCAGCTAATGTTAAAGCAACTGATTTTGTGAGAGAAGCCCTCATAACAGCAATTGTTTCATTAGAAAGCTTCGTTTTCTCTCTTAGTAAATCAATGTGTTTCATGAAGAGTCTATCGGCATAAGCCATAGTTAGAAAGGAGAGAATCGTTCTCGCCTGTGGTGGAGGCATTTTCAAGGTGATTTCGGCTTCTTCTAGTACTGGCGAAATCTTTAGAAAATCATCTAGACATTTAAACGTTAACGGTAAAACAATAGAAGAATTCAACCCGCCGTTCCCTTTAAGCACATTCAACCCGTCTTCGTAATACTTGTTCTTATGTGAGAACTCTGGAGCTTCCTGCACCGACATAACATATTTAGCGATATGCATTTTTGCCTTGTTTTCTTTTTCCAACAATCCAGCCACCTATGTATTCTCTTTTCAAACTCTAAATATATGCCATACCATTCAATGAAAGAGGCGGAATATAAGACATCTTCGAAGTATCTTAAATTGGGAAAAGGTAATGAAAATTACGATAATTTGCAAAGAGTACGAAGAGATTATACTGCCGAGACCGCTCTACTTGATAGTATATGCGTTATCACGAAGAAAGCATGGAATACACGTACTGAATCCAAAATTAGCTCTACTCATACTTTTCAAGGCAGTTAAGGAGGTGGAAAAGAAGAGGAAACAGTTTACAAAGATGATACCTTTCTATCAGAAACCCCTTGTGGTAAGCGACATACTTGAAAGTATTGAAGATGAAGATCTTAAACAGGATGTTAAAGACTTCCTTTTGAACTATATGAGAACATCTATCATATACCTAGATAGATACATTACAGTTCAAGATGCCGATATACTGTCAGATATACTCACAAAATACTCACAAAAGTACATAGAATTACTGATTATCCGAGAAGCCTAGAAACATATAGCTACCTCTTTAGAGAGGAAGGAAAACAGATGAGGAAAGACGTAAATCCCTATTTGGGATGCAAGCCAGAAATAAAATACAGCAATTAAAATAAGAGGTAGTAGTGGAATCCTTCTCTTCACAAAGAGGGTAGTGCTCTCCTTTAGAGGTAGCTTTCCTTTTAGTTCATCAACTTTGTACTTCTTCATGGGTCTCAACCTCTACGGAGGCTTTTTCAGATTTTTCTATTGAGAGTTCTTCCAACTTCTTCATAATCTCTTTTTCAAGCTTCTTGAAAAGACGCCATGTAACGATAGGGGTTATGCTGGATAAACCTATGAAAACTAGAGCCATTATTCCTATGTATTGTCCCATTCTCTCACAAGCAACCTTTACTTCCATGTAAGGTTCGCCTTCTATGTTTGAAGGAGTTACAACATAAACTGGTTCGACAACAGGCTTTCCTTCACTCGGTGTAGGTAATGGAGTTTGTTCTTCTGCTTCTCCGATTAGTTCTTTCCATCTTATTTCTGCTGGATAACGTTCATCATAATAAGCTTCTTCTATTATAGTCTTATAGTTCGTCATAAATGACTCAAATTCCTCGAAGACAGTAACGTTTCTCTCTAGTACTCTATCGAAGAGCACTACACTTCCAGTAATATATCTAGAGCTAAAGAATGGGTTGTCAGCTTCATTGAAAGTTATATCTACTGGTATCCAACCCCAACCCGGAATGTACACTATACCGTATCCATGATAAGCTACGTTTCTATAGATTATCTTTGAAATCCCTAACGGTATTTCTGTGTACTCTCCGCTAAGATATATTCCTACACGCTCCAACTGTGCAGGTATTCCATATTTCCACATCAAATTTATGAATAATTCGCTCAAATCGTCGCAGTCTCCTTTTCTAGTAGCTATGACTTCTCCTAGTAGTCTAGGCTTCCCTTTAGGTTCATACTCGAAGTTTTCCATAATGTATTTAGCAGTCCAATACACTACCTCTATTACATTGTTCATATTAACATTGTGTTTTTTAAGGTAGCTGTCAAGTTCGCTTTCTATACTTTTAATCGCTTCATCTGGCTCTTTAACGTACTTTTCTATAAGCTCTTTCGGTATGTTATCTTTTGAAGCATAGTCAGATAATGAGGGAACTGTAGGTCTTATGTATTTATCATTTCCCTCCGTTATGACTGACCAGTTATATGCTACGTAAATTGTTACGAAAGCTGTACCTTTAGCTCCTCCAGTTTTGTTTAACTGTAAACCTAGGAAAATAAGACCCTCTTCTTCCAATATTTCGAGGTCTCCATCTAGTTTCTCAAGGTGAACTTCTTGCCTCATCAAGGAGTCCGTGTAGTTTATTGGAAGAGGGAATATTAAGTAATCATTTATGTCTTCCGCTTTGGTTTCAGCATGTATTATGTAGTAAACGTATCCGCCTATAAACTCTGTTTTTTCCGAAGATCCGAAAACAGTTATGCTGTTAAATAGGATAGAAAACGTAAACAGTAGTATTATTATGATGCCGATAGTTCTTACTCTTTTCTCCACTTTCTCACCACCTTATATCCCACATAGCCTACTCCAACAATAGCACCTCCAACTAATAATACGGCTAACACCATGTATAGTGGGCTTGGGTTGGGTCTCTTCTCCACCTTTTACAGGAAGGTTTAATTCCTTCACTTGTTCTTCGCTAAGGACAGCTACTATAGGCACGTCAAAGACCGATGATAAAGTGAATGATTTAGTAACTTCTTCTGCACCTTTAATGTAGAGGTAGTATCCTTCTTCGGTAGCTACTTCTATAGAGTATTTGTTGCCCTTAACAATGATTGCGTTCCCAAGCACGGACATTTTAACTCCCTCCTTTCACCTTTCCATAGCTTCTAAATAAAAGGATACTTAATATGAAAGTTGGTACTGAAACAAACAGAAGTTCATATATGCTTCGTATGAAATCTTCTGGAGTTGTTTCTTTAAGGAAGAGAGAACCGGTGATTGAAAATAGCTGACCGATGAAAAGCACGAAGAAGATGATTGCTAGCCCCGAACATATTGTGAATATCTTGTTTTCAAGATACTTCGCTTTCTTAATGTTAATCCACGATAAGAACGGTATTAGCGAGGATGATAATATTAGGAACGGAGCAGATATTTGTCTTGCTATTAGAAGCGAAGAAGCGTAGTTGATTAGCTCCTCTTCAACGGTTTCTCCTCCAATTGACTTGTTAACCATTTCCTGTAGAACTAAAGAAAGCATAACATCTGCCACTATAAATACCAAAACTGATGTTATTGATATTATTCCCAGAATAAGTGTTGCTTTACCCAACTTAGTTTTTCTGTGTAAGAACCCTAGATATACTAGCGAGATAGAGCCACTAATCAAAAATCCTATAATCAATAGGACTCTAAGGAATAAGAGTGGTATGCTACCTATGTAAAGTGGCAATGAAGCTATAGCCATTAATATCATTGCTATTCTAAGGAGTAATTTGATTTTTTGAGTTGTCGGTTTTATATATCCTAATATCTGGTTATAGATCTTCACGGCTCTCCCCTTTTCTTTTTGTTGTACCTTAAATACATATAGTTTCATTTCTACTATAGTCTGGTTCTGTAACTAAGTTTACGTGGACGTACCCTAGTTTATCTATAAGTAACGTGCCTTTGACTACACCGACAGTATCTTCTTGTAGAACCGATATTGGCGTCAATCCAGCGATAATTATAGTTATGAGAACTAGCGAGATTACTGCTTGAGTTAGATTCATCTTCATACGTTCCACCACTTCTTTTTTATGAGAGGTTAAATAGGGAAATTCATATCTCACATCCCCATAATAGAACAACCTTTTCAATTAAGCTAAATACGAAGACTAGGATAAAAGCCGAAATCAACCGCTTATCTTTTAGGATTTGGGAACTCCTTTTTACGTAAAGAAGAACACCATAAGAAAACGCTGTGCTACAGAGGATGTGTTCTATTATGTAGAAGATAATTATCACGGTGAAGTTGAACTGCGGTAAAATTAGTTTTGTTAGAGCTTCTAATTGACTTATATCTATCATTATGAATGCTGGGAGGAGAAATGGTAGAAAAAGGTGTCCTAGGAAGGTAGCTGTATTCTTTAGGTAAACTTCGGATAAAGAGATATCCTTAGGTAAACATGTTCCAGACACAGCTATTCTTGGTATATAGAAACCAAGAACAATCAGATATAGTATAAAAGAGGCGACAAAAGAAATCCAAAGTATCCTACTGGTTTTCATTAGCTACCGCCTTCTCTATTTTCTTCATTATTCTCTTCTTGTAAATTCTAAAGAGAATTAGAGAAGCGATGAGACTTGATAGACCAGCAATTAGCCAGAGAGCTACACCCATCCCTATTGCATCCCAAACCGTTATACTAAGTTCTTCTACTACTTCCTTCGTAAGTTGGAGATTTAAGTACGCATCTTTATAAAGTGATACTTCAGCAACTAATACACCATCTTCTACACTAATACTTGAAAAGTCCTCTGCAACCTTTATTGAGCCTCCAACATAAACGTGGTACTTGTTTGGTGGCAGATACCAAGTGTTACCTACTCTGTAAACTGTGGCGTCTGGAAGTGGAAATAGCTCTCTATCTTTAAAGTATATCTTTACTCCTCCAGAGAAGTCTGGAGCAACATGTACACCAATCCAGTTATCCCTCTCACTAATGAAGTTCAAAGTTTCATTGATGAATTTCTTCGGGTCTTCAATTGCCGATATTGTTTTCAGGTATTCTTGGACAAGTTTTTCCATTTTCTCATAGCAGTTCCAGACAGCATATTTGTAATCTGTTGATAGAAGCTGGAATATATCATTGTAGGCGGGAACAATCAGTATCTTATGGTAGAGTTCTGGGTCGGCTACGTTTATAGTGAGCTTGTATAGGGGTACTGTGAAGGCAACGTTCATGTCTTCGTAAGCCTCTATGTAGCCTATGAACCATATTTTGGAGTTAGCAGTCAACGAGTAAACAGTAGGCATGTCGAGAGCCAGTATTCTACCTTCCTCGTCTAGTAAGGGTTTCGAGTATATGAAGAATATTGGCACTTTAACGCCTTCTGGTAGGTAGTATTCGTATGTTCCATTACCAAGATAGTTTACCTTGAAGAATTCGAAGGCTGGAAAGACTGTTGGAGCAATAAATTCTCCTCCCCACGTTGGATAGAATGGTGCTAAAGCAGGAGTAGAATCGTTCTTTACATTTGCTATTGCTCCTATATACCATGCATAGAGATAGCCGTATGGTGGAGCTACATAGCCTACATCAATAGGTATGGGATCTCCGCTTGGAGTTGTAACTTTTATTCTAACTTTATGGACTTCGTAGGGCTTTACTATGACTTCATAATATCCTACTGGGAACAATTCACATGCACGATCAGCCGAACAAACTTTTTGCGATGTTCCCAGTATTTGAAATATGTCAACTTGTTCATCATCCCAAAATATTCCTAGTTTACTGTCGAGTTTAACTTCGTATGTTCTGAGAACTTCACCGTTATGCTTTATGATTACTTTCTTTGGAAAAGTTATTCCCCCGTCTTCGGTTCTTATCAACATAAACTCAAATGTATTCAATATTGCATATAGATTAGTTTCTTCGGACGGTATGTAACCTATTGGTAAAATAATTGGGATGTCAAAGTGTCCACTAACCACTATTTCTTCTCCAAGAGTTACAAACTCTACGCTCTTACCTTTCTTGGCTGGCTGAATGTAGTAGTCAGTTACTATGTAAGGTTTTTCCTCTGATGTTCTATAAACGTAGGAATATGGTGTGTTTAACACATAGCCAAAGTATTGAGCAAATGAGGATGCAAATTTGTACTCTAAGTAGTAATCCTTCCCTTCAACCTCGATGTGGATAAGTGTTCCAGAGGCAATTTTGAACTCATATTCATCAACAGCCTCTCCCGTTTCAAGGTCTCTTAATACTACCTTAAATTCTCTAACCATTTTTTCTGGAAGCTCCGCTTCAAATATGAAGGCAACCGTAGTTTTATCATGCACCGTGAATTTAACCCAACCTTCACCATAACCAAAGTCTTTCACGAATCTGATGAATTCGCTTTTTGGTGCTGTCATACCAAGATACTTTCCAGTTTTTTCTCCATCTATGTAGAATTCAAGCTCGTAGTCTCCAGCTTTTGCGAAGCTTACTACAATAGGTAGGAGATAGTAGTCATAATATGCTTCTCTAGTTAGGTCGTTGAGGTCTTTAGGAATTAGCTTTATGAAGAATGTCTTGTTGTAAGCTAAGAGGTTTGTCGGTTCTATAAATGTTTCCTGCATTATTCCTAGTATAGCTGTTCTGACTACTTCAACATAGACTTTGACTGATACCTTCATGTTAACATAGTCAACGCCAGTAATTTCGATAATTACGCTATGAGTCTGGTTTATCGGAATGTTCACTTTATTTCCGACAGCTAAGGGCAAATATCTGATTTTAGTTAAGCTCTTAGATTCACCATAGGACTCTTCCACGAGGTCATATTTAGCTTCGTAAGGACTTCCTAAACTATCATATTTCACACTCATCGTATAGTTATATACTACCATAAATGCTCCCATAACCTTTCCTAACGCTGGGTTGTCGAACTCGTATTCCTTTATAACTTCATCTCGGTCTTCAAGGAATCTGACTTCAACGAAGAAGCCAGAGGCTTTGTGAAATGTTACGTTGAAACCTCTATCTTCAACTTTATAGCTGAAAGGTATGAAGATGCCTTTTGGACTGGGTAAAGCTACGGGTTGAAGAACGGTTTCTACTTCTCCCTCTAAAGTTTTAGGTATTACAACGGTCATAGATGATTTTCTGTCAATTAGTCCCGCTATCCACAGCTCTGGTAGAGTAGGGTATGGTGTTGGTAAGGGTTCTCGGTCTAACAGTCTAGCTCTAAACTGTTCGGAAGCAATGAATACTCCCATCGGACTGAAGTAAACATCCACTAAGTCTTCGAGACCGAGGAGGTGTCCTACTTCATGCACTATTGTATCTCTGCATCCAGCTAGTGAGACAATAACAAGTGAAGGTCTGTTGTCATCTGGTGAAAACCGTATTGTCTGACTCCAGATACCCTTCTTGTTTCCAGCCTCGAAAGGTACTGATGCGTGAACAAACATGTATGTGTTGAACTCCTCTTTAACAGGTGGTATAAAGTCCAAAAAGATTATGGTGTTATCACCTATATCTTCAGCCCTATATGGAACGAGAACTGGTTTTGGATAGACTTTAAAGCTTATCCTAACGTTACCTTTGGTTGCGTCGTACCAGTAATCCTTAACGTATTCAAGCCACTCGTTGAGCTTCACTAGATAATCCTCTGGAAGAGGAGCATCTGCTAAATGTACTGGGATTACGAGGATTTTTAGGTTGAGGGGTATTGGTAACTCTCTAGTAAAGCCATAAGGATATGTCCTTAGGAGTGGCGGAGCGTATATATCGTAGTCTATAGTTTCCTGCGTTGAAGCCTCTACAGGAATTATACTGTAGGTTAGGCTAACTATGATTAGCAGGATTATGGTTATTGAGAGATACCTTAAACTATAGGTCTTCATTTTGTCATGCCTTCCAACTTTTAGAAGGAGGTTATAAAAGTTTTTCTACTTCTCACTAATTCTACGTGCTACTTCAAAGCTCACGAGTAGGATTATAGCTACTCATAAAACCAAGTTTACAACGAGGTTTAGTGGGAAGTTTTGACTAATGGAGTATTCTTCCTTGAAATCCTTAGGTATATATGGTGAAGTTTCAGTAGCGTTGCTAGGTTTTTCTGGAAATAAGGCTTTGGGGTTTTCCGATATAAGAAGTAATTTGGGTGATCCTGCCATGAAACGAGCTTCTTTCTCATATTTGCCACTTGAAGGGTTGAAAACATAGCAGTTCTTTCCTTTCGCAAAAAGCCTTATTTCTCTTGGAAAGACATACCAGCTATCAAGGAGATAAGTATAGTTTCCGTTAGCTGATTCTTCGACAGGTAGAACCACTTTAAAGAAGTTTATAGTCGAAACTCTTTCTCCATATTCTGCTCCTAAAGGCATCGTTGTTTTTGAAGTTATATTTAGCTGATGTAAGTATGTAAACATAAACTTGTTGACAATACTGATTAGGAAAGTTTGGTGTATATACCTATATATATTAGAGATGTTACTTCAGGAGTTGCATCGTATACTACGTTCCACTTCCAGACAGTTAACCCTCTATTTGGAGAAGTCTGTGATTCTAATTTATAATTAATGAGTTGTTTCCTACGTAAGTTAGTTGAAGTTTTTAGGGAAGAATCTCCTCCTGAGGAGCTTAGTAAGGTGGATCTTGAAGAAATTAGGGAGGTTAGTTTTTATATTCTTCAGAGGGCTTTAAGGGAGGGATTTATTAGTGAGGCTTTGCTATGGGCTGAGCGGAGCTGGGCTAAGCCTTGGGTTCGTGCTGTGTTTCTTGTTTTAGCGGAGAAGAAGCCTTATGACGTTGTTGTTATCCATAACCAGTTTTTAAATGAGTGGATTTGTGTACGAATGGATCTTTGGGAATTCATAAATTCAATGTCTGGATATTTCAACAGTAATCTGTTGAGGGTGCAAGCTGCTAACACTAAGTCTTATGGATACGTCTATTTCTCCTCGAATTATCCTAACTACGGAGTTGACAATACATTTGCTGTCTATAGTCTAAGGGTTCCGAAGAGGTATTTGGAGGATTTAGGATTAGAGGGCGTGGTTCGTGGTCGAAGACCCAATGGAAGTAAGAGGAGATTTGTAGAAAACAATTTAGCTCTTTTGAGATTGGTGATAGTCGTGATCTTGTTCGTTCATTTAAGTATAGAATTACCTACTTTCTAAATAGTCTTAAGAGGTATGGTTTTGGAGGGTTTTCGTTTACTTTGATTCCTTATCTGGTAGGGTTTAAAAAAATGAAAGAGGGTTTACAATAAGAGATGTGCATGTTCCGATCTCTTTTGAGGAGTTTGTGAAGAAGTTCTTCTTTTCAATTCCCCGCTTATTTTCTTCCACGTTTAGTTGGGATCTTAGAAGAGTTGATCTTTACGTTACCTTGTTGAGTGATAAGAGGTTAGTTGTCCTTCCGATAAAGAATTTCACGGGCGATTGGCATAGTGATTTTGTTAGGTTTCTTGAGAAGTATTTGAGGGGTAAGAAGTATGTGCTTCTTAGAGTCTCAATTAATTCTGGTTATTCAAGAAATACGATGACGTGGGTAGAACTGGTGAGGGTTAATCTGGTTTGTTATGTGAGGGATGACGGATTTGATAAATTGGTAGATTTGATTAAGTATTATAATAGGATAAAACCAAGGAAGGGTAGGAGTTTCAAGTGGGGTCTTGTTGAGAAGATTGTAAAGCTTGAGGCGGGGATTGTGAGGAGTGTAAAGATGTCAAAGGAAGAGTTGAAGGAATTATTGAGGGAGTGTCAAGAAATTTTAGAAAGTGAAAGGATAGATGGGGAGGTTCTAGGAAAACTTGATAAACTAATTGGTGGTCTCGAATATCATCTTTCTCTTCTCTCCTCCTATAGGGAGAGACGTAAGTCCTAAGTGCTATATTAAGTATTCTATTCCTTGAGTTTTTCAATTCGAGATCCTGAAATATCTTATTAGATATAGCGGTTAGTTGTGTGGATTTACTGGGAGGTATGACCTGAATTCTGGATAAACTATCTCCAACTTCATAGATGGTTAAGTCCATTAAATACAGCGATATCTCACCAGTTATACCGAGTAACTTTTCACCATAATTAAGGAGTAACGGTATAAGCACTGAAGCGTCCAAGAGAAAACGTTTCATCTTCTTCTCCTGTCCTCCCTCACGAGAGCGGCTATGGTACTGGCATCAATCCTTGCCGCTAGGCGTTTCCTAATCCTCATTAACCGTTCTTCGAGCCTCTTTAACTCAGCCTTCTCGACGTATCCCTCGAGAAGACCTCTAATAACCTCACTAACATTGATGTTCAACTTATCGAGTCTCTCCTTAAGCTCTCTAGGAATCCTAACAGACACCACGACGCTAGCCAATCAATACACCGTAATACATGTTGTATTACAAAAATGAGGTTGAGGAAGCCAAAGCCCTTATCGACAGGCTCATCCAGTTTGCTTTCTAGAAGCTATATTGGAGAATCCTGAACTACTCTCGCTGGAAGTGATGGCTCCTGAGATGTTTAGAAAGGCTCTAAATTTGTACTTTGAGGCTCTTGATCTATACAATATAGTTTTAGCTTGGAGGTTCCTTCAGCCGAGAGAAAGCGTGAAAAGGTTATTGAGTGGTGGGAGCAGAATTTCAATAAAGCCTTTGGCCTAACAGACACCTTCTTAAAGACAAGTAGTTGAGCGAAGAGGGGGGCTTGAAAGCTGTTTTAGGGGTACCTTGAATCAGCTTGTCTATTTTAACAATGTTAAATGATATTCACAGTACGGGTCTCCTTTCGCTAGGCAGAACTGTTCCTTGGCTTCAACTTTAGAATTTAAAAGTTTAGAGAAAAATCCTGTCAAGTACCCTCTAACATACTGCCCATTTGGCCTTTGAGTTGAAACGTACCTGCACTCAATAGAATCATGTATCCTAATTATTATGCTGCCATTCTGAGCATTCAAATTAATCATTTCTGCTCTACTCCACCAACCATAACACTTTGAGAGTGACAGAGCAATTTCAGCTAATTTCCAGCCTTTCTCCTTAAACAGCCTGCTCAACGTGTCGTATGATTCATAGCCGGCCATTTCGCCAATATAATATACTGCCGCTTCGCCAGCGGATCTCCACTTTTCCTTTATTGCATTAATCATATTGGAAAAGTGCTTTGCTCTAAATATGATCAATGGAATGTCAGCCATGATTGGGGGATAAAAGCTGAGGAAAAATGCAACTCCATCATATGGGATCATCCTAATTTTGACATCAAGCACATCCTCGATATTCATTAAGGCCGCTTTCATTCCTGATGTTGAAATTTTTGCTGAAGAAATTTCAGCAATTCCTTTAACGACTATTTTTCCATCATTATCCCTAAAAGTTTCCATGTGAACTATGCGGAAGCCATTTTCGCTAATAAACCTAGTTGCTCTACTTTGAATAGCGCAGTTTTTGAATATCATGAAAAACTCAACAAACTTGCCGCCATCACTAATTATTAAGGGCAAAACCTTATTAGAGAGGCTCCCCATAACTTAAACAACTCCAGCGTTCAGGTGATTTATAGCGTGTGCAGTATTTATATATTTCCGACACTTCAAATTGTTTTTTCAGACTATTTAATTAAATTAAGTTGGGAAATGCATTGGATATATTTAAGCTGTTAGCCTTAAAAGGCGCTTCAAAAATTTTAATTGCACTCTACGAAAATGACTTGCTAATATATTCGCAGCTTGTTGAAATTGTTGGGTATTCCACTACAACTAATAGAGCTATAAAAAAGCTTATTGAGTTTAGGTTAATTAAAAGAAGGGTTTTAGATGAAAGGTATAGGCCTGTTGCTTATAGCTTAACTGAAACCGGTAGAAAACTTTCGGAGATAATTATGCAGTTAATGGATTTTGAGAAGCGCCTAAAAGCCTCAGCTCAAAAATCTTACTAAGCACAATTATTTAATAAAATGGAGAAGAGATGTTAATACTAGTAAATTGTCGGCTGCTTCTTCAATTTCTCTTCCCGCTCTTCCAGCGGTATCTTCTTCCATAAATTAATGAATTTTACTACGAATTCTATGAATTCTTCCCTTCGCTTTTTAGCATCCTCCAAGTCGGCGTCCTTTGGATGAGTCAAAGCATATATGCCTGACGAAGTGAATTCATGCGTATTTATTGGTATTGAAGCCCAGAAAACTTGCTCTGCTACTTCTCTATCCTCCCTTTCAGGATTCATAAGCTCTTCAAGCTCAGGTTCAAGCTTTGTTGTCGGCTGCCAATCTTCAACGCGCTGCATCTCAACTAGGTCTGGACGTATTATTAACATGCTTCCAGTTTCCCTTGCTCCTGAGTGAACTTCCAAGTACTTTAAAGCTCTATCCCTATACTTCTTGGCTGTTTTAGTTGTCGTTGGGCCTCTGGGTATTGCTACATAAACCCTAAATTTCCTTTTAGCTAGACGAGCTGCTAAAGCTACTATTTCATTGTTGCCTCCATGACCATTGACTATGATGAAGCGCCTAATACCATGCTTAGCTAGAGAGCCGATTGTTTCAAGCAATATTCTCAAGAGAGTTTCAGCCGAGAAGGTTATTGTCCCCTTAAACTCCATATGATGTGGGGAGAATCCAGGCCAGCATGGTTGAACAACTATTGAGTTCGTTCTCCTAGCAATTTCTTCACAAACGCTAACAGCCCAGATGGTGTCTGTGCCTAATGGCAAGTGCGGTCCATGCTGCTCAATCGACCCTACCGCGATCAAGGCAACTGGCCTCTTCTCGCTTTGAAGCCACTCTTCAAAGGCGCTTCGAGTCATTTCATGAAGAAGGACTTTGCGCTCAGCCATTAAAATCACCTTGAATAACTGTAAAATCATTGAACATTAAAGGATTTTGATAGTGGTTTAAAATCTAAGATTTGAGGTTATGTGAAACGATACATAAGTGCCATTGATGAAAACACGTAAATCATCATTATAAGCATTAAAATATAGATGGCTGTATAAAGCATTAGCTTTATTTTCCTATTTTTTATGCTAATTCTAACTGGTAATGGAATAATAAAGCTAGTCTTCTCCGCGTAACGCTCAAAGACTTCTCCAAATTTCTTTTCTAAGTTCCAATCCTCAAATTCAGCTAGAACTAAATATGTGTAAGTAAGTGTTGCCCATGCAATGTAGTTAATGGGCCTACGTCCAACTATTGCTACGCCCAACGTCCACAAAATTATACCTAAATACTGGGGATGTCTAACTATCGAGTATAATCCTTTTGTTAGAAGTTTGTTGTTTTTGATCTTATATGTCAAAAGCTGATATAGTGATGTGAAGTACATGGCGAGGCCAACGAATATTAGTGAAAACCCAATTGATGGCAACAAATTGTTTAATGGCCTGTATGGAAACACTATGACACCGTTTATAAGTAGATTTCCTACTTGAGTACTCTCTAATGGTAACCAAGGCGAGTAAAACAAGCCTATGACAGTCATGAAAGCTATGAACATGGGTATCGTAATATTCCATATTACGGGTAGGTAAAAGCCCCATCCAACAATTACTATTGAACTTGTTAAGTTAAACTTCAAAATGCATAGTGCAATTGCCGTTAAGCTAACAATAAAGAATGTAATGGCAAGAAAGACGTTTTCAGGCTCAATCATAAGCATCCAAAAATTAGGAGGCCAAACTAATCCATAACGCGAAATCCAACTATAGAGACTAAGCGCAATAAATGAAATTACAATAGCAATTGAAAGATACTTCTCAAACTTCATATTTATCCCATTAATTAAAATAATGACACATAATTTAAATATTATTTTTAATTGAATATTTCAAATTATTAGAACGTTTTGTCCAATTGAATTTAACACTTTTATTTTTAATATTAAAGTAGAATCTGCTCTATGAATTATAATATCTCCCAACAAGATTCAAGATATCCTCGTAATTGCGATGCTTAAAGTGCTTATGCTCTTTAACATGTTTTCTCACTCAATGCGGCAATTTCCATTCTCCGCATCAAGTACATCCACAATCAAAATATTCTCTCGCTTTTCAATTAACTTAACAGTAGTCAACCCTATATTGTTAGGTTTTGCTGGAAATCTCGTTGCAAAATGCCAAATCAATCACATCCTTCAATAAACCTTCTAAAAGCGGAGTAGTAGATTTTTTCTCGAGAATTTCGGTTTGGAGATCGTATTTTTAACGTGTTTTATGTAGTTGGGGATTTCGATTGTTGTCTTTTAGCCTTTTTATGGTTGATTTACGGAATTGATTTTAACCAGTGCTTTAAGAGTTTCGAACACGTCTATAGGCATATAAGCGCACTGTAGCCAAATAATTTTTGAGTATTATAGGTAGGTTGTAATTATATTATTGATGTACTTGGTTACATGTAATGCTTAATAATTTTTATTTTCTCTCGAATTTTGGGTGTGTTGGATGCTGCTTTATGAATGTAAGTGTAGGGGTGTTGAAATTAAGGTTATGCTTGGCGACATAACTAAGGTTGATGTTGAAGCTATTGTTAATCCAGCTAATAGCTACATGATAATGGGTGGAGGAGTTGCTGGAGCTATTAAGCGTGTGGGTGGAGTTGAAATTGAATTGGAAGCGCGTAAGCATGCTCCTATTCCGGTTGGTGAGGCTATTTTTACTGGAGCTGGAAAGCTTAAAGCAAGATATGTTATTCACGCTCCAACTATGGAGAGGCCTGCCATGAAAATAGGTATTGAAAATGTTAGATTGGCAATGAGAGCTGCATTGAAATGTGCAGAAAGCTTAGGATTAAGAAGCATAGCCTTTCCAGGATTAGAACCAACTCGAATTGTACCTAAACTCTGAATTTCTTTTACAAAAGTAAAGGGAATTTGGGATTTGCAGTATAGAGGAGTAGTTTACTGAATATAAGGCTATTTCAGGTTATTTTGTCTGTTTTCCACTTTAATTCCTAGTGCTTTCAATAAGTTTTCTCTTGGCCTTTTATGCCATGACGGCATTTCGAAAAGACCTATTCCTATACTTCCCCTCCTACTTATTATTGCAAAATACTGAGGCTTAGCCCACTGCAACCACTCTGGCTTTATCCAACTGTAAACCCACCATAGATCTCTAGGTAAGCCTATTGCTCCTTGAGTCTTAATTATTAGATAATCAAGCAGTATTCGCAAATCGACGTCTACGCTTGTGAATTTCTGAGTGTCTAGCCCCATGGCTAAGCCATGATGCCTTGACTCTCTTATCAAATATACGCACTCAGCTTTTGCTAGCAGTTGGTTTTCCTTATGCTTGAATCTTGAGTAAATGAGGTTGGCTGCTTCCCTCACTAAGATGTAAATGTACCTTCTCCAGCCTAACCTCGTGAATAGAATGTCGAGTATGCGGTTTACTGCTCTGAACTCCTCGTTCCTGTCAATGTAGAGTGGGCTGGCTGAAATGATGATCCTGTACTTTTCAAATTCGCTGAGAGTCAATTTATCCCAGCTTTTCACGTTCCAGCTGCAAGTTACATCTATATTTCTGCCTTTAATCAGCAGTACTGGGAGGTCTAATTCTTGTATCCATGGTGACCTAAGCCATGCTAAGCCTTCTCCGCTCCTGGCTCCAAACAGGTCTAGGACACTGTGACCGCTTGCCAAAAAATGCTCTGCTACTGCTTCTAGGAATGCGCTTTTACCTGCTCCTCTAACGCCTAAAGCCATTAAGACTACTGGCTTGCTTCCAAAGTTGATATGCTCTATTCCTCTGAGCCACTTTACTGCTATGAGGCTAGGCTTCACTCTGTAATGCTGCACGTTGATCTCGCTCCTTTACCTTAACTTTTCCACTTATGATTTGAAGTGATTGCCACCAGATTTCTGGCGTGACGATCTTCTCGAGTAATAAGCGCATTATGCGAATCACTTTAGGCATTGCATATTGTATGAAGCGTGTTTGAACTTCTCTTGCAGTCATCCATGTTAGATTTCCTAATTTACTTGCATAGTAGAATTTCTTCATATAATCTAACTTTTTATAATATGAGACTAATGGGTAATGGTATGGTACAAAATTACCGATCCAGTCCAAGTACTTATAAATCTCCTTGGCAGTGAAGCTCCAAGGTATAGCTGCAGTTCTCATTTCACAGTATCTATCTTCCATGAATATTGTTCTTTGCAAGTCTAGGCACAGCTTATATATTTTTATAAGCTCCTCATGTTCATCATCACATATACCTAGCAACTCCCTTCTCTTCTCATTTGAAATTAGAAGATAGGCTTCCAAGATGTGCCGAATCTTCTCAAGAGGCTTGCTGAACACTGCTCGAGCCAACTCACAGGCGATGAGGTTTTCAACTCCGAGCTGAGCTGTAGGCCTAACAGCCTCAACTAAAACTGAATCCAACTCTTTTCTTATCTTCTCGATATTCTCAGTCAAGACTTACACCTCGAAAGGGAGATCTTAACTTTAACTTAATGAAGTGAAAGATCATCATTTTTGCAAGGAAGTTTCTCATGTCATTCCTATCCTCGAAGACTAAGAGGATCTTGCCAGTTATCTTATAGTCGCGGTTCATCCCAGCTGGTTGGAAGTCTCTTAGAATTATTATGCAGCCGTGTTTCTTTATGAGGGGAATGAGCTCTTCCTCATGTTCATTAAACCACAAGTTGTAGAAGTGGGGCTTAGGCTTAATTATGGCCATCATCGGAAGCAACGAGATCTCATAGAATGCATTTTCTTTAGTTCCTGGAGTGTAGTACTTGTACTCTAGCCACTCGAGGAACGTCATGGTTTTAAAGTTCGTTGGTATTATTAGAAACCATCCTTCATCCCAAACTCGCTGAACAATTCTTTCGGCAACTTCTTCAGGTGATGTAAATAGCTCGACAGGCATCAACTCCTCACTCCCCTATTCTCCTCGTAAAAGTGAATCAGTCTGACTATCACGTCATCTAGGCTGCTTGCAGTCTTCAACTTCTTTTTCAGTTGCTTGAGCTTAACGAGAGTTGAAAGTCTAACTTTCACACTCGGCATTTTTGATCTCTCCTTCTAGATTCTCTAATGCAAATACTACCACTCTGCATGATCTCACAGACAGCACTTTTGCAGTTCAACTTGACTAGGAGAATGACTATGTTCGGCTTCTCACAACCTGTGAGAAGCTTGCAGTACGCTTCCTCGTCGATGTAAAGGATGTTTTCCCTTTTAGCTCGAAATTGCGCTCCAACAATAGTGCACTGATATATGTCTCCATCAACCTCCAGTATTCCCTGCTTGTTAATTAGCTCACGCACAAACCTTCACCTCACTAGAGGTCAATGTAGGATTGGAAATGCTGCAAATCTCCCTCCACAGGCACTCAGTGCAAAAGTGAGGATTTCTGTAACCATGCCAGCAGAATACTATGACACTTTTAGTTCTCATCACCCACACCTCCATCCTCCCAAAACGTAGGATGGAAGAAGCCTCACCTCACCGCTTGGAAGTCTTCTTTCAATTACCCTGCCTTTCATGATGAGAACTGTAAGCGCCTCTTTTGGCAGCTCATTAAGCTCTATAAACTTAATTAAGTCTCTTTGAAGTGGGAGATTCCTCTCAATATAAGTGTAAACTCTTTGAAGCGCTTCTTCAGGAATATCGATCTCGCCGCGCTTAATCTTCTTTAGTGTGAGGATGTGGTGAGGAATGCTTTTTGATATTTGTCCATGAATGAAGGGTGGGTTTGGTGGATTTGGTGGGTTTTTTCGGAAAAGGGGTAGGGTTTCAGAAAATCCACCCTCCATCATTATTTCTGATGGTTCTGCTTCATGCTGGGGTGGGTTTTTCTCAGAGGTACCCCTTTCTCCAGAAAATACACCAAACCCACCAAATCCACCCTCATTTCCACTGGAGCTCAAGGCAAAGTACTTTTGCTTTAGGTCCTCGAGCTCTGCTCTAGTTAAAGTATATCTTTTTATTCCCTTATATAGGCGGCCCTTGAATCCCATTCTACTAAGTATTTTACCTATTCTCCTGGTGCTCCAAAATCGCTCAAACTGTTTTTCAGTTAATTCTTGCCTCTCAAAAACTAGAATGTCCTTCAGTATTGCATTGAGATCTTTCGCATAAAAACGCAGTAAAAGATCATCTCCTAAGCTCTTTTGAGCTTCATCCATCATTAACCGCTCTAGTGCTTCAATTATCAGCCTTTCATCTCTATACAGCTCTAGCTTCTTTGCCTCAAAAAGCTCTGCAGCGAGGTTAAGTATTTCATTGAAAACTTTTTCATCAATAACTCTCGCTAAAGATAGAAGTGGAAGCCAAACCTCTCTTTCTCTTCCTGTAAGTGTTTTTGCTAAACATTTAACTTTCTCTATTGCTTCAATGATTTCATTGGCTCGAGTGAGTCTTGCCAAGTACATTTTCTCTCTGAATCTTGTAAAGTCGTTAGGTTCAGGATCTCTGCCACTTGGATCTCGACCAAATTTCATAACTATTATGATAGTTCTAGTTAAGTCTGCTTCACTTCCACCTAACTCTTCAGGAGTTTCAGTGCTTGCAAAAATGTACGGTGAGTATGGATCAAAAAATGATAATTCAAAGTATTCACCCCTAACTTTAGTTACTCTCGGAATTTGAGCCCCAGCTTTAAATGCAGCTCTAACCAGCTTCCAAAGCTCTTTGCGCATAATGGATTCATCGAAGAGGAATGTAGGCTTGAATGCTTCAGCAGTTCTGTAAATGGATGCTTCAGTAGGATCAGTTACTATGAAGCCTCTTCTACTCATTAAAGTAATTGTCTTGCCAGCCCTAGTTTTTCCAGTTCCTGGAGGACCATAAAAGTAGAGAAATGGAAATGCTGTGAAGAAGTCGGCAAAGTACGTGGACATACAATAGACTGCAGTTAAAGTATATAGGCGCTGATCCCACCAAAAGTCAATGAATTTCTTTATGTTACTTAGAGCCTCATCAAATAACTCCTTGAAGTGGGGAGAAATAGCACCTTTCATGAAATCGCCAATTGTTTCAAGCTTCATAACGGTTTTAAGAGGACTTGAAGCCCTCCCGCGCCAATCTAACCTAACTGGGATGTCTCCAACATCAATAAATTCCAGCTTTCTCAAAGGCTTAAAATCCCTCTTAATTTCTGATCCTTCATACCTCGCAATTACTAGGAAAGGCTCATAACCTATAATTTCCTTGAAACCTCTTCGCTTATCAGGAATCTTCACCTTACTTTTAAGGTAAGTTAATTCACCTACAATCGTGAAATTTTCGTGTCTTACAAACAACATTGCGGGGTTGACTGCTAAGCCATCACTGGCTTCAGGCTCAATTATTGTGCCATCATCAAGCACAAACCTAAACTTTTGAGGTAAAATTGCTTCAATGATTGAGGATATGGCTGCTAAAAAATCAGGGAGGTCATTTTCATTAATATTATAGCTTTTAAGAAAGTTAATGATAGCTGTTGGAGAATAGCCTGATAAGTGCTCACACTTTTGTTCATGGAGATTCCCATCTGGGCCGTGCAGCAATACCTTATATACGTTAAATGAATTACTTAAAGATTTTACTTCGATTAAGAAGCCTTTTTCAGCTAGGAATTGCCTGGCCTCTTCTGGGCTGGGCTTATTTAATGGACTCCACCTTCCCATTCCTCTTCAACACCCCGCACTTGCAGCTTTTTTACAAACCCATTTCAAACAGGTCTTGATCTCGTCGAGGTGTTCCTGCTTACCTTGAGGAATCCAAAGTACGATCTCTTGAACGAGGTTTGTCCCAGCGATAAATCGTAGTTTATACTGGATTCCATGCTTCTCTTTATGAGGATCTAAAATTCGGCGACATAGCCATTTTAAAAGCCTGCTCTCAACATCAATTGGCGGCTCAACTTTCAAAGTGACAATTTCAACTCCACTTGACTTCAAAGCTTTTTCAAGCGCTTGCAGCCTATTGTTAAGTATTGAAATTATTTGCCTAAGTTCATGGATCTGGGCCTCTAACTTGAGCTTTTCAACATTTAAGCTAGTACTCACTTTACATCACCTCAAGCTTCTCAATAAGCTTCAAACACTTTCGAACATGCTCTTTCAATGCCTTCAGATCGTCAATTTTGATGGTGATTATCTTCCTATCTTTCATGCGCATGGCACTTCAGCCTCCTTGACTGTTTAATTCCAGCTTTTCGATGATCAGCCTCCTACCATCAGTTGCAAGAACAACGTAGTCGCCTTTTCTCAGTCCAATCCTTTCGACAGCTTTCTTCGGCAAATATATGAGTGGGACGGAATCGTTGCTTGACACCTTACTTATTCGAATTACCTCTAAATTGCCTAAATTACGCATCTTACTCACCCATAAATAGAAGCGAAAAATAAGCAGATTGAAAATAATAGTGCATATTGAAGTAATAATTTGAAAATTTTCATTGTATGAACATATTTCAAGAAATTTTATCCTTTTTTGATGATGACCTTTGAACCATAAGCTTAAATAATAGAAAGTTAACTTTCTATTATGGTGAATTATTTTGACCCGCTTGACCGAGCTTACATATGGGCACATTATTGATGAATTAAAAATGGTTGGCCGCCCTATCCTACTTTACGATTTATACTTGCGCTTAAGAAGGAGATTGAAAAGCAAGTTTAACTACAACACTTACATTAAAAGAATAAGAGACCTAGAAAAAGGAGTTAAAGTAAGAGATTTAAAAGGTTGGAAGAAGCTCAAAATAAAGATTATGAAGGTAAGCAGATTCAACTTTGTTTATCTTCCAGACTGGCAATTTCAATTGGCTACAAATTCAAGTAGAAAATCATTATTATGTGATCTATGTCATGGAGAAATAGAAGGTAAATTCTACCTTCTTTGTGAAGAATGCTTTTTTGCTTTTAAAGACTCTGAATTGAACACGCTGTGAAATATGACTCAGTCTGACTGGTTGATCTTAAGCTATTATAAGTGGTTTAAGCTAATTCGTGATATGCCCCTCCACCCTTGAAGCACCACACACTGCAGCCTTTATTAAAATGATGATAGGTATTTTTATGAAAATAACGCTTTATGACTTCTAATTTTAGTGGCTATTGTATATTTGTACTTTGTACGAATAACTTAGTTTGAGTTTTAATTGATTTATTGCCTGTCGTTTTCTAGACGTCTAGCATATTTCCTAGCTTTATCTTCTGGAGTAGCTCCTCATTACAAGTGTTACTGCTATGATCAGTGCGATTATCACTAATGTTAATATACCTGCTGTTTTGAGTTTTTGTTGCATTTGGACTTCACTTAAGGGTTTAATATAGCTAATTGCTTTATAGTCGAATGTTCCAGTAGATCCTCCACCGCCTCCACCACTGCTAGACGTAGTTGTAGTTGTTTCCGTTTCTAATGTTGGTTCTTGAGTTATTTTGAAGTCGTAGAGTACTTCTAAGTCTAGGAAGGGCTTATATGCTATTACGTTGTAAGCTACTTCGTGTTTTAGTTGCTTTTCGGCTTTCAGCTGTTTTCCATCAGTTGTCATTGCTGTGACGGTGAATTGGTATAGATGGGTTAAGCCTAGCAGGTAGTCTTGATCCAATGCTATGCCATCTACAGTTAATATGTCTTCAACTGCATCTTTAACGATGTACTCATATGTGAAGCTAATCGACCCGCTGTAAGTTCCATCTTCATTCCATTTTAATGATATCTGCTTGCTTTCGATGTGTAAGTTCCTTTCCAACCCTTTAGTCGACAGCATAAAGAATTTAACTGAAATTTGAACAGTGTTTGGGTCTATGTTTCCTGCATTCATGAGCACCGTAAAGGTGGCCTGGTAAGTGGCTGCCGGCTTCCCCTCATACTCTACTTGACTTATACTTTCAATAGGCCCTTGAGCAATTACTTTTCCATCAGCGCTCAGTATTCTAAATACCCCCGTGATGACTAATTGTCCATTACCAAATGGGAAAGTCCACGTTTTAACCCACTCAGCAATTTTAGGTGCAAATTTAGCTGAAATGTAAACTAAAACGCTTGAAATAATTATCAACAAAAATAATGTTAAGACTATGCCTAAGCGATCTTCCCTGCGCTTGCTCATAGCTATCCCCCAATATATGGAGCGAAAGCGAAGTTCCAGCTTTCTTTAGGGTCCCCTTAAGTAAAATCATGATTTTATTTCTTTAGTAAGACTTTAGAAATATTTTTATTCTAATAGGGTACTATTGTAAATGGTGGACATGCTTGAAGGCAGTCATCTATGCTAGAGTTAGTACCGAAGATCAAACTCCCAAGAGTCAGCTTCAAGTAGTGCTAAATTACGCGCAATCCAGAGGTTATGAAGTGGTCGAGATTTTCGAGGAAAATATTAGTGGCAGCGTAGATCCCCTGGAGAGACCAATTTTCAAAAAATTGCTTGAGTACGTTAAAACATCCAATATTGATGTGATCATTATGTACGATCTCACGAGATTTTATAGAGCTTCAAGTCCAATTGAAGCATTAAATAGGCTCAGAACAATAATGGAAAACTACAAAGTCTTAATCGACTTTGCCAGAGAGCCTGAAATAGGAGATCCACTTCTACGTGAATTATGGCTTTTCATCAAGTCATGGTTCAGCAGCTATGAAAAGCTACAAGTAAGCCTTAGAACTCGCTACGCAATGGCTAGACTAAAGAAGGAAGGTAAGCTTTACCACAAGCCAAGCATAATTCACTACTATGCAGCCTGGCTTTACGATAAAAGTCTAAATGAATTGACAAGGAAAGAGTTAGAATCTGCAAAGAGGCAGTTAAAAGCGATAGTAAAAAAATACTGGGATGATCCAGTGATAAAGAAAACCAAGATAGCTGAAGTCCTGGCAAAAAATGAGCTTCGCGAAATGTACATTAGATTCCCTAGAGCCCCGAAAAAATACATAACATTCTACAGACTAATGATTGAAGAATAAATCTCAAAATAAAATTTCAGCTATAATTCAATTATATTCTTGATCCGTCTAATAATTTCTTGCTCTTTATTGTGATAAAGGGGATGTAACTCTAAGATTTTATGAGCATCTAATGATTCTTTAGGTAGAATGCTTATTATTTCTCTTACTTCATTCTCGGATACACTGATTAGTCCTAGGCCTAATTTTTCAAGTGCAGGTAACTTTCTGATTGATCCTTCAGGATAGGCTAGAAAAACTATGCTTGCTATTGTCTTCCAAATCATGCACTTTCCTATGGCCTCAAATATTTTATCCAATTTTGTTTCCACTTCTACTATAGTGAGGTGTGGAAATGGATTTTCCTTATATCCTATAACGTCTGGGATTACATGGGATCTTATGGGGAATATATCCCAAATTGGTATTACTAGATGATGCGCATCTCCTGTAATTATAGCTTTATAATTATTCTTCTCTAACCATTCTTTAATGATTGGAAAGTACTGTTTTTGATCATCCTCCCTCATGATTTCACCATTACTATACTTATTTTTCATGTTTTTCCAGGTATTCTCTTAATGCGTTTTCTACTTCGAAGCTTATTTTCTTCTTAGTTCCATGCTTCATTATCACGAAGATTTGGAACTTTTTGTATAGATCCTCATCGATTGTGAAGCAAGTCTTTATCTTAGCCATAACTATCACTACTCCAATATTACTGTATGATAATATTTAAATATAATTATTCTCATATTCTAATATGGTGATATTATAATGTTTATGTTTCTCAAGGAAAAGGTTATTGATGTAATTTGGCTTCAAGCGCAGCTTCAAATGCTAGACTACATCGCTGAAGTGCTTAAAATGGCGGAAGTATACAAAATACCTCTTGAAGTGGTAAGGAAAGAGATCTTGTGGGACATATACATCAGCGTTAGAGAGTGCTTTTTTGATGTTTTAACTAAACATTGCCCATACCTTCCAAGCATCAAGAAAATAATAATGGAGTGCGCTGAATTGAAGAAGAAGGAACAGAAAGAATGCTAAAACTCTCCAGCAAGTTGATGTGAAGACCAGTTAAACTCCTCATTTTTCTTTGGATATAATAATGTAAAACTTTTTGATGCCTAGAGTACTAAAATTTACTAATTCTCTTTAGAGATCCACCTGCAACAGTTAGGGCAACAAAAAGGGTTGTGCTGGCAAATTGGGTTGGGCTTGAATGGATTGTAGTTCCTTTTATAAGGTTGGAGGAGAATCCAACCTCCATACTGATGATGCCTATTTAAATTTTTAGTCTTTAAATTTTTCATGTGAAATGTAAATTTTGATGGAAGTTTCACATCATCACCTTGCGATAAAATAGTCAATGCAAACTTATATCCTTCCCATTAATTTTAAATTAATGATGGTAATGGGCCGGAGGGCCCGAAGCAAAGGACGAATGCTGAGCTAACTGAACTGTGATGAAAGGGTTAACAGCCGATGACCCCCGCCCCTGCCTTAGCGGGAGACCCTCCCGGCCCAATTCAACTTTGTGTGACTTACCGTATAAATTCTTTACTTCACTTTTTATACAAAAACATGAGGTCATCGCCCTATTACGGCGGCGGTAAAAAATTTATTGTTAGGTATTTTAAGATTCAATGTCGCTATTGCTTTTAAAGCCACCATAAGCATTAATGCTATAAAATATATTCATGTAATTTGCATCATTATCTGCATTCACTGAATAATTAGTTATATAGTTTTGGACAATTAGTTACCACATATAGCTCGAGTTTCTGGCTTTTCTTTCAATTTCAGCTATTTTAGCTTCCAGTTGCTTTAGTTCTTCTTTGAGCATTTTTATGATTTCGTCTCTTGCTTTTATTTCCTCTTCAAGCCGCTTTTCCAGCTCTCTTATTTTTTCTTCTTCTGTGAATATGGTGAGTGTTGGAACTGCTTTTCTGTATTCTTCGGCTAGCCTGGCTATTAGGACTGGGTTTTCTAGGTCTTCTATGCCTGATAGGAAGTAGACTTGGTGGATCCCTGCTTTGTGGCCCATCCAGGCTTCTACTACCCAGGGATCTACACCTGAAAGTTTGCACCATGTTGAGAAGTATTTTCTGAGTGTGTGGAATCGGTAGATGTGCCATTTGCGGTGCTTCACGTTTTTATCTACTCTTGCGAGGATGTCTAGCCAGTTGTATTTGAATGTGTGTGGATTTATTTTGCGCTTGCTTCTGTTGACGAATAACAGTGTATCTTCACTTAGTTTTTCTCCTCGCTTCATCCTGATTTTAAGGTACATTAGGATGTGTTTTAGGGCTTCGGCTGTGCAGAATGTTAGGTATTTTTCTGGCCTTTCCTTTGCGATTTCAGGTTCCACCAAAATAATGCCCAGGGCTTCGCTGCTTAGCGGCTTATTTTCCTTCAAATATTCTGTTAGTGGTTTGATTTTGCCGTTTTCGTAGATTTTTATGTTTCCTATTTTGAGGTTTATGATTGTTCCTTGTCTTAAGCCGCTTGAGACTGCTAATGTTATTATTGCTCTCCAGGCTGGATTTGCTGCTTTTAATATTAATCTTAAGTCTTCTCTTGTTGGTATTCTGTCTCGCTCTACTTTCCATTTGCTTGGCTTGTCTATTCTTCGCCAGTCTATTGAGTACCAGTCTTCTTTGGGTAAGTTGATTTCAAGCCACTTTTTTACTCCGCTGAAGTAGTTAAGCGCTGTTCCCCTTGCAGTTTTGCGCTCATAAATTAGGTAGGCTATAAATTCATTCAATATGCCTTCCCAGTCTAGTTTTGCCTTTAAAATTTCACTTGGCTTCATTTCCAGAAATTTGCTGAGCATTATTACTCCGTCGAGGTATGTTCTTACTGTGCTTGTGCTTCCGCTTTTCAAGTAGACTCGAGTTGCGAGCTTCCTAAGGCTTTCATCAGATTCAATCCACTTGAGGTAGTATGGGTTTAGGGGGATTTCAAGCATTATAATTCCCCAAATATTTTACTCAAAATCGAGTATTTAAAAATTAAGGTACAATTCGATTTTACTCTAACCAGGATTAGGTACTGGTGTGGGTGGTGTGTCTCCAGATAATGCTGCTAATGTCATGGTATTTGAATTGAAGCGCCATATTGATGGTGGCACAACAATTAAACAGGTTATATTAGTTGGCTATAAAGAGGAATTGGCGCATGCATTCGTTAAAGCAGCTCAAAAGCACTTTCATAATTAGCTTCTAATCCTCTTATAATAAATAAAAATAATATAATTATGATTATTTTTTCTCGATTATTTTAGCTTTGATTAATAGTTCAATTGTTTTTCTCAGTAAATCCAATTTCACTTTAACTCCGTAATCCTCTTCTATCATTTTTGCGAGTCTACTTATGCTAATTGGATTCCGCATGTATAGTGGAATTAAGCTGCTGATGACTGTTCTCATGAATTTTTCCTTTTCAGTAATTTCCTTTAGTGCTTTATAGCCTTCCCAGCCCATTCGCCTATAAATGAGCCTTGAGGACAATACGCCTATTGGCTCTTTATATACGTATTTCTCTTTATCACTTTGGCTCTCGCATTCTTCTTCAATTGCTTCCATCAGCTTTTTGATTGTCTTGTCTGGTACTTCGCTTAATACTTTGCTTCCAATTGATTTGATTATGTATTTGTACCTTGCTTCGAATAGCTCCTTATGGGTTGCAGATAGTTCAAGTCCAATGTAATTGTAGAAGTAGCTTTTAACTAGTTTTTGAATTTCCTTTTCATGTCCTGTTTTTGATATCATGTAAATTGCGGAGCCAATTGAGGTTGAGATTATTTTAGCTAGCTGTGGGTCGAATTTGTCTATCGTATCTTGATCGCTATGATAGAACTTATCTGGCCACTGATTAATCATTATTGATGGCACATTGAATTGCACATATACATCATGGTCGCTTCCAAATTCGTATGGTACGATGTCGAATCGGTAGGCTAGAGCTTTTCTTGGGGATGAGAAGCTTTCACTTAGTGATAGTGCGTTCTTCAAGTTGTAATAAATTACGGCTTCATATGGGTGGAATAGCCTTGGAGGAGGCTTTACGAAGTTTATGGTTGATCCTGCTAGCTGCTGTTCTTCTCCAATCATATCTAGATTTACGCTGAAAACCACTTGTGGTTTATCATTAATCATATACGCTAATGTCCCCGCGAATTCTGGGACCCATAGAAATCTTATTGAGTGTTTATCTGGCTTATCTAATCGTTTATTCTTGATTGCCCTGGCTAAGCTTAGAGCTAATTCCATTAGAGAGGCAGCTCCACTTACATTATCATTGACTGTTCCAGCCGGGTGACAGTAGTGAGCACATAGGTGAATTTCGCTTTCACTTTCCCCTATCTTAGCTGTAACTACTGGTATCCAAGCTTCCTCTCTATAACCAGCATTTACGGTGATTCTTACTACTGGCTTTTCGCCCTTTTCAATTAGCTTAATAAGTTTATTAGCTGTTTTTTTGGATATTACTAGTGCTGGAGCTTTTGATTCCTTGGCTTCCTCCGGAGTTAGAAATAAACCCATATATGGAACTGCATCTTCTATTCCTGTTTTCCTATAAATTAAAACTCCAGCTGCACCGTTCTGTGTGGCTTGCCTATAAACAATGTATGCATAGCCGCAAGCTAGAATGATTTTGCCTTCAACATCGATTTTATTGTAGCTTGATGGGTCTTCTCCGTCTCCAATATGCAAAACTTCAGCTTCAACTATTCCGCCAGGGCTATGAGCTGCTACAAGCGTCCTTGAATCTTTAAAGCTGTGTAAAAGTTCTTCTCGGGGCTTGATCAATCTGAGCTCTCCGCCCTTAATCCACCAGCCTACAACTGGTCCAAAAGAACCATGCCTAATACCGTAACTATAGTGCTTCAACTCCACATCAAGTACGTCCTCGCTTTCAATAATGGATTTTATATAGTTCCCAGCTTTCTCTATTTCATCGCAGCCTTGAATTCTATGAAAGCGGCTTAAATCGCTTACAAAATCCATCAGCTCTTGAATTGAAAATTCCTCATTCAAAATTTTATATGAATCAGCCATAGTGGCACCTAAAATCAGTATGCATCCATACTTATTAAAGCATATTAGTTGCAATTTCACAACAGATATGGCTTTATGAAGTGATTAATGTTGATTATCTAGGTCTTAATATTATCTTTGCAACTTGGTTGGCTGCCTCAGAGGGCTTAATTGCTTCTTTGCTTTTTGGCTTCCAAGGTATGATTGCAAGTGGCCTGCATAAAGGCATTATTGTTTGGGTTTTGATTGATAGTGGACTTCTATATTCTTCTAGTACACTTGCAGCTCTTGCATATACTTCACCCCTATATAGAAATACGCGTCCTGGAGATACTATAATTACGTAGTCTGAGTTGATTGCTTTTGGAATAGGTAATGCTGCATCATTAAAGCTTTCTATGATGACATTCTTATCCCTTGATATAAGGTACCGCAATATTTTATCAACTTCATTGTAGAGGCTTGGATCTAAAATTTTGTTCATAAAGTCATCATAGTTAATATTATTTACATCTCCAATAACTTCAATGAGAGCATCTATATCGCTTTTTAGCGTTTGAATAGCATTATCGTAGTTGTCTTCTATTAAGTAGTGCTTCGTGCATGCTTTACCATTTAAAAATAGAGTTGTTCTTAGCATTACGGCTTGTTTAAACATGCTTCTATAAACATCCATTAAGTAATGCATGCTTTCGAGGTGTTTCATTGGGTCTGGAGGTGCCAGTAAGATGTCTATTGGGGATAGCAGGTCAACTTCATCTATTCGATTAACCATTTTTGCTAATTTATAGGCATCCTCTCCCACGAGACATTTAAGCTTAATACTATTCAGTAGGGTTTCATATTGATACCAAGCATTATGCCCTCCTATGGGCTTGAATGGAGTTGCTTCAATTCCAACTTCGCTTAAAGTTTGAATTAGCTCGCTTACAAAGCTAGTTTTACCAGATTCAAATGGAAGAAGGCCCGTGACTAGAATGATCAATGTCTATGCACCTAGAAATAGGTTTACTCAACCTTCAGGGATAAATGTTATCGCTAATTTTCTTGGTAGTTAATAACTAGAATGCTCAAACTTCTATTAGTGGAAATATTTCGTCTTCAACGAATCTGAAAAATGAGTATTCATCAATTTTGCTGAAGACGGTTATCACGCAGTTTCTAGTTATTCCAACTACGTACCCATGTTTCTTAGATGTGGCAACTATGTACCAGATGCTTCCATGGGATAAGTACTCGCTATATAGCATTGTGTTTTTGAGATCTGGCCCATACAAGCTAAGTTTATCTATGTTTGGAATGTCAACATTGTCGAAGAAGATTACTTTAGTCCCTTCAGGATTTTCTTCATGATATTGCCTCAGCGTCTCCGGTGAAATTCTTGCTTCAACAATTCCGCCTACACTAATGAATATAATTTTGCTTAGTTCGTTTGCTACGTAGTTAGCCCAATTCTTCTTTCCAATAATTGTCAATAGAATATTATTTCCTCTAACTGTAAATGTGAATGGAGCTTCAAGGGTTTTAACTATAGGAACCTCTTCTCCTCTCCTAGATATTTTTATGAGAATATCCTTGGTGTATAAGCCTCTAATCCTATCTCCAACTAGATCTAAGTTTACGATTTCAGTGAGCAATGTAAATTCTTGAGGAGGCTCCTCAACCGTCTCTTCCACCTTGTAATCCAATAATTTTGCAGTTATTGTCCTTAGCGGAATAGCTTCTCGAAGTTTGAATATTTTACCTGCTACTACCAAGATTTCACCTTACATGAATAATCAAATTTACATGTTACAATTAATTTTTAGGTAGAAAGTATATTTATGTTAATGTGAGGTTCAGCTGGTAATGATACTGGAAGTTATACTTGAAAACTTCATGTCATATGAGTTTGGCAGAATTCCGCTCAAGCCAGGTCTAAATCTCATATGTGGGCCAAATGGTGCAGGTAAGTCTTCAATTCTACTTGGAATATCAGTTGCCCTTGGACAAGCATATACTGAGAGGGGTCGAAGGTTAAGCGATTTAATTAGGTGGGGTGAAAAGCTAGCGAGAGTTTCACTGATAATAGACAACTCACCTAAAGGTAGAAGAAGACCTTATCCTAAAATCCACTCAAATACCATCAAAATTTCTAGGTATTTACGGTCAGATGGGTCGTACTGGTTTGAAGTTAATGGTAAAACTAAAACGAAAAGTGAAGTTCAAGAAATATTAAGATCATTGGGATTCAAGCCAGATAACATGCTAATAATCATGCATCAAAACATGGTTGAAGAATTCGCAGTTGTTCCACCTAAGGAGAAGCTTAGAATATTTGAGGATGCAATTGGCTTAACCCATTATAGAGAAAGAATTAATGACATCAAAAATAGATTGAGGAAGATATTGAAGGAGGAGGAAAGCGTTCACAGACTACTTGAAAGAGCAAAAACAACACTTGATTTCTGGAGGAGCGAGTATGAGAAACTTGAGTTGAGAAGGAAGTTTGAAAGAGAGCTTAATGAACTTAAAATCGAGCATGCATGGGCAAAGGTTTGCAGGAAGGAAGCCTTAATCGATAGCATTGAAGATAAGATTAGAGAATTGGAAGAAAGGATTTCATCCATGAAAATGAGAATTAAAAGAATAAATCTTGAATGCTCAAATCTAACAGGCAAAATAAATGAACTTACTATGCAACGCAAAACCTTACTACTAAATCTTATTGAAAAAAGCAGGGAAGCCGGAAGAATTGAAGTTATAAATAAATTGACTGGAAAGATCGGTAGAGAGAATATTGTAAAGCTATTTGGGTCAACATCAATTATCGATTTAGAGGAAATACATTCTAAATTGGCTGAAATTCAGGTGAAAATCAATGATCTTGACTTCACTATCGAGAATTTATATGAAAAATACATTGAAAGTAGAGTTAGATTGGAGTTATTACAATTTAAATTGGATTCTGCCAAAGCTGAATTAATCGAGTTGAAGAGGGATCTATCAAGAGGATTAAATGAATTAAACATGTTGATAAGTGAAGCTGAAGCATTAGGGCCTCGCCCTGGAAAAGTTGGCGAGCCAGCTGAAATTTTGGATAAAATTAGGATGGTTGAATTGCGTTTGGAGTATATTGGCGAAGTTTCAGAAGATGTTGAGCAAATGTATTTAGCTTATTCTAAGACCTTTGAGGAGCTATCTGAGCGAATAAGAATTCTTGAGCAAAATAGAGCACTACTATTAAATGAGCTTGAAGAAAGGGTGAAACTTTGGAGAAAAGTTGTTAGTGAAGTGTTAAGCCAAATAAACAAAATTTATGGAGATATTCTAAATGAAATTGGCGCTACAGGGTATGTTAGATTGATCAATGCTGAAGATGTTGATGAAGCTGGTTTGGAAATTTTAATCGGCTTCAGAGGAAATGCTCCAGTTGTTTTGGATGGATATTCTCAAAGTGGTGGTGAAAGAACAACTGCAGTCATGGCTTTTCTTTTGGCAGCTCAAAGCTTCATAAAATCTCCATTCAGAGCTGTAGATGAATTTGACATTCATATGGATCCAAGAAATAGGGAGATCATATCTAAATTGCTAGTATCATCCTTTTCTGAAGGTAGCAATGTTCAATGCATTGCAATAACTCCAAGCCCAATAATACCGCAGATTAAGAATGCTAACATAATCGTTGTTCAAAATGTTGGAGGAAAATCTATCGTTAGGAGCGTCAATCCATGAGTAAGCGGAGGAATATTAGCACAGTTAAGAGGATAGTTAAGTCTTGTGATTACGTCATAAAGCGTGGCTCCGACCCATTCCAAGTTAACGTTCCAGAATTGCTTTCAAAATTAAGGAATTATTTGAAAGATTCATTGTCCATTGAAGATTTAGCCTTAGATTTAGATGCAATAGACCGGATTTCTAAAATTGTGGAATTGCAGCGAGATTGGGTCAAAAGCAGATCTTCTAGGCTCTATTTTGATCCAATGATTATTGAATGGAAAATCAAAACTCTAAGTTTAAAGAAGTTAGCTTCAATTATCGTTTCTGCATGGCACCCAATAGCATCAATAAGGACTATATCTCCAAAAGCTATTGAAGCAGCTATTAATTATTGGTTGAATCTTCCACCCTTAAAAGATAGGTGGGGAAGGCTTCCTCCACCTATCATCGGAGTGGAATTGACCTCAATTGAGGATTTAATAAAGGAGAAGCTTGCTTTACAGGGATCATTTAATGATATGATTGAAGAGTTTTGGAGAAGGCTTCTAAGCTATTCCAATGGTAAACCTATTTCATATTGGAAATTCGTTTTGAATATCGATTATGAAATCTCCCTCTTAAAGGCGTACATGATTAGCTTTCTCGCCACATATGGATATATTGCCTTGGAGTTCGATCCTAAAAGGAGAGACTACCTTATAATTCCTAAGGGTAGTTCAAGCCAAGTTTCTAAGAATAAATCTATTGCCATTTCAATAACTTATGATGAATGGAGAAGGAGGATTAATTTAAATGAGCAGAAGGAAAATTGATTATTCTAGCAAAGTTAGGAGAGCTGCTCAACTACTTTTACTCCAAAGGCATAGGCGCGCAGGAGTAAAGGGCTGGGAGCTTAAGAGATCTTTAGGCAGAAAATATTTGGATGTAATTAAACTTCTCGATGAAGAGTTAGCTAAATTTGGCTTAAAAGTTAAAGTTGTTTTTCAAGGCGACGTGAATCCTGAAAATGCTTCAATAGAAGATTATGATAAAGCTTTATTCATAGTTACTCTTAGGGATCCAGCTAAATTAACTGATATATTAACAGCTGGCTGGAGAATAGATGATATAGGCGCTCTAGCAGCTTCCTTGGCTTACATAAACTCGAGGGGCGGCTCAGTTAATAGGCGGGAGCTTGAGGACATATTAGCTGAAAAGCTTCCTCGATGGAGAATTGACTATATAATAGATAAATTCGTCAGATACGGCTATCTGGAGCAAGATGGTCAAATTATAAAGATTGGCTGGCGCTCCAAGGTGGAAATTGATTTCAACATGCTTTCAATGCTGCTAATACTTTCATCATCAAACAATTTGAAGGAACTGTAATTTCAAAATATTAAATTAAAATTGACATTCTTTTTTCTTTAAAATCATAAACTACAACCTTTGCATTCGGCACCAATTTCTTTAATTTTTGAGCTATCTTCTCCATGTCATCCCATATCTCAACTATTTCATAGCCTCTACTTTTTAATTTCTTAATTATGTTTGCCTTATATGTTACATCCTTTCTAAAGTCCATTGGATATCTAAAATATATCTCATCATATGGAACGCCCCACCTCTCCAGCTGTTTAAGAGTAGCTTGCCCCTGCGTATCTTTTCTTCTTCCAGTTAGCAGGATGATGTAGTATCCTTGTTCCTTCAATTTTCTAATATACTCAATGTTTACAGCAATAGGCTTGTCTAAATGCATATACTTGCTACTTAGGAATATTTTCCAAAATTTCCTTCGCTTGGCTCCAAACATATTTTTTATATCGGTTGCACCTAGCTCCTTTAAGCATTTTTCAAGGCGCTTCGATGGATCAGCTATTACGCCATCAATATCAAATATTACTGCTTTCAATTTTATCAGTCACCTAACTTTAGTGGTAATAGTTTTGTTCTCCCATGTATTATTTAGATTGTGGTGGAATTATGCTTGAGAAAACTGGATTTGGCTATATCATTGTTGATGGAAAAAGATATAATCATGATATCGTTATTCACGTTGATGGCCAAATTTCCAAGCGTAAAAAGGAACTTTCAAAGCCTTTTAAGAGAGGGTTACATACACCACTTGCACCTCCCGAAGTTGAAGAGTTGTTAGATGAGGGCCCCGAGGTTATAGTTATTGGCTCTGGACAATTTGGAGCATTACCCATAATAGATGAAGCCGTCCAGATAGTGAAGGATAGAGGAGTAGAAATTATAATCGATACTACTCCACGCGTAATTGAAGTAATTAATAAGCTTAGGAATGAAGGAAAGAGGGTTGCAGCAATATTACACGTAACCTGTTAAAGTAAAAGAATGTAGTTTAATCATTTTTAAATTATGATTTGCCCTTCTTTCTCAATAGTTTTCCAGGCTTGGCTCCCGTATGTTTCCCATTCTCTACAACTATTTTTCCATTGATGATGACATATTTTATTCCTTTGGGCGGTTTTCTTGGAGTTAAGTAATCTCCTCCCTCGCTTATGGAATTGTAGTCGAAAAGCAATATATCTGCATAGTAACCTACTTTGATTGCTCCTCTATCCTTTAATTTCATTCTTTGCGCTGGCATGTAAGTCGCCTTTTTTATCGCCTCCTCTAGTGTAAGTACCTTTAATTCCTTTACGAATCGCCTGATACATCTTGGATATGCTCCATAGGTATTCGGGTGAGGAAGGTAGTATGGAGGCACCTTAGCTTCCCACTTAAAGTCCAGTGCAAAAGTGTCTATACCTATCATTGCTAATGGATGTTTAACATACGTTACTACTTCACGCTCATCCACAATCTTGGGCTCAATAAGCGTTCCAGGATCTTCAATTATCAAGTCAATTAGCGTGTCAACCGGATCTGCATTTTTAATTTTTGCAATCTCGCCAAGAGTCTTGCCAACGTATTCTTCATTTTTACACTTTCTAATTACAATTCCATTCATCCAATATGGGTTTATTATCGGATTAACTGAATACCACTTCCCAGCGTAAATTGCCTCTTTAACTTCTCTCCTGTAATCCTCAGCCTTTAGGTTTTCAATCAACTTTTCCTCTGAGCCAGCCTCCCTAAGCCATGGAGTTAATAGAGCTATGAGCCTTGGAACAGAAAATACTCCGCCAGTCGTATTTGGAATTAAGTCGAATGCAATATCTACTCCATCTTTCCTCGCATCTTCAATTACCTTTAAAGTAGCTTTTGCTGCAGCTTCAAGCAATTCAGGTGGTGGAGGAGGATAGATTACATATCCAGTTAGGATATGTGAAACTTGAACTGGAACACCAGTCTTCCTACCGATTTCAATTGCCTCGATAATGCCCTTAATTTTCTCAGGAGGATTTACTTCTCTTCTAGTTTCGGTTCTAATTCCAGTTCTCCTCCAATGAGTAGCATAAATTCCATTATATTCCTTAACGACCTTAACAAGCTCAATTAGCTCTTGAGTATCAGCGTAAAAGCCTGGAGCATAATCGAGGCCACTGGACAAACCATGAGCTCCAGCTTCCATAGCCTCCCTGACATGCTCCTTCATCTTCTCAATTTCTTCAGGCTTAGCCTTCCTCTTGAAATCTTCGCCCATAACTGCAGCTCTAATAGCATTATGACCAACAATCGGCACCAAATTAATCGACATGCCTTTACTCTCAACTTTATCTAAATATTCACCGAAAGTACGCCAATCAATTGTAAAGCCAAACTTCTCCTTCAACTTCTCATTAACCTTCTCCACCGGATGCATTAGCGGCGGATAATACTTGAATGGCTTTAACTCATGCCACCAATCTAACTCCCAAAAGGACATCAACCAATAATCGCCAACTGGAGCCGGTGAAAAGCCGCAATTACCACCAACAACAGTAGTAACTCCCTGTAAAACATAGTTCTCCGCTTTAGGATATAGGATAATAGTTTCATCAGCGTGACCGTGAATATCGACAAATCCTGGACAAGCAATTAACCCTTTAGCATCAATAACATGCTTCGCATCTACCCCAGGCTTTTCAACTGATAAGTATGCTAATTTTTCATCTTTAACACCTATATATCCAGCAAACCTCTGCATGCCAGTTCCATCAACAATCATTGCATTTTCAATCAAAATATCAAACTCATCCACGATTTGCCCCCCATAATACATTAATAACTATTCATAAAAATAGTATATACTCTTTACGAATAATTTAACAAAATAATTATTTAATGGAGCGTTTATACGTCAATTGACGTAATAACATCAACAACAACGAATCGACAATACTTGAATAAAACCAACAACCTTCAACCTGACAAACATAAAAATGCAGCTAAAATCACACCGTCAAATAACCAGAAAATTTCGATGGTAAGAAAATGAAAAATCCTTAGATTAATTACATCGTCTAATTCAATTTTAATCTAAATATATCTTTAATATTGCATTATTTTCGTAATAGAAAAATGGTCTAATTATTACACATATAATTCAAATTTAGTGTAAAGAAGCAGTAAATAATTAATGGAAATAATTAAATGAATATTTGCTAAAATCAATGATCTAGCAATGTATCACGACGATTGACGATAAAGTATATTACAATAAAATTGTTTTAATACACCATTAATAAGTAGTCGTAAGTAGTTATAATAGGATAGTTGGAGATATTGTATTGCGGTGATAGTCGTGGCTTCAAAAGTTTATTTCATCGATGTTAAGTCGAGGAAGAAGAATGAAAACTTGGAGGTAAAATTGGCTAAACTTTTTGATAAATCTGGTGCGGCAAGCGCTATTAGTAAAGGTGATTTGGTTGCAGTAAAGATTCATTTCGGCGAGCCGGGCAATTTTCGCTTTATTAGGCCTAGTCATATTCGAGTCATCGTTGATAAGATTAAGGAGTTAGGTGCAAAGCCGTTCATAACGGATACTACTGGAGTTGGTCTCACTGGAGGTAGGGGTACAGCTGAAAAGTGCTTGGAAGCAGCTGCAATGCATGGATATACTCCTGAATCATTAGGAGCTCCAATAGTTGTAGCCGATGGTTTAAAGGGATTTAGTGGAGTTAAAGTGAAAGTTAATGGTTTAAGACTTAAGGAAGTTGAGGTTGCCCAAGCTATTGCTGAAGCCGACGCATTGGTATCACTTGCTCATGCCAAGGGGCATTCAAGAACGGGATTTGGAGGTGCACTGAAGAATATCGGTGTAGGGTGCCTAACCAAGTCTGGAAAGGCTCCACTACACTTGGCGATGAAACCGAAAATTAAAGTTGAAGTGTGCAATAAGTGTATGAAATGCGTAGAATTTTGCCCAGCAAAGGCAATTCAACTAGTGGATAACCACTTAAAGGTAATAGAAGAGAAATGCCTTTGGGGATGCGGCTGCTGGACAATATGTCCAATTAATGCAATTACAAGTTGGAGCGAAATGCACCATCCAAGAAACAGCGAATTATCAATAAGAGTTGCAGATGCAGCGTCTGCCATAATAAATCTCATTGGAAAAGACAAAGTGTTCTTCTTCAATTTCGCCTACGACATAACGCCACACTGCGACTGCGCAGCATACGCAGACATCCCCATAGTTCCTGACATAGGAGTACTGGCCTCTAAAGATCCAGTAGCAATCGACAAGGCGTCTATAGACATGATAAATAACTCGCCCGGTATACCTGGATCTGCAGTCGACGAACTCGGAGTAATGGAACCAGGGAAAGATAAGCTATCCGCCCTAATAGACTACCCGCCATTCAGCTATGCAAAACCGCAGGGAGGACCTGACTGGAAAAGCATGATAGAAGCAGCAGTAAAACTCGGAATAGGCAGTGATCAATATGAATTAATTAAGGTAGCATAATGAGTGAATCAAAATTAAATTTAATATATTTAATTCCTTATAAAAATTAGCTGAATTATTCGATTGATAGCTTATTATGGGATATATATAACTTCTACATTTTCAATTTCGGCTACATCTGCTTGCTTTCTATCACTAGTAATGAGTTTTGAATTATGGCGCTTAGCTAAAGCTATGAATAACGCATCATAAACGGTTATTTTCCTTGCAGTTGCTATGCGAAATGCATCAGGCAAATATGGGTCTTGAGGCTCGAATTTTACGATGGGATGCTTTAATAATATTTTAGCGATCTGGAAGGCATAATTTGATTCTATTTCTTTCATCACAACTCTCTTCCATAAAGCATTTAATGCTTCTTTAATTGCGATTTTAAAAGTTAAAGCACCTTCTTCAAGGTATTTTCTGACTTGCTCCCAGCCTTCTTCTCTTAAAATATACTTTGCAATAATTGATGAGTCAACGACGTTCACGATCTTCCCTCACTGATTTAACTGCAAATCCTCTATGAGCAGGCGGCATATTCTTTAAAAATTCGTCAATCATAAGTAAATTCTTCTTTACCCTCACTTTCCAAGCTAAATCTTCTAGAAATTTTTTCACCTCATAATTTATGTTGATGCCTGCTTCCTCGAGAAGCTCCTTAACTTCGCTTCTTATCCTGATACTTATTACAGTTGACATAATGATCAGTAATACGATTTGTTTACGTTAATATAAACATTTTGTTTACATATTAGCAATTGAAAGGCAGCTAGGTGTCATCTCAAAACTCTACAATGATGCCAGACGCTTTATTTCCAGCTTTAATGATCTTTCATTTTCTATTAATTATTAATTCATGCAATTGGGCCAAATTTTTCAATATATATTAGAAAAATAAAAGAATATTTGGTGATAATAATGGGAAATGTTGTAAAGAGAAGACATATCATCAGCATATTGGTGCTTATAACCTTATTAGCTCTAGTTAATGTAATTGAGACAATTGCTGTCACAAGCTCTGGAGATAGCAATCCAGATCCAGAAATTGATGAATGGGAAGTTCATGACTGGGGATATTGCATTATTTTCAGTTGGGGAGTCAAAGCGTACATATGTGCTGTCGAAGAAGGCAATGATGATTCATATGACTTTCACGACTGGGATACTGGAGTGTGGGCATGTTATGGTATCGCTGTGGTCGATGAAGGTAATCAAGGACATTACATGGGTACAACATTGGCGTATTCATGGCGTTCTGCAAAGTTTAGAAATGTAGCTCTCGGAAATGAATGGTGGGCATATGCTAAAGCAATAACGAAGGCCACATATGACTAGCAAAGCAAGAGCGAGGTCTACTACATGTTTGTGCAGTTACTTCTCCTATTTTTTCTAATAACATCGCCCCTACCATTAAGACCATTAAATGCTCGACTAATTTATAAAGGACAAGCATATGGCATCTACTTATATTGTTCTGGAGGACCAGAATTAGCATCAAAAGAAGCACTGCTTAAAATACTATTTGTCATAACTCCGAAGAAGCTTAATAATACGTTTTATGTTTTGAATTTGAGTGTTGAAATCTATAACTCGTCAAAAATCATTTATGCTAACAGCACATCAGTGCTTTTAAACATTAAAACAAGAGAAGTTTATAAGCTAAATGGTGAGATGATAGGGATAACTGGTTTTTATTTAACTCGAAATGATATTGAAAATAAGAGTTTTATTGTAACTTACTTTGAAAAATACAAATTTGTAGGGAGAGTAGTGGATGATGTAAGGTTAGTTGTAAATAAAACAGATATTTGCGGCCTGATGATCTCCTCAGCTTTTGAGGTTGAAAGGGGACAATTAGCATTCAACTACTATTATGATTCTAAATCTTTACTTGTTCTTTACATGGAGGGCTTCATCGTTGATGCACTTCTATATTCAGTTGGGATATTCATGATTGCTAATCTTGATTTGGGCTTCTCGCTTTATGGGAATGCTCAACCAATATTATCCACGCCCCTCAATCCTTTAAACTTAATGCTAATATTAATAATCATACTTATTGCATCAATTATTTTATTTGCTCTTATTTATAAAAAATTATTTAGGGGGACTAAATAATTGAGAGAGGTAATAGAAGTTAAAAATGTAACCAAGAAGTTTGGGAAAATATCAGCTTTATCAAATGTATCCTTTACCTTTAAGAAAGGAATTCTAGGCTTAATAGGTCCAAATGGTTCTGGTAAAACTACTTTAATCAAAATATTGATGGGCTTTATAAAGCCAACAATTGGGTGCTCCTTCGTCCTCGGTTTCAATTCGTGGAAAGAAAGTAGCAAAATAGCTAGGCTTGTTGGATACATGCCGGAGAACCTTTCATACCCGAAGCATGTTTCATGCATTGATTATTTAAGCTTTGTAGCTAAAGCTAAAAACGTTAGCGGAGTTAATGAAGAAGTTAAATTTTGGCTTAAATTTGTGAATCTCTATGAACATGCTGATAGATGTATTGGTAAACTTTCCATGGGAATGCGTAGGAGATTTGCATTAGCATGCGCCTTAATTGGTCATCCTGAGCTCTTAATTCTCGACGAGCCAACAGCAAATCTGGATATTAATGGCCGGGCTATAATGCTCGAGAAATTGAAGGAATTGCATGGTGCATTCGGTATAAATATACTTCTCTCTTCACACATCCTCTACGAATTGGAGAGGGTGTGTGACACCGTTGCGATAATGAGTAACGGCATGCTCATTGAATATGGTAAATTAGCTGATCTTTATGAAAAACATGGTTTGACGACTAAAAAGTTCGCGATAAAGAGTGCAGAAAGCGACTTAATAGATCAATTGAAAAAATTAAGTTTTATTGATAAAATTGAAGTTATGAAAAATGACACAGTAATTGTTGTAACTAATGATAGGGAAGGATTCTTTGAGTGGATTAGTAAAAGTAGATTTAAGAAACTTCTTGACACGATTCATGAATCAAGTTATGGCGGTAATTTAGAACTTCTAATTAAGAAGGTTCTGGAGACGTGATAATATGAAATTTAAAAACATAATTGATCTAATGAGTATTGAATTTAAAGAGACATATCGCTTTCCAGTGATGGAAGCCCTCATTTTCATGTCAATGTACTTTTTACTGCAAATACAATTTGATTTTACTTTTTCAATTCCAAGTAACCATAATACCATATTGTTTTTGCAGAGAATTAATTCATCATTGGAGAGGGCAATGCAATTCTTCATATTCTTAATGATAGGCTATAACTTTGCAGTTTCAACCATATACATCCCTTTAATAATTGGCTATAGGATTTCGGCGGCTATAGAAAGGGGCGAATTTGAGATTATTTTAAGTAGCTCTGTAAGTCGAATGGAGTTGCTAGCTTCGAAGATTTTGCTTCACACAATTGTTAACTTTACTATTTTAGCATTGCCTTTAGCTTTAAACTTTTATCTCGAACTTTCATACTATGCATTTTCATTAATTAATCTACCATTGTTACTGGTATCGCTTTTAGTGCAAACCTACTACATAATTGCTATATCATCAGTTATCTCCATTCTATTTAAAGAAAAATGGATATTATCCTCCATTACCTCTGTGATTTTCTGGATGGCTTTCAGAGTTTTGGCAGAGCTAGGTCATCTACCTGACCCCATTTCTTACATGTTGCCGCCTAAGCTTACTTGGCTGGTTTTAGCATTACTTTTTGGATGGAAGCGAATACATCCGCTAACTGAACCCTTCATTGTGCTTGATGCTCTCCAAGTCTTCAATACGATCTCATTATCAGCTCTATTAATTTCGGCAATAACGGTCATTAGCTTCCTAATGTGTAAGCATATGAGTTTTGAGAGGTGAAATCTTGAAGGTCTACTATAGGATTTCTGTAATGTTAATTCTCATCGGGCTTTGCATGCTAGTGAATAGCAGTCATTACTCTAATAGGACATTTGACGTTAAAAGTTCACCATTCACGGGACCAGTATGTGAAGTTTTTGATGAAGCAACCTATTATGTGAAAATAGCTAGATCAAATGGAAACGTAAGAAATAGCACTGAAATCGTAATAATTAAAATTTCACGCTTAGATTGCTACTTAAATTACGTGTTGAACGGTGAAGAGCCTATATATGATGTTAATGAAAAGCTAATTCTTGAGAGAGGTGAAAAAGAAGTTGGATTTACTTTTCACTTGGATGAACCAGGGCTTTATGTAGTGGAATTCATAAATTTCACGATTTTCAAAAACTGTGTAGTAGAGCTATCGCTAATTGGGGTTGATTGGAGTAGGGCAAAGCATGGGATGATGCTAATCATAATTGGAGTTATAGTGCTCTCAATTACAGCTATAAGAGATAGATTGTTGAAGAGCAAAAATCATTATAGCAATGATGCAATGAACTCGGCTGATGTTTAGCAATCTCTTGAACTAACTCTTAAATGCCGATTTTACCCAAGAATATTCGTAAGCAGACCGAAACATTTCCAGAAGTTTCTCGTCCTCCAGCACAACTCAACCGTACTATTCTCTTTAAGTTAATTTCGGCTTTTTACATAATTCCAGTATTATTTTATGCGTATCTGGTGATCCATGAGCCGCAGGATCTGTTAAGTCTTTTTTCAACGTTTACATACATTTATGGGGTTCGATCATAACGTTTTCCATCTAATTTTCCTTTTGTCTTTTAGCCTTTTCACTAGGCCTCTATTCTCTAAAAATCTTAGGTATGCGACAACTTGAGAAATCTTAAGTCCTGCTAAGTTTGAAATTTCAGTAATTGTCAGCCCCTTTCTTCCAGCTTTATTCAGGAATTCAATTATTCGGTGAGAGTTAATTTTGCGCTGAAGCTCCTTTCCAACCGTATAGTATCTAGGTATTTGAAAAATCTGATCCTCTTTAACTCCATAAACAGCTTTTCTAGATCCGCTGAGTGAAGCCAATCTCCTAACTTTCCCTTGCCGCTTTAGAGTCAGCAAGCACCACTTAATCGTTCTTTCAGGAAAATCAGTACTTAACGATTCTACAATTTCATCTTCGGTTAATGGGCGAACTTTCAGCATTTCATAAATTCGCATTCTACATTCTTCCGCAACTTTTCGAGAAGCTCTTCTCTCAACGGTCTGAAGCTGAGCATTGATCTCTTCAACGTCAATATCTCCAGAAATCACCTTATCGATTAATTTCAGATTACGGCGATTCAAAATTGGAATGCCATAATTTCTTGCTATTTGTAAGTACTTGTATGGAAAGCTTCTTGCTTGAGAGATTATAATAAAAGTTATCGGGCTAAATTGCATTAAATCTTGGGCTATGAACATTAACTTGTAGAAATCATCCGCGGAAGAGAGGCACATTATTACAGTTTTATTATCTGGAAGGTAGAAGTCGACCTTCCAAGTTATTGTGCCCCTCAGTTCTGCATTTTCCTGAAAGTCGTAGCCTTTTTGGGAGAGGTGGCTGCGTACCGTTGCCAGTAGTGGCTGCAAAGATTTCACCATCACGTGTTATTTAATTTTAAGTTTATAAAATTTATGATACTTTACTCACTTTTTCATTATACGTGTGCAGAAGAAAATGAGGCTTAAAGGCTAGAGGGACAAGTAAAATACCAAAGTATTACATTTATTTTATCTTTCAAATAATTTTTTGACGCAAAAATTCCATTACTGCAAAATGAGGATAGACGCTGCTTCACGATTTTCCACCACTAGTAATACCAAGTTTCTTTAATTTTCGCCGGAACCTCTCGTAGCTTAACGTTCTTTCCCTGCCTTTTTCCCTATATTTTAGGTAGCCTTTCGAAATTAAGTATCGGTGTATGTCGGCTATTGTTTTTCCTCTTGACAATAGCTGTTTAACTAGGTCAACTGGTATTTCAACTGGTTTTCTTCCAATTCTCTTACCGGCCATTCTCGCTGCTTCTAATCTCATATGCATGAAGTCTCTCTCTAGTTCCGCTGCCATGAGTAGTGTGTAGACCATTACTTTGCCTGCAATATCGTTTAAGTCTGCTTTGAGGTTGAATCGCGTGAAAATTACGGTGTAGCCTTCATCTAGTAGTTTTCTTAGTGCTCCCACTGCTTCTGGTAGGGATCTTCCAAATCTACTTAGGTCGTAAACCAGGATTGTTTTGACGTCATTGTCTTTGCAGAATTTCATTAATGCTTTGAATGCCTCCCTTTCTAGTGGATTTGAGGCTCCAGTCACATCTATGTCTTTGAATACTGCAGCAATTTGGTATCCGTGGCGCTGAGCCCAGCCACTTATGGTTTTAACTTGATTCTCTATGTCTTCTCCACGGACGCTTACTCTGGCATATATTACTGCCCTCATAGCTGCACCGTCAGAATATTTTGTCGGATACGCCATATAAGGTCTCCGTCAGAAATTTAATTTTCGTCTGAATAGCAACCCCTATCCGTCGAAACGCGGGTTGTGACGGAGAGTTTCGCTGGAGCACGCTATTCAATTTGGGTCGCCCCGGCCTTGTGCTTTAGAGCTTATTTCCACGTTTTATTTAGGACTCTGAGGATGTTTCCTCCGATGACTTTAGCTATTTCATTATCTGAGTAGCCGTGCTTTACTAGCCATCTAATTATGTTGATGAATTCTGATGGGTTTTCGAGTCCATCGACGTAATCCACTTCTTCATATGGAGGTATGCCTTCTTTGGTTTTGCTTATTGCCAATTCCTCTCTGAATATTTGATGTATTGCTACGTGGTCTCCAAAGATCGTGTCTGGCCCAAATGCTACGTAGTCTATTCCGACTAGCTTGGCAATGTATTCGAAGTGCTCCATAACTGACTCGATGGTATGCTTTCTCCTATTGAGTGTTAATGTTGTGTGCGGTGCTGCTTCTACGCCAATTACTCCTCCCTTTTCAGCCAGTGCTTGGATTACTTCGTCTGGCTTCATTCTCCTCGTTGGCCATAAAGCTCTTGCTCCAGCATGTGTTATGAATACAGGGTATCTGCTTGCCTCTATAACTTCTAGCGAGGTTTTGTCACTTGCATGTGCAAGATCAATTGCTATTCCAAGTTTATTCATTCTGTCAATGAGCTTATAGCCTAAATCTGTTAATCCTACATCCTTCTCATCTGCTAGGCCGGATCCAAAATGATTCCCCTGACTATACGTTATTCCCATACATCTAACTCCTAAGCCGTAAAGCACATCTATTTTATCTAGATTTGACCCAATATTTGGAGTTCCTTCAAGGTGAATTACTACTGCAACTCTACCTTCATTATGTGCCCTAATTATGTCATCGACTTTCTCAGCTAGAATAGCAAAATTCTGATGCTTGAGATCTGACAGAAACATTCCTATTTGATAAATTATGTTTTCCCACGCCCATGGATCTCTAGATTCAATTGAGCCTACTCCATCATATAGTCCTGCGAAAACTCCATCCAAACCTGAAGCCGCTAATCCTTCATAGGCAATCCACATTCTACCTCGCTTGATATAATCTGGTATTTGACTTGGATCTTCAGGGTAAACTTCTAAGTGGTCGTGAAGTGAAATTACTACGTACTTTTCAAGTATTTCTTGTACTCGCTCCTCTTCACTTTTAGTTAGAGGTATGGTTGAGGATGGAACTCTACCAATTTGCTTAACTAGCATATAGGGCTTAAAGTCAACTCTTTCTTCCAAGTATTGATACGACGTATATCCATCATATTTCTTGGATTTCATGGATTAACTTAAGATAGATTGGGTAATTTATCGTTTAGGATTGCTGATAAATATCGATATAATTAAGCTCATTTTTAAATATGGCTTCGTTAACCTCACACGATCATGGATTAATGGTTAAAATTGCCAAGAAATTGAAGATGATTTTAAGTTAATGACATCACATTTCTTTTGAATATTTCTAATCTTGATTAACCAACTAAGATAATCTACATCTAAGTATTTTTCATTTAATTTAGATAAGATAAGTATCGATTAATATTAAAATAATCGATTATGTCCATCCCCAAACAAATAGCATTACTTATATAGTATTTTGAAATTTATAGTTAAAATTGATGAGCCATGAGAATTGCCGTAGCTAGCTTTTCCCATGAAACGTGCACTTTCGTTCCACAAAAAACCACGTATGACCTGTTTGAAGATTACATTTTAAGAGGCGATGAAATTTTCAAGCACTTCCAAAGCTTTCCAAATTATATTAGGGGTTTTATGAAAGTCGCTGAAGAAGAAAATGCTAAGTTAGTAGGTATTTTAGCTGCTGGCAGAACTAAAGCTGTAGGATTTACCGGTTGGATAACTAGAGATGCGTTTGAAAAGATAACTAATGAAATTTTGGATAGAATGAGAGAGGCAGGTTCTTTTGATGGCGTGTTACTTGCACTTCATGGTGCAATGGCTGTTGAAGGAATTCCAAAACCCGAAGCCGAAATAGTTAGGCGAGTTAGAAATGTTGTTGGAAATATTCCAATTATGGTTACACTTGATTTGCATGCTAATGAAGATCACGAATTAGCTGAAGTGGCTGATGCAGTATTCATACTTAAGACTTATCCACATGTTGATTCCGAGGAAATTGGAATGATTGCCGCTAGATGCATGATTAAGACTATTAGGGGTGAATTCAAGCCAGTAATGGCATTTAGAAAGCCAGGTGTAGTTTCAGCAAGCATATTTCAAGCCACTGATCGTCCGCCAATGAAACTCGTGTATGATAGGTGTAGAGAGTGGGAGGCTAAGGGCGTTTATTGCGCATCAGTGGCAGCTGGCTATGCTTACGCTGATGTACCTGATATTGGTGCATCAGTATTCGTCGTTACCAATGGTAATAGAGAATTGGCTGAGAAAGCTGCACAGGATATTTCTAACTTAATTTGGAGTCTTCGATACGAATTTACTAAGCCGCTTCCAAAGCCAAAGGAGGGTGTAGCTGAAGTTATACGCTTAGTAAGGAAGGGTGTAAAGCCCATATTAATTGCAGAGCATAGTGATAGACTTGGTGATGGAACGCATGTTTTAAAGGAATTAATTGAGCAAGGCGCTAAAAGTTTCGTTATTGGAGGAATTGCCGATCCCACTGCTTTAGAAAAATTAAAGGAGACATATAAGGTTGGAGATGAGGTCACAATTAAGATTGGCGGATGGGCTCATCCGATTTCAGGTGAACCTATTGAGATTAAAGGTAAACTAGAATACTTGGGTCCTGTTGAATATACGCTAGTTGGACCCATGGGTCGAGGCAGAAAAGTGCAGGAAGAGCTTATAGCAGTTATAAACATGGGTGAAGATAGGCACGTAATTATTTCACAGACATTAAGAGCTCCCCTAGATGATCAAGGCTTTATAGCTTTAGGCATAGATCCAAGAAAGAAAGCAATCATCGTACTAAAAGATAGAGTTCATCATAGAGCTTTCTGGGATAAAATAGTAGCACTAGATTACCCAATAGATTCCCCAGGTCTAGGACCAGCAGACCTAACTACACTGGAATATCACAATGTACCCGATGATGCTTATCCAATTGGGAAAAAATGGCGGCGAAAAAATAAGTAAAGTGTTTTTCGAAAGACAAATATCACCTCTCAGTTAAATTAGTCATTTGCATTATGCTATTCATAGTTAATCTGAGTCCAACGTAAATGTACAGGATTGCTAAGAGTATTTTCAATTTTTTAGGTGGAGTTTTATGTGCTAGCTTTGGACCTATCTGCGCAAAAATCACGCTTGGAATTCCTATTAGTATGAATAGGAGGAGGTTAAACCATCCGAAGGTTAGTGGTGGATATTCAGCTGGATGCTTTAGCTGGTCTAGATAGCCTAGTACCCCGAATGATAGGGCGCCTATTGATGATCCAATAACCATAGTTGCTATTGAAATTGGGACTGCAATGTGAATTGGAATTTCGAGTATGACGTTTAACGTTGGAATGTAAATTAATCCCCCACCTATACCCATGAAATGAGCTAAACATCCACAGAGCAAGCCAGCAAGAGTGTATTTAATGGTTGAGGGCTCTTTTAGTTCGTTAATTGGTTTCGCTCTTGCTTTCATAAACCTATAAGCGCCGATGAGGCACGTAATTCCAAATAATCCTTTTAGGATTAATCCTGCAATTGCTCTATGAGTGGTGAAGAAGACAAATGCTAATAATGATCCCAAAAAGCTTCCTACTCCAACTGGAATTGCAAATTTTAGGTAGTGCTCTAGTGGGAATGGCATTCCTTTTCTAGCTAATTCGTTTTTATGTTTTAGTACTCCGCTAATTGCCGTTGGAACTACAATAGCCATGTTACTTCCGAAGGCAATTAGCGGAGCAAGACTTGGATCCACTTTGAACATGCTTGTTAATGTTGATATCATTACTGGAACCATTATGAAGCAAGCTCCAACACCAAAATAACTACTAATTAAACCTACAGTTGCTCCTGCGACGATAAGCCAAATCCAATGCGCCTCCAAATAATCACCCTGCAGGCTATTTTCAAAACTTTTATAAATTATTTTTGTTTATTTTATAAACTGATGATCGACTTTATTGACCGGGAAATCATTAGTATGCTCCAGGCTGATGGAAGAGCAACCTTGAAGGAAATGGCAGAAAAAATTGGATATACTAGTATGGGAGTGAAAAAGAGGCTTGACAAGCTTCTTAAACAAAAACTCGTAAAAGTCTCAGCTCTTGTAAATGTTGATAAGTTTCAATGCATTCCAGTCATTATTTTTATCGAGGCTGAAAGTGGTGATGTTATTCGAAGAATTTTGCATAGATTTGCTGAATGTCCAAGAATAGTGAGATTTTTCACTATTATTGGTGAGTTCAATTTGGTTGCTTTAATGATAGCTGAAGATATGAAAACTCTTGAGTCAATATCTACGGAGGAGTGCTCGATCAGGAAGATTCCCGGTGTTAGGAGGATAAACTATTATCCTGTCGGAGAGGTTGAGTATTCGCCTTATCTTCCAATAAGAGTGTTTTTAGCTGGCAGAAATTTGAAAAAAGCACCATGCAATGTGAATTGTTCATCATGTGTAAGGTATATTGAAGAGAAGTGTCTTGGATGCCCAGCTACGAAGTATTACAGAGGAGGTCTACTCTTCAAAAAGAAAACTTTATGATAAAAATTCTCAATATTCAACACAGATACTTGAAATCCATGTTACTGATGAATTCATAATAAAGATTGTTAAAGGAGGATGCATTAAACGTCTTGATAGATGCGAGATTGAGGCAATAGACCCTAAAGGTTTGAAGGAGGAAGTTAAAGCTCTAGCTATGATGCTTCCACCACTAAACGTAAAATATTTACCTGCCTAGAATCGCCTGACATTGAAATTTCTTGGCAGAATTATTGAAATTTATGGTTCAGGTGAAGTTGTTTTTGTGCTAAAGATTCAGATGAAGCTGAATTAGTCTTAAGACTATTGCGTGAATTAATAAGTGAAGTTAGGAAAAGAACGCCCAATCAACTGCCTAGTGATAAAGAATTAAGACGTAAGAGTTAAACTTTCAGCTCCAAAGCCGTATAATTATCTTCCTAAGAAAAATTGCGGTGAATGCGGAGAATTAACTTGCATCGCCTTTGCAACTAGAGCTCTGAATGGAGCTCGTCGCCTAAAAGAATGTAAACTTTTACACAAAAATCATGAGCCTCTTATGAAACTGGAAGTTGTAATGCCCACAAAGGGAGGATACTGTAGGGAGCTATCGCTAAACTACGTTTTACAATCATGTGTAAACCAATATAAACATCACTTTGTGCTGGAAATTCTCATAGCCATTGACGGCAGAAACTGTAAGGATATAAAGCGAATTGAACACATAGCTGACAAATTTAATGTTCAAAGTAGCTTAGAGGTAAATACGATAACGTATTGTGGGTACAATCCAACTTGGGGAGGAATATTTCATCTCAAAAAAGAGATGCTGATTACCTATTAATCCAGGGTGACGATGAAATCGCTGCTAAATCAATTATCATCTTTCCATTTGAAAAATGACATTAATTATGTAAAATTGCCACATGGATTTAGGTGATTTAAATGAGCTTTGTCTTTAATTAATATTACAAATAATCATTAAGTTATTGAGATTCATTAAATAACTTGAGAAAATTATATAATATGTAATTTAAGATTGTAAAATGATTTTAATTCTCAATTAAATTAGTCATTTGCCGCTCCTTTTCCATAAGATGTATCCTGTATATGAACAGCGCTATTGCCCATACAAATGATCCTGGAAAGAAGAATGGAAATAGTATGCAAATTAATTGGGAGGGAAAGGACATTCTAGCCCAAGCAAATGCCATGCCAAAATCAACAATGGTCAATAATAGAAAAATATTATTGCAAGATCTATCTTCCAGTACTTCCACCTCATCATCAATAATATTAAATTTTGAACTTATAAATTTTATTTTATAAATAATTGAATTAATATTTTTCGGATTTCATACTCCTATGAAATAATTTTTGTAGAAGTTGAAAATCCAATGTTAAAGGTTAAGATTGAAGGAGATTATTCATTAAAATGTAAGCTAAAGGTATTTTAATATAAAGTCCCCCATAATATTACGATTTTAGCTGGAGAATTTACTTTGGATCAAGTTTTGTTGGGGATGTTATGAAGCTTGCAATTATAATGCCAACTAAGGGTGGATGCTATCGAGAAAAATCTATTAGCTATACTTTGCAATCCTACTTGAATCAAGATGATTATGCGTGCAATTTGGAAATTTTAATTGTTATTGATGGTAAAAAATGTAAAGACCCTGCAAAAATAAGGAAGATAGCTAATAAGTTTAACAATTATAATGAAGTGAATGTAAATACAGTGACATACTATGGTGATAATCCAACTTGGGGAGGTATAAATTATCTAACGCGCACCAATGATGTAGATTATGTGCTAATTCAAGGTGATGATGAAATTGCTGCCAAAACCAAAATATCCCGCCTTGAAAAGATAATTAAAAAATTAAATAACTGCGTTCTCCAATTGCCAGTCTTCGAAAGAACGACGAAACCAAGAAATGAACCAAAAAACAGGATCGGTCAAATTCACAAGTATGGAATAACATCGAACTTCGATGCGATCCCAGAAAACTACTCATCTCCATTTGAAATATTTAATTTAGCTAGCAATAGAGTAATGCCACTTGAAATAGCCTCTAAATATAATCTTGAGGAAATACGCTTAGTAGGCAATTATGGCATAGAAACATACTTAGCCTTTCTATTAAGTAGGGATAATGTTAAAGTTTACTTCGTTCCACAAGCGGAAGTTGCAAATCTTCACTTACAAGCAGAAAGGCCCTTCTGGTCAGGCATTATACATAAATCAAGCTATTTTGGCTCTAGAGAAGAGCTGGTAAACATGATTTTAAACGTATCAATTGATGATTGCGCTGATAGAGCTGATGTAATTAAGAAGCCCCTTTACAGGTTGGCAAACTATACATATATTGCGTGGACATTTAATTGCATTGAACTTGTTCATAAAGTTCTTAGAGGATTTATTGAAGGGAGAAACTACTTTAAAAGATTGAACAAGGAGCAAAGAATACAATTAATTGAAGAGGCTAAGATGATCATAAATGAAAATTATAAAGTCTCCGAATTAAGCAAGTTATTTAGGGATTATGAAATCAAATTGAGAGCAAGCTAAAAGCATTATTGGTGCCAGCTAAAATTCAAAGTAAAATGATTAAAATGAGAGCTTCGAGGTGAAAATTTGAAACCATGTATTTCTGAAAGTAGGAAAGGCGTAATAATTCATGTCAAAGTTAAGCCTAATTCGAGAAAGCAGGGCATCATTGGCGTTGAGAACGGTTTTATTATAATAAATCTCGAGTCACCTCCAATTAGGGGAAAAGCGAATAAAGAGCTACTAAAGCTTTTAAAGAAGAAGCTTAAGGCAAGAGTAACTTTAATTTCAGGTTCTAAGAGTAGAGAGAGAAAATGCTACTGGTTGAGGGCCTCAGTGCAAATGAAGTCAAAGAAAGGCTTCAGATTTAAGTGATAATACTACATTTGCTAAACTTGCAAAGTAATTTATTTAGATGTACTTCCCGCACTTAAAGCTATGGCTTTATAGACATCGCTCCACCTAACTTCGGTATTCACGCAGCCATCTTTAATTAATGGAACTCCTTGAGAAGCAACATTAAATTTTTCACAGATAAAACTGCCAAGCACCAGCTCTTTGAGACAAGCAATACCTAGGCAGGCTTTAGGCTTTAATTCTCTAAAAATCCTCTCAATTATACTTCCGCCTGGCAATATGAAGATATATTTGTAACCCAGCTTCTTTGCATAACTAATTACCCGATTTATTTCACATAAATTACAATTTTCGACGCATTCATATCCGTATTCGCCAAGCTTTGCCGGGCAATTTTTTGGGCGAAGACATTGAGGTAGAAGAATTATTCTTTCGCTGAAAGAAGTGATGGAGAATTTTGCTCGATTGATCTTATTTTTAACTTCAACATATAGCTTAAGTATTTCTTTCTCATTTACTCCAATCTTTGAAGCAAGTTGTTCAAGCTTGCTGAGGGCAAGTCCGCTGACCTTTAGGTTTGCTATCTTCCTTATTAGGCGCATGAGTAATGTATTATCGCTGCTCATCTTGACAGCTAATTATTGTCAAGTACCATATAAAGGTTAGCATTTAAATTAAATTAGGTTGCTGAAAGTTTTGGATATGATAAACTTTAAGTTTAGATTGATACAATGAAGCTGAGAGGGGAGGTCTGATATGAGCTATATATCATTTGACGATTTCATGAAGATCGATATTAGAATTGGAAGAGTTTTGAAGGCTGAGAAAATCCCTGGTAGAAAGCGCATTTTAAAGTTGACTGTTGATGTTGGAGAAGAGAAGCCTAGAACCATAATTGCCGGCGGAGCTGAGATATATTCTCCAGAGTACTTTGAAGGTAAGCTTTTCGTGGTGGTGGCAAATTTAAAGCCGAAAGTCATTGCTGGAATTAAGTCTGAAGGAATGCTTTTAGCTGCTGACTATCAAGGCAGACCAGTATGGCTTACGATCGAAAGCGAAGTTCCTCCTGGAACAAGAGTGAGGTGAAGGCAAGTATCCTATTAGCTGCATTTAAATTCATTTTTAATCAAAAATCTTAAATCAATGTTCAGCTTACCCTCTATAATCCAGATCAAGAGAAAAGTTGAATGGGAAGGTCACTGTAAATGCTACCGAAAATTAAGGAATTCTTCAGTAGACAGAGTAAAAACTACCTCGTTTTACTCTTCAGAAGAGGATATGCTTCACTATTTAACAGCTTACCCATGTCCTACACTTCACTTTACATGAAATCACTGGGAATGCAAGAAATAGGCATTGGCTATTTGAGAAGCCTTGGAGATGCAGTCTCAGCAATTGTATCGCCGTTCGTGGGCTTCTTCGCTGATGTTAAAAGCTTAAAGAGATCACTGATGACAGCTATGCTAATAGAAGTTATTACACCTCTCTTCTACATTTTCGCATGGGATTGGAAGCTCTTAATTCTTGCATCAATTTTCTCAGTTTTAACAATGAATATTGTGAATGTGGTTGAAGTGGTCTACCTAGCAAATTCACTTAGAAGAACTACTAGAGCAACCGGATTCGGCATTTCTTCAACCATATCAACCATATCAAGCCTAATAGCACCAATGATAGCGGCATTTATAGTGGAAACGTTTGGTGGAATTTCTACTGAAGGTATAAAGCCACTTTTCATTGTACAGTTTCTGGGATTAGCAGCTTTAGCGCCAATTCCAATGGTTTTTCTTAAGGACATTAAGGGATCTGGTAAGAAGTTCAATTTAAGGGATGATTTCAAAGGAATGGTAAAGATATTAAAGGGAAGAAAGTGGCTTCAAAGATGGATTCTCATTGAAGCATTGGGAGGATACGTATGGGGCATAACAATGCCATACGTTATGATATATGCAGTAGAATATAAAGGCGCAACACCATGGATTCTAGGTTTGATGAGCTCAACGCTAAACGCAATCTCATTGCTGTGCTCAATACCCATAGGCAGACTAGCAGACAAAATTGGGAGAGTTAAACTACTGGTAGCATTTAGGCCAACATTTTATCTCTCACAGTTAATATTCATCCTAGCGCCAAATCCATGGTTCCTAATAATCTCATGGGCACTTCGAGGAGTATTTTTCTCCTCCACACCTCTCTGGCAGACAATAGCAATGGAATTAGTTCCCGAAGAAGAAAGAGGCAGATGGTCAGGAATTAAGGGCTTTATTTCAGGTTTAGTAAGAATCCCCAGCGCAACAATAGGAGGGTATATTTGGACTTACCTTAGCCCAGAAGCACCATTCATCCTAGCACTATTAATAGATTTATTCATCCGACTACCATTAATATATATGACTCCCGAAACTCTAAAGAAGGAAGAATATTTCAGAATATATGAGGGAGGTCAATAAAATTATAATAATTGATTAAATAGATTATTGACGAAAAATAGATTAACCGACTAAAATACGTGCGTATTAATCATAAATGTAAAACAATTGAACAATCAATTCAACTAATTCTTAGGTGACGTGGTAAATAAAACATCACATCTTTAAAACAAAAATGTAAAAACATTTTGAGGTTAAATCTCAATAGAGCCTTAAAACGATTAATAAATACGTTAATTGACGATAAAATTTTATTAATAAAGTCATCTAAAATTAGTTTATTTGAATTAAAATATTTATAAAGTATTCAAAATAATATTTTCAAGATCATCATGCTTTTCTACGTTTCGAACTTTTCAGCGTAAAATGGCATCGCGCCATCATGTATAATGCAGGGAAAACCCATCATCCTCCACATGAATCTAACTTCCATACTCATCAAATGGTAAGACTCACTTCAATAAAGCTTTAAGTTTTATTGAGTAATTTTTGTGCGGAGGAGATATGTTTGAAAGTTGAGAATATCAGAAAGATTGCAGTTATTGGTGCGGGAGTAATGGGTAGAGGAATAGCACAGGTAGTTGCGCAGTCCGGCTTTGAGGTGTATTTATGTGATATCAAGGATGAAATTCTTCAAAGCGCCATGGCTACAATCAAAAAATTCGTTAATAGGGCAGTAGATAAAGGTAAGCTTTCAAGAGAGGATGCTGAAAAAATCTTGAATAGAATAAAAACTACTACTATTGTTAAAGAAGCAGTCAAGGAAGCAGACTTTGTAATTGAAGCAGTATTTGAAAATTTAGATGTCAAGAAGAGCGTTTTCAAAGAAATTGATGAGAATGCTCCTAAACATGCAATATTAGCTTCCAACACTTCATCTTTGAGCATTACTGAGATATCTATGGCTACAAAAAGGCCAGATAGGGTAATTGGAATGCACTTTTTCAATCCAGCTCCAGTAATGAAGCTAGTTGAAGTAATTAGGGGCGCACGCACTTCAGACGAAACATTTGAAACGACAATGAAATTAGCTGAAAAACTTGGCAAGAAGCCTGTAGCAGTCAAGGAAGCTCCAGGATTCATTGTTAATAGGCTTTTAATACCATTCATAAACGAAGCAATCTACTTAGTTATGGAGGGTGTTGCAAAGCCTAAGGACATAGATGCAGCATGCAAATTGGGTTTAAATCATCCAATGGGCCCACTTGAATTGGCCGATCTCATTGGCTTGGACATAGTGTTGGCAATTATGGAGACGCTTTATAAGGAGCTTGGAGACCCCAAGTATAGGCCATGTCCCCTCCTTAGGAAAATGGTTAGAGCTGGTTTACTAGGAAGAAAAACTGGTGAAGGATTCTACAAGTATTAAGGTGATGACAATGGATTTCATGCATATAATTTATGAGGAAGATGCTGAAAAGAAAATAGCTAAAATAATAATAAATAATCCACCTCTAAACGTCTTGAAATCCGAAGTTTTAAGAGAGCTGTATGACGCGGTAAATTACGCAAGCAAAAGCAATTCCATTAGAGCAGTAATTATTAGGGGAAGTGGAGAAAAAGCGTTTAGCGTTGGAGCAGATCTTAAAGAGTTCGCAGAGTACGGCGTACATGAAGCCAAGGAGGCAGCTCTCCTTGGGCACAAGGTAATGAACGCAATTATGAATTCCCCGAAACCATTTATTGCAGCAGTAAATGGCTATGCACTTGGAGGCGGATTAGAATTAGCATTAGCATGCGACATTATAATTGCATCTGAAAATGCTAAATTTGGAAGTCCAGAAGTAACTTTAGGCATAATTCCAGGATGGGGAGCAACACAGAGAATACCCAAAATAATTGGAGAAAAGAAAGCTAAAGAGCTACTTTTAACGGGGAGCATGATAAGTGCTGAAGAAGCGATGGAACTTGGCATAATTAATAAAATCGTAAAGCCTGATGAATTGGATAAAGCTGCGGAGGAAATAGCTTTAAAGATAGTTAAAAATGCTCCATTAGCATTAGCTGCAGTTAAGAGGTTAGTAAATAAGAGCTTTGAAGTAAGCTTTGAAGCAGGCATACTTTATGAGGTTGAAGCCTTCAGCAACTGCTTCGCAACTGAGGATAAGACTGAAGGAATAAAAGCCTTCTTCGAGAAGAGAGAGCCAAGGTACATGGGAAGATAAACTTGCTATACATGCTTTTTAACATTTTTACAGTTGGTAGCTAGTTAATGGTTAAAATTCATGTTTTGTAGTTAACTTTATTGGACACCAGGGTGCTTCCCTTGCCCCTTTCTCAGAAACCCACTTTAAAAGTGGAATTAGATGTGACCTTAACTCCCAACCATCTTTAGATAATGAATACTCAACTCTTGGCGGAGAAGTACTCAATACTTTTCTCTCAATTAACCCGTGTCTTTCAAGTTCCTTCAAAGTTTTGGAAAGCGTTTTTGCGCTTACCCCCTTAAGTTCCCTGTGAAGTTCATTAAATCCCTTTGCTCCCTCATTGCCGAGAATAGCAATGATTAGTAGAGACCACTTTAGCGATTACATCAAGCAAACCATAGAGGGGACAGAAGCATACGTTTTCCCGCTCCATTATGATCACTACCTACTAGTGAAATTACTATCCTAGAAGAAACTTTTGCATTTAAATACTTTACTTAGTAAATTAGCTACAAAAAGGAGAGTATTAAATGGCGCCTCACACACATAATAGTGAAGCTAGGAATAATAATACATGCGTAGCTTGCGCTTTAGAAAATCAAAACAGCTCAGATGATAATGAGCATGAAACTGACTTCATAAAATTCGTACTTGAAAGTGCAGTTTCGCTAACATCCCTGATCTTGGGATTAGTACTCATCTTCATTTTGAAATTAGAGTTATATGCAATCATATGCTTCACTCTAACATTAATAATATCCGGAAGAAAAATATTCGCCGAAGGAATTCACGGATTAATACATGAAAAGAAGTTTTACATAGAATTTCTCGTGATGCTAGCTGCCATCGGAGCTTTTATTATAGGCGAGTATGGCGAGGGGAGCGCAGTAGTTTTCTTATTTAGCATAGCCAACTTCTTAGAAGGGTATGCGGCGGATAAGGCTAGAAAAAGCGTCGAATTACTTTTAGAGAAAAAACCCGTAAAGGCTAGGGTTATTAGAGGTGAAGTTATAGTTGAGCTAGATGTTGAAAGCGTGAAGATTGGGGAAATTGTACTTGTTAAGCCAGGTGAGAAAATTCCATTGGACGGAATTGTAATTGAGGGATCATCAAATGTTGATGAATCTCCATTAACTGGAGAGTCAATTCCAGTAGAAAAGACTATTGGAGATAGAGTATATGCAGGGACCATAAACATTGATGGAGTACTGAAAATTAAGGTTGAGAAAGAGGCAAAAGACACCCTCTTCTCGAGAGTTATTGAATTAATTGGGCAAGCGAGAAAAGAGAAGTCCCAAGTTGAGCGCTTTATAGAAAACTTTTCCCAATATTATACTCCAACCATAATTTTATCAGCATTATTAGTTGCATCTGTGCCGTCAATCATTCTCGGCGGAACTTGGCGTTACTGGCTATATAGGTCATTAACACTATTAGTAATTTCCTGTCCATGCGCGTTGGCAATTTCAACTCCAGTTGCAATTGTATCAGGCTTAACCAGCGCAGCCAGAAGCGGCGTGCTGATTAAGGGAGGTAAATATTTAGAGCACATGACGAAAGTCAACGTGATCGCATTTGACAAAACTGGGACTTTAACGAAGGGTGAATTAAAAATTTCAAAAATAATTCCATTAAATGGCGATGAAAGAAAAGTCCTACAAATTGCCTACTCAATAAATCAGCATTCCGAACATCCAATAGCAAAAGCCATAATTGAAGAGGCGAAAAGAAGAGGAATTAAAGCATTGAAAGTTAAGGATTTTAAAGCTGTACCAGGAAAAGGCGCTGTTGCAGTAATTAACGGTAAAACCTACTTCATAGGCAATGAAAGAATATTTGAGGAATTTAATGTGCATTTCCCATTCAGCATCGTAAATCAACTTAGACAGCAAGGGATAACTTCGGTGGCAATTGGAAACGAAGATGGGTCAATAGGCGTCATTGGAGTTGAAGATGAACTTCGAGGAGAAAGTAGAGATGTTATAGCTGACCTAAAACGAAGAGGATTGAAAGTAATAATGATAACTGGAGATCATGAGAAAGTGGCTAAAACTATAGCTGAAAAATTGGATATTGACGATTATAAAGCCAACCTATCTCCTGACGATAAAATCAAAGTTGTCAAGGACTTAATGACCGTGCACAATAAGCATGTAGCTATGGTTGGAGATGGAATAAATGATGCTCCAGCACTAGCAAACGCTTGCGTGGGCATAGCAATAGGCTCAGGAGCAGAAGTCGCAATTGAGACCGGAGATATCGTTTTAATGAGACCAGATTTAAGGAAAATATCATATTTAACTGATTTAAGCCATAGAACAATGAATATAGTTAAGCAAAACGTAATTATTTCAATTGGGGTAAAAGCAGCACTAGCTATTCTGGCAATACTAGGAATAGTTAACCTTTGGACTGCCGTCGCAATCGGCGACATGGGCGTTTCATTCGCAGTTATATTAAATGCAATGCGACTGGCAAGCATCAAAAAATGAAATGCTTAGGCAAAATATTTCAACATGGAAGTCATTAAGTTAGTTTGCAGATGATGATGGAGGTTTCGTCAGACACACTATGTGAATGATGATGGGTTCTTGTTTCTGATGCAAAATACCTCTGAAACTCCGAGCTCACTAAGTTTTTATATTAAAATTGGTTAGCTGAAGGTGAATGACAATGTTCGTATCACCATACTTTAAAACTCCGAGAGAAGTAGCTCGGGAGATGCTTAAACTAGCTAAGGTTAAGCCTAACGATATCGTATATGACTTAGGTGCAGGTGATGGGGAAATAGTAGTCACTGCTGCGAAGGAATTTGGAGCAAAAGCAATTGGAGTAGAAATTCAGGAGAAATTAGTGAATATAGCTAAAAGGCGAATCATTAGAGAGGGATTGTTTGAACGAGCAAAAGTGATTTTAGGAAACCTATTTGAAGTTGATTTAAGCAATGCAACCGTAATTACACTCTACTTGCTAAGGAAGGCAAATGAGCTTTTGAAAAGGAAATTTGAAGAAGAACTTAAGCCTGGCACTAGAATTGTCGCTCACATGATTCCAATACCGGGATGGGAGCCTACAGCAATTAAGACAGTTTACGTTGAAAATATTCCTCACATAATATACCTATACGTTATGAGTAAGTTCAACTTCAACGTGTCAAACGTTAAACATATGATTAGAAAGGCGGTAGCGAGCTTACGCCCAGATGATGCGCAAATAGAAGAATTAATTGTCAAATATTAATTGCTCATGAGACGCACCAAATAAACAATTATGAACATTTAGAAGGAAAATTTTTCTTAATGACAGCAAGTGCCGATTCTCTTGGAGAAGTTTTTCATAGTAGCACATAGAGGTGCTAGTGCATATGAAATGGGCGCAGACGCAATTGAAATCGATGTAAGAGTTACTAAAGACGATTATGTGACAGTTATTCATGATGAAACAGTTGATCGAACTACGAATGGCATGGGAGGAGTTAGTAAGTTTACATTAAAAGAGCTTAGAAAACTCGACGCAAGTTTTGAAGAGAGAAAATACAATTATTGAGGGGAGATATTGAATTTGATGGCTGGAAAAGCAGTTCCTTTCCGCAAGCTAGCATCAAAAAGGGCAATAGCATTTACTAAAAAGCTAAAATTGATGAGAATTCCATGGACAGTGGATGACTTAAAGACTGCTGAAACTCTAAAGCTTTATGGAGCTAATGGAATTGTAACTAATAAGCCTGACTTGCTAATCAAGCTAAAATGAATTATTAGCTTGTTTTAACCTAAGCAAATCTAACTTTAAATTCTTTAGCCAATTTAGCAATTAAAGATGCAAATTCCGATTTTAATTCTTGAGGAATTTCTTCAGAATCAGCATGGAATGATGAAATTAAATTTCCAACTAATTCTAAATCCGAAGTTGAAGTTTTTTCTAGTTCGCTCCTAGAGGTTATGGGTTCTTGAAGAGTCTGAAAAACTTTCGGAGCAATAATATTGACTTGAAATTCAGCTGAAGCTTCCATATCTGATTGAGGCCGTGATGCTATAAGCCTTAAAGCCTTAGCAAAGACTCTTCCAAAATCAGTTAACCTTAATCTTTTGGTCCTGGTCGATGGCTCCTCCGCAATTAACCCCTTGGAAACTAGTTTTGCAATCAATCTGCTAAACCTATTTTTCACTGCAGGACTTCTAGGATTCTCTCCACACCACTTAATTATAGACTTTATTGAGTCAGCTTTACCTCCATGCTCTATGAGCGCGAGTAGAATTTTCATTTCTTCAAAACTTGGATGTTCAAGTCTATTGCCTGGCAAGTATATTTCTTGAGGCTGAGTTCCTCTTCTCATTCTAACGCGGCTAAACCAGTTTTCATACTCAGGCGTTCCAGGTTCAGGAATATACCATCCACGCTCAGCTGGAGGAACTATGTAAATTCCCACCTTAGGAAACATTAAGCTTACAGTGACTGCAGCTCCATAAGCTTCCTTCGTTGTTGAAGTTGCATCGATTAAAACCTTTCTTCCATTATCAACAACTTCAATCTTTAAAGCCTTATAAAGTGAAGTGAAAACATCCTCATAATCTTGAGGATTAATTCCAATAACCTTAGGTTTGGATCCAGCGAATGTTAGGGCCTTCTCCAAATCCCTGGTATTCCTCTTGGACGCATAGCCATAAGGATCTCTTTTCTTATCATAGAAAAGATATATTGCTTCAATTGGTTCTCTCATTCTCCAATAATTTATACCGTCTATAATTCTCTGATAGTCGTGACCGACGAAGCACATTAGCACTACCATTGAAGTCACCATTTGCTCTAACAATAATTAGAGCTGGTACCAGTTATATAGCTTTTGATACAGTAACATAAAATGGATACCATAACAAATAATTCATAATAGTCATCATGCCATGAATTACAGTACGCAAATAATTACTCTTCCCGCTTAAGCCTTCTTTTCAAGCAAGCTAAAATGAGTTCAAGGTGAAAAAGCGGTACGGTAACAAATTTTTGATACCGTTTTCATGCGATGTAATATGGTATGATTGAGCTGTGAACGTACGTTTTAGGCGAAAAGGTAATATTAGAAATATTTTAATTTTTTAAAATTGTTTCTAAAGTGAACTTAAAATATCTTTTTTACTAAAAAATTTTTATGCGACTGGCCACGGGCGAGTAACATGAATCTGCTAATTGAAGACTTCCGCACCATTGTTGGAGAGTTAGAAAGAATGTTTATCGGTAAAGTTGAATCTCCGCAGTGGACTTTAACTGGTGAGCTTATAACAAATCCATATCCCGTAATTAGGGATCGCGGGAAGGTTATCAGAGGTATTCCAATCAGAATAGAAAATTTCCATAGACTTGAAGTTAAGAAGCATAGTCGAAAAGTTCTTTCAGTAGATGCTTCACTTAAAATTCTATTTGACTGCGGCACTTTTCAGATTGCATTAGCTAAAGTTTCATGCTCAATTTGGAGGGGGAGGCAGAGGATTTATGAAGTTGAGCCCATTATTAGAGCTAAGCTGGTCAAGAGTAGGCTTGAAGCAATGGAATTTCTTTTTAAAGTTGAAGTTGAGTCAGCAATTTCTGCTGCTTCAAGGCTCAGTAGAGGGGATTACTGCATTCTAGACAGGCCTTTAATTGCAATTCCAGCATATAAGGAGGATACCAGGAGGATTTTGGATAGGTTATGTGAGTACTTTCACATGCAAGGAGTGAGGCTTATAGGAGTAACTAAAGCATCTAAATTGGAAGTTAATACTGGAGAGAGTCTTCTGGGATTCTTATTACATAAGAGCAGCGAACTTTTCGCAGATTCAGGATGGTATTATTATCCTATTTTCAGATTAAGGCAATATCCTAAATGGTATTTGGGTGCAATAAGCATTGTAAAATTCTCACATGACACCGACCACATTTTTAGAGTGGACATAAATAGAAGAGATGTACTTGATAGCACCATCATTGGAGAATACCTGAGCGAAGTAGCTTACCTTCAAGATCCAGCAACTCCCGGATATCCCTATCCTCTTAAAAGCTGTCATGAAGAAGCTAAAATTGGAAGACAAGAGCTAGCTTATCTTCGCCTCACATTTCTCGAATCATTAAATCCAAGCTTGAGAGCACGCTTCATTTCAAATTTGAAGTCAACGAGCTTTAAGGAGGAAAAGCTATGGGAGAAGTAGATAGGGTTGGAGTTGTAGTTTGGGCTGAAAGCAACTTAATTCACTTTAGAGTTTATACTGGGAAAAGAGTTGAGAGAGGTCAGCTTTTAAAGGTGGTTGATAAGGGCTTAAAATTCATAGCTAGGGTTTTCGACTTCAAACCCGAAGCACTACTTTCTCCAGCTGAAGTGGCTAGAATATCATTTAAGAAGGAAAAAGGCGAGGAAGTTGAGTTAATAGATAGGCCTTTAAGGTGCTATGACATTGCAATTGCAACCATAATTGCTCAAATAGATGAAATTGGCCGCGTTTCAGGCCCAACTGCAGTGCCATCCCTATTCTCATATGTAGAGTACCTAACTGATGAAGACACTGAGCAGCTTTCATTGGATACAGGTGACATTGAAATTGGATTTCTAAGAAGCGGTCATACTGCAACTACTAGGAAAGTGACATTGAATGGAGCTAGAGCATTCCCTCACCACATTCTAGTATGCTCAATAACTGGTGGAGGAAAGACGAATTTTGGAAAAGTTTTAGCTTGGAATGTAATGAGAAGTGGAGGTCTTTACTCCCTATTAGTCATCGACACTGAAAGCGAGTACTTCGACGGAGGCGATGCATACCACTTAGGATTAGTTCACAGCATATATGCTGAAAGAAGCTTATTCTATATTACACCTAAAGTCAAGTTTCCCTGTAAAATGTACTATGAATTCAAATTAAGCGGAGAGCTATTTACCAGGAAAATTCAAGCACATCCACTTGAAGTTTGGTGGGGAGATCTGAGGCCAAGTGATTTTGAGCAAACAGGAGAATTTACACCTCCCCAAGAAGCGCTCCTATGGATGGCTTGGAAAGCTTATGAGGAGGAGTGGCTAAAATACCTAATATACGAAGATGCAAACTACATTTACAACGAATTTAGAGGTAAATCTCAAAAAGTAACAATACTAGTTACGAAAAGGAAGTTAAGGAGAATTTTAGGTAATGACGAGATATTCAAAATGAAAAGATGTGAAACTAACTTGATAAATGCAGTCCTGCAAGCTATTTCGGAAGGAAAAGTTGTTTTAATAGATATGCCGAGTTCATCTGAAGCACAAGAAAAATTGATTACCGTTCTATTTGCAAGACGAATATTTAATCTATATGAAAAGTTGAGGAAAATTGCACCTAAAAAGTGGGAGCAGCTTCCAACAACGTTAATTATGGTTGAAGAAGCCCACAGATATCTCTCTAAAAGAGCACTTTACAGCGATGGATCTAGAAGGGAAAATATTTTCTCAAGAATAAGCAAGCGGGGTAGAAAGTATAGAGTAGGAATATGTTGTATTACTCAAATGCCGGGGGAACTTGATGAGCCAATAGTTAGGCAGCAATTAACTAAAGTAATTCTGCCCCTCCCAACCAAGCCTGACTACCAACTAATAATTAATTATAGCCCATACCTTGAAAATGCAGGTCAAGAAATTAAGACGCTCGATAAAGGTGAAGCACTAATAGTTTCGCCGCCATCAGGATTTAAATTCGCAGTTCCAGTGAAAATACATGCTTATGAGAAAATCGTCATAGAAGAGCTAACCGGAGAGCTAAGAGCAAAACAGCTAGTCCCAATATAGAGGCTTAGGGGATGATGAATGAAATCCCTGAAAAATGATGACCGTGGCCAGTCTGAACCCTAAGCCCCCCGGACTTTAAGTATTACAATTTGCCTACAATATCATTCCTTGCGCCTAGCCACTATAAATTCCTTTGGAGCTTTAGGGAACAATTCAAGATATTGTCTGAGCACTTTAGGAATGATCACCGTGCCATCAGGCTCCTGATAATTCTCTAATATTGCAGTAATAGCTCTAGTAGAAGCTATTGCCGTTGAGTTTAAAGTGTGAACATAACCTTTCTCCAAGCCTTTCTCAACTTTACGCTGAAATCTAATTTTAAGCCTATAACTTTGCCAGTCGGTGCAGTTGCTACACGAAACCATTTCACGATACCTGCCCTGAGCCGGCATCCAAGCTTCTAAATCATAACGCTTAGCTACAACTGCACTAAGCTCTCCAGTGCAGATATTCACAATTCTATAAGGAATGTCTAGGCCAGACCATAGGGCCTCTGCATTTGCAATTAGCTTCTCTATCCAATACCAGGAATCTTCAGGAAGGCAGAACACGAACTGTTCAACCTTATGAAATTGATGAACCCTAAATATTCCTTTGGTATCTTTTCCATGAGCCCCCGCTTCCTTCCTAAAGCACGGGCTAATTCCAGCATATAACAGTGGCAAATCCTCTGCCTTAATAACTTCATTCATATGAAGGGCAGCTATTGGATGCTCGCTTGTAGCTATCAAGTATAAGTCTTCACCTTCAACTTTGTAAATTGCATCTTCAAAATCACTTAAAGTTGTAACTCCACGGTAAGGCTCTCTCCTCATCATGTATGGTGGAAGAACTAATGTGAAACCCTGCTTTGTCATGTGATCTATTGCATACATTAGTAAAGCCATATCAAGCCACACGAGATCATCGAATAGATAGTAGAATCGGGAGCCTGCCACTCGGCCAGCTTTCAAAGTGTCGCCAAATCCAAGCTTAGTAAGCATGTCTGCATGTCCAATAGGCTTCCAATCAATAACTTCATAATCCACATTAAACCCATTAATTTGCTCTAAAAATCTATTCAAATATCCCTTCCAAACTTTAGGTTTACCATAAAATCTAATTGGAACGTTGTCATCCTCATTTTTTCCAACCGGAACAGATTCATGAACAATATTTGGAATGCTTAGGAGAACCCTATTCCTCTCCTCCTCAAGGTTCTTAACGTACCTCTCCTTCTTCTCAATTTCCTTTAAAAGCTCCTTAGCCTCCCGAATCTTAGCCTCTCTCGCCTCACCAGTAAGCCTTGCAACCTCCCTAGACACGACGTTATGCTTCCTCCTCAACTCATTAAGTTCAGTTAAAGCCCTCCTCCACTCCAAGTCAAGCTTAACTGCCTGATCAACGATGTTTTCATTAAGACCACGCCTACGCTGAGACCACCTAATTTTATCAGGATCATTTCGCACTAAGTACAGCATGCTCCACATCAATTACACCTTCACCATTGCGCCGAATCTACGATTTAGAATTATACTAACTAAAACGCTAATTAATTCTTTCCCCAACACGCCTATTCGAGTATAAGACTGACTCTAAGTTCATCAAAATCCTTTCAACATAACGACACAAACATCGCATGCTCTTAAAAGAATTCATTTTCAAGATTTCTACATAAATTATTGATCTATTAAACCCTGATTATCATGCTTAAAAATGCAATTCTCTTCCATACTTACAAGCCTTTTGGCATTCCATGCACATTAAATGCGAATTTCTCGTTATTGATGGCTCATATTTCCTGAACAATTCAATATAACTATAATTTGCATTCTGACTATCATTCAAGTGAATTCCGACGAGGCTTTTCTCATCATCAACCTTATATGGAGTTAATACGTTAACTGGACAAGCCTTAATGCACTCTTCACAGTCACCGCACAAATCATCTTCAAAAGGTTTGTCATGCTTCAACGCTGCATCAGTTAATATCGCAGCAAACCTCAGCCATGGACCATAAATTGGATTTATTATTAGCGAATTCTTCCCGAAATTTCCGAATCCATCTAACTTTGCTAGAGTTTTGAGGAATATGTTATTAACTGAAACTGCATTGAAACCCTTCATCCTCAAATAGTGAATAACCTTTAATTCAACGAACTTCAAAGGAAAATATTCCGGATAAATCCACTTACCATCACTTTTAACTGCCACTTCAAAGATGTCATCACAAACATGATAGCCTAAAACAATTACTGACCTCGCTTTGAGCATAATTTCAAAAGTTTTCTTGGTATAACTTTGAATTTTCCAACCCACCCAAATTTTAGATCTAGAATCAATATCAATAGGAGAAACTATACCTACTAGGCAAGCGCCATTTTTATAGCATAATCCTTAACTTCCTTCGTAAATCTTTCAAGATCCATACTCATTTCCGCAATCAACCTTCATGACTATTCAATTTAATTAAGCAGATTTATGCTTAAGCACCTATTTGATAATTATTATTGAAATTCAGATCTGACCGGGAATTCAACGTTATAAGCATTAGACAACTTAATGCCACCAATATGATTTTCATCTAGAAAGCATGCGATTTCACTTGAAGTTTACTTTAGCATTCTTCATCATTTTGCTAAAGTTATTCTGATAATTGTTTTCTGTATTAATTGAGCTATACTTTATATTCTCAATATTATTAAGTGAATAAATTAATTTCACATTTTATTATTAAATTAACTTTAAAGTTTAAGTTTATATGTTTCTTAAGAAGATGTGGATTATTAAATTGGAAAAATTTATGTGAGGTTCTAATTAAATATCTTAATTGTGATTTATGTGAAGTGGGTTACGAGAAGTTTTCCCTATGTTGATAGAACAGCAAGTGCTTGGTTAATAAAGAAGTTTATTGACCCCCAAGCAGAATTTAACTTCATTAACTGGCCGGAAGAAAAATTAAAGCCTGAACACGGAACTCCATTTGACATAAGGGGGTAGAATTAGGGCATAAAGACGGTAAGTGCACTTTTGAGGTCATAGTTGAAAAATATAATATTGCTGACCCATATGTGTATAAGGTTGCTGAAGTTGTTCATGCAGCTGACATTGAAGGCGAATTAGAGAAAGCACCTGAAGCTGTAGGCATAAAAGCATTATTAAGTGGGCTTCGATTCATGACCGAGAATGATTATGAAACACTAGAAATGGGTGTGAATATTTGGGAGGCACTGTACACGTATTTTAAACTTAAAGACTTAGAAATTAAGCATAAAGAAGAATTGAAGAAAATGAGTAGAATGGAAAGATTGAGATTCCTCAAAAAGCTGATTAAAAGCTGAAAGCTAGGTACTCAATTTGCGCACCTCCAAGGCATTCATCATAATGTCAATAGCAGGACTGCTAGCAATTCTCAGCTCAACAATGTCCAAATCTCCAACATTACCTTTATTTGCAAAAAAACTTGGCGTAAGTGAAGGCGAGCTGGGATTCATTGCAGCAGCATCAACAATTACTGGAATAATAGTAAATATAACCGCTGGAGCATTATCAGACATTTACGGCAGGAAGAAATTATTAATTGCTTCAGGATTTTTCTTCGCATCATCTCCATTTCTCTACCTAGTTGTAACTGATGCTTGGCAACTAGCATTAATACGAGCTTATCATGGAATTGCAACGGCCACATTTACTCCAGTAGCAATGGCATCCATAGCAGACATGTACAAGTCCAGGCGCGGTGAAATGATGGGGATATTTTCATCAACCACTATGATCGGAAGGCTTCTTGCACCCAGCATTGCAGGAGCATTATTAAGCTTAGCAAGCTTTAAAGAAGCTTACCTAACATGTGGATTAGCTGGTTTAGCAGCATTCATTGCACTCTTCAACCTACCTGCATTTGAAGTTGAAAAGAACTTCAGTAGAAAAGAAGCGCGTAAAGCTTCACCATTAATCTTTAGCAGCAACATAATTACTGCAAGTAGCATTATGGCTGTAACTTACTTCGCAATGCAAAGCCTCGAAACCTTTCTCCCAATTTATATGGGAAAGTTAGGAATAGATCCTTGGCTAATTGGATTAACATTCACCATACAATTATTAATTATAACAATTCTAAAACCATATGCAGGAAGACTTTCAGATAGAATAGGCAGAGTAAAGACAATTACCGTTGGAATATTGATTTCATCTGCTGGAATAATGGGAACCGCATTTTCCAACAGCTATCTAACTCTAATAACATTTATAGGGGTATTTGCAGTAGGCGTGGCGTTCACCACAGCCTCAACCCCACCACTAATATCCGAATTAGCTAGTGAAGAGAAGCATGGAGCTGCAATAGGAGCGATGGAAACGATAAAAGATATTGGACAAGCATCAGGCCCAATAGTAACAGGTATAATGCTATCTTATGTGCCATTTGAAACAACCCTAACAATCATATCCATACTGTTAATTGCATTCCTACCAATATTCTATATGAAATTAAAATTTAAATAAACAGAACAAAATAACGAAACAACACATCATGATCAATAATCATAATAACTCTTTAACTATTTTTTCTTCAAGTTCTTTTGGAAGTGAACAGCAAAATGGAAGGTATTTAGGCTTAAATGTTGAAGGTAAAACTATTCTGTCAATTAGATTTTTACTTATTAGCTCAAATTCTAGTTTTTCACTGTAATTACCTCTGGGGCGCATGCACCCTAATGCTAATTCAGCTTTCGGAATGAGTTTTCGCGCATAGTCGAAAATTTTTATTATCTCTTCTGCTTTGGGAGGCTCTATTGATTCAAAGGGTGTTCCCCTAACTTTAAGCAATATTAGCATAACAATCACGTACGGATCGTAGTCTTTAAGAATTGAAATTAAGTCGTATTCACTCTTTATTCTTCCATAGTAAGCTCCAATTAGTATGTGTGGTGCAGTATATGGGGGACCAAAATTTTGAAGCGCATCAAGCGTTTTTTCGATGTCTTCCCAGTTTGAATCCATATTCATTACTTCACTCATTGTTTGAGGATCAAGTATGTTTAAGTCTACGATATCCACTTTTGCTTCTCTCAATTCCTTAGCATAATTTCCATCTACCAGTCCCGCATGAACGCTTACGATTAAATCAAGCGTTTTCTTTATCTCCTTAATCGCCGGCAAATAGGCTTTTATCGGCAACTTTCCCTTTTTATTGAAACCTCCACTTATTAGGCATCCTACAATTCCATGCCTTTTCTTTAATTGCCTACATAACGCGTAGAGTTGCGTTGGAGAGCTCACGTGAATCATTTCCTTAAGCACTTTCCCCTGGCAATACTTGCAGTTTAAGGCACACCACGATCCAGTTATGGAAATCGATGGAAATTTTGGCAGCGGCTTATAGGCTTTAATCATAATTCACACCATAAAGTTCCACTCATCTTTTGAATACTTCTCTTTCATCAGCTTTTCTGCCAGTTCTAATTCTTCACTTGTCAGCTCATCATGATGAAATTTGACTTGAAGTGCTTCTGCAAAGCCTTCGATCATGGCTTGCACAACTTCATCCCTACTAACATGCCTACTCAATGCCTTTGAAATCGTTGTCACTCTTTCTTCGAGCTTAGTTACGCCCTTATCTTTAAGCTTTTCAGGTATTACCTTAAGCGTAACTGCTAGTGTTGATATATCTGTATTGTACATTAAAGTTCCATGCTGCAAAACAACTCCCCGCCTTCTTGTTTGCGCCGACCCTGAAATCTTCTTCCCCGAGACTAGGACATCATTTATTGGATGAAATTCAGCTTTAAGTCCCAGTCTTTCCAATGCCTTGACTATGCCACTGCAGAATAGTTCATAGCTTCTAAGTATATCTTTAGGCGCATCCTTTTCACTTACAACTATTGAGTAAGTTATTTCGCCATTTTCATCATGATATACCGTTCCTCCACCAGTTATGCGTCTTACTATTTCAATGCCATTCTTCCTGCAAAACTCAATGTTCACTTCCTCTTTTGGCGATTGGAAAAATCCAATGGTAACCGCGGATGGAGTGAATCGATAAAGTCTAAGGGTATTTGGAATTTTACCTTTAGACTTCATTATCAGCATTGCTTCATCTATAGCCATGTTCCAGTACCCATCAAATTCATTTAGATATATGAGGCGCCACTCGCTCATATTATCTCACCTAAAACTTGCTTTAATTGAAGCTTGATAATATTAATATCCTTTTTAACCCATTCAATTGAAGGATAGTTGTATATTGGGCCTCTAGGACTTTCATTATAGAAGGGCCTATTACAGTTTGGGCAGCCTCGCGTTATGAATGGTTTTCCACTCTCAATAACTTCAACTAACAATTTCTTCTCCAAAGATATACCTACTAAATCTCCATTTTGAAATTTGAAATCACTGATATCTGCAATTTTATTTGTGATTAAGTAATGAGCTAGCTGTATTGCCCTATATTTTGATGGGTTAGGCGGAGGTAGATTTTCTAAAGGCGTTCCCTCCATTGGGGTGAATGCAAACAAGCTTGTGAAAACGCCTTTTTTCATGAGCTTGTAGATAAGTTTAAGGAAGCTTTCATCAGTATCTCCAAGCCCGTAAATTAAATGGCAGGTTAAACGTCCTTCACCAAGAAACTTTATAGAATCTTCAATAAACTTCAATGTTCTATCCCATGAAAATGGCCTCTTAATTTTCTTGAAAAGCTCTGGCGTAGCTACATCTAATCCAATACCTATTCTATCCGCTCCTGCATTTATAAGAAGCTTAACATCATCCACACTTTTAGGATGAACGGAGACTGATATTGGCAAAGCCGTACGGCTTTTAAGAGTCGACACTATTTCAACTGCATCTTGGATCATATTTGGATAGATTATTGTTTGAAGGCATATTCGCTTGAATTCTTTGCATGAGGATAGCGCTTTTACAACGTCACTGAATTTGAATTTGGGCCAGCATACTCTAGATAAGTACTGCGCATCGGTAATGCTTGCGCTGGATTGAGTGCAAAAACTGCATTTAGCTAAGCATTTTCCGGGGTAATATGTCATTAGATAGGCTGTAGTAGGGGATGCTGCCATTCTAATTCTTGACAAGCCTAGTACTGCAGCAGTTCCAATTGAAACTCTAATATATTCGACCACCTAAATCTCCCTTCCAACCGCTTTCATTATTGCTTTAACGAAATCTCTTGCTTCAATTAAAGGTGTAGTTACGTTCTCCCTGATGAAAAAGGACTCTACGATTTGAAGTAACTTATACTCGTTTAGCTCTGCACCTTTAAGTTCTTCCTCAAGCTTTCCAAGCGCTTCTTCTGGGTATATGAAGAAATCGCCTGTAAACTTGATATTCTTAATTCTTCCAGCCTCAACTTCAATTGAAACTTTAATTAGCTTAGCTGCCTTATATGCGGCCTTAAATTTCATTCAAATCAAACCTCCAGGCTGATTAATAAAAGCTAACTGCTATCCACATATAAGTAATGCTTTCTTGGATGCGTATTAAGCTTGTAACTCAACTTTCTCCTACAATTCCTACATAGATGGATGTACTTAGGCAGGTCTTCTTCAGCAATTTTTCTCGCTTTCTCATCAATTTGACTTAATATTCTCTCAACAATTTTATCCAGCTGCTTTTCGGTTGTAATTGGTGCTCCACAGTTTTCACATTTTAATAGATTGTGCTCAATGGTAACTTTTAGGTTGTTTTTAGAAGTGCTAGCCAACTCGAATTCCTGAGTTAGGGAAATTGCCTCTTGAGGGCATATTTCTTGACATCTACCGCAGAATATGCATTTTGTCAAACTTATTTCTATAATGCGCTTATCATCTTCGTCGCGAAATGTATCTGCGCCGCTACTGCATTGAACCGTGCATGCTGCACACCCAATACACTTCTCATCATCGAACTGCGGCTTCCCTCTCAAACCTTCTGGTATTTGACTGTACTTTTCCTCAGGTTTTCCAGCTGGATACGTGATTGTCACGGGGTTAAAAATTGCAGATATAGCTTCCTTTAAGGCTTTCAGCATCTATAACACCCCCATACTTTTAAAGACTATTGATAAGGCAAGCGATGCGAAGGCTAGCGGCCATAGGCGCGTTATGACCCACTTAAATCCCTGATCAACTCTAAATCGCGGCGCTACTGCGTGGATTAACGAGGCTATAAATGCCACTGCAATGCATAGTATTAGGAAGACGATGAAATTAACTGCCAAGTTTAATGAATTTGTGGGAGGTAGAATTTGCCCTCCGCCCAGGAAGATATTGACGAATAATCCAGTCATGATTGCCGTTAAAAAGTACTTGGAGGCAAGCAGCAATGCTAAAAGCTTTCCTGAATACTCCGTAAATGGACCGGCCACTATTTCAACTTCAGCATCTGGAATGTCGAATGGCTTTAATTGCAACTTGCCTAAAAGGGCTATCATGAAGGTTATTGCAGCTAATGGGTTCAACAATATGTATGGATACAGTTTCAACTGCGCATTCACTATGCCTTGAACTGATAAAGTGTTTGCCAATAATGCGGCTGAAAAAATGGACGACAACAGGGCAACTTCAATTGAGAATAGAAGTTCAGCTTCCCGCCTAACACCTATAGCGCCCCAGGGTGATGAGCTTGCAGATGCACCTATAATCCAGAATAGAGATACTCCTACGATGAGGTAAGTTAGGAAGATTAAGCTAAGTTCGATGTTAGCTAAAATCGTTAATCCTCCATAGGATATGAAGTATGAGGCTGCGACGGCAAGTATTAGGCTTATCCATGGAGATGACGTGAAGAGCATTTTATTTGCACTTTTAGGTATCAGAGTCTCCTTATATGAAAGCTTTAAAATATCATAAAGCGGCTGCAAAATTCTCGTAAAACCTAAAAGTCCCCTTAAATCGCTGTACATTGTTAAAAGCGGCCCCAGCCTATATTGAGCTCTTGCAAATACCTTTCTAATCTCAAAATTCAATAACACGCCGATCATGAAGCTTATGATTGGAATTAATACTGCAAGTGCGACAAGCATAGCTACTCCTCCAATTTTTTAACCGCCAAACCCCTCATGAATTCATCATAATTTAGAGTCACCTTCTTGCCTTTCTTCTCATCTACTATTATTACTCTATCAGTGCATGAGAAGCAGGGATCTACACTACCGATAATTATTGGTGCGTCCGAAAGAGTGTAACCTTTAAGCATAAACACTAGTGCAGCTATATTTCTATAGCTTGGAGTTCTAATTCTAACCGTTTGCGGAATATTCAATCCATTTGATGCTAAGTAGTAGAATAATTCACCTCTTGGAGCTTCAGTTTTCCTTATAGCTTCACCTTCGGGAAATTCCTTAACATCCTTTATAATGACCGGGCCGCCCACACGTTTCAACGCGTCTAAACATTGGAGGCAAAGATCTATCGAGACTAATGTTTCCTTAACTCTAACCATCACTCTCGCAAGAACGTCTTTTCCATCATCGACTACTACGTCCCAAGTCGTATATTCTTCACTATACGCGGCATATGGGCTGTCTCGCCTAACATCAATTTTCCATCCACTGGCTCTTGCAGTTGGCCCTACTGCTCCTCCATTCTTGGCGTCTGCAAGCGTAAGCACACCAATATCCTCAGTTCTCGCTCTAACTAAGCTATGAGTAGATACTACTTCAACTAGTGACTCTAATTCCTTTTTAACTTGCTTTAGCTTTTCTTCAACCTTAGTTATTTGGCTCTGTGAGACGTCTCGCCTCACTCCGCCAATAATTATAGCGTCCATGTGAACTCTATTTCCAGTTAGCAGCTCTATGCAATCTTGAATTGGCTCCCTTATTTTCCATGCCCACATGAGTAAAGTTTTGAAACCTATAAGCTCACAAGCTATGCCGAGCCATAGAAGGTGGCTATGTATCCTATTGAGCTCTGCTAATAAAGTTCTAATGTACTCTGCTCTTTCTGGAGGAGTAATGCCTGCAATTGCTTCTGCAGTGATAGCAAATGTTAATCGGTGGGGAGTGTTGCAGATTCCACATATTCTGCCAACAAGGAAGATGTCTTTCCAGAAACTTCTTCTTTCAGCTAGTTTCATCACACCTCTATGGTTGAATCCAACCTTAATATCAACGTCAATAATTTCTTCTCCATCAACTTTAACTTTGAAATATCCACCTTCAACAAGAGCTGGATGATATGGACCTATTGGCAGAGTAGTACGGCGTTCAACTTTAACCTCATTCCACTCGCCTTCAGCACTTTCAACTGGCTTAGGCCACTCGAATGGAAGGAATATGTGTCGAGGGTCAGGATGACCTTCAAATTCTATGCCTAAAAGTTCCATTGTTTCTCTTTCAGCCCACGAAGCTTGATAGGTTAAAGCAGCAACTGAAGGAACCTTTGGAGCATTTCTGGGAACAAGTGCATACAAAATTATGTGAGCGTGCTGCTTTAAGTGATCTAATCCATATATGTGAAGTACCTTTAAGCCCTTAGTTCCCATATCTGAAGCGGTTACGTGAACTAACCTTGCGTCAATTAGGAGTAAGTATCTAGCTGCATCTAGAAGTTTGTTTGGAGAAGTTTTAATGTAAATGTGATTTCCATTAACATCTGTTCGGGCAACTTCAAAGTCTGGTGATAATATTTTTTCAAGTTCAGCGGTTACTTCCCTAATGCCAGCCACGTCATCCACCTCCTAATCTTAAGATTGCATTTACAGCTGTTGCGAACAGCTCATGTTCAAGGCTAGTTGAAACTAATCCTAAAATTATGCAGATTGCTGCAAGAGCAATTTTTGATATCAACATTAACTTTGAAACATCATTTGGCTCTCCAGCTCCTCTAAGAGAAAATACTGTAAACCCCAATAATATGAGAAATATCGCTATCCCTCCAGCATATAGGGACAACTTATAGTAGAATGCAGGTATGCCGCATACCGCTACTTCGAGGTTATCTATACAGTTTATCATTAAGTGTTTAGCGTAGTATCCTGCCGCAGGAGGAAACAGTCCGGCTATGCTAATTGCTCCAACAATCCAAAGAGCTGAAGTTATTGGCAAAATTTTGGTTGCGCCAGCCATTTTAGTCCAGTTTCGTTCTCCGATTTTCTTTAAGTACGATCCGCTCCCTAAGAAGAGCAGTGCCTTTCCAACTGAATGTGCAGTTAAATAATACAATACGCCTTGAAGTCCCGCAGCTAAGTTTTCTCCACTTGATGCCAAGCTAAGTCCAGTTACCATGCATACACTGCCCATGCTTAAAATGCTACTAAAAGCTAGAACCCGCTTTAAGTCTCTATCTATTATCATGCCAAAAATTCCAGCCCAGATGCTAGCCATTCCGAGGCCAGCGAGCAACGTAATAACAACATCTGAAGCATGAGGAAGTAATGCATACGCGCATCTGAGTGTAGCTATGAAAGCAGCCTCAATCATCACACCTGAGAGATTAGCGCTAACTGGTGATGGAGCCTCTGCATGCGTTATTGGAAGCCATATTAACGCTAAAGGTATGATGCCAGCCTTAGTACCAAAACCTAGCAATATAAGGAAAGCTGCAATTGAAGCTTCAGGCTCTGCTACTGGGTGCAATTTTTGAATATTGAAAATATTGATTGCTGACAACTGGAGGTTTGAAGCCTTAGCTAAATAGTAGATTCCACCAACTATCAATAATGACTCTACAATGGACATTACCAAGTATATTGAAGCGGCAAGCATTGCTTTACGACCTCTCTCGCCATAAATTATTAGGACGACGCTGAGAACTGTTGAGGCTTCTAGGAAAAGAAGCATTCCTAGAATGTTTGAAGACAGTGCTAATCCAATAAGGGTTGAAGCGAAGGCGAGCATTAAAGCCATAAAAAAGCGGCTTCTCCTATCTTGACCTACGGGGAAGTATTGGAAGGAGTAGCTTACAGATATGAAACCTACGATTAGGATTAATTCACTCATCAGCAGGCCAATAGGATCACCAATTAGACTGCCACAAACTTGAGTTGTACCTGCCAGCGAAATCGTGAGTAAGTGAGTATTTATTATTAGGGTTAGCCCGAGAGCTGTTAATGAAATAGCGTGGGCTACATTTGATTCAAGTAAAGCGACAGTTATTGATGCAATTAATGGAATAGCTAATGTTAAAATAAGTTCGCTACTCATTTTCCCCTTCCTCCTCAACTATTGGAAACTTGAACTGATAGAGTTCGTTTGGATCTAGGTATGGAGGTTTAGCCAAGCCACATGCAAAAGTAGTTTCCATGTCGACCTTTTCAGGTTGAAGTGAAGACAAAATAACTAGGAATAGTAAGTAGAACGCTGAAGTTGATGCCAGCTCGATTAGGAATAAGAGCAATATGGGGCTTTCTACGATGAAAGCAAATATGATGCCTGTAGTTGATGCAATTAGAGATGCAATGAATGGCAAGTACTTATACTTAATGTTCACCCCTACCACCAGCCTTCTCAGCTAAAATCTTAATCGCCTTAACTACACCATCAATAATCGCTTCAGGCTTTGGAGGGCACCCCGGCACATAAACGTCAACCGGAATTATCTTATCTACTCCTCCCACAATAGCATATGTTTCCTCGCCTTCTTCATCATTAAATACTCCTCCAGAGCAAGCGCATGAGCCAACGGCAACAACTACCTTTGGATCTGGAACTTGATTATAAACCCTCTTCAGAAAAGGTGCGATTTGCTTTGGAACAGGACCCGTTACAACTAGAATGTCAGCAAATTTTGGCGAACCGACCAACACTATTCCAAAACGCTCAACATCAAATCTGGGAGTTAATGCTGCAACCAGCTCAATATCGCAGCCATTGCAGCCCCCAGCATGTAGGTGAAATAACCATGGGGAGAAAACCATCATTTTCTGCTTAAATCTCACTTAACTCCCTCCAGTTTCTCAATTACTGGCATACAGCTTATTCCATGCAAGTCTAAACCAATCTCTCCAGCTTTATAGCCAAAAGCTAAGGCTATAAGCTCGGTTAGGTGAAGAACTGGCAAATTGTACTCTAGCCCTTCATCGCGGAGAGCAAGTTGAGCCTTCTCTAATTGATCATAACATGCTGGACATGCAACAACGATCATATCAGCATTAGCATCCTTAATTGCATCTAACTTCCACTTCGTTCTCTCATGAATTGCCTTATCAACCGATGCAAGCATTAGGGGGTATCCGCAGCAAACTCTTTCAATTCCATATTCAACTACTTGGACGCCCAAAGCTTCAACAATATCTCTTAAGTACTTAGCTAGCTTCTCACCATCACTCTTATACAACTTGCATCCTGGATGAACAGCAACTTTCAAGTTCTTTAAATCCACTTTAATGTTCCTTCTCAGTGCATCCAAACCTACATCTTCAACCAGCACTTGAGTATAATGCTTAACTTCAGCTTTTCCAGTAAACTTCTTACCTAGGAGCTTCAAGTTCGAATTCACTTTATTTCTAAGCTTGATATCATGCAGCAACTTTTCCCTCGCTTCATAAAGGGTTTCCCAGCACCCATTGCATAATACGAGGATATCATGACTCATTGAATCGGCTAGAGCTAAATTTCTAGCTGCAATTGTAATCCAAGCTTCATCATCAACTAGCCTAACTATTTCGGGTACGGGACAGCACGTGGCTCCAACAATATCTAGCAATTCAATGTTTAGATCAGGAGATATTTTACGGAGAGCAGCCTCAGCAAATGGCTGCATTGAAGGAATGTAGCAACCAAGGAAAAGCGAGTACTTAGCCATATAGTTTCATCTCCTAATACTGAAATCTCTTTTTCTTCCAATCCCAAGCAAACTTTATGTCCAGCTTTAAAGTTCTAATTATATTTTGAACTTCCTCAACTGCTTCTTTAACTTGATAGGCTGTAGGTGGAGCTTTTGAAAGTCCAAGCTTAGATCTAGTTCTCTGCAAAAATCCTGATAGCCTGGGCACGTGACCATACTTCAATATCCCACTTGTTGGAGGCTTAAATGGCTGCGGCAAGCCGATAATCCTCTTTCTTAAAGGATAGAGTTTAAGCTCCTTCTCACTCATGTTGAAGAGCCTCCATCGCCTCTTTCCTCGTAACAACCCTCAGAGCGCCCGTGCTGCAGTACTTGGCACATAAAAATTCTCCTTTACATGCATCGCACTTGACACTTACTTTGAATATCTCGTCGAAATGTGGGATTGATATTGGGCATGCATAATTGCAGCTTCTGCACCCAATACATCGAGCTGAATTTATCAAAACGAAGCCAGTATCCTCATCTTTAACTATGGCTTTAGGATCAAGCGGGCAGGCGGCTTCACAATATGGGTATTGACAGTGAGCACAGTGAGCATTTATAAACATATTTGGATTAAAGGGGTCTCTCAAGACCTCCAGATGAGCTTTATCAAGTGAAATTTCTCCATAATGAGAATATGAGCATACTATCATGCAGTAGAGGCATCCCGAGCACTTATTTGGATCATATAAAAGAACTTTTTGAAGCTCAAGTTTAGTCATATGATTGCCTCGCATTTAATTCGCTGCTAAACCATGTACTCCTTATATCCTTCAGCGTCCAGCAAGCTTTCAAGTTCTTCCTCTAGATTTGAAGGCTCAATTATCACTAGCCAACCAGCGCCATAGGGGTCAGTGTTAACTATTGATGGTTGGCGGAGGACGCTTTCATTTACCTTCTTAATCGTTCCGCTAACAGGGGAAATTAAGTCGCTAGTAGCTTTAGTTGACTCGATAATTCCAAAGGGCTCGAACTGCTCAACCTCTGCGCCAACTTCTTCAAGTCTAACTCGCCTAACTGTCTTCAACATTTTCTGAGCATAATCCGTTATGCCGACCTTTACGGTTCCGTCAGGCAAAACTTCAGCCCAAGTGTGGTCTTCAGTATAATATAGTCCTTCACGAACTTCATACTCCTCACTCATTTCAAACCATCTCCAGCGAGCTAATCATGTATAATAATCTTAAATAATTTACGCGGAAAATACTCATGTTAAGCCTACAATTTTAAAGAAAGCGATAAATATGCTTTTTATCCAACCAATGATGAGCGGTGATACTAATGACAAGCGACGGCGTACGGATAGGCGTTTACATTTGTCATTGCGGCGGAAACATTTCTAACGTCGTCAACGTCGAAGAAGTAAGAAATTTCGCTGGAAATTTACCTGGCGTTGTCTTGGCCAAGGATCATGAGCACATGTGCTCGGAAACTGCCCAGAAAATGGTTCTAGAAGACATTAAGAAGTACCATCTGAATAGAATCGTCATTGCAGCATGCTCCCCAAAATTCCATGAAGCTACATTTAAAAAACTTATTGAAGAAGCTGGGTTAAATCCATACTTTCTTGAAATGGCCAACATAAGAGAGCAGTGCTCATGGGTTCACTCCGACAATCCTGAAGGAGCCACTTTGAAAGCTAAAGATCAAGTGGCAGCAGCCGTCGCTAAGGCCAGGCTGAATCAAGCTCTTCAAGTTAAAGAAATCGAGATTGGTAAGAGAGTTTTAGTAATAGGAGGAGGAATTGCAGGCATTCAAGCCGCTTTAGACCTGGCTGATTCAGGCTGCAAAGTATACTTGGTTGAAAGACAGCCGACAATTGGAGGTAGAATGGCGCAGCTAAGCTACACATTCCCCACAGACGACTGCTCCCTCTGCATCTTATCGCCTAAAATGGCTGCAGTCTACAATCACCCTAACATAACCCTATTGACCTACAGTGAAGTTGAAAGGGTTGAGGGGCACGTTGGAAACTTTAAAGTTACAATTAAAGTTAAGCCAAGATACGTTGACATGACCAAGTGCGTGGCATGCGGCAAATGCGCGGAAAAATGTCCAACTAAAGTTCCCGACGAGTTCAACTATGGCTTAAGAATGAGAAAGGCAATTTATGTTCCCCATGAAATGGCTGTGCCATATAAGTACTTAATTGATGAAGCTCACTGCCTCTACCTGACTAAGGGTGTATGCCGCCTTTGCGAAAAGGTATGTCCACAGAATGCAATAAACTTCGAAGATAAACCTAAAACGATAAACGTAACTGTTGATGTGATCATTGTGGCTACAGGTTATGACCCATTTGACGCAACTCTGCTTGAGCAATATGGGTATGGCAAGTACGCTAATGTCATCATTGCACCCCAACTCGAAAGATTAGTCATGCCGACAGGACCAACTGCAGGCAAAGTAATCCGACTTTCAGACGGAAAAATTGCTAAGCGAATAGCTTTCATCCAATGCATAGGATCAAGAGATGAAACAATTGGAAGACCAAACTGCTCGAGAATATGCTGTATGTACGCGATCAAGCAGGCGATGATACTTAAAAGGCAGGACATAACGCGAGACGTGTACATCTTCTACATTGATATTAGGGCATTTGGAAAGGGATTTGAAGAATATTATATGAGAGCACAGGAAATGGGCATTCAGTTCATTAGAGGTAAAGTTGCTGAAATAATTGAGGATCCAATAACTAAAAATCTGATAGTTAGAGCTGAGGACACACTTACAGGCAGAATGATTGAAATGGAATTCGATCTTGTAGTGCTTTCAGTTGGACTAGTCCCAAGCAAAGGAACCGAAGAACTAGCAAAAATACTTAAAATAACAACTGGACCTGGCGGATTCTTCCTTGAAGCTCATCCAAAGTACAGGCCAGTAGATACCCTAAGAGAGGGCATTTTCATTTGTGGCTGCGCTCAGGGTCCAAAGGACATATGCGACACCGTAGCGCAAGCGAGCGCAGCTGCTGGAAGAGCATTAAGGCTAATCAGCCAAAGAAGAATAATAGTTGAACCAATAAAGGCCTTTGTTAAGGAGGAGCTTTGCGATGGCTGTGGAAAGTGCATTGACAAGTGTCCACTAGGAGCAATAACTATTGAGAATAGCACTGCAAAAATTAACGAGGCACTATGCGGTGGGTGCGGTAGCTGCATACCATACTGCCCCAAGAACGCTATAGACTTAAAGCACTACACTGAAGAGCAGATTATTGATGAAATAAAGGCCATACTTGCAAGCAAGAAGGAAGGAGAAATAAGAGTCCTAGCATTCTTCGACGATTCATGCACCTACAGAGCGGCAGATCTAGCTGGAACAAGCAGAATAAACTACACTGATAAAGTTAGAATCATAAGAATTCCAAGCTCAAGCAGGTTAACTCCAAAAATAATTTTAAGCGCATTCAAGTTCGGCGCAGACGCAATTTTCATTGGAGACTGCCTGCCAGGCGGCTCCCCTTATCACCCCAAAGTTCTAGATGCCATAAATGACTTGATGCGTAAAACTAGAGCTAAACTGCGAAGATGCAGAATCGATGCTAGGAGACTAAGGTTCGACACAATTGCAGTCGATACTGCGGAGAGGCTGGCGAAGAACCTTAATGACCTAGTAAAGATGGTTGAAAGACTTGGACCGTTAAAGCCAGAGGAAAGAGCAAAAATAAAAATTTAGGAGGTGTGTGGGCATGTTTAAAGGTTTGGCTCAAAAAGTTTACGAATTAACTGGGGAAAACGTGTATTTATGCTTCCAATGTGGAATTTGCAGCGGAACTTGCCCACTAGTAAGCATCATGGATGTGCCGCCAAATCAAGTAGTTAGAATGATTCAGCTAAATATGGAGGATGTACTAGACTCGAACACTCTTTGGATCTGCGCTTCATGCTACAACTGCACAGTCAGATGCCCCAGAGGAATAGACACCGCAAGAGTGATCAACGCTCTAAGAAACATAAAGATGAGGAAGGGATTATACGTGGTTAACCTTAGAAAAGTGCCGGAAGTCGGTGAAATGCCGCAAATTGCACTTGTAGCAGCATCGAGAAAGCTTATGGGGTGAGAGTGTGAAGCTCATGTACTTTCCAGGCTGTACGCTAAAGACCACTGCATTAAATTATGAGGAAAGCGCACTTGCAGTTGCAAGGAAGATGGGCATAGATCTAATTGAACTTGACCGATGGAATTGCTGCGGAGCAGTGCTAAACTTAGCTATTGATAGCGTAATTCACCACATTGGAGCTGTAAGAGATTTAGTTAGAGCTCAAGAAATGGGCAGAAAATTAAATGATAATAGGCTTGTCACTTTATGCTCGATGTGCTATAACGTACTCAAGCGAGTAAATGAGCTACTTAAAATTGATAGTGAAAAGCTTAAGACTATAAATGAGTTTATGGATGAAGAGGAAAACTATGAGTGCGGGATAGAGGTGCTGCACTTTATTGAAGTGGTCAGAGATCTTATTGGATTTGAAAAGGTAAGGGAGCTTACAGTTAAGCCATTAAATGGACTTAAAGTTGCGCCATTCTATGGCTGTACACTGCTTAGGCCAAAAGAAATAGGCATTGATAATCCTGAAAATCCAACGACACTCGAAAACCTGTTAGAGGCCATTGGAGCAGAGGCAATAAAGTTCCCGCACAGAATTAAATGCTGCAGCGCATATAACGTAGTCTATGACAAGAAAATAGCAGTTGATAGAGCACTCGAAATTCGAAAAGCAGCAAACAGGTGGGGAGCAAACGTAATTGCAACAACATGCCCCTTATGCCAGTACAATCTAACGCTGCCAAGTAGGAGACCAAGCATCCCAGTCGTCTACTTTACTGAATTAATGGCTTACGCATTTGGAATTGAAAATGTTCTTAACCCTGAAGTTAGAAAGGTTATTTCTTCACTTTTAGGGGAGGATGTGAAATGAGTAATGAAGAGAAGAAAATTAAGATGGTTAAAATATACATCATGGGCAAAATGTACGAAGTTCCAGAAGGACTAACCATAATGAAGGCAATGGAGTATGCAGGCTACAAATTTATTCGAGGATGCGGATGCAGAGGCGGATTCTGCGGAGCATGTGCAACCGTGTATAGAATTGGGAATGATTATAAGTTATATACTGGACTTGCATGCCAAACAACAGTTCAAGAGGGAATGTACCTAGTTCAGATACCGTTCGTTCCAGCTGAAAAGCCAAAATACGATATTGAAAAGCTGAGGCCAACTGCTTCAACCGTGCTCTCCATATTCCCCGAAATAACTAGGTGCGTTGCTTGCAATACATGTACCAAGTCTTGCCCACAAAACCTGGAAGTTATGGATGCAATTCAATCACTAATTAGAGGAAATTTAATTAAAGCAGCTGAACTAAGCTTCGACTGCATAGCTTGTGGAATATGTAGCATTAGATGTCCAGCGGAAATAGTTCACTACCAAGTTTTCCAGCTAGTTAGAAGGCTTTATGGAAAGTACTTATCCAAGAAGGCCAAGCACTTAGAAGAGAGGATAAATGAAATACTTCAAGGCAAGTACAAGGAGGAACTGGAAAAGCTAACTAAAATGAGCATTGAGGAGTTGAAGAAGCTTTATGAGTCGAGGGAGATCGAAACGTAGGAGGTGAATGTATGACTTACGAAAGTACATATTCGGAGGAAATGAGACGGTCAATAGAGAAAGTTGAAGAGACTAGAGATAGAAGGTTGAAAGAAGCTTTTCCAAGAATATCACCTGAAGAGAAGGATAAGCTCTTGAAGGAGTGGCACCCAGATTATAGGCCTGAAGGGAAGAGGCCGCTGAAAATTGGTCCAAGTAAAGGTTTAATTGTACCTCATGAAGTTGCAGACCTAATTGAAGCTTATCCACTAATTGACCCAAGCAACATAGACTTAAGTAAAATCGACTATGATGTGGACATATTAATTATAGGTGGAGGAGGAGCTGGAGCCTCAGCAGCTTTATGGGCAAATAATAGTGGAATTCCAGCCGATAGAATTCTAATTGCCACTAAACTCAGATTTGGAGATGCAAATACCAAGATGGCTCAAGGAGGAATACAGGCTGCCGACAGGCCAAATGACAGTCCAATACTTCACTTTATAGATGTCATGGGTGGAGGACACTATGCGAATAAGCCGGAACTGGTAAAAACTCTAGTTGAAAATGCTCCATTCATAATAAAGTGGCTTGAAGATCTTGGAGTGATGTTCGACAAGGATGAAGAAGGAAACATGATAGAGCTTTCTGGTGGAGGAACATGTAGAAAGAGGCTACATGCATGCAAGGACTACACAGGACTTGAAATAATGCGAGTTCTAATGGATGAAGTTTTAAATAGAGGCATTCGCGTCGTCGAGTTCTCGCCTGCAGTTGAACTTTTAACCGAGCCAGATACAGGAAGAGTTACTGGAGCAGTTCTATGGAATCTAGAGACTAAAGAGTACCGCATAGCTAGAGGAAAGGCAGTCATTCTAACAACAGGAGGATTTGGCAGACTTCACATTCAAAACTTCCCAACAACCAACCACTATGGCGCAACAATGGATGGAGTAGTAATGGCTTACAGAGTTGGAGCAAGACTAAGAGATCTTGATGCAACGCAATATCATCCAACTGGGGCAGCCTATCCGGAGCAGATAGTAGGCCTGCTCGTAACAGAAAAAGTTAGAGGATTAGGTGCTCAGCTAGTAAATGCTGACGGAGAGCAGTTCATCTACCCACTAGAGCCAAGAGACGTAGTTGCAGCTGCAATTATTAGAGAATGCTACGGCAGAAACAAGGGAGTAATAACTCCAACAGGAATGAGAGGAGTTTGGCTAGACACTCCAATGATAGAAATGATTCACGGTGAAGGAACAATAAAGAAATCGCTAGCTGCAATCTACAGGATGTTCAGCAGATTCGGCATTGACCCAACCAAAGAACCAGTCCTCGTATTCCCAACACTGCACTACATGAATGGAGGAGTTGAAATAAACGTTAACGCCCAAGTACTAAATGGACGTGGAGAACCAATACTAGGATTCTTCGCAGCAGGCGAAGTCTGCGGAGGAGTTCACGGAAAGAATAGATTAATGGGCAATTCACTATTAGAAGTAACTGTTTTCGGTAGAATTGCCGGAATTTCAGCTGCAAAATACGTTCAAAACGTCGAGCCAGGCAAGCTATCCCTAAAACATGTTAACCGCTACGTTGAAATGCTGAAAGAAGCGAAAATACCGCCAACAAGAAAATCACCAATATTGCTACCAGAATACAGAGGAGAAAAAGTACTGTCAAGAGCAATATCGTTATTTGCCATTTAAATTTCCCTTTTTATATTTATTCAATATTATAATATAATTAGGTCAACTTAAGTTGAAAGTATTTATAGCTAAATTGTTGATGGAACCCTACACTGAAAAATGAAGAAAATATTTAGAAAATTAACTTACTAATGTAAATTATGGTGTGGTTAATGGTTAAGACTATAGGCCTGATTAGGGTGATAACACTTAAAAACAGGGATTTAATTGAGGCTCATGGTAAAATTATTGAAAAACATTTTCCAGGCTTAAGAGTTATTAGCAAGTGTATTGATGATCAGCCATATGGCATTTATGATGATGAAAGTGAGAGGAAAGCCATTCCAAAGATAATTGAAGTTGGCAAAGAGCTTATCAGGATGAATGTTGATGCATTGATTGTTAGTTGTGCCGCCGATCCAGGCGTGCGAGAATTGAGAGAAATTGTGCATGTTCCCGTAATTGGAGCTGGTTCAGCTTCAGCATGTTTAGCTCTCGGAATTTCGAATAGAATTGGCGTGTTAACGTTAACCGGTGAAACACCAAGAGTGATAAGGGAAATTCTAGGTAATAACCTAGTTGCTGAAGCTTCTCCTCAAGGAGTAAAAACTACGCTTGACTTAATGCGAAAAGAAAACGAGAAGTACATTTTTGAAGCTGCAATTCAGCTGAAAAGGGAAAAGTGCAACATAATATTATTGGCATGCACAGGATTTTCAACAATTGGAATTTCAAGCAAGATTCACAAATTAACTGGAATTCCCGTAGTTGATCCCGTTACCGCGGCCGGCCTCTTTGCTTGGTATTCAACTTTAAAAGGCGGATTCTAAATTTTAATTGAAGATTATTTGCCGATGATGTGAGTCATGCCTACTGAATGGTGAAGAATTCCAGGGTAGCTGAGGCGAATTACAAAAAACTAATTTAGAGTTAAAAACAGTAAATTTATAACAACATGCAATAAAATTATTTTGGGGAAATTGAATGTGCGGAATAATAGGAATTTCAGCATTACCTTCATATTTTAAGGAGCCAATCGGCAAGGTTATTGAGAAGTGCTTAAAAAGACTTGAATATAGGGGCTACGACTCAGTTGGCTTTGCATATATCGACTTTATAAACTCCAGAATTGTGGTTAGAAAGGCTAAGGGGAAGCTTGATGAGGTTTCAAGTAAATTGGACTTTGAATCGGCTGACAGCAATGTAGCTATTGGACATACTAGGTGGGCTACTCATGGAAAGCCGAGCGACTACAATGCTCATCCCCACATCGACTGTAAAGGAGAAATAGCAGTTGTCCACAATGGCATTATTCAGAACTATTTGGAGTTGAAGGAGGATTTAATTTCTAGGGGACATTCATTTAGAAGTGAAACTGATACTGAGGTTATTCCGCACATTCTCGAAGAATATTTACATAGGGGTTATAGCCCAATTGAAGCCATCAAAGAAGCATTCAGGATTTTAAGGGGAGCATTTGCATTTGCAGCAATATTCGCCGTAGAGCCCAACAGGATTTTCTTCGCTAAGATGACTTCTCCACTCGTTATTGGAATTGGAAGCAAAGCTAAGTTTTTGGCCAGTGACATTCCTGCTTTTCTCGAATTTACTAATAGGGTTATTGTGGTTAGGGATGGTGAATTCGGATACATATCTCCCAATAAGATTTACCTGGAGGATTTAAATCAGGGAGAGGTAAATGTAAGATTTCGAGTACGAGTGATTAGCTGGACTCCTGAAATGGCCATGAAGGGCGGTTATCCCCACTTTATGCTGAAGGAGATACATGAGCAGCCAATTGCTATTAGAAGGACTCTCCAAGGATTAAGCGCCGCTGAAGTTGCTGAAGCAGCTGACTTGATACTTAAAGCTAAAAGAGTCTTTATAACTGCTTGTGGAACATCATTTCACGCTGGATTAGTTGCTGACTACGCTTTGACCCGCATAGCTGGAATTCCAGTGCACGCATTTATAGCTTCTGAATTCTTGAAGTATGAAAATGTTTTTAGTGAAGATGATGTTGGAATAGTAATATCCCAGTCTGGAGAAACCATTGATAGTTTAATTGCATTAAGAAAAATGAAAAAGGCAGGGATGAAGGTTATTGCAGTTTCAAATGTAATTGATAGTGCAATTCCAAGAGAATCTGACATTGCAATTTATACTAGAGCTGGACCTGAAATTGGAGTTGCAGCCACCAAAACGTTCACAACCCAAATTATTACATTGCTAAAAGTGGCGTGCGAAGCTGCAAAGCGCATTAACGTTGATGTCGAAGTGATTGAGGACGAAATTGCTAAGACGCCCAGATATGCAAGCTATATCATTAGAGCTCATGAAGCAAAGTGCAAGGAGATAGGGGTAACATTAAGTAGTGCTAATAGCGCATTTTACTTGAGTAGAGGAGTTGGAGTGCCATTATCCATGGAGGGAGCTCTCAAGTTAAAAGAAATAGCATATATTCATGCGGAAGCCTATCCCGCTGGGGAAAGTAAGCATGGACCAATAGCTTTAGTTGAACCTGACTTCCCTGTCATTTTTTCAGTGCTGCTAGATAATTATAGGAAAAGTCTAGCTGGAAACATTGCTGAGATGAAGGCTCGAGGGGCACTTACAATTGGACTTACTCCAATTGGTGAGGAGCAGTTTGGAAAGTTATTGGATAAGTCTATTGAAATGCCTAGGTTACACCCACTAGTTGCGCCAGTAATATATGTGATTCCAATGCAGTTATTAGCGTATTATGCAGCTGTAACTAAAGGGTATGATCCTGATAAGCCGCGTAATTTAGCCAAGACTGTTACTGTGGAGTGAGGTGATGAAGGTGATTAATGAATTTAGATCCTTAAAGGCAATTGTTTTGGCTGGCGGTGAAGGTAGGGAGATGAGACCTTTATCGGAGGGGCATCCTAAAACTCTGCTTAAGCTTTTAGGTAAGCCTATTGTTAGCTACGCTTTGGATGCCATAGCAAGTATTGGAATTAAGGAGATCATCATAGTCGTAAATGATGTTGAACTATTTAGACGCAGTTTAAGCAACTATGAAGGAAAGATGGAATTGAGGATAGTTAAGCAGGATAAGCCTGAAGTTGAAGGTGCAATAATGTCGGCTGCTAAATTCATTGATGAAGGGGAAGTGTTTTTGCTTGCTTATGGAGACATCATAGCACCTAAAGAATCATATAAAATCCTTTTGAATGCATATGTTGATCGAGGTGGAGATGGAGCTATTTTAATTACACCGCAGAAAGAAGTTTCCACCTATGGCGTTCCAGTTTTAGATGAAGAATATAGTGTTGAAGCAATAGTTGAGAAGCCAAAAGTTGAGCAGGAAATTGAATATGCAGTTGCTGGTGCATATGTTCTACCTGGAAGTTTCATGAGCATTTTAGAGGAAACTTGGAACATGACTGAAGCATTAAATAGAATTTCGAGAACTTCCAAGATAATTGCGGCTTTATGGAGTGGATGGTGGGTTGACGTTGGATATCCCTGGGACTTAATAACGGCTGCTGAGCACCTCCTTAAAGGTGTGAAAAAAACAATTATCAGTAATAGTGCTCAAATTTCGCCTAGAGCAATTATTGAGGGGCCAGTTATAATTGATGATAATGTAAAAGTTGACCACAACGCAGTTATTAAGGGTCCAGTTTACATCGGTAGGAACGCGTATGTTGGTACTGGATCAATAATCAGGAATTATAGTTCAATTGAGGATGAATGTATTATTGGAGCATATGCTGAAGTTTCGAGATCGGTAATTCAACCTCGCACTAGCATTGGAAGGCTTTGCTTCGTTGGTGATTCAATAATTGGTAGAAGCACTGTGATTGAACCTGGAGTTACAATCTCAAATGTATTGCCATCTGGAGTTGAAGTTAGTAGGCTTCATCCAGTTAAGGTTAGAGGTAAGCTGGTTCCAAAGCTTGGAGCTATTATTGGAAATCATAGTAGAATTAAGGCGCATATGCTAATTCAGCCTGGAACTATTATTAAGAGCGGTCAGACATACTCTTGTAGTGGTGAATAGTATGCGTGTAGTTTCAAGTGAGAAGGAAGTTGAGGCTTATGTTTTGGGTGGAGCAGTATTGGGTGGAGGTGGAGGAGGAAGCATTTCATCTGGCCTTGAAGTAGGAAATCTTGCCATTAAAATAGCTCCTGTGGAAATTTTAGAACCAAAGGAAGCTGATCCTAAAGGTATTGTTATTACTGTTTCAGCCGTTGGGGTTCAGTCAAAAGGTGAATTTAGGCCTTGGCATCATGTGAGAGCTGTCGAGCTGCTGCAAAATGTTGGTCTTAGTATTGATGCTTTAATTTCAAGTGAATGCGGAGCTTTTAGTACGGTGAATGGTTGGCTTCAAGCTGCAATTTTAGGTATTCCAGTTTTAGATTGTCCATGTGATGGAAGGGCTCATCCAACGGGACTTATGGGTTGTATGGGTTTACATCGGTTAGAGAATTATATATCGTTGCAGTCTGCAGTTGGAGGTGGCTCAAGTAGGAGGGATGCTCTGGAGGTTATTGTTAGTGGTAAGCTTGAAACTGTTAACAGAATTATTAGGTTGATTTCGATAGAGGCTGGTGGTGTTGTAGCTGTTTCAAGGAATCCCGTCACATCACAATATGCCCTTGAGAACGGGGCTCCTGGAGCTTTAGAATTTGCTTTTAGAGTTGGAGAGGCTATGCTTGCTGCTGGTGATGGAGTTAGTAGGGTTAAGGCGGCTATAAGTGTTTTAGATGGCGATATTGTTTGTGAAGGAAGGGTTGTTGAATATAGGTTGATGAGAACTGGTGGATTTGATGTGGGTTCAATTATTGTTGAAGATTCTGCGGGTAAAAAATTTGAGGTTACGTTTGTTAATGAGTATATGACTCTAGAAGTTGACGGTGAAAGATTGGCAACATTTCCAGATATTATCAATTTATTTGATGTTGAAAGTGGTTATCCGCTTATTTCGTCTGAAGTTAGGGAAGGGCGGCGAGTTTTAATTTGCAAAGTAAATTGGGATAGGTTGATTTTGGGAGCTGGATTAAAGGATTCTAAATTGTATGAGCCAATCGAGAGAGTTTTGGGGAAGAAACTCCTAATTTAATCAATTTAAAATAGCGTAGATCGTGATATGATAAGAATGAAAGTAAAAAACGCGGAGAAATTTAGGAGGATGTTGGTGTAGCTGTAGCTTCAGCAGTAGTTTTCATCTTTTTATAGTAATCGTATCCTAGTAGGCTTGCGAGGATTATTATTGCAAATACTGCGAATAGTGGTTTGGCTTCGGGTGGATTTGGAGGAATGCCTAGCAAGAATTGGCATCTGCCGATGAATAGTGACATTCTCGTCATTACGGTGTAGCCGTATGCCGCACCGAAGCCGGCCATCATTATCCATCTAGCATAGGTTAAGACTAATCTTGAAGATCCTTTTAGTTCATAGCTGTATATGAAGTATATTAGTACTGTTGCTAATGAAATTACTACTAGGAAGTTGTTGAAGCTTCCAAGCGGATCATCAGGCATGTACCATGCTAGGCCTGCAGTAGCTCTTATTTGATCGACGAATTCAGTTTTAACTACTCTGCTAACTGCTAAGCCCAATCCAGTGCCTACTGACACTGCTAATGGGAATCTGTATAGCCAGAAGTATCTCTTTGTGAAGTAGAAGTAGTATAGTAAGCCGAATAGAATGGCAATCCAGAAGAATGGTGCTTTCGCCGGGTCTCCAACCCACTCTGGATATGCTTTATTTACTAGCCAGTCAAAGTCTATAGCTATTTGAACGCCAACTGCAGATCCTACGAATACATGCTCGGCTAATCTTGACCAGGGATTTTCTCGGTACGTGAAGCTATATACAGCTAGAGTGAATAGTACTGCAACCGCCGTTCCCAAAACTTCAATTGGCTCAGCCATTACTTTCTCACCCCTTTAGCTTTAAGGCTGAAGTAGCCGATATTGCCTATAATTACGAAAATTATTACTAGTATGTGACTTGTTGATAGGGCGTCTGCTTGGGATGTTCCTAGACCTGGTCTTTTAATAAGTTGCTCGTATTCGGCAGCAGCTCTAACTCCTGGCAACAATGCAACTAGCTGCCCGGCTTGTCTAGCTGGTACAAGCTCAGGTGCACCTACGGCAACTATTGCGCAGATGATTGGAGTCCGATAGACAGACCACCACTGTCTTATCCACTCTGGAGCACCTGGAGTTCCCGATTCAATGGTAACGAGGAGATCTACATCCTCGCCTGTCTTTATGTCAGCCATCATTGGAAATTCAGTTATAGGTGTACCCCAGAAGTCTGCTGGAACTGCAGTGTGCATATCTTGTCCGAGAACTCTCATTCCTGTTTCTCCGCCTGGAACCCATCCGAGAAATACCCAGTCTTCACCATACTTCTTTCCATAGATTTTCTCTATCCCTGTTCTTGGGTCCTCTCCTCCGGCAAGCTCCTTTAATGCAACATCTGCGACTAATGATCCTTCTTGCCAAATTGCTATTATAACTATCTTAACTGGCTTTGAGAATAGGTGATGTAGAAACGCGACGTCGTGTGGATATAGCTCCGGCATCCCTGCAAAACTATGGTCAAGTGAAACTACAACCACGCTTCCTGGAGGAAGATTTTCGATGTATTGATATGCTATCTTTGTTTCTTCACTTATTGAAACTGGCAAGTTTAGTGGGCTTATGAGCGGTGCTAGAACTACTATCCACAGTAGTAAGTATATTATTCTCCTATCAACGTTCTCCAGTTTTTCCCAAATAGTTACTTCATTTTCACCCATTTTACTCACCTCCGCCTCTGAAGTAGCCTCTCTCGACTCCCATGAATGTTCTTGCAGCCAGCACAAGTGTGCCTAGTGCTGCTCCAATTCTAATTGCTCTCATAGTTGCTAAGTTCGGTACATCGAATAGCCAATTCTTGATGTCGCCAAATCCTGCCCATGTAGCTGTTCCTATTGGTGCGTTGCCAAGCATTACTAGGGTGCCGCTAACCAGCAGTATTGCTGCATCTATGTTTCTAGCTTTGAATGCTCTGTAGGCTGCTGAGGTTATGAAGAATGCCAATATTGAATACATTGTTGAAGATAGCGCTACAGTCATGTTGTTATAGATAAACTGATATACATCATTTGATAAACCAAGTCCAATTTGAGGAATTGGTAGTCCGGCGATTATCGATATTGTCATTATTACTAATAGAATTACGCTGAACTCCCATCCTGGTCTTTGTCTTTTAACTCTTGGAATGTGAAGCAAGTAAAGTGAGCCAGCTCCTAGGAAGAGAGCTGTTGTCAATACTACGAGTGACCATTCATTGAAGTCGTCTGCAACTGCTTCCCACTGCGGCACGTCTAGGTAGTATGGAACTATTTGAAGGAGTGCGCATATTACTGTTATAATTATGGGGATTTCGACACGTTTATACCATGCCACCAACCCTCACCCCTAAGATTGGAGAGCTTTTACAACCCAATCTATTCCTCCTGTCGTCAGTAGTGCTCCTATAAGTGCGATAATTATCGCAATGTATTTTCCAACGTCCTGAGCTACAATACTTGCAATTTGCAGTGGATCTTTGGATAGATATGCACCTGCAGCGTAGATTTCTTCACCTATTAGGCAGTAGTCGGTTGCTACTACGAAGAATGGTATTTGGTGGGTGTTGGCCGTACCTGAAACTTGTATTGCTCCTATCCTATATCCAGTTTCCGCTAATTGCAGTGACTCAGCCCAGTAAGCGCCGACCATAATGTTTGCAGCCGCCCTCTCTCGCTCCATCAAGCTCATGTAGGCGAGAGAGTAGGCGAACTGCCATGGTGAGAGGTACATAATATCTTCTTTTCTAAATTGCTCGGGCTTGCCCTCCAACTTATATGCTGTTTCAACAATTTCAGTTGCGATTGGCAATACGCTTAGTTGCCTAACTGGCACAATTAATCTTGCTCCATATCTTGCGCACATTTGCGCTACGTAGCTTAAAACGCCTAGTCCTGCAATGGTTTGAGGCCCATATGTAGCGTCTGAAATGTTTGCGATTCCGTGGGAGCAGAATACGGGTCTGCCCATTTCAGTTGCTCTTCCAATTGCCTCATCAATGGCATCTAATCCCGGAACTCGCCTTATCTTTGGAACTACTCCTCTTTTAGCTCTTTGAATGAAGTAAAATGCTGCGCCCATTATTATTATTAGCATTAATAGTGGAGCGTTCCTTTCTTCCTTTACAATTTCGAATATTAGGGGGTTCAAGTATCTTCCCTCTCAGAATTTGATTTCTTTGACTAAACTTATTCAAAGAATGGTATTTAAGACTTGCGACTTTATATTGGATTTGACACCACATGTGGACATTATTTAAGATATTTATTTACATTTTTCAAAAATAAATACTTATTTTATGTCTTCCTCCACTATGACCTTAAACTTCGACCCCGGCACCATCACTTCATACTCTTCAATCTTTCTCTCGAGAAATCGCTTTCTCCACTTGAAGAAGTCCATTGCAACTTCTGGGAATATTGCGTAAGTCAAGTAATCCTTCTCTTTTTGTACGAGGTCTTTTGGCAGTTTTCTTTTAACTTCGGATAGTACTGGTTTTAGTAAGTCTGCAGGTCTGCATTTGATTGGTTTTTCATCTCCTAAAGCTTTCTTTATTAAGTTAGGGTTAATTGGAGCTGGCGGCCGCCCATAAAATCCTTTAATGTAATCCTTCACCTCTTTGATTATTAGCTTATACCTATCTCCCATCAGTACGTTTACAACCGCCTGCGTGCCAACTATTTGAGATAGTGGCGTTACAAGCGGAGGCCAACCTAAATCTTTTCTAACTCTAGGTATTTCTTCAAGCACTTCACCTAATTTATCCTCGGCAGCTTGCTGTCTCAATTGAGCTAGAAGGTTGCTGTACATTCCTCCTGGAATTTGATGCTCAATTACTCTAACATCGACTGGCGGGTTTCTAAGGGCATAGTCGTATTCCTTATATTTTTGCCGTACCCTCCAGAAGTACCTTGAAACTTTGAATAACAATTTTAAGTCTAACTTTGGGTCGTATGGTGTGCCTCTAAGCGCTACTGCTATGGTTTCTGCGGGTGGGTGAGAGGTGTGCATGGACATTGATGAAACTACGCAGTCAATTATATCCGCTCCAGCCTCAACTGCCTTAATTAGTGTTATTGGAGCTAATCCAGCAGTTGTGTGAGAGTGAATATTTATTGGAATTTTCACTTCACGTTTGATTCTTGAAACTAGCTCGTAAGCTACATAAGGCTCTAAAATGCCTGACATATCCTTGATGGCTATTGAGTCGACTTCCATGGCGGCTATCTCCCTTGCTAAATCAATGTAATAATCCACAGTGTGCACTGGACTTGTGGTGTAAACCATGCATATTTGAACTTCAGCTCCAACTTTTCTTGCAGTTTTAACTGTTACTTCAAGGTTTCTTAGGTCGTTTAAAGCGTCGAAAATTCTAAAGAGGTCTATTCCATTCTCGTAAGCCTTTTCAACAAACGCTATGCAAACATCATCTGGATAGTGGCGATAACCAACTAGGTTTTGACCTCTCAATAGCATTTGAAGCTTGGTCTTCTTCACTATGCTCCTTATTTTCTTTAGTCTCTCCCAAGGATCTTCACGTAGGTATCTTAATGGAGCATCGAAAGTTGCTCCACCCCAAACTTCCATCGCATAAAATCCTATCTGGTCCATTTTTTCCAGAATTGGCAACATATCTTCAGTTTTCATTCTAGTTGCAAGTAGGGATTGGTGGGCATCTCTCAAGGTTAAGTCCGTGATTTTAACCACGGTAAGTCACCTGCTATTTAGATTTCTTCAATATTATGAGGGGATCTCCAATCTTAACTTCATCTCCAACTTTTACAAGGATTTTTCGCACCCTGCCTGGATGAGGCGCAGTTACTTCAAGCTCCATTTTCATGGCTTCTATTATTATTAGTGGCGAATTTTCTTTAACTTCATCTCCGCTTTTAACTAGAATTTCGATTATTTTACCTGCTGTCTGAGCTTTAACGAGGACTTCACCTTCTTCAAGAGTTAATTTTGGCTTCACAGCTTTCGGCAATGCAATTTTACGTTCTTTCGGAACTATTGCTTGAGTTATTGCAATCAAATCAGGGGTATGCTTGACTTTAAACTTCTCCCTATCAACTTCAATTTCGAACTCCCGCTCTCCTAATTGCGTTATAGTAGCTGAAAACTCTTCATCTTCAACTTTGACCTTTAGAGTTGGCTCAACTTTGCCTTCATGCTTGAGCCAGAAATTAACTGCTGCAAGTAGTGCTGCCAGCTTTGTTTTAAACTTGTCCTCCTCACCGCGCACACTCAATTTGCGTCCTCCAGACCGCTTTTAAAGACTAGCCTTAAATACCCTTTTGTGTTGTAAGCGTTTATGTGAAAGGGTGACTTAAAATTGCCGATACATGAGAAGTTCAAGTTAATGCCAATGGGCGAATCTGCAGTTTTAGTTGAAGTTGCTGAAGAAATAAGCAGAGAAGCAAATAACTATGTTTTAGCATTAATGCGAAAAGTTGAGGCCAAGAAATTGAAGGGCATTGTGGAGCTAGTTCCAGCATATACAACACTGCTTGTACACTATGACCCGACAATCATTTCGTTCGAGGAAGTATGCAAAGCTGTAGAAGAAGCTGAAAAGGAAGTTCGAGTTGAAGGAGTTGAAAGGGCGATTGGAGAGAAAAGGCTGATTGAAGTTCCCGTAGTCTATGGAAAGCAGTTCGGACCAGACCTTGAATATGTAGCAAAGTATGCGGGCATAAGTTGCGACGAAGTTATCAAGATACATTCAAGCCAAACATACCTAGTTTACATGATTGGCTTCACGCCGGGATTCACTTACATGGGGGAAGTCCCTGAAATTATTGCTGCGCCTAGACTTGAAAAACCAAGGCTAAGAGTTCCTGCAGGGTCTGTAGGTATAGCTGGCAAGGAGACAGGAATATATTCTGTTGAAAGTCCAGGGGGTTGGAGGATAATTGGTAGAACTCCACTAAAGCTATTCAACCCAAATAAGGATCCGCCAACCCTCCTTAAAGCTGGAGACCTAGTTAAATTCAAGCCAATAACCGAGGAGGAATATGAGAAGTTAAAGGAGAAAGTTGAAGAAGAGAAGGTTTTACCGGCAATTAAAGGAAAGCCGGCACTTAAAGTGATATCGGCAGGCTTAGGAGTTAGCATACAAGACTTAGGAAGAATAGGATTTAGGAAATATGGAGTGCCTGTTTCAGGAGCTCTTGATAGGAAAGCTTTAGCTATTGCAAATATACTTGTTGGAAATGATGTTGATGAAGCTTGCATAGAGCTTTTCCAAAGCACAGCATCGTTCAAAGCTATGGACGATCTAATTATTGCAATTACTGGAGCAAAAATCCAGGTCACCGTTAACGATGAAAAAATTCCATTAATGCAGGCAGTGCCAGTGCGTAAGGGAAGTGAAATTTTAGTGGAGAGATTCATTGATGGTCAAGTGGCATATATTGCAATTGCCGGAGGAATTTCGGAGAATAAAGTTTTGGGAAGTAAATCGCATTACTTAAGAGCTAACATTGGAAGGAGGATAACTGGAGGCACAGTAATACATGTAGCAGAGAATAAATTCAAATCAATCGTCAATAGCTGTCCAGCAAGAAAAATTCCGGCACAACTAAGCAAAGCGAATTATCTTGGCAAAGTTGAAGTTAGAGTCATTTTAGGCCCTCACACGCAATGCTTCTCAAGAAAGTCGATAATGGATTTCCTGAACAGCGAATTCGAAGTTACACCTCACGTGGATAGAATGGGGTATAGGCTAGCAGGTCCTAAGATAAGGCACGTTAAGGGCAAAGGTAGGTTAATTTCATGCGGAACCACAATTGGAGCAGTTCAAGTACCTCCAGATGGAAATCCAATAGTGCTAATGGCTGACGCTCAGACTACTGGAGGATACCCGATCATTGCAACTGTAATTCAGGTTGATATTGGAAGGCTTGCCCAAACTAAGCCCGGAAAGACAGTGAATTTCAAGGAGATAAGCGTTGAAGAAGCTCAGAAACTATTGCTTAAGGAGATGGAGGAAATTGTGAAGCTTAAAGAAATGGTTGAAGAAAAATCAAAGGAATTCGAAAGAGAGTTTAAGCATGTTACAGTAAAGTTTGGAGAGAAGATTTTGGATGCGTGGATTAGGGAGCTAATTAAATAAGGGAAACGTCATTTGGAATTCAGCTCTTCCCCCTCAATTTCATTAATATTTCCTTTGCCTTGTCAACTCTAATAACCCTTATTCGAACCATTTCTTCTGCAACCTTCTCAATCTCATCGCCCACTGCACCAGCCATAATAGAAATATTTCTAGCGTGAAGCTTCATATGTCCTTTCTGAATACCCTCAGCAGCTAAAGCCCGCAGAGCAGCTAAGTTTTGAGCTAAGCCCACTGCACCCATAACTTCAGCTAATTCCACTCCACTCTTAACTCCAAGTATTTTGAGCGAAACTCTCGCAATTGGATTACTTCTAGTTGCTCCTCCAACAATTCCAACGGCAATTGGAAGCTCAAGCCAGCCTATCAGGTCGCCGTTTTCATCCTTCTCCCAAACTGACAGCGGCATGTACTTGCCTGATCTTGCAGCATAAGCATGAGCTCCAGCTTCAAGAGCTCTAGTGTCATTTCCAGTTGCTAAAGCCACAGCAATTATTCCATTCATGATTCCTTTATTATGGGTAGCAGCTCGATATGGGTCGGCTGCAGCAAAGGCGTAGGCATAAACAATGCCATCTACAACATCTTCTCCAATAACTTCTTTGGGCACACGAGTATAAGCTCTCACTAGGCGCTTATCGGCTAGATTTGAAAGTATTCGCAAGTATACTTTACCTCCAGTTATTTTTTCGATGTATGGTGCAACTGCTTCAGCCATAGTATTAACCGCATTTGCGCCCATGGCGTCCTTCACGTCGACAATTAAGTGCGTAATAACCATTGGTCCAAGCGGCGAGTCTAATGCCCGCACTTCCAAGTCCTTAGCTCCACCGCCAAGCTTTACTAAAATTGGGTCTTGCTCATTAGCGATACGCAGAATTTCTTCCTTATGGCTCAGTATTTGATACATGGCCTTAGTGGGCGAAATTACATTTACTAGTTGTACTTGACCAATCATTAAGGGGCCTGTGCTGCTAGTAAATATTCCTCCGCCAGCCCTCGTAAGCTTAGCGGCGTGACTAGCAGCCGCGACAACAGAAGGTTCTTCAATTGCCATTGGGATAAGGTAGTCTCTACCGTTAATTAGAAAGTTAACTGCAATTCCTAGGGGTATCTCAAGTGTTCCAATGACGTTTTCGATCATTTTGTCCGCCAGCTCTATTGAGAGGCTGCCAGTCTTTGATAAAATTTGAATGTCCTCATCGCTTAAGTCGGCGAACTCCTTCACGATTTTAAGCCTTTCCTCAATTGAAAGCTTGTAGAAGCCTGGAATTCTAGATGATTTGCCCATGGCCAATTCACCAGCTGCTTAAAACTCACCAATTATAAAATTAAAAGTTTTTAGGATCAGCTTCTCCAGCATGCTAAACGTTAAATTTCAACATGCAAATGAGGTTTTGGAGGTTAGCAGCATGAAAATCGCGGTGTGCATAAAGCAGGCAATAGATGTAAGTCAACTGAAAATCGATCAAACAACTAAGAAGCCAATAATAGCTGCTGCACCAAGAAAAATGAGCGACATTGATAGAAATGCAGTTGAAGAAGCTGTGAGGCTGAAGGAAAAATATGGCGGCAGCATTGTAGCAATAACTGTCGGAACCGAGAAGGCTAAGGAAGTGCTTAGAGAAGCACTGGCCATGGGAGCTGACGAAGCATACCTAATATGTGATGAAAAGCTTAGGAACATCGACACCCATGTAACTGCAAAGGCATTAGCTTCAGCAATCAAGAAGATAGGTCCAATCGACATCATACTATGCGGCGAAGTAACAATCGACACATATTCAGGACAAGTAGGTCCAAGAACTGCTGAACTGCTTGACATCCCATGCATAACTCATGCAAAGTCGATTAAAGTTGAAGGGAAAAAGGTAGTTGTTGAAAGAGATTTGGAGGATAAATATGAAATCATTGAAGCTGAAATGCCTGTGCTACTAACAGTTACAAAGGAAATCAACGTACCTAGACTTCCACCCCTCATGGCTATTCTAAGGGCAGCGAGAAAGCAGATTAACACTCTTAATGCAGAAGCATTGGGAATTGAAGTTGAGGAGCCGGGAATTGAAGTAATTGATGTTCAAGCACTTGAAATGAAGCGTAAAATGCACATAATTAAGGATAAGCCAGCTGATGAAGCCGTTAAAGAACTCTTAGAGTTACTTGCAAAGGAGGGTGTCATAGGAGGTTAATAGAATGAGCATTGAAGTATGGGCTTTCTCCGAGAAGATTAATGTAACTAAGGAGCTTCTTTCAAAGGTAAGCGAAGTAGCTGCAATGATCAATGGCAAGCCCGCAGCAGTGGTTTTAGGAGAAAACGTAAGTGGAGCTGAAGAGCTCTTCGAATGGGGAGCAGGAAAAGTATATGTTGTTGAGCACGAAAACCTAAGAGGCTTAATTCCGGAAAGCTGGGCTGACGCTCTTGCAAAACTTATTGACAAGTTTAATCCAAAAGCAGTAATTATAGGTTCAACTAAAAATGGGCGTGAAATAGCGGCAAGAGTTGCAACTAAAATTGGAGCTGGATGCGCTACAGAGTGCACAGATTTAACCTACGATAAAGACCGAGATGCATTCATGGTTAAGAAGCCGGTTTACGCTGCAAGAGCAGTTGCAACAGAAATCATCAAAACTAAAACGGCCATAATTACTATTCCGCCAAAAGTCTTTGAGGCAGTTAGAAGAGGAAAGTCTGAAGGAGAATTAGTTAAAGTCGAAATTGAAGTTAGAAAGCCAAGAATTTCAGTAATTGAAGTTAAGGAGAAGGAAATCAGAGGCGTGCCACTAGAGGAGGCTGAAGTGTTAGTTGTTGGTGGACGCGGCTTCAAGTCGAAGGAAGACTTCAAAATGCTTGAGAAGCTAGCTAGCCTATTGAATGGTCAAGTATCTTGCTCAAGGCCTATAGCGGCAGATTTAAAGTGGCTTCCAGACTGGGTTGGACTTTCAGGGCATAAAGTTAAACCTAAACTTTACATTGGAGTTGGAGTTTCAGGAGCAGTACAGCACTTGGCGGGAATCCAAGGTGCCAAAATTATAGTTGCAATAAACAAGGACCCTGAAGCTCCAATATTTAGTGCAGCAGACTATGGCATAGTAGGAGATCTATACGAAGTCCTGCCAAAGTTGATTGAGGCGCTAGAGCAAGCAAAATTCCATAGTTAACTTAAACCACTTACCCTTTTTTACTACAATTCGATTTTAGGGAGAAATGTCACCAGCTTAAATCCCCTTCTCAGCAGTGAAGCGAGCTCATCTTCCTTCATTAATTTCCCGTAAAATGGAGGCTTATACTCCTGCTTTTTAAATGCCGATTTGGTGAACGGCGGGTATGCGCCTGCAATGCCTGCAATTAATCCTCCAAATGCACCAATTAAAGTTGATTTGAACAGTAGACCTACACCTAATCCAACGATTAATCCTCCAATGGCCATTCCCACTGCAAGTGCTAAAGCGTAGGTTCTGTGAAGAGTGGACATAGGATATTCTGCGAAAAGAACTTCACCGCACACTGCATCCACAATCCCCCTAAACTTCTCATTTTTATAGGAGTACACTAGTTCCCATATTGGGTAGTGAACTAGTCCTTCATACTTACAATCAATTTTAATTGGAGCCTCCGGGCACGAAAGCCTCGCTTCGCTAACAAGCCTATAGTAAATTTTAGACTTAGCGTATTTTTCTACGGCATCCTTAGAGAGGGCGGGAGTATAGTACTTACCCATCTCGAGTATTGCTGGCTTAAAGTACTGTCTTCCTCTAACGGGAAATCTATAATTTTCTGGTATTGGAACTGGAGCAATTTTCAATGCTGGAATAGCCACGTAATCAATTTCAAGAACTTCGGAGTCCTTGCAGATTGCTCTGCCCTCCACGTAGTAAACGTAAAGTGGGATATAGTGCAACCGCCTAAATATTAGGTTGGAAGCATCGCTTAGGTCTATGGGGACGCCGAATTGCCTTGAAACGATAGCCTTTAACTTCCCATAGGCTTTATTTAGATCATAAATTACTGGGAAAATATAGTGTTCGACTTCAACTTCCCTAGTTGCAACATTAATCGTTGTTCCACAATATGGGCAGACAGCTGCTGATACTCCATCTGGTACATCAAATTCAGCTCCGCAATGCGGACACTTCATTTCACATCATTCCTTCTCAACTCTCACGTCTGAAACCATTCTTCTTCCAAATGCATAACTAATTCCTGCGCCTAAAGCTAACAATCCAATAGACAATCCTAAATTATTCATAGTTGCGGCGAATGTCAATCCCATAGCAGATATTCCGCATCCCAGTAATGCTCCCACAAAATAGAGCGCTCTATGATAAATTAAAACCGGCTCTTGAATCGCAAGTAAGTGGCAATTCCACCCTGCATATGCAGCTCTGTAATGGGAACCCCCGAACCTATACACCAAGTACCAGTATGGAAGGAGAGTTATGGGGGAGATTGAAAGAACCTTTGTTGTGCAGTGGAATTCAGTCAAATTGTCGACCTTCGACTCTGCACGTGCTCTCATTCTATCACCGGCTTCATCTCTAGCTATTTTAGCAGCCTCATCAGAAGTTATTTCAGCACTTAAGACTGTCAATCTAAATTTCTCCCAATCCACGTCCTCAAGCTTCATCAATTCTGGCTTTGAATATTTGTAGTGCTCGGCCAGCTCATTTATTGAAAAATCCTCAGCGCTCCTTCTAGCTAGCACTGGCAATTTTAAAATGCTTCTTAAAGTGCCGCTCACTATTTCCCTCTTGGTAATCCACCTAGCCTTTTTACCCCTTCCGACACGCTCGATCTTCTTGATGTAGCCTTCATAAGTTGCTTCAGCCTTAATAGTTACAAAGTAGAATGGAACGTAAACTCCGCTTACCTCAGTTACGCCAATCTTATCCTTAATTCTGCTTAGATCGAAATCCTCCTCAATTCTACGCCTAAATTCTCTTATTATAACGCCCTTACTTACGGAGGCAACTAGAACAATATCCTCTCTAACTTCGCTCATCCAGTTTGGGTGTCCGCAATAATCACATACAGCCACTATTGTTTCAGGTGTGACTTCGAGTGGTGCTCCGCATCTTTCACATCGATATGCTAGCATTGCTTTGCTCATAAGCGCTCCCGCGCTTATGCGATGGGTTCACCGCATATTGAGCAGTACTTTGCCTCGGAGGATGCTAGATGACCCTTAGAGCACCACTTTACTTGCTTTCCACAGTGTGGACAAAACTTTGCTCCAAATGGTACGGGTTTACCGCAGTATGGGCATATGGGTTGATATGACGGGGCTGCAGTAGTAGCTGCTGGCTGCTGAGGTTTGACTGGTGGCGGCGGTTGAAGCAATGGTGGAATCATTACTATGCCAGTTCCAATAGCAGCTCCAGGACTTTTGCCAAGCTCTTTTGCAACTTCCTTCGCTGTTTCCATTTGAAGCACGTATCCAGTTTGAACTCCACCCTTCATTATCCAGAACAGCCTATCCCGCCACTCGCCTTCAGTGTCAATTCCCTCAAATACGACTTTCTCCAAAGCTATTCCAAGCTCTTTGAAATCCTTTCTCAGCATTATCGTTAGTTTCTCGGTTACTTCAGTCTGCTTAACGTACACGTCTTGAATGCTGTACTTGCTCATGTACGACATTACCTTCTCATTAAAGTATCCTCTTAAGTACTTGTTCAGCTCTTCAGTCGTATAGGCGCTTTGAGGACCTACTATTTTATTAACGAACATTGATGGATCTTCAACTCTAAAATAGAAGCTACCGTGAAATAGGAGCGGTGCAAGTTCTATAGTTTGCGTTCTTCCGCCAAATTTGCCCTGAAATCTCCTTAGAGATACGAATATTATCATCGACTTAAATATGCTCTCTCCATAAAGCCCTTCAACTAGCCCTTTCAAGAACGGCACGTTTTGAGTGTCTAGTATATGCCTTCCTGCGCCTAAAACTCCGTAAACTTTACCATCCCTATAGAAAATCGCGGACTCGAACTCCTTAACAATTACAACACTTCCCCAAGGAATGACTTCGTCAGGATAGCGCCAAACAATTTCATCTTCAGATGGGTTTATCCACTCAATCACCTTAGGCTGCAGGCCGCTGACCTTTCTCGCAATTTTACCCATTCCTTTTCCAATAATATCTATCAACAAGTTTCACCTCAACTCTCACTTTCACTACTCCACCCTCTAAGTACATTAAGCCTTCGGTTCAAAATATCATCGATCCTGCCCAGCTCTTCAGCTAATCGCGTTAGCTTATCGCTTGGAATTTGAGCGATAGGAGCTATTTTAGCAATTTCTGAGGCTAACTCCCTAATTTTCTCTGCAGAACCAATGAGTTCGTTATCAACCTCCTTAATCTTTTCTAGAGTTTCAAGCTCAACTTTAACCCTGTAGTAATGCGAAGCATATCCTGCTTCGGCAAATTTGACTTTATCTGCAGAGTACCTTATAATTGAAGCAATGTTGTTGAGCCTTTTAGCTAAGCTGAAGTCTAACTCAACAATTGCTGCAGCAGCTTCCTCGATTTTCGTTCTAGCGTCGTTGAGAACTTTACATACATAATCTCTCAATAGCCTGTCGTCTTCTCTAGCCAGTTCCTTCTTCTTGTAACCGCTAAATCCAGGAATTATTGTTTCTAGTTTTTCAAGCCAAGTCGATTTTTTGGCCAAACAGTTTCACCCACTAATCGTTGGCTACAATATTTAATAAATTTATGTTAAGATTAGTTTGGCTGTGAGAACATGAAGGTCAACGTGCTTTTCGGCATTAATGGTGCAATTGAGGCAGTTAGTAGAGGAGATATAATAATTGCAGTTGACGTGCTTAGAGCTTCAAGCACTATAACAACTGCCTTAAATAATGGAGCTGAAAAGGTTATCGTCGTCAAGGAGGTTGAGGAAGCTTTTAGGCTCTCTAAAATCTATGGAAATAGCATTTTAGCTGGTGAAAGAAGGGGATTGAAAATAAAAGGATTTGCACTTGGCAATTCACCGCTCGAGTATAATAAGAACGTTATAAAGGGTAAAACTGTAATTTTCACTAGCAGTAATTGCGCGCCTCTTATTGAAGTTGCAAGAAAAGCTCGTCTCTTAATGCTTGGATGCTACTTAAACATCAGTAGCCTAGTAAAATATGCAAATGAAAAGGCAGATGAGATGAATACAGATATATCAATAGTTCACGCTGGAAGGTATGGCGCACCATGCTCTGATGACCTTCTTTGTGCTGAAATAATTCAAGCACTATTAAATGGCGAATTAGCTGAACCCCCCAACCCTTCACTAATTAAGAAAGTTCTACTCCTAACTCCATCTGGAAGGTACTTGTCAAGCATCGGCTATAAAGATGACGTAATTTATTGCGGAAACATAGATACAATTAACATTGTCCCAGTGTGGGTTGAGAATGGATTTATTTCCAATTTGAGAATTACAAGCTTAAGAGATGCAGATAGGAAGGTTAATGAAGCTCAAAATGACAATTAATTTGTGGATAAAATTGCGCGTGGAAAATATCTTTGAACTCATAGCAAAGGCAATTCACTTAACGGGAGACCTTCAATGGATAATGATCTACTTGTCTTGCGCGGTGAGTGAATTCGAGGATAAGTTAATTGAGGAATTCACCAATCCACTCACAAATGGAGGCTATGCGGGCTTCATGATATACTTGGATTGTAGAGAAAAATATACGGAAGATAGGTTTTGGAAAGCACTTGAAATATTAAGTAGTTATGCTCCTCTAGATGCGCTTGTAACTTGCATTTCATTCGACATCCAATTCAAGTATGAAGGAGAGCAGGTTGGAATGCTAGTTACATTAAATTTGGATGGAAAATATCACATAACATCTGATTATCAAGACTATTTCGAAGCTGGTAAGGTTATTGACAAGTTTGAAAAAGCTTTAAGAGAGAATGCGCTGAAAGTAGCATTAAAATTTGAGGAGCAATAAATTGATAAGAACCGTTTCTTAAGATATGTTGGGATTTAGCTTTGCAAACAGCCCACCACATATTGATAGGTGAAATTATTAAGGACTTCGCATTTCTATATGCCATTACTTCAATTGTTAAAATTATAATGCTATTCATGCTTTTTGGAAAACCGGTTAGAAACATCAAGTATACTATTCAAGCATTACTCTCAAATCTAATAAGTACTTTGCTTTTCATAGTAATTATGCAAGCTATATGGTTAACTCAAATTGCAATTCCAATTTACATGACTTCAATTTACGCTTACTTAATAGCAGTGGCGTTAACCTATATTGCAGCTTCATTTGTAGTTGAATTTTTCACTAATTACTACTTATTCTTAAGAGACAGAATTGCAAGAAGCGATTTGGCATCAGCCTTATTAATGGCAAGCTTATTTGCATATTTCATCGCTTTCCAATTTGGCGCAATCTTACCTTTTGCCGGCATTTAATATTATTAAACTACTCCCGCTCCTCCCTTACATACGGCACTCCCAAAGCTGAAGGCGCTCCAATTCGCTTCCTAAGAGTTTCTTTAACTCCGATAAGTAATACAACTATTGTGGAAATGTATGGGAGCATTGCCAGCAGGTTAGGTGAAATGCCAAGAGGTTGAAGTCTAAACTGGAGCACCCTAACTCCTCCAAACAGATATGAGCCAAGCATAGCCCTAATTGGGTTCCAAAGCGCAAAGATCGTTAAGCCAACAATAATCCAGCCAGTTCCAGCTGTGAGATTTTCAATCCAAGCTGGCGTATAGGATTCAGAGAGATATGCTCCAGCAAGTCCTGAAAGTAATCCTCCGATGAAAACGCAGATGTACCTTATCATGTACACGTTTATGCCGGCTGCGTCAGCCGCTGCAGGATTTTCGCCTACAGCCCTAATTTTTATTCCAATTCTAGTCTTATATAATACGAACCACATAATTGGAGCTAAGAGCATTGAGAAGTACACGAGGGGGTCATGACTGAAAAGGGCTTGACCGATAATTGGCACTTTACTTAGAATGGGGATCTCGATTGGAGTTATAGATGATGGCAGGGGAATTCCGATAAAAATTCTGCCTATAATTGAACTTAACCCCAGCCCAAGCATGGTTAGAGCTAACCCTGAAACCACTTGGTTTGCTCTCAAGGTTATGCTTAAGAAAGCATGAATCAGAGATAGTGCCCCCCCAGAAATTGCAGCAGCAAGAACTCCAAGCCATGGATTTCCAGTTGAAAGCGTTACGACATAGCCGGTTACTGCCCCGACAATGACCATTCCCTCAACTCCCAAATTAAGCACGCCAGCTCTTTCAGCATAGATCTCACCCAAAGTTCCAAGAAGCAGCGGAGTACCCGCCCTTATCATCGAGTAAAGCAGATCTCCAAGATAAACCTGCCAGCTCAATGCATCTCCCTCCTCTTCACTATGAATTTGATCTTATATTGTAGCAAAAGCTCGCATAATAGCAGGGACATAAGCGTTGAACCATTAAATATATTGACCATTGCGACGGGAAGCCCTAGCATTATTTTCATAACATATCCTCCGACAAGTAGACCTCCAAAGAAAATAGAAGTGACTAAAACCAGCAATGGATTTAGCCTGGCCAGCCAAGCAACAATTATGGCCGTGAAGCCATAACCCATGGAAATGCTCTCGGGATATCGTAACCTATAGTGTATTCCTGCAATTTCTCCAGTCCCAGCCAAACCAGCAAGTCCGCCACTTATTATCATTGACAATAGGACAATCTTAAGATAACTAACACCCGCGTATTTAGCAGCTTCAGGATTTCCACCTACAACTCGAAGTTCAAAGCCGAAAGTCGTCCTTGTTATTAAAATGTAAATTAGGATGACTGATGCCACAGCAATTGCTAGCGTTGCAATGTGAATTCTAGTTCCTGGAATGCAAATCAGTTTAGCTGCATCTGGTATTTCATCAGTGATGGGGTAACCCCACTCCTTTGCCCCCCTCCAAGGCCCGTATATTAAGTATCTAACTAGCTCTATTGCAATATAATTCATCATAGTCGTGACAATCACCTCATTGACATTTAAAACAGCTTTCAGTAATGCTGGAATTGCCCCCCAAAGTGCGCCTGCCAAGAATCCTGCAAGAAACATTAATGGAATTAACACGTAGGATGGCAAATCTCCGCTAAATAGGGCAACTCCAGTTGCAGCTATTGCTCCCAAAAGGAGCTGACCTTCCGCGCCAATATTCCATAATCTAGCTCTAAAAGCAACCGTTAACCCAACGCCGCAAAGCGTTAATGGAATTAACTTGACGATGGTCTCTGAGATGCCTGGAAGACTTCCAAATACGTGAAATACAATAATCCCGTATGCACTTACAGGATCCACTCCATAAACTTTTAAAATAGCGCCGCTAACAGCTAAAGCGAAGACTACAGATATTACCGAGTAAGTGAAAGCCTCAATCCTTGAAGGTAGAGGCCTCTTCTCCAGCTTAATTTCAATCAACTTCAACGCCTCGCATATGCTCCTGACATCATTAGCCCCAAAGTTTCTATATCAGCTTTCTCGCAAGGAAGTTCGCCAACTATTTTACCTTCAAACATCACTGCTATTCTATCACTTAAACTTAAAATTTCATCTAAGTCTTCGGAGACTAGAAGAATTGCTGCACCTTCACTCCTCCTCTTCAATAAAAGCCGTCTAACATATTCGGTTGACCCTACATCCAAGCCATATGTCGGGTGAACTGCAATTATAACTTCACTTCCATTCGAAAGTTCCCTTGCCAAAATCATCCTTTGAACATTACCTCCTGAAAGTAGCTTGGCTGGCGACCTTTCACTTGGAGTGTCTATTTTATATTCTTCAATGAGCTTCTTCGCATAAAGCTGAATTGCATCGTAGTTTAGGAAGAAGCGATTAGAAAATGGACTTTCCCTATACCGCTTTAAAACTAAATTCTCAGCTACGCTCATGCTTGGAACAAAGCCCATTTTCCTATCTTCAGGAATAAAGGCAACTCCCATTCTTCTGACGGCGCTAGGTCCTCTATTAGTTGCATCTACACCGCCAATGTAGATCTTGCCAGAAACAACTCTTCTTAATCCAGTTATGGCCTCAACAAGCTCTTTTTGGCCATTACCTGCAACTCCTGCAATGCCATAAATTTCTCCGCCCCTAACTTCAAAAGAAACATCTTTAACAGCAAGTTGACCTCTATCATTCAATACATTTAGCTTCTCAACTACAAGTTGAGGATCGGAAAGCTTGGAAGGTGCCTTTTCAAGCTCAAATATGACTTCTCTTCCAACCATTAATTTAGCTAATTCATATTCGTTTGTCTTGGAAGTATCCAATATCCCTACAACTTTGCCTTTCCTCAATACGGTCACGCGGTCGCTGATTTCCATAACTTCCTTCAACTTATGAGTTACAAATATTATTGACTTTCCTTCACTAGCCATTCGCTTCAAGAATTTGAATAGCTCTCGCACTTCCCCAGGAGTTAAAACTGATGTTGGCTCATCGAGTATTAGTATATTGGCCCCCCTGCAAATTGCTTTTAGAATTTCAATTCTTTGCTTTTCCCCAGTGGATAATTGCCAAACTTTAGCATCTAAGTTCACCTTTAACCCATACTTTTCCATGATCTCCTCCACTTTCAACCTAACTTCCTCAGTGGGATTTAGGAAGCTGGTTTCAAGTTCAAGTGCTAAATTTTCAGCTACTGTTAATGTTTCGACAAGCATGAAGTGCTGATGAACCATTCCAATTCCAAGCTTAATTGCATCTCTCGGAGTTTTAATTTCAACCAGCCTACCATTAACGTAGATTTCTCCCTCATCTGGAGTATAAATTCCATATAGAATGTTCATTAAAGTAGTTTTTCCAGCTCCATTTTCACCTAGAAGCGCGTGAATTTCTCCTCGCCTAAGTTTGAAATCTATATGATCATTTGCAATTACATTGAAAAAACGCTTAACTATGCCCTTCATTTCAACTACATATTCTGTATTTTCATTTGATGAATATGAAATTTGATTTAAATTCAGATTCAAGCAGGATATCCCCCAAATAAAATAAGGGTAGGGTTTAGCCTCCCGATGGAATAGTTCCAACCACGTTGTCGACGAACCAGTTCATCGTCCATAGTTCATCGTGGCTGGCTCTTTGTCCTGCAGGTATGCGTAGAACTCCATTTTGATCATAGATTGGGCCGGTGAATGGGTCGAATATCACTGTAGGTTCGCTCATCTGTTCAAGTCTCTTCATTACTAGGTCATACACGCTTATTTCTCCAAACTCTGGGTGGTCAATCACCTTTTCCTGAAGCACTGGAATGAACTTTGGATTTATTGGCACTCCAAAGTCGGCTCCAAGTTCAACTGCGCCTTCCCTTAACATCCACCAGTAATCCACGTTTTCAAGGTTGGTTGTGTTGTATGCTCCAGCATAGACCTTAGCAATGATGTCTTCATATATTACCTCCCAATGCACTAGCTGACCGCTAACACAAACATCTTTACCGAAGGATAGCATTGGACTATAGTGGGCGAACACGTATACTGGCTCGCCTAAATCGTAGTGTTCTTGAGCAACCTCAACAACAGTCGGAGAATCTTCAGTGAAAGCAAGCACGTCACACCCTTCGGCTATAAGTGCTTCGGCAGCCTCCCTAGCTAACTGCGGATCATACCACGCATTTATCCAAACTACGTGGACCTTTGCATCCGGATTTACTTCCTTTACACCGAGAGCAAAAGCATTGATGTGCCTTATAACTTCAGGAATTGGGTGTGCAGCTACGTAACCCACCTTATTTGTCTTAGTTAGAGCTCCAGCCATCAATCCATTTAGGTAGTATAACTGGTAAAATTCAGCGAAGTAAGTTCCAACGTTAGGCGCCCTCATACAGCCTGCGCAATGGAAGAATATGACATCAGGATACTTTTTAGCAGCCTTTATCGTTGGGTTCATGAATTCGAAGCTAGTTGTAAATATAACATTATAACCTTGCTGCACGAGCATTTCAACAACTGCTTCAACTTCCCCTGCCTCAACCTCCTCAATCTTAGTCGTATTTAGCCAACTGAACTTGTTTTCAACATAGCGCCTACCAACATCGTGTGCATGGGTCCAGCCAAAGTCACCAACTGGTCCAACGTAAATCCAAGCAGCCTTAAGTCCTCTCTCCACTGGAACAGTAACGGGCTTCTCTACAATTCTTGGCGGAATTAAAGCGTAGGAAATAGCGGCGCCTACAATTAATGATATCACTGCCACGGCTATGAGATTTCCATACTTAACTGCTGCCATGAAATCACCAATCGAAACTTTATACAGAGGTCATTTAAATATTCTTTTCACGTTTATTTAAAATTTACATGTTCAATATAAAATTGCTCGCCATCCCCAAGAAACCTCACCAGTGAGAATTAAAAATGCAATTTGTAGAATTATGTAAGACCGCAGAGCTTAATAGATAATCCACGAAATTTATTGAGTGCTGAGGGAGCTCGCTTGAAGATAGGCGTGTATATCTGCCATTGCGGAAAGAATATTGCTGGAGTTATAGATGTAGAAAAGGTAGCAAGCGAAGTTTCGAAAATGCTTAACGTGAATGTAGTTAGGCATTATCCATTCATGTGCTCCAAATCGGGTCAAAGCTTAATCATCAACGATGTTAAAAGCGGAATGATCGATAGAGTCGTTGTAGCGGCATGCTCTCCGAGAATGCATGAGGAAACTTTTAGACATGCACTTGAAGATGCAGGTCTAAATCCATATTTGCTTGAAATCGCAAATATTAGGGAGCAGTGTTCTTGGGTTCACTATGATAATCCGGAAGAGGCTACCGCAAAGGCTATCGAGCTTATTAGAGCAGCAGTTGCTAGAGTTTCATTTTATGAGGCTATAGAGCGCTTGCGCTTACCTGCTAGAAAAGAAGTTCTAGTTGTTGGCGGAGGAATTGCTGGAATAAGAGCATCCCTCGACCTTGCAAAGGCTGGATTTAAAGTCTATTTGGTGGAGAAGGAGCCCACAATTGGAGGTCAAATGGCTAAATTAGATAAGACATTTCCAACTTTAGATTGCTCCTTATGCATTTTAACTCCACTAATGAATGAAGTTGCAAGACACCCAAACATAAAGCTAATGACGTACTCAGAGGTAATTGAAGTTGAAGGCAGAGCTGGAGACTTCAAAGTCAAAGTCCTACGAAAGCCTAGATACGTTAAGGAAGATAAGTGCATTGGATGCGGTGAGTGCGCTAAAGTATGCCCAGTAAAAGTTCCAGACGAGTTTAATTACGGCATGTCTACAAGGAAGGCAATATACAGACCATTTTCCCAGTCGGTTCCAAACACGTATGTCATTGACCCCAAGCACTGCCTGTATCTAACTAGGAAAACCTGTCAGCTATGTGTCAAAGCCTGCCCTGCAGGAGCTATTGACCATGAAATGGAGGAGGAGATAATTGAGCTGAATGTTGGAGCAATAATAATTGCAACTGGATATGAAATCTACGATCCTAAGCGACTTGAGGAATATGGTTATGGCAAAATTAGAGACGTAATAACTGGAATGGAGTTAGAAAGGCTTTCATCAGCTGAAGGCCCAACAAGAGGAAAAATAATACGCCCTTCAACAGGAAAACCTCCAAAGTCAGTTGCAATAATACTCTGCGCTGGCTCTAGAGACGAAAGACATTTGAATTATTGCTGTAAAGTCGGCTGCATGGCTGGACTGAAGCATGCGTACTACATAGCTTCATCGCTCCCAAACTCCAAGGTATACGTATTCTACACGGACATTAGAGCTGCTGGAAAAGGATTTGAAGAATTCTATCGGCGAATTAGGTCAATGGAGAACGTCTACCTAGTCAAAGGCAAACCTATGGAGATAAAAGAGGAAAATGGAAAAGTAACTTTTGACGTTTTTGACATCAACGCGAATGAGCTATATAGATTCGCAGTTGACCTAGTTGTTTTAGAAACCGGATTAGTACCAAATGCAAATTCTGAAAAAATAATTTCACTTCTCAAACTACCTAGAAGTTCAGATGGCTTCCTTCTTGAACTCCACCCAAAGCTTAAACCAGTTGAAACAGCGGTAACTGGAGTTTTCATTTGCGGGTGCGCTCAAGGATTAAAGGATATCCCAGATAGCGTAGCTCAAGCAGCAGGCGCAGCTGCAGCAGCAATAGCTCTACTAGCTCCAGGCGAAGTTGAAATTGAACCATTTACGGTTGAAATTGACGAATCAAAGTGCAGTGGTTGCGGAATATGCGCAGCAGCATGTCCCTTCAAAGCTATTGAAATAGACGTTGATGAAGGAGTAGCTAAACTTGACATTGCATTATGTAGAGGATGCGGAGTTTGCGCAGCAGCATGCCCCTCCGGAGCAATCAAGCAAAAACAATTTTCTGATGAATCCATAGTAGCAGCAGTTAAAGCACTATTAACAAAAAGTGATTAATTAACAAAAAGTGATTAAAATGAAGATTAGAATTCCTTACAGTTCTTCCACTATAAACATTGAGATACCCAGAGAAAACATGATTGAATTACTAAAGCCAAAATATTTGAAAGTTGAAAGTGAAAGCAAACTACTTAAAGCTGCAGTTAAAAATCCAGTGAACTTTGAGCATTTGTCATCATTTCTTGAGGAAAGGGAGAAAGTTACAATGATTATAAACGATCATGAGAGGCCTACGCCAACAGCCAAGATATTAAAGTCAATTTACCCATACTTGAAAAGCCGAGAAATTACGATTCTCGTTGCAAGTGGAGCACATAGACCTCCCACCGAGCTGGAGCTAAATAATATTTTAGGCGAGTTTTATAATTCTTTGAGAAAACACATTAAGATTCATAATTGCCGAGAAAAAAGCAATTTAACTTTTATTGGAACCACAAGCTACGACACCGATGTATACGTTAATAACTTGATTCTGCAATCCGATGGGATAATTGTTACTGGTTCTGTGGAGCCTCACTACTTTGCAGGGTTTACAGGCGGAAGAAAGTTCCTTATCCCCGGCGTAGCTGGGTATGAGACAATCGAGCATAATCACATGTACGCCTTGGATGAGAAAGCTCAACTATTATCTTTAGATGGAAATCCAGTTCATGAAGATATGATGGATGCTCTAGAGCTGTTATCTAGATTCAACGATATATTCACTATTATGACAGTTTTAGATGCAGAGAGAAGAATTTGCTTCTCATGCTCTGGACACGTAAAAGACGCATTTGAGCTGTCAGTAAAAGCTTCAATTAAAGTACACTGCATTGAATTAGAGGAGAAAGCTGACATAGTAATTGCAGTTGCTAGACCTCCACTCGACATTAGCTTATATCAAGCGCATAAGGCGGTTGAGCACGCAAAAATGGCTCTCAAGAAAGGCGGAATATTAATTCTAGTTGCAGAGTGTAGGGAAGGTATTGGACCAAGAAACTTTTACGATCTGCTTTCAAGCTCTAATTCGCCTCAGGAAGTCTTTGAGAAAGTGAAGGATAATTACCGTTTAGGTTATCATAAAGCTGCTAGATTAGCAAATCTACTTTCTTGGGCTGAACTCTGGGCTTACACATCGATGAATCAAGATTTATTAAGAAAAATATTCATTAAGCCATGCAGTAACTTGCAAAAAGCAGTGAGCGAAGCCTTGAAGGAGAAAGGAAGGGATGCAAAGATACTTATAATTGATGATGCGGCTCTTCTTGTTCCGACAATTAAGAATAAATGACGCTAAGCCAAAATATTATGAAGAGAAATTGTAAATCACTTATAAGTTAAATCAACTAGAGTTAATGGATATTCTTTCCAAAATTCTTTCAACAGGAGATCGATTTAGTTGCAATCCAAGTTCTTTCGGCTCTATGCCTAGCGCTAATCCCAATAACTGCGTGTAGTAGAGTACTGGTAATTCCAACTTTGATCCAATAGCCTTCCCAGCTTCACTCTGCATTCCATCAAGCATTTCAGCTCCATGCGGGCATACAACAATCATTCCATCAACCTTGGCGTCTGAAGCTGCTTTAATTCTATTGCCAGCTAGGGTTAGTCCAGCATCCACTCTAGTCTTATATATAGCCCACCCACAGCACTCTAGCTCTCCAACGTGCCTTACGGCTTTAGCTCCAAGTGCTTCTATGAGATTTGATAGCTTTACTGGATTAACTGAGTTGTCGGGCCTCCCCAATTCAGTTGGCCTTATTAATTGACAACCTGAATGCGGTGATAAAGTTAGGCTTTCAAGTTTAACTTTGACTGATTCAGCAATTACTTTAATGCCTATGTCATCGTGAAGCACTTCTACGAGATGCTTAAATTCTAAATCACCCCTATACTCCAAGTCCTCCTCTTTTAACAACTCATTAACCCACAATCTAAGTTCTTCCTTTTCACTTAGAAGCTTTCTTGCATGAGTAAATGAAAGATGGCACCAGTTGCACAATATCATGGCTGGAGCTTCCTCATCCTCTAAGACTGCCATATTCCTAGCTGCAAGATAGATCCAGCCATACGCGTTTACACTCCTGAGAGGAGCACCGCAGCAGGAGATGTTTTCTGGAGTTAGTAGCTCTATTCCAAGAGCTTCAAAAACTCTTCTAGTGGATAGCTCATAAGCGTACTGCTCGGTCAATGTAAGACATCCTGGATAGATAACATACTTCACATGCGCCACCTCATGGACTTTTCTCAAACGCCTTCATAATTGTTAACTGGAAAACATCCAGTTTTTTCGGGCCGCTTATCGGTGGGAGGCCTAGGTCCTCTCTCTTATAGGATTTTCCATCTCTCCCAACAACTTCAAGGGGCTCTTGAATGAAACCTGTTTCAATGGCTGTCGCCAGCATTTTCATGTAGGATTCAGGGAGACTTGCACCTCCAGATATAGCTAGATTTCTGAGAGCTAGGAAAACTTCCATTGGTGAAACCTTCTGGGGACAAGCTTCCTTGCACTTTAAACACTGAGTACAAGCCCAAATTACATCTGATTTTAATAAGTCTTCAATTAAGCCTAGCCTAACTCTATCAACAACTCTATGAGGATAATTTTCAAGTAAAACCATTATTGTGCATCCACTAGTGCACTTTCCACATTGCATGCAACTGAGGGGATTTTGATCACCTGGAACTTTCAGTAATCTTCTCAATAATTCTAGCTGAGCAATTTTTGTAAGGACAGTAACTGCCTCCGCCAAATCTTAAGCCTCCAAGTAATACACTTCTAATTTAATGTTAAGCGATTTAAATTTTCTGAGAAGCACTTTAAATTTACTTTTAAATGCACATAAGTGACTAATTATGGAATTGAATTTATTTTAAATTATAAGTATTTCTAGTAAGTAAAAATTGATGTAGAAAATTTAGGTTGTTTACGGCCATGGAATTATTTTGAATACTTGCAGTAAGTACTGAATTCTGCCTGATAGCATTGCCATTCTGAATTGAACTGTATTGCCGAAGTATACGCCTAAGCCCAGCATTAGCAAGTATCTCCCAAGCTTCGTAGGATAGTAGTACAGACCGGCATGCTCTACTGTGAAGGTGAAGTACATGGTTATGAGTACGAAGCCTAGAGCTATCCAAAGGAAGTTGAACCAATCTAGAGGTGTTGCACCTGCACCTGGCGCTGATATTGAGCCAAGAATTTGCATAACGATTTGCGCAGTTAATGTTCCTCTTATTGATAATCCTAAACCTACGCCAACTAGGAAGGCTGCTAGATAGCGGCTTATCCACCTGTAGCGCCTGAAGGGCAGCGTGTATAGCATGAAGCCTAAAATTACTGGAACGATGTATATTGCTTCACCTTTGCTTAATGGGATGATTATGTTATTCTTGATAAGCCTAACAGCTTGCACTATTGCAACTGCAAATGAAGTTGCGATGTACGTGTGCTCGGCAAATCTGAAAGCTACATTTTCTCTATAAAGCACGTAGCTGTAGACCATTACGGTCAATAAAGCTCCTGTCCACGCGCCGAGTAATTCTAAAGGCTCAGTTGGGTAGGGCATTTACGATCCACCTCCACTCCTAGATTTCTTTGTAGCGAAATAGCTTAGATTGGCAATTATAACTGCGAAGATCGTTAGTAAGTGAGATGCATTAAGCGCATCCATTCTCCGTGTTCCCTCTCCTATTGCACCTGTCAGCCTCTCGTATTCTGCTCCACCTCTGCAACCTTTAAGCAGGCCTATCACTTGACCTGTTTGATAGTACGTCATGTAGCTCGAGTAAATCATTGCTATTCCAACTTCAGCTATTGGAGTATTGTATCTTGCATTCCAATGCCTGATGTAATAATCACCATAATCGCCAGTGTCTGAGGTTATTACTAATGAAACATCCTTTGCGCTTTTAACTCGTTGTAGTAATGGCAATTCCTCAACGGGTATACTATACTTGTCATACTTTATTATGGAATGAATGTTGTCGGCTAACTGAGCTACTGTGGCTTCTCCTGGAGGCAGAAGCCCGCAGTATACCCAGTCTTCACCATACTTGTAGTCCCCAGGTCCAGCCGCCTCGTTTGGACCTTTAAGTTGCGGTACTCTAGCTTTTATTGCGTTCATTGTCATGTCAACGTCGATAGAGAATCCCCAATATATTATCTTGGCACCCCTTTGAATGAGGTGTTTTGAAACTACTACTAGTCCCGGAAGCACTTCGGGCCACGCGCTTACTCCAGCTTGAATTCCTATTATTACAACGTCATCTGGACCTAATTATTCAATGAAGTTGTAAAGTGAAATGGTAGTTTCAGAGATTGAAACTGGCAGAAGCAATGGATGAATGAAGAGTACTGCTAGAACAATTACTAAAGCCCAGTATAGAATTCTTCTATCCAATTCGCCCAGCTTGATCCAAATGCTTTTTTCGGCCATCTAGCTTCCCCCCTCGCCAGATACGCCTAAATAGCCCCTTTCTGCTCCAATTAGCACTCTAAATCCGAAGATGACTAATCCTAGTGATGCCGTGAATAGAAGAGCTCTCATTGCAGGAGTTTGGCCAGTTAATTGAAGCCACTCGTTGATAATTGGTATTTGATTCCAAATTAATTCACCAATAGTCGTATTGCCGAGCATCACTATAATTCCAGCTACTAATAGAATTCCAGCCTCTAAGCTTCTAGCTCTAAATGCCCTATAAGCTGCTGAGAATATGTAGAATCCCGTTATGGCGTATAGAGTTGCACCAAGAGGCGTGAAAACCCATTTAAAGCACCAAGCATATGGCAGCGATCCTTCGCTAATGAGCCCTGAAACGGTTAGAACTGCAGTCAATATGAATAGCCACAGGCTGAATGGCCACCTACCAGGAATTCTCCTTTGAATGTAGTATAGGTGAATTCTCGCTGCAGATAGGAAGCCTAAAGCAAGTGCAAATGCTGATACTCCCGCCGCCCATGTATTGACTACGCCAACTGCATCTGACAGCCCTGGGACTGGAAAGAAGTAGTCGAATAGAATTAATCCCGTCAACATTCCTGAAATTAAAATTAGTATCTCAGCCCTTCTAAACACAGTTGCCATAATCTCACCACCTCAGGAAATCGCTTATTAGGGGGTATCCTGCTGACTCCAAGATTATTCCCAAGACAACTAGGGCTAGAAGTAGGAACTTTATCCAATTTTCTCCTGCAATGCTCGCTATTTGTATTGGTTCTTTAGATATGTAGGCTGCAGCAGCGTAAAGCTCTTCGCCTAGCAGCACGTAGTCGCATGTCGCAACGATAAATGGCATTTGGTGGGTATTTGCAGTGCCGCCCACCTGCATTGCTCCAATGAAGTTAGCTGCTTCTCCTATAACCACCGATTCGTAGTACAATCCTCCAATCATGAAGTTTGCTGCAGGCCTTTCCCTCTGAAATGTCCCTAGAATTGCAGTTACCATTGGAGATTGCCCCGGCTGATAGTTAATGCACTTAGGGTCAAATTTTTCAGGCTTACCTTCCCTTAAGTAAGCTAGTCTAAGAGTCTCCTCCATCAGTGGAATTGTTAATTATTATTGACACATCATATCGAGCGCAAAGCTGGCCAATATAGCCTAAAATGCTTATTGAAGCTAATGTTTGCGATCCTTAATGGGTGGCTATACTCTCATAAGCGTATCCGGGAGTGTAATGAACGGGCTTCCCCATCTCGGCAGCTCTTCCAACAGCTTCAGCTATTGCAACAATTGCAACCAACCTTCTTAGCCTAGGAGGCCTTCCTATCTTTGTCAAGTAGTATGCAATGTAGAAGAATACTGCCGCCATTATTAGTATTACTAGGCTTGAGCCTCTTCCCTCCCTTATAATTTCATCAATCAAGATCGCTGCAGCGTGCAACTTGAATCCTCCCTTTATAGACTTTTATTCCTATACGACACTTAGAATAATATCTAATACTTCAAGAATTTAAAAAATTTACGAAATTCGAATGTTCAGATTTATAAGAAATAATGCAGTAAAATAAAAATTTAAGGTCATGATGGCCTAACGTATTCGCTGCCAATCGTGTCCCTGGCGATTATGTACCTCATAATGTTTTGCGCTCCTTCGGCTCCAATGACGTATGAAAATAGTCCAAGCCAAGCACGATATACTGGGCACTCCTTGGTATATGCGAAAGCTCCATGCCACTTCATAACTTCTTCAGCAACATCAACTGCAGTTTCAGGAGCCCACATTTTTGCCATTGCCACTGGCACGTTTAGATCCTTAGGATTTAAAGTTGGATCTCTTTCAACGTATATTTTATCAGCAAGCCTCGCAGCTCTGTAGACAAAGTACTTAGCAGCTTCATAACGAGCGTAGAGCTCGGCAAATTTGAAGTTAATGCCCTGAAATGATGATATGTATCTACCTCCAAAAAGCCTTCTTTGCCTAAACCACTGGGCAGCTTGCTCTAGAAGCCACCGGGTTGCTCCTATGCATGCAGCTGCAACAACGATTCTAGCTAGATTGAAGCCTTCCATGACGTGATAGAAACCTCTATTTTCCTCTCCAAGTAGGTATTTTTCTTCTAACTCAAAGTTTTCGCATATAAAGCCACCTGTTGTAAGTCCGTGCCTTCCTATGTCAGGGTATATGGTTGGGTGAAAGCCAGGCCTCTCCTTCCCATTCTTTCTAGGTATAAATGCGAAGGCCGATAGCCCTCTGTGCCCAGGTCCTCCGGTTCTAGCTACTAGGAACCACCCTCCACCCCAAGGTAATTTCATAACTTCTCCAACACCACTTATGTATGCTTTTTCACCATCAAATACGTATACGCCATTCTTCTTTACGGCAGTCATTTTCATTCCAGCAATGTCAGATCCTCCTTGAGGCTCAGTTGTTGCTATACCGAAAAACGCATTTCCCTTCGCCACTTCTGGAATTATCTCCTCGCAAACATCTTCTCTACCAAATTGTTGAAGGGCAAATGGCCAACCGTTATTTAGAAGAGCATAAACAGCTATTGCAACTGATGGATCAGCATATGCTATCTCTTCAACTGCAATTACAGCCATTGTATATGTTCCACCTTGACCGCCATATTTTGGGTCGCAGGGAATTGCGAAGAGACCTTGCTCCCCCATCTTTTTTATTAAGTCAATAGGAATATCCATAGGATCTTTACTAGCTTTTTCATCGATTTCAACCCACTTAGGAGCTACATACCTTTGGCAAAATTCTCTCACAACCTCTCTGAACAGCTTCTCCTCCTCACTAAAGCTAACGACAGTGTCCTTGGCGTAGGTAATGGGTATTTCGCCCATGTATAATCCCCAAGTATCTTCAGATGCAATTATGTTAAAAAACTTACCAAAACGGAATAACCTTAAAATTCGCTAGATCGAGCTAAAACCTTATAACATAAGGTTGATTTAATCTGGGTAAAGACGATTGGAGGCACAATTATGGACGTGCTACTACTAATACCTCTAGGTGTAGGAGCATTATCACTGCTAGTAGTTGCAATAATATACTACTCAATTACAAAAGAAGATACAGGAACTCCAAAAATGAGAGAAATTGCAGGATATATTGAAGAAGGCGCAAACGCCTTTCTCAAGCGAGAATTCAAAACAATAGCATACTTCTCCGTACCAATAGCAGTAACCCTATTAGTGGCATTATGGCCGAGACATGAAATAGCTGTCGGCTTCATGTTAGGCTCACTGTTCTCAGGGATAGCCACGTACATAGGAATGAAAGCTGCAGTTAAAACAAATGTCAGAGTTACCAACGCTGCAAGATCATCAGTGCGCAGAGCTTTAACTTTAGCATTCGGAGGCGGAGGGATAACTGGCCTATTAATCGTGTCATTAAACCTAATAGGCGTAACAATGCTTTACGTAATATTCGGAGGCGGCCCCCACAATCCAGAAGTCGTAAGCGAACTAGTAGGATTCGGCTTTGGAGCAAGCTTAACTGCACTCTTCGCCCAAGTAGGCGGAGGAATATTCACTAAAGCAGCAGACGTTGGAGCAGATCTTGTCGGTAAAGTTGAAATAGGAATACCGGAAGACGATCCAAGAAACCCAGCAGTCATAGCTGACTTAGTTGGGGATAACGTCGGTGACTGCGCCGGAAGAGGAGCAGATCTATTCGAATCAGGCTCGGACAACCTAGTGTGCATGATGATTTTAGGACTGACATTCCTACCCGTCTACGGCTGGAAAGCAGTTGTATTTCCACTCCTAATAAGGTCAACAGGAAATTTAGCGACAATAGCAGGTATAGCAGCCATACGATTTACGGGCGGGATGAAGCCAATAAACCGCATAAACTTTGCCTACTTAACTGCAGGCGTACTATCATTAATAGTATTCTACTGCGTCTCAGTTTACTTCATGAGAGACATAAGACTATTCTACTGCTTAACGCTTGGACTGGTAACTGCACTAGTAGTAGCTATAGTCACGCAATACTATACTAGTGAAAGTTGGCAGCCAGTAAAAGACATCGCATTAGCATCCAAATCAAGCCCCGCAGTAAACATCATGATAGGATTGGCTTATGGTCTTGAAAGCGCAGTTCCGTCAATGACAATAGTCGCACTTTCAATAGCAGCTGCATACCTCATTTTCGGCGGAGACATATTAGGAATATTTGGAGTTGCAGCAGCAGCCATGGGTCTAACCGAAATGAAAGGAATAATAATGGCATCGGACACTTACGGACCAATAGTAGATAATGCAGCAGGAATAGCCGAAATGTCCCACTTAGAAAGGGAAGTTGAAGAAGCCATGGACAAGCTCGACGCCGTGGGCAACATAACTAAAGCCATAACGAAGGGCTTCGCTATGGCCGCTGGAATTCTAACGACAGTTGTAATACTATTTGCCTACGTAAGTGAAGCAGCAAGGTATGCTGGCATCGAACTTAATTCAATTAATGACATCGTAGTAAACGTGGTAAACCCACTCTCAATCGCAGGTTTCCTAACAGGTGCAACCATTCCATTCATATTCTCAGCCATGATAATCAGAGCTGTAAGCAAAGCTGCCCACGAAATGGTTGAAGAAGTTAGGAGGCAATTTAGAGAAATACCCGGCATTCTTGAAGGCGAAGCGAAGCCTAACTACGCGCAATGCGTAGACATAAGCACAAAGCATGCATTGGAAAAGATGATTCTGCCAACACTGGTTGGATTAGTAACTCCAGCAATCGTAGGTTTCCTTGGCGGGCCATGGATACTAGCAGCATTCATGGTTGCAGCGTCAATTGTAGGAGCACTTCTAGCAACATTCATGTTCAATGCTGGAGGAGCATGGGACAACGCCAAAAAACTAATAGAGTCAGGATTTCTAGGGGGTAAGGGAACGCCAGAACATGCAGCAGCAGTAATTGGGGATACGGTTGGAGATCCGTTAAAGGATAGTGCTGGGCCAAGCCTGCACATATTAATTAAGCTCGTCAGCATAGTTTCAATAACGTTACTTCCATTATTCATTCAATATGCCCTTCTGATGCGGTAGTCGTAATATATTAACTTTTTATTTCAATTCAGCCATTATAACAATAGTTAAAATAATTCCAATTAATCAAACCAACATAATCACATCGCTAGTAAAATTCCCAATCAAATTGAATAACATTTCCATAACACCAATACTTAATGCTTCAAATTTCTCCTCTAAAGTTAATTAATTGCAATGAGTAAAATAAGTCACATATTAGTGTTGAAGCACATTCGACTCCAGCTTTAAATATTATGTACACGATATAAATCTCATCGTAATTGCATGCGAAAATGCAATAAAGATATATTTGGGCTAAACAATTGAGAACTGGAGAAGTGATTTCGTGGACGAAGATCTTCGAAGCATAATCGAAAAAATGAGAACAATTTATATTTTTGGCGTAACAGATGAAGGACATCCATATATCATTTTGCCTACACGCCATAGGTTTAGAGTTAAAAAGCCAGTTGAAGCACTTGCAAAAGTTGAGGTTGAACCGCCATTGGCAAAACTAATTATCAGACTCAAGCAAGGGAAAATTAAGGAAAACATAAATGCACTAATATTCCCAACTTCAACTGAATTAAGAGATTTCACTGAAGCAATAGGCGATGTCGAGTACATTCTTTTAAGTTTAATGCCTCCAAGCGACTTCAAAAACCTCTACTTAAAAATAGCTAGAGATGAGGATGTCGACGTTGAAAAATATAGAGCAATAACATTTCAAATTCCAGTAGATGGCGCCAAATCGCTTAAGATTCTTGCTACAATGGCTAAATTCATGGATTGGAGAAAACTTTCCGAATTTGAAGAGGTAGTAAGGGAGAAGCAGGAAGAAGAAATGAGAAGCATGGGATTAGAGTAACTTGTATATAGGCTGATGTAGCTCAAGTTTACGGTGATTTCATTGATTAATTTGGAGGAAGTAGCTGAGGAAATTGGCAAAATAGCCTTAACTCTTAATGACAATCTACAGCTAAAAGAAAGCCTAAAAATAACATGCAGAGAAGCTGTGCGCATGTGCGGTGAAGCTATTTCTGCAATTCATAGAAGAGCGCTAAACATTGCAGAGTCTAAGCTAAAACTGGCAGACGAAAAGATAAAGCAAATCATGAAAAACATCAAAGAACGCCCAGAGTTAATAAGCGGAAGCGTTATTGTTGCAATGCAAGAATATGTTGAAGCAAAAAGCCTTTACGAAATAGTGACGAGGAAGAGAATTCCACTAAACAGTGAATTGAAGGTATTGGAACAAGCATACGTATTGGGGCTAGCTGATCTAATAGGAGAGCTAAGAAGAAAAGCGATAGATCTCCTTAAAGCGGAAGATATTGAAGAATCAGAGCGCATGGTTGAGCTAATGGAGAGGCTGCATGAAATTTTACAACCACTAGAATATCCAAGATCGCTAGTTCCAGAACTGAGATCAAAAATAGACGTGATGAGAAGACTCATAGAAGATACAAGAAAAATAGTTGCCGAAGCGCAATTGAGCATTAGGCTCAGAAAAGAGCTTGAAAAAATAGCGGATAAATTGTGAACTACTAAAGATCCATCAAATGCCATTTACCTAAATAACGCAGCTTCACGTCCAAAACTAACTACAGGTCAAAACAAGATAAGGCGCGCGGAAAAGTTAAGAAAATAGCACTTTACCTATTATGCGATAAGCAGCAATGAAGCCACTATTAAAAACTTAAAATTATTAACTTTAAAATTCGTAATTAATATGATAGTAAAATAATAACAACACTTAAATTAATTCTTAAATCTGAACTATTATGAACATTAATTCACTTAGAAAAACATTTATATAAAAGCAACTTTATCCTCGCTTAATTACCGAGAACCTAATATGACACGGACTGCAATACGAGTTACTAGGAGGACAAAAATTGATTCGAATTGGACTGATAGGAAAAACTAACACTGGAAAAACTACATTTTTCAATGCAGCAACCCTCTTGAAAGCTGAAATATCTACGTATCCTTTTACAACTAAGAAGCCAAACATAGGATTGGCATATGTTCAAACACTATGCGTATGCAGAGAATTCAAAGTTAAAGATAACCCAAAAAATTCCACTTGCATCAATGGATGGAGATTCATCCCAATCGAACTAATAGATCTCCCGGGACTTATTAAGGGGGCATACCTTGGCAGGGGATTAGGCAATCAATTTTTAAGTGTAGCCATGCAAGCTGATGCATTATTACATGTAGTAGATGCGTCTGGAAGCATAGACGCTGAAGGAAAAATCTGCGAGCCAGGACTCGGAAATCCCATAGCTGACTTCTATGAAGTAGAGTATGAACTAATCCAATGGTTTAAGCGAGTATTAAAAATGAATAAAAATCGCGTTGAAAGATTAATTAAAGGCGGAAGGCATGCCATAGTAGATGCACTTCACAAGGTACTTTCAGGAATGAAAGTAACAAAGCAGCACATTATTGATTCCCTTGCAGCAGCTGAAGTTGAGGATAAGCCCATTGAAAGGTGGAGTGAGGCAGATTATGAAAAATTAGCTTACGAACTTAGAATAAGAGCTAAACCAACTCTCATTGTGGCAAATAAAATGGACTTGGGACCAGCTGAAGAAAACTACGAAAAACTTGTCGAAGAATTTGGAAGATCGTTGGTAGTTCCATGCAGTGCTGAGGCTGAGCTAGCCTTAAGGCGAGCAGAGCGATCAGGACTAATAGAGTACGTGCCTGGAACTGAAGTTTTCAGGGTTGTCAATGATGCTAATTTAACTCCAAAGCAAAGGTGGGCATTAAATTATGTGCAAAACAGGGTTATGGGAAAAATATTTAGGACAGGCGTTCAGCAAGCATTAAACATTGCTGTCTTCAAACTCCTAAAAATGAACGTAGTATATCCAGTTGAAGACCCAGTTAAGCTATCAGATAAGCATGGAAACGTGCTTCCAGATGCATTTTTAATGCCTCCTAACTCGACTGTCCTAGACTTAGCAAGGGAGATTCACAGCGAATTAGCAAAAGGCGTAATATACGCTATTGACGCAAAAACAGGCATTAGACTTCCAAAAGATTACATTTTAAGAGATCGAGATGTAATCAGCATCGTCACAACTCATCGAAGAAGAGGTTAGCAAAAGCCTTTCAGCAAGATGAAGATCCTCTTGAGAATTAATGTTTAAGAAAGTCTGACAGCCAGCAACATCAACTAGTTGCTCAGCGGAAAGATAATTAACATTAAGTCTTTTAAGCAAATCTCTAAACGACTTCTCACCAAAATTAATTGCTTCATCAACCGCCCTTAAAGTTGAGGAAACCATATACCCAGCATATAAAGGCTCTATAAACCCATTATTCCACATGGGAACCACTGCATTTACATTAAGCTTAATGAGATTAGACATTATCAACTCGACCACCTTCGAATTCATTAAAGGTAAATCACAGCCAGTTAGAAAGACCGCCGACTCCTTCGAAGCCTGCAACCCAGCTTTAACTCCAGCCAGAATACCATTTATACCACTTACATCGTAGGTGAACCTTATTTTCGGTGAATTTAATTTTTCGATGAAATCGGCCAGAAACACCCTCTGCATCGAATTTTTAAGTACGATAATAACTTCACGAGATATAGGTAGCAGAGCATCGATGACGTAAAGTAAAAGGGGTTTATCAAGTAGCTTAACAGTTGGCTTATATCGTCCAAGTCTCTTAGATTCTCCGCCAGCTAGTATAACTGAGCTAAACCTAATATCCATCACCACCACTCATAAAACCTCAACTAATGTTTATTATTAAAATTGAAATAGCTAGCGAAACTTAAAATAGCTAAGTAAAGCTCTCCAATTCAAGTATATGCAAATAATTCCTAAGACTATCATAAAAATCGAAGCGTATGTATTCAAATCACTCCAAAAAAACCTAGAATCCAAGAAAAAATATGCTCCTTTAACTCTCCTTGGAATTAAAAGCATAAGTAAGCCGCTAATTGTTGAAGCTAGAAAAGTTGTGAGCAGCGATATGGACACAACTCTCCTTAAGCAAATCACTTTTCCCCAATCTTGTTAAAATCTAAATATAGACATTTCGAATTAATGTGCAAATGAAGTGTAAATCAATTTTACGCTTAAATAATGATACCTAATTTTAAAGCACCACATGAGCTCTAACATTATAGCTCATAATAAAATTATAAGCATAAAATAAGCATACTAATATTGGTGATTGTTAGTGAAAAGTGCGGAGGCACTCGTTAAGGCACTTGAAGAAAATAATGTCACGTTGATATTTGGACTTCCAGGTTACAATATACTGGACATTTACGATGTGCTGAGAACTTCAAGCATAGAGCATATACTTGTTAAACATGAAAATGCAGCGGCTGTCATGGCTGATGCTTATGGAAGACTAACAGGCAAGCCAGGAACATGCCTAGTTACAGCAGGTCCAGGAGCCACAAATACGGTAACTGGAGTTGCAGGAGCATATGCAGCCGCATCACCAATGCTACACATAACGGGACACTGCTCAACGCAAGATAGAATTCAACCATTCCATGGAGTAGATGACTGGCATTACCTTCAAAAAATATTTGCACCAATAACAAAGTGGAGCAGAACAATAGAAAAACCAGAAGAAATTCCAAAAGCAATACACAAAGCATTCAAAATAGCTACGACAGGTAGAAGCGGACCTGTTCATTTATCCATACCAGTAGACATACTTCAAATTGAAGTCAACTACAAAGCAGACGAGGCAAAAATAGCAGAGGACAAGAACGAAAGAGTAGATTTCGATGAAATAATTAAAGCAATAGCATCGTCAAGTAAGCCAGTCATCATAGTAGGTAAGGGAGTTTTAAGGACATTCAGCTGGATTGAAGCTACAAAATTAGCTGAAAACATAAATGCACCTATATTCAACTCGAGGTGGGGAAGAAGCGCCATACCATTCAATCACCCACTAAATGTAGGATACTGCTTTAGCTCAGCATTTAGAAGAACCACTCACCCACTAGTTAAAGAGCTATTAAATGAAGCAGATATGATCCTTACGCTTGGATTAGAAGCAGGAGTAAGAGCAATGCCAGATTTTACCGAGACAAAAGATAAAATGATAATACACATTTATCAGGAAGATGGTCAAGTTGGAGTATTTAAATCCGACAACATCATGGAAATCAACGTTCCATCTTTGAGAAAGACGATCAAGGAAATAGGCGAAAAAATAAAATTCAAATATAAAAGCTCATGGAATAAATTACCCGAAAGAATTTCAAGTATAAAGGAAAAGGTTGAAGCAGAATTAAATGAAATAATTAAAGAGAATTTGGAAAACAAGCCCATCCACCCAGCAATTATATGCGATCTACTTCAAAAAGTCACAGAAAAAGACGCCATATTTACGGCTGATATTGGAAGCAACTTCGTTTGGATGGAAACATACTTTAGAACTCGTTCTCCAAATACATTCATAATTTCAGAACGATTTGGAAGCATGGGATTCGCTCTCCCAGCAGCAATAGCAGCAAAGAAAGCATATCCTGAAAGGCAAGTTGTAGCAGTATCAGGAGATGGAGGCATGCTCATGACATTAAGTGAAATAGCAACAGCAGTAGAACAAAAGCTAGACCTACCAATTATAATAATGAATGACTCAAAATATGGGATATTATGGAAAATCCAGCAAAATAGGTATGGAGGCAGATTTTTCGCAGTAGATCTAATGCACATAAACTTCGCGGAATGCGCAAAAGCACTTGGAGCAAAAGGGTTAAGAGTTGAAGACCCGAAGGACCTCCGATCAACAATTGAAGAAGCACTGCTAACGAAAGGACCAGTAATCGTCGACATCGTTACAAATTACAAGCATGACTATTACAAGTATAGGGTGTAGTTATATTGTCAACTTTTATGATTCAGTTATCTCCTTTAATTTTTAAATACTGTGTAATCCCATGCTAAGTAATTTTTCAAGATATTCTTTTCGTTCATTTTTCAACTAATGCCCACGGTGAATTATGGGAGGTTTAACTTGATAGCATGCCAAACTATGAAGGAGATATGGCTATTTAAGTAATGTAGAGTTATTGACTAACCTGCATCTCCAAATAACATAATATTCTTCGTATTTAGCAAGTTAATTTACCATTCTCTTCTTAATTACACACCTCAAACCTTGAGCTAATCCTTCCAGCTACTTTAAATAATCGCTAGAATACGAATCAGCTCAAAAATCAATTAAGAGCAAAAATTTCAGCAATTTGATGCCACTATTGAGTGGCAGAGCCCTCATGATTTTTGCACAAACGGTGAAGTAAAGAATTTATACGGTAAGTCACACAAATAGAATTGGGCCGGGGGTCATCAGCTGTTAACCCCTTCATCACAGTTCAGTTAGCTCAGCACTCGTCCTTTGATTCAGGCCCTACGGCCCATTACCATCACTAATTTAAAATTAATGGGAAGGATATAAGTTTGCATTGACTATTTTATCGCAAAGTGCTGATGTGAAACTTCCATCAAAATTTGCATTTATCATGAAAAATTGAAGGGCTGAGATTGCTGAAATGCCGTAAGTTTATATGCAATTTCTTGCTACAAAAATCAATTCTTCTTGTTAATTCTTCTATAATTTGCTACTGTTCTTCCATTAATCCGGGTATCTTTGTATTTTTGATCTATTAGTATTTTTCTCATATTGCTTTTTATTTGCCTTATTTTAACTATTGAGTGTATCAAGGCAAAGTCTCCCATTACATTTGATTTTTGATGGAACATATTTTTCTACCTCTATTTTGAAATCAATTCCAATGATTTTGTGTTGTATACTTCGTAGAGGTTTTGATTGCTTAGATGTACTGATTTTCAGTGCTTTCACTTGAGTTTCTGCTAAAGGGAGCCTTAAGGTTGGGTCGCTTAGGATTTTCTCTTCCATTAATTCTTATTGTGTTATAAATTCTATTTAAATCATCATTGAAATAGCATTAAAGTGGAGTTAAATTTAATGAGCAAAATATTAAGAATCTAGCTTAAGTAGCTTGGAACTACACTAATATATAACTAAGATAATTCAAAATAATATTTGGTGAAATCATGAAGCATGAAAACTTTAGCATCTGCGAAAAATTTATCCTCGAAAAAATGAGCGAAACCAGAATTCCTGGGCTTAGCATCGCCATTGTCAAAGAGGATGAACTCGCCTATGTTAGGGGTTTTGGCTTTAAAGATTTATCTTCTGGAGTTTCAGTAACTCCAAGAACTCTATTTGGAATAGGCTCGGTAACCAAATCATTCACTGCACTTGCTATATTGAAACTCGTAGAGGAAGGTAAAGTTAATCTTGAAGACTCCATTGAAAAGTACGTTCCCTTAAGGATTAGGCCTTTTGGCGAAGAAATAAAAATACACAATCTTTTAACTCACACTTCAGGCATACCAGCACTAGCTTATGCAGAAGCATTCATTAGAGGAGTTTTAGGCTTGGACGGGCATTGGCTTCCAGTTGCAACGCCAGATGATATTATCACTTTTATGAAAGAAGCCGATAAGTGGGTGCATTGCAAGCCGGGTGAAAAGTTCTTTTACCTCAATGAAGGCTACGTGCTTTTAGGCTACATAATCTCAAAAGTAAGCGGAATTAAATACGAAGAATACGTTAAGGAGAAAATCTTGAAGCCCCTGAAAATGAATAGAACGTATTTCTCTAAAGTCGAAGTTGAAGCTGATGGAGATTTTGCTACGCCTTACATCGTCGATAAGAATGGAAAACACGTTCCAAGCAGATTTCCATATGGTATAACCTCAGATGGAGGCCTTATTAGCAATGTAATTGATTTATCAAACTACATTAAAATGTACATCGGTAGAGGCGAATTCGAGGGAAAAAGAATCATAAGCAAAGATCTACTTGAAGTTATGGAGACGGAGCACATTCGCCTACCATACGAATTGTTCGGCGGCGAATCCTACGGTTATGGGTGGGGCATCATACCAAACTTCTACGGTTACAAGCTCATAAATCACTCAGGCTCAGTACTAGTTCACACAGCCTACGTGGGATACGTGCCTGAGAAGAAAATTGGAGTTGCAATTCTAGCTAATTCAAGCGGATATCCATTATCCAATATTGGGATGTACGTCATAGCTTACCTCCTAGGAGTTAATCCAGAAGAACTACCAATAATCAAGAAAGATAGAATTCTGAGTAAACTTCAAGGAATGTACGAAACGTACAAGGGCACCATGAATATCGATGTAAAAAGAAAGGGTAACTTCCTTATTGCAGTGATTAGAGATAAATTTACTGAAATAACAATACCACTAATTCCAGTTGAAGTTAAAGAAGAGAAATCCACCTTCTATACCATATCCAACTGGAGAAGACACACTATTGAATTTACGATTAAAGAGGATAAAGTCGAAATGATATATGAAAGGTACAAGCTAGTTAAGAAAATCTAAAAAATAAAAATTATTTTATTTTAAATTTAACTTTAAATGATTCCTCATTGACTTGTTCTATGTAAACTATTTCAATCTGCGTTCCAATCATGTCCATTAACTCGTATTTGTAATCTTCAATCCAGTCGTATAAGCCGCAGCTTCTGCAGAATGATCCCGATATTAATGCTTCAATGGCGTTATCTTTAACTGATAATAATTTGATCATTGCTTCTGGGGCTCTATACTTATTATATCTTTCTGCTGCTTCTCTCGCCATTCTTTCAATTTCATATTTGCTCACGGCGTTTTCTCGCTCCCATTGTTAGTTAATTGGTTTATGTGGATTTCCATAGTAGTTAATTGAGTATATTTCTTTGAGGGGCTTCCTTGGCTTTTGTGGAGGTTGTTCCGCTGGGTAACCAATTGAAATTATTGCAACTATTTTGAATTTGTCAGGTATCTTCAGCAATTTTTTAACTTCATTTTCTTCAAATGCCCCTATCCAGCAGGTTCCTAGTCCTAATTCTTGTGCTACTAGGACGATGTGCTCTAAGGCTATTGTCACATCTACTTTCGACCATTTTGGAGATGCTTCCACATCTGCGAGACCTACTATTAGGCATGCTGCATCTCCAACAAATTTTTGATTTCTGCATATTGGAACCATTTTACGTTTTAATTCTTCATCCAGTACTACGATGAAGTGCCATGGCTGCAAGTTTCTTGCACTTGGAGCCATTCTCGCAGCATTTAAGAGCTTTAATAGTTGCTCTTTAGTTAGCTCGCTCTTCCTATAAGCTCTAATGCTTCTTCTTTTGAGAATCGTTTCATATGCGCTCATTCATATTTCCTCCTAACTTTATCTAGTGCTTTATCAACGCTTTCCAATCCAAGCTTTCTCAGCATGTCGCTCTTTGGAATGCCCTTATCATCCCAGCCAACAGTTTCATAGTATTCCTTCTTCAGTTTTTCAACTTCATCCTTATCAGCTGCTTGTCCCTTATAGGGCCCTGATGGTAAAGGCTCGTAGAACCTCGGCGGATTATCATCGTGAATTTGCGGGTTCCATGTAAAATCTGGACCTCCAAGGAGTAAAGCTGCCCTCTGTATTTGTATTATCCTTAATCCATCCTCTGAAGCCCATCGCTCTGGCGTGAGGCTCCATCCAGTAACTGCTTCAAAGAATTTCCAGAATAAAGTTGGATCTGCGAAATAGTTGAATATGCATATTACTGCCGAGTCGAGAAGCGATCTTATGACTTCACTTCCATGGGAATGAATGGGTAATCTAGCAACCGACGTGTGGTCTCCACCCTGAACTGAGCAGGCATATGCAATTGGAGTTGGATAATCTAATCCACTTCTAATTCCATGAGCTCCAACTGCAATTCCCTTTACTTGGACTGCGTACTTCATAACATCTACTCCTTTCATTTCACTTATCTTTAAGGCAGCTCTGTACGTTCCTTCAGCTAAAACGTCTCCAATGCCTTCTCTTTTCGCGATTTTAATTGCTAATTCTGCAAAGGCTTTAGGATCGCCCCACTTTAGTTCTATTCCACCTAAATCTTCTTTACTTAATATTCCACGCTGATAAAGTTCTGCGGCAAATCCAAGTACGTTTCCAGCATTTATTCCACATAATCCCAAGTCATCTATTATTGATGAAACATAAACGTTTCCTTCTGGAGTGAAGATGCCGAGGTTAGTTCCTAAATATGCTTGCAATTCATAATCTGGATTGTCGGTTATCGCTCCAGCGAAAGGTCCAGATCTTACGACAGCTATTTTAAGGCAAGTAGTTGGACAGCCATAATCGCCCCAATACCTCTTAACCCAAACTTTGCGCTCAAACTTATCAACGCCGAAGCTTTTCTCATCATGCCATTCTTCCTGCCAATTTCTCACAGGCTCAGAGCTAAGCGCATAACCTACATAATAGCCTGCACTTCCAGTCCCCCATCGCCTCATTCCATCTCTCGCTATGCAGGCGTTGAAAACTTCATGCATTAATAGGTGCACCTTAATTGGGTTATAAACGTCCGGAAGAGGACCAGTTCCTTTCACTGCTATTGCCTTCAAGTTCTTTGAGCCCATTACAGCTCCATACCCACCATACCCTGCCGCGTGAGTCCACTTAGCCATTACAGTAGCTATTCTACATTTGCTCTCTCCAGCCGGCCCAATGTAAAGCAATGCTGGCTCCTTCCACTTCCCATATCTAGGGTAGCTCCTCTCCAGCTCACTTCTCAGTTCTCGAGTTAGAATCTTCACAGTTTGCTTGCCATCCTTCCCCCAAACATGCGAAGCATCCCTAATTTCAACCTTATCATCTTTGATGAAGATGTATACTGGGCTGCTTGCAGCTCCACTAATAATGATGCCATCATACCCTGAACACTTCAACTCTATGCCGAATTCCCCGCCCACCGTAGATCCAACGATACCATTGCTTTGCGGAGACTTACCTGAAACGCATACTCGCCCTCCTGGATAAAAGCCTGTTAGCGGCCCTGAAAATATTATCAACAGATTCTCAGGGCTAAGAGGATCTACTTCATCCCACCTGCTCCCAAGCCTGTCCCATAAAACTTTAGCTGCAAGGCCCCTTCCACCAACATATTGTTGGAGAACTTCCTCTTCAAACGTTATCTCGGAAATCTTCTCTTGACTCAAGTTTATTTCAAGGAATTTACCAGCATAACCCCTACTCACTACAAATCTCCCTCCCAAACTCGCCATAAACATTAACTGCCAAATCCTCAGTAATTTCCTCTGGAGTTCTAGCGTAAAGCTTGCACTGCTTCTCAACGCTACTTCTAGGAACGATCCAAAGAGCATTCCACTTGCCCATCTCGCAGACCTTTACGCACTGAGGATCTCCACCGCATAAATCACATATGAGAACATACTTCTCTGATGGATGAATATGCGGTATCTTTCCTGGACAAGCTTCGATGCATGCGCCGCAGGCAGTGCACTTATCCTTGTCAACTACTACTGCGCCAGTACCTTCATCGACGCTGAGAGCACCTACCTGGCAAGCATTGACACATGGGTAGTCGATGCACTGAGCGCAGAAGTGGGGAAATTCTAGGCCTGGAACCAGCATGAAAACTCGTATTCTTGAGGCTTCAGGCCAAATTTTACCTTCATGAAATAGCGAGCAGGCAATTTCACATAATCTACAGCCGCTGCACTTCAGGTAGTCTCGCATTATCCAAATTTTAGAACTCACCCTTGACATGTTTGACCTCCATCCGCCGAGGCATACTTACTTTAAGAGCTAGCAAATACTTAAGGCTTTGCTGGAATAAAGCAAATCTGCTTGTGAAGCCATTTTCACACGCAACTTCATGGTGAACATCTGTTATGTTAGTTTTAAATGGAACATATTTCGAAACATATGTGATTGGAATAACGTTAAGGTTAAAAGCACCCTCAAACTTTTGTGTAGAGAGGTTATGGATTGCAGCATGTCAAGCTTAAAGCCAGATGCAGGCGAGGATTAAATGCGCTTCTTCTCTTGGAGGATGGAACTCTCATTGAAGGTTGTGGTTTTGGAGCTCCTGGTCTTAAAGTTGGAGAAGTCGTTTTCACTACAAGCATGGTTGGCTATCCAGAATCTTTAACCGATCCATCTTATGAGGGGCAAATACTCGTCATTACCTATCCGCTCGTCGGAAATTATGGAGTGCCGGGCAGAGAGCTAAAGTTGTGCGGAATACCATTACACTACGAGTCCGACAATATACATGTAGAAGGATTAATTGTAGCTGAAGAAACTGATCCAAGCCACTGGGCTTCAACCATGAGCTTACATGAGTGGCTTAAAGCTGAAGGAATTCCTGGAATGAGCTGCGTTGACACGAGGTTCCTCGTGAAAAAGCTAAGGACTAAAGGCGTTATGATGGGAGTACTCAAGGTCTTTTCACAACAAGAAAAATGCAGCATAGAGGAGCTTTCAGAAATACTTGCAAAAACACCAAGATACGATAACTTGAATTTAGTTGAAAGAGTTTCGCCGCGAAAGATCATAGTTCACCAACCGCACCGCGAAAGTAAAAAGCTCGTTGCTATAATCGATTGCGGAGTAAAGTATGGAATTTTAAGGGAGCTCTTATCGAGAGGTTATAAAATTGTTAGATTTCCATACAACTGCTCAGTTGACGAGATCATGTCGTGGAAGCCATGCGGAGTAGTGGTCAGCAATGGTCCTGGAAACCCAGCAATCCTAGGTGACACCATAGAGGCCGTCAAAGCACTCGTAGAATATGGGGTGCCACTGATGGGGATATGCTTAGGCCATCAAATAATAGCCTTATCCCAAGAGGCAGAAGTGTACAAGTTAAAGTACGGGCATAGAGGGGCCAACAAGCCCTGCATGAATTTAGAAACTGGGAGATGCTACGTTACGAGTCAAAATCATGGCTTTGCAGTAAGCGGTGAAACTGCAGAGAAAGTATGTTTTAAAATTTGGTTCATAAATGTCGATGATAAAAGCGTAGAAGGATTAAAGCATAAGGACAAGCCGATACTTACAGTTCAATTTCATCCTGAAGCTTCACCTGGCCCTCCAGATACCTCGTGGATCTTCGACATTTTCGATAGGTTGGTGATTAGATATGGAGTATCCTAGCAGAGTGTTGGTTTTAGGGTCTGGAGCAATAAAAGTAGCTGAAGCAGCCGAATTCGACTATAGTGGCAGCCAAGCACTGAAAGCTCTGAGAGAGGAGGGAATAGAATCTATACTCGTAAATCCAAATGTCGCTACTATTCAGACATCCCATAGACTTGCAGACAAAGTCTACTTAATTCCACTTAAAGCGAAATTCGTGGAGAAAGTTATTGAGAGGGAAATGCCAGATGGCATTTTATTGGGTTTTGGAGGGCAAACTGCACTTTCAATTGGACTGCAGCTGCATAAGCGCGGCATCCTATCAAAGTATGGCGTCAAGGTCTTGGGCACGCCAATTGAAGGAATTGAAAGAGCTTTAAACAGGGAATTATTCTGCGAGACCATGACATCTCATGGACTGCCAATTCCTCCAAGCAAAGCAGCAGAGAAAATTGAAGATGCATTGAAGGCAGCAGAGAAAATTGGTTATCCCGTCATTGTCCGAGTTAGCTTTAACCTAGGTGGAAGAGGTTCAACCATAGCTTGGTCAGAAAAACAGCTAGAAAATGATTTAGCTAGAGCCTTCGCCCATAGCGAGATAAACTTAGTCCTAATTGAAAAGTACCTTCACTTCTGGAAGGAGATAGAATTTGAAGTTGTTAGAGACTTTCGAGGAAATAGCGTTGCTGTAGCCTGCCTGGAAAACGTGGATCCTATGGGAATTCACACGGGAGATTCAGTAGTTGTTGCACCTTCGCAAACAATTACCAATCGAGAATATTACCTCTTAAGAAAAGCATCACTTAAAGTAGCTGAAGCGATAGAACTAATAGGCGAGTGCAATGTTCAGCTTGCATTACATCCAGCTGGCGAAGAATTCTTCATTATCGAAACAAATCCAAGAATGTCAAGAAGCAGCGCATTAGCCAGCAAAGCAACTGGATACCCATTAGCATACATCGCAGCGAAACTCGCTCTAGGCTACACGCTCGACGAGCTTCTAAATAAAGTCACAGGAGTGACGCATGCCTGTTTTGAACCTAGCTTAGATTACGTAGTAGTTAAGGTTCCGAGATGGGACTTCGACAAGTTCGCTAAAATTGAACGCTCAGTCTGCTCGGAAATGAAAAGCATAGGAGAAGTCATGGCAATAGGCAGATGCCTTGAAGAAGCCCTACAGAAAGCAGTTAGAATGCTGGATATCGGTGAACCGGGACTCGTAGGAGGGCGTAACTATGATGAGCCCGAATCCCTACATGATGTGCTTAAAGATTTAAAGTCAAGAAAGCCATATTGGTTTTTAAGGGCAGCTAAAGCTTTCAAGCTAGGTGCAACTGTAGATGAAATCTACGCAATTACTGGAATAGATAAGTACTACTTAAATGCTATTAGAAGAGTTGTTAAGCTAGCCGAAGAGCTGAGGAAAACGGCGAGAAGAGGCGATTCGAATAAGCTTTACACGCTTATAGCTGAAGCTAAGCGGCTTGGATTCAGCGACCTTCAAATAGCTAAACTCACAAGATTAAGCGAAGATGCGGTAAGAAAAGCGCGCATTAAACATGGAGTTATTCCCGTTGTCAAGCAGATAGATACGTTGGCTGCTGAGTGGCCTGCAAAAACAAATTACCTATACGTCACCTACAATGGCGTTGAGGACGACATATCGTTTACCGCAAAGAAACCCAAGATAATAGTTCTCGGAGCCGGAACCTTTAGGATCGGAGTTTCAGTGGAATTTGACTGGGCATGTGTCGAATTTGCTGAGGCCGCCAAGAAGAGGGGATATGAAGTAATCGTAGTTAACTATAATCCAGAAACAGTTTCAACGGACTGGGATGTAAATGACAAGCTTTACTTCGAGGAAATAAGCATCGAACGAATATTGGACATTTACTGGAAGGAAAATCCCTTAGGAATCGTAGTCTTCACTGGTGGACAAATCGCCAATAACATAGCCAAGAAACTTGAAGAGAAACGCGTGACGATACTCGGTACATCCGGAATAAGCGTCGACAAAGCTGAAGATAGAGAAAAGTTCGCTGAACTTCTTGAAAAACTAGGTATTAAGCAGCCTCCATGGTGCACCGCTTCAAGCTTAAAGGAAGTCCTGAGATTCGCAGATCAGGTGGGATATCCGGTAATCGTTAGACCTAGCTACGTCCTCAGCGGCGCAGCCATGAAAATTGCCCATAATGAAAGCGAGCTAATAGAGTACCTGGGAAATGCCGCCAAAATTTCAATTGAACATCCAGCAGTAGTTTCAAAGTTCATTGAAAATGCACTTGAAGTTGAAGTTGACGCCGTTTCGGATGGAAAGCAAGTTGTTGGAGTACTTTTAGAGCATATCGAAGAAGCAGGAGTTCACAGCGGAGATTCAACAATGGTTACACCAGCAGCACGAAAACTCGAACCATTTGCTGCATTAAAAGTTAAAGAAATAGCAGTTACTTTAGCTAAAGAATTAAATGTTAAAGGACCATTTAACATTCAGTTCATAGTTAAGAATGGAGAGCCATATGTTATAGAGTTAAACTTGAGAGCAAGCCGTTCAATGCCATTCTCAAGCAAGTCTAGAGGAATAAACCTCATGGAAATGGCCGCTCAAGCAATTCTCGAAGCCAAGTTAAAACTACCTTCTAATGCGGACTTTTACGAGCCACCAATAAATGGGTGGTCAGTTAAGTCGCCTCAATTTTCATGGGCTCAAATGAAAAAGGCATATCCTTACCTTGGACCCGAAATGAGAAGTACGGGGGAAGCAGCAAGCCAAGGACTTTGCTTTGAAGAAGCATTACTTAAAAGCTGGCTTTCAATACAGCCCAATAAGCTCATAAATCCTGGAGATACAGTGCTTATTTACAGCGGCATTAAACGCCATCAGCCAATAATGAGCAAAGCTGCAGAATTTTTAGCCAACTTAAATGTAGAAATCTACACACTAGAAAAAGGAGCTATTGGAAACTTCGAAAAGCTAAACGCTGATGAAGCCTGCAAAGCCTTAAAGGAACATAAAATAAAGCTTGTAGCCTGCTCGGGATACACACCAAAACTAGACTATAAGATTAGAAGGCTCTCCGCAGATTTGAACATTCCACTCGTACTGGACCAAAATTTAATGCTTGAACTTTCAAAAGCGCACAATTGGCTTTACACTGAAGGATTCATAAGTATCGAAGAATTAAGTGAACATCTACATAAAAAAGTAACTTACCCTGAACTGCCATTTAAAAATAAGAATTTCCTACATTCGACACTGCACTTTTATTAATATATAGATAATTTTATTGGGTGGTAAATTTGATCCGAGACCTACTTAGCGTAAATGTTGCTGGAAAGGAGATTAGAGAGAAGCGTAAGCTGTTGATATGTGGCTCATGCGTAATAAGTGAGCACAAAGACATATTTGAAAGGTATGCAGAAGGCAGAGTTCCACTATTTGTCTGCATGGAAAAAGAGCACATGAACATGGTTGCTCTTAAAGTCGCTTCAATGGCTGCTAGAGTTGAGTTGGATGAAGTCGTAGTACTAACTGTTGATGGTTCACCTCACTGCATTCAACTTCACATGGCCCTTGAAGAAGTCAAGCGGATAGTTGGCAACCTCAATGTGAAGCACATAGTAATTGAAAATGGAAAAGACATTGAAATTAACCCTAAATGCGTGAAAATTGCAAGATACCTGACGAAAATTCAGAAACTTATAAAACAAACTTTATAGAACGGTGGTTGCGTGCCTCTACTAGTTTATGAAAATGGAAATGTGAGGAAGGCAGGCATTATAGATATGCTTGAAGCAGCAAAAGCACTGCTACTCTTAATTCCAATAGGTAAGGTTACATCTTACAAGGAACTTGCACTAGCTTTAGGTGTTAATCCAAGATTAGTAGGAAAGCTTATGAAAATGAACGATGAAGCACCCATAATTCCATGTCATAGAGTTGTAAGGTCAAATGGCGAAATTGGAGGATATTCTGCCGTAGGAGGAGTGGATTTTAAGAGGAAGCTGCTCGAACTTGAAGGAGTTAAATTTAAAAATAAAAGAAAAATTAATAGAAATTCATTTATTTCACTTAGAGAATTAACAATTAATTGATTAGTAAAATTTAAAAAATTAAATATAGAATAATTACTAATAATAATTAAAAATTAGAAGTAAAACATCAATGTTTTGGTCATAATTAATACATAAATATGTTTGATTTCAATAGCTTTCAACGGTGGTTCACGTTGATTGATAAACACACTCCATTTAGATTTCAATTATATGTGAATGCTGCTGGAAGGCGGGTGATTGGCTTTCATATAATTTTTGATCCCCGCGCAATATATAGAGCGGGTGTTTTGGAGCAAATAACACGTGCTTTTGCCTCGAGGGGAATTCCAATTATTCATTATGCCGTATCCCATGATTTGGAAGGCTCAAGCCATGGTGTGGTTTTCGTTGATTTAACTGATTCAGATATTGAAGCTGAAGATTTGCTTATGGTGTTGAAAAACATGCCATATGTATTGGATGTCAAATTGCTTAATCCAATTTTTAATGGCTTCGTTTATGATCAATACTTCTTCCCATTAATGATAGGTGAGGAACGCGGAATAATATTTTTACAACGCGAATATGAAGTGTTTGCTAAAAGGATTAGGGAGGAGCTAGGCTCTGGTTTTAGTGCAATCCTATACCTTTTGGGCCATGACATTGGCGTTAATGTGTTTCAAAAGGGACATCGCAGGCTTGTAGGATGGGACGCTGAAAAGTTGGTAAAAGTGTCTGAAGCATTGTTTCAACATCTTGGCTTTGGAATAATGAAAACAATAAAGCTTGACATGGATAGGAGGGAAGCAATAATTAGGATATATGGTTGCTTCGAGTGTGAGTTATATAAAAGATCCAAAAAGCCCAGCTCACATCTAGTTAGAGGTATGATTGCTGGTTGGTTCAGCCAATTTTTCAAGAGCGAAGTTTCGGTGATTGAATCTAAATGTATTGCAAAAGGAGACCCATACTGCGAATTTCTAGTGAAATCAAAATAAAAGGCATACATCATTACGAGAATCAATTATAAATGTAACTTAATAACCAATACCATAATTAGTAAAAATATAAAAATTAAGTTATAAAATAATTAATTATAGTTAAAAGAATTAACGCTAGTATTTTGCTAGTTCAATGCCCTTTTCCTTTATTGCAGCTTGTGCTGCTACTAGTCTTGCTACTGGAATTCTATATGGTGAAGCGCTTACGTAATCTAATCCAATTTTATGGCAGAATTCAATGCTTTTTGGATCCCCTCCATGTTCTCCACAAATGCCTATTTCAATGTCTTTTCTTACGCTTCTACCTAGTTCAACTGCAATTTTCATCAGCTTTCCAACACCTTTCTCATCAAGCGTCTTGAATGGATCTTCATTGAGAATTCCTAGTTCAAGGTACCTAGCCATGAACTTTCCTTCAACGTCATCTCTACTGAATGTAAATGTTCCTTGAGTTAGGTCGTTTGTTCCGAAGCTGAAGAATTCAGCAACCTTTGCTATTTCATCTGCAGTTAAGCATGCCCTTACGACTTCAATCATTGTTCCGTACTTGAATGGCACTTTGATTCCATATTTTGCTTCAACCTCCTTTACAACTGGTTCTACGGCATTCTTTTTAACGTAGATTAGCTCTTTTGCATCGCAAACCTGTGGAACCATTATGGACACTTTTATGTCCTTTCCTTTCGTAATTAGCTCTGCAGCAGCTTCGAGAATAGCTTTTACTTGAGCAGCATAAATTTCCGGATAGGTTACGCCGACTCTGACTCCTCTATGCCCCATCATTGGATTAGCTTCCTTAAGAGCTCTTACGCGCTTGAGAAGGAGCTCCTTTTCAGCCAATTTCTGGGTTTCACCCTTAGCCTTCAATTCCATAATTTCCGTTACTAATTCGACTTCGCTTGGCAGGAATTCGTGTAATGGCGGGTCGAATAATCTTACAATTACTGGGAGGCCCTCCATGGCTTCAAAGATTTCCAAGAAGTCGCTCTTGAGTAGTGGGACGAGCTTTTCGAGTTGTTTTCTCCTTTCCTCGCTTGTTTCGGATAATATTACCTTCCTAAATATTTCGAGCCTTTCTGGTGCTCTGAACATTCTTTCGGTTCGGAGCAGTCCAATGCCTTCAGCTCCAAACTTCCTTGCGGTTATCGCATCCTCAGGGACGTCTGCATTTGCTCTAACGCCTAATCTTCTAAACTCATCCGCCCAGCTTAGGAGCTCGTGGAATTCTTTTGGCAATTCAGGCTTGATTGTAGGTATCTTGCCGACGTAGACGTTTCCAGTGAAGCCGTCTATGGTGATCCAGTCACCCTCACTTACAACTACGCCATTTTTAGGCACTGTGAATTTTTTACTTTCATAATCAATTTTTATTGCTTCACAGCCTACTACACATGGCTTTCCAATCGCTCTAGCAACTACAGCTGCATGGCTTGTCATTCCACCTCTGCTAGTTAAAATGCCTACTGAAGCATACATTCCATGAACGTCGTCAGGTTTAGTCTCCTCTCTAACTAATATTACTTGCTTTCCTTCATTCGCCCACTTAACCGCTTTATCAGCATCGAAGACGACTATTCCTGAAACTGCACCTGGAGATGATGCTAGTCCCTTAGCTATTGGTTCGGCCTTAACCTTAGGATCGATTTGTGGGTAGAGTAATTGTTCAATGTGTTCTGGCTTAACTCTTAATAGCGCTTCCTCCTTCTTCAGAATACCCTCCTTAACCATGTCCACAGCAGTTTTAACTCTAGCTAGAGGCGTCATTTTGCCGTTTCTAGTTTGGAGGAAGTACAGCTTTCCATTCTCAATTGTAAACTCTATGTCCTGAACTTCCTTCTTAATTCTCTCCAGAAGTTTAGCACTATCATATAGCTGCTTGTAGAGATTCGGATTTAATTCAGCTAACTCCTTAATTGGCCTAGGAGTTCTAATGCCTGCTACCACATCTTCGCCCTGAGCCATAACTAGGAACTCGCCGTAAAGCTCATTTTCTCCAGATGCTGGATTTCTCGTAAATATGACGCCAGTAGCTGAGTTTAATCCAACATTACCAAAAACCATCGCAACTATGCTAACTGCAGTTCCATCAGCAATGTCGGGTGTAATTTTATTCGCTTTTCTATAGAATACTGCTCTTGGATTATTCCAAGAGTCAAATACTGCTTTAATGGCTAGCTCAAGTTGCTCCCAAGGATCTTCAATTAGCCTTCCATAGTTCTCCTTAATTATTTTCTTAAATTCCTCAACAATTTCCTTCAAAGCATCAACAGTTAAATCAGCATCAGTTTTAGCGCCATACTTTTGCTTTACATGTTCAAACTTTTCATCGAAAAGTTTCTCGTCAATGTTCAAAACGATTTTACCAAACATTTGAAGGAAACGTCTATACGCGTCATAAGCTGCTCTTTCATCACCAAGCTGCTTAGCCAGTCCCTTTACAATCACGTCGTTGATCCCGAGATTGAGAACTGTATCCATCATTCCAGGCATTGAAACAGGAGCTCCAGATCTAACAGAAACCAATAGTGGATTCTCTGGATCACCAAACTTCTTGCCAGTCTTTTCTTCGATGTACTTCATCTTCTCCTTAACTTCACCCATCAACCCATCTGGAAGCCTACGGCCCGCCGAATAATATTCCTTGCATACTTCAGTAGTAATGATAATTCCTGGAGGAACTGGCAGCCCAAGTTGAGTCATTAAGCAGAGCCCTGCACCTTTCCCCCCAAGTAGCTTAACGTTCTTAAAATCACCTTCACTGAAAGTATACACCCTTTGCCTTTCAACACTATCTTCTGGCACCGCAACCACCTTCAATCAACCTAGTGATACATGCTACATGTAAAGTTAAAAATTTATTGTCAAAATTGGTATAGATTCAAGTTAATATAAGTAAAAGCAACATTTAACCTTGGAAGAGATCGAGATGACTGGTCCTGCAGAAGGAAAAATACTACTCGGAAAAGCAGAAGTCCAATTGCTAACCAACCATGGTAAAATCGAGTTAAATGGAGCTGAAGTTTACATTCACATTAAAGGATACTCATTAGCAAGAGTAACTCACTTGGATGTTGAACATACAATATTAGACAAAATAATACCGCCAAAAAGAGGAAAATTTCTCAAAATTATTGGAATAGAAAATGGCTTCAGAATACAGCTCAATAAAGGAATTGACTTGAAAATAGAAGATAAAAATATAGTGGTGTATTCAATTAAAGTCCTCCATCCATACTTAAAAGATGTTTTGGCAAAAAATGAGGAAATAGTTACATGGGTAGGAGGGAAATTTGGAGGAATATATGTTGGCTTTAGGAAAAAACAAATAGCTAAACTAGAGGAAATAGCAAGAAAAAATTACAACTTCAACGTGTAGCTTCAGTTTAATGATACGCTTCAAGCCTGCACTGCATGACAACTATGCACAGCTACTATGCCTAATCGCATTGTTCGGGCAAGCTGCTACACAAGCACAGCACTCAATGCATTGATCAATATTTGTAGCAGCCGCCTTCCCATCAATTAACTCGTAAACTTGCACAGGGCAAATCCTCACGCACTCACCAACGCCAGTGCACTTATCATAATCAATTTCAATTGTAATACCTAACTCTTCACTCTTCCAAACTTTTACATTTGACATAGAATCAACCCTCAAAAATAAGTATTCAAAAAGAAGCATATAAAAATTAAGGGAAAAATATGGAATAAAATATCAAAAATATTTAAACATTAAAACTTTAATAATTTAAAATTAAGTATTAAGAAAAGGATTATGAATTTATTCGACTTTCTTTAAAGCTTGATCTAATGCTTCTAATGCCCTATCTATTTGCTCTTTAGTTATCATTAATGGCGGTTCAATCCTAAGTGTTGAGCCAAATGCTCCTCCGGCGCCGATGAGGAAACCGCTTTCCCTCATGTAATTTCTAACTTTGATTGCCTCTTTAACTGCAGGTGTTTTCTCAGCCCTATCCCTAACTAATTCTACTCCAATCATTAGTCCAAGTCCTCTCACATCGCCAATTAATCTATGCTTTTTAGCCAATTCTTCAATTCCGCTTATAAAGTACTTTCCAAGTTCGTCGACTTTTTCAGGGATATTCTCTTTAAGAATTACATCTATTACAGCACTTGCAGCTGCACATGAAACTGCATTTGGCCCCCAAGTCGATGAATGATCTCCTGATTCAAACGCATTTGCAATTTCTGCTTTAGCTCCAATTGCACCTAATGGTAATCCGCTAGTAATTCCCTTAGCCATTGCAATTATGTCTGGCTCCACTTCAAAGTTTTCAATTCCAAATATTTTTCCTGTTCTTGCAAATCCAGTTTGAACCTCATCGGCTATGAAGAGGCCATCATAATCCCTGATGATTTTAACTACTTCTTTAAAGTATTCTTTTGGAGGAACTATTATTCCACCCTCACCCAAAACTGGCTCGGCTAGAAAAGCACCTATGTCAGTTGACGTCTCGAATCTTATGATGTCTTCAATATAGTAAGCACAGAACAAGTTGCACTCAGGATATTCCATTTTGAATGGACATCTGTAGCAGTAAGGTGCAGGAACAATTTTTACTCCTGGAATTGTTGAAACCGTTGCCATTCCCTTCTTGTATTTGCTTTGCCCAGTTAATGCTGTTGCCATGTGAGTTCTTCCATGAAAGCTATACCTTAAAGTTAATACTTCAATTCCAGTTTTTCCTTTATTTTTAAGCATGTATTTTTTCATTAATTTAATTGATCCTTCAATTGCTTCTGCACCGCTAACGCAGAAGAAAACTTTCTTATCCCCCTCCATTGGAAGTATTTTAACGAGTTTTTCGGCCAATAATGCTGATGGCAAATTATAATAGTCATATGAGGTATGATGAATCCTTTTAGCCCAGTAGGTTATTGCCTCTACGACCTTAGGGTGGCAATGACCGATATTTACTGCCGCATAACCGGCAAACAGGTCGATATACAACTTTCCATCCAAATCCTTCACTAAAGCTCCTCTACCCTCAACGATCACCACCGGCTGCCGATATTTTGGCATGCATGGGAACATTAATTTCTTTTGACTTTCAATCACTTCTTTGGATGACTTAAAAAATTCATTCATATCTAATCCCTCACATATTGTTTTAGACTTAATAGTTAATAATACTTATTGATCTTTGAAAGCATCTTGATTCTTGTGAATAACTAATCCCTCATCCCAGTTCAAGTTCAGCTATTTTCTCCTTCTTAGGCATTCCACTTTCGTTCCAACCTCTCATTGCATAGTATGTGCTTATCATATTTTCAACCTCCTTTTCGCTTAGTTTCCTTTCACCTTCATGGGCTACTGGCTCTATAAAGAACTTCAGCGGAAGCTTGTCATCGTTCCTTTTAACTCCAAATTTGACGTTAATTAACCTCGTTAATGTTATTATCCTCTCCGCAATTTTCTTCAGATCGCAAACTTCATAGTTGAAGCCCGTTGCGGCATTAAGCAATTTCGCCATCAAATCCCAGTCATAAATGAATCTTCCAAATTTACATAGTGGAAGCGAATCATACATGGCACCTCTATTTTCCAAGTCAATTAGAATTTCAACCTTCTCTCTACTAGCTGAATATCTTCCCCCACCAAGTCCCATTAAATCTGCATGATAACCCATCATTCTCAAATGACAAGCTCCCCTAAATGACACAGCATATGACAATATCATTCCCTTTAGAGTTCTAGGATCATATCCAGGCGGCTCAAGTCCTTTAACGTGCACGGCAATTTCATTTAGTTTAAGTTTTTCAGCTGCCTTAGCAACCCCTTCAGCTAAAATTTCTCCAACCCCTTCTCTGCGTACTACTTTTTCCAAGAGCCATGTAAATCCCTCGACATCACCATAATCAATTTCCCTGTCTAACTTTAATCGCCCTCTCTTGAAAGCTTCAATTGCAAAGGCTATTACATTGCCGGTTGAAATCGTGTCCAAGCCATAGTCGTCTATAATTGCATTAAGATAGGCAACTGCTATTGAATCTGAAATTTCGCATAAACCAGCTATTGCAAATATATTTTCATATTCAAGTGAAACTTTAATTAATCCATATCTTGAATCTCTTATTTCGACATACTGATGGCAGGCTACTGGACATCCTATGCAAGTCATTCTTTTAACTCGATAATCCTTGTAGGCTTCCCACGAAACTTTTTCGTAGTCTTCGAGCTTAACTTTGCTCCAATATCTAGTCGGGAAATACCCTAAAACGTTAGCCACTTCAACTGCTCCAACAGTTCCCCTTAAAGAATAGCCCTGAATCGGCTTACTGCTCCTAATTAACTCATGAACTTCAGCCACCAATTCATGCAGCTTCTCAGAATCGTAGTAATGAGATGCCTTTGGAGAAGCTCTTATGGCTATCGCCTTTAACCGTTTGGAGCCAAAAACCGCCCCTCCACCAGTTCTGCCTGCTTGCCTCCAATAGTCATTATTTACACATGCAAATTTAACCATGTTTTCGCCTGCAGGACCTATGGTGAGCACAGACGCCGAATCCCCAATTTCTTCTTTAATACTGTTCTCAGCAACGTGAGAGCCCTTACCCCACAGATGTGAGGCGCTTTTGATCTCAACTTCTCCATCATTTATTAATATGTAGACTGGCTCTACAGCTCTTCCAGTGATCATTATCAAGTCAATTCCAGCCCACTTCATGTAACTTCCAAAGCTTCCACCAACAATTGAAGCGCCTAGAACGTTAGTTTGTGGAGATTTGAACAGTAAAATGGCCTTAGTACTCATTGGTATTAATCCTCCATTGAATGGCCCTGAAGCTATAATCAAAAGATTATCTGGACTTAATGGATCGACATTGTAATTGGGGAGGTACTTGTAGAAGTAATATGATGCTAATCCAAGACCGCCAATGAACTTTTTAGCTATTGATTCGCTTATATCATCAACTTGAACTTTTAAAGTACTCAAATTGACTTTAACAACTCTGCCTCCATAACCAGCCAGCACCATTTAATCACCAATTAAATACAATTAATCCTAAATGAATATTTATGTTAGGGTTTGATCGGCTTTCGAAGCATCTTTTCAAATTTCTGAACTTAATAATGTATAATTGATCTCCATGTCACTTGCCACGGATCTTCTCGGCTGCAAGTAATGTTGCTTTAATTAGTTTTACATATCCTGTGCACCTACATATTAGCCCCTCGAATGCCCTCATTACCTCCTCTTTTGATGGCTTTGGATTCTTATTAAGTAGTGCGTATGCAGTTAATATGAATGCTGGAGTGCAGAATCCGCATTGAACAGCTCCAGCTTCAACAAATGCTTCTTGTATTGGATGTAAGCTTCCATCTCTAGATAAATATTCTACAGTTATGACGCTTCTACCCTCGATCATTGGAGCCAAAATTAAGCAGGAATAAACCGGCTTCCCATCAACTAGAACTGTGCAAGCACCGCATTCTCCTTTCTCACAGCCTCTCTTCACACTAGTTATTAATAGTTTTCTTCTCAATAGGTCAAGTAGCGTCATATTTGGCGGAGCATCAACTTCAACATACTTTCCATTCAAGTTGAATTTAATTTTCAATTATCCACCTCCAATTTGAATCCTAATTGTTTTAGAGATTCAAAAATCGCATCTCTAGCCAATATTATCGACATTTCCCTGCGATATTCAGCTGAAGCTCTCACGTCTGTTATCGGCTTGATTTCCTCTGCAATCATCTTCATTTTATCCTCTATAACTCCTATTTCGACCTTTTCTCCCTTCAAGGCTTCTTCTGTCTTGTAAGCTCTTATTGGAGTTGGAGCAACAGCATTTAATGATATTCTAACATCATTAAACCTACCCTTATCGACAGTCACTAACGTTGCAACAGCAACTATTGATAGGGTGTGAGCGCTTCTTCTACCCAATTTCAAGAATTTCATTCCGGATTTTTTGGGAGGTCTTGGAATTACTATTTCCGTCATGATTTCGTTAGCTCTTAACTCCGTTGAGCGGGGGCCATGGAAGAACTTGCTGATTGGAACTATTCTCTCTTCCATTAAGCTTCTCAACTTTACTTCAGCATTCAGAACAAGCAAGGGTGGAGCTGTATCTGCAGCTGGAGACGCATTGCAGAGATTTCCTCCTATCGTAGCTACATTCCTCAAATGCCATGAACCCATATTGCTTATTGCTTCCGCAAGTACAGGAACATTTTCGACAATGATTTTAGATTCAAGTATCTCTTGTAAAGTTGTTGCTGCTCCAATTCTGATTGATGTTGAGTCCAGTTTTATGTACTTAAGTTCACCTAGTGAGGATATGTCAATTACGCTTTTTGGCTTCGTTCTACCGGTCTTCATGTCCACTATCAGGTCTGTTCCTCCAGCAATTACTCTAGCTTCTTCAAGTTTACTTAACAGTTTTAATGCTTCATCCAAGTTTTTCGGCTTAAAGTAGTTTATCTTTGGAATCAAATAGAATTGGGCCACTTTCTAGCCTCCATCCAATGCTGGCCATACGTAAATTACTTTATCTCTATTAAACTTCAAATCGAGCAATTCGCTTACCCTATAAGTTCTTCCATCCATTATTAAATAGTTGAAGTGGTGGTCTCCCCCATCTTCAGTGAAGAACATATTACTAACAACTCCCCCATACCTTTCAGTTAGCTTTGAAATTACTTCTCTGAAGCTTTTAGCTTCGATTGTCAGCTCATCTTCACTTATCAGGCTTCTCAGAGGACTAAACAGTAGCTTCAACTTTACTTTAGGCATGTCTCTTCCCCCTAATTGCGAAGTAAACTTTTTCTGGAGTTAATGGTAGTTCAGTTATTCTCACTCCAATTGCATGCGCAACTGCATTAGCTATTGCAGCTGGAGTTGGTATCAACGCCATCTCGCCTACTCCCTTAGCTCCAAATGGTCCGAACTTGAATAAATCCTCGACGTAAATTGGCTTCTCCACTTCAGGCATGTCAAGTGAGATGGGAACCACATAGTCCGTTAAGTTCGCATTTACTATTGCCCCCTTCTCGTCAAATTCAACCTTTTCCATCAACGCTAAGCCTAATCCCTGAGCTATTCCGCCCTCAATTTGCCCCTCAACTGCAAGTGGATTAATTATTCTTCCAGCTGCAAGTGCAGGCCACATTCTCAGAACCCTCACCCTGCCGGTTTTCACGTCAACTTCAACTTCAGCTATATTAACGATGTAGCTGTATGCTGGATAGGCAAATCCCTGCCCGCTTTCATGATCGAAAGTTCCTTTCGGAAGATAGAAGTACCCTGTAGCTGATAGTTCAACTCCACGGTTATAGGCTTCCTTAACTAATTCCTTCCACCCAATCAATTTACTAGCATCACTTTTTGAACAGATTTTTCCATCTTTAAAAACTAGGTCATCTGGATTGCAGTTTAAAATTTTAGCTGCAAGTCTGCTTAGTCTCTCACGAATTCTGGCCGCGGCCAAAAGCACGCCTATAGCTCCAATACTCGTTCCTCTGGAAGCATGCGTTGCTCCAGTATCTGGTGCATCCGTAGTTCCAAAATGCATTGAAATATAATTTATTGGCACTCCAAGAACTTCAGCAACTATCTGCACATGCGATGTTGTAGGAGATCCCTGTCCAATTTCAGTAATTCCAGTGAAAACCTGAATGCTTCCATCCTTTTCGACTTTTATTAATGCATTAGACCAATCTGGCACACCTCTACTGGTGCTAATTCCATGCCAAGCACAAGCTACACCAATACCTCTTCGAAACCTACCTTTCTGAGAACCATACTCACTCCTTTTTTCCCACCAATTCGCTTTCTCAGCAACAAGCCTTAATGCTTCTCCAATTCCAATCGAATGGTTTAAAAGCTGACTCGTAACTGTAAGCGAGCCTGGCTTCAAAATGTTTTTCAATCTAAAATCGACAGGATCCAAACCTAATTTATTAGCTAGCTCATCCATTTGAGCTTCAACTGCAAATTGAATATCCGGATTTCCGAAGCCTCTAAACGAGCCCTGATAAACCTTATTCGTATATACGCAATACCCATCGACCTTAGCGTTCGGAACAACGTATGGCCCTGATGAGTGCATCGTAGCTCTCCAAAGAATGAATGGACCCCGATTAGCATATGCCCCTGCATCCATTATTATCATCACTTCAATTGCAGTTAATTTGCCTTCTCTCGTAGCCCCTGACTTGTACTTTATGATTGAGGACTCACGTTTACATCTAGCTCTAAAGGAGTCCTCCCTAGAGTAGATTAGAAGTGCTGGCCTACCAGTTAAGTAAGCTACAAGTGCTGCTTGAGCTGCAACAAGTGGGCCAGTATCATCCTTTCCACCAAATCCTCCACCAATAAATGGCTGAACTATTCTTACCTTTCCAGCTGGTAAACCAAGTACTCTTGCAGTTATGGCTTGAGCTAAATGCGGATATTGTGCACATGAAAAAATCGTTAATTCTCCTCCTCTTTCAGGTATGGCCAATGCACCCTCAGTTTCAAGATAAACGTGATCTTGATGTTGGGTTCTATATTCATTTTCAACTATAACGTCGGCTTTCTCAAATCCAGCTCTAACATCACCTTTCCTAACTTTAGTCGTAAATGCAATATTACTACCCATCTCCTCATGAACCAAAACGTCCTTTCGCCTCATAGCTTCAATTGGATCCAAAATTGCTGGTAACGGCTCATAGTCCACTTTAACTGCCATTGCTCCTTCAAGCGCGGCTTCGGGCGTTTCAGCAGCTACCAGCCCTATAGGTTCTCCATGAAATCTAACTTTACAAGCAGCCAGCAATGGTTGATCTGGAAGGGCGTATCCAACTTGATTTTCACCTGGAATGTCATTTGAAGTTACAACTTTAACCACTCCTTTAACTCTCAACGCCTCGCCAACATCTATTCCAAGTATTCTCGCATGAGGCTCAGTGCTAGTTAAAAGCTTTACATAGAGCATAGTTGGTAAAACATGATCCTCCATGAACTTAGCTTTACCAGTAACCTTATCAATTGCATCCAATCGTTTAACTGATTTACCTACTACTAGAAAACGTTCAGCTCTTAACCACTTTTCAAGCAAGCGCATTGGATCCTCAGCCAGATTTAATCGCCTCCAAATAAATTCAATTTACGTTGGAACATATTTGAAAGCTTCAACTTCACGTTCAGTAACTTCGAGCCCAAATCTCCTCCTAATTTCAGCAGCATACTCCGACACGGCGAAGGGTGGACATCCATGAACAATCATAACCTTATCTTTTAATGATCCTTGAGTCAAGATCCAGTAAAGCTCCCTGCCAGTTGTTGATACTGTACATTCCCCAAAAACTATGACCAAACCTTTTTCAGCTAATTTACTTATCTCTTCAACGCTTAATGGTAATGGAGCGTTCAAGCCAACGAAGAAATACAAGTACTTGTTCATAGATTTCAGTTCATCGAAGAAACCAGTATCCTTGAGCATGTACAGCGTGAATTTGATCCAAGCTTTACATGTCCTGCAGCTTGCTCCATCAATCACGTAGGTATTTGGAAAGTGCGGCTCAACGATTTCGCAATTGGCAAATTTAAATCTCCTCCTAACTTTATCTATGTCCATGCCTACAACTTCAATCTTGGAAGGATCTCCAACGCCTAATCCCTGCGTGTGCGCAATAGCTATTGGCCCAATTTCAAGATGCGGGTACTCATATCCAATAATTTTAGCTGCAATTGCATCCGTTGCAACTGGATCGTCGCCAGCTATTATCAAGTTCATGTCAACTGGATCTCCATGAATTGGACCGTCCCCCTCCATGCATTTAATTGCATCGAAAATTCCCAGCACATACTTATCCATTATTGGCTTAAGCTCATCAACAATTTTATACCATAAGTCGGACCTATGCCATCTCAACCTGTCATTAAACGTGTTTGTCAAGCCATGCATGAGCTTCAAGCAACCAGTCAATCCTCCTCCTTCCATGCTAGTCTTTAAAACGGGAACACCAATAATCTTATCAACTTTGAGAGCTAATTCCGCAAGCTCAATTTCTTTTACAACAACTCCATTTGGAATTTTTACTTTAATAGACTTGAAGCCCTCCTCGTCGAGAGGAACTATATCAACACCTACCCTCTTAGCCATGTCGATGTAGCCGAGCAGCTCCATAACTTGCCTAGTATTCATCCCCTCCCTCCACCAATGAGTCATCGCCGAGCATGACTCAGCAATAATTGGCTGAGCTCCAGCTTCCTTAACAATCATTGCAACAGCCTCAACAACTCTCGGATCAGTAGTAACTGGAGGCGGCCTAGGGCTAACCAAGTTAGGCTTAATTAACACCTTTTCTCCAGGCTTAATGAATCGATCAATTCCACCAAGATTACCAATCGCGCTCTCCACTGCTTCTCGAATGTTACTTTCATCTACTGGCTCTCTAACTTTAACAATTGCAACGCGCGTCAAAACAACCACCTACACATAATTTATGAGAGCAACATAACGATTTATAGATTTGTTTTCAGCAGAATTAACAATTACATTGCGAAGTACATTAGTATGTAAATGAGCGCTACAACCATTTAGCTCCACATAGCCATGAAGGGCAACAAGACATTAAGGAGTTAGAAGGTCGGAGAAATAACCCCACTTCAAGAGGATACTGCAATACTAATACACGAGCATTCCAATAGATATGCTTGCCAAAAGGAGGAGAATAAATTAACAAGTAGGAGAAACTCCTACGGCGCAACTTTAATTAGCACTTTAATTGGGTCGCCAACTTTCTTGTAAGCAACATTCATTGCCTCAACAATTTCATCCAGTGAGTACTCGTGAGTAACAAGCTTCCTCAATTCACTTATCCTAGGTTTAACGAAGTTCATTGCCCTCTCCATATGTATCGGTGTTGCTGGATTTAACACACCGATAATTGACTTTTCCATCCCTATGAGATACTTCAAGTCTAGCTCCACTGGCTTTCCAGGAATTCCTATTTGAACAAGTTTTCCACTTGGCCTAATTGCTTCCAATGCTGATTTAATTGCTGGAGGAGCTCCACTCGCTTCAATTGCCACGTGAACGCCATACCCGTCCGTGAGCTTCTTAACTGCTTCAGCAACATTCTCCTTTCGCGCGTCGATTACTTGGTCCATGCCCAACTGCTTTGCAAGCTCAAGCGGCTTGTCTCGCATGTCAACTCCTATGACAAGTGAAGCACCAGCATGCTTAGCTGCAATTGCTGCTGATAACCCAACGCCTCCAAGCCCACTGATTAGAACATAGTCTCCAGGCTTAACTCCAGCTTCGACTCCGCAGAAGCCCGTGAGAAACATGTCTGGTATAAGGACAGCATCTCTAAGTTCAAGGTCATCTGGAACTTTTATTAAAACTCTATCTGCCAATGGGACCTTCATGTACTGGGCAAACGAGCCGTCTATATTTATTCCAAACAGCAATCTTCTTTCGCATAATTGATATTTCCCAGAAATACAGAATCTGCAATCACCACAATAAACTACGTAGGAGCCGACAACTCTATCTCCAGGCTTAAAATTCCTAACTCTGGGCCCAACCATCAATATTCTGCCCGCATATTCATGGCCAAGAATAACTGGATATCTAGCAGGTAAATCTCCGGCATATAAGTGAACGTCAGTGCCGCATACCGCGGCATATTCGATTTTAATTATAACTTCACCAGCTCTAACAGATGTAGGTGTTGGAGCCTCAGCCACCAGCAATTTTTTAGGTCCTTCAAGAATAGCTGCCTTCAAGTTTTCACCAATAATAATCTCATAAAACATTATATAAAATATGTGTCATCAATATATTTGGTGAGAAAGTGAATAAGAAAGAGATCATCGAGAAAATAGTTAGTAAAATCGACGAAAGTAAAAACGAAATAATTAAATTTTTACAGGAAATAATTAGAATTCCAAGCATTACAGGTCAAGAAAAGGATATTCAAGAATTTATTGCTTCTCAACTCAAGGAATGGGGTATAAATTACGATATGTGGATTATTAATGAAAATGAACTTTTAAAGAGCCCACTAGCTGAAAAACCGAAAATTCCATACAAGAATAGGCCCATGCTGACTGGAATTGTTAAGGGCACTGGCGGTGGCAAATCGTTATTATTCAATGGTCATGTTGATGTAATACCTCCAGGTCCAAAAGAATCTTGGAAGTACGACCCATTTGAAGCCGTAGTTGAAGAGGATTATCTTTACGGTAGAGGAGCCTCAGATATGAAAAGTGGCATAGCCGCATATACCATGGCTGTAAAATTAATTTTAGATGCTGGATTCAAACCTAAAGGAGACATATACATGCACTACGTCATAGATGAAGAATACACAAGCAATGGCACATTAGCAGCACTGCTACGAGGATATAAAGCTGATGGAGCAATAAATGCCGAGGCAAGCGACATGGAAATTCAACCAGCAGTATCGGGAAGCATGTGGTTTACAGTTGAAGTTAAAGGCAAAACCGCATCGATGTCAAGAATATGGAAGGGAGTAAACGCCATTGAACAAGCATACAAGGTTTATGAAGCAGTGAAAAAACTGTATGAAATAAGGATTAAGGAGAAGAAGCATCCACTATACCCTGACCCTAAAGGCGTGCTCGCACTCTTCATAGGAATTCTAAATGCAGGAACCTATCCAAGCGCAATACCAGATAAAGCTGTGCTTAAAGGCAGAATGGGACTACTACCAGGAGAAACCATCGAATCAGCATTTAATGAATTAAAAGACTTCATACTAAATTATTCTAAAACTGATCCTTGGCTGAGATTTAATCCTCCAATAATCAGGCAAGAAGGATATGCAGGTGAAGGAGCAGAAATCTCAGTTCAACATCCAGTAGTTCAATCATTAATCAATTCCTACAGAGCCGCACTAAATATGGATCCAATAATTAAGGGACATGAAGGAGCAACAGACATGAGAATACTGATGAAAATGGGAGTACCAACAGTATGTTTCGGACCTGGAACAATAACCCAAATGCACGCCTACAATGAGAGAGTTAAAGTTAGCGATGTAATCAGAGCCACCAAAGTCATGGCAACAATGATAGTTGAATGGTGCGGCTGTGAATACGTGAAATAACATGCACCAAAGCATTTAACACTTAAACATTAAAAGTAAAAAACTCATTAATTTAATGTTTATTTAATAATAGATTAAATTTTTGCGCAAATCAATAATAGTTTAGATTCAATAATTCTAGTTTCAATAACAATTAAATCTAACTTATTAAGTTCAAAAAATATGTGCTGCAACCTCATTGGAACATAATTTAAAGCATAAATATTAACATCATCCAAACTCAACCCTCTCCTCCTCAACTCTTCTCTTAGATTATTAACATCAATATCATAATCCCTAGCAAGATCATCCAAACTAATTTGCTTCAAACCTATGCACGCTCCAATTTGAACTATAAAATTGGCCTGAAGAGGTTAAATCTAAAGATTTTATTGACATCAATTTTTGTTTCAAATGGCGGAATAATTATAAAGCCATCGGACCTAACTACAATGCTTCTAAGCATGGAATAGCCGGTCAAGGGCTTAACGATTGGAAGACCATTAAAGTCAATGATTTTACCAAAAACCACTCTTTCAAATGGCTTCATGTAATTTAACTCTAAGCTCCTAAAAAGCCTAACTGCAATACAATTATTTTGAATTAAAGAATTGGTGAGTTTTCTTAAAATAGGAATTCCAAGCGAATAGAAACCCACAATCATTGATTGAATTAATCCCGGAAGCATCAGCACAGGCTTGCCGTCTATGATTGCTAAGCTTGTTTGACGACCTGGAACTCTCTTTAATCCCCTAACTACTATTTTTGAGTTGCTGAATGACATTGCTGCATCTGGAACCAAATCCTTCTTGCCAACAGAGCACCCACCTATCGTTATAACTAAATCACCTTCTTCAAGCCCTCTTGACAGTGCTCTTCTTATTTCAATTACATCATCACCGATCACTCCCAAATCTATAGGGATGCCTCCATACTCTTTAACTAGACCCGAAATAACATATGTATGGTCGGAAAACCCCCTCGATAACAACTCATCTCCAACTGATATTATTGAAATTCTAGGTTTGACATATACCTTAATTCTTTTAAAACCTAAATAGGCAAGCAAACCGATGTCCTGCGGCCTTAAGACGTGGCCCGGGGTGAAAATGATTTCGCCAAATTTAAAGTCGCTGCCTTTCCAAATCACGTGATCTCCAAGCTTACTTGGATGCCTTACTTCAATTTTACCATCATTAATTAATCTGACTGATTCAATTGGAATTATTGCGTTGGCGCCCCTAGGTAGGTAGGCACCAGTGCTAATAGTATACACTTCACCTCTACCAATACTTAAATCATGGATTTTATTTGGAGGAATATAACCCTTTACGGTTAAGTATATAGGATTTTTAGGTGCAGCATTTAACGTATCCTCATAATTAACTGCATAACCATCAAAATGAGCTGTATCATACGGCGGAATATCAAAATTAACTTTCACCTCTTCAGCTAAAACTCTTCCAAAAGCATCAACCAATGGAACTTCCTCAACTTCCCATTGATTAATTTCCAATTGACTTAAAACTCTCCTAACTGCATCACTTACAGGCAAGTATCTAAAGCGCTTAGAAGCAATCATTCCAATCACCATTAAATCATGCTTTAAGCAATTTAACCGTCCTATCCACATCTTCAGGATAATCAATGTCTATCAGTACGCCGACTGTTGGCGCTTCCACGAAGAAAATTTTTTCTTCATACTTCTTTATAAGCTGCTTTAGACCAAACGTCTCCTCACTAATTTCAAGCACTTCGTGGAAAAGCTCGCGACTAATAAGTATTGGATGCCCCCTCCTACCCTTATACGTTGCTATAACGATAGGTGAGCCTGTCTTTCTAAATGCATTCACAACCGAATTTATGGATTCACTACCAATAAATGGGCAATCACCAGGAATTATAACCACAGCATCACTATTCCTTGCTACATGTTTAACTCCAAATTTAACTGAAGAACTCATGCCTCCCAAGTAATTCTCATTAATAATGATTTTACAAGGTAAATCTTTAATCACTTTACCCACAATTTCAGCTTCAAACCCCAATACAACTATAACCTCATCTACTATTGAATTAACTGCCGCTTCAACCGTCCATCTAATCATTGGTTTACCGCCAATTGGTTCAATCAACTTGTTACGTCCAAACCTCTTCGATACTCCTGCAGCCAAAATGACAGCTGAAATCATTTTTAGCTTCCCCTTAAAATTTTAATTAACTCAGCAACAATACTTACTGCAATTTCACCTGGAGTTTCAGCATTAATGTCGATGCCTATAGGCGCGTGGAGAATGCTAAGGTCATCCTCATTAAAACCTTCAATCTTAAGCCTTCTCCTAAATTCCGCAACTTTCCTTTTACTGCCTAGGAGCCCAATGTATCTTGGCTTCCTCCTTAAAAGCTCCTTTAAAACAGCGTATTCAATTTCGACATCTCCATGAATAATCGCGATAAAGTCGCTGCCTCTTAATTCAAGCTCACTCAATGCTTTAACTAAGGGTTTAACTATGAGTCTACTTGCCATTGGAAATCTATCATGCGTAGCTGTTTTCTCATTATCATCAACAACTATAACTTCAAAACCAGCTATGCATGCTACTTCCGCTAGTGGTTTAGCAATGCTGCCAGAACCAACGATTATTAGTCTAGGATTAGGTTTAATTACATCAATGAGCACTTTTAAATTGCCACCGCAAATTAATCCAGTTTCTATTCCACTTCCACTGCCAAGAGAAAATTCAACTAATTTACTATGCCCATTTTTAATTACCTCCAAAGCCCTTTCAATTAAAATGCGTTCAAATTTTCCACCGCCAATACTGCCGATAGATTTGCCATCACCATAAACAATCATTTTTGCACCAACACCTCTAGGTCCCGAACCGACTTTATCCACAATTATGCATAAAGCAATAGTTTCACCTGACCTAAGAAGCTTGGCAGCTTCCCCAAACAGATAAGCATCATCTACGCTCATCAAACAATGTTATTGTTGCAGACACCATATATTTGTTGGTAAGCGCTTTTAACTGTAATTTAAATTTCAAAATAACTCGAAATAACATTTTTAACTCAAATTTGCATGCATCATCATATCAATTGATTCGACTTAAAGCTTTAATGTATGCTGGTGAATTGATTATAGTTAGGCGATGACGATGGATGCTGAGGAGATAATCAAACTGGTCAGGAGAACTCCGACGGAGGAATTATTAACCGAGGAGAGGTTGAGAGAGTACTTAAATCAAGGCATTAAATTGAGGCATTACATTGGATTGGAAATTTCAGGCTACGTTCATATTGGCACTGGAATAATTTGCATGGAAAAGGTAGCTGATTTTCAAAGGGCAGGAATAGAAACCATAGTGTTTTTGGCGGATTACCATTCATGGATAAATAGAAAGCTTGGCGGCGATCTAGACACCATAAAGAGAGTTGCAGGAGGATATTTTAAGGAGGCTTTGAAGCAGTCATTGAAGGTTGTCGGCGGAGATCCTGATAAAACGAAATTCATCATGGGTTCCGAACTTTACGAGAAAGAAGGGTTGAAGTACTTCGAAAACGTGATTAAAGTTTCAATGAAAACAACACTTTCAAGAGTTAGGAGATCCATAACAATCATGGGTAGGAAAAGGGGGGGAAGCCTAGATTTCGCCCAGTTAATCTACGTTCCAATGCAAGTTGCTGACATATTTACGTTGAAGGTTAATTTAGCTCATGGAGGTATAGATCAAAGAAAAGCCCACGTCATTGCAATAGATGTTGGAGAAAAGGCATTCGGATACAAGCCAATTGCAGTTCATCACCATCTAATCATGGGCTTAGACTTAACCAGTAAAGAGTGGAATGCAATAATTAAAGCCAAGATGGAAGGAAGACGCGAAGTATTTGAAGACAGCGTAATTGAAATTAAAATGTCAAAATCCAGGCCGGGAAGTGCAATTTTCATTCATGACAGTGAGGACGAAATTAAAATGAAGATTAGGAAAGCATTCTGCCCATTTAAGCAAGTTGAATTCAACCCAATAATAGAAATATTAGAGTACATCATTTCGAGAAACATTAGCGAGGATGAAATTGTAATAGTTAACGAAAAAACTGGAGAAAAAATGAGCTTTGAAAGCTTCGATGAAGTTAAGAGAGCATATAGCGAGGGAAAGATCCACCCACTTGATTTAAAAAACTATGTGGCTGAAAAATTGATCGAGCTTCTTAAACCCATTAGGAAGCACTTTAGGGAGGGCAGTGGCAAAAGCTTAATTGAAGAGATGGAGAGCATCAGAATTACAAGATAAACTCAATTATAATCAAATTAATCTTATCTTTTCAACAATTTTTGGCAGTATTTCGCCAGCCCTGCCCCTAATGAAAACATCAGCTATAGGAGTTATGGCGCTCTCATCAATGTTAACTTCAATTACAGCCCCGCCTTTTTCCTTAACAATATGTGGGAAGTAGCCAGCAGGATAGACGACCCCACTAGTGCCAATAACTAGGGCAACATCAGCTTTAGAAAATAATTGCATTGCTTTGTTGAGAGCGTCGCTTGGTATGGCTTCTCCAAACCACACTACATCCGGCCTTAAAAGACCACCGCATTTGGGACATTTAGGGGGAACAACTTCTGGAGGAGCATCAAAGACAACTTTAAAATTGCATTCAACGCATCTTCCACGCCTGATGCTTCCATGCAATTCAACAACGCATTTGCTACCAGCAATAGTATGTAGACCATCAACATTTTGAGTGACAATGCACCTCAGAATACCCATTCTTTCTAAATCCACAAGTGCGAGATGCCCAGAATTAGGCTTTGCACTATAGACCAAATGCATGCGCCACCTGTACCACTCCCAAACTAAATTTGGATTCCTATGAAAAGCTTCGGGGGTAGCTAAATCTTCAACTCTAAATCTCCTCCACAAACCATCCCTACCTCTAAAAGTTGGAATGCCACTCTCAGCTGAAATGCCTGCACCGGTTATGCACACAGCATATTTGCTTTTTACAAGTATTTTTGCAGCCTTGACAATCAATTCTTTAATATTCTCCATAATCATCACAACTAAAAATACACTTTAAACAACTTAAAAATTCTAAAAAGCAATTTTACACCAAAACAAAGGAGTGGAATCAGTTAACTATTGAAATGGGCTTACAATTAATTAATAAAAGTCGTATGTGAACTCGCTTGCAAAATCTTCAATGTAACTTATCAAGCTCCGAGTGCTAATGGCCAGAATTCTATTCTACAGTTATTGATAGCAAAAGCATAGAGATAATTGCAAACAAAACGCCAATTCCTTGGATTAAGGTAATTCTCTCTCGTAAGAGTATTCGTGCAGTGATTATAGCTATTACTGGATATAGGGATGTTAAGGGCACTATGATTGATGCCTTGCCGCTTTTTAGGGCCATGTTGAACGCTATTGTTCCAATTGCGCCTAGGACTCCAGCTATGATCGAGTAGTACAGTGCTGGAGAGTTTATATCGATTTTTGATGATTTAAAAGTGAAGTACATTGTAATTGCGATGATTACGCCGGGTATTGATGAAAAGAGGTAAACTTGATGCCAATCAAGATACTGTAAAGCCATCTTTATCATTATGCTCCAAAGCCCCCAAAATAAAGTGGCAATAATTGAAAGTGCCAGCCAGTTCAAATCATCACCTCCAAGCTTTAAAGTAAGACAAGAGCACATCTGATGCACTTAACCTGTCAGAGTTTGAGGTATAATAATTTTACTTAGAGTAGTCTATTAATGTTGTTGGAAGGGATTTTAATGGGCTTAGATGTTGAAAAGTACTATGAAAGTGAATTGGTGAGGAGGGAGATAGCGGATTTCTGTAGGAATAGGTGGGTTGCAGTTCATTGTGAAGCTAAAAAGGGTGATGGCAGGCCGCTGCTGGTTAGATATGATAGGGGTAAGCCTTTAACTATAAGTTATCCTGAAGATGTCAAGAAAATTTTGCGGAGATTTAGTGGGCTTAAGCCTAGAACTTTCTATGCTTCTGCAAGCCTATATTCACGATTGGCTTCAAAGGAGGATGCTCTTAACTATTATGAAAATGTGTATGCTAGAACTCCAACATGGGATATTGATAGTAGGCCGGAGTGGTGGAGGGCTACTATCAAAGTTGTTGAAGCAATAGTTGGAGCATTAAAGGATGAAGGTGTGAGTGAATCGGTATATGTGAAGTGGAGTGGTAGAGGAGCTCATGTACACGTACATGAAGACGCAATTTCAAGCGAATTGTACGGTAAGTTTGGACCCATGAATGTAGCATATTGCATCGTTGACTACATTATTAGGAAGATTAAGCCCACAATTTTGAAAGTCAATTTAGACTTTAAGGTTGAAATTAAAGTTGAAAATTTAATGGATCCCCAAAGAGTTTTCACTGCTCCCCTAAGTCTTCATAAGCAGTTAGATGTTGCTTGCATAGTATTTAAGCCCAGCCAAATCAGCGAATTTGATTTTGAATGGACTGATCCAACCAGGTTCAAGCATAACCATGAGTGGAGAAGCTACGTTGAAGGAGAAGCCGATAAACTTGCAAGAAAGGCGTTTAAAATCATAGGGCCCTACCCAAGAGAAGTTAAGAGGGAAGCCCCTCAAACTTTGATTCCTGCTGAAAATATTCAGAAAAAGCTTGAGCTCCTTATTCCCAAGAAAGTTGAAGTGCCTGCCATTAGGAAGTTTAAGCTCGAAGAGCTTCGCTTCAACCCAAATCCCCCTCCATTAAGTGGAGGCAGAAAATTTAGTAAAAGTTCTAGAGAAGCATTTCTAAAGGTTGAGGATATCTTAAGTCACTATGCTCAAGGTAACATTGATTTTGAACATACAATTAAAGCGCTAAATTACGCCAAGAACGCAATAATTCCATTCCAAAACTACAAGCCTGAAGACATTGCTGAGCTGATAAAGCTTTACGATGAAGCTCAAAAAATACTATTTAATTTGAAGTCTCCAAAGAAGGTCAAGGAGTGGCTATTAAGCCACGGCCCACCTAGAAGAGAGCATGCTAAGCTGGACGAATTCTTTAAGTTTAAGGGGGAGAAGTAGATTCAAGCCATATATTTGAAGCTAAGCTGGTGATTCAACTTGAATATGGTTGAATTGGAATTCGTGGGAGTAAGAAATTGGTTTAACTTCCTAAAGGAATTTGAAAATCTAATTCAGAGCAGAGGCTTTCTTGATGCAGTAGGCAGAAAAAAGGTTGAATTGAAGTTAAGGTATCATGGCTCATTAATGCTGGAAGTTGAGGGTGTGGCAGGTGTTGGAGACTTCGAATGCTGGAATTTAATTGGAGATGGAGAAGTAATAGGTTCGGTGGAAGTATGCTACATGGACCAGCACTTCTTCGTTCTATCAGTTGAAGTTATAGATGCACTCCTAACTGATGAGGAGCTGAAAACTTTAATGTTAAGTGGCAGCACATGGGCCACTCCACTAACACCAATTAAAATAAGAATTAAAGCTGTTAATGCTGATAAATTGAAAATGGAATTGAGAAGCTTCATTGAAAAATACAGCGACGACTATCCAAATGAAATTGCAAGGAAGTATGCGCCTAAAGCCAGAATCCTATAAATCTCGCCAAATAAAATGTAAATTAACCCTTGAATTGAGTTAGATTATAAGAACGTTAATTGGAATAATCCATGTTGAGGTTCAATTTAATATATTTAGCTTGCATATTGAATTAACTTGTGGAGGAAAAATATGAGCGAAGTTGAGAAGCTTGAGGAAATTAGAGGCTGGATTTTCAAGAAAAGAGAACACGGAAAGATAATCTTCTTCGACTTGAGGAATGCGCTTGGCATTACGCAGTGCGTTATTAAGAAAGGAGTAGCTTCTGATGAGGCTTGGAGTTTAGCCAAAAAGGCTTCTCAGGAATCAAGCGTAATTTTGAAGGGATTTTGGAGAAAGGAGCCTAGAGCTCCGAGAGGAGTTGAATTCATAGTTAAGGAATTAAATATAGTTCACATGGCCGAAACTCCATGGCCGCTAGGCAAGAAATCTCACTCACCAGAGACTTTAATGGAGTATAGGCACTTAGCAGTTAGAGGAGCAAGATACCAAGCTATATTCAAAATTAGACATGAAGTTCTACGCTCAAGTAGGGAGTACTTCGTTGAGAATGGATGGTATGAAGTTTCACCTCCAATCATAGTGGCAACTGCATGCGAAGGTGGTGCAACCCTATTCAAAATGAAATATTTTGAAAATGAAGCATATCTAACTCAAAGCTCTCAACTTTATCTCGAAGTCATGATTTTCAGCTTAGAGAAAGTTTGGTGCTTAGCCCCGTCATTTAGAGCTGAAAAATCTAGAACTAGAAGGCACCTATGTGAGTTTTGGCATCTTGAAGCTGAAGCTGCTTGGATGGATCTTGAAGGCCTAATGAAACTTGAAGAAGAGCTAGTATCCCACATATGTAATTCAGTAGCAGATAACTGCACAAAAGAACTGGAATTGCTTGGTAGGGATCCGGACTTCCTGAGAAGCATTAAGCCTCCCTTCGAGAGAATAACCTACGATGAAGCAATAAATAGGCTTCAAAAAATGGGGAAGGAAATAAGGTGGGGAGAGGATATCGGCGGAGATGAAGAGAAGCTATTAACTATGAATTTAACCAAGCCAATATTCATGTATGGATATCCACTTCACCTCAAGGCCTTTTACGTGAAAGAAGATCCAAAGAGGCCGGGCATCGGCTTAACAGTAGATTTACTTGCACCTGAAGGCTATGGTGAAATGGCAACTGGAGGTGTAAGAGAAGATGACATCAATAAATTAATTGCGAGAATAAAAGCTGAAGGCTTCGATCTATCAGAGTACAGCTGGTATTTAGACTTAAGACGCTATGGCTCCGTTCCCCACGCAGGCTTCGGGATTGGAATTGACAGACTAACCTGGTGGATATGCAAGCTTGATCATGTACGAGATACTCTGCCATTCCCAAGACTAGCTAGAACCAAGAAATTCATCTAGCTTGAATGTAAAATAATTAAATTAACAGCTTCAATTATTAGGCCAGAAAATATTTTCATTAAGCTGCACTATGTTTCCAATTGAAAGACAATGCAATTACCTAATTCCGCTAAAAAGAATAAATTACCAAATCTCCATTATAAGCACAAGCAACGGAAACTCTTCAATTAAAATCGATAGCTTGATGTCTAATGAAATATCAATTAAATCGCAGCGAGGCTAACTTACGGGGATGACGCTGCATCACGTGAAATTCGAATTCTACTCCTAATTCTTGGAAGCCTCTTAATGATTTTGAATTCCCTCATGAAGTACAAGATTATTAATCCAATTAAAGTAAGTGAAACGCTGTAGAAAACTATGTTTCCAATGGCAATAACTTCAACCACTTTTATTACAGGCTGGAAACCTTCAACTTCAACAAGCACTTCAACGGTTAGTGTTAAATCCCAGGAGTCCAACACCAAGCTATAGGTTCCTGCATTTACCTTAGCAACTTTAAACCTATTTATCATGACATTAGCATTCTTCACTGGCGATCCATCATATTCATAACTAATTTTGACTATGAATTTGATCGAGCCAGGTGTGAGAGTATAAGTTTCGATGTTAATGTTGAGCTTATCCCAAATGATGTAAGCCGGAATTGGCTGCCTAAAGGCAGTTATACCTTCAGGTGCAGCTACTTTCTCAACATCAAGGTCTACTTTAGTTATTCTACTCATGACCATTTCAATTGAAGCCCAACCATCACTTCCAGTCACTAACTTTCTATCTGCAATCCACATTTCCACATTACTTGCAGAAGTATAATTGTGAGCCCATATAGCATGAAAATCAACCCTTATTGGTTTTCCAATTTCCACTCTAACGTTTCTCGGCGATATTCGGTCTATTACTATTGCAGTTGCATATAATGTCAAGTTTTCATGGTTGTACGCCACATCAACGGATTTTCCATCGCTTACACCTTCAATGTGAAGAGTAAATTCGCAAGTGCAATTTGGAGCCCTTACATTGAATGTAGCTATGCCTCCAATTTCAGTTGAAAGTTGATTTCCATTCAATTTAACTCGTCCACCTACAATTGGAGTGCCATCGCTAGCATAAGTCAATTTAACTTTAACTTCAAATACATCTCCTGGGTTGTACAATTGCTTATCCACTTGAACTTCAACTTTAAGTGCATCGAAAATGACCTTCACTACATTTGATTTAAATGCCGTTAGATTATACTTATAATCAATGATACGGTAAACCTTGAACCACCTAACTCCAAGAATGGAGGAAATAGTTGAGCCATTTAAGTAAACCTTTCCTTCAAATGGTGAATCGTCATATGCGTACTTGGCATCGTAAAGGATTGTTGCATTCGAATTTATACTTACTCTTAGCTTTTCAGGTGGAACTACAAGTGTTATGACAACTTCATCCCAAATTATAGATGGATTTTCAGCTTCCACTATCAATGCTATTGGAATTTCATCAATGTAAGCTGCAGTTACCATCCAGGTTTGCTTTCCAACCTTGCTTGAGTTGACAGTTACTGTAGCCCAGCCTTCGTCATCAGTGGTGCATAAAGTGCCATTGATTTCGAGCTCTATCCTTGAAGCGTTTTCCCCACTTGAAGCCCATTTCGCATGAAATCTAACGTATTGAGTTGAGTTTACATCAGCTCTTGACCTGCTTACTTCTGCTTCATCTATGATAACCTTATCCCCGTAAAATATTGATACTATATAGGCTGAACCTACTTGGCTCTCGATGCGAATAGTTATATTGTAATTTGCATCGCTCCATGAGGATCCTACAGTGAAGAACGCGTCGTCTAGCGTAGCTGTTTTAGGCTTCGAATCTATAATCCGTGCCGGTCCATCGCCTGAAGATATGGACTCATTTACAAAAATTATTAGCACACCCTCACCTGGAAGATGAAGGTCGTAATCTACTTTACGCCTAACTTCAATCAAATAATATGCTTCAGGTGTAACTGGAATTTTAACCACTCTAACTCCACTTTCGCTTTCAAGTGGATTTATTGTGACTGTAATGAAGCTCTCATACTCGACCTCAACTATGCTGTCAGGATCTAACCATCCGAGACTTATTTTGCATGCGGATGATGGATGAGCAGGTGAACTTCCAGGAAATCGTCCATTCCACATTCCCTTAGCCATTACATCCCACTTTCCCATGAACTCCTCAACATGATCTACGTCGTATAGCTCGGGCAAACCAAGCATGTGGCCCATTTCATGAACATAAACTCCCAGAGGATCAAATTCGGAAACAACTGCAACTGAAATCTTCACTGAGCCATCGTCCGTCGATATTAAGAGCTCTCCAAGAGCGGCATATGACCATATGTCACTTGAAATGTGGGTTAAAGCTTCATCACCTCCTGCGTGGACTATGATTATTCGATAATATCTCGTATAGTTGATGAAGGAGTCTGCAAGTGCAATGGCATCTTTAATTAGATCGTCCCGCGTAGTATCATTATCAGCTGCATAATATGACATATTTCTCGGCATTAAAAGCCAGTTATCTATAAATTTGCAGTTAAACCACGTCAAGTTGTATGAAACTTTAGGATAATACTCGTTTGCAGCTTCTTCTACAACAGCCATTATCTCCGTAATGTTTTTGCTTGGCGCCACATCTGGAAACTTTACTGGAATTACGTATGTGGGCTGCCCACCAAGAGGGGAATGTTCAAGTGAAACTGCAATTGAGGATTCAAATTTTGGCGCAGCATATTCAACTGGAGAACTTACAGCTAATACTTCTAATTTCATGCTATTCGAATTAACAGTGCCGTACAATTCAACTTCGCAGCCCAGCCACCTTGTCAGATCAACATTGACGGGTTTAACTCCGATGCTCAGCTCACCATCCGTAAGCACGAAATTTAAGCCAAGTGGAGATGAGTAGGCGGTTAAGTATCCCCTGACTCTCACATTTAAACCATCGAAAAACCTAATCCTTGTTACAAGCTGATTCAAGCTTAGCACTCCATTAGCGCACGCATCAAAATTCGCAAGGCAAGCAATCAACAGTAAAATAGATGTTAATGCAAGCCAGCAAATGCGCTTAGCCATTTACATCCCCATTGCACCTAAAGTTTTAATGTACCTAGTTATTAAATTATGTTAACGCTTGGATGATTAGGGGAAATCTAATATACATCCAAGATTAGCGTAGTATTCGACCCGAAATGTCAGGCAAATTAACTGCAGACATAATAATCTTTACGCCAAAAGTCGACATTGCATCTCAAACAATTAAAAGGCAAATTCTCTCAAATTATGATTTTAAGGAAATTAAAATTGGTGGAAAGAAGGTTTACATGCGTGAATCAATATGCTTAGCTGATATTGAAGTTGACTCGATTTACGCTGAAGGCATTGAGAATGAGTTTGAAGCAAAATTGTTCATTTTCGCTACTCGGCATTCTGCTGCAAGTGGAATTCCCTCACTTTTGACCCACGCTCCTGGAAATTGGACGGAAGAAGCTAAATTTGGAGGAAAACCGAGGGCGATTTGCATTGCTCCAGCCTCAAGTTTAAAAATAGCCTTATTAGAATTGATGAGAGCTGCAGAAGAGCATAATCTGAGCGATTGGAGGGTTGGATTGGAAGTTACGCATCATGGACCATACATTGAAAAGACGCCTACAATATTCATTGAACTTGGTAGTAGCGAAAGGTACTGGAGAAATGAAATTGCTGCGAGAGCTGTAGCTCAGGCAATAATGATGGTTGCTGAAAATCGCATTAAAGGAGAACCAAAATTTAGAGTTGGAGTTGGATTTGGAGGTCCTCATTATGCACCCATATTCACCAAGCTTGTTCAAAGGTCTGATATTGCAATTGGACACATCATTCCCGAATACGTCTTTGATAAAATTAGTGAGAGAGAAGTTGAAGCTGCAGTGATGCGAACCGAGGGGGAAGTTGAATTGGCAGTGGTTGAATGGAAGGGATTGAAAAAGCGTCATCGAAGCTTTCTACTTCCAATCATTGAGAAGCTTGGACTGAAAATGATGAGAATTTGAGCTTCGAATCCAGATTATCCTCCTCCAGCTGGAGGGAAAATGCATATTTCATCTCCATCCTTTACGGGCGTATCCAGCCCCTTAATAAACTCTACGTTCAATCCATTAAGTAGAACTTTATACATTGTCTTTATTCTGCCATTCTCAGCAATTTCTTCAAGTAACCCATCTATTTGTGAAAGCACGGTTATTAGGGGAGCCGGATTATCGAAGTTTAATTCTAGCTCTACTTTCCTTCCAAACTTCTCTCTCAGAGTTGCGTAGAATTCTACTGTAACTCTCATACATGATAAAAATGGAGGAGGATGCTTTAAAATTTAATTATTTTGGTAGAAGCCCTTTCTCTTCAAGCTTGTCTGCAAATTCCTTTAAACCTAGCTCCTCCAGCTTTTCCCTAGTCGGTCTACCATCAACCCATCCTCGAAGGTTATAGTACTCTTCAAGCATTTCATCAAGTTTAACTGTATGGCCTCTAGCCGGGCCCTCAGGCATTGGCTCAACAAGCAGTCTCCTGGGCAGCGTATCGTATGCCCTTCCATCTCCAAACGCAAGAATATTAAATACTCTTTCAGCGTTGTAAATTCTCTCACCAATCTTCGTTAGCTCTTCCAACGTTATGTTCCAGCCAGTTGCTCCAGCCACCATGCCAACCCAGTCTTCAACCCATGTTGCAAAGGTATTGAACTTGCATAGTACTAGGCTATCGATAACTGCAAATCCATCTTGAAATGTCTTTACTAGCTCAGCTTTACCATTAGTTGTAAATCTATCAACTAGCTGTGGAACTCCTAGAACTTCTGGAGCTATCATGTATGACCTTAAGTGGCATCCGCCTCTATTTGAAGTTGCGTATCCTAGCCCGTGTCCTTGAACTCCTCTTGGATCGTAAGCTGGAAGTTCTTGACCTCTAACTACCATAGCTAGTTCAGGTGCGCCATACTTTTCAGCTAGCTTCTTCGCCCCTTCAGCTAAGTCGTCGCCTATTCCAGACCTGTAAGCAGTTCTCCATGTTAGCTCAACTATTGCAGCTCGATTACCCCACTTTGGCTCTAAACCTCTTAGCTTTTCAATTGGAACCTTGCCCTTCTCGTAAAGCTCCATAAGAGTTCCTATGACGTGACCCATTGAAATTGTATCTAAGCCAAGCTCATTGCAGAGAAAGTTAGCCTTTGATATTGCAGCCAAGTCATCAGTTCCAGTTTGAGCTCCAAAAGCCCAGACCGTCTCATACTCTGGACCGTCCCCCTCCCCTTGGAATGGAGCTGCATCTGAAATCTTAGTGTATCTTCCACATGCAATTATGCAGCCCCAGCAGGGGACACGCCTAATGAGAGTCTTCTCAGCAATTGTCTCGCCACTATACTTATCTGCTGTTGGGTGAACTCCAGTTTGGAAGTTCCTTGTTGGCAGGATTCCATGCTTATTGATAATGTTGACTAGCACGGCAGTTCCATACTTTGGCAAAGCCTCTCCAGTGACCGGGTGCTTCTTTATTTTGTCAACATTTAGCTTCACAGCTTCCCTAAATCTGCTTTCATTGGCAATTTTAGGTTTCATTGTTCCTCGCACTGCAATTGCTTTAAGCTTCTTGCTTCCCATAACTGCGCCATGGCCGCCTCTTCCTGCAGCTCTACCTTTATCGTTGATTAGGCAGGCGAATTTCACTAGATTTTCTCCTGCAGGCCCTATGCACATAACTTTGATGTTCTTGTCTCCAAGCTCTTCAATTAAAATGTCAGTTGTCGCATGAGTGTCTTTGCCCCAAAGGTGTTTTGCATCGCGAAGTTCGGCTTTACCATTGTGAATCCACAAGTAAACTGGCTTTTCGGATGCACCCTCAATAATGATTCCATCATAACCAGCAAATTTAAGTTCAGGACCCCACTTCCCTCCTGAGTGTGAGTCGTGAATGGTGCCGGTTAGCGGAGCCTTAGTTACTGAGCACCACCTGCCGCTCTCCGGAGCGGCAGTTCCAGTTAATGGGCCAGTTAGGATAATCAACTTATTTTCTGGACTCAACGGGTCTACCCTAGGATCAACCTCCTTTAACATTAAGTAGACGCCTAGCCCTCTACCTCCAAGCCACATTTTTAGAACATCTTCTGACAGCATTTCGTCTCTTAGCGTGCCCTCAGTTAAATTTACTCTCAAAATTTTTCCCATATATCCTCCGGGCAATTTAGCCACCCAAAATTAATGGAATGTCTAAAAATAATTAATATCGCAAGGCATATTTATCTTTTATTAATGTATGACAAGATTTACAAATGATTGCCATTAACAAAGTTTAACTTCAAGGTCAAATATATTATTTAGCTGAGATGATTGCAAATCAAGTATTGGAGAAATTTGAGGAAGGCACAGTAATAGCCAATCCATCTCCTGGACCTAGGAAAGCGATAGTGGAGTTAACAACTAGGTGCAACTTGAATTGCCCAATGTGTTTTAGGCAATCTTGGACGGAAGAACTTGGAGATATAAGCGAAAAGCTATTCAAGAAAATCCTCCTAGAATTCAAGGAGGCTGGAGGCGAATTCCTCTGGCTAGGCGGATGGGGAGAACCGTTAATTCACAAAAAAGCTATAGAATTTGCAGAAATGATTAAGGAAGAAGGGTTAAAGCTAGGAATAAATAGTAATGGACTGCTGCTCGACGAGGATAAAGCTCTGAAGCTCATTAACATTGGCTTAGATAGACTCGTAATTTCAATTGATGCATCAACGCAGGGAATATACGAGGAAATTAGAGGTGGAGACATAAATGAATTGCTAAGAACACTAAAGTTCATGCATGAAGCCAAAAAGAAGATGGGAAAAATCTACCCAAAAATCGAATTCTCCTTCACGTTAATGAGAAGAAACATGAATGAGCTCATTCCCCTCATAGAATTAGCTGCAAGTCATGGAGTAAACATGATAACAATTACAAATGTAATTCCAGTTAAAAAGGAGTTCAACTGCGAGAAATTATATGGAGAAAAAAAGGAGGAAGTTGAGAGACTTATTGAAAAAGCTTCAATCAAAAGTTTAGAAGCAAATGTAGGATTAAAAATTCCTGAATTCACTCTCAAAACAGAGAGAAGCTGCCCATTCGTATTAAACATGGCTTCATGCGTAACTTGGAATGGGCTAGTATCACCATGCTTCAACTTCCTCCACACTTACAAATGCTACATTTACAACGTTGAAAAAACAATCAAACAGGTAATTTTTGGAAATGCAACTAGGGAATCACTAAGCACTATTTGGCGGAAGCAAAGATATGTTCAATTTAGATTTAGAGTCAGATTCTTCAAATACCCATCATGCACTGACTGCAAGTTCCATGAAATATGCCATTTCACATCAACCAACGAACTAGATTGCTGGGGAAATGCGCCAAGCTGCGCTGACTGCCTTTTCAGTAGAGGCATTATTTTATGTCCAATCTAACGGAAAATGCACTCCCCAACGCCATGAAAATAACTAAATATAATGCGGCTTGAATCACGAGTCCTACTCAATAAAGCAATTACAGCATTTGAAACAGGTTGACCCTTAACATTATAAGCTTTCACGTAGACATTGCATAACTCATTACCATCAGCTATATGGGGGGAAGTTGCAATTATCTCAAGTTTACATACTCGATCTAAAATATCCTCCAATTCAATTTGAACACTGCTTAAATTTCCCTCCAATACTGAAATTTTACTCATAGCATTTTCCAACTTACTACCCATATCCTTCAACTCCTGCAAAGCATCACTTAATCCAGATAAAGCATTTGTAAGTAGCTGTAAAATAGCGTTTCAAGTTTATTTCAGAAAACTCATTAAAATTATGCTTATCGGCTCCGACGAATTCGAATAGAAACATCTTGACAGAATTAAGCGATGCATAGAGTGAATCAATAAACAGCAGAAAAGGGAGGCAGAGAAATGTAGGTAAATTTCCATCTTTCCTCTATTAAGAAGCTTTAGATTTTTCCTTCACAGTTAGGGTTTAAAGAGGAAATAGAGGAAAGCAAGCAATACATTCATTCTTAGAGCTATAGGTCTAAATAGAAAAATCGACAAGCATGTCCACTATCATTCAGCAAAATTCAATCCTATAAGGATACCTGCGTCTTAGAGTAACATAAGGTAAAGATGTCAAGCGATTCTATTTCGCTGTGAATAAGATAAGCTTTACAACGCATTGTGATTCCAATTTTGAATATCCTCAACCAGCTCTCAAACTAAAATAACTCCCTTAAATTCTAAAAGTTGACTTGAGCTATGCAACTAACTTTCTTATGAAAAGGTGCAGCCAACCTCATTGAAGCAAGGACAACCAAGACTTCACTTTTACAAAGATCACATAGTATTTCGCGGCATTGGTATTTAAATAGAATCTAAAATGCGAAAGCAGACAGCTCAATAATATTATAAGATTAAGGTCTCAACCAGTTCTTGTTGTTAGTATTAATGCCCATGCTGGAATGTGGTAGTATGCATTTAGCGTGCGCCAGACTTCAATGAGATAAATGTCGACGATGTACCCTTCTTCAGCAAAAATTCTAGCATCCGCATTTATTGCAGTTGTATCTTTTAGTACGAGTTCTACATCTATGGGTACTTCTAGTGCTGCTGGAAGATAGGGGGAAGCCAACAATTTAACAATTGTTCCTACAGGAATTGCAAAACTGTAACTTGTCGCGTAGTGGAAATAGACCGTATATACGGATTGATCCCATCCTTGTCCAGATTTTGATTTAAGAAGTTCTTGTTTTCCAGTTATCTCATCATCTCCTTTAATTTTGTCAAGCGTATCTGGCCAATAATACATTATGTAAACTCTATGCTCCAAAAAGTATTGACCGCTGTCGGCAGGCTCCTCGTAACGCCAACATTCATAGTTTACTGCTGCCATGAAAGATACGTAGCCGACACTATTGGGACCCACATCCATTGTTAAGTATTTTTCGGTGCTCGATATTACCCAACTTATTTCCGCACCTATACTCCATTCAACGATTACTTCATCGTCAATTTCGCTTGTAATGGAATATGTACATTTAAAAGCCACTTCTTTATTCTTTTCTATTAAGTATGCCACACTCGCCATACTATGCGCATCTGTAGTTACTTGCAAGACAGTTTCTCTTCTCGTGTGTTCTTCACTCCAAATTAGCTGCGCCCATGGTGGAGCTTGTTGCTCAACACTAATGCTTCTCCCACTTTCTTGAGCCGAGTACATTTTTTTAGAAACTCTAAGTTTATCTTTTAATTGAACTTTTTTCTGTACGGATAGCGGTCCCGTTAAGGTTAAAGGCAATTTAACTGACGAGGCTCCAAAGTATTCGTATTCTCCATCTTCACCTACAGCAGTTATATACAAGCCTGGATATAATATAAAGCTTCTTTTCTCCATTTTGTTCCAGTCATCTATCGGCTTAATTATATCTCTAATTGAAAGAGTAGCTCCTCCAACTCCTTTTGGTCCAGTCAATATTCTCGTTATGAAGCGTGTTCCGTTCGGCGTGATTGCGAAAACATATACTCTCGCATTAGGGATAATCTTCCCATCTTTAACCACAGTTACACTCAGATGAATAGCATCTAACTCTTTTGCAACAATTTGAACTGCAAATATTTGAATAGTAACCATCAATGCGGCAAATATCAGAGGTCTCGTCTTCATCAAAAGTTCTTTACTAGACATTTGTGGGGCCCCCAATACAATTTCGTAAATTTTATTTATAAATATTTCTAATACATAATTTCATTAATTATATTATAATTTAAAATAAAAAGATGCCACAAACAGTAGCGCCAATATTACAAAATAAGGAGGCAACTTCACTAACAGACAGGAAGTTATTTCAAAGCTCAAATACCACTAAACAACGGTGGGAGGCACTATATTGTTGAAAACAATAGATGAAGATATAATTTGGAATTTCACACGCACAAGCATTGCATAAAAGACGTATGTTAAACAAGAAAAAATAAGATATTTTAAGTAAAAGAAATTTCAATGCAACAGAGAAAATAAATTGTAATTAAAATTTTCATTTTTTTACTGTTCATTTAGCTTTAATACTTTTCCTGGTTTTGTTCCAGTGTGCTTGCCTTTCTCAACTACTATTACTCCGTTAACTATTACGTAATGTATTCCTTTTGGATAGCGTCTTGGGTCAATTGGATCTTCAACATCGCTTATGGTTTTATAGTCGAATATAACTATGTCCGCATATGCTCCAACTTTAATTATTCCTCTATTCTTAATTTTGAATACCTTTGCAGGTAGACTCGTTATTCTCCTTATTGCCTCTTCTAATGGTAGCACCTTCATTTCTCGCACATACTTTCTAATATATCTGGGCATTCCACCGTAAGTGTTTGGATGTGGAACGTAGTACGGAGGTAATTTCATGCTCCATTTAGTATCGAAAGTGTAGGTGTCTAGGCCTATCATGCAGTAAGGGTATTTGATGAATTCTGCTATTTCTTCATCAGTTCTATAACCTTTATTTTTGTACTTTGCTTTGGGGTCTTCGCTTAAAATGTCGAATAGAGCTTCTATGCTGTCGACGTCTTTGATTTCGGCTATTTCCTTAATAGTTTTACCAACATACTCTTGATTAGCATGGGAAACAATTTCTATTTTGTTGTCCCAATATGGATTAACTCTAGGATTTAAGGCCCACCATTTTCCAGCTAATATTAACGATTTTAATTCTTCGCGGAAATCCTTCATTTTTAATGCTCTTCCCAATCCCACGAGGGAACCTATTTCCCTTGCCCATGGAGTTAGTAGGGCTGCCAAGTAAACGCTAGTTAAAGTTCCACCCGTGACATTTGGAATGATGTCATAATATATTTTCAGCCCTTCCTTCCTAGCTTCATCGATCACCTTGATTGTTTCTCGGACGGCTGCTAAAGCCAGCTCTATTGGAGGTTCAGGGTAAATCGTGTATCCGGACATAAGGTGAGAAATCTCCGTAACCACGCCCGTTTCCCTACAAATCCGAATAGCTTCATGAATACCTCTAATTTTATCAATTATTGGAATTGCTCGCTCCCGCCTCAATCCTGTTCTACGCCAGTGAGTGGCATATATTCCATTAAACTCCTTGACAACTTTCACCAGCTCAATGATCTCCTCCGTTTTTGAGAATACTCCAGGAACATAGTCAAGACCTGTAGATAATCCGAAAGCTCCAGCTTCCATTGCTTCACGAACATGCCACTTCATTTCCTCCAGCTCTTTGGGGGTAGGCTCGCGATTCCAATCTGGCCCCATTACTTGAGCTCTAATAGTATTATGGCCAGCTAGCGGGACATGATTAACTGAAATGCCATTTTCTTCAAGCCACTTGATGAAGTCTTTGAATAAGCCCCAAGTTATGTCAACGCCATAAATTTCCTTAACCTTCTTCTTCACCTCATCAGCCGGCAGTAAGCCCTCAATATAATACTTATATGGCTTCAACTCAAACAGAATGTCTTGATCCCAAAACATGTTTGGAGGCCACCAATCGAGAATTGGTGCAGCTACATTCCCACAATTACCGCCAATAGTTGTTGTAATTCCCTGCATCACATAATTCTCAGCCTTTGGAAATAGCGGTAGAGTCTTATCAGCATGCGTATGCACGTCTATGAAGCCAGGAGCAACCACTAGCCCAGAAGCATCAATGACAACCTTTGCGTCACATTTAACTTTTCCAACTTCAACAATCCTGTCACCTTGAATGGCTACTGAGCCCTTAAACACAGGGCTTCCTGTGCCGTCTACAATCAAGCCATTTTCAATTAAAATGTCACATTCGTCCAAGCAGATCACCAGCATTCATTTGATAGAAATTAAGTATAACTGTTACTAAATCTGCTGATAGTTAGGGAAAGTAAATGACCAAGTTATGGGAAGCAAGAAGAGCAGTTGAAAGCATTGAAGAGGAAATGTTGAATTTACTCAGGAGGAGGCAGTTTGATGCTGCGGATGAGAAGTCTAGATTGATTGCTAAAGATACTTATGAAAGATTTGTTAAGCCTTTGAACGATTGTGAAGTTTTTCAGCTTATTGATGAAATTACCGGCGGTTTAGCTTATAGGAAAGGTGATTTCAATATCATGAGAATGGTTTATTGTGGCTCAATTATTGCTTGGCCTGAAGCTATTCCTGATGGCGGCAGAGTTCTCGAAATTGGAACTGGAATTGGCAGGACGTGTTATGTCGCTATTGAATGGGCTAATCCATCACTATTCGTAACTATTGACGTTTCTCCATTCGTGCTTGCTATTGCATTATTTAGGAATACTGTTTCAGCGTATAGGGAATCGCTCTGGAGGAAGCATGTAAAAATTGTTCTTTACGATTCATTGAAAGCTGCAGATGCTTTAAACCTAATGTTTGACCACATAATTCATGATGGAGGACCTAATCCTAGGAGAAATCCAGCATTATACTCGCGTGAATCCCTCTACACGTTATCTAAGGTGCTTAAATTAGGAGGCAGCATGTCTATTTTTGCTGGCAGAGATAGGAAGTGGCAAAACGAAATAGATAGAACGTTGAAATCTCAGGGATTTGAAGTTAAGTCAGCTTCCTTCCCAGACGCACCTACACTTGTTTTTCACGCAGCAAAGAAAAATAGAGTACTTGAATAACGAGTGCATCCATCGCCTGATAATTAGCTTTTTAACTATTTTCGATCGAATCTAAATTGGTGATTGCATGAGGAAGCTTGAACTTAAAGATTTAAACAAAATTATTTCCGTCGTTGACCCTCAAATATCTCCTTCAGGCGACTTGATCGCATTCGTTACGATTCGCGTAGATGAAGTTAAAGACGACTACATTATGAATATCTGGGTTATCGACAGGATTACTGGCGAAGTAAGGCTAACCACTAGTGGAGATAAGGACTATTGGCCAAGATGGTCCCCTGACGGTAGGCAATTACTATTCTTATCTAAGAGAACATTGCGCGAAGGAAATAAAGGCAACGAGCTTTGGGTTCTTTCAATTTCTGGCGGTGAGCCAAGACTTGTTTTAAAGCGTGAGGAAGGGATTGAATCACCGCAATGGAGTTCTGATGGCAGAAGTATAATGTTCATTTCAAAAGTTTTCGATGAACAACACGATGAAGAAGTGCATGCTATTAATAGGATTCCAATATGGTTTGATGGCATAGGTTATACACACCACTTTAGAAAGCACTTATTCATTGTTGACTCACTCTCAAGTGAGGTTAGGCAGATAACAAGTGGAGACTTCGATGTTGTTTCAGCTACATTTTCAAATAAAGGAGACGAAATAGCATATGCAGCTAAAATTGATGACATGAAACCATTAGAAAACTACATCTACATTGCTTCAGTAAACGGAGGAGAAGCTAGAAAAATTACTGGTAAAGGCATGCGGATTGGAACTTTAAATTGGAGCCCAGATGATGAATACGTAGTCTTTAGAGCAAGCGACCTCCATAGAGGATACGCAACCCATGAAACTATTTGGATTGCAAGTCGTGATGGAGATTATATTGAAAACTTAACAGGCAAACTTGATAGAGGCTCCAGCAAGCGAGTATACTATGATGTACGCGGACCAATTAGAGTAGATCAGCCACCAATATGGATAGGAGATTACATCTACTTCCCACTCTCAAGTGAAGGTAGAATTAATGTCTACAAATTGAAGCTAACCGAAAAGAAAATTGAGCCTGTAATTGTTGGAGATTTCATTATTGACAACTTTACAATTGAAAATAATGCAATAGCATATACTAAGATTACCGAAGTTGAGCCTGCTGAGGTTTGGGTTAAAGATGAAAGAGGTGATGTAAAGCTAACTGCATTTAATGATGAGTGGCTGAAGCGAGTTAGCCTTTCCAAACCTGAAAGGTTTGAGTTTATAGCTTCTGATGGCGTTAAGATTGAAGGCTGGATCATGAAACCAGTTGAAATGATTCCAGGGAAGAAGTACCCAACAATACTAAACATTCATGGAGGGCCGAAGAGCGCATTTGGATATAGCTTTATGTTTGAGAATCAAATTTTAGCATCCAATGGCTACGTGGTTGTCTACTTAAACCCGCGCGGAAGTGACGGCTATAGTGAGGAATTTGCCGATATCAGAAGGCATTATGGGGAGCGAGATTACAAGGATTTGATCGAGGGGATTGACTACGTTATTTCGAAATACGAATTCATAGATCCAGACAAGCTCGGCGTCATGGGCTTATCCTATGGAGGATTTATGACCAACTGGATTGTAACTCAAACCAATAAGTTCAAGGCAGCTGTTTCACTTAATGGAATATCAAGCTGGATTGCAGAGTTCGGAACTGCAGACATAGGCTTTCACTTCGTTCCAGATCAAATCGGTGATGATTATTGGAGTAACATGAAAGGATACATTGAAAAATCACCGCTAGCTCACGCACCTAAAGTGGAAACGCCTCTAATGATAATTCACAGCCTCGAAGATTACAGATGCTGGTTCGACCAAGCACTCCTATTCTTCACTGCACTCAAGTACTTAGGCAAAACTGTGGAACTTGTCTTATTCATGAAGGGAGGACATGTATTTAGCAGGTCTGGCAAGCCAAGCCATAGAATTAAGAGGTTAAAGCATACGCTAAGGTGGTTCAATAAACACTTAAAAGGCGAAGTCCAGAACTAAGTAATTATAATTGAAACATGTGGAGTGTGAATCATTGGTAGATTGGATTGGCGAAGCAATACTAGCTGCACTTTCCTTCTCTATTGGAGCATTCTTAACTTATGGAATATTTAGGGAGAAGATGAAAACAAAGGCCTTTGAAGAAGCACAGAGAAAAGCCATGGCCATGCTAGCTGAAATGTATGAAAGAGAGCGAAAAAGAATTGAAGAGAGTATAGAAAGGGATTACAAGAGGAAATTTGAGGAATGGAAGAAGGAGTTCCTAAGTAAGTTAAGCGACGAAGAAAAACGCGAGAAGTAGCAATAGCTATAATTTAACTTTCAACTTAACATTTTGATTTGAGGTAAAGCTCTATGAGTAATAGTGGAAGTGATATCTCTGTTGCTGAAGCCGTTCGAAGAATCATTCTTCAGCATCCAAGCATAACGGATTGCATCAAGATGGGAGTTATAAACTACTCCGCTCTCGCAGCGAGAATTAAACCCGAAGTTGAAAAAACAACAGGAAGAAGAAACGTGAGAATCGAAGCTATTAAAATGGCTTTAATTAGATTTAGTGATGAACTAATAAAGGATAATAAAATACTTGAAAATAAAATTAGGGAAGTTATTGCTAACACAGTTTTAGAGCTGAAAAGTGACATTGTAGTTTTAACGGTAAGGCAAGAAGCATTAACTGACAAGCTAGACAGCCTCATGAAACGCGTGGTTGCATCGAGATTCTTTCAATTAACTCAAGGATTGCAGACATTCACGCTAATTTTTGATGGTAGAGAGCTGAAAAAAGTTGTTGAAATTATTGGAGAGGATGATATTGAGGTTTTCATCGATAACCAATCTGCAATAATTCTTTTAAGTCCGCGAAGCGTAATTGAAGTTCCAGGCGTAATCTCATACATAACTGCATTGCTTGCAAGAAAAGGAATCAACATCACCCAAATAATTTCATGCCACGAAGATACAATATTAATTGTAGATAGGAAGGATGCTTCAAAAGCTTTTGCCACTCTTGAGAAAGCCATTCTAGATTTAAGATCCGAGAATTGTTCTAAATGAAACAAATTATTAATTAGATGAAACGTTAATTACGCAAAATATAACTTTACAAAGCAAATGCACTCTCTGGGTATTATATATGAGAGTCGTATTGGCATATTCGGGAGGTTTAGATACATCAGTACTCGTGAAGATTCTTCAAGAAAAGTATGGAGCTGAAGTCATAACTATGAGCTTAGACCTGGGCCAAGCAAAGAACTTTGATGAAATAGCTTGGAGAGCTGAAAAGCTCGGTGCAGTAAAGCATTATACAATTGACTCCAAAAGCGAATTTGCAGCAAACTACGTACTTCCTGCCTTAAAAGCCAATGCACTCTATGAGGGAAAATACCCAATTTCAAGTGCACTTTCAAGGCCATTAATTGCAAAGAAGTTAGTTGAAATTGCTTTAAAAGAAAGTGCTGATGCAGTTGCACATGGATGTACTGGTAAGGGGAATGATCAAATAAGGTTTGAAATTACGATTAAAGCGCTTGCTCCGAATTTGAAAGTTATAGCTCCAGTTAGAGAATTGAAGTTAACTAGGAATTGGGAAGTTAAATACGCGCTTAAGAAGAATATTCCAGTTAAAATAGATAAGGACCCATATAGTGTTGACGAAAATCTCTGGGGTCGAAGCATTGAATGTGGAGTGCTTGAAGACCCATCAGCCGAGCCGCCAGAAAAAGTTTTTAAATGGACAGCAAGTCCTAAGAAAGCTCCAGACGAGCCTGAATATGTTTCCATCGAATTTAAAGAAGGATGCCCAACTGCAATTAATGGCGAGCGAATGAAACTCGCAGACTTGATTCAGGAGTTAAACTTGATCGGCGGAAAACATGGTGTAGGAAGAATAGATCACATAGAAGACAGAATCGTGGGATTGAAGTCTAGGGAAGTTTATGAAGCGCCAGCCGCGACAATACTCATAGAAGCCCATAAGGAGCTAGAAAAAATGACTTTAACTAGACATGAAGTAATGTTCAAGAACATTGTAGATATGCATTGGAGCTACTTAGTCTATGCAGGACTCTGGATGGATCCGCTGCGAGAAGATCTCGACGAATTCATAAATTCAACGCAGAAAAGAGTTACTGGCGAGGTTAAAGTTAAACTGTACAAAGGATCTGTACAAATTGTAGGTAGAAGATCTCCGCTTAGCCTGTACGACTTAAATCTCATTACATATGAAGCTTGGAGTAGATTTGACCAATCACTCGCAAAGGGATTCATCGAAATATGGGGTCTCCAAACAAGGATTGCAACTGAAAAAATGAGAGAACTAGCTAAACAAACCTCTTCCAATATAAGCTAGAAGCATTAATTGTGAAACAAAATGTATAGGAAGAAGCTCCTAGACAAACAGCCCGAATGGCTTAGAAAGTATACGTCATCAATGATTGATGACAGGGAAATAGCAGCTGAAGTTCTTCAAGCACTTAAGGTACACATCAACCATTTAACTGAATTAAATTTAATACCAAAAAACGAAGCTAATAAGGTAGCAAAAGTAGTAGACGATTTAATTCGAGATCCGTCGCCATTATTCTCAATAAAAGCCGAAGATGTGCATGAGGCAATTGAAATTTACTTGAAAAATAAAGTTGGAAGAACAGCCAATTGGATTAGCCTCGGCAAAAGCAGAAATGATCACGTGTCAGCAGCATTAAGGCTTCACACACGAACACTCACATTGGAACTTCTTTCAAGTCTCAATAGGTTGAGAGAAGCGCTCATCGGGAAAGCTCAAAGTAACATTAGAACAATAATGCCGGGATTCACCCATCTTCAACCTGCACAGCCAATAACACTTGCTCACTACCTTTTATACATTGAAGAGGAATTGTCATGTTACTTCAATGTGCTCCGCTTTTTGCTGAATGAAATAGTTGAGAAATCTCCACTCGGGGCAGCGGCAATTGCAGGAACGATTGTTCCACTTAATAGGAAAAAGCTTGCTAAAATGATTGGAATGAGCAAAATAGTAATTAACACGTTGGCAGCTACAAGTGCAAGGAACTTTCTAACTCTAGTTACTGCCACTACAACTAGCCTACAAGTATTTTTAAGCAGGATTGCTGAGGACTTAATTATTTGGAGCACTCCTCAATTCAACTACATAACTCCCCATGAACACCACTTAGCTACCAGCAGCATAATGCCTCACAAGAGAAATCCAATAACAATGGAGATCGTAAGAGCAAGAAGTGGAGAGTCCATCGGATCTCTCATGAGCATATTAAGCATCATTAAAGGGCTACCTTCAGGCTATAATTTGGATTTGCAGGAAATAAGTAGACATGCATGGAAAGTCCTTAAGAATGCAATTGAAAGTGCAACTGTCCTAGCAGACTTCATACTTAAAATGAAAGTAAATGCGAAGAAAATGAGCGCAGATGCAGAAAAATACATGACATTAACTGCATACTTAGCTGAATACATTTCAATGAAGCAGGGCGCACCTTATAGGGAAATGCATCAACTCGTTGCTGAAGCAGTTAAGTGTAGCAGGAACTTTAATGAAGTCATAAAATACGTTTTAAACAAGCTTAAAGTAAAATTGGAGCCGCCAAGCAGGACGGAGGAATTATTAGAGATGAAGAAAGTGCTAGGATCTCCAAGAGAAATTCACGTTAAATTAATGATTCAGCAAGCAGCAAAAAGACTTAAGAAAGACGCAAAGGGGCTTGAAAAGCACTATAATTATGGAGATAATGAAATTTAAGAAGATTTAATTAGGTCGCTGAGTATAGGTGCTTTTTTAAGAGCAATATAAAGTATAAAGCCTCCAAATGCGGCTAAGACTCTTTCATATATCATAAATGGAAATGCTACTGCAAAAACTTGCCATGGAAGTTGGACTTGGTAAACAGCAAGATTCATCATTATTGCTTGCTCACACATTGTTGAGACATATGCTATTATCATAGTTTTAATTTTCTCATTTTCAATGAATTCAGCTGTTAGGCAAAGAATTAGAGCCAGAGCGTGCGGAGCTACCCAGAATGGAAATTCAGGTATGGCTGTAGTGAAGGCCATTATGCAGAATGCGAGATATACTCCTACAATTAATTTTCCATATCTATACTTTGAGAAGCTCCCCATGAAAGCACCTAAAGTTGGAAGCAACACCGCAGATGGACCGAAAATATTTGCTAATGCAGTTGGTATCATCCACATGGAAACTAAGCTACCAATTATAGCAGCGAACAAAGCTTCGACGGGGTTAAGTAATAACGCGATAAGAGGAACTATTATCAAGTTTAATGTTAGTATGGATGGGCCTCCAATGAATGGAGAAATTGGTATCAACGTGCAAATCACGTATATAGCTGAAAGAGAAGCTATTAAGGATATACTCCTAACTGATGGGTTAAAATTTTCATTATGATTATGATAAGGCATGAGTAATACCTCTTACTTAATTCTTCTTACTAATAGATCCTCGTAAACTCGCCTCATATGAAAAATGGCAATAGCAGTTTCCTCGCTTAAATCACACCTACAAGCACTGCAGCTTGGACAACTGAGCCAACCGCATTTAGGGCATATCTCAGCTTCACTAACTCTAAACTTCTCTCCACATTTAAAGCAGTAAACATGGGGATCTGCAAAGAATTTAAGAAATTTTTCAATTGCTCTAGATAAAGTGATGCCGCATTCCTTCGCCTTGCCTTTAGCCATTTTAAGGACATCTTCATCAACTGTAATTGTTAATTTAACTCTTGGATCTTTAAGCTCACCCATAAATCACCACACACCTGCCTTATACATACTTAAACATATTTATACGTATTTACGACTTTCTCAAGAACAAATCGTTAAAGATTGCAATAATTCATATAAAATCTGTACTCAGTAACTTTCTTCTCATCTGAAATCGCTTTGCAGCCTTTAATGTTTCAATTGAATTCAACTTTATATCTTTAAATATGAATTCTTTTAAATATTTTATTATTCTTATCTGATTTCAATTACATTAATTTATATTATTTGATAAAATCTGATTTTAATGCTTTTTAAGTACATATTATGACATTAAACATAATTTTACAGTTTTGATTAGAAATCCTGCATTTTTAATGTCAATTGGTGGTGCAATTGCATTTCCATTTCAAAGAGACATTCTTTACTCAACTATACCTGAGGAGTCTAAGGGTACTTATATGGGTGTTTTGAGTGCTGCTTCAAAAGTGATTGGGATCGTTTCTCCTTTAATTGCAGGTTTTATAGCATCCATTCATGCTCAACTGCCTTATGCTTTATCTGCCCTTTTAGTTGTTTTTTCAATTCTTCTTTTCACTATAACACCATATAGGCGTGGATGATTTAGACTTTTATTATTCTATCGGAATTGATGTTAAGAGGTACAGCATTATCGCTATTGGAAATATTCTCCATATTCCACAGGGGACCGACTAATAGTGACGCTATAATTTGCATAATTATTCCTGGCATGCTCATTAGTGTGAAGAAATATGCTATAGACCGTTCCTCTAGCTTATAAATAGCAAGAATGAAGTTATTGTTCAATTTCAATAGCTCTTTTACAAGTTTCAACCTTAGCATATGCCTCTAAGTTTCTCTAGAAAACATAAGCTTCAGATATTCTTAATGGAGGCGAATACTCACCAATAGGAAGACCCTTTTCTACAGTAAATCTGGAGGCCACTTCTCTTGCAATGGCATCTATCTTATTAAGCGCTTTATTCAAGGGAATTCTGATTTCCCTAAGCATAACTGGAGTTTTTACTTCACCCTTTTCAACGAGCCATGCTTCATCTGGGATTAAAGTTACCATTCCATCAACAAGCTCTGCTTTGACTACGTCATTCACTAGAAATCCAAATTTTGTTTCCTCAATTATTTCTTTAAATCTCCAATCTCCAGGTTTAACTTTAATATTACTCATTAATGCTTTTGGAAAGAAGAATAATCCTCTTCCATTACCCTTAGGGATGGCGCCATATTCATATGCTGACCACCTGTTATGGAGAACGTCAACTATGAAACCATTTTCAATGAGAGTCTTTCTCTTAGCAACTATTCCTTCATCATCGAAGAAGTAACTTCCATATCCACCTGGAGTGAGGGGATCATCGATGACTGTGAGCTCTTTGGAAGCCACCTTAACTCCTATCTTAATGGGCTTTCCCCTCTCAAGTGCCACGTCTGCCTCCAAAGTATGTCCAACGGCTTCATGAATAAGAGCAGCAGCAGATTTACCACTCAATATTATTGGAAAAGCGAAACCTCTAAATGCCGGCTTTAACTTCCTAGCCATGGCCCCCGCAATACTTCTTGCAATTAAAGCTTTTGCTAGCTTTTTAGGATTAACGTCAATAACAACCTCCAGTCCACCTGCTCCACCAATTGCGATGCTAGATATCTCCTTCCTACCAGACACTATCGCTGAAGCAGAGAAGTCCACTAACGGTTTTTCCTCAAATGCATCAACACCTTCACTTGAAACCAATAATCTCTTAACTCTACTTCCGGTTGCAACAACTTCAATAAACCTAATTAATCCACTTAAACGCTCACGCACCTCTGAAGTAAATGCTAATATGTAATCCGAAATTTCACTCATGAAGTTTTCAATTACAGGATGAACTTCGGGAAACCTATAGCGCCCTCGAGCCAGCTCGCCAGAAGCAAGCTTCCTAGCTCTAGAGCCAATCGAAGCAGCCTTAATGGCCGATTTGACCAGCCTTTCAGCATCAGGCCTAGTGCTGGAAGCAATCCCCATAACTCCCGAAACTACAACTCTCACGCCATAAATCCTCGTCTTAGCTTCATTTGATTCAACAATACCTCCTCTAAAAGCTTGCTCCACCTGATCAACTTCTAAGAGTATAGCATCAGCACGTTCAGCACCCAAAAGCAAAGCCTTATTGATAACCTTTTCAGGACTGAACATTCTAAGAAATCATGTATGAAAAAGAAATTAAAGTTTACAGTTACCTTTATTTACCTCTCAAATCCTTGAATGCAGCGTCCTTCAACCTCATATATTGTAGAAAGCGCGGATCATTTCTAACAATAGTTAAAACCGAACTTAGATTTAGCAAGGTAACCATCAAGTCCGGTATGCTACCTGAAAGCATGGAGCTTCTCAATCTCTTTTCAGTCTGCAATACATTCAACCTTTCCAGATTATCCACTGCATCAGCAACATCATCAGCATTAACTTTCCCAACCTCACCAAAACTACTTCTAAAACCCTCAATTTCCATAATTAACTCGCTTAGCCAGAGCCTCCCAAAGCTTAAGCTTAAAACTCTGAGAATATCACCCATCAACATCGAAAAATTATCACTCTTACTTAAAATTTCACTTACTATTTGCAAAATTCTTCCTCCACCGTAAAATTAGCAAAGTATCTTTTATTAGTTCCTACTAATTTTAAGCTCTAAGCCTTTCAAGCATTATGAAAACCATTACCTGAAGAATTATGATAAACATCCCTTCATCCAAAGTCAACTTATTATCGTCCAAAATCGCCTTCTTCACCATCCAAAGAGTAGCAGCTATAGAAATTAACTGAAACATTATGTACCCATCCAGCGGAATTGAAGTTAAAAGCGACATCAAGCCAATCGCTATGAAAATGCATTGAGTCATTCCAGCTAAAAGATTAGCTAATCCCATTTCCACGTGCCCCTTACTGGCACTTAAGATAATAATTCCATATTCTGGTACGCTACTTAAGCACCCAATAATCATCGCTGTAACAACAACTGGCAGGTGCAGATTATGCAAAATATGCTCAGCAACATTAGTTAAAAGTTTACCTCCAATTATCATTGAAGCAAAGCCGGCACAAAGATAGAGGATCGTAGCATTACCTGAAAGCTTTGGCTTTTCCGCATAATGCTCCTTCTGACTTCTAGCAGCAAGCACCAAGTAGGAAACATAAGTTAAAATTAGGAGCAATCCCAACTCTTGAGGAATGAAACCCTCATTACCTTCAATAACCCCAAGCGAAAACATCAATGAGCAAATTATTATCGTCATCCTTATAATATCACTTTCATGAGCAATTGCTCTATAGGGAAATGGAAGCTCTCCTTTACTCCAGCTCATCATTACAATTAGTATGCCTAAAACAAGAACATCAAAGCCGGCCGTAATGATCACTGTTAAAACTGCAGTTTCAATTAGAGATTTAGATTGAATGCTCATTCCCTTAATAACCATAATCAGAGCGACGGCAAGTTCAGGAGTATTTGAAGCAAAACTCGAAATCATCCCTGCAATATACTCAGTTTGACCCATGTGCATAACTGCAGATCTCAGGCCCTCAACTGCAACTTTACTGCTTCGTAGAATAAGCCATAAACCTGCAACAATACTTAATGCAACTTCTAAACTTTGAAATTTCATTGCCATGGCTGCGAAATACATTGCAAACATTAATGATAATGCAGCGACCTCGAAGCGCCGTATCTTCAATGAGGCATGCACCTCTCACATTATGCGACCTAGAAGTTTTATAAAGATTGGGATGTTAATAGCTAGCCATTACAGCTGACGATTTTATAAGTAAAGTTAAATCTGATTTTGATAGAGGTATTTGTGGTGATGTAAATGGTTGATGAGAGATTAAGGAAGGTTGCAGAAATACTTGTGGACTACTCGACGGAGATAAAAGAAGGGGACAGAGTACTCATTCACGCTGGGCTTGAAGCTAAGGATTTAGCTCTGGAAATCTATAGGCTGTCGATTTTAAGAGGAGCTCACCCATGGATTAAAATAGATTTGCCACTAGCAGATTACATATTCTATAAATATGCAACTGATAATCAAATAAATTGGTTTCCCGAGCACGAATACTATGAAATTCAGCATACAGACGTCTACTTCGCCATTAGAGCGCCAACAAATCTTAGAGAGCTCATCAACATAGATCCAGGAAGAATAAGCGCAAGGCTTAAAGTTCTTAGACCAATAAGAGACTGGAGAGTTGAAAAAACAAGGTGGGTCGTATTCTACTATCCAACCAACGCTCTAGCACAGGAAGCAGAAATGTCATTTGAAGAATTTGAAGACTTCGTCTTCAACGCATGCCTAGTTGACTGGAGAGCTATGTCTGAAAAAATGCAGAAGATAAAGGAGCTCCTTGACTCAACAGACGAGGTGAAAATTGTTAGCGACGACACTGAACTAGAATTCAGCATAAAGGGAAGAAATGCGCTTGTAGCCGACGGCAAAAGAAACATGCCGGACGGCGAAGTTTACACAAGCGTCGTTGAAGACAGCGTAAATGGATATATCAGATTCGATGTTCCAGCAGTAAGACTTGGGAATGTCGTCGAAGACATAACCTTGAAATTTGAGAATGGAGCTGTAGTTGAAGCAAAAGCAACTAAAAACCAAAAGTTCCTAAAGAAAATGCTCGACACGGATGAAGGAGCCAAACGAATAGGAGAATTTGGAATTGGATTAAATTATAACATAACTAGGCCAGTGAAAAACATTTTATTTGACGAGAAAATAGGAGGGACAATACACTTAGCCTTAGGTAGAGGATACAAGGCGACTCTAAGCAAAAATGAGTCAGCAATCCACTGGGATATGATTAAAGACCTTCGCAAAGGCGGTGAAATATACTTTGACGGCAAATTAGTCATGAAAGATGGAAAGTGGCTCATATTTGGAGAGTGAGTGCTCACCCAGCTACCACATTTTTATTTCAACCTGAAGGGCTAACGATTCGAGTCCCTAGGCAAGAGTTATATTACATAGCTTACCTTTAACTATCATGATGAAAATCAAAAGTGGTCTAACTGAAATTGATGGAGAGCTTTTTTATCTTGAACCCATGACTCCAAACGCGCACACGGTCGAAAGAGTTAAATCGATAGTTTATTCCGGAAAATCGAAGTATCAGCTCATTGAAGTCATTGAATCTTACGACTTCGGACTTGCTCTCCACCTAGACCACAGCACACAAATATGCGAGAAAGATGAGCACATATATCACGAATCATTTGTGCATCCAGTAATGATAAGTCATCCATGTCCAAGAAAAATTCTAATAATTGGAGGCGGAGATGGAGGGGCACTGAGGGAAGTCTTAAAACACCCAACAGTTGAAAAAGCAGTTCTAGTGGAAATTGATGAGGAAGTGATCAGAGTCGTAAAGAAGTACATGCCATTTGTACCTCAAGGAGCCTTCGAAGACCCAAGAGCTCAAATAGTTATTGAAGATGGGCTTAAGTACGTTAAAGAGGTAAATGAAGAATTCGATGTAATTTTCATGGATGTAACGGACGACATAGGTCCGGCAGTCCCCCTTTACACCGTCGACTTCTATAAAATAACAAAGGATATTCTAAGCGAGGAGGGGATACTTGTAACGCAAGCCCTAGGCTTACAGCAGCATCCAGGAGCTCTACGAAAGATAACTTCGGATTTCAAGAAGCTATTCAAAATAGTGGATTTCTACGCGGTTTACATACCATCATTCGCCAATCAATGGGCGTTCGCCTTTGGCTCAGATAAACACAACGCAATGAGCATGACCCTAGAGGAAGTCTCGGAGAGGTTTAGTGAAAGAAACTTGAGAACAAAGTTTTACACGCCAAAGGTTCACATTGCCCTGCAATATTTAAGAGAAACATTAAAAGATTATTTGGAGCATTGACGGAAAAATCAGAATTAAAATGCCCAAGATGCGGAGGAAAACTAAAGCTAGACGCATCCAAGTTCCCATCCATGAATACATTCATATTAGCACCTCCACCCCAACTCCAAATTTCAATACTATACTGCGAAAAATGCGGAGAAGCAGTTCGCTTATCACCAACTAACCTCGCATCGAAATACAAGCTAAAGGCAGAAAAATCGCTATGCCACTCATGCGCATATGCAATTAAATAAAATAAGACTTGGAAGTGCAGTAAGCTAGGGAAAACAATATCGCATAAAGAAATAGTAGTAAAATGCGATTTCTACAAAAGCGTGGAAATATTAAAGGAGAAAAATCATTTTAAAGAATTTTAAATACATTTAAAAGGTTGCTCAAGGTTCAACTGTGTACTCTATTCTAACCACACCCTTACCCTTGCTAGCTCTCTTAAGAAGCTTAATTCTACCAACTTCGCCAGTCCTCTTAACGTGTGTACCTCCACATGGAATGGCATACCAGCCCTCAATTTCAATAATTCTAATCTTTTCTGGCAAAGCATATTTCCTTGCATATAAATCAATGCTTTCATGATACTTCTTCAAGTAATTGACAGCATCGCTAGGAGCCATGTACTTTATTATAACCCGTCTATCCTCGGAAACCACGCTATTTGCAATCGACTCTATTTCTGGAAGCATTTCCCTACTTATTTTTGCTTGAAAATCAAGCCTTCCTCGATCTAAGCTTTTACCTGCACTAACGCACCTAACCGGCGACCTGAAATAATCCCTGACAGCTTGAATTAATATGTGAGCAGCCGTATGCATTCTCATTAACCTATATCGCCTATCCCAGTTTATTTGACCTCTAACCTTATCGCCAACTGCAATCGACCCTTCAACTACCCCTTCATGAATAACATTGCCCGAATCATCCTCATACACGTCAGTTACGTTCATTTTTCCATTCAAGCCTATGATGAATCCAGTATCGTGAGGCTGGCCGCCAGCAGTTGGGTGAAATGCAGTTCTATCTAAAATTACAAAGCAAATGTTTCCTCCCTTATCCTCCACCTTTAAAACAGTAGCTTCAAACTCCTTAGCATAGGAGTCGTTTAAGTAGATTTTTTCAACCACCATTTCATCACCTTATGAAACTAAGTTCATTTATGCTTAAAATTTTCCTCAAGTTAACCCGTTAGCTCTCAGGATTGGAGAAGAAAGTTGCTGGATTAACTATGACCTGATTAGTGTTTTTTAGATAATGGTGAGTTTTATAACATAGATCTTGACGCCTTAACGATGCATATTAAAAATCTAGTGAAGATTATATAAATAGTTAATTAGTAAGCTAAAAATTAATAAGTTAAATAAAATTATTAATTACTTAGATATATTAATTTAATATTAGCATTTTATAATGATATCGCGGTGGTTTTTATGGTTAGGGTTGGAAAGCTTGTTGAAATAGCTAGAGAATGGAAGGAGGAAATCTGCAAAGGCTGCGATTGCTATCTGTCTAATAAGCCTGCGTTGATATTCCCCGTTTTGCATCAGAAAGTCATGTTCATATCCGAGTCTCCCTACAATTACCCTAGACCGGGAGTTAGTAGATTAGAGGAATTCATTGAAAATGATCTTCTATGTGGATTAGTTAAGGCGGCAGAAATTCCTAATGCAAGGAGAAAGTTATGGCCTAGAAACATATTTGATTTCATCTATTGCACATTTAAGCCCATTTTCTCAGATGAATTGAGGGATGATTGGGCTGAAATCTTCTTAAGGAAAGTTTATTGGACTCATGTGTTTAAGAAGACCCTTAAATGTCTAAAAGGTAGAGATAAGAGAATGGCTATGGACAGGTGTTTTTGTTACTCTTTTCCCAAAGAATTGAGCAAAATTAGACCGGAACTGATTATATGTGCATCTTCAGAAGCTTTGAGGAGGCTTTTCAAGAAAGGGTATAGGGAAACTGTTAAAATGCAATTAGAAGAGGTAGTTAGAGGACGAGGATTGCTTACGGTGAAGAAACTTCTCGAGGGTGACAGACCTTCATTTTTAGTACTAGAAGAATTGGCGGAGTGTAAGGTAGCAGTTTTCCCAAATCCATCTCCAAGAGCTGGGAGATGGAAAAAGGATTTCTATAAAAACAACAAAGAAAGTGCTGTGAAAGTGCTTAAAGAAATTCATTCTATGCTTAGATAATTTCCTCTTTAAGCTCAGAGAGATCTTTCAATTCTTCATCTACTTCATTTCGAAATCCCTCATTTGGCACATAATAAATTGGCCATTCCTCTCCGATATTGACCTTCCAAAGTTCGCTGGGCATATCACAGAAAATATATTATCCAATATTAAGGTAAAATGGTTCTTAGCCACTCTTCCTCTTCAAAAGTATTTGAATTTATTTTTATGTAGCCGAAGTTCATTATCAATTCTTTTTCTAAATCAACTTTTGTTAATACTTTAAATTTGCGTTTCTTAAAGTCGGCATCTACAATAATTCCTAGACCTTCAAATAACTTGTCCTTGCTTTGGAAGGCGACAAGTAAATTCTTAAATAATGAAGATTGACAGACTTGTACTCTCTGAATGTTGAATGCTTTAGCTAATTTACTTTTGAGGTCATCATTTGCTCTCCCGCCATCCACTACCAGAATTAGCATTTCCGAAGTTTTTTCGCCATAAACGATATTCATTCCGCTATTTTTGCATAGGTGATCTAGCAACAGTTTTGGTATGGGTGTGCCAGTAAATAGAGTTGTTCCAATTGGCGCTATCTTGTCGAAGCTTAGCTCTTTAACTGTAGCACCTTTAAACCATCGCTTATAAATTGACTCTCTAATGGCTTTCCTTTCACTTTTAGTTCTGGGTCTAGCATATGAAGCGGCAGGCACTCTTAATACTTGATATTGCCTTTCAGCCCATTTTAATATTGGTTCCAGCTCATCTCTATGCTGAATTCCGACTATGAAGTCCGGCGAGATTGCAGATATTTTATGAATTTTATAGTCTCTCCCTTTACTGTCGATCCAGCCTGTAGTGTCGATAAGAATTACATTGCATTTCTCTCGATCTGATGCCACTTTAATTAGCTGGATGACAGCTGCAATTGCTCTGTGAAGTAGGGCAGCAGGGGATGTAAGTCCTATAAATACTGCGTCTACAAAGCGCGCACAGCTTAGCGAAGATATGGGCTCATCAACTACTCCTAAACCAATTGTTGTTGGCGGTCCAATGTCGCTTTGACCAACATCAGCATCAATTACGCCAACTTTTAAACCGCGACTGCAAAGTTTATTAGCTAAAAAGGTTATGAGCCCTGTCTTGCCTACGTCAATTCCACCTAAAACTACAACTTTTCTAAATCCTCTTTTTCTAAATCCCAATTTTGAAGGCAGCTTCCTCCAGTCAGAGGGAATTGTGTCGCACGGAACGAGAGATGCCTTACCGCCATAAATTTCAGCTTTGCTTTTCCTGATTGCATAAATAGGGAGAGACTTGAAAAGTTCAACTTCAAAGTTGCAGCCTTCCTTAAATTTTGCGCCAAAAACTTCAACTTCACCAGATTTTAAAACAATTGTTGAGGGGCCCTCTACCATTAAAGTGCATCCTTTATCAATAATGACTTCAAGAGGCTTATTCTTCCCACACTGCAATAATTGAACCTCCGAACATGCCCGCAACATCAATGTGAAATTGCTTGATCATCTAATTCCACGCATATCCAATTTAAATTGTCAGGATAGGAGTTTCAATGCTATGTTTTCAAAATTTAATGCTCTCAACTTGCATATAAACCTAAGCGGCATATTTCGCTATTTTACGTTAAGCGGGAAAGTTAAAATTTAAGCTACTAAACATGATGTAGATGTGGTTAACGGTAAAATCATTGTAAAAAGATTTGGGAAAGTTGATGATAAATCAGTTAACGAGATACTTAATGTTATTCTAGAATGCTTTGAGCAAGCTGGGAGAAAACCCTCTATTGTTGACTTATATATATTCGAAAGCAGAAGCTCGATGATCTCATTTTTAAATTCTGAGAGAATTAAACATGGAATGCCTATTTTATGGGAAATTGAAGAATTCTATGCCACACATGACGCTTGGTTGGGAAATCCAAGAATAATGGTTTCCATAGATGCCAAGATGAAAATGCCTAAAAAAGCTTACATCGGCTGCATAAGACATGAAGCCGCTCACTCAATACTCCACGGCGATTTGAAATACTATTTATTTACAATTCCAAAATCCCTGAAAAAATTTAATTATGAAATATCTCAAAAAATAGCTTACCTGCTTTCCATTGGCATAAAAGACTATGAGGTTACTGAGTTCTTAATAAAATTAAATTTTATCGAGGACCAGCTTGCATACATAAATTTTCTTTTAATTCCTTCTGAAAATGAATTTGATGTTTATAATTTAAGTGAGCTAAATTTGAGCTATAGAGCCTTGGCTCTCGCTTCAATATTAAAGGTAGTTATGTGCGCTTTACCCGCAACTAAAATTCATCGGAAAAATTTAATTAAAATTGAAAAATATTTGCTTAAAATTACACCTAAATGGAGCAAGGTAATCTTAAATGCAGCTCTTGAAGCTTCAAAGGAATTCAATTGCGAGTTTAAAGATAAACTTGAAATTCTCGCTAGCACATTAATGAAAAAACTTAATAATTAAGTTTCAAGTCGTTGGCTAGCGCCCATCAGATCCTAGCAGTTATCAAATAAAAAATTTATATTTCAGCCTCAATTTAAATAATTAAGTAAAAAATATAAGAATATAATAAGAAGAACCTAAATTTTAACTAGAAGTTTCGAAGACTACTTGCACGTTTGCAGTTACTTTGAATTCTCCTGGAATTATTGGGGTTTCACTTTCAACCACACCATATTCAACGTAATAATGTTTCCAACTTGGTTGAAATACGTTTTCAGTTACTTGAAGAACTCTAGTCAAATGAATGTTAAGTACTTCAGCCATTATATTGGCTTTTTCAACTGCATTTTCTAAAGCTTTTCGCAATGCTTCATTTCTTAGCTCTTTGAGCTTTCTTCCGACGGCTTAAATACTATGTAGGAAATTCTATTTGCACCTGCAGTTACAGATTCATCCATCACTTTGCCTAGAATATCGATGGGTTGGACTGTTATTTAAAGTTCGTAGATAAATTTATAACCAGTTATCAATGTTACTTTAGACGAATAGTAGTATATGGGAACTAGAGAATATCGAATTATCTCAATATCGCTTTTTGAAATTCCTAATTTAATTAAAGCGTCTACGGCATCGCTTGTCCTAGCTGAATTTCCTTGACAGCTTCATCGGCTAATTTAGCTTGGGTGATAATTGATATAACCAATTCAGCTTGATCTGGATATGCATAGATGGATGCTTGTCCTGTAACAGTTATAGTACTTATATGAGGCTTTTCGCTTTCTTGCGAACTTTGATTAAAAGTAAGTTTATTACGTGCTAGTCATGTGGAGATAACCATTCCTAGTAGTGAAACTATTAGTAATATAGTAACAAGAGAAATAGCAGCAGACCTACTCATTCTAATAATTTAAATTCACCGAGCTACGTGTGGGCTAACGAATATTTATTTCATTTGATGTTTAACTAATTTTTAACATTATTAGAAAGATGCAAAAATTTACATTCAAAAATTTGAACACGCCGATTATGCGAAGTTCAAGCGAAATAAAATTTTTCACTGCGAATTTATTCTAAACTGATTAATCCTATTTTTAAGCCAAATCGCAACTTCCCTTAAAACTGGATTCAGTGAAACGTCCACAACATGTATTTCTAGTGCATTGACTTTAATTACTGGTTGATATTTGGGCAAGACGGTGTACGCTACTGATGGCCAAAATACCCTTCCTTCCATGAGCTCACTTACTACTTTATCAGTTGCAGGCGATAGGGAAGTGTGCGTAAATAGGATGCCTTCAGCCCAAGCAAGGAGTACTGGTTGCCCAAGCCTCATCAAGACTCTCAAGTTTCGAGTAAATAGCTCCAAATTTGGGTAGTAGACGCACTCGAAAATCACTACCTCCTTTATCGGTTTATATATTACCTTAACCATAATCTCTCACCTCACCCTGCACACAAACCTATTAATTTCAAAAAACATTTAACTATAGTACATATCTATTTAATTGCATAAAATAAGAGGTGCAGTGGTGATGGGTGGTCGCGTTTGGAGAGATTGAGGGATTAAAGAAAAAAGCAGACTATGAAAAGCTAATTAAAGAATTCGGCGCCAAACCTTTGAATTTAGAAATTTTAGACATATTTAAGGAGAAATATAAATTAGTTAAATTTGGATTCTTCTTTGCACATAGAGACTTCGATGAGTACTTAAAAGAGTTCAAGAGCGGAAAGCAAGTAGCAATAGTATCTGGAAGAGGACCATCAAATTACATGCATTTAGGACACCTAATAGTATTCGACTTCATTCGATGGCTGCAAAAAGAGCTGAACGCTGAAGTCTTTATACCACTATCAGATGATGAAAAGTTCGTCTTTGAAAAGGTAGGCAGCCTTGAAGAGGCGTATAAATATGCAATAGACAATGCACTTGACATAGCCGCTCTAGGCTATGATCCATCAAAAACTCACATGTATATATCATCTCGAACAAGCTGGGTATACCCATTATCCATAAAGCTTTCAAGACACTTGACATACAGCACTGTCAGAGCAACCTTCGGATTGAATGAAAGTGCAAATCCAGGAGTTGTATTTTACGCTGCAGTTCAAGCAGCACACATTCTTATGCCAACAATAAAATATGGATATCCAGTAGTAGTGCCTATTGCAATGGATCAGGATCCGTACATGAGATTAACACGAGACATCGCTGGTAAAATTAAGGTGTTCAAGCCAGCGTCAATCTACACAAAATACTTAAAGGGATTAACTGGAGAGCCCATGTCAGCTTCAAAGCCAGAAACATGCATATTCACCAATGACACGCCAGAGATCATTAAAAAGAAGGTCTGGAACGCATTTACTGGCGGAAGGCCGACAGTTAAGGAGCAGAGGGAACTTGGAGGAGAACCGAATAAGTGCGTTGTTTTCGAGTGGTTAACAGTATACGTGTTTCCAGATGAGAATGAAGCCAAAAAACATGTGGAAAAGTGCGTTGCAGGAGAATTGATATGTGGGAGATGCAAGGAAATGCTGGCAAATGCTCTCATAAATATTCTGGAGCAACACAATAGAAGGAAGAATGCTCTAAAAGAAAAATTGCAAGATTATTTCGATCATGAAATCAGGTTTGAGCCAGCAAAATAAGAGTAGAATCAACTATAAAGTAGGTAGCGAAAATAAGCATCATTAAAGATAGCCCAACTAAAAGCAGCCTATAAGCTTTTTCACTAAAAAGCCGCTTACCTTCAAATGCCAAGTGCGATAAAAGCATGAGCCATGCATAATCCATCCAAACGTGAGCAACGTACATAACAATAATCCCCATAAATGAGGCATAGGTAAGAGCATCCGCTATCAACTTCAATCCAACAGTAGCCCACCACACTATGAAATATGGATTAAATATTGAAAAGGTAAGTCCAATCCAAACACTACTACCATCATAATTTTCATGAGGATGAACCAAGTCATCCTTACTTATAGATCTCAACTGCATTATACCATAAATTGCCAAAGCAATTCCTCCAACAATACCAACAATAATTCTAGCAAAATCGAAGATCAAAAATTTAGAAAAACCAAGCGCCAAAACTATGACTAATGAAAACTCGCCAATCGTATGGCCAATAGATACTTGAAAACCTGCTTTCCAACCATGCTCGATTCCTCTCCTAATAGTAGCTATGGTTAATGGACCTGGAGAAAGAGCGCCTGAAGCAGTAATTGCCACAACCTCTGCGAGGAAATTAAGCAAGCAATGCACCTCAAATAAAATTAAGATACCTGACTTACAATATAAATGAGTTGGAGGTAACATTATGAAACTATCGTTTTTGGACATTGAAGCCACAAGTCTAACAGCTGACAGCGGATTCATAGTTGGATTCGGCCTAATGTTCGAAGATGGAGAATGGATTCATGAATTTTTAGAGGGAACCGTAATTGAAGGGGAAAAGCAGCTGCTAAAAAAATTACTTACAAATATTGAAGAGGTAGATATAATAGTTACATGGTATGGCGATGGCTTCGACATACCCATGATAGTTTCCAGAAGCTTGCTTCATGGACTAGATCCCACAAATATCCTGATGAAAGAGCACATAGACCTGTGCATATATGCTAAAAAACTACTCAAGCTAAGTGACTACAGCTTGGATTCAGTCGCCAGGTTCTTCAACATCCCAAAGAAAATAGAGTTGAAGGGTAAAGATATGCCTCCAATCTATATGAAAGCAATATCTGGGGAAATAGAAGCCTTAAAATTAATTAAAGAGCACTGCTATGATGACCTCAACGCATTAAGGCTAATTTACAAGATTATGGCAAGAACAGTCTCCATCTTAAGGGCTAAGAATAGTAACATCCGCAATACTTAATAGTTTAAATAAAAGGGAAAATAAAAGTGATTTAAGCACTAAGATTCATTAAGTTTTTAACTTAAAGTCGTATAGTTAAATGGTGGAGATCAAACATGAGGAGAAGTGGAGGAGAGGAATTAACATTTATACTGATTCTAGGCGTTATAATAACAGTACTCGGAGTCGTACTATTAATGGCGAATTCAGACATTGGAATAGTATTCGTTATTTTAGGCTCAATGAGCGCATCAATAGCAGCAGCAAGAAAACTTGGAAGGGGCATTAGAGGGTAGGGATAAACTTCGCCTCGCGCTCAATCAAGTCAAATGCTCGACCCAAAACATCCAAAATAAATGACGTAAACCAAACAACTATAAGCACCGAGAATTCAACTGTAACGCCAACACCTTGGTACTCGACGGAAATTCTTCCAAAATTCATGAGCGAAATGGCGTAAAACATGAAAACAGAAGATGAAGTTACAGCAATTAAATACCCAAACCATGAACCTGAAAGCAATGATGATAAGCAACTTAAAATCAAGAATATCGCCAGTGCTGAAAGTTCCACTGTTGGTCGAATTGCTGGAAGCCCAATAACACCTGCAACTTCAGGATAAGCGCTCGAAATCATGAATCTAAGAAACTTATAGATGTAATCTGGAATTATGAAGTATAAGACATAATTAAATAAACCTGAAAAAACGCCTAAAACAATTCTTTTAGATATCCTCCTAATTCTATGCCAATTTAACCTAACCACCCTTTAACCTCCACTCGTAAATTTTAATGTAACCTGTAGGCGTGTCCAAGTAAAATTCAATTGCATCAAGCTTCTCAAGATCCTCAAATCTAACATACCACTTCAACAATTGAGTAGATTCTCTCTTCAGTGGAGGGATGTTAGTCTTAGCAACCTCAATTCCATTGGAAGTAAGCTTCGCAACTCCACTAAGCTTGATGTTTGCCAAAGCAATGATCATACATGAAACTTCAGCATGAGACGAATTAAAGTCAATTGAGGAGACTGCAGAAGCAGGTGCTATCACTTCAATCGGAATATAGCTCTTGGCAGGTAGTGAAACATGAATTGGAATCAAGTTAGCATAAGAAGTGCTAAAGCCCACTGATGCCGTTACATTTCTACCAATATAGGATAGGCCAAGCTTGCATGGAATCACGAAGATAGTAGTTCCTTTATTCAAATCCAATGCCCGCGAACTGAATGACTCATTATTTAATAAGAGCACTGCTTTAAAATTGATTAAAGGCCGCAATCCATTATAGGTAAAATTCAACTCTAAATTAAAATGAACTCCATCACTATCAACCATCATATCATCAATTCTTGCTAAGACTCTTAAAGTCGATAAGTCATTAGCCATGAAGTAAAGTGTTAGGAAGACAGCGACTATGGAAACCAATAGAAATGCGGCAGATATCTTCCTCAACGTCGCTCCAATCATTAATTTTCCCCGCAGCTTAACTAACCCGCTTCCTCGGAAGGTTTAGAGCTTAATAGAGAAATACCCTTAGACAGCACAATACTACCGATGAAAACCATAATTGCAATCCAAATCAATCTTGGAAGAAGCATCGCAATAACTTGAATAAGCGCTGTAAAAGCCTCAACAATATCGCCCCCTAAGCTTACTGTCAACTCTGCTGAAGCATAAGCCACATAAGCTAATCCAAATGAAGTCAATAGCAGTCCCAATCCAATTAATAGTAATATAAAACCTAAGTTTCTAGGTTCAATCAGCAAATAAGTCACCGCTATAACATCTGTAAAACAACTTTTAAATATTACTAGAATGAATATTAACATGAATTTTTATTCGCAAAATAATTAGCATAAATAATTTAAAGTTAAATATATTAAGCTGAAAATTTCACATTGAAGCATGCATGAGAAAGCTGGATGAAATCAAGCTCAGAGCGAAAATAGCCTTTAAAAAACCTAAAGCAATCATAATAACGCACTCAGACGTAGATGGAATTTCATGCGCAGCAATTCTCAAAAGATACCTGAAATTAAAGGAAAAAATCGATGAGAAAGCAATTTCAGTCATATTCTCTGGACCCTCATCATTATTAAGAGTCCTAAGCGTAATTCCAAAATCTTCAATTACTCTATACATAACAGACATATCCCCAAACATTATTGATGAACATTCAATTCTCAGGCAATTAAAACAAATAAAAAATCATGGTTCAAAAATTACATGGATAGATCATCACAAGTGGAGAAGGGAATACATTCAAAAGTTATCCAACATAGCTGAGCTAATTTTAATGGAAAAAGCACCAAGTGCAGCAAGAATAGTTCTAGAAAAATTCATGCCGGAAGATGAAATCTCAAAGAAGATAGCAATGTACGCCGACGATATCGATTCATTGAGAGATAAATTTAATGAAAGCCCTATACTTAGAATCTTAACCTACAAAAGCAAATGGAAAAAGAAGCTTCTCAAAAAATTTACCCAGGGAATATTTTTCGATGATGAAATAAGGAGAATTTCAGACCGATTAAGAAAGGAAGCGGAAGCTGAAGTTTCAAAAACAATAAAACGAGCAATTAAGATGAAAACCCATAATAATTTGAAATTTGCAATCATAGATTTGCGAAAGGTAAATCTTCCAAAAAGCTGGATTGCAAGAAAAATATCCGAAAAACTGGATTTAGATTTCATTATGGTTCTAAGACGAAACAACGCCATTTCACTTTACGTAGGCTCCAAAGGCAAAGAAATAAACCTTTTGCCGATTGCTCAAAAATATGGTGGAGGGGGACATCCATATGCTTGCGGATTTAGATTAAAACTATCATTAAAAAGTAAAGTTTTAAGTTTTATTTTAGGAAAGAAGTATATTCCAAATGAAGTATGGAGCGTAATCAAAAACATTAAGGAAATAATTTAAAAAGAAATGAAAATACGCATAAATTATTTCTTCTTTATTTTCATTTTAAACTTGCATCAACGCTGCCATTTTTATCTCGAGTTAGCGTCTTAAAATGAAAGCAACGATTAGTAATCCTATTCCTATGAATAGTACTGCAATTGATGTTGAAATTTGCCCTGTTAGTTGGAATGCAAAGATGGCTGCTGAAATTAATGATATAAAAGAACCGTTAGCAAGCCAGAAAGTCAAATCCCTCCTCACACCAATAAATCCAAAGACAATTGTCCATGCCCCAATCATTATCAGTAATCCAGCAAATAACATCAGAACGTCAGTTACTACTTGGCTCGAGTATAGCCATACCGAGATCCCCAAGTATAGGAAGAATATTGCTGCCGCAACTTTTCCATAAGATAAACTAGACAATAACATTCACCAAATTAAATTTAGTTGGAAACTTATATTAGATTTAATGTACAAATATAAATTCCCACTCAATGAGCTACTAAAATGTCAATTAAAGATTTGCTGGAGGTTTAATATGACTAAAAGAGTCTTAGTGGCCCTGGGCGGCAACGCAATTAAAAAGGCTGACGAAATAGGAACTGCTGAGGAGCAGCTCAGAAATGTTAGGAAAACATGTAAAAATTTAATTCAATTAGTTAAAATGGGCTATCAGTTAATAATAACGCATGGCAATGGACCTCAAGTTGGCAATTTAATGATTCAGCAGGAGGAGGCTGAAGACAGAGTTCCGCCCCAGCCTCTTGACATTTTAGGCGCAATGACTCAAGGTCAAATTGGATACATGTTGCAGCAAACTTTACAGAACATGTTGCGCGCAGAAGGAATTGGAAAGCCCGTTGTGACTGTGGTTACTCAAGTTTTAGTCGACAAGAACGACCCTGCCTTTAATAATCCAACCAAGCCTGTGGGCCCATTTTACAATAAAGATGAAGCAGAAAAAATTGCTAGGAATAAAGGTTACATCATAAAGAAGATAAAGCCAGGAGAAGGCAGGGTTTATAGGAGGGTAGTACCATCTCCAGATCCAATAAAGGTCATTGAAGGAGATGCCATAAGAGCTATGGTTGAGGAGGGCATGATAGTAATAGCTACAGGTGGAGGAGGCATTCCAGTAGTTGAAGAACATGGTGAGCTTAAAGGTGTTGAAGCAGTCATCGACAAGGACTTGGCAAGTGAAAAGCTGGCTGAAGTCGTTAAAGCAGACATCCTATTAATTTTAACCGACATCGATAAGGTTAGATTAAACTATGGAAAGCCTAATGAAAAACCCTTAGATAAGATGACACTTGAAGAAGCGAAGAAATATTATTCTGAAGGGCACTTCCTACCTGGAAGCATGGGTCCAAAAGTTTTAGCATGCATTAGATTTCTCGAGTGGGGTGGAGAAAAAGCAATAATTGCCGATCTAGAACGAGCGGTTGAAGCAATTAAAGGAGAAGCTGGAACTCTAATTTATAGGGGGAGTTGAATGAGTAGGGAGCATAAAGCTAAAGCCCTAAAGGACTTAAAATTTAAAATCGTAGTAGTAAGTAGCTCAAGATATCGCCGATTAATGAAGGGAGAAGAAGTAAAAGATGAATCTGGAGAATTAGCAGGAAAGCTCATCAAAAATTATGGCTACGAAATAACTAATAAGGTAATTATTCCAGATGATCCTGAAGAAATTAGGAGAAGCATTAAAAATAGCCTAAATGAAGCTGATGTAATCATATTTATTGGAGGAACAGGAGTAGGATTGAAAGACTATACTTATGAAGTAATTAAAGAAATTATTGAGAAAGAACTCGAAGGATTTGGAGAAATATTTAGATTTTTAAGTTATAGGGAGATTGGAAGCTCAGCAATAATCTCAAGAGCATGTGCAGGAATAGTTAATGGAAAGCTATTAGCTTGTATTCCTGGATCAAAATCAGCTGTAAAATTAGCATTAGAAAAGCTGCTCCTACCAGAAGCAGGACACATACTTCTCCACGCGAGGAAAGGGTAAATGAAGAGGAAAAGAAAAGCGGACTTTGAATTAATGAAGCGCATAGAAAAATTGATCGAAGAGTTAAATTTCTCCGTAGATGCAGTAATAGTTGAAGGGTCACACGACGAAAAAGCGCTGAGAAGATATGGATATAGAGGTAAAATCATAAGGTTCTGCGATTCTAGAAAGCCAATATTTCAATTCACTGAAAAATTAGCAGAGAAATTCAAAGGGAAAAGAATAGCAGTGCTAATGGACTTCGACAGCGAAGGTGAAAAGCTCTCAAAACGACTTGAAAATGAGCTTGAAGAAATGGGAGTTAAAGTTCATAGGTATTTTAGAAAAACATTAAAGAACATTATGATTAGAGAAAACATCTTAGCAATCGAAGAGTTAACAGCCTTAAGGCGCAGAGCTTATAGGTAGAAACCAAATCAGCAACAAAAATATTCCTAAAAGTGCATATTGAATTGGGAGTAAAATTGAGCATCAAAGGAATAGCAGAACTACCATTACATGAAGGATCAGTTCCAAGATGGCTATTTAATAGAATGGTTAAACTAGCAAATGCAATTATCACAGTCTTCGTGAACGAATTTGGAGAGGACAAATTTCTCGAAAGGCTTGCAAATCCACTGTGGTTTCAAGCTTTCAGCAATGTTCTAGGATTCGATTGGCATTCCTCAGGGTCCACAACAGTTGTCTGCGGAGTTCTAAGGCAAGCTCTAAACAAAAGTGAAGTTGAAATAGCCATAGCCGGCGGTAAAGGGAAGAAAAGTCTGGAAACGCCAATTGAAGTTAAACAGGCAGCCATCAAGCTTGATTTAGGAGAGGAGTATGGAGAGAAGCTTGCTAGAATTAGTAGGTTAGTAGCAAAAATTGACAATGCAGCTCTTCAAGATGGCTACTCAATATATCACCACTCAATGATAGTTTCAAAAAGCGGATCGTGGACTGTAATTCAGCAGGGAATGAACGTTGAAAAGCGCATGGCTAGAAGATATCATTGGCTGTCAAGCAAAGTAAGGAAGTTCGTTGAAGACCCTCATAACGCCATAGTCGACGTTAAAATAAGCGAATCAACTTTAAATCTAGTTGCTAGAGAGAGTAGAAGCTGCAGGAATACGATTCTAGAAATTATTAATCATGGACCTGCAAAGCTAAAGAGAGATTTAGGTTCTATTAAGAGGTTTCTGAGAAAGAATTGTCCAATAACCAGGTGGTTTAGCGGCAAAAATGAATTAGCCGTAAAGCTAGATTATTACAAGCCAATTGAAGAAATAGCAATCAATTGGAGAGCGCTAAGAAATGTGTTCCAAGTTAAGCCTGAGGATTTTGAAAGTTTTCTTTTATTTAGGGGCATAGGACCTTCAACTCTCAGGGCGCTAGCATTAATTTCAGAACTCATTTACGACGAACCGCCATCTAAGAAGGATCCTATAACACACATATTCGACCCAATTAAATGGTCTTTCGCAGTTGGAGGTAAAGATGGAATACCATATCCAATTAACCGAAAAGTTTACGACAGCGTAGTTTACGAGCTTGAGCAAATCATATCGGATATGAGAGTTGGCAGTAAGGAGAAGTTATTCGCATTCAAGAGATTAAAGTCGATATCAGAAAGATGGAGTGTAAATTTAAGAAGCTAAATGCAATTAATCCAGAGCCATTAATGATCTTAGACAAATATGCTGGAATTAAGGTATTGACGAAATTTCCCTATATAGCTCACTTAAAACTTCAATGTAATTGCGCTCCCCTCTCTCGATCTGATCCATTATCTCTTCAAGCATTGCAGTTCTCTTCTCCGATACTAGATTGCCATATTTTGAAGCTAAATACCTATAGACGCTTTTGCCTAGTTTTGTCGGCATCAATTTCTTCCTTTTTGTCTCCATAACATATCCTCGCTGTATTAAAGTTTGAACTATTTTGGCGTAGGTTGATGGCCTGCCAATTCCGCGCTCCTTCATAAGCCTTATCACATCTCCATGCGTGTAAAGGGTTACCAGCGCCTTTCGCCTTACATCAACTTTTACCGGCTTTACTTCGCCTTCCTCGACTTTAACCTCAACTCTTACTATTGGATTAACCGTTAAGAAGCCAGGCTCCTTAACCTTAATGATCCTATCTATATTTCTAGCTACTCCCAGTATGCTTAGCTCTATTTTCTGCCTTACTACTTTTGCCGCCTTCATTTGGCTTGCAATGAATCGCTTAAAGATCATATCATAGGCGAGAAAGTGCCTTTTAGTTAGAGGCTTTATTGGCGTTATTATTCCCTCAGCTATGAGCTCTCTTACCCTATTTACGTCCAATGGCCTTGTAGGCCTTATGCACTCATGTGCACCAGCCTCCCCCCAGCTTCTAGGCATGTAAAGTTCTTCGGCTTTAGCTCCAAATTTCTCAGACAAATATTCCTTAGCAACATATTGTCCAAATGTGGAGACTCTCGTGCTATCTGTTCTGTGATATGTTATGAAGCCTAGTTCAAATAGGTCCTGCGCTATTTGCATGGCTTCAGGTGCGGTTAACCTAAGCTTTTTAGAAGCATCGTGCAGGTAAGTATCAGTCGTGTAGGGTGGAGGCGGGTGCATATCTTCTTCAACCACGTCCAAGACCTTAATTTTCGCCTTGACGAGCTCAGCTTTGACGAGCTTTTCCAATACTTCATCTTCCGTCAATTCAACTTTAATGCCATATGGCAGCAATATTGAGTACACGTTCTTAAAGCTCTCCTTAAACTCCCTCTCCCTCTCAATAATCCAGCCTAAAACTGGTGTTTGAACTCTACCTGCAGATAATCCCCTTCTCTTGAATGCACTCCATAATCGTTTGCTCAATTCAAAACCTATCCACCTATCTTCAACTCTCCTAACTATCTGCGCTTCTACGAGATTTGTATCGAAGCTTCTCGCGCTCCTTAATGCTTCCAGTATTGCCCTTTTAGTTACTTCGTGGAATTCTATTCGCTTAACCTCTTTCGCGTATGGCGTGAGGAGAGCAGCTAAATCCCACCCAATTTTCTCTCCTTCAGTGTCAGGATCAGTTCCGATCAGCACTAAATCAACTTCTTCGCAGAGAGCTCTAATGAAGTCAATTACTTTAAGCGAATTCCTCAAAACGCTACTGCCGCACTTAGGACACTTATCCAGGTCATCGCTGAATTGATATCCGCACTTCAAACACCTTCTTATTGCAGTGTATACTGGGAGGAAGGCTCCACCATCTTTTGGAAGTAAAACTCCATGATAACCTACGTCTGTCACTAAGTCATAAATGTGGCCGCCACTTGCGGTGATCATTAAAAGTAGCTCTCCAGTAGAAACCTCGTATACCTTAAGTTCTTCAAATCTCCTCACGCTAGGCTTCCCAAAGAAGTTGGCGATAGTTCTAGCTTTATTTGGCGATTCTACAACCATCAGCGCCGTCTTCATTGGATCTTTAAATTCCATTCTTATTTTACCTTCACGCAACTGCTTAACCGCTAGCCTATCTCTATCTATCTCATCAATTATGGATTTTATGTCAACTTCTTCTAAGCTTCGCCACTCCATGTCTTCAATAATCCACTTAGCGCGCTTCATAAGTCCCTTAAGTAAGTGCTCATCATCAACCACTACAATCGAGAGCCCCTTCGTCAATCCTCCAGCGAACATTCTGGATGTCCTACCGCTAGCTTGAATGTAAGTCATGACATCCGGTATTAAAATGAAAGTTTTCCCGTTTTCTTCGATCAACCTTACATCTTCCAGTTTCTTCAGCTTATCCTTGATGTCGCTTCTAGCCAAGTAGCTCCTAAGTACTTGAAGAGCCTCGTAAAATACTCTTTCAGCGTCAGTACTAGGTTTAATGCCTTCAGCTAGCTTGCCACCAATTTCATTTAAGAGCGCCACAGGCAAAATTTGCATGTAACGCCTAACCCTAGCAATTAGCCTTTCAATTCGCCTTTTTTCCTCAATTCCTTCAACAACTTCGCTAATTATCGTTAATCCACGAAGAATATTTGAGGGATGAGGCTCATCTAACTTGGTGTTAAACTTAAATTTTGGAATCCCGGCGAATAATGCATACCTCACTTTATCTGGTAGATCGAGGCCTCTAACCATAACTCCATAGTAATAAGCTACGCCAACTAAGACATCGCTTTCCCCTTCAATAAACCTACTTAAAGCTTCAATGTTCTTGGAGGAAAAAGCTTCAGCTTTAATTCCGCTTTCAACAAGTATTTCTGCTAACTTCTCAGCGTACTCGAGACCCTTATCTACTGGAACGAATACGAGTCCTCCTGATCCAAGATTACTTGCCAGCTCAACTATCATCTCCTCAATTGATTTTTCAGGAGAAACCTTGCAGTAAACATCTACTACGTTTCTAAGTAGCTCCGACCTAGATCCAACGTCAAAGCCTAAAAGTTCTCTAAATAGTTTAACGCGCAGTCCTCTAGGTCTTCCCGTAGCACTCGAAACAACGAGAATCGATTTCGATTTGCCCTTAATCTTTGCTACTCGCTTCACAAGTTTATCGTAATTTTCCATTAACTCTTTGATCTCCGGACTTTTCCTATGCAAGCTAATTAACTTGGTAATTCTATTCCTAAGTTTAACGAGCTCGTAAGCGTCTGCAATTTCGTCATCAGTAAATCCAAGCAAGCTTAGAATACGGTCGATATTTTTAGAGCTCTTCAATATCGCATCGACATCATCAACAAATATGAAATGGAAATGCTTACCCTTTAAAGCATCAAATCGCGCAGTTAGAAATCTTGATGTTGTTATGAGAATATCGAAGTCCCCATTTGAAATCTTGCTTAGTACTTCGCTCTTAATTTTAGGTTTGAGACGGGCATGATAAGCAATTATTTGCACATCTAATCCTGCTTTATCTGCGAAACTAATTAACCTATTATAAACTTGAAGTACAAGTGGAGTGGTTGGCTCTATGATGTATGCTTTTTTACCCTTTAAGGCAAGAAAAAGAGCCATTATCATGCCGAAAACAGTTTTGCCAACACCAGTAGGAGCTATGATAGTGAAACTCCTTCCTTTCAAAACACGCTTAACCCATGTTCTTTGAATGCTCCACAACCTACTTCCAGTCGCTTTATGGAAAAGCTCATCAACTTCATCCAAGCCCTTATGCAATTTAAATAGCTCTTTAACTTCTTTAAGAGAACCATAATTCCTTAGAAGATCATATAATTTGTAGATTGAAATTCTACTTTCAACTTCACGTGGGAAGCACTTAAAGCATGGAGCTCCCAGAAAGAGCCTGCCATCATCTTCCTCGCCCCTGCAGTTTGGACAAGCATGCCTATATATTCCATGACTCCTAATCGAGTTCATGATTCAACCTCGGGTCATCGCTTCAATTCAGCCAATTTTATATTTACCTTAGCACTCTTATAGTTCTTGATGATGAAAATACCCCGCCCGACCACCAGATGAAGAAGTGGTCCTCAGCTGAAATCAAAAACTTAACCATTAAGTAAATTGGTGTTTGAAGTTATGCTAACTGGATGCGTCATAATAATGGATTTAGACAAGTTTGAGGAGCTCAGCAAAAGTCGAGGATGGAGCGAGTATGTGCCAAATATAATTACTGGAACACTCACAACGCTGGTCTGGCAATTCGTTCGCAAGCACTTTGCAGTGGTTATTTATGGTTTAGATGAAAAGAGAGGTACGGAAGAAGTTGTTCTTGAAATACCAGACATTTCTGAGAAGGATTTGGAAGAAATCATTGAAGATCTAGAGCGTATTAGGATGGAAATAAGTCGGTTAGGTGCTTCCATATCTATTGCAGTAGCTTTGGGACCAGTAACAGGCAAGCCAGCTAAAAATAGAAGAGATGCATATAACAGCTATACGAGAAAGAGAGCGTTAAAGCTTTTGAGAGAAGTTAAAAGGGCCGGTGGAAATAAAGTTGCAGTAACGCATTAACCTAATGCGTATATATTTGTATTAACCTAATTATCATCGGTGACTAAATGAAATGTAAAATGAGAAGAATTGAACCTCGCTTTTTAAGGAGTGATGGCAAGCCCAACTTCTCAGATAAAATTTACGAAAGAGAATTTGAACTGAGCGTAATTGTTAAGAAACCTGTAATAACGGCATCCCAGCGAGCTCCAGTTAAAGAGGTTATTCAAATGATGGTAAGCCACGGATTCAGAAGGGTTCCAATCACCATGCCTGACAAGAGGCTGCTAGGAATTGTAACTGCAACAGACTTGGTGAATTATTTTGGCGGTGGAGATTACTTCAACATCATAGTTAATAGGCATGAAGGAAATTTGTATAAGGCGGTTGAAGAGCCTATTGAATCAATAATGGTGAGGAACGTCGTTAAGGCATATATTGACGAGACGTTTGTAGATGTTCTAGAGCGGATGGTAGTCAATAATGTGGGGGCAGTCCCAATAGTAGATGAAGATGAAAAGGTGTTTGGCATCATCACCGAAAGAGATGTGCTTCGATATTTGGCTAATAAGGTTACCGGAAAGAAGGTAAAGGACATAATGACAAAGGATGTAGTTACGGCATCCCCAGAAACAACAGTTAAAGAAGCTTCCCAAACCATGATAAATTTAGGTTTTAGAAGGCTTCCAGTTATAGTTGATGACAAGCTGGTTGGAATAGTTGTTGCCATGGATATAGTAAAGCTATTTCAATTGAAAAGGGCAATTCAGCTGTCGCCCAAATGCAGCATATACGACTTAATTCGAATACCCATATCGAATATCATGTCATCTCCAGTCATAACAATAAGTCCAGATGCCGAATTGGGCGAAGCAACAAAAATAATGTCCGAGAGGAGAATTGGAGCACTACCAGTAGTTGAAAATAATGAGCTTGTTGGGATATTGACTGAAAGAGATATGGTTTACGACTTGGTATTGGCGGAGTATCGATGAGAACCTCTCCTTAAAACCTTCCCTGCCAAAACGCCCGTATGCTCCCCTTTTTCTATTGCAACTTTCCCATTAACAATGACATAGGTTATTCCCTCAGGATACTGATGCGGATTCTTAAAGGTAGCTTTATCGAGTACCTTATGCGGGTCAAATATCACTATGTCAGCCCAAAATCCCTCTCTAATTAAGCCGCGATCTCTCAATCCAAGTTTCTGCGCAGGCATTGAAGTCATCTTCCTAATTGCATCCTGCAGTGAAAGCACTTTCTCATCTCTAACATACCTACCTAAAATTCTTGGAAACGTTCCATAATTCCTCGGGTGAGGCTTCCCCCTAGCCAATGGCCCGTACGGCGCATAGCATGAGCCGTCCGTTCCAACCATCGTTAGCTGATGCTTCATGACGTATCGCATGTCATCTTCACAGATCATATGCAAAATAATGCTTACAACACCCTCCTCCTCTAGAAGAAGGTCGAATGCAGCATCAAAAGGATCCACACCCCTCATCTTTGCTATTTCAGCTATGCTTAATCCTTCATACTCCTTATTCTTTTCACAGTAAGCTACAACTATGCTGTCCCAACCAGCTGTTCCAGCCAGATTTTCCCACCCAGGCAATCCCCGTTCTATGTCTTTCTTCATCTTAGCTCTTGCCGACGGGTCGTTGAGCCTTTTTAGCATTTCCTCCAATCCGCCCTCATGAGCCCAAGGAGGTAAACATGCAGCAAGACCAGTACTTCCAGCAGTATATGGGTAAAAGTCGCACGTAACCTCTACGCCCTCATCCCTAGCAGCTTCAATAATTCTTAAAGCATCTCTAACTTTTCCCCAATTCCTCCTTCCAGCTGACTTTAAATGTGAAATTTCAACTGGAATATCAGCTTCCTTACCGATTCTAATTGCCTCCCTCACTGCTTCTAAAAGCCACGTGCTTTCGCTTCTAACATGAGACGCATATATTCCGCCATATCTTGAAGCAACTTTTGCCAGCTCAATTATCTCTTCAGTATTGGCATACGACCCAGGCGTGTATATCAGTCCAGTCGACATGCCGAAAGCTCCAACTTTAAGAGAGTCTTCGAGCAAAGCCTTCATCTCATCCAATTCATTTTTTGTTGGAGCTCTATTCTCAAATTCCATAACATTGATCCTTAAGGTGCCATGACCAACAAGTGGAACGACATTTACGGAAATCCCCTGATTCTCAAGCTTCTCGGCATATTCATCAAGCGTATGCCAGTCCCAAGTAACTTCCTCAGCTAATGCGCCAACTCGCTTCATGAAAATCTCCACTTTACCAGGTAATATTGGGAATAGGCTTGCTCCACAATTGCCGATAACCTCGGTCGTTACGCCCTGCCTAATTTTGCTTTCAGCCTTTGGATTTATTAGAAGAAAAAGGTCTGAGTGGCTGTGCATGTCTATGAAACCCGGACATACAATTTGGCCAGTTGCATCAATAACTTCATCAGCTTTTGACTGTGGTATTTCTCCAATTTCAACTACCTTTCCATCTTTAACTGCTATGTCAGCTTTAAACCATGGGTTGCCGGTGCCGTCAATTACACGCCCATTCTTAATAACGAGATCATACACCTTAAGCCACCTCCAGTTATGCAATTTAATCTAAATTGGCAGTTTACATTCTTAATATTGCGGTTTAATCTAAGTTTTTCTGAACTATTGAAGCACATTCAATCCCTCTTACTCCTTCAATTACTATGCCAATTTACATTGCTTAGCTAACACTGACAGCTACTTCAAATGCAACTTTAACTTTAGCTGAACTATTAAGGCTTAAAGCAATTCCACTTGCTTGAACTGCAATACTACCGCACTCGGAGTTAACGACGCATCATTAATATGATAAGTTAAGCTCAAAAATCTTCTATGAACACGTTCTCCATTAGCCAAAGGTAAACTCTATTAACGCAGCTAAATGTAGAGCTGTAGCAGTGTTTCCAACATTTATTTCTGATGCAATTGCTGAAGCAAGAAATTTTATTGCCTTAACGAGTTTATTTATAGATGTCATGAAAGAATAATTTGGTAATTAAACATTTATTTCAATTCTCCCATCAAATACTTTTTGAGCAGGACCGATCAAGTATAAGGCATTCCCTTCCACAAGTATCGTTAGTTCTCCACCCCTCACTTTTACCTTGATCTTCTTATCCTTAACTTTACCCAAGATATAAGCTACTGCTGCTGAAGCAGTTGAGCCGGTTCCACAAGCTAAAGTTTCTCCCCAAACTCCCCTCTCATAAGTTCTAACTTTTATTGTATTTTCACTGACAATTTGAACCAAATTTACACTTATTCCCTTTGGGAAAAACTTTTTGTTCATTGCAATTGCCTTAGCGTATTCCTCCATATCCTCCTTTTCAACATCTTCAACAAAAATTACAGCATGTGGCTCTCCAACTTTAACTATTGAAATTTCCAGTTCACCTACCAACGGAAATGATACACGCCTTCCTATAAGGTCCTCTTCCTCCTCAAACTCAACGCTGACGAAATCCTTGAGCTCATAGAGTTTTCTTAGAAGCCTACCCATATCAACCTTAAAGTAACCATCTATCTTCTTGATCAACTTTGCTCCGGCTTTTGTTTCTATTAGAACGCTATTTTTCCTAAGCTTTTCACAAAGGTAGCTTGCAGCGCACCTTATCCCATTTCCACACATGTCTGCTTCGGTGCCGTCGGGTTCGAAAATACGCATCCATGCATAAGCTTTATTGGATGGAAGCAAGTATAGGACATCGTCTGCACCTACTGAAAATCTTCGCTTGCAAATAATTCTTGAGACTGCGCCTTTCAGCTCCTCAGGGACGATTTCATGATCAAGTTCATCTATTATTATAAAGTCATTTCCACATCCTTGATATTTGACAAAGTCTATGACTAACTTCAAATGAACCTCCCTCTCAACTCAATATCACTTAAATTGACACACTCAACTCTTATATTATCATCAATTAAAATTAGTTCGGAGGTGCGTTTTAGTGAATTTATTTGCAGACCTAGTTATACTAAATGCGAATGTAATAACGATGGATGAGGAAAAACCTAAAGCAGAAGCAATTGCAATTAAAGATAAAAAGATAATTTATGTAGGATCAAACAAGGATGTTGAAGAACTTATCGGCGGAAATACTAAAGTAATTGATGTCAAAGGTAAAACAGTTGTTCCAGGCTTCATCGACACGCACATACACCTGATAGGCTTCGGCTTTTCATTAATGTGGATCGACTTAAGAGATGCAACGTCAATCGAAGACATTAAGAGTAAAGTTAAATCAAAAGTTGAAGTTACGCCGAAAGGAAGGTGGATTCTTGGTAGAGGCTGGGACCAAGATAAATTTATTGAAGGCCGATACCCTACGAGATGGGATTTGGACGAAGTTTCTCCGGAAAATCCAGTGATGTTAAGACGAGTTTGCGGCCATATATGCGTGGTAAACTCAAAGGCATTGGAAATAGCAGGTATAACGAAAGATACACCGGATCCTGAAGGAGGCAAAATAGACAGGAATGAAAGTGGCGAGCCAACCGGGATTTTGAGAGAAAAGGCAATGCAGTTTGTATGGGAGAAAATTCCAAAACCAACTTTAGAGGAATCTTTAGAAGCAGCAGAAAAAGCTTGTAAAGAAGCTGTGAAGCATGGAATCACAACAGTGCACTTTGTATCTGCAACACCAGAAGAATTTAGGCTGCTTCAAATTTTAAAGAAAATGGATAAACTTCCACTTAAAGTCTGCCTATACATTAAATCAGACTGCTTAGAACACTTAACTAAACTTGGAGTTATGCGAGGATTTGGAGATGATAACCTCAAAATCAATGGAGTAAAACTACTCGTTGATGGATCCCTAGGAGCGAGAACAGCTGCATTAAGCGAGCCATACGCCGATGATCCCGTAAATCCAAATAACATGGGAATAGTAGTGCTACCATACCAGAAGCTTGCGGCAATAGTCGAGAAAGCCCATGAAGCAGGATTACAACTAGCAATTCACGCTATCGGGGATAGAGCGATAGAGATGGCTATAAACGCTGTGGAAGCAGCAATCAAGAAAAATCCACGTTTAGACCATAGGCATAGAATTGAACATGCATCGGTAATTAGAGAAGATCTCATTAAGCGAATGAGCGAACTTGGAATGGTTGCTTCCGTCCAGCCTCGATTTATAATTTCAGACTTTTGGTCGGTGGACAGGGTAGGTCCAAGGAGAGCTAAGTGGGTATACCCATTCAAGTCAATGATGAAAAGTGGAGTTAGAATTGGAGGTGGATCAGACTGCCCAGTAGATCCACTCGACCCAATCTACCAAATATACTCCGCAGTTACAAGAGGCAAATTCGAAAAAATAAAATTGTATGAATACACCGCCAACGAGTGCTTAACTCCACTAGAAGCAATAAGAATGTTTACTTTGGACGCGGCTTACTTAGGTTTCGAAGAAGATATAAAGGGCTCAATTAAAGTGGGGAAAGTTGCAGACATAGTCGTATTATCAGATGACCCAACGGAAATTCCAGCTGAAAAGTTGAAGGACATTGAAGTTATAATGACAATCGTTAATGGAGCTATCGTATATTCTGCAACCTCTTAAACCTTTTATACTTTGTTTCTTAATTTGATGAATGGGGATAAACATGAAATTAGACGATATTCCAAAAATCATCGTAACTCCTCCAGGACCTAAAGCAAAGAAGCTACTAGAGGAAGATTCTGAATACTTGATGCAGTCATTTGTAAGGTGGTATCCACTCGTCGTGGATAGAGCCGAAGATTGCATACTAATTGACGTTGATGGAAATAAATATATTGACTTAAATGCTGGAATTGCAGTCATTTCTGTTGGGCATAGGCATCCAAAAGTTATTGAAGCAATTATGAAGCAGTGCGAAAAGCTTCTCCACTACTCATTAACCGACTTCTACTATGAATCGGCAGTAGCTTTAGCCAAAAAAATCGTAGAGATAGTTCCAGGAAAATTCAAGAAAAAGGTTTTCTTCTGCAATAGCGGAGCTGAAGCAGTTGAAGGTTCCATAAAAGCTGCAAGGGCGTACTTTAAAGGATCTAGGCCCTACATAATAGCGTACATAGGTTCGTTCCATGGAAGGCTCTTCGGAGCGATGGCTCTAACTTCAAGCAAACCTGTTCAGAGAAAGTGGTTTTCACCACTTCTGCCATGCGTCGAGCATGTCCCATACCCATACTGCTACAGGTGCCCTTGGAAGCAGGAATACCCTGACTGCGGATACTGGTGCGTAGACTTCATAGAGGAATATTACTTCAAAAAGTACGTTCCACCAGATGAAACTGCATGCATAATTTTCGAGCCAATTCAAGGAGAGGGAGGATACGTGGTTCCTCCGCCGAACTACTGGCTAAAAATAAAGAAGCTATGCGAAAAATACGGCATTTTAATGATTTCAGATGAAGTTCAAGCAGGCATGGGAAGAACTGGAAAGTGGTTTGCAATCGAACACTGGAATGTAGCTCCAGACTTAATTACAGTTGCCAAGGGCATCGCTGCAGGAATGCCTCTTGGAGCAATAATCGGCAGAGAAGAGATAATGAACCTGCCGAAGGGAAGCCACGCATCAACATTTGGAGGAAATCCAGTTTCATGCGCTGCCGCCAACGTAGTTATAGAAATAATTAAAGAGGAAAATCTGCTCGAAAATGCAACTAAAATTGGAGAGTATACGATTAAGCGGTTCAAGGAAATGCAGGAGAAAATGGAAATCATAGGCGACGTTAGAGGTAAGGGATTAATGATTGGAGTAGAGTTAGTCCGCAATAAGGAAACCAAGGAGCCCGCAGTTAAAGAGCTTTCTGAGACGCTGATACGCTGCTTTAAACGAGGCATTGCAGTGATAGGTGCAGGCAAATCTACGATTAGAATTGCTCCACCACTAACCATAACTAGGGAACTAATGGACAAAGCAATAGACATCATCGAGGAAGTTCTCACAGAAGTCGAAGCTGACATGCTACGCTAGACGCACAGTATCTCTTTCAACTCCAAAATTTTTCGATTCAGGTAATCTTCATCCAGCTTTTTCACCCTCATCAAGTTGCGCAAAACTTCAACTCCCCGCTGCATTCCCTTCGGCAAGCCATAAAGGTTCCAGAGCTCCTCCTTAAGAATAGATAGATTAATTAGCATTTTCCTTTTTAACTTCCGCTCAACCTCAAGCACTTTACCCCTATTATACCCATACTCCATTCCGTCAATTAATGATGCAGTTAGCTCTTCATAAATGCTTGCAGGAGAATATAATCCAGCGTGAATCTTCATGATGTTCTCCCACACATAAAAGCTCTTGTAAGGCGCTACTTCAAACTGGATTTGAGGTAATTCGAGAAGAGATATTCTCCTTCTTCTTGCCCTGACCAGTAAACTAGCTGCTGGAAGCGGATTCATTACATGCCATAAGCAGTAGTACTCCTCTAACTTAAGCTTCTCTTCAGCCCTACTTCTAATTTCTGAAGCCATGTGATAATCGGTAACCCAAGTTTTTTCAAAACCAACAATGTGATTTGCTAAGTGAGAGTTAGTCATTAACCCATCCTCTCTACGTATAGTACCATGCAAAATTCCACTATTATGATGCAGCCTTAAATTGTAAGCGCAAGAAGACCCTAGCCACCTCAAATATGCCTTGCATTCCTCTAAATCCATGAGCTCATCAATTCTTGGAAATAAAAGGCCATATAGAATTTCGTCGGCTCTGACATCGCCTGGTTCAAGGCTAAAAAGGCAGGCCGCACCAGCATTTTTACCATCGCATTCAAATAAGTTCAAAACTTCATCTCGGCTCTTTGCCCTTAGGAAGTTGAATAAAGCATGCCTATTTGGAAACTCAAGAATTTTCACTTTAGGATAAACTCCAATTCCAATTGGACGAGTTGCTGGTAAATCAAGCTCCCAAGCTTTATTCATCCAATATATTTCTCGCTCTGCTTCTCCAATGGTCATGAAACCCCACACTACTCTTCCAGACCCAATAAAAGCATTATACAAGTAGTATGTGTGCACGATTCTTCGACGATAAATCGGCTGGGAAACTCCTGAAGGAATACCTATCGCCTTAGCTTTAAACCAGCCATCACCAAATCTAAACACCACGGACCTATTCCCGCTAGTGTACCCAAATTTTTCTTCAAGCTTTTCCTCCGGCAATTTGCATTGAATCGGAATTTTACTTTTGTCAAATGGATATAAGCCAGCATCAATTAAAATCGTTTCACCATCAACGAGGTGATATGCGACCTTCCCCCCTCTTAGCCTAAGCATAATTTCCTCTTCTACTTCAATCATCTTCAAACAAATCCTCTCAACATATGTTTCGCAAATAGCCTAATGAATCTTTCAGCTTCAACCAATTTAACCTTTTAAGCCAAAAAGCTATGATTCACATTAGTTAAGTAAAAGAAATATTTAGGAGACGTTAAATGAACATTTTTCAGTAAACCTTATATTTAGATTTTCGCTATTGCTCAACGCCCATGAAATGGAATTTTGTGTGGAGGGTGATTTTAAATGCTATCTGAAAGATATGGAAATAGAAAACCTACAAATGAAACATCAACTAGAGTACCACTAGCTGAAGTAAGTCCCTTCAGCGGCTTATGCCCACTATGCATTAAGGACTGCCCATTCCCATGCGAAGTTGGCATGTCAGCAATCAGGGGTAAAGAACTCGTTTACCCCTCACCAGACTGGTTCGGCTGGAGCACCGCAGCATCAAACAAGAACTACGGCCTAGACTGGTCGCACTTCAACATTCAAGCTGAAGTGAGAGGCGCTAAGGGAATAGCTGAAGACTCCGATGTAGCAATATTTCCAAACGTAGACGTAACAACAAAGATAGGAGGAATACCTCTAAAGGTGCCATTCCTAGTTGCAGCTTTAGGCTCAACAGCAGTTGCAAAGAACAACTGGGATGGCCTTGCAGTTGGAACTGCAATTTCAGGCACAATAATGACAGTAGGCGAAAATGTGGTCGGAATGGATATGGAGGCAAAGTTCGACAGCAATGGAAAAGTTGTAGACACAGTTGATATGAAGTACAGAATTCAAACTTACAAGCAGTTTTGGGATGGAAAGTACGGCGAAATAATTGTCCAGACAAACGTTGAAGACATGCGCTTGGGTGTTGACGTTTACGTTCTAAGCAAGCTCGAAGTCAACGGCATAGAGAGAAAGTGGGGTCAAGGCGCAAAGGCTATCGGAGGAGAAGTCAGGATTAAGGATCTGAAAAGGGCTATTGAGCTCAAGAAGAGAGGATACATAGTAATTCCAGATCCAGAAGACCCAGTAGTTCAAGAGGCATTTAGAGATGGAACCCTAAGAAGCTTTGAAAGGCACAGCAGAGTTGGAATGCCAAGAGCTAGAGACTTCGTTGAAGACGTTGAGTGGCTTAGAGAGCAAGGAGCAAAATACGTTACGCTAAAAACTGGAGCGTATAGGCCAGCAGTTGTTGCTTGGACATTGAAAGTTGCTTCTGAAGCAAAGGTTAACTACGTGACCTTCGATGGAGCTGGCGGCGGAACTGGGATGAGTCCAATTCCAATGATGCAGGAAATGGGCATACCCACTGTGTACCTCGAAGCTCTAGTGTTGAAGTGCATTAGAATCATGTACAAGAAGGGAATGTACATACCTGACATTGTAATGGCAGGCGGATTCTCAAATGAAACCCAAGTGTTCAAAGCCATAGCTCTAAGCAACTTTGGAGAAGGCCCCTACGTCAAGGCAATAGCAATGGCAAGAGCACCGATAACCGCCGTTATGAAGGCAAGATACTTCGTAGAGCTAGCTGAGAAAGGCAAGCTTCCAGCCTGGTTCAAGAACAAGTACGGTGAAGACCCATACAAGTTCTTCTCAGCAATACCTGAGCTAAAGACCCGATTCGGTGAAAGGTGGAAGGAAATACCGCTACCAGCAGTTGGTCTATACAGCTACTTCGACAAAATGGCGTTCTCACTAAAGCAGCTAGTAGCCGGATGCAGAAAGTGGCGCCTAGACCTAATCGACAGAAAAGACCTCATGGCACTAACTGAAAGAGCAGCTAAAGTTACAGGCATACCACTAGTTGAAGAATGCGACACTGACGAAATAGAGGAAATTCTTGGACACTAGAAATCCTCACCTTATTTTACCACTTTATTTTACTTTATCATTTCACATCGATTTTGTGGTCGCAAATTTTAATAGCAAATAACACTCTATCTATTTTGGAGGTTAACATATAAGTTGGGTGGAGAAGAAGAAAGCGATTCCCTCAGCTTCTTAGAAGTATTGGAAGAAAAAGCTGACAATTTAAGGTACTACATAAAGCTCTCAGGTGTAAGTGAAATTGCAAGAAGATACTTCGTCATGAACGCATTTGATGGCGCAGTTACAATGTTAGGAGTATTAATTGGAGCAATAATAGGAGGAGGACTATCTCCAAAAATCATTTTAACAACAGGAATAGGCGCTGGAATTGCAATGGGCGTTTCAGGATTTTTCGGCGCTTACTTAGCTGAAGAAGCTGAGCGCTCAAGAAGAATTAAAAAACTTGAAAGAGCGCTTCACATAGACTTAGATGACTCCGTAATTGAGAGAGCAGCTAAAGTCGCAGCCATCATGGCTGCCTTCATCGACGCTCTCTCTCCAGTACTTGCTACGGCAATATCTCTAATACCAATATTACTAGCAGTCATAGGAGTAATAGATGCTTGGACAGCAATACTAGCTTCAATAGCTACCATATTAGTACTACTAATGGTTCTCGGGCTATTTCTCGGCAAAATATCTGGCGAAAGAATCCTTTACTATAGCATTGCAACTACATGTGCTGGACTAGTAACTGGAATTCTCGGATTATTGTTGCACGTTCTATATAGCTTGTAGGGGGGAGGTGTATGTCTGAGTCGGATGTTAAGCTTAAGAGAATAGTTATTGACGTATTAAAGCCTCGAGAAATATCCTTAGTCGACCTCTCTAAAGCTCTCTGCGAAGTATCGGGAACTAATGATGTCGCAATAGTAGTTAAGGAGGTAGATGCGAACACTGAAACCATATCAATAACCATTGAAGGCAAAGACATAGATTTCGATGACGTAATTGAAACTATAGAAGAGTATAGCTGCGCAATCAGAAGCATCGACGAAATAGAAGTCTATAAGGCTAAACCAATCTAATCACTTAAAAATCAAACTCAAAAACTTCGTTTGGTGATGTGATTGGAAAGACCTCGTGCAAGAGAAATTGGAATTGAAATTGGGCACTTAAATCCGGGAAAATATAACTCGATAACCGACGTGAAAGGCGTCCTCGTAGGCCACTGCACAATCATAAGGGGGAGTGGAAAGCTCATACCTGGAAAAGGTCCAGTGAGAACTGGAGTTACAGTAATTCTGCCTCATGAAGGCAACCCCTTTAAAAATAAGGTGAGAGCTAGCTCATTCGTAATTAATGGATTTGGAAAACCGATTGGACTCATACAGCTAAATGAGCTAGGGCAACTTGAAACTCCGATAGCTTTAACGAACACATTAAATGTCGGCTTGGTTGCAGATGCAATAATAGATTACATGCTTCAATTAAATCCAGACATAGGAGTTACGACGGGAACCGTCAATCCAGTCGTTCTTGAATGCAATGACAGTTACTTAAATGACATTCGAGGAAGACACGTTAAACATGAACATGTATTTGAAGCCATCAAGAGCGCCAAAGGCGGAGCAATTGAAGAAGGAGCTGTAGGAGCAGGAACAGGCATGTCCGCATTTGAATTTAAAGGAGGAATAGGAACTTCTTCACGAAAACTTCCAGCTAAATATGGTGGCTATACCGTCGGCGCACTCGTCCTCTCGAACTTCGGAAGAAGAGAAGACCTTCTAATAACAGGAGTACCAGTGGGATGGGAATTAAGAAACTACATGAGAAGCACTCAACCTCAAAAAGGTGGATCAATTGTAATGGTAATTGCAACCGACGCGCCACTAACAGCAAGACAACTTCACAGACTAGCTAAAAGAGCAACTCACGGGCTTGCTAGAACTGGAAGCTACTCATCCCATGGAAGCGGAGACTTTGTAGTTGCATTTTCAACAGCAATTAAAATTCCCCATTACTCTGAACAGCCAATTCATGAAGAGAAAGTTCTAATAGATCAAAAACTATCACCACTATTCAAGGCAGCAGCTGAAGCAGTTGAAGAAGCAATAATAAACTCAATATTAAAGGCAGTAACAATGGAAGGAAGAGACAACCACGTTAGACATGCAATACCAATAGATAAGCTCATAGACATCATGATCAAGTACGGTCGACTGAAGAAGTGAAATATACGGGAAGCCGATGACATTTAGGTGATGAACGTGAAAGAATATAATAAGATAGACGTTGAAGACGACTTCTACAAATTGCTTCACCCCAAATTATCATTACTAATTGTTTCAACAGATGAAAATGGAAAACCCAACGTAATGACCTGCTCATGGAGCATGCCCGTAAGCGAAGTGCCGCCACTTATAGCACTAGCAATATCACGCAAAGCATACACCAATGAACTCATAAGAAAAACCAAAGAATTCACCGTAAATGTTCCAGACATGAGCATGATCAAGGAAATCTGGACTGCTGGAACAAGAAGTGGGAAAAGAGTCAACAAAATTGAACTGCTAAAATTAAAGCTTGCTAAAGCTAGAAGGGTTAAAGCTCCAATAATTGAAAATTGCATCGCACACTTAGAGTGCAAACTTGTAAATGCAGTTGAAGCTGGAGAAATAACGATATTTCTAGGCCAAGTAGTTGCAGCATATGCAGACAAGGACAGCTTCAAAAAAGGAATATGGGATATCGATAAGGTAGAACTTCCACTCCACTTAGGATCAAAATATTTTACTGCACCAAGAAATATCAAATCTACTCGATGATCAGAAACGACTGAAACGTGAATTTAACACTCAAAATAAACAGATCCAGGAGAATTTATAAAGCATGTTATAGATTATAGAGCCGAGAGGTGCAAGTGATGAGCGAATTAAACGCAATAATTTTTCAGCTTGGATTTGGCGCAATCGCTGGATTCGCAGTTGGCTATGCGTTTAAGAAGCTACTGAAATTGCTAATCCTCATTCTGGGACTTCTAACACTAGCATTAATCTACTTACAATGGCAGGGAATACTTCAGGTAAATTACGAACAACTAGTCCAAAAAATTGAGAGTTTGATTAAAGGATTTGCAGGCGAAGGTACATCAATCGTCAGTCAAGTTGTAGCGAATCTACCATTTGCAGCCGCATTTCTCGGAGGATTCGCGCTGGGATTCAAAAAAGGTTAAGTATGACATGTCATACAAGCAATACATAAGGAAAATGCCATGAATGAGGAAAAAGTAAAAAAATCAAAAGTACTAGAGGACTTAACGAAAAATATACCGGCAGCTTCTAATTTTATCCAAGGAAATGGGTAAAACAGTAGGAGAAGTTACAAATGAAGCAATAAAGCTTTACCTGGCAATACTTAAAGGGTCAGAAATAGTAGCTAAGAAAATAGTAAAAGCAACCAGCGATATTGCCAAAGCCTTCATAGAGGAACTCGAAAAAGGAAGAGTGAGAATTCTGAGGCACGTGGATGAACTAAGTATATCAAGAAAAGATCTTGAAGAAAGCGGCAAACCCACCTCATTTATAGCAATTAAAAAGTTAAAATTTGAGCCGGACGTTGACGTGAACGTCTTTACAAAACAAGTTGATAGCATATTTTTGCGATGAAGTCCTTATCCCAAAGTCGCTCCCAAAAACAATTGTTGGAGCAAAATGCAGGTTCGTCAAAAAATCATTTCTTACGAGTATTAATTCAGGGGGCAGCCCACTTCTCAATTATTTTTAGAGCTTCAAGTAGGCTCTTCACGGCCAATTCATAATTGCTACAGCCTCTATGGACGTGAATAGCCCTCATCCCACAATTCAATGCACCTTTGATGTCAGCTTCAACATCATCACCGACCATCACAGATTCATCAGCCCTAACATTCAATAGCGAAAAAGCATAATCGAATATTTCTAATCTAGGCTTCCTAAAACCAACTTCATCTGAGTAAATTAAAGCGTCGAAAAATGAAATTAAGTCCCATTTTTCAAGCACGGCTGTAATGTGCCGCCCGCTCAGCACATTTGAAATCAAAGCCACCCTTAAACCCAGACGCCTTATTCGCTCTAAAACCATTCTAACATCATTCATTGGCTTAGTAAAATGAACAAATGGATGCATGTAAGCTTCAATGAGCTTAAAAATAAGATCGTCATTAAAGAAGTGCAGCCTTAAATTGTGAAGTAGCAATTTAACTTCAAATTGTAAAGGAACTTCAACGCCCAAACTCCTAACTTCATCACATAAGCCTCGAATTCTCCAATAGGCCTCATCGACTTCTTTTAATGACAAACTCGAATCAACTTCACATAGGACTTCGTGAAGTTTCTCAACTCTAATTCTATAATATTCATTTATTTCAACTGTTGGCTGGAATAATGTTTTCCAAAAGTCGAAGAAGACAGCTTTAATCAACTGCATCACCTCAAACCATGCATTTTACTTCATTTAATTAAGCCGTCAATATTTAAAACATAATCTTTCAGGGCAGAACTTAACTTATATATGTACTTTCAAGGAAAAGCAGTTAATTCGAAGCTTAAAAAGTAAATCTCTACACTATTTTTTCAGGAGGACTAGCAAGTTTCGCGTCGGAGTGAATTTCAACGCTATTTCTATACCTAACTTTTCCCCTAATCTCGCATCCTCTGCCAATTTCAACAATGAAACCCTCAACATTATTGCAAACTACACCCTCTATGTGTACTATATTTTTGGCAAAAATAGCTGAAGTGTATAGCTTTGCACCTTTACGTCTTAATCCTACAATCGTTATGCCAAATAGAACGATGCCAGTTTCATGAACTCCACCATAAATTTCAACATCATCAGCTCTTATTCCACCATTAACTTCAGACTTACTCCTAACATCCGCGTAGAGCTTTCCAGCTGTAATTGTACCTCTAATACTAAATGCACCTTTAAGTTCAACAAGTCCGTGAGAATTTATGTTTCCTTCAACTTTAAGTGAACCTGAAGATCTTAAGTGGTCGAAAACATCTAAATCGCTTAGCAATTTACAGCTACCTGAAACTCTCATCAACTTGCATGTAACTTTACCGTGAAACGAAGCGGATCCAGAAATAACTATTTCTCTAGCCTCAACATCATCATGAAATGATGCGGATCCAGAAATTTTAACATATTCAGCGACAAGCTTGCCATCAATATAAGCTGATCCCGAAACTTTGAACACCTTCGTCTCTATATCGCTTAGAATTTTACCGCTACCACTTATGATGACTTCCTCATCTGAAACTCTTCCTGAACCGCTAATTTTCACTTTAGGACTGCGCTTAAGCAGTTTTTCATATTCATCATATTTTTCAGCCACTATGCAACCCCACAGCAGTCTTTAACAAATCCCTAATCTCGATAAGAAGCATCTTTATTTCATTAAGTCTTCTCCTCATCTCTTCAACGACCTCTTCATCAGTTGCACTCTTGTATTTCAACTTTAATTTGCTCATCTACTCCACCTCCTGAGCCTCCTTAAGTGCATCTCGAATTTCCCTTAATATCTTGGCAATTTCATCAAGCTCTTCAAGCGTTGCTCTTTGATGAGCCCTAAGCATGTTCAATTTCTCCCTATCAACTTTACTTGAATCTCCATAAGGCATTGAAAACAGGCCTCCCTCTAAACCAACTACCCCCAACACGAAAGCTCCAGCAATAGCCGCGAAGCATATTATGCCGGATATTATTTCATTAAAACCATAATTGACTGTAAAGTAAATTGTTATTGCAGGAACACCACATCCAATTGCAATAATCATTAGTGAAGCCATGAATGCAGAAAATTTACTCATATTCATCACGCTCTCTGATCAATTTCCTAATTAATTTCGGATTAATAACAATTTGAAAATCCTCAGTCACATAATAGCGAATTGGAGGTAGAGAACCTGCTCTCTTTTCAATTCTAACTGTTCTTATTAAGCCAAGCTTCTTCAAACTCGTTAAGTAAATGTGAACAAGAGGATATGGCTTTTTCAATTCTCTAGATAATGTATAAATGCTTTTAGGCTCATTGCATAGGCTCGCTAAAATTCTTAACCTCAATGGATTTGCCAGCGCTTTTAACAATCGAACCAGCTCCCTTTCACTCTTAATTTCCACAATAGGGCTACCTCCACAAGAAGTATTAAAAATAATATTATATATAAAAATTTCTATACATAACTTCACTTCAACTACGCTAAAAATGGATTTAGGGGAAATTGACGTTAAAGCCGTACTTCTTCAATTCATCCTCATACTGGAATATCAGCGGCGTTCCTCCGGTGTGAAGGAATACGACTGTGCTCCCCTTCGGTATGTCTCCTTTTTCAACTAAATCGAAAAGTCCCATCATAGCTTTTCCAGTGTACACTGGATCTAGCAGCACTCCCTCGAGTTTGGCGACCTTTTTAACTGCATCTACAACATCCCTCGTGATCACGCCGTAGCCTCCACATGTATACTCGTCATATACTGTTATTTCGTTGTAGTTAAGCGAAAACTGGAGGTCAACTAGCTTTGATGTGTCATCAGCAAGATTCTTAACTACGTTGGTAATCGACTCCTTACTACCTCCACAAGCTATTCCTAAAACTTTGATGTCTGCATTCAAAGCTTTAAATCCAAGCGTTAATCCTGTTTGAGTTGCACCTGAACCAGTTGAGTGAACTAGGTAGTCTGCCTTGACTTTCAATTCATTTAACTGATGTAGAAGCTCAATTGAAGCATTTAAATATCCTAGGGATCCTATCGCATTTGCACCACCGCCGGGGATTATGTATGGCTTTCTCCCGTTATCAAGCAGCTCCTTAGCAGTTTCCTCCATGATTCTAGGTATCTCGCTTTTATCAGCCTCAACCACCCTTATGTCCGCACCTAAAATGGCATCCAATAGGAGGTTGCCCTTGACTGCTTTTGGACCAATGTTCCTCAAAATCAGCACTACATTTAAACCTAGCTTCCGAGCGGCAGCAGAAGTTAATCTGGCATGATTGGAGCAGAGGGCACCCGAAGTTATAATGGTGTCTGCACCTTTCTCGAGAGCATCAGCCAATAGAAATTCAAGTTTCCTAACTTTATTTCCCCCAAAAGCCAATTCCATGGCATCGTCGCGCTTCATGTAAATTTTAACTCCAAGTTCTTCACTTAGCCTCGGGGCATATTCCAGAGGTGTTGGTAGGGTTACTAATTTAACGCGGGGAAACCTTCCAAGCAGCAATTAAAATCACCATTTAACCTTATACTAAATGTAAATAAAGCTTTAGCTAGCAGCATTTGATGACGCTTCCTTCTTTAATGGCACAACTTTGATTTTCAAGCCCACTACTTCTATGATCTTAACTTTTTCTCCAGCCTTTATCTCATAATCAGAAAATGCAGTCCAGTTGTCGGATGCTGCGTGAACTACACCGTACTTACCGGGCTTTATATCTGTTTTTGCAGTTCCAACCATTCCGATGAGCTTTTTGGGATCAAACATACGTTTTCTCAACCTCATTGCTTGCCTAAGTCTATGGAGGTAGAATAAGAGAAATCCCCCGCCAACCGCGAGGGATGCTATGATCGCATATTGCGGTATTGTCACTTCAATATATGGCTGCTCACGATACATAAGAATTATGCTTATAATCCACATAGCTAGGCCAGCGAAGCCGAAGATTTGTATTCCCGGATATTTGAGCTCGACAAAAACTAGAGCTGCTCCAACGATCATCAATGCAATGATGGTTGCACTTACACCCAGTATTCCCATTCCAAATAGGGCGAGTACTATTAATGCTGCTCCCACAAAACCATAAACCTGAATACCCGCTGTAAATAGGTCTATTAATATTAGCCAGAAGCCAAGTTCAAAGAAGAGCCCAATAATTAGTGGATCATTTAGAAATGAGTAGATCTGAGAAGTTATTCCTGGAGAGAGAGTTATCACTTCAGCGCCTGTTAAACCTAATTCGTCGAGAATCTCCTCAACCGAGTCGGCCAAAAAGTCTATCATTTTAAGAGAGTAAGCCTCCCTAGCAGTTAAATCCAAATTTTCAGTTACAAACTTAACTGCAATATCAACTCTACTATCATTAACGCCATAGCGCCTCTCAGCTAAAGCTCTCATTTTAGCAATAGCATAGTTGAGAACTTTAGGGTCAACAGGCTGAGCAGGATCAATGGACCTGGGCTGGCATGACCCAATGACAGTTCCGTCAGCCATTACTATGCGCTGAGCCGCCATAGCTATGAATGTTCCAGCTGAAGTAGCTTTTGCACCTCTAGGGCCAATCCAAGCAACAACAGTTACTTTTGCGTTTAATATGAGGTCGATTATCAGGTCCATGCTCTCCATGTAGCCGCCGTAAGTGTTTAACCTCAATATTAATGGAGCCCCATCCCTTTCAGCCTTAGCTAGAGCATCACTTAAGAACTCGTAAGCGCCGCGATCAATAGTCATCTCAAGTTCAGCAAGGTAGACTCGCTTGGCATTAGCTGCGGATGCAAGCCCGTAAACTGTTAATGAGAAAGTCAAAATTAGCAGTGCTATAGCAATTAATACTGAAAACCTATTGGAGCTGAGCATCACATTCCTGCGCATAAACTTCCCAGTTAAATAGTGAAAACGAAATTAATATTTTTGCCTATGACAAATAACTTGAAACCAAAACCCTTATATTACTCGGCGACAATGTTTGAAGGCTAGCTTAGCTAGACTATGAATTCACATTTTCTAGCTGAGCTAGAAAAACGTTAAAGGAGGGTAGGATTTGTACGGAAGAAGGAGAAGTTTTGGCGGTAAAAAGCCAGTTGAAGTAGGTCAAACATATGAAGTAGACATTACCGAGCTTAGCAGGCGAGGCGAAGGATTGACTCGAATCCAAGGATTCATAATCTTCGTTCCCGGAACAAAACCTGGCGATCACGTAAAAATACTTATAACCGCAGTAAGAAGCAGGTACGCGACCGCTAGAGTAGTAACCGAAGAGGAAGCTTAGCTTTACCCATCAATTAGAGCGCGCCTTTTAAGCACCAATTACACTAAACATAGTGAACAGGTGACGCGATGTACGGTTGGATGGGCAAGCTACTTGAAGTTGACTTAACAAATAAAAAATCTAAAGTTCGAACGCTAAACGATGAAACTGCACTCAGCTTCCTCGGCGGAAGGGGTATTGGAGTTTATCTAATTTTTTGTATGGTAGACCCTCAAGTTAATCCACTATCATCTGAAAACATACTGATATTTGCAGCTGGACCATTAACTGGAACAATCACCCCATCGAGCAGTAGATGCGCTGCAGTAAGCAAATCTCCACTAACAGGAACAATATTCGACTCAAACGCAGGAGGTCAACTTGGACCTGAAATTAAAGCTTCAGGATACGATGCAATAATAATTTCAGGCTCAAGCTCAAAGCCAGCAGTAATAATAATCGACTGTGGAGAAGTTAAAGTAAAAGGGGCAGATGCGTATTGGGGCATGAAAACAAGCGAGACAATAAAAGCAATTAAGCAAGACTTTGGAAATGAATTCGAAGTTGCATGCATTGGCCCCGCCGGCGAAAATCAAGTTTACTTCGCATGCATAAGAGCCGGAGATGGAAACTTTTTCGGTAGAGGTGGATTAGGAGCAGTTATGGGATCAAAAAATCTAAAGGCAATTGCAATTAGAGGAAATTCAAAAGTGGAAGTTGCAAATGCAGAGCTACTAAGTAAGCTTAGCGGAAAGGCCATTGATCGAATTAAAATCAACCCAATAACCGGCAAAGTTCTACCTAAGCTTGGAACACCATTTCTAACCAAAATAATAGATAACATTGAAGCTCTTCCAACAAGAAACTTCTGCGAAAAATCATGGACTGAAGCAGGGATTTACTCAGGTGAAGTCATTGAAGAATATGTAACGGATAGAGAAGCATGCCCAATGTGTCCTATAGCATGTAAAGCCAAAATTGAAGTCGACGGAGTGAAAATGCATAGGCCGGAGTACGAGAGCCTATGGGCTTTAGGAGTAAACTGCCAGGTAAAGGAGCTGAAGCAAGTATTTTCGGCAAGCAAATTATGCGACGAATTGGGCTTAGACACCATTAGCACTGGAAGCACGATTGCCTGCTTAATCGAACTATCTCAAAGAGGAGTAATTAATGAGAAAATTAGCTGGGGAGATGGAGAAGCCATAACAAATTTGATAGAAAAAATAGCTAAGCGAGAGGATTTAGGGAAAATAATGGCGCTTGGAGCTGAAAGATTAGCAAAAGCTTTTAAGGCAAATGAACTCGCAATGACTGTTAAAAAGCTGGAACTGCCAGCCTATGATCCAAGAGAACTCTATGGCATGGCATTAGCTTACGCCACATCAAATCGAGGAGGATGCCATTTAAGGTCATATATAGTTGCAATGGAAGTACTTGGAGTGCCAATACTAATTGATAGGAAAACGCCCATTGGTAAAGCAGAGCTTGTAGCTGTAAATCAAAACTTCCTTGCAGCAGTAGACTCTCTAATAATCTGCAAATTCGCAACCCTAGAATTAGATGATGAAATCATAAGCCACATCATCACGGCTACAATTGGAAAGCCATTCGATAGAGGAAAATTACTGAAAATTGGAGAGAGAATTTGGAACTTAGAACGCCTATTCAACTTAAGGGCAGGATTAAAATTCAGCGACGACACCCTACCAGCCAGACTTTTGATGGGAGGCAAAGTTCCTTTAAGAGAAATGCTTAAACGATACTATGAATTTAGAGGATGGGATCCAAACGGAGTTCCACTTGAAAACAAATTAAAAGAGCTAGAATTACTGGATGTGGTTAAACGTGAAGCTTCGTGAAGAAGCCTATAAGCTATTTAGACTCTACGGAAGAAGATTAACTGAAAAGGGCTACGCAGCCGGCCACGGAGGCAACATGAGCATAAGAGCAGGAAGCAAAATATACATAACAAGGCATGGCTGCACGCTAGAGGATATAAAACCAGAAGACGTTATAGAAGTAAGCTTACATGAAGTAACAAGCTTCGATGCCATATCATCAACCGAAACAGTAGTTCACAGAGAAGTGTACTTGCAAACTCAAAATCTAGCAGTAATGCACGCCCACAGCCCATATGCAATAGCGATATCATTCTTCACAGAAAAAATGAAGCCAATAGACGCTGAAGCCAGCCACATATTAAGGGAAGTCCCAATAGTTGAAGGCAGAGCAGGTTCAGAGCAGCTGGCCAAGAAAGTTGCAGCTGCACTAAAAGAGCATCACGCAGTCATCGTGAGAGGACACGGAACATTCACAGCCGCACAAACTCTAGAGCAAGCATATAGGCTAATATGCATGGTTGAAAGAAGCGCACAGCAAATCTACCTAACCGAAATATTGAAGAGGCTTGGATTCGAATTTATAAAGCCAAAGGAAATCTAGGATGATAGCCATGTATGACGTCATAATTATTGGAGGAGGACCAGCTGGATTAACAGCAGCAACATACTCTGCAAGAGCTGGCCTTAAAACACTAGTGCTCGAAAAAGCATCGCCAGGAGGAAAACTTGGAGAAATACCTCATTTAGAAAACTTTCCAGGATTAACTCAGCCAACAAATGGACTAGAACTAGCCATGAAAATGTACGAACAAGCAATAAAATTTGGAGCCGAAATAAAATATCCAGAAGCAGTGGTGGACTTAGACCTTAAAGACATAGTTAAGAAAGTAAGAACTAGAAGCGGCGAATATAAGGCACTATCAATAATAATTGCAACTGGACTTGAGAAAAAGAAGGCCTTAAAGCCAGGAGAAGCAAAGCTAATGGGCAAAGGAGTAAGCTACTGCGCAGTCTGCGACGGCCCAATCTTCAAAGGTAAAGACGTTGCAATACTTGGAAACAGTGAAAAAGCAATCGAAGAAACACTATTCCTATCAAACCTAGCTAGAAAAGTCTACTTAATAACGGATGGGGAAAAGCTGGAGGCACCCGAACCATTAATTGAAAGATTAAAGCAGCAAGAAAACGTAGAGATTGTAGATGCAGAGTTAAGAGAGATCATAGGCGAAGAAAGAGTAGAAGCAATAACAGTTAAAGGAGAACGAAAAGAGCAAAAAATATTTGTATCAGCAATATTCATTGCCAAAGGAGACGAACCTAAAACCGAAATCTTCAAAAAAGCCGGACTAGAATTGAATAAAATAGGCTTCATAAAAGTCAACTTGAATCAAGAAACGAACGTTCCAGGAGTTTACGCTGCAGGAGACTGCACTGGAAGAGGACTTCAAGTTGTCGTAGCAGCAGGGGATGGAGCAGTAGCAGCAATAAGCGCAAACAAGTACGTCAAAGCATTAAAAGCGAAAATGAAGAAAGTGAAGATAGATGAAAAGGAAGGCCTGATTTACATTGAAATTGAACCAGGAAAAAGGGCATACCACCGATTTAAAATTGAAGGAAAAACCATGAAAATGCAAAGCACATACACACCTCAAGAATACAGGGGCCTCGGAATAGCGGGCAGAATAGTTGACGCAGCAATAAAATATGCAAAGCAGAAGGAAATTACAAAACTAATAGTCGAGTGCAGCTATGTAGAAAGGTGGATTAAAAACAACTCAGATAAAGTAAGCGAATTTGAAATAGTTTACGACATAAAAGCGTGAATCACAACAGAAACAAGCCAGCATTTAATTTCAATTCCCTAAGAAATTTAACTTAAGTAATTCAAGAACAAGAGTCTCAACACGCAATTACAAAAAACATTAAAGAAAGACGAAAAAAGCTGCATGCGGGGCGAGCAGCATGTCTAAATGGAAAGAAAAGTGGGATTACGAAGAGGAGGAAGAAGAGGAACTAGAGGACTGGGAAGAAGAGGAATGGGACGAGGAGCTGGAAGAGGAAGAAGAGGAAGAGTGGTAAAAGGAAAAAGCAAAACATTATTTTAACATATAAATTTTTCATTCGAACAAAGCAATGCTTAAGTTTTGAAGATAAAGCCCAGAATTGGTGAATGCATTGCCCAACATATAAAATTACGATAACATGATAAATCTACTGTAAAGAATTCTAAGGAAGCTTGATGAAATAGAGATGCTCATCATAATAAGCAGACAGATAAACCTAAGTGAAATCTATAAAGACTATTCGGAAGTGCTGAGAAGATTGAAAATTGTAAGTGAAATATCAGCTAAGGCAGGGTTAGCCTCGGATGAAATTTCAAAACTCATATTAAAGCTCCTAGCAATTAAGGGGGCACTAAATATCTCTGAAATAGTAAGAGAAATAAAGGCAATCAGAGGAGAAGCATCAAGAAAAGCCATATGTAAACGACTAAAAATGCTAGAAACTCTCGGAATCCTAAACGTCAACATTGGATGGAGCAAAACCTACTCAATAAACTCAGAATATCAAAACTCCAGAGACATGATTACAAGGAGCTTTATCCAAGAGACTAAAACTAGCACTACATGCCCCTCCTATGAGATTACAAGTAGGAGGTGAAAATGATGACAGAGAAGAAAAGAAGCCGCCAGAATAAATTAAACTATAAATCAATTGAAAATGATTAAAATAATTTTTAAGATTTTAATTTTTTGTAAGTAAATTACGCTTAAGATTACATATTACAATTAATTGATATTTTAGTCAAGCTGAATCCAATGCAAGCAGTAATTAGGAAGAATCAATAAATTTGACTTGATCCTGAGGTGCCAATATGAAAAAGGCGTACGTCACTGTAATTGGCAGTAGCTCTAAAATCTCAGAAGAAGTATATGAAAAAGCCGTCAAGGTTGGAAAGTTACTTGCTAAAAATGGTGTAATTGTCATTACGGGAGGAAGAACAGGAGTAATGGAAGCAGTCTGTAAAGGTGTTAAAGATGAAGGCGGCATAACAGTCGGCATACTCCCTGGATTTACCAGAGATGAAGCAAACAAGTATGTTGACATAGCAATTCCCACAGGACTAGGCTATGCCAGAAATGCTCTAAACGTGTTGGCAGGTGATGTAGTTATAGCTATTGCAGGCGGGCCGGGAACACTTTCAGAAATAGGATTAGCACTCGCATATGAAAAGCCAGTTATAATACTGAAAGGCACTGGAGGATTTTCAGACCTATTAGCAGAAGCTGAAATAGGCAAGTATAACATTGAAGTAGCTGAAACACCTGAAGAAGCAGTGGAAAAAGCTATGAAAATCATAAGAACAAAGTAGGAGTTCATGAAGAATTTTATAATCAGATGCCCAAACCAAGACATTTAAACTTGCCAACATACTAAAATTAGATGGTTAAACTTAGGATATTTTCTTATATTCTTTTAGTGTTTGATTTAGGGTTGATTCTGCAAGTCAACGCTTATTTCGCGTGCGAGTTATGTAATTTTATCGTTTTAATTAAGCCATTTCTACAAATACAATATTCAAGTTAGATTTCTAAATTTATGTCTATGAACCTATTATTTTCTTGTGAAATTTTGGAGTGATAAAATGTGAGAAAAGTAATATTATTGCGGATAAAACTGAGATTATGCCCCCAGCATAAACTTTGTCATATTCAATGTTAACTCTTTTAATTTCAATTGATATGGGTATGCTTAGTGCTACATTGCCTGTCTTCATAATTCTAATCATATAGACACCTCTCCTGTATAAATTGATGCGAAAGTGGAGTGGAGTTAAACCCTCCACCTCAGTAATAATTTCCCCAGCGTCATCCAATAGCTGCAAAGTTATATTTCCCTTGTAAACATCTCCGCTTCCTGGTAATGCACCTATTGTAAAATTGACATCATTTACTGGAAAAGTTATGATCAAGTACGTTGATGTTGGATATCCAAACCCATACTTAATTGAAGGTTCTAGATTTGCATTTATAAGTGAGGTAAGCAGGATAGTTAATCCTATAATTAATGAAATTCTACCTATTCGTTTCATCATCCTGCCAACTCCATCTTCTTTGTAAAGTAAGTGTACGTGACAGCCATCATGCCAATTGAATAGATAACTAAAAGAATCAAAAGAAGCTCTATTGATGGTGCATTTGCCAAAAGAGTGGATGGTAAACCATAACCAGAATGAAAACTGGGGGTACTTCTATAACCAAGTAATTTACAAAGTACGAATATTGGAATTTTATCTGGCATATAGTAGTTTATATCTGATAGTGCAGGTGGCGACGCCTGCAACACATAAGATAAAACTATGGATATAACTGTTGAAGCCACAGTCTTCCTAATTATAAGTGCGATAAATGCTGACAAACTAAAGTAGAAAATTAATGGTGCAAATGCCATTAAGAATCCTATTAAAATAGGCTTCAAAAGGTAAGATATTGCGAAGTAGAAATCGAGCATGAGCGTGATTGTGAGGGAAATTGAAACTATTATTGAAGAGACCAAAACAATTGAAAGCATTTTAGATAAGAAGATCTCCGTTCTTGAAAGCGGTAAAGAAAATAATGTTTGAAGTAGCCCCTTCTCATAATCCCTAGCAAATGATATGGCGGAAACAGCTGAACATATAACAATCATAAAAGTTAAGGCATAATGGAAAACACTTATCGTCCTAGCTGCAACCATTTCTTGAATCGCCATACCTACATCTTCATAAGGAAATATTCCGAAGAGATGGGGATTGTAAATTAAACAAGAGAAGAGAGGAATAAATATTGAGATTTCAAGAAGCCACGATGACCAAATATTCTTAAATTCAGCCTTCATTACTTCGACGTTAAAGAGACTCATTTTTTAAACCCTCCTTGAATAGTAATTCCAATTCTGATTCTATAAGCTTCACATCCTCCAATGTTACATTTAATCTTGCTGCCAATAAGATCAAATTCCTCAGGAAGATGCTCTTATCCAATACTTTAACTATTAGGTAATCGCCTTGGATTGAAACATCCTTCACATAATCAAATTTTTGCAGTTCTGAAGCTAGGGGCTCTAAAGGATATGCTTTAATTCTGAATGGAAAATAGCTTATCTCTTTAATTAAATCATCTAGGAAGCCTGTTTTAATAGCCCTGCCTTTATCTATCAGTATAACGTAGTTACAAACTTTTTGCAGCTCAGGTAAAATATGGCTTGAAATTAAGAAGTTTATTTCCCGCTCCCTATGTAACGCTTCTATAATCTTGAGAAACTTCATTCTACCAAGCGGATCCAGATTTGATGTAGGTTCGTCTAGTATAATTAATTCTGGCGATCCAATTAATGCCTGAGCTAACCCCAATCTCTGCTTCATACCCGCAGAATATCCCTTAATCTGCCTATACCAAGCTTTCTCGTCGAGTTCAACAAGCTTCAACGTTTCAACAACCTCCTCGCGCGGGCTTGAAACATTCTTTATTTTAGCCACTAAAAGCAGATATTCAAAGCCGCTCATAAAGTCGTAAAAAGCAACCTTTTCATGAAGAACACCTATACGCCTCTTAATTTCAAATGATTCCCTCCAACAATCGAAACCCAAAATATTAGCACTACCCGAATCAGCCCTAATTAACCCAAGTAAAATCTTGATAGTTGTGGTCTTTCCAGCACCATTGGGTCCAATAAACCCAATAACGCCTTTGGGAGCCTTAAAGGAAAGACCATTAAGAGCCAGAGTAGAATTAAATGTCTTGACTAAGTCTTGAACTTCAATGATATACTTCACCTAATTCCACCTCCCAATATCATATAAAATGTTATAAACGCTAAAATAAAAATTAAGATAAATATGAATAGCAAATATGATAAATTGATATTAACATAATTTGGAGAAATAAGTCTTAATTTGATATTATTTGAATATTCTTTTAATCTCCATTCACCACCCCATATATGTTTTATTCCCATTTTTAACAATAAGGGATCACTAATAACACCGCTAAAGTGAACTAAAAACCCGTTATCTGGGTCATAAGCTAAATTCAAAGGCATTGCTTTTACATCACCCCTATAATGATAAGCTGAAATTGCAAGTGCCTCAACACGATAAGCATCCATTGCTGTGGGAAATTTGCCCATTCTAATTATTTCTCCAAAGATCTTCCAATCTAGACAGGAAGTCACATAAATTGAACCACTACTTTTTTGTAAAATGAATGGTTCAACAATAAAAATTGTTGGCGCATCTTCAAAAAATAGTCGCCCATTTTGCTGGGAAACATTAACACTAACTTGCTTCACCAAGGAATCCATAACTATAGAAATGCAGAGATTATAAGTGTTATCGATCTTTATAATTGTTACATTAAAATTGACTTTCTTAGCAGAAATATCACTACTATTTATAAGTTCAATTTTAAAAACATAATCCGCTCTAGGCAAAAAACCTACATATTCCAAATGATACACTTCATTACCGTCATTATAACCCATAATGATCGCATTCAAAATTAAGAGAAAAAGGACGTATTGGGAGCTCATCTCCAATGGCAATCCCATTCAATCTTTACTTTATTGGGCTAATTTATATCTTACTTGAATTTTTAATATTTATTATTTTATTTTTATTTCAATATATATATAAATGTACAAATTTGATATTTTAGAACTACGTAATTACTTGAACACCCTCTATTGCCACTTGTGGCAATATGAAGAAGTTTACTTGCCTCGACCTATCTCCAACTAATGTGATGTTTTTGATTATTTCGTACACGTTTCCGGCTAGCATAACTCCTCTTACTGCGTGTTTAAGCTCGCCATTTTCTATTTTCCAGCATGGCACTGCTGCAACTGAAAATTCGCCAGTTTCTGGATTTGACTGATGTGCACCTTGGAGGTCTCTTACGTAATATCCATTCTTAATTTCCTTGATCAAGTCGCTCTCGACGATGTCTTTAGCTTCTAGAACTAAGTTGCTTGGCTGAATGAATGGCAGCGTTGCATAAGGAGGAAGTCTTAATCCGCCTCCGCCTCTCCAAGCATTTCCCGTACTTTCAACTTCAGCTATGTTTGCCCAGTAACTATCATAGATGAAGCCTTCGAGAATACCATTAATGATTATTGGGGTTCTCTGCCTGGGAACGCCCTCTAAATCGCATTTTCCAGAGTAAATTCCTCCTGGAAGTGTTCCATCGTCGTAAAATGATATTTTCTCTGAAGCAACCCTTTCACCTATCTTGTCGCGATAGGGACTTCGACCACGTATAACCATGTCGCCTCTAATGACCTCGGCAAAGGTGAAGGTTAATAATGATGCCAAGGCTATTGGATCGAAAATCACTGTGAATTTTCCCGGCTCAGCTCTTCCAATTTTAGTTGACTTTACAGCTAATTCCGCAGCCTTGGAGCCGATCTCCCTAGGATTTACTTCGTATTTCCTAGATTGAGAGAATTCATGGCAAATTGGAGAAGTTGTATCTCCAATTTTTGCCATTGCTGCCAAGTAGCACTCTATTCTAGTGTACTTATCATGAACTTCAACTCCATGGCTATTCACTATAACTACTTCTCCAATTGAAATAGCTGTTTCTCCAAATGCTGGCAAAACTTTTTTACTGTAATCTACTGCTGCATCGATAACTTCTTGACAAATTTCAACAGCCCTTTCAGCAGGTAGAGAAGCTAACTTTTCATCATAGCCATCAGCTGGCGATGGATAAGGCCGGGGTTCAGGAAGGCTCTTCCACTTATTATCTTCCAAGCTTGCTCTTGCAGCTTTAACGGCAGATCGCACAGCTTCTATAACGCTTTCAACAGTTAGATTGTTGGTGTAGGCGAAGCCTATCTTCCTATTAACTATCGCTCTAATTCCAATTCCTCCATCATCTGTAGCGCTACAGCCTTTAATTTGACCGCGCTCAATTTCAGCGCTAATATTCCTCATTAAAAGTAGTGAGGCTTCAATCTCGGTTGCACCGAGTTTTAATCCTTCATTAACAGCTTTTCTACACAAATCTAAATACACGATCTTCACCCCTATCCAATCAATATTCTTTTAACTCTGATCGGCGGGCCGCCTGAACTTTGAAACATGTACTGCCCCTTCCCGCATCGACCCATTTCAAGTCCAAAGTCCTTACCCACTGCATCAACCTCCATCAGCGTTTCAAGAGTATTCCCGCTAATTCCAATGTTCCTTACAGGTGCTCCTAACTCGCCATTAACTATTTCAAATGCGCTTTGAATTCCAATGGTAAATGTTCCATCGAGATTTGCTTGACCGCCTCTAAACGACTCCAAGTAGTAGCCAAACTTTATGCCTTCAAGCAATTCTTCAAAAGTGTAGTCTCCAACTTCAAAGTACGTATTTCTCATTCTAATTAGTGGTGGGTATCTGAAGTCTTGAGCTCTAGCATTACCTGTTGGGGGAACATTCATTTTCGCAGCAGTTTCCCTATTATGCATCAATCCAACTAAAACACCATTCTCAATTAAAGTCGTTTCTTGCCCTCTAACTCCCTCATCATCATAAGTTAAGTAGCCGAAGCCCTCTTCAATTAGTGCACTATCTTTAATTGTAACTACATCGCTTGCTATTTTCTCACCAATTTTCCCTAAGATTGCACTTCCAGCAAGAGTTAAGTCAGCTTCACAAATATGGCCTAAAGCTTCATGAGCCAATACGCCAACTACGTCAGTTCCAATAACTGCTGGAAATTGCCCTCTCTTAGGTGTTTTAGCTTCAAATTGCTGCAGAACCTTTCTAGAAACTCTCTCTGCAATTTTACTTGGCGGATCACGTTCAAATAACTCATAGCCATGAGCGCCAATTTCATCTCTTGCACTAGCTAAAACACCGTCACTTTTTCCAGTAACCCAGCAGTAATTCCAAACATACATCTTCAACTGCTCGATGTAAGTTCCCTCATTAGTTGCCAATACTTGATCGGTAACTAAATCCGCATATCTTACACTTACAGTTTTAATTCTATTGTCAATTGAAAAGCAGGTCTTGCTAATTTCAAGAAGATTTTTAACTTTAATATCTATGCTAACGTCCTTCGGATTTAATTTAAATGGAACTGAAACTTTATCCTCCACTGACTTTATTTCAGCAAGCTTAACGGGCTCCTTAATGCTTTCGCTAGCAACTTTAGCCATTTTAAATGCCGAATTGGCAGCTGAAGTCAATGATTCTCTAGACAAGTCTCCAGTAGTACTGAAACCCCAAGCTCCATTAACTAGAACTCTAATAGCAGCTCCCCTTTCAAGTGCAGCAGTTATGGCCTCCACCTTGTTATCCCTGATGTTTATTAGAGTGTTGTTATTATTTTGAACCCTAATTTCAACGTACTCTGCACCTTTCTCTTCAATTTCATTAATGATTTTCAATAGCAGGTCCTTCATGATTAAACCTCAAATATAATGAGAATTATAGGAATAATTAATTATATCGCAATTGAATTAACCTAGACGCTTAACGTTCTTGGATCCGCAGTACGGGCATGAGACATTTTTCAAATTACTAGAATCAACGCTGAAGTAGCCTCCCTTCTTATTTGCATTACAATCCTTACATACGTATCGCACTTTACCCACGCCAATCACCCTCAGCCAATTACTAATTAGGACATTAAATCTCTTGCCTATGGTAATTCAAGCTTAGCTCCTAAATGTACTTTGCTGAATGTT
>JANZKC010000002.1:0-531091 GCA_025061115.1 Candidatus Culexmicrobium cathedralense | reverse complement strand
CGTGGTTCCATCTGAGTTACAAGAAGGCTTCGTAACGATAGGAGGTTAAGGTGACTAGACATGGAGAAAAGAGTTCGGTTGAGGAGTAGGTTGGGTATAGTTGGTATTGAGGCTGCCATAGTGCTGATTGCCTTCGTTGTAATAGCAGCAGCACTAGCATACGTAGTAGTAAATATGGGCTTCTATTCATCACAAGAAGCAAAGAGTACAATAAGCCGTGGTATAACAGAAGCTACATCAGCTTTACAGTTGGATGGCTCTGTTATCGCCTATACCAATAGATCAAGTACTCGGGGAACATGTATTCAGTATCTTCTAATTCCAGTTAAGCTTTCCATTGGAAGGTCGAGCTTGGATCTCGCCAACACTACGACAGTTATCTCAGTGTGGGGAAGTAACCTGTTAAACATTTACAAGGGAGTAGTCAATGAAACTGGTTCAGGCGGTCAAGCTAGTGGTGCTGGGATTAACTTTAGCCTGCCAGAGGATCCATCAAACATGACTCAAATAGTTTATCAGTTATTTGTCAATGATGACAATGCGTTAGGATGGAACGTAAGCGCTGCTTATATCATAATATACAATGATGATGGTGATGCAGTCTTAGAGAACTTTGAAAAAGCTTACGTCGTCATAAACTTGGGTGATGAAGGATTCTGGATACCTGAATACAACAAAGTAAAGGTGGAGATTAAGACTGGGCAGGGTGCTGCGCTGGTCGTTGAGAGGCTGATTCCAGGCGGTTTACCAGTGGGTGAAGCGATCGACCTAGGGTAGCTGTTAGTTTCTCCTCTTTTTATTTTTTATGTTTCTAGAAACGCTATTTAAATGATAATTTTCCAAAAATATTTCGTTTCTTCATAAGGATTAAAATATTTAACACTTCATTATATGATGAGATGAAATGAAGGGAGGGTATCCTATCAAGTGTAAAAAGGCAATGATAGGTCTAGAAGCCGCAATCGTCTTAATAGCTTTCGTCATTGTAGCTGCGGCTTTCAGCTTTATGGTAGTTAACATGGGTCTCTTTGCAACACAAAGAGGCAGAGATGTAATTCAGCAAGGTATTCGAGAAGCTGGTTGTCCTTTAATGGTAGACGGCTCAATACTTGTGAAGGCAAGTAATGAAACTGGAAAGGCAAAAGCATTTATAATTCCTCTAAAGACTATGGGGACAAAATGGGTTTCCATGTGGAAAAATGAAACTGTTGTCTCTCTGATGATTGGAACTAAAGCTTGGGCTAATATTTATCAAGGTATTGGTGTTTATAATGGAACAAGGACGCAAATTGACCCTTCAGATTCTCTCTATGACACCATAATAGCTAATTTAACTAAGGGTTCTCCAAGTGAACCGTCAAGCTGGTGGGGGCAACTTTATAGCAATGACACAGGGACATACATCACTGGCGCAGTCTTAGTTATTGAAAACAGTAATGGTGACAATGCTCTACAACATTATGAGAAAGGCTTTCTCATAATAATTTTAAGCCCAGATGATGAAGCATTGTCAAGAGAAAGCGTTGTTGTTGAAGTCCGACCTGAGAAAAGTGCACCTTTAACTTTAGAGTTTACAGTTCCCGAAGCATTGCCTGAAAATTCATATGTTGTAGCGGGATAAAAAATGAAATGGCTAAAAGTCTGGTTGAGGAGTAGGTTGGGTATAGTTGGTATTGAGGCTGCCATAGTGCTGATTGCCTTCGTTGTAATAGCAGCAGCACTAGCAAGTGTAGTAATAAATATGGGCTTCTATTCATCGCAGAAGGCAAAGGAAACTATTAACCGTGGCTTATCAGAAGCTTCAAGTGCTCTTCAACTAGACGGACATGTCATTGGTAAAACAAATAACATGCATCGCTTAACTATTCTTGTCATTCCAGTTAAGATTTCTGTGGCGAGATCTGAAGTAGATTTGAACCAGAATACCACTATAGTTTCGGTTTTTGGCGGGAATGTAACCTTGTTGAATATATATAATGGTGTGGCAAATGAAACTAGCGTAGGCCTTGAAGAAGACCCTAAGAACTTAGACGAAATAATTTCAAGAATTTTCAACGATTCGCATGAGCCTGCAGCCTACTGCATAATATATAACGATGATGACGATAGCATCTTAGAAAATTTTGAGAAAGCCTTTTTTATAATTAACTTGGGCGCCTTTAGCTTACAAGAATATGATAAAGTCAAGATTGACATTAAACCTGGAGAAGGAACTGCCCTAACCATTATTTTAAATGTTCCGGGAGGACTGCCCCAGAACGATTATATTGACCTTGGATAATTCCCTGATTTCTTATTTTATACCTTGGATTTCTATAGTGTTTCTAATATAGAGGTCATCTTTTCGTTTAAGTATTTTCAAGGTTAATAATTTATTTATTGAATATTTTATAAATCAATGGAACGGTCCATATCCCCCGTACAAACAATCATTATTTTTGTTCATAATTCACTTATAGTATAAACTTATTAACTAATCTTAGAATTGAGGTGAGAAAATGAACAAACGCTCTAAACTGGAAATCTATCTTGATCTTCTAAAAGCTGTTTCTAAGCATAGTAGATTAACCCGCATTGGAAATCAAGCAAATCTTTCTTGGAAAGATACTGTTAAACACTTAAGTTTCTTAGAAGAAAGAGGATTCGTAAAAGCTATAGAAAGAAACAACCAGAGGGAATATGTATTAACACAGAAAGGATCAGAGGTGTTAGTGATATTAGAAAAAATAGCAAAGGCTCTAGCTCGAAGAAGTCCAATGATGCTCTCTCCAACATGAACTCTGAAGGAACTCAATTAGAAACAGCTTCTCTTCTTCAGTCAGAATCTTTATATTTGCTACAACCTCTCTTTTATCCATGTAAATTAAACTTCTACATGCCTATTTTCCAGTTATGGTTAGTGATACTGTCTATGAATTAACTTAGAAATTATGATTTTAACTTTCAAGACTATATTATTTCATGAGCCATATAATATTTCATGGTTATTGTCCATGCCTTAAATTCATAATCTCTTTTATAATTATCTTTAATATTTAGCTTCAGTGATCTAAAATGAGTGAAGAATATGGTAACTATGAATCAATGGAAAGTGAGAGTAGAGTTGACAAATTAGAAAAAGAAATTGACAGGCTTAAAGCTGATGTTCAAAATTCAACAGAGGAGATAAAACGAACTGTTGAGGATTTAAAAAAGGCTGTTGTTGACATTAGGGCAGCTGTTAGTGAAATTGAAAATCCCTTCAACTTGCTAAGAGTTATAATGAGTGAAAAAGACCTTGAAAGATTAGACAGAGTTCAACCCATAATTGAAAGGATGCAAGTTGTAAAAGAGAAAAAGGTTGAAAGAGAAAAAGAAAAGGAGGCTACTAATCTACATCAACCCCCTCAAATACCTGAAAAAAAGGTTGAAGAAACTTTAAAACAAATTAAGGAGCAAGCTGCAGGAGTTGATTTAGAGATGTGGTCTCCAAGTTTCAAACATTGCCATTCTTTAATGAAATGGATTTACACGATGTTTGATCTAGGTTTTGATAAGGAAAGCTTAAAAAGAATCTGTCAGTACTGTGAATTCTTCGGTATTTTCCCCAAGGGTTCTACCGTTCCCATTTCCAATATGATTGATGCTACCGCAAATGCTAAATCTAAGGGTCTTTCAGAGGACGATATCACACTAGCTATGTACTTGGCTGCTGAAATTTTCGGAGTTAACGTTGGGTTCGAAAAAATCTACGAGCTGGTAATTAAAATTCTTAAAAGAAATAGGCTAAGGAGGGCGGTGAGGCGAGGTGGGGTTCTCAACAACGATAACTGAAATAATACTGTTGATTGCATCAGTGGTTTTAGCAAGTGGAGTTTCAGCTCAGGCTATATATACAGGCATATCTTTGCAGAGCAACATTCTTCAGACCATGGATTATGCTAAGCGAGACCTAAATATACGTATCAGTATAGGATATGCTACTATAAATGAAACAGTAACTCCGAAATACTTCATAATCTATGCAAAAAATACTGGTTTAATGCCCATCACTGACTTTTCAACTATAGATGTCTACGTAGGAGAGTATGGGCGGGTAATACTTTGCACATATAGTAGTGATGCAACTATTGGCAGTGGGAGCTTTAGTTTAACTACTGTTGATGGAGATGGAATATGGGAAATTGGTGAAACTGCAATTATAAAAGCTTACCCAAGTACTGATATTAATGCATCAATTTATGAAGTTAAAATTGTTCCATTTCGAGGTATACCTTCCAGCTACCTATTTCCTCCTCCGCCATAAGGAGGTAGCTTAAGTGGGTTTCTCAGTAGCCGCTGCATCAGCAGTTATCTTAATAGGACTTATAACCTTTGTAAGTGTTACGGCAGCCTCCTTACTCTATTCCTTGGATCAACTTACATTGTTATTGAACAAATCAGTAAAACAGGATACAGGCGTTCAAATTGAACTTCAAATAGTAAGTATAAATGCTTCTTCTATAGAGTTCTATGTTAGAAATACTGGGTCAAAAACAATTTTCTTTAAAAATCAAGGCTTTAACTGGAACAGCGTTGTTGTTGCTTACAGAAATAACAGTTGGTTTTCATATTTAATAGAGGATTACGTTATCTCTGAAGTTAGAGTTCAGAACACTAATTTAACATTCAATGTTGCGGCTCATACTTACGTTAATCCAGGTGAGGAAGCAAAGATTATGTTATCTCTGCCTAGCGATGCCCCCTTAATCCCCATAAATGAAACTGTAATCATTGTTTTTATTTCGCATTATGGAGTTTCAACTATGATAGAGGGGGTTCGAACAGGTTGAGGCTTATTTCTCTGCAAATAAAGGATCTTGATGACTCCTTAGGTGGAGGTTTTCCTCATCCTTCCCTCGCATCTATTGAAGGGGGTCATGGTACTGGGAAGACAGCCTTTACACAGCACGTAATCTACTCGATGCTAAAGGCAGGTTTACGGGTTTATGTTATAACAAGCGAGTCGACTGTTAGAGAGTATCTACGAAAAATGAGGTCAATAAAATTAGACCCCATTCCCTATTATGTTGGGGGAAGACTTGAAATTTACCCTTTACATGTTGAGGGTGGTCAGTGGAGCAAGTTCTTATCTTCCTTATTCCTTAAAGTTACACATTGTTTCTTGGAATTATATAAGAGCTACTACGATGTCGTCGTAATTGACAGTCTGAGCGTACTTGCAACGGATACTCCGGCTAATGAGTTCTTAACTTTTGTAACGCGGATGAAGAACCTTGTTTCAGATGGGAAAACAATAATCTTAACTTTTCATCCAAACTTTCTTCCTGAAAAAATCGTCATGAAGCTTAAGGCTTCCTCAGACCTCTACTTAGTCCTTTCCAATGCTAGAATGGCAGGTGTTTCAATAAAGCTACTAAAAATTGTTAAATTATGGGGTACCATTGGTGAAAGAAAGGATATTGTTAGCTTAGAAATAAATCCCCATGTAGGATTAAGAGTGTTACCTCTAGGCGGTGTGAAAATATAGTGGTGCAGTATGGGAGGGTGGCTTTACATGAGGTTCCCAAAATTCAACTTAAAATTTAACTTGAAAAATAGGTTCCCAAAGTTCAACTTAAAATTTAACTTGAAAAATAATAAATCCGATAGAGTGGAAGAAAGAGTGATGGGATTAGACCTCTTCAAAAGTCTAGATAAGCCTAAATCTCTCGAGGAAGCTATGAAAAAATATCCTTATCTGGCTGAATATGTTAAAAAGCATAACTTAGAGCCTTTCTATGTTGTGGATCCAAGTGCACTGGGCTCGGAAGCTGATTTAATGTCGGCAGCATTTGTTTTAGATATAATCTATCCTTTAGAGCGAGGAATCTTTATCCATATAAAGGCTGGAGGCGAAATCGGCAAATACAATATTATCGAGCCTGAAAAACCAGACAGAGAGATAATGGATCAAATTGAGAACGCTGTTGCAAAGCTAATAAACGAGAAAACAATAGTTGTAGAGAGCATTGAAGAGAAAGAGAAGATTATTGCAAAACTTTTTAATGAAGCGCTCAAGAAGAAGATAATAAATCTACCAGAAGAGAAGAGCGCTTACTATCTTTATCATTTTTTGAGGGAGAGAGTAGGTCATGGATTTATCGATATTTTCCTTGCAGATCCTTGGCTTGAAGACATAAGTCTACCTGGAGCTGGGCATGTATACGTTTATCACAAGTTTTTTGGTCCATTGGAAAGCAATATAAAAATTCAAAAAGAGGAAATCGACTTCCTACTTAGAAGTGTGGCTGAGAGGTATGGACATGTTCTAAGCTATTCTCATCCAATAATTGACATTCATCTGCCCGATGGCTCTAGATTCAACATTGTTTATGGAGAGGATATAAGCTTGAAAGGAAGTAACTTCACAATTCGAAAATTCCCCAAAGAGCCTATTTCAGTGGCACATCTGATTGGATGGAAAACTTTTTCAGCTGAATTTGCTGCCTATATGTGGATGCTTTTTGAAGTTGGAGTATCAGCTTTCATTGCTGGAGAAACTGCTTCTGGGAAAACAACAACATTGAATGCTTTGGCTGGCTTAATACGACCTGACTCGAAGATAGTAAGTATAGAGGAAACACCTGAAGTAAACTTAGCACATCGAAACTGGGTTAGAGAAGTGACAAGACTTCACTCAGGTAGTGTGGTGACGATGTTTGACTTATTAAAAGCAGCTTTGAGACAAAGACCTGACTACATTATTGTTGGTGAGATTCGAGGGGAAGAAGGCCATGTAGCCTTTCAAGCCATTGAAACAGGTCACCCTGTGCTTTCAACTTTTCATGCTGGGGATCTTCAAACACTTATCCAGAGATTAACCTCACCGCCAATAAATGTGCCAAAATCACATATCAATGGATTAAACTTGGCCATATTTCAAAACAGAATTAAGCGGGGTCTCAGACTTGTTAGAAGAGTGCTCTCTGTAAATGAAATTATATCCTATGATCCTGATGAGGGAAGTGTAAATTATTTTCCAGCTTTCATATATGACCCAGATGATGACGTACTTCGATTTAGAGGGTCAAGCATTCTCCTCGAATCAAAGGTTCTTCCTTACAGAGGATGGGGAACGGATAAGACTCCTGAATTATACAAAGAACTTCAGATGAGGGCTGAGATCCTACAAGTATTATCTGAAAAATCTCCAAGCTTCAAAAGTGTGTGGAATACTGTTATTGAAGTTGAGAGAGTAGGCGTTGAGAAAGTTTATGAAATGATTAAGGAAGGAAAGATGCCTTGGCTGGCAGAATATTAAATACACTAAGAAAAAGAACTAGACGGGTTCTAATTTTAGTTTCAATCTTAATGATGTCCTTTTCAGTGTTCTCATTAGTGATTAGAAGAGATGCTTTCTCAATTATTATGACAATTTCTTCTTCTATTTTCTTTGCTTTGATCATCATCTTCTTCCGTTATCAAGAGAAGTTATTTAGTAAGATCCCTAAAAAAATAGATGAAAAACTTGTTTTGTCAATTCTTCATATGTATGTTGTTTCACAAGGAGAAGTTGGTCCCGACCAACTTGTTAGTTCTGTTGCAGAAATGAAAGAATATGGCTACTACAGTAAGGTATTCAGCAAAATACGTGAAATAGCTAAGGATTTCGGCTATGGCTTTGCTAAGGCAATGTGGCATATGGCTAATCTCGTAAAAGCTCCTCTAAAAGATGTTCTTATAAGGTGTACGGAGGCGCTTTTATCTCCGGAACCGAAGGAGTATCTTGAATTGGAAAATTCAACTCTTTTTGAAGAATATTCTGGCTATTATCTCAGGTCAATAGAGGCTATAAAAACCCTTGGTGGTGTTTATGGAACTTTTCAAAGTGTTTCTGTTTTCATAGTTATGACGGTGAATATTTTGACTGTTTTCATTAATGAATCTAATTTAGTGCTTTATTCGTATCTTATTTCTTCAGTCTTGATGATTATACTCTATTTGGGATTCAGAACCGTTATACCTAAAGAAACAGTTGTCTATATAGATAAAGAGGATCCACCAAGATTATATAAACTGTTTCGATTATCTGCAATTATTGCTTTTTCATCAATTTTTCCTGCAGTTTTCATAGGTATAAGGTTTAGTTATTCATTTGGCTTCATAGTTTTTGGGGCTTCGTTATTAATTCCGGGATTTATTGCATATGTCTTTGAGTCCCAGATTAATAAGATTGATGAATACTATCCAACTCTTATCAAAGCATTATGTGAGAACATGGCTTCAACATCAAGCATTAAGAGTGCTTTATCCTATGTTTTACGTATGGAGCTTGGCCCTCTAAAAACACTTTTAAGAAGAACTCTTGCAAGAATAAAGCTTGGGATAAGAACTAAAAAGGCTTTGCGCCTTTTATCCTCCGAATCTGCTTCTTTCCGTGTTTATACCACTAATCAAATGTTACTTGACTCCATGAATTATAGTGCAGATTTGATGGAAGTTGGAAAAATTCTAGGGAATGCATGTATAAAGTTTCTGGAGTTCAGAAAAAGAAAAAGTTCTGTGGCAAAAAGCTTCAAGACTATAGTTTTTATTCTGCAACCTGTGACAGTTGCTCTACTTGTTGTATTAACCTACCTATGCCTCTTTTTCTCCCAAAATCTAGTTTCTTTGCCCTATTTTTCCTTTGGGAAGATAGATGTTTTTGCAGTTCAGACGGGGAATATCATTTTAATCTTATTAACGACGACATTGAATGCTCTTGCATTGAAAGACGCTGAAGGAGGTTTCTGGGGGACAAGTCTTCTCTATGTAGGGCTCCTATTAATAGTGAGTGGTTTTTCATGGTTCGCTGGTGAAAAATTAATGGACATGACCTTCGGTCAGATGTTTAAGGGATTTGATTTTTTGACGAATCCTTGAGTAAAATTGTTAAGAAGGCTCATTACCATTTTCATGTACTTAAAAATAGCGTTGATGAAATATAATAGTGAAAAAATGGAGTTTAATAATAGCAAAACAAACCCTTTATGAAAGCCATTTTTTTGATTCAAAAGTTAAAAAAGCTTTGAAGAGCCACGTTAGTTTAGGCGGAGTCTAAATGGAGCAGCTTATCAGTAGAGTTACTCATAAAGGTAGGAAGATTAGGAAGCCTTACGATTTTACAAGTCAGATTGCAGTTATAGAAAAATACTTAACTAAGTTAGGGCTTTCGAAAAATGAGGCTAAAATTTATCTTTTTCTAGCTAGAACAGGGGAAAAAAAGGCTAGAGAGATCTCGGAGGCTCTTTCTCTTTACAGAACTGAAACATATCAAGCTTTGAGGAGTTTGGAAAGAAATGGCTTGGTTTTCTCAGTTTTTGGGAGACCTCTTAAGTTTACTGCAATTCCATTGGAAATAGCATTAGAACTTCTAATAGATATGAAAAGGAAAAAGATTGAGGAAATGGAGAAAGAAAAGGAGAGAATATTTAAAATCTGGGCTTCTCTTCCTAAACTTGATGAAGCTAAAATGAAAAGAGAGCTTTTTCAGATCTTGGAGGGCCAAGAGCAGATTTTCCTAAGATTGGATAAAATGATAAGTAGTTCAAAAGTCGAAATCTATATTCATACTCCAGGTCATGGCTTTAGAAAACTTTACACTGCAGGGTTGATTGAAAAACTTAAGGAAGCTTCCGATAGGGGTGTTAAAGTCAGCATCTTAACTAACGACTCTTTGGAAACTTCCTTCTTCTTAGAAATGATGAAGCATTTAAACATAGAAGTTATTTTGGCTTCTAACAATTTTTTCACGAATTCCTCCTTTAATTTAACGGTGCCATTTTTCCTGATTAGTGATAAGGAGGAACTTTTAATTATCCTAAGAGAACGACGTGTAAAGAATGGTAAGAAGGTGAAAGATATGGCGCTTTGGACTAATTATGAGGTGCTAGTAAATACTTTTTGTTTTCTTTTTTCGATTATAGAAAAAATAATGGATGTTTTGGGTGATTATGAGCAGTAATTTATTATCCTTCTAGCCATTTTCTTCCTCTCTTAATTAGGTCCTCCTGAAGTTTGTCACTTAAAAAGAGTATTATTGCTCCATAGATTTCTCCTTCTTCTTTTTTGAAGCAAGTTTTGAAGACAATGGCTTTTCTGTTTTGTATGCATAATTTTGTTAGGAAGACCTCTAGAATTGCATCAAATATATCATTAACATTAATTGGCGGTTCTGGTAGTAGTCTCATGTCCGTGAAGTTGGATATTGCGCTTAAGAAGGCTCCTATAACTATGTTTCCAACTTCTTCGATAACTGATTTCTTCATTTCTTCGTCTATGTCTTCTATGCCAAAGGTATTCTTGGCGACGGCTGAGACTATTTTATTTGCCTCTTCTTTTTCGAATACTAATAGAATATCGCAATCGTCGTTTTCTTGTAATCTCTTGTAAATAACTACTACTGGCATGTCATGAAATCCCAGTAGTTTAGGCACTTTTTCAGGCGATACTATGTAGATTCCGGGAAATGTAATTAATATTTTTTGTTGAGTAAGTTCTGAAAGTGCTGTTGCAGCATTTCCAGCCCCTATACTTCCGATTTCTCGAAGTATGTCAACTTCAGTAATTTCTCCTGTAATATGAGTCATAATACTCTTTTCCTCCCATATATGTTATTTACTTTTACTGTACCTGTTCTAACTTCAAATTCTACTACTCGACCGTGATTTCCCCCTGTATCCTCTGCTATTAGTGGGATACCCATTTCAATTAATTTTTCTTTAACTGCCTTGACGTTATTTTCTCCTATTTTTAGGATTGGGTTTTCTAAATTTGGAAACATGTTTGCACCTCCAGCTATCTTAGCTTTTATATTCTCTCTTTTTGCACCTTTAGAGATAAGTTTGAAAAGTAGAGCTGGAACTGCCGTATCTGCATATTTTGGCGCCGAGTCTGGATCTTCGTCATCGTCTTCCTTTTTTGGTAGTACTATATGCGCCATTCCGCCAATCTTTTTTTCTGGGTCATACATACAAAGGGCCACGCAGGAGCCTACAGTTGTTATTATAATTGCAGGATTCTTTACAACGATCATTTCTGCCATCCCTATTCGAATTTTTTCACGAATCTCACACATCCCTATCTAAGAACTCCTATAACGTTTTAGATTTTCATGAGTACTTCGAGAGGACTTCAAGGATTTGCACTGGGCGAAATGGTTTTACTACAAAGTCTTTTGCCCCAATTTTTAGTGCTTCAGTAACAAGTGTATGTTGACCCATTGAGCTACACATTATAACTTTTGCTTCTGGATCTTCTCGCATTATTATTTTTAATGCGTCAATTCCATCTTTCGTTAATCTCCCAGGAGGCATTACTATGTCGAGAAAGACTATGTCCGGTCTAAACTTTCTATATTTCTCCACGGCCTCGTCACCATTGCTCGCTTCAGCGATAACTTTGTGACCGGCCTGGAGAATGATCTTCTTTAAAACCATCCTCATAAACGCGGCGTCATCCACTACAAGTACTGAAGCCATGTGTAAGCTCCTCCTTCTGCTGTTTCAAGTCAAGTGATTGTTAAGTTTTTATGCAGTAAATAAGAATTAGTTTGTTACATTTTTTACTTACAATCTTTTATTTTGAAATAAGAGTAAATAGATAACTTGAGCTTTATTAAAGCTAAGCAAGGTCTTATCCTGCTCTTTGTGTCAAGGTGAAAAAATGATTAGAAAAAACAGTGAATCCGAAGTTCAGGGATTTGAAATGTTGAAAAGGATGATCTTGAAAAATCTTGGATTAAACTGTAATTATTATCGAGATAATTACTTGGTTAGAAGAATACATGTAAGAATGAATCACTATGGAGTATGTAGCTACTGGGATTACATGAAGATTCTTAAAAACAATAAAGATGAATGGTCGCTGCTAATAAGAGATTTAACTATAAATTACACGAGCTTCTTCAGAGATCCTGATGTTTTTTCCTACTTCAAAACCAGGATATTACCTTCGCTATTAAGTAAGAAAAAGATTATTAGGATTTTAAGTGCTGGCTGCTCAAGTGGAGAAGAACCTTATACTATAAGCATGATCATAAATGATGTCTTAAAATCGAAGGTCAATAGATATCTTGTGTCTATATACGCCGTTGATATTGATGAAACTGCTCTGAAAAGAGCAATAAAAGGTGAATATGAAAAAAGGGCTGTTGAGAAAATTAGTAAAGAGTATTTACAAAAATACTTTGAGAAAGTTAATGGAAAATATAGGATTAAGAAATGTGTTAAGCGTCTAGTACACTTTAAGAAAATGGACTTAACGCAAGGAGTAAGATATAAAAATTTAGATGTAATCTTTTGCAGAAATACTCTTATTTACTTCTCCAAAAAGGCACAGGCTAAAATCTGCATGGATTTCTATGACGCGTTAAATTATAATGGTTACCTAATCCTTGGAAAGACAGAAATTCTTCCAGAGGAGGTAGCGGATAAGTTTACTTGTGTCGATATAGATAGGAGAGTTTTTCAAAAGATTTAGAGAAATTGTCTGTTAAATAGCATACTTACTACTTCTTAAATATTTTCTTAACCCTTATTCTTTAGGGGGAGAAAATGGCGCAGAAAGCTGTTGAGGAGGCAGCTCTTCCTGAAAGGGGAAGACGTAGAAAGCGATTAGATAATGATCTCCTTCTAGAAGCCTTAAGTAGTGTGAATAGAATTGTAAAAATGATTGCTGATGCAAAGCAAGCTGCTTCAAACCTAAAAGACTTTGCAAAAAATGCTTCGAAAGTTGCAGATCAACTTTCACTGAACATTCAGCAGCTAGCTGCTGCTTCTCAGCAAGTTTCTGAAGGTGCACAGAGATTATCACAGCTTGCTGAGCAATCAGCTAAAAGCATGAATGCTTTATCCTCATTGTTAAATGAAACTGCAAAGGCTTCTCAAACCGTTAATGCAGCGGCTCAAGAGGCTTTAAGCAGGGCGAATCAAATTGTTGAAGCTGGCTCAAAGGCAAGGCGTTCAATTAACGTTATTCGCGATGGGATAGACAATGTTTTGAAGGCTGTAGAGAATATGACAACTATATTGGAACGTGTTGGCAAGCTCACAGGAGCAATAACGGATGTAGCTGGACAAACTAACATGCTTGCTCTGAACGCGGCGATTGAAGCTGCTAGAGCAGGTGAGGCTGGTAGAGGTTTCGCAGTGGTAGCTGATGCCGTAAAGAATCTTGCAACTCAGGCAAGAGAAACAGCTAGTGAGGCAGAATCACTGATTAATGAAACTAAAACTGCTGGTGCAACTGTTCTAAACCTAGCACAGCAGTCCAGCAAAGAATCAATTGATGGTGAAAAAATGATAATGGATGCCATTGAAGGTATAAATCAAATACGAGATGTCATTCAACATGTCGCAAAAATAATGGATGAGCTCAATTCACAAGTTCAGCAAGGAATGGCAGCGGCGAGGGAAGTGGTTAAGGCAATAGATGAAGTTGCAAGCGTTGCACAAGAAAGTGCATCTGCAGCTGAGGAAGCTTCTGCAGGAGTAGAGGAACAATCTGCAGCAGCTGAAGAAATGGCATCTATTTCAAAGGAAATAATGGATGCAACCAGCTTAGCTGAGTCCCGATTAATTGAGATACTTGCTGAAGCTGAGAAACTCCAGGACATCCTTGAAAGACTTACGCAATGATCTGGGAGGTGTGATGAATTATGGCGAATGACGAGATTCAAGTGGTTCTTTTCAGTTTGAATGGAGTTCTCTATGGGGCTGACGTGCATCAAGTCAGAGAGGTCAGAGAGGTCAAAGAGGTCACACCAGTCCCATATGCCCCCCCTTATGTTGAGGGAGTAACAAATCTCAGGGGTGAAGTGATACCTGTCATAGATTTAAAAAAAAGATTCAACATAACAGAAGACAAAGAGAGTAAGAATAAAATAATGCTCGTTGTACATGGCGAAGATAAGAAAGTGATTGGCGTTTTAGTAGACTCTGTTATGGAAGTAATGAGTATTTCGCAAAGTGATATCGAGCGAACTCCAGATATACTTTCAATGTCCAATTCAAATTATATTCTAGGTGTAGCGAAACGTGGAGAGGATCTAATAATACTACTGGATCTAAGAAGAATTGTTTCAAAGAAGAGCATGAGCCTAGAGTCTCAACAGTTTGAAGATGTGATGGAGGGTGATATGGAGGCAGCAAAAATCTTGAAGAAGGCTGTAGAAACATGAATTGAAATAAAACTAGAATCACATAAACTGACTGAAATTGAGGAGCTTAAACCTACTCCCATTTTTTGGAGGATGTGGAGTGTTGAATAAAATTAGAGTACTTGTTGTCGATGATTCAACTTTTATGAGACATGTAATATCCAGCATTATAAATTCTGATCCTCAACTTGAAGTTATTGCAACTGCGAGGGATGGTGAAGAGGCAATACGTAAAGTAGCGGATCTGCGTCCTGACGTTATAACGTTAGATATCGAAATGCCGCGGATGAATGGCTTAGATGCGCTAAAATATATTATGAAAAATTTTCCTACACCTGTAATAGTGCTTAGTGCATTAACTCAAGAGGGTGCTGAATATACTTTTAAGGCCTTGGAATGTGGTGCTGTTGATTTTATAGCTAAACCTTCTGGATATATTTCATTAGATCTTCATAAAATTAGGGATGAAATTATTTCAAAAATAAAAGTAGCAGCTTCAGCTAACCTATTAAAGACAAGAATTAAACCCTCTGTCATAGAATCCTTCGAGCCGACAGAGCGAGTCATCATTATGGGTGCATCAACAGGTGGTCCACAAACCTTGGCATACATCTTGGAAAATCTTCCACCTAATATTCCTCCCATACTAATTGTACAACACATGCCTGAGGGCTTTACAAAGCCATTTGCTGAGAGGCTTAACAGATTATGTGAATTTGAAGTGAAAGAGGCTGAAGATGGCGAATACATTTCAAGAGGGTTGGTTTTAGTGGCTCCTGGAGGTTTTCATATGACTGTGTCTAAAACTGGTCGAATACAACTAAGTAAAGGACCATTGATTCATGGTGTTAGACCTGCTGTTGATCCGCTTATGGAATCTGCTGCTGAATCATTTGGCTCCAAAACCATTGGCGTCCTTTTAACTGGTATGGGTAGAGATGGAGCTTATGGAATGAAGAAGATCAAAGAGAAGGGTGGCTTTACAATTGCTCAGGATAAAAGAACTAGTGTGGTTTTTGGAATGCCGAGAGCTGCAATAGAAGAGGGTTGTGTGGATGTCGTTTTACCCCTTCATAAAATACCCTTTGAAATAATGCGGAGATGTAGGAAAAATGCATGATGAAATGAAGCAATACTTGGATATTTTCATTCAAGAAGCAAAAGAGCAATTAGAAATTATAACTCAGTCCCTTATAAAGCTTGAAAAAGATCCTGGGAATCGTGATTTGGTAAATGAGATTTTTCGAGCAGCACACACACTTAAAGGTTCCTCAGGAATGATGGGCTTCACAAAAATTCAAAAATTAACCCATAAAATGGAGGATATTTTTGATGGTATACGTAAAGGTTTAATTCATCCCTCACCCGATCTAATTGATGTTCTTTTTGAATGCATTGATGCTTTAGAAAGAAAAATAGATCAAATTGAGAATGGAAAAGTAAAAGAAGAAGATGAAAACACTTTTCTTTATCTTATAGAGAGGCTTGAGAGCATAGTTAAAAAAGAAGATCATATCAAAAAAGAAGTAAGTGTTCCTCCTCTTGACAGAGAGGAATTAAGGACATTGGAGAATTATATTAAATCAATTGGAGACATAAGCAAGTGTTTCTTTCTAACTATTAAGGTAGATGAAAGTTGTCCTCTTAAATCTGCGAGACTTTATCAAGTTGTTCTAGCTCTTGAGAAGATTGGGAAGATCTTGCGTTGCTTTCCAGATATTAAGAGAATAGAAAAAGGAGACTTTGATGGGACGATGCTCAATGTAGTTCTAATGAGTGAATGTGAAAAGGAGAAGATTGAAGAAATTATGAACAATATTTCTGAAATAAGTGGTTTTGAAGTAAAAAGATTAAAAGAGATTTTTCAGGAAAAGGCTTTGGAGGGGTTAACTGATTCTCCAAGAAATAATAAGATTCCTATTCACTCTAAACCTAAACTTAAAGCGGATTTTGGTACTGTTCAGACAGTTCGAGTTCGTAGAGAAGATCTTGATAAGTTGATGAATCTAGTTGGCGAGCTTATAATAAGCAAGATACATCTCTCCAAATTAGTGTCTGAGCATAAACTGGATTTCTTAAAAAACATTTTAGATAACATTGATAGACTCACTTTTGATTTGCAGGATTTAGTTATGCGCATTAGAATGGTTCCTATTGGGCATATTTTCAATCGATTTCCCCGTCTTGTTAGAGACATGGCTAGAAAGCTGGGGAAGAAAGTTAACTTTGTGGTTAAAGGAAAAGAAATAGAAGTTGATCGTACAGTATTAGATGAAATCGGTGAGCCGATACTGCATCTATTACGAAATGCTATCGATCATGGCATTGAACCCCCAGAAATAAGAAAAAGAAATGGAAAACCTGAGGAAGGAGTGGTGAAACTTATTGCTGAAAGGAGGAGGGACCACATTTTAATCATAGTGGAAGATGATGGCGCAGGATTAGATCCAGAGAAGATAAAAATGAAAGCTTTGGAGAAGGGCATAATAAGTGAAGCTGAAGCTAATGTAATGACGGCACGGCAACTGATTGATTTAATTTTTCTACCTGGTTTTTCTACAGCGGAGAAAGTGACCGAGCTTTCAGGTAGAGGTGTAGGTATGGATGTGGTGAAAACAAAAATAGAATCACTGGGAGGAACCATCCAAATAGAGTCTAGTGTAGGGAAAGGCACAAAGGTTACTCTTAAGCTTCCTCTCACATTAGCTATTGTCAAGGCATTGTTGATAAAAGTTGTAAATCAACTGTACGCTATTCCTCTTAGTCAAGTAGCTGAAATAATTAAGGTTAAAAAGTCTGAATTAAAGAAAATTGGGGATGTAGAAGCCATAAATCTTCGAGGTAAAGTATTGCCGATATTTCGTCTTCGAAGATTACTTGGGTATCCGCAAATTGAGAGTGAAAATTATATTGCCATTGTTATAAACAGGGAACCGGTTAATTTTGGATTAATAGTGGATTCTGTAGAAGGTATGCAAGAAATAGTGATTAAGTCACTAGATGAGCGCTTAAAGAGAATTGATGGAGTGGCTGGAGTGACCATTTTAGGAGATGGGAAAGTAGTATTGATTCTGGATCCTATCGCTCTAATTAGAAGAAAGAGAAAAGCAAAGATTACACAAGTATTATTGTAAAATTTCATTGATTTCTATTAATTTCGTCTTTTATGTTAAAGTGATGGAAAACTGTTTAGAATAAAGGTTTAAAAATATGAAGGAGATTATAGTCTGTAGCTTTCATTCATCTACAATAATGTTAACATAGAAAACGTTATTTTCTTTGTCCAGTTCGTAGATTCTTCTCTCTGGATCTATGACGATAGTTAACTTGTAAGTCGCTTGCTTCCAAGGTTTCCAAATGAATTTTAAATTAATTTTTTCATTAACTTTTAACTCCTTGATTTTCTTAGTCTGCACTGTCTTGCTATTAATTCTAAAATCTACGTCAAATGACCATGCTTTGGCTTGTCCAATATTTGCTATTGAAACACTGATTATACATTCCTCATTAACTTTTGGCTTTGAAGGTGAAAGTCTTATGGATTCAATGATCAAATCAGGGAGACATAGTAATTGAGGTCGTATTCTTGCAATTGTATCTGGCTTTAAATATTGTAGTAATTGAGCTCTTTCAGTGTCCGTTAATCTTTCTAGTATTTCATTTAACCTGTTACTTGAAAGACTATGCAGTATTTCGCTAAGATCCTCAAATGCCTCTAATTCTATTATAATCTTGACAATTTTTACAGCTTTATCTAGGCTCATCTTTTCAAAAAGTCGTGCAGCCTTTTTGGGTGTTGATGGAGCTCTTTTAATTAAAATTAGGAGATGGGCTAAGGTTTCTATGCTTATTTTCTCAAGGATGGGCAATATGAGATTGCACTTTAATGTTGCTGCTTTCTCTATGATTCTGGCTGCGATGAAGGGGTTAACTTTTACTATAGTTTCAATGAGTAAAGATGTAAATATTGTTAACCAACAAAGTTTGACGTTGTTAGAGGCGCAAAGAAGCTTGGTTCTCTTATCTTCGTTCTTGCGCCTCATTTATTCTCCCTCAAATTTTAAAATTTACCCTATATTTATGTTAAAGATGTAACTTTTATGCTTTTTTATAATAAAAGTATAAGAATTTTGAAATTTTACGTGAAACTATAATGGGTGTCAGTATAAAATAAAATTTTTCGCCTAATAATCCATATCCTACTACTCGTTTTCACTTTTATAGGCGTTTTTGATGTTAAACTGTGCGGCATATAATGCTTGTTCTTTTGATGATAGTATATCCACAATTTTTTGAATGATTTCTAGCGCCTCTAAACCTTTTTCTGTGAGTGTATATTGAACTTCTCTTTTTGGTGTTCTAACAGTTTTTACAAAGCCCTTTTTTATTAAAATTTCCAGGTTTTTCTTTGTTTCTTTCCAAGATAGATTAGCTAAATTTCCAATATGTGTTAATTGGCTTTTCTTTGAAACTGCTTTTAGGATGTCTAAATAGATTTCTAATTTTGAACGTTTTCTCATAGTCGTTCAACCTCTGTGGACGATCATAGTCTAGTGTTTTTTATTTTTCAGTTATTTATTAACTATGTCATTTTATTAGAATTTCCTTGTTTTTTATAAATAAGTATGGATAAGGATGCAGACGGTTTTATTTCTGAGGTTTTATTTCTGAGTAGGATATATTTTAATTTTACTTAGAGCTTTGACGATCATGTGAGGTTTATTGGTATTGCATGTAATTTAGGTTAAGCATTAGAGCTTACCGTTAATGTTTTCCTTGGTGTTTTGAATCTGATTTGAGGACTGTATTGGTCTTTTCAATGTCTTCTAGAGGAGTTGGTGATTGATGCATATCTTTGTGTGATAGTATACTTTTAATCTTAGGTCAGTGATGATCTATAGCTTAGTTTAGGTTTACTTAGGATTTTTGATGGGATAAAACCGTAAACTATGAGTCCGCTAGTAGGTGGAATGGGACTATTTGTAGGGGGTAGCCCTTAATATTAGAGGGAGAAAGGCTCCGGGTATGAATAGCATTGAGAATAGGGCTATGGCTGATGTTTCCATTTTCCTTTATTGATGCCATTATTGGTAATAGGGTAATTACGTATAGGAAACCTCTAAAAACTTTGGGGGTTATCACTTCTAAGCCTGGTACTCTGAGACCTAGAGATAAATCGCCATAGCATTCTTCTACGAAGGGGAAGATTATTATTCCGAAGAAGAAGTAGATGGGAAAGTATGTGGCTGATCGGACAAGCCTGATGGAAGATCTCGCTCCAGCACCAGCAAGGCTAGGTCGCGTACCATCCTTATTCTCTGCATGAGCAGGCTAGACGCAACCTTCTCCATCAGCGTGCACTCGGTTCTTTCCACAGCCTCTTCCATCGCCAGCTCCCTCGGTTTAGAGGGGTCTATCCAAGTTATCAGGAAGCCCTCCTTGAAGGGTGTCTTCCTGCTGCCCGACCTGTAGCCCCTCACGTAGACCAGTCCCTTCCTCCCAAGCCTTCTGACGCTCGTCATCACGTCCGGCGGCTTGATTTCCCTGTCCTTGACCGCTTCGGCTATCTCCTTTGAGAAGAACGCTCTGCCACAGTTACTCTTTAGGAACTCATAGCTCAGCCTCGGGGTCTCCCTCTCCTTATACCTGACGAAGTGCACGCCGTCTATCTTCACGGAATCTCTCCCCTCCGGCTTAAGGACGTAGAGATAGTTTTTTCTTAGGTTTCGCGTGACTTCTCCCCTGCCCTTGAAGATCCGCTGGGCCTCCATGAACTGGCGCTCGCTCCTCAGAATCTTTCCTTCCACAGCCTGTAGAGCACCCTCTCAACGGCCTTCCTGCCGAGCCCGGTCTCCCTAACTATCTCGCTAAAGCTTCTAGGTCTGCAGTCGCTTAGGAGGCTGAGGACCTTGCTTCTTGTATCGGAGCCCAAAGCGCAGCCCCGAAAAAGAAATGGCACGCCGGTATAATGAGTTTGAGGGTTCGAACCGGGATGCGAAATAAAGATGCCGCGCAATATTCAAGTCCGATTTTAGCGGCCTTTTAGCCGAAAAGAGCAAGAAGGCGGCTTATCTTTAGCTTGGAATATGGCGCCGGGGGTGGGATTCGAACCCACGCGCCCCGCATGGGGCACAGGCTCTCAAGGCCTGCGCCTTTACCTGAGCTGTGATGCTCATTTAGTCCGCTCGGCCACCCCGGCTCATAAGCTCTTAAGATGCTCAGTTATATAATTGCTTCGCAGTTAGCTTGGCGTTAGAGATTTAATCTCGCACTCGCTAGTGATTGGTGATGAATCATGGCTGGCAGGGAGTTCGAGTTTCTCGATCACATGGCTGACGCCTATATTGCTGCTTATGGAAGGGATTTGAGGGAGGCTTTTGGGAATGCCGCTAAGGCCATGTTTGAAGTCATGACTGACACGTCCAAAGTTAATCCTAGGGTGAAGCGCGACGTTAAAGTTGAAGGTGAGGATTTGGAGTCCCTCCTATATATGTGGCTTGAGGAGCTTCTCTTCATGTTTGAAGTTGATTTGCTTGTTTTCTCCAAGTTTAATGTTAAGCGAATTGAGTTGGTGAATGGAAAGTATGTTCTTGAAGCTGAGGTTTTCGGCGAGAAGTTCGATCCTTCAAGGCATGAGAGGAGGACTGGTGTTAAGGCGGTTACCTACTCTCTCATGGAGATAGTTGATAGGCCTGGTGAATGCGTCGTCAAATTTGTTCTCGACCTTTAGGTGCTAGGTGAACTCGATGGTTAATTTCTCCACTGCAATCCTTGGAATTACGCGCTTACCGGCTTTCTCGAGCTTTACTATTTTGTGCTTTTCGAGGATTTTGAGGTCCCTATAGACGTTGGTTACGTCCCTTCCGACTTTCCTCGCGAGGTCGCTTATGGATTCAACGCCTCTAGCTATTTCCATTAAAATTCTAATTTTCTTTTCGGTGAATATCTTCATTAGCTTGCTTATTGGTGCGTGCACGTATTCGTCGAATGTGAAGTTGAGCTCTCCTTCCTCCTCGTAGGCCATGTAGGCGTAGTGGAGCTTCGCCCACTTGGAGTATATGGAATTTCGCTTTCCTCCTCTTAAGTACTGGTTGACCAGCTCTCTAAATGCCACTCCGTACTTTGCCTCTAAGTTCTTCTCCATCTTAAGAAGCTCTTCGGGGCTTAATATTCTCGTTAGTTTAACTCTCATCGCAATTTTTATCACGCCACTACCAAAAAGCTTTTTGCCCCTCAGTCAACTTGTATTGGGGGGTTGTTTATGCCGAGAATTTCTTTAAGGAAAATCGACGCATACGTTTGGGAGATACCGAAGGGAACTAAGCCTGGAATGAGGGTTCCCGGAAGGGTTTACGCTAATGAGTATCTTCTTCAAAAGATGCAGCAGGACTTAACTTTGGAGCAGTGCGTCAACATTGCTCATCTACCTGGAATATATAAGTATGCTATAGTTCTTCCTGATGGCCATCAAGGCTATGGCTTTCCAATTGGCGGTGTTGCTGCTCTAGACGCTGAGGAGGGAGTGATTAGCCCTGGAGGAGTTGGCTATGACATCAACTGCGGTGTTAGGCTCATTAGAACGGACTTGGATAGGGCGGATGTAGTCAAGGTTCTTCCCGAGCTTTTAGACACGCTGTTTAGACTTATACCGTCAGGAGTAGGTTCAACTGGTAAGATTAGGCTTTCAACATCCCAGCTCGATGAGGTTCTTGTTTCCGGTGTTCAGTGGGCTATAGAGCATGGCTATGGGTGGCCTGAAGACGCTGAGTTCTGTGAGGAGAGGGGTAGAATGGAGGCGGCTGATCCGGACAAAATTTCCAGTAGAGCTAAGTCCAGGGGATCTAATCAGCTTGGCACGCTTGGAAGCGGCAATCACTTCCTTGAGATCCAGTATGTAGATAAAATATACAATCCTGAAGTTGCCAAGCGCCTTGGAATAACCCATGAGGGGCAGGTCACCATAATGATTCACACTGGCTCGAGGGGTTTTGGGCATCAAGTTTGCTCCGACTACCTTAGGGTTATGGAGAGGGCTGTTCACAAGTATGGGATTAAGCTTCCGGATAGGGAGCTTGCCTGCGCTCCTGCTAATAGTAGGGAGGCTGAAGACTACTTTGCAGCTATGTCTGCTGCATGCAACTTCGCTTGGGCTAATAGGCAGTGCATCATGCACTGGACTAGGGAGGCTTTCGAGAGGGTATTTAAATCATCAGCTGAATCCCTTGGCTTAAAGCTTGTTTACGACGTTGCTCACAACATAGCTAAGCTTGAAGAGCATAGGGTTAATGGTGAGAGGCGCAGGGTTTTCGTTCACCGTAAAGGTGCTACTAGGGCTTTCCCAAGAGGCCATCCGGATGTTCCAGCTAAGTATAGGGATGTTGGGCAGCCTGTTCTGATTCCAGGTTCCATGGGGACTGCCTCGTACGTGCTCTTGGGGCAGCCTAAGGCTATGGAAATTAGCTTTGGGTCAACTGCTCATGGCGCGGGCAGAATGCTGAGCAGGGCTGCTGCCAAGAGGCAGTTCTATGCTAGGGATGTTAGGAGGAAGCTTGAGGATAGGGGTATTTTGGTTAGAGCGGCTAGTATGCGGGTAATATGTGAGGAGGCTCCTGAGGCCTACAAGAACATAGACATGGTCGCGCAGGTTTCACATAAGCTTGGCATTGCAACTCTAGTTGCTAGGCTGGTTCCATTAGGCGTGACTAAGGGCTAGTTTCGCCTCAGTGCATGATTGGGTCATCACGCTTCAGCACTCGGCAAATCAATCATCGGCGGTGAAACCTTGAATCTCCGCCTTAATTTATATTTCGTAGTGCTACCCAATTTAGTCGGTGTTGCGTTTTGACGTGGCCTCCCCCTAAAAGGAAACCGCATTTCTCAATAGCAATTCCAGCTAGCTACACTTCGGATCTCCCGCACTTGAGGGATAAGACCGTTAGGGCTGGAGTTATTGGTAGGGCTGCCGCCGTATTCAGGGTTGACAGGATAGTTATTTACTTGGATAGGCATGGCGTTGAGAGTGAGGGAGAGTTTTTGTGTCAAGTCCTCCGCTTTCTAGATGCTCCTCAGTATCTTCGGAAAAGGCTGTTCAAGCTGTCTCCTCTTTTGAAATATGCTGGACTTCTACCTCCGCTTAGAGCTCCTCATCATGCCGTTGAGCGCGATGTGGAGAAGATGGGGAGGAGCTCCTTTAGGGAGGGAATTGTGGTTAAGTCTGGGAGGCGGGGCTCCCTCGTTGATATTGGGCTGGACAAGCTTTTTCCGCTGTCGAGGACATTGCCTGTTGGGTCGAGAATTACGGTGAGGGTTGTTAAGCGTAGGGGCGGCGTTAGTGTTAAGCTTGCTTCTAGGGAGGAGGTTGGAGTTTACTGGGGTTTTGAGGTTGAATTCACTGGTAAGGGGCTTAGGAGAACTATTTCGGATTTGGATGCTGACTTGATCATTGCAACTTCGAAGTATGGGTCGCATATTCACAGGGTGGCTGAGAAGCTGGCTGAGAGGCTTTCAATTTCAAGTAGCGTTTTAGTGCTTTTCGGCTCTCCTCATGAGGGGCTTTTCAGCATTGCTAGGCGGGAGGGATTTAGGTTGGAGGAGGTTTCGGACTTCATTTTGAACACCATTCCACTGCAGGGGACCGAGACTGTGAGGACTGAGGAGGCTGTGATCGCGACGCTGTCGATTCTTAATGTGCTTCCAAGCCTTTGCCGCTCGGGTTAAGTGTAAAGTATATATGCATGATTCTGCGTTACTTTTCCAGCTACTGCATATGAGTGGAGAGGAGTAGAATATGGGTCATAGGCGGACTAATGCTCCTAGAAGAGGCTCGCTCGGCTTTAGGCCGAGGGTTAGAGCTGCAAGCATAGTAGCTAGGATTAGGTCTTGGCCTGAAGTTGAGGAGGGGCCTCGCCTACTGGCCTTCGCAGGCTACAAGGTCGGCATGACCCACGCTGTGGTGGTTGAGGACTGGCCTAAAGCTCCCCTATATGGTAGGGAGGTCATTAAGCCTGTCAGCATAGTTGAAACTCCACCTCTCTATGTTTGCGCTGTAAGGGCGTATAAGCGCACTTATGATGGCCTTAAAGCTCTCTCTGAAGCTTGGGTTGAAGTTCCGCCTAAGCCTTTGGAGCGCGTGTTCACCGTTCCCGAGAAGTTTAATGTGGATTCAGCGCTGAGGAGGATTGAGTCCAAGCTTAATGAGGTTTCAGAGTTTCGATTAATTGTGGCCTGCCAGCCTCAGAAGGCTGGGATTAGGAAGAAGAAGCCTGAAGTATTTGAGGTTAAAATTGGCGGCGGCTCCACTGAAGAGCAGTTTGAGTATGCTAAGAAGCTTCTGGGCAGTGAAGTGTCGATAAAGGATGTTTTCTCCGAGGGTCAGTACGTAGATGTTATTTCCGTGACTAAGGGGAAGGGATTTCAGGGCGTGATTAAGCGTTTTGGAGTTAAAATTCTTCCTAGGTGGCATAAGCATAGGAAGGGGCATAGGAGGATAGGCTCCATAGGGCCGGCTCATCCAGGTGTAATGTGGACCATTCCTAGAGCTGGGCAGCTGGGATTCCATCAGAGGACAGAGTACAATAAGAGGATTTTGAAGATTGGTGAGAGCGGTGATGAGATAACTCCTAAGGGCGGCTTCATGCACTACGGATTGATTAGGGGGCAGTACGTTGTGTTGGAAGGCTCAGTTCCAGGGCCTACTAAGAGGCTGATTAAGCTTCGATACCCCATTAGACCTCCGGAAAATGCGCCAAAGACGAGGCCGAGGGTAGTTTATATTCACGTTTAGCTGGGGTGAATGACGTGATGGAGAAGTACCTTTCTAAGCTGTCGGTTAAGCCTCTTCAAGTGAAGGTCTTCAGCTTGAAGGGCGAGCCGGTGAAGGAGGTGGAGCTTCCAAGCGTCTTCAGCGTGCCTTTAAGGATAGACTTGATCAGGAGGGCTTTCATATCTGCATTAACAGCTAGAGTTCAGCCTCAAGGCAGAGATCCCTTGGCTGGAAAGCGAACTACTGCTGAGAGCTGGGGTGTGGGCTTCGGCGTGGCGAGGGTTCCTAGAGTTAAGGGTAGCAGGTATCCTAAGGCTAATCAAGCAGCTTTAGCTCCAATGACCGTGGGAGGCAGAAGAACTCATCCTCCGAGAGCTGAGGAAGTTGTTTGGGAGAGGATTAATAAGAAGGAGAGGCGGCTTGCCATAATGTCGGCTATTGCAGCTACTGCTGATCCGAAGTTAGTTTCGTCTCGAGGGCACGTGATAGTGAAGGTTCCGCAAATACCTCTCATTGTGACGAGCGAATTGGAGCAGCTGAGCAGGGCTGCTGAAGTTAGGGAGGTGTTTAAGCGTCTAGGGGTTTGGGATGACATTGAGAGGGCGAAGCGAGGTAAGAAGATTAGGGCTGGGAAGGGGAAGTTTAGGGGTAGGAAGTATAAGAGGAGGAAGGGGCCCCTAATCGTCATTGCTGAGGATAATGGCATATTCAGGGCTGCAAGGAACTTTCCGGGAGTTGACGTTGTGAACGTTGACAATTTAAGTGTAATGCACTTGGCTCCAGGAGGCCACCCGGGCAGATTGACTATTTGGACGGAGTCTGCGGTTGAGCGGCTTAAGGAGCGGTTTGGAAGTTCCTAGAAAAGTTTATGAGCGCCTACTCCATCCTATATGGCAGCTTTACTGAGGTTAGTGATTGAAGGTGTCGTCTTTGAAAATAGATCCTTGGAGCATAATAGTTAGGCCCGTGATTTCGGAGGCCGCAATAGAGAGGATTGAGCGGGAAAACAAGTTGACCTTCATAGTTGACATTAGAGCTAATAAGCAGATGATTAAGTGGGCGGTGGAGCAGCTCTTCAACGTTAAAGTCGTGAAGGTTAATACGCTGATTACTCCTAGGGGAGAGAAGAAGGCTTACGTGAAGCTGGCTCCTGAACATAGGGCTTCGGATGTAGCTACTAAGCTAGGTATATTGTAGGTGGTTGTTTATGGGGAAGAGATTGCTTGTTCAGAGAAAGGGGCGTGGAGGCTCAGTTTTCCGCTCTCCTTCGTGGAAGAGAGTTGGAGATGTCAAGTACTTGCCTCCAAGCAGTGAGGAGATGGAATCTGTAGTCACGGGTAGGGTTGAAGCTCTACTTCACGACCCCGGTAGGGGTGCTCCGGTTGCCCTAGTGAAGTTTGAGGATGGAACGAAGCAGCTGATACTGGCTCCCGAGGGGCTCGCAGTGGGGCAGATAATTGCTAAGGGGGTTAATGCTCCTCTTGAGGTTGGCAACATAATTCCAATTGGAAAGATTCCTGAGGGCACTCAAATATGCAATGTAGAGGCTAGGCCTGGAGATGGAGGCAAGTTTGCGAGGTCCTCAGGCTCGTACGCCACTGTAATTGCTCAAGCTCCAGATAGAACGATCATCCGCCTCCCCTCAGGCAAGCTTAAGTCGCTGAACCCCAAGTGCAGAGCAACCATAGGGGTTGTCGCCGGCGGAGGTAGAACTGAAAAGCCATTCGTTAAAGCTGGAACTAAGTACTATAGAGTTAAGGTGAAAGCTTGGAAGTGGCCAGTTGTGAGGGGCAAAGCAATGGTTGCTGCAAGCCATCCGCATGGAGGAGGTCAACACCCGACGGGAAGCACGCCTGTTCCACGCACAGCTCCTCCAGGGCAGAAGGTTGGCCACATAGCGCCAAGGAAAACAGGCAGGAAGAAGGGAGCTCGGAGAAGGAGAAAGTAGATTGCGCAACACTTATAATTACCTACAAACTTATAGGGACCAATTATCGCAAGTTAGGAGGACGTGAATGCCTAGACGTGCACCGAAAAGGCGCTCTAAGAAGCGCGATAGAACTTCTCGGCAATATGGCTTTAAGCGGCTGAGAGTTGGAGACACCTACATAGTTGTGGTCGAGGATTGCGCTGCAAATGGAGATGGAATAGCCAGAGTGAAAGACACGGCGGTTTTCATTCCTGGAGCTAAAATTGGCGAAGTAGTTAAAATTCGAATTAAGACGGTTAAGTATAGGAAGGCTCAAGGAGTGCTTCTGGAGCGCAAGGGAAGTTTATACGACTACTAGCCGAAAAGCTAATGTTGTAATTCTGCAACCTTTTGTACGGCGGGGGTGGCCGAGTCAGGTCAAAGGCGCAGCCCTGAGGAAGTTTTCAGAGCGGCTGTGGCGTAGGCCTGCGTGGGTTCGAATCCCACCCCCCGCACCATACAAATGAGAAGAGTCTGCGCCTGGAAGTTATTATGAATGTTCGCTATGAAGCCTCGTAAGGCGCAATTAATCGCCTGTTTGCGTGGGGTGTAGTGCCTCCATTTGCTTGGTATTTTTGTGAGTTGGCTATCTTCCGTTTTATGCTTTACTTTTTTAACTTTGTAAACGCTGGCTTACAGTTTTTAGCTTATTATGCGCGTTGCTTTTTAAGTAGTTTTAGTTTTATGAATTGTTTTCGTAAAGAGACAAACTTTATACATTTCTATAGTTTAATTACATTGGTGGTGGGATTTTCCAAGTTATTTGGGTGGTAGTGTGAGCGGGGTGTTTTCAAGGTATCTGAAGGGCGCTTTCTTCATGCAGGGAGATGAGGCGTGCGCTGAGGGGGCAATTGTAGCTGGCTGTAAGCTTTTTGCTGGATATCCAATAACGCCTTCAACTGAAATTGCGGAGCGCATGGCTAGGAGGCTTCCTGAAGTTGGAGGCGTTTTCATTCAAATGGAGGATGAGCTTGCCTCCATAGCGCTGATAATTGGCGCCTCGTATGCTGGTGTGAAGGCGATGACTGCTACTAGTGGGCCTGGCTTTAGCTTGATGCAGGAGAATATTGGTTTGGCTGCCATGACTGAAGCTCCAATAGTCATTGTTAACGTTATGAGGGGAGGGCCTAGTACGGGTCAGCCAACGAGGGCTGGTCAAGGTGATGTGATGCAGGCTAGGTGGGGGAGCCATGGGGATTATGAGGTTATTGCTTTGGCTCCTTATTCTGTGCAGGAAATGTTCGACTTGACTATTGAAGCTTTCAACTTGGCTGAGCAGTTTAGGGTTCCCGTAATTCTTCTTTCGGATGAAATTCTCGGTCACATGCGGGAGAAAGTGGTGATTAAGCTTCCAAGTGAAGTTAAGATTGTTAATAGGAAGAAGCCTGAAGTTCCTCCGGAGGAGTTCGAGCCATTTAAGCCTGATGATGACCTTGTCCCTCCAATGGCTTGTTTTGGTGAAGGCTACAGGATTCATGTAACTGGCTTGACTCACAACTTTAAAGGCTATCCAAGATCTACCGATCCTAAGGTTCAGGAGCAGCTTGTTAGGAGGCTGTGCGATAAGATTAGGGTTAATGCTGATAGGATAGTGAGGATGGATGAGCACTTCATTTCGGATGCTAAGGTTGTTGTTGTTGCCTATGGGACTCCTGCTAGGTCTGCAATTAGAGCTGTTAGAATTGCTAGGTCTAAGGGGTTGAAGGTCGGCCTAGTGAGGCTAATTACCGTGTGGCCTTTCCCATATAATTACTTTAGAGAGCTTTCGAGGCGAATTAGCTCTTTCGTGGTTGCTGAGATGAATTATGGCCAGCTTGTCGGCGAAGTTGAGAGGTGTTCCGGCGGTAAGCCTGTGAACTTCGTCCATAAGATTGGCGGTAACCCTCACACTCCGGAGGAGCTTTTAGCTGTAATAGAGGAGGCGTATGTTAAATGTTGAGTGAGGCTGGGAATGTTCATCCTCTTGGCGATCTGTTGAGGTCTGATAGGCTTCCCCACATATGGTGCCCCGGCTGCGGCATTGGCATTGCTCTCGGCTGCTTTCTGAGGGCTGTTAAGGAGCTTAACGTAAATCCCAATGAAATTGCATTTATTTCTGGCATTGGATGTAGTGGTAGAGCTGCTGGCTACGTTCACTTCGACTCGTTCCACACGACTCATGGTAGAGCGATTCCGCTGGCTATGGGCGTTAAGGTTGCGAGGCCGAATATGCATGTCGTTGTTTTTAGTGGTGATGGGGATTTATTTGCGATTGGAGGCAATCACTTCATTCATGCTGCTAGGAGAAATGTTGATTTGCTCGTGATTTGCATTAACAACTTCAATTATGGCATGACCGGAGGCCAGCTTGGCCCTACAACTCCATTTAAATCCATAACTACGACGACTCCCTATGGAAATATTGAGCATCCATTTAATCTCGTTTACTTGGCTGCTGCAGCTGGAGCAACTTATGTTGCTAGGTGGACTGTTGCTCATCCAGTTCAGCTTTCCAAGTCTATTGAGAAGGGGCTGCTTAAGCGAGGCTTCGCTTTCATTGAGGTTATTGCCCCCTGCATTACGCTCTACGCTCGGTATAATAAGCTTGGGGGCCCGCTGAAGGTCATCAATTATCTCAAGAAGAACTCCGTAATCAGGAACTTCATTGATCCAGCTAAGGTTGAAATTGAGGTTGGAGGGAAAATAGTTGTTGGGGAGTTCGTGGACGTTGAGCGCCCTGAATTCATAAGCGAGCTTTACCGCTTAATTAGGGAGAGGTCTGGGCGGGATATTAGGTGCTTGGTTTAAGCGTGAATTGGTGATGGTGTTGAGGTGGGAGGTTAGGATTTCGGGTCTTGGTGGTCAGGGAATAATATTAGCTGGCTACGTTCTCGGCAAGGCCGCTTGCCTTTTCGATGGGAAGTGCGCAGTTCAAGTTGAATCGTATGGCCCTGAGGCTAGGGGAAGCAGGTGCAGGTCTGACGTCATCATATCTACTGAGGAAATAGATTATCCATGCGCTAGCTCGCCGGATGTTCTAATAGCTTTGTCTCAGGATGCCTACAACTACTATAAGGGCGGAGTGAAGAGTGGTGGAGTTATAATTGTTGATGAGGATCTCGTTGAGCCGATTGACGTGCCTGGGGAGGTTAAGTTGTATAGGGTTCCTGCAACTAGAATTGCGGAGCAGCTTGGAAGGAGAATTGTGGCCAACATAGTTATGCTCGGAGCTTTTTCAGCTATAACTGGAATTGTGAGTTTGGATGCCCTAAAGAAGTCCATTTTGGATAGCGTTCCTAGGGGCACTGAGGAGCTTAATTTGAAGGCAGTTGAGGAGGGCTGGGCTTTTGGAAGCAAGCTCGTTGGGAAGGCTTGATTTAAGGAAGCGCTTTAAGCCGAGGATCATTGGCTTTCTATGTAATTGGTGCGGATATGCGGCTGCTGACTTAGCTGGAACCATGAGGTTGAGGTATCCTGCTAACATTAGGATTGTGCGGGTAATGTGCACTGGAAGGATCGATCCAGCTCACGTTTTGAAGGCTTTTAAGGGCGGCGCTGATGGAGTTTTGATTGTCGGCTGCCATCCGGGGGACTGCCACTACTTAACTGGCAATTATAGGGCTGAGCGTAAAGTGGCAATGCTTAAACTCCTCCTCAAGGATTTGGGGCTGGAGCCTGATAGAATTAGAATTGACTGGGCTTCAGCTGGTGAAGGTGAGAGGTTCGCTAGAATAGTGGAGGAATTTGTTAGGAGAATTGCAGAGTTGGGTCCAAGCCCTCTAAGGGGTGTTTTGGTTGAGGAGTAATTTGACATTAGCCATAGAGCACTTAACTGCATGCGCTGGATGTGAAAACGCAATTTTAGATCTTGGAGACTCTCTACTCTCAGTGCTCCGCGATGTCGAGCTGGTTTACGCCCCCATCTTAATGGACGCTCCTCCACCTGAGAGGGTTGACGTGGCAATTCTAACTGGAGCTATTAGGACTGAGGAGGACTTGGAGAAGGTTAAGAGGTGGAGGGGGAAATGCTCGATTTTGGTGGCTTTTGGCTCATGCGCATGCTTCGGCGGAATTCCTGGGCTTGCAAATCTCCTCAATTCCATGGAGCTCCTCAAGACCTCCTACTTAGAGCAGTTGGGCACAATCAACCCTGAGGGCGAGCCTCCACGCGTTGAAGTTCCCGCTTTAACTGACTTCATCAAGCCTTTGAGCAGAGTTGTTAAGGTTGACTATGCGCTTCCAGGCTGCCCTCCGCCAATGAAGCTCATATCGAAGTTTTTTGAAGCTTTAATTTCAGGCGAAGAATTTGAATTGCCAGCTAAGAGCGTTTGCGATGAGTGTCCGCTGAATAGTGGGGGCGAGAAGGTAATTAAGGGCATTAGGAGGTGGGTTTACGACGAGGTTGATCTAAGCAAGTGCCTATTGGAGCAGGGCTTCATATGTCTTGGACCTGCAACTCGAGGTGGCTGCGGAGCTAGGTGCATTAAAGCTGGTTATCCATGTAGGGGCTGTATGGGGGTTTTGGAGGGAGTTGAGGATCAAGCTGCCAAGATGATTAGCGCAATAGCATCAGCCACTTCACTTGAAGAGGTGGCGTTGGAGGACTTGATGAGGCTGTCCGACCTAGCTGGAGTGCTTTATCGATTTACGCTTCCAGCATCCATATTTGGCCGTAAGGTTAGGGGTGCTAGGCGTGGGTAGGTCCATTTCGTTCTACCCTATAACTAGAATTGAGGGTCATGCTAAAGTTACGATAGTGCTAGGCGATGATGGGGAGGTTGAGTCAGCCTACTTCCACGTCATGGAGTTCAGGGGCTTTGAAGCTTTTCTGAGGAATAGGCCTGTTGAGGAGGCTCCAATTATCGTTACGAGGATATGCGGGCTGTGCTCCACTTCTCATCACTTAGCTTCGGTTAAAGCTGTAGACTCCATATTGGGCTTGGAGGTTTCTCCTTGGGCTGAAAAGCTCAGATTAGCGCTTCACTTGGCAGGCATTGTTCATAGCCATGCACTTCACTTCTTCCTTCTTTATGCTCCTGACCTGCTGCTCTCCGACCTTCCTGTTTGGAGGAGAGGGCTTCCTGAGCTTGCTAAGAGGTATCCAAGGCTTATTAGGAATGCGCTTGCAATTAGGCGCTTTGCTCAAAGAGTGCTTGAAGCTTTAGGTGGGTCGTCTGTTCATCCAACGGCAGCGGTTCCAGGAGGCTTCGCCAAGCCAATTGAGGGTGATGAGCGATTGAAGCTTTTGGAAGCATGCAATGAGGCGATGAAAATTTTCTCTGAAACCTTATCTCTAGTCGAGGAAGCTGCAGTCAAGTCTGCTGTTGGAGGTGTTTCTGAGCCTTCGAATTTCCTATCTCTCTACTCCGATGAGGACTTTGCCCTGTATGATGCACCTAAAATTAGAGCCATTTCTGAACGTGGAGATCTTGTCGATGAATTTCGGCCAGAGGAGTATTTGGAGCACATTAATGAGCGCGTTGTTTCATGGAGTTATGCTAAGGCCCCCTTCCTGAAGAAGCTTGGATATCCTGATGGAATTTACCGCGTCGGCCCTCTTGCTAGGCTAAATATTGCTGGGAAGTTGAATTCGGACTGGGCTGAGGATTTGCGGGAGAAGTTTAATTTGAGCTCTTCAAGGCCAGTGAATTCGACTCGCCACTACAATTTAGCTAGGCTGGTTGAGCTTGCCTACTGCTTTGAAAGGTTAAATTCGCTTTTGAGCGATTCTTCGCTTGAGAGAGCTGAAGGGCCTGCTAGGAGAGTTAGAGTTGAGTTTCATGAGGGCGTTGGAGTGGTTGAGGCCCCCAGGGGGACGCTCATTCACCACTACTTCGCTGATGATGAGGGGATTATAACGAGGGCAAACATGATCGTGGCGACGGTGCAGAACATTCCTGTGATCGGTAGGGACGTAAAGGTTGTTGCTTCAAAGATTTTGAAGGGGTCTTCTGAGGAGAGGCTTCTCGCAGAGGTTTCAACCTTAATTAGGGACTACGACCCATGTCTATCGTGCTCCGTTCACTGCATGAACGTCCCAGTCGTCATTGAAGTTCTAAATTCAAGTGGAGAGGTTGTGGCTAGGCTTCCAAAAGAACTTTAAATGTAGTGCCTCTTTTTACGGCTGATGACATGCTCTTCAAGCCTTTCAGGTGGGTCAGCTCTAAAGTGTGGCTACTCGGTTGAGATTGCCGAGCTTCTACTTCAGTACTTTAACTCTGCTAGGTTGAGTAGCATTTTGGATAGCTTGAGGCGCCCCTCCAAGTGGTATAGCTTTAGGGTTAATACGCTTAAGGTTGATCCCGAGAGGTTGATGAGCATTCTGGAGGATGAGGGGCTTTCAGTTCGTCAGCACCCTAAAATTGAGGAGGCCCTCCTAGTTGAGGTGGAAGGTCCATTTGAAATTCCGGCTGCTGAGAAGGTTGTAGTTGCAGATAAGTATGCTGCTGAAAGCGTTATGCAGGGTGCGCAGCTCTATGCTCCGGGAGTATTGTCTGCAGCTGGAGTTGATCGTGGAGATGAGGTGCTGGTTGTTGATGAGCTTGGGCATCCGGTTGCAGTTGGAATTGCAGTTATGAGTGGCGTTGAAATGGAAGAGAAGTCGTTTGGGTTGGCGGTGAAAATCACAAGATCCCTTTATAGGAGCGTTTCTCTGCGGGAGCTTGAAGCTTACTCTGGCGGCTTAATTTATGAGCAGAGCATTCCCGCAATGCTCACGAGCTTGGTTTTGAGTCCATGTCCTGGGGAAGTTGTGGTTGACATGTGTGCTGCTCCTGGAGGGAAAACCTCGCACATCGCTCAATTGATGGGGAATTCCGGGAGGATATTCGCGTTTGACAGTTCTAAATCTCGGTTGAGTAAGCTTGTTGAAAATATGCGTAGGCTTGGAGTTAAGAATGTCACTGCAATCGTCGGGGATTCAAGGTATATTCATAAGGATTACCCGAATTTGAGGGCTGATAGAGTTCTAATCGACCCGCCATGCTCGGCTTTAGGCGTTCGCCCAAAGCTTTTTGAGAGGAGGTCTCGTCGAGATGTCATTTCATGCTTCAATTATCAGCGGCAGTTCTTTGAGCCTGCAGTTGAATTGGTCAAGCCGGGAGGAGTGATTGTTTACTCTACTTGCACTTTAACTGCTGAGGAGAATGAGATGATCGTCAATTATGTTCTCGAAAATTATCCACTTGAGCTTGATGATCAGCCAGTTTACCTTGGATGCCCTGGCCTTCCCTTGATTTCTAAGTTCTCGTTGGTGCAGAGGTTTTACCCTGACGTTCATGATGCACCCGGCTACTTCATAGCTAGGTTCATTAAGCCCTAGACTTCCTTTTAAGGGGGGTTCCGCATATCCTGCATTTTTCAACTTCTTGGCCCGTGTAGGTTGCTCCGCAGGCTGGGCAGTACTTCATCCACCTATGCTTTTCCCTTATGCCCCCAGTTGCTATTGGCAGGCACTTTATGTCCATGTGAGCTGCTACGTTTTGGATCGTGAAGTCGTCTGTCATTATTATGGGGTTTAGGCCTCTCTCCTTAACCTCAACTGCTAATGCTATGGTGTCTATGTCTGCCTTTGATAGGAATCCCTTGTCCCCCGTTTTTGATGCAACTTCCTTAACCTTTTCTACGGCTTTCCTGCTTGGCTCGACGACCTTTAGCTTTCCAACTATGAGGGCTGTTTCCATGATGCGCTTGGATTTGGCGTCCTTGATTTCACTTGCAGCTGATTGGCTTATTAGGTGCTCGCTGATTGAGGATGCTGGGTCATAGCCGTTTATGATTGCTGAGGAGTCTAGGATGACAACCATTGGGCTTCCTTGGCTTTCAGACATCTCTAACCAATCTCTCCCTTAGCCTTTCGTAAAAGCTTCTTCCCAGTCTTATGAACAAGCTCTTCTTGGAGCTTTTCTCCAGAGTTACCCTTGACCCTGCGGGTGCTTCAGCGTGGATCTGTCCATCGGCAATTACTAGGGCGTCCGACCCATTTTCCTCGATGAAGACCTCAAGTTTTGGTGAGGAGGGTAGGACTACGGGTTTTTGGTAGATTTTTAGTGGGCATAGGGGGACTAGGACGAATGCGTCCAGTTCGGGGTCTATTATTGGCCCTCCAGCTGATAGTGCGTATGCAGTTGAGCCTGTCCTTGTTGCTATTATGAGTCCATCCATTCTACCTGAGAAGATAACTTCCCCTTTCTTTAGTGCAGTTAAGTTCAGCACTTTTACTGGTGTTTTGGTGACTATTGAAACCTCGTTTAGTGCATCTCCAACTTCAATTCCATCGATTTGCGCCTTAATTCTTGTGCATTCTTCAATTTGGAAGTTTCCGCTTGCCAATCTTGCAATTGCACTTTCAAGCTCGTTGGGATTCACCTCTGATAGGAATCCGACTGTTCCAGCGTTCACAACTAGCATGGGTATGTTCTCGCTGATTATTCTTGAGGTTCTTAGCACTGTTCCGTCTCCTCCGACGATTATTAGTGCGTCTGCATCGATGTCGATGAGGCTTGAGGCCTTTCCAGCCCACTCCAATTTTTCAGCCAGCTGCCTTTCCAAAATAACCTCTACTTCCCTATCTTGCAGCAGGTTGGCTGCCCTTTCCGCTATGGACATTGCCTCCAGCTGGTCTAGCCTTGACGCTATTCCAACCCTCCTAATTTTCATGTTCTCCCTTCTTCTGCTTCGCCGCCTTGACAGCTACTGACAGCTAAATACTTTTAAGACTATTTTAAGTTTAGTGATGTTGAGGTGGAAAATTGAAGAGGCCTGCAGAAGCTGGAAGCATTAAGCCCGGCTCATTCATAATTTTGAATGGTGAGCCCTGCCGAGTTGTGAGCAGTGAGAAGTCCAAGCCTGGGAAGCATGGGTCGGCTAAGGTTAGAATTGTTGCTCTTGGGATTTTCGATGGAGTTAAGAGGACCTTCGTCGGCCCTGCCAGCGCGCAGGTTGAGATTCCAATAATTGACAAGAGAACTGGTCAGGTCATTTCGGTAACTCCCCATGGAATTCAGATAATGGACCTTGGCACCTACGAGACCTTTGAGGTGGCGCCGCCTGAGGATGAAAGTTTGAGATCAAAGCTTACTCCAGGCGTGGAGGTTGAGTACTGGGAGATCATGGGTAGGAAGAAGATAATGCGGGTCAAGTGAAGATGGCCATGGCGAGAGACGATAAGTTGAAGCAAATTGAGGATGAAGCTGAGGAACTATTACAGCACTTTGTCAGGGATTTAAGCGGCCTTCCAAGGTGCGAGGAAACCTACTACGACTCTGCCTTCCCCAACATGGTTAGGAGGGAGGGCACGCCGCGTAGGAGGAGGCTGTTTAGGCGACTTTTCCTATCAAATGCTCCTCGAGTTGATGGTAAAGGGCATATATTGACGGAATCCGCTTCGTGGTCTAGGGCTGGATAGGCTTATGGCTTACCGTGGAAGCACAACTTGGAGAAAACTTGAGGCTATTAGAAGCGGCGAATTGTCAGCAGTTGAGAATGTTGAGCTTTTCCTTGAGCGCTTGAGGGAGCTCAATCCTAAGCTGAACGCCTTCATAGATGTCCGCCACGAGAAGTCGATTAGGCAGGCTAGGAGCGTAGATAGGCAGATTCGCGCCGGTAAGGTGGGGAAGCTTTCGGGATTGTGCGTAGCTGTAAAGGCGAACATAAACGTTAAGGGATTCACGATCAGCTGCGCATCTAAAACGCTGTCGAATTATGTGGCTCCATATGATGCTGAGGTTATAAGGCGGATTAAGAGGGAGCAGGGAGTAATTATCGGAATAACTAACATGGACGAGTTCGCCTGCGGCACTACTGGTTGTAGAAGCTTTTATGGGCCTACTCTGAATCCTCGAGCTGAAGGTAGAGTGCCTGGGGGCTCAAGCAGCGGCTCCGCCGTTGCTGTTGCCGCCGAGCTTTGCGACTTGGCTTTGGGCAGCGACACTGGAGGAAGCATTAGGGCGCCGGCGTGCTGGTGCGGGGTGGTTGGCCTCAAGCCTACTTACGGGTTGGTTCCACGTCAGGGACTGATCGACTTGGCCATGTCTCTAGATCAAATAGGCCCCCTAGCTCCAGATCCTTATGGAGCCGCCCTCCTATTGGAGGTTATAGCTGGATATAATCCAGGTGAGGTTACCACGCTGAATGTGCTTCTCAACGGCTTTTCAAGCAATGTTGATGGCGATATCGATGGCTTCCGCATTGGCTTGGCTAAGCAGTATGAGGAGCTCTGCAATCCTAGGATATATTCGAAGGTCATTGAGGTCTTGAACTTGCTTGAGAGGTCCTTCGACGTTGAAGTTGTTGAGGTGAGCTTGCCTAGCATAGAGAAGGCCCTTTCAGCCTACTACATAATTGTAAGCGCCGAGTTTTACAGTGCTACTAGGAGGTTTGATGGCAGGCGGTATGGCTTTAAGATTGAAGATGTATGCTTGGACGAAGTTTTGAGGAGAATTGTCCGTGGCAGCTACGTTACGAGGAGGGAGTATAGGGGTCGATTTTACGAGAAAGCGCTTCAAGTTAGGACCATCGTTAAGCGAGAGTTTCTGAGGGCTTTCGAGAAGTGCGATGTGATCGTCGGCCCGACGATGCCTACATTTCCACCTAAGCTTGGGGAGGAGCTTTCCCCACTGGAGGAGTACTCCTTGGACGTCTTCACCATTCCAGCTAATTTAGCTGGAATATGCGCTGGCACCGTTCCGATTGGAGTGGTTGACGGGGTTCCAGTCGGCCTTCAAGTTCAAGCTCCCCACCTGCATGAAATTAGGGTTTTCAATTTAATGCAGGCTGTGAGCAGCTTGGTGAAGTGGGTTGGCTAGAGGGAGCATTTTAATTGAGAATTGCAGCTGGCTAGTGACGCAAAGTGAGGATAGGTTGATTGCAAAGAACGTGTCGATATATGTTGAGGATGGAATTGTAAGTGAGATTTCCAGCAGAATTCCGGTTGAAGCTGAATTCGTGATTGATGGGCGCGGTAAGATCTGCATTCCAGGCCTCATAAACCTGCACACTCACTCTCCAATGTCCCTTCTCCGCGGATATGCGGATGACTTGCCCTTGATGGAGTGGCTTAGGGAGAAAATTTGGCCTGTTGAGAGTAGGTTGACTGGAGAGCACTGCTACTTGGGGGCTCTCCTCTCCTGCATGGAGATGGCTAGAACTGGCACCACGCTTTTTGTGGATATGTACTGGCACCCTATCGATATTGCTAGGGCGGCAAGCGAGGTTGGATTGAAGGCGGTGATCTCCATAGGCGTGCTGGACAACTTTGATGTTTCACTTAGGGATAAGGCTGTCCATGAGGTTGAGGATTTCCTCTCAGCCATTAAGGATTTTTCGCCTCGAATTGTCGGTGCAATTGGCACCCATGCTCCATATACCTGCTCTCCGGAATTGCTGTTGAAGTGCAGTGAAATAGCTGAGCGGGAGGAAGTTCTGGTTCACATTCATGTTGCTGAGTCTAGGAGGGAGCAGGTTGACTTCGAGGATAAGTATGGTATGAGGGAGGTCGAGTTTCTATCTAAAATTGGCTTCTTATCGCCTAGGGTTTTGGCTGCCCACTGCATTTGGCTCACGAAGAATGAGGTTAAGCTTTTGGGTGAGCATGGAGTGAAGGTGGCTCACTGCCCAACTTCAAACATGAAGTTGGCTGCTGGAGGGGTGGCTCCCATACCTGAACTGCTTAGGTTCGGAGTTACGGTTGGCCTTGGCACCGATGGCCCTGCAAGCAATAACTGCTTGGACATGTTTGAAGTGATGAAGATCTGCGCTTTGATTCACAAGCACCATAGGTGGGATCCAACTGCCCTTCCTGCTCAGCTAGCTTTGGATTTCGCTACTATTGGAGGTGCTAGTGCCCTCAACCTAAGTGGAGCGTGGGGTAGAGTGGTTGAGGGTGCTCCTGCGGATTTGGTTCTGATAAATGCTAGGTCGCCTAACTTGATGCCCATACATTCGCCTAGCACCGTTATTTCTCATCTAGTGTATTCTACAAGTGGATTTAATGTTGAAGATGTCGTGGTTGATGGTGAGCTTATTTTACACGGCGGCCGCTTCACTCGAATTGATGAGCGGGAGGTTTACGAGAAAGTTTCGTCTGTGGTTGAGGAGCTTTTTGGTTAGGCCGGCTTCTTCGGCGTTGCAGTTGCTTTCTTGATGATGTACTCTCCAGAGTACCTGTGCCACTTGATTTCGTAGTCCGCTATTTCGATTTTCTCTTTAAAGAACGGCGCGTCGCAGACGAAGGTTTCGAATTCTCCTCCTTCGCCGCATGGGTGGATTCCATACTTCTCACTTAAAATCTTGAGTTCCTCTACTCTTTTGCTGTTTATCGTTGATCCAAGCCAATCCCTTGTGAAGCCGTATGCTGCTACTCCCACGACTATCACTTTGAAGTTGGAGTTCACTACTTCTTTTAAAATTGCAATTGGGTCTTTCTGCCATAGGGGGGCTATTAACTTTAATCCTATTTTTTCGCATATTGAGTCTAGCCTCCTTTTCTGGTAGTCCGAAGCTATTACTCCTGAGAGCAGCCCTTCAATTCCCTCTTTTGCCTTTAGCTTTTTGAGCGCTTCGCGGAGCTCTTGAAGCTCGCTTCTTGATTTCACCCTTACTTTCAGTTGGCTGATTCCCATGGCTTTTGCTTGAAGTTCAGTCCACTTGATGGCTGGATAGTGCCACATTGCCGATTCCTCGCTTTCTGGAATTAGCGTTATGAGGTGCGTGATTTCCCATGCTTGGCTTAATGCGTAGTAGATGGCGTAGGTGGAGTCCTTTCCGCCGCTGTATAGTGCTGCGAACTTCATAATTTCACTTCCACATTTAACTTTAAGTATGGGGTATTCTAGTATAAGTGCGAGGTAGTGCAGTAATGTCTTTCGCTGAGCTAGAGCCTCTGATTGGATTTGAGGTTCACGTTCAAGTGAATTGTAGGGAGAAGCTTTTCTGCAGTTGCCCTACGGACTACTTGAATGTTCCTCCAAACACTAATGTATGTCCAATTTGCACTGGGCAGCCTGGAGCTAAGCCCATGCCTCCAAATGCCTATGCCATTAGAGCTGCGCTTGCCGTTTCCATGATGTTGAACTGCGAAGTTAGGGTTGGTGAGCACATTTATTGGCTTAGGAAGCATTACCCCTACCCCGACCTGCCTAAGGGGTATCAGATTATTAGTCAGCCCATAGGTGTTAATGGCTGTGTGAAGTTTAGGTTGGGCTCTGAGACTCGTGAAGTTCGAATTAGGGAGGTTCATGTGGAGGAGGATGCTGGTAGGTGGGATCCGGAGTCCGGTAGGGTTGATTATAATCGCTGCGGAGTTCCGCTGATAGAGATAGTTACGCACCCCGACATGCGGAGCCCGGAGGAGGCTAGGGCTTTTGCGGATTCGCTTCTGCGAATATTGAAGTACCTCAACTGCGTAAGGGTTGAGGGCACGCGCTTCGACACCAACGTGTCCATTAAGGGTGGAGCTAGAGTTGAGATTAAGAACATAAATTCGGTTAAGGGGGTTTTCAAGGCGCTTTTATTCGAAATTTCTAGGCAGAGGAGCTTGATGGCTAAGGGATTGTCTGTGAAGCGTGAAACTAGGCATTTTGATGAGGATAGCATGATTACGATTCCAATGAGGGTTAAGGAGACCGTTGAGGATTACAGGTACATTCCCGACCCCGACCTATATCCCTTCGTCGTTACGCAGCGCCTTTATGATGAGGTTAAGTCTTCTCTGCCGGAATCCCCATATGTTAGATTGATGCGCTTCATCAGGGAGTATGGCTTGAGTTTCGATGACGCCTACGTGCTGACCAGCGAGTATGAGCTTGCCAACTTCTTTGAGGAGGTGGCTAAGCACGTTCCAGTTGACGTTGCCGCAAAGTGGGTTAGGTATGAGGTGAAGAGGGAGCTTAATTACCGCGATCTGCCTGCATCTGAAATTCCAATATCTCCACAGCAGCTTGTGAAGCTAATTCGATTGGTTGAATCTGGGGAGATAACTGTCCCTGCGGCTAAGAAGGTTATAGGTTTGATGTTTGATGAGAGGCTTGATCCTGAAGTGATAGTTGAAAGGTATGATCTTAGGCGCAAGGTTGATTTAAGAGCTCTTGGCGAAGCCATTGAGCTTGCCTTGGAGAAGTACCCTAAGGCTGTTAAAGACTACAAGTCGGGGAATGAGAAGGCAATATTCTTTCTGGTGGGCAAGGTTAAGGAGGCCTTGAGTAGTAGGGTTGAGCCGCAGTTGATATTAAGGATGCTGAAGGAGAGGTTGGAGGAGATGAGCTGTGGTTCTTGAGAGTTTGGGCTCCGCCATTGGAGCTGCAATTAGGAAGGTTATTAGGGCTCCTCTGGTTGACGAGAAGGTTGTTAGGGAGCTCATTAGGGATATTCAGCGAGCTCTGCTTCAAGCTGATGTTAATGTGAAGCTGGTATTTGACTTGTCGAGGAGAATTGAGGATCGAGTTTTTAAGGAGAAGCTTCCTCCGGGAATTACTCGTAGGGAGCTCCTCTTGAAGGTGGTTTATGAGGAGCTCGTTAACTTATTGGGGGGCGATGAAACCCCCAGAGTTCTTCCAACTTCCAAGAAGCCATACGTCATAATGATGGTTGGAATTCAAGGTTCAGGTAAGACGACGTCTGCAGCTAAGCTTGCGCTTTTCTATAAGAAGAGGGGGCTGAAGGTAGCGCTTGTTTGCGCCGACAACTTTAGGCCTGGAGCTTATGCTCAGCTTAAGCAGCTAGGTGAGATGATTGGAGTTCCAGTTTATGGGGGGGAGGCGGGCAGCGCCATTGAGTTAGCCTTGAGGGGTGTAGGCAAGTTCAAGGCTGAGAAGTATGACGTAATTATCGTCGACACTGCTGGCAGGCATAAGGAGGAGAAGGGCTTAATTGATGAGATGCGGCGCATTGCAGCTGCAATTAAGCCTGATGAGATAATGCTCGTGATTGATGGGACCATAGGGCAGCAAGCCATGATTCAAGCGAAGGCTTTTCATGAAGCTACGAAGATTGGCTCGATATTCGTAACCAAGCTGGATGGCTCGGCTAGGGGTGGAGGCGCTCTATCTGCTGTTGCGGCAACTGGCGCGCCCATCAAGTTCGTTGGTGTTGGCGAGAAGATAGGTGAAGTGGAGGTTTTCTCTCCACCGAAGTTTGTCAGCCGCCTTTTGGGTATGGGTGACCTGGAAGCCTTGGTTGAGAAGGTGAAGGCTGCAGAGGCGGCTCCAAGTAGGGAGGTTGCTGAGCGTTTCCTCTCGGGCAAGTTCACTTTGAAGGACCTCTTATACCAGCTTCAGTCCTTAAGAAAGATGGGGCCTCTTGGGAAGTTGCTTAAGCTTATTCCTGGGTTGAGCTTTTCCCTTCCAGAGGGCTTTGAAGAGGTTACGGAGGACAAGTTGAAGAAGTTCATTGCAATAATGCAGTCCATGACTGAGGAGGAGCTTACTAATCCGCAGGTTATTGACAGATCCAGAATGAGGAGGATAGCTATAGGTTCCGGGACGACTGTTAGGGATGTTAGGGATCTTTTAAATCAGTATAGGGCTATGAGGAAGATGCTTAAGCGTTTTAAGAGGAAAGCCAAGTATTTTAAGCATTTCAAGGGTGGTATTTGGGGGTCCTGACATAAGGGAGATCATAGTTAAATTCGGCTTCTCGCCGGGGGATGGGCTAAGGAGGTACTTTCCACTAATATCCCGAACAATATCAGCTTCGCTGCTTATTTCACATGGATTGAGGCTTGATACGAGGCTGGTTCTGCTCTTCAGCGATGGGCTTTTCCTGAGGTTTGAGCCTCGAAGGTTAAGGCATCTGCGCCCAGATGAGCAGTCGACTTATGGCATTGTCAGAAAGGTTATTGTAATTTCAAGTGGGCGCAGCTCTCCTCAAGCTAGGGAGTGCTTTCCAGGCGTCTTTGCAGGTATAGGGGGGCTTGCTGATTTTTTGAAGGGTGGAGTGAGGGTATTTTACGCCGACTCTAAAGGTGTTGATTTGAAGTCCCTATCATGCCCCCGCGACTTCAAATTGGTAATTGGATATCCCGACCTCCCCAATGAGGATTTGCAACTGCTATCAAGGTTTGATGCTCTTCCCGTTAGGATAAGTGTCTCATATAAGGCGCCGCCAAGCTTAATTATTTTGCTTCACAACTACTTTGACCGCACTATTTTGCGAAAGAGGTGAAAGTGGTTGAGCGTGATTGACATCAGCGTGCAAATACTTGAGAAGTACTGCTTATGCGACAACTGTCTCGGTAGGCAGTTCGCCCTTTTGGTTAGGGGTTTAAGTAATGCGGTTAGGGGTTTTTCCATTAAGCTCGCCATAGCCATGAATGCTCATAAGACGATTAGAGATGAATTGAATGATAGAGGCGTGGCCATGCTGAGGGTTTTAGCTGAGAATGGCAGGTTTGAGCTTGCTTCCCGTATTCTCGAGAAGTTGGGCTTCTCCCCTCCTCCCCCAAAGACGTGCTACATTTGCGGCGGAGTTTTTGAAAAATTGGATGAAATTGCGAATGAGGTTGTACAGCTCCTTTCGAACTATGAGTTCTCAACATTCCTCGTAGGTTCGAGAATTCCAGGCGAAATAGCTGAGAGGGAGGATTTGCTTCGCTCCGAGTTTAACTTGAACTTAGGTGAATCCTTCAAGTCGGAGTTTAATAGGGAGCTCGGTAAGCTTGTTCAAAAAATCACTGGGAAGAACGTCGACTTTACTTCTCCAGACATTGTAGTGATTGTGGATTTGAATAGCGGCAGTATTGAAGTTAAGCCAAGCCCCCTCTTCATTTACGGCAAGTATAGGAAGCTGGTTCGCGGAATGCCTCAGTGCACTTGGATCTGCAGTAGCTGTGGGGGTAGGGGGTGTGAGAACTGTAATTATACTGGGAAGAAGTACCCAACTTCGGTTGAAGAGCTGGTGGCAGGTCCAGTTCTCGAATTTACTGGGGGGTCATTGGTGGTTTTTCATGGTGCCGGCCGAGAGGACGTGGATGCAAGAATGCTTGGAAGCGGGAGGCCCTTCGTCGTCGAGGTTAAAGAGCCTAAGAGGCGTTTCGTAGACTTGAGGGCTCTGGAGGAAGAGATCAATAGGCGCGCTGAAGGTAAAATAGAGGTTTTCGACCTGCGGTTTTCTAGCAGGCTTGAAGTTAAGAGAATGAAGGCTCTATCGCCAATGACGGTGAAGATTTACAGGGCGCTTGTTGAGGTTGAAGGTGAAGTGGGTGAGGAGGAGTTGAGGAAGTTGGAGGAATTCTTCTCGAATAGGGAGATTAGGCAGAGAACTCCATTGAGAGTGCTTCACAGGAGAGTTGATAAGGTGAGGGTTAAGCGAGTTTATGAGTTGAAGGCTAAGCTGATCAACCCCAGATTGCTGGAGTTAACGATTAAGTGTCAGGGAGGACTTTACGTGAAGGAGCTTATCAGTGGGGATGAGGGGAGGACGAGGCCAAGCGTCTCAGAGGTGCTCGGCCACCCAGCTAAGTGCGTGGAGCTTGATGTAATTTACGTTTCTGAAGTTGTGTAGATGTGGAAGTATTTATTAGTTTGACTTTGCAAAAACCTCTAGCAGTGAAGCTTTAGGATAAGTTGAGCTCGACTTGGGTGGGTGAAAGTGGTTAAGCATTCCCATGGTTATAGGAGTAGGACGAGGAAGCTGTTGAAGAAGAAGCCTAGGGAGAGGGGGCTTTTCCCACTTAGCAGAGTAATGTACCCCTACAAAGTTGGAGAGAAGGTTGCAATAATAATTGACCCCAGCGTCCACAAGGGGATGCCGCATAGGAGGTATCATGGGAAGGTGGGGGTTGTCCTCGAAAGGAGGGGTAGGGCGTACGTAGTTGAAGTTTACTTGGGTAGGAAGAAGAAGACTTTGATAGTTAGGCCTGAGCATATGCGCCCCCTAACAGCTAAGGCTAAGTAGGAGGTTTGCTTGTGCCTAAGAAGGTTTTGAAGCGTGAAGAGGCAACTATTTCAACTGTTAAGGAGTTTCTTGAAAAGCTGAGGGAGCGCGCGGAGCTATCTCCAATGCAGCGCGTAACGCTTGATTATGCCTCTAAGCTGGCTAAGCTTCCCAGGGAGAAGGCTGAGGCGCTTATTGATAGGTTGATGGAGGAGTTTAAGCTATCAAGGTTCACTGCAGTTCAGATAGCTAACATCCTTCCTAAAACGATTGAGGAGCTTCGCACGCTTTTGGTTATTGAGGGCAGAATCTTTCTCACATCTGAGCTTGGCAAGATGCTTAATGTAATTAGAGAGTATGCTGAATAATTTTTATTTGGAGGTTAAATTGTGAGGGATGTTCCCTTCTTTTCTAGGGATAGAGGTTACTATGAGGAGCATGCCTATGTTCTCGACTTTCTGCCTCATGGTCATCCCCTCGAGTCCACGCCGCTATTTAGGAGGGAGCCCATAGCGCAGGTTATCGGGGAGTCCTATTTTACCTTGCTCGAGGTGGTTCCTAAGCCTGGAGTTTACCTTTATCCTGGAGAGCGAGTTTTCATTGGCAAGGGTGAGAGGGATAAGATTGCTCGGGTTAGGAGGAGGATATCTTACGATAACTTGACGATTTCAGCTAGGGATGAGCTTCCGGGCGTCCTTGAAGTTATAGTTTCTAAGCAGGAGAAGCGCTTTGTTGAGTTCTTCAATAATGCAGGTGCAATAACCACTAGGCTTCACGCCCTTCAGCTTCTCCCAGGCATTGGACGAAAGCTGTTGTGGATAATTCTGGATGAGCGTAAGCGCAAGCCATTTGAGAGCTTTGAGGACATTAAGAAGAGAGCCAAAATACCTGATCCCAAGAAGCTGATAATTAAGAGGATAATTATGGAGCTAAGCGGCGATGACAAGTATAAGCTTTTCGTTAAGTAGTGGTAGGCTGCATGGGGATTATGGCTAGAAGCATGGGGAGCTTGTTCGCTGAAACTAAGCGGATACTTCGGTCCTTCGGAATAAAGCCTAGGAGGAAGCTCGGCCAGAACTTCGTTGTGTGCCCCAGCCTCATAGATGATTTGATTTCATTTTCGTCGCTTTCTAGCTGCGATGTTGTTCTTGAAATTGGAGCTGGCATAGGCACTTTAACCGAGGCGCTGGCTGATGTTGCTGGGAAGGTGTATGCAGTTGAAGTTGATTCTCGCCTAATTGAAGTGCTTGAGTGGCGCCTTAAAAGCTACGATAACGTTGAGTTGATTCATGCTGATGCGCTTACCCTGGAATTCCCGGAGGTAGATAAGGTTGTTTCAAATCTTCCATTCAGCATTTCATCTCCACTAACCTTCAAGTTGATTGAGAAGCCGACCTTCAAGCTTGCGGTGCTAACCTATCAGAGGGAGTTTGCGGAGCGGCTTGTGGCGAAGCCCGGTTCTCATCAGTATGGGCGGCTGACTGTTGCGGTGAGCCTGTTCGCTGATGTTGATCTTCTACGCTATGCCTCAAGAAACTGCTTTTATCCTCCTCCTGAAATTGATGTTGCCGTTGTCAAGTTGACGCCGAGGAGGCGTCCTCCTCTAAGTGAGGTTGAGGAGCTTTTGCTTGACTTGCTTAGATGGCTTTTCTCCCAGAGAAATAGGAAGTTGAAGAGCCCTTTAATGCACTATTTAACTAGAATTCGGGGTTTGAGTGCTAATGAGAGCAGGGTAGTTTTAGAGCTGGTACCTTACTTGGAGGTTAGAGTGAGGGAATTGGCTCCTCAACAGTTCATTGAGGTTGCTGAGGCGCTTTATAGGGGGCTGAAGGGCGTTGAAGGTGGCTAAGTTTCGAGGTAGAGGTTACGTGGTTTTCGACGACGTATATGATCCTTCGGACGACAGCTTCATGCTCGCAGAGGCAATTGAGAGGATTGTCCCTTCAACTATTGGCTTGAGCTTGGATGTAGGCTGCGGATGCGGCATTTTAACATTATTCCTGGCTGAGAAGTCCAAGCTAGTTGTTGCGGTGGATGTTAATCCGAGTGCTACTAAAAACACTGCAATTAATGCCCACCGAAGTGGGCTTAAGCATAAAGTTCAAGTTGTTGCGGGGGATCTGCTTGCTCCTTTTAGGTTTAAGCCGATTTTCGACTTGGTGGTCTTTAATCCTCCGTACCTGCCTGAGGATGAGCATGATCTGCTCGTTCCTGATAGGCTTAGGATTGCGTGGAGTGGAGGTAGGGGTGGTAGGAGGGTTATCGACGCCTTTTTATCAACCTTTCATCGGGTTGTTAAGCCCGGCGGGCTGTTGCTACTTGTTCAGTCCTCTCTTTCCAATTGCAGTTTGACCATTAGGAAGCTGAGGGAGTTGGGGTTTGAGGTTGAAGTTGTTTCTTGTAGGCGCTTCTTTTATGAATCTCTCTACCTTGTTAAGGCTGTGAGGGTGGTTTGAGGTTGCCTGAAATCTATGTGGTTTTGGTTGAGCCTGAGTACGCTGGCAATGTGGGTTTCACTGCGAGAGCTATGATGAATTTCGGGTTTAGGAAGCTTGTAGTCGTTAATCCCAAGGTCGAGTTGAATGGTGATGCTAGGATTTTCGCTTCTCATGCAGTTGAGGTTTTGGAGCGCTCTCTCGTTGTTGACTCCTTTGATGATGCAATTTCCCTTTTCGACTTTGCTGTTGGAACTACTAGTAGGGTTGGCGGCGACTACAACGTTTTGAGGGTTCCTATCACTCCCAGGATGCTTGCTGAATCGATTTGGGAGGTTGAGGGTAGGGTGGGAATCTTCTTTGGCAGGGAGAGCATTGGCCTCAAGAATGAGGAGCTTGCTCGCTGCGACTTGGTGGTTTCAATTCCTGCCAGTGAATCCTACCCTGTGCTGAACGTTTCCCATGCGGTTGCAGTAATTCTTTATGAGCTCTTCTCCCATAAAGGTGAGATTGGCGGCTGGAGGTTTAGGGAGGCTTCGAGGGTTGAGAAGGAGATGCTATTGAAGTACTTTGACGCGCTCCTTAAAGCCTTGAATTACCCTGAGCATAAGCGGAGAATTGCGAATTTGATTTTCCGCCATGTTATTGGGAGGGCTTTTATATCTGGGAGGGAGGCTCACACGCTTATGGGGGTTTTTAGAAGCGCTTTAATTAGGCTTGCCGAGGGCTCTTCCAACGGGTATTCGAGTGACCTCTAGCCTATCAGCTGTGGGATATTCCTCCACTATGAATATGCTGGCTTTGCTGAGTAGCTTTGCTGATGCGATGTCAATTGCGATTTCAGCTGTTGTTTCTATTCTCCTTCTCCCCTCATTTACGACTATGAGATCGCTTGGAATTTTCAGCTTCTTTATGATTTCGTTTCTAATGCTGCTTAAGTCGCCTTCAACCTCTATTACTCCCTTAACTAGCAAGCCTTCATCTGTTATTTCCTCGTGCTTTAAAGCTACTTGCGCAGCTCTCCTTCTGAGTCTATTTTTCAGTTGCACTTGATCCTTAAGCCTGCTCGGGCAGTAGTGGACGTTCAGGCGCGTGTTTTTGGCTGCCCACTCAAGTATATTGAGAGCTTCCTCTTCGCTTCCTTCAACTGCTGCCAGGCTTCCCTGCTTTAGCTTGAATCCCCGCAGCTTTAGGCTTAGGGAGTTTGATGCGGTGAATTCGAGCTCATTTATGTTTATGAAGTCCACTTTAAGCGCTTCGAGGATCCTCATTTTCCTCTTGACTTCTTTCGCTTTTCCAGGTATTGCCGGTATCTCTACTCCAGTGACTAGGCCTGCCTTCTTTGCTATCAGAACCTTTCTCCAGTCCTCGCTTCTCGTTGGGTGTATTCTTAGTTCATCCAGCCCAGCCTTTTTCAGCATTTTTGCTTTTTCAAGCGTCAATTTCATGGCGTTGGTGTACAGGTGGATGTGGTGTTTTTCGCTGAAGTGCTTTTTCAGCGTTTTGATGGCGCCTAGGGTCCTATGCAGAACTATTAGTGGATCTCCGCCTGTAATTCCCGTGCCTTCAGCTCTCATTGATTCTGCCTCTTTAATGACGTCGTCCAGGTTGGTTGCTTTCACCTCATTTGCGTACATCACGTCCCTGTTTTTCCTGCTTTCATCAAGTGGGCAGTAGAAGCAAGTTGCATTGCATAGGCCGGTTATGAAGAGAACTAGCTTTGCTCCCCTCATGCACATTCTGCATCCCTCGGGGAGCTCTCCTACGACCAGCGATTTCCCAATAGTTTCCTCGATTTTTCTGCTCACGGCTTTGCTCTGATTCTTTCTGTAATTTAAAAGCGTTTCTCATCCTAGTAGGATTTCGGTGACTAGAGCTATGATTGCTCCTCCCACTATTAGGCGCCTGGCCATGTACCTTTGAATACCTGCTGCCCATAGGATTACTCCCATTATTAGCATCACAGAGTATGATGCTCTAGCTATCACTAGCGATGCATCCCTAATTATGGAGAGGAGCCATAGGATGTTTCTTTGAATCGATTCGATCCACCTGAGTATTATCTCTCTGAACTTGTCCTCTAGGCTCTGGGCTGCCATTAGTGATGCTTCAAGCAATCTTGTTTGCCCTCAATTTGCTGGGTAGGTTTATATTTAAAGCCTAATTCTCTTTCTGATTGCTGGGTCTCTGTCAGCCAGCTTTTTGAGAGCTTCTTCAAATGTTTCGTCTGGGCTTAACGTGTATTTGAGGTATACTCCAGTCCTTCCAATTTCGTCTCTTCTAGTTAATACTCTTACTCTTTCATTAACTATGTCTATGGAGACTCCCAGCTTTCTAGCTACTTCTGCTTCTCTTCCAATTACTGGGACTTCGATGTGCCCTTCATCTGTTGGTATGATTAGCATGAGCCTCTTGTTTACTCCGGCTGCTCTTTCCCCTCTTTTCAGCTGATTTAAGTTGAGTTCTCCGCCGAACTTGTAGAATTCCCTTTCAAGCTTTCTCAGCTCTACCAGCGGAAATGTTATGGTGGTTTTTTCGTCTATGTATATGTGGGCCTTTGCTGCGTGGCTCGGCGTCGCTTGAACTATCTGCTTGGTTTGAACTTGTATTCCAGCTCTTTCCAGGGCTATTTCGACCTTGTATGATGGTGTTGGGTATGGAATTACTATGTCTACGTCGCTTTTTGGGGTTACGTCTCCCCTAGCTACGCTTCCATGAATTATTGTGTAGATTTGATTTTCGCTTAGGATTTGCATGATTGAAGCGGCTTTTCCTCTGAACTTTTTTAGGAGTTTCCACTGTTCTTCGCTGTACTTGACTTCCCTCGCATCGCCAGCTCTCACTGGCTTAATTTTCATTTTAACCCCGAGACACTTATCTAAGCGTAATTGTTAAAGGTTACTTGCGGTATGCCTTTTACGTTGGAGGGTTTGGCGCTGAATAGTGCTCTAATGCTGCTCATTGCCTTGAGCGTCTTTTGGCTTGTAATTGCCGTTCTGCATAGGATTTTTAGATTGGATAGGTTTGGAGTGGAGATCAAGCCATATTTGATGCTTATGTGGAGGACTAAGAGATTTAATGAGTTTATTGGTAAGCTAGCTTCTAGGCTTGCTGCCTTTTGGAGGGTGTTCTTTACTGTTGGCTGCTTTTTAGCTGTTGGTGAGCTTATGTTCACTCTAAAGTTTCTTGCTTCAAACTTTGCTACCTCGCTTACCGGTGGGGGAATAAGCCCTGTGGTGCCCTTGATTCCTGGGGTTACCATCAGCGTTAATGCTTTGCCTTACTTCGTAATCTCCGCTGTGATCGTTTTTTGCCTTCATGAGCTGGCTCATGGCATTGCTGCCGTTGTTGAGGGTGTTAAGTTGAAGAGCATTGGAGTCATATTCTTTATTCTCGTTGTAGGTGGCTTCGCTGAGCTTGATGATGAGAGTGTGGCTAGGGCTGAGAGGCTTTCGAGAATGAGGCTTCTTTCAGCTGGGTCGACGGTGAACTTGCTCTTCGGAATTTTGGCTGTTCTCATGATAGCCAACTTCGCCTTGGTCATTAGCCCCGCCTTTCAGCCCTCTCAAGGCGTTGTTGTTCTGGACGTGTTGAGCGGCACGCCGGCTGAGAAGGCCGGCCTTCAAGTTGGAGATGTGATTTTGGCGATTAATGGGGTTAGAATACATGACGTTCTTAGCTTTCACCAGTTTATGAGTGGGGCTCCCGCCAATAGCACTTTGATTTTATCTCTCTTGAGGGGTGACGTTGTAGTTAAAAGCTCTTTTCACCCGCTTAACTCTTCGAGGGCTTTTCTTGGGGTTAGGACATTCGACTACTTCCCACCTAAGGCTTGGGCTTCGGCGTTAACTTACATGTTTCCATGGCACCTCTATAACTTCCTATCTTGGTTTGAGGTTTTGTCGATTAGTGCCGCGCTGATAAACATGCTTCCCATACCCTTCCTGGATGGGAATGGGTTTTTTGAGGCTTTGCTTCAGGCGCCAGCTCTTATGAGGAGGAAGGTTTTCCTCCTTAATAGGGAGATGCCTTTAAGTGAGGCTTTGCTCAACGTTGTTAGGGTTGCCTCGGTGCTGCTTCTCTGCCTGAATATGGTTCAATCCTTCAATGTGGGCGGATTTAGTTTTCCATAGTGGGTGTTTAGGGTGAGGTGTAGTCGCTGCGGCCAGCCGGCAATTTTCCTGCGGAGATTTTCCGGCGTTGCGCTTTGTAAGAGCTGCTTCATGAAGTCCATTGAGGATAAGGTGAGGTGGACCATTGGCAAGTACTCTCTTTTGGAGCGCAATGACTATACTTTGCTGGCTGTTTCAGGTGGGAAGGACAGCGTTGTCATGATGAGGATCTTGGCTAAGATTGAGAGGGATTTCCCTGAAGCAGACTTAATTGCCTTTACGATTGATGAGGGCGTTCCTGGCTATAGGGAGATTGGATTGAAAATTGCGAGGAGGAATGCTGAACTGCTTGGGCTTCGCCATGAGGTTTGCTCGTTCAAGGATTTTTACGGCTACTCCCTCCCTGAGATAGTTAAGGAGGCTGAGAGGAGGGGGTCCCCGCATCATGCCTGCACTTATTGCGGAGTTTTGAGGAGGAAGATTTTGAACGTTAAGGGTAAGGAGCTTGGAGTAACTAAGATTGCCACGGCGCATAATCTCGACGATGAGTCTCAAACGATTTTGATGAATATAGTTCGCGGCGACATTAATAGGCTTGTGAGAGTTGTGGCTTTGGAGTCCATGAGGCAGCCTGGCTTCATACCGAGAATTAAGCCGATGAGGCTCATACCTGAAGCTGAAATCGCGCTTTACGCCTATCTGGCTGGAGTGGAGTTGTACTCGGTTGATTGCCCCTACGCTAGAACCTCCTTCAGAGATGAATTTCGGAGATTCCTCAACGAGCTGGAGAGTAGGCATCCTGGAATTAAGTACTCGATAGTGTCCTCCTTTGAGAAGATTGTTGAGGTGCTTTCGAAGTCGATTGAGCCCGTTAAGCTCAATCACTGCAAGTACTGCGGTGAGCCTACAACTAAGGATGTTTGTAGAGCTTGCGAGCTCTTGGAGCAGATTGGCCTTCTGCCATAAAGTGTGGAACTTTCCGCTTGAGCCATTGTAGTTAACGGGGCGGCGGCGCGCCGACGCTCGACGCCCCTCCCAGCCGCCCGTCACCCAGTGCCGGTCTAAGCCCCGCACCCCCATGAACGCCGCCGTCCGGGCTTAGGGCCGCTCCATTCCTGGCCTAACCCGATTCGCCCGGTAAGGGGTGATTCGGCCCTCCCTCCGGAGAGCCTATCACCCGCCGGCGACCCCATGGGACGAAGCTTCATCGCCGAGTCACTGGGGCGTGCGGCTGTTCAAGGCGCCTGACGCCGGCTTTCGGCCCGCCATCTCGACCCTTTGCGGTGCAGGGGTTTTCCCCTGCAAGGGGAGGCCGAGCCCCCCGCCTAGCCGCCGCCCCATTTTCATCTTGGAGAAGTGAGGTTTAAGCGTTGTGTTTATGCATTTAAGGTGTTGAGAAGTTTTACGCCGGGGGCGGGATTCGAACCCGCGCGGCCTTACGGCCATCGGCTTTTTGCATTGCTCTATAGCAAGCCGACGCCCTAACCAGGCTAGGCTACCCCGGCTCACTCTAAATGTCACTTGACAATAAAATAAAACTTTCTAGATTTTGGATTCCAATCTCAGGCGAAAGGTATGGCTTAAGCGTTTAGTGTGAAACTTTAACTTCTAGTTGAAAAATTGTTAACTAGAGGATGTGTCATGGCTTCATGGACGGTAGTCGACTTATTCGCTGGTGCTGGAGGCTTTTCTAGGGGATTTAAGGAAGCTGGATTTCAAATCGTAGCTGCTATTGAGAATTTCAAGCCAGTTGCAATTACTTATTCGGAGAACTTCTCTGAAGCTGAGCTGATCGTAGAGGACATAAAGAGAATTCACTCCAAAGATCTTCTATCCCTCATAGGTTCTCCACCCGACGTGGTGATTGGGGGCCCGCCTTGCGAACCCTTTACAGCTGTTAACATTAGGAGGAGGAAGGATCCGCTTGACAGGCTATACGGTGATCCTATTGGAAGGTTAGTTTTGCATTTCATAAGGTTTGTTGGAGATCTCAAGCCGAAGGTCTTTGTCATGGAGAATGTGCCCCAAATACTTGATGGTGAATTGAAGTACGCGCTTAGGAAGGAGTTTGCGCGAGTGGGTTACCCTAAAATTTACTTCAACATATTGAGAGCTGAAGATTACGGCACTCCTTCAAGGAGAGTTAGAGTCTTCATATCGAACATCAAGCTACGCCCAGTTAAGGTCAAAGTTAGAATTCCAGTTATGAAAGCTATTGGTGATCTTCCAGACCCATATGGGGTGCATGATATTCCAAATCACGATCCAGTTCCTCTTTCGCCGGCGAAGCTTAAGAAAGTCTCAAGATTAAAATGGGGTGATGCTCTAGTTCACTTCAGCGGTGCAAGTGGCCGCTTCTACACTAATTGGGTTAGACTTCGCCCATATAGGCTAGCGCCCACAGTGCTGGGGAGATCGCGTTTCATACATCCATTCGAGAATCGCCTTTTAACAGTAAGAGAGCAAGCTAGGTTGATGGGCTTTCCAGACGATCACGTTTTTCATGGTGGAAGGGAGGTGCAATTCGACCAGGTTGGAGAAGCTGTTCCCGTACCTCTCGCTAAAGCAATAGCATTAAGTGTTAAGAAGTACTTAGAGAGCTGTGGCTAGGGGTTGAGGTGCTTGGACGCTGCTAGAAACATCATAGTTGCTCTCCACAATGTTCACTCCGTTCAGCGTGTAATTGAGATGGCCAAGATCTGCTATGGCTTGGGGATAAGCACCCTAGTCATTTCGAAGGCGGTTGGAACAGCAGCTCAAACTGGAGTTCCGGAAGCTCAGAAAATTGCTATGCGCATGGGCAAGAAGCTTATTTTCGTGCCTGACATTCAAGATGTAATCGACCTGTTAAAGCCGGATGAGATCTTGCTTTTTGCGCCGAAGCCATATGGCAGGGAGCCTTTCAATCCAAAGGAAGTAGCTGAAAAGGCCTTAATGGGCCAGTTAATGCTGCTCGTATTTGGAGGATTGGAACCTGGATTAAGCTCTAGAGAGCTGAGTTTAGGAAGAGCAGTTTACGTAGAAACGCAGTCGCCTATTGGGTCGATTGGAACAGCTGCAATAGCGCTATACTTAGTAATGCTGAATTTGTGAGGGGCTTGATAGGTGTAGCGGCTTATCCAGCCGATGAGAGCGCTGTTAACGCTTCAAGTCCTCTCATTGAAGCTGAGGGCCGAATCGAGCTACGTCATAAGGGCTGCGATAGAGATAGGGCAATCAATTTTGAGGGGAAAGGGACGAGGTGTACTGTGGCATCCAACTCGTCATTTGTAAAGAAAAGTGATATGCATTAATATCAGTGGCCATGGATTCTTGGAGTTGCCGTCATATGGGAAGCGCTTTCTCTGCGCTGGATGTTTTTCCGCCATTTATTTTGATGCCTTCGCCTCTTTTAGAAGGAATTCTGCACTCATTTTGATGGCTTCAAGCCTATTTGACATTTTTAGTAGCCCATGGCCTTCATCGCCGTACACTACCAATTTGTACTTAACCTTGACCTCCCTCAGCTTCTCTGCCATTTGGAATGCCTCTTCAAGAGGCACTCTTGGGTCGTGGGCTCCTTGGATGATCAGTATTGGCGCCTTGATTTGATGAGCGTAGTTTATTGGGCTCCTCTCCTCATATAGCTCTAGATTTTCATCCGGCTTTCCCATGAAGTATTCGAGGTACGTTTTTAGGTCTCCTCTAGTTCCTTTATAGAGCGTTTTCAAGTTGACTATTCCAACTATGCTTACTCCCGCATACCACTCGTCTGGGTACTTGGTCATTGCTAGGAAGGTCATGTAGCCTCCGTAGCTTCCGCCCATGACTGCAACCTTCTCGATTCCATACTTCTCCTTTAGGTATCTTGCAGCTGCTACTACGTCCTTTAGGTCTCCTCCGCCCCAGTCCATTCGATTTAGCTCTCTGAATTTCCTGCCATAGCCTGTGCTGCCTCTGAAGTTGGGTGCTATGACCACGAAGCCGCATCCAACTATGAATTGGATTATTGGGCTCCAAGTGTTTAGTACTTGGGCTGTCGGCCCTCCGTGAACGTGAACTAAACCTGCAATTCTCTCTCCCGCTGGCTCGTATAGGAGCGCCGGCACTTCGAGGCCGTTTAGGGACTTGTACTTAACTGCCTTTGGCTCTACGAGCTCGCTTACATTGATGTCCTCCGGCATGCCGTTGGTTAGCTGCTTGGCTTTTTCATCCCAAGATATGAGCCACAGATCCGGTGTTCTTCTTCCACTTGAATATATTGCTACAATTCCCTTTTCAACTGGAGCTATTGCGTGGTGGACTCCTGAACCCACTTTTAAAATTCTTCTCTCTCCGCTTCTCAAGTCCTTAATTACGATGTAGTTTCCTATGTCACCTATCTCGGTGAAGATAACCTTTTCCCCTTCAATTGAATATTTCGGATCGTGTTGCTCCCTCTCCGCTGGGTCGATGGCTCTATACTTCTTGGTCTGGACGTCGATTTCAATTACATTGTAGTAGCCTGAATCCTCGCTTTGAAAGAGTATTGCTTTGCCATCAGCTCTCCAATCGGGCTTAGTGAAGCTGGTTGAAAACCTACCCAAACTTTCTTCTTCACCAGTTTCGGAGTCAACTAGGATTAATTCATGCTCGATGGTTGCATTTGGCGTAAATCTGGAAACTGCAATTTTCCTTCCATCTGGCGACCATGAAAGTTGAAAGTCATGGCGTTTCGAGTCGGTTAGCTTAACTGTCTCCCCAGTTTCAATATTCGTTTTATAGACGTGAAACACGCCTTCCCTATTAGATGTGTAGGCAATCCACTTCCCGTCAGGAGATATTTCCGCAAATCTATTACAGTACTTCCCGCCTTCAACGAGCGTGTAATCCTCGCCGGTTTTCAGGTTGAGGATATTTATGAAGTAATTTTCGCTTCCAATTTCATCGTAGTGATATGCTACTAACCCACCGTTCCTGGATATTGCTGGGTGAATGCATGAGCCTGCCCTGTTGGTTAGCTGCCTAATGCCTCTTCCATCTATTAAGTACAATTGGTAGATTCCAGTTTTATTCCATGAAAATGCTATTGCATCGCCTTTTGGAGTTGCGCTGAACCCTAATACTATTGGAACTTTAACCAGCTTTTCCAGGTCGTGCTTACACATCATTTTTAAACCTCAAATAATTTAGAAGTAATTTTATTAATTATCTTTACTATTCAATTTCATTAATTTTAATTTCATAGTATGAATGGTCAAATTTTATCTGTTAAATATTGTTGAAATTAAGGATTTGAAAAGTATTTCGGCAATAACTAGCATTCAAGTTTAAGAGATATGGCAAGGTTAAACCTGATTTCAAGATAATAGCAAATAATGCTCTTGCAGTTTCAGTGTTGAAGAAGTAAGGTTATAGAGTTAGAATTGAAGCAGAGTTCTTTAAAGCAAGTTAACTTATAGTCCTTACTTCATAGCTATGACGGTACGTTCAACGTTCCTTTTTATGGTGGGGTAGTGGGATGTTAGCCTACGGAATATATTACGTCATCCAACTCTATTCTATCTGCATACAGTACTCGATAAACTCTTCCAAGATCCGCTTCGGTTTCAACTTTCCCATAAACCTTAACTTCGTCTTTATCCTTCAATAATGCGATTCCCTCATAAATCACCTGAAGGTTCTCCAAGTAAAACTTCGTCACGTGATAATGATCTTTTTCAATATGCCTTGAACCCCAAGAAAATGGCCATCCCGCCCGCCTAACTTCAATGATAACTTTACCTTTCACTCTACCTTTAACGCAGACTCTAGTTCCAGACTTTTTCTTCAGCGCCTCCTCAATACTACAAACATAATATTTCTTATCACCCAAGCGAACGGCCATTGTCTTGCTACTATCTTTAGCCATTTAGATCCCAATTAAAAATTAATGATGATATTAAGAATAAATTTATTATCATTTTGCTAAACATAATGAATGTCATGTGAGGTAAAGTTGAAGTAGTTGCTATTAAATCTTTAAGTTAATTAAATTTTATATTAAATTCTGGGATCAAAGTGCCATTCACTCCTCTCCATTTAGGTCCTGGATTGGCTTTAGGATTGGCATTTAAGAAGCGCATGCATGCACCGACATTCATAATAGCTAACGTAATCATTGACATTGAACCATTTCTAATTCTTGTTCTAAGACTGAGGTATCCGCTTCACGGATATATGCATACGCTTATCGCGGCAATATTATTGGGCTTAGCTTTAGGCTATATCATGTTCGCGTTAGATAAACTCTTAAATTCATTATGGAAAGCACTACTGCTCATACCCGAAAAACCCTTAAGCCTAAAGTCGTTTAGTTTGGCAGGAATTTCAGGCACACTGCTCCACGTATTGCTGGACTCACCATTATACAGTGACATAAAGCCGCTCTACCCACTAAAGATTAATCCACTATATAATCCAAGCTTAGCAATACACATAATGACGGTTTGTATGCTAATGGGCGCACTAGGAACAGTGTATTACATAACACTTTTTACAAAATTACTCGAAAGCTCAGCTGATTAGCTTAAAGCAAATATGCAACTTTCCACACTCAAATCAGTGAAACTATTCAATAGTTTAGCTCATCAATCATCTAAACATCAATATTAGATAGATCAATCGGAATGATTTATAATGCTTTAAGAGATGCTGTATTTGCTGCACAAGAGCAAGAGAATATATATTTATTTTAATTATATGGAAATGCAAATTAATGCAAGTTGAAGATGTTGTAGAGGAGCACATGGGGTATTCAGAAGCATATTTTTCATATTTGAGAGTATTCTATGAAGTTGATCCTTCATTAACATCAACTGCGGGATTGCATGTTCAAGTTTGGACGGGAAGCAATTGGAAGGATTCTTGCAATCTAATGCTTCATAGTGACCGTGATATAATTGATGTATCTAAAGTAATGGAGCTAATGACCCATCGAGAATATAGAAAGCTTGTACTAAGGATGCTGGTACAAGAAAACCATACATTACTTATTGACAAAATTACAGTGATAGCTGTAAATGAATCCAATATAGGTTTCGTCTTTCAATTATGTGAAGCAATTCATTCGATTCAAGGTGATGTAGTTAATCAAATAATTAAAAGCGATGATAACTATGTTGAATTAAGACGGGGTGATTTGTTAAAATTAAAATCTAGTAAACTATTAACAGGTAATTGGAAAATCTTCATCATAGTTGAGGGCAAGAAAAAGCCGTGAAGTGATAGTAATGCTTAAACCTAACCCACTGCTAGTTAACATACTTTTTATACTTGCTATTGTAAATAGCTTTATCATGTCATTTTTCATGGTACCACCAATATTTAATCCATTATCTATAATCGGTTTAATTAATGCTTACCTAGCTTATAAAATGAAGTTTCATAAATCAATTAAATCACTAATAATCCTATTAATTTTAACCATAATATCTACGCTTTCAATAATGATTGCCTGCATCATATATTTAAATTACAGAATTCCATTTTGGATTCAAATGCTACTCCTAATGCTATCATCAAGTGGAGGATTCATACCCACGATATTGTTAGGCTTTCTTGCAACTGCAGCAATTAGAGAGCCGCAAATAATAATTAAAATACTAATTATAACAATTATAATAAGCATACCATTCTACCTACTAACTATCAAAATATTAAACATCTACAAGATTAAACAACTAAAGCAAAAATAAAATTCAACAAAATAATCATTAAATTAAAATTAGAAAGCTAGTTGCGAAATCTGAAGTTAATTGCATGAGATGACAGTCTTAGAACTTAAAAGTACCTCATTAAAAATCTTCCTGACCATAAGGGCTATACAGTGTTAATTAATGGTTAAAAACCAACCCGCTTACTTAAGTCCAAGTTCTTATCCGAACAGAAATGTAGTTAAAATAAATAAAGACAACATCGTGGGGAACGATTCCAATGATTATGAAAACAAATTACACCTAAGCTATTTAGAGCGCCGTGTGAGAGATTATAAAACATGTGGATATCATGATCATATCAACGAGAATATTTATGACTATGTTGAAGATGGATTATACTCAACATACACATAGGAGCTCGCCAGAATTGCAATGGAGGAGGCTTGTAGAGATTTTAAACGAAGTAAGAGACTTCAATGTGTAATCTAATTCAAAATCCTTTCATTAATGTTGCATGTAAATTTGGAGTTAAACTAATAAGTAAAAGGTTTGCACGATTGTTTCTAAAGAAATAACTAATAGATTATCAAATTTGGAAATATTCCCAAACTCTAGTTAGAGAAGCTCTAATACTTTCCCGTATTGATCTACGAATTTTATTAGTTTAAATCTCTTGAACGTGCTAATCCACTTACTAATTGTTCTTGGATCACTTCCACGCTCCATTGCTATTGCCTGCTCAAATAGCTTAGTTGGAACATGATATGGTTTAAAATCAATACCTAACAATTCCTTAACTCTTTCAATTACTTTGTCGTATATTTGGCGTATTTTATTGGGTGGATTTGTGCGTATTTGTGTGTGCATTTTAGGTCCAAGATATATCCTAATTGCTCTTTCAACTAAATTTGAAACTGCACCCTTCACTGAACCATACTCTTCAATTGCTATTCTTATGAGTTCATCATACAACTCTTTAGGAATTAATACTTGTAGTGCTACTTTATCACTCTTAGTAATAATCTTTTTATCTCCAACAGTCATTAATGAATTCCCTTATAGACTGCATTAGAGTATTTAAGTTGCTTGAATTCATGAATAGCATGCTATAATATATTCGCTTACCATGAACATTAACATGGTTCGTGAATCATTAAATTCATAATATCTAATGAACATACCGACTCAGATACTATAGTATTTACACACGCACAAATTCACAAATAGAGCTTGGGGTGAAGAATATTTGAGGAGTATTTTTGTGGTTATTGTTAATGGTAAAGTTTCTATTTTCGGTGATGATGAACTTCTTGCAACATACAATTTGAATGCTAGTGATGATGAAATTTATGAAGCAATAATCTCAAAAATCAATAGCACTATTGAAGATTTAATGCATAAATCATAGTAATCTAAAGATTAAGCCGAATATTAGAGCTAACAGTATTATTGTTGACACTAGTGCTACATCCCTAAATGCTCCACCCAACCTCCAGTCAAGCGTTTTACCTGCTGTTAATGCTAGAACAATTGAATTCAATGCTACTGATGCGTAAATCCAATCCTTAATTGTTGGTAATTGTGTTAGGCCGGCAATATTGAATGGTAATGAAATTATTCCTTCAGCTTTAAATGCTAGTTCACTGATAATGCTTATTCTTGAAATTAGTGTTGAGAATAACGTTATTACTAAACCTATTGTTAGGGCTACTAGTCCAATTGCCATCCACCTAAATCCTTGGCAGCTACGCTTGAAGCTTTTCAATGACAAATAATATTCGTGCATTGCATCTGCTAATTCATGATATACACTTGAAGTTGCACCCAATTCCTCCCCCAGAATAATTAGCCATAAAGCTAGTCTCGCTTGAACTGGTAGTAGGTGCTCTATTCCAGTTAGGGAGTCTCTTAGTGAGCCAAATACTCTTGCACGCTTAACTAGGAGTGCTATGAATTTGTCCGTGAATTTACCGTAAGTGGCGTTTTCAAATAATCTCTCTAAAGCTTGATGTGGACTAAATCCTTGATCAACTTCATCAGCTAAATCACGTAGAATTGCTGGTAAGTTCTCGAGAATTTCATCAATAGTATTAGCGTGTACTTTGAATTCAATCCAAGCTGGAATTGTTATCGTGTAGGTTTTCCCAAATGCTGGAAAACTTGGTGGCTGATATCTTTTTGGTAGAACTAGACATTTAATGCTATATGTAAAATTTGGTGCTATTATGCTAAAACATTCAGCTACACGAACCCTATCTACTAATCCCTCAAATAGTATAGCCCCAACATAATATTTGCTCCATTCAAATGTTATCGTATAGTTTTTGTCAAATACCCACATCAACGTGTAGTCCTCTGGTTCTGCTTCCAGTATTTTTACTTTAATCGTTAACCATCCACTATTCATGTAAACTGGTATTGGTTCCTTGAATATTAGATATCCATTGTCAATTATTGGGCCAGTTTGTATTTGATCTTCAAAGTAGGTTACTAGTATTTTCCCAATTTTACTTGAATAGTTTAGGCATAATTTTTATTGCTTCTTCATGACTAGTAGGAATAATTTCAGTTAATGATAATTCTTCAACAACTTCACCAATTATTTTTGGTTTAAGAATTTCATTAACGATAAAAAATGCTACGACACCTATTAATACTATGATTAGTGGTACGAAGTAGATTAGTTTATACTCATTTCTACTTTTATTTTTGCTCATACTATTTCACCTAACCTATAGACAAAGTATTTTTCTAAGAAATTGAGCTATGAACAAATATATAGCGGTGATTAAACTGGTTGACGATTTTATCATGGATTTTGTCCGGAGTTTATTTGGAGGTTTTAGGTTTTATTTAATGAAACCCACCACTGTAATTCGTAATCTACAATGCTTGTGTATATTGTGGATTTGCATTTGAATATGGTTATGCTTTCTATGTTTATTTCTGTTCCACGTTTTGTTAAGTTCATTGAGCCAGTTATTAATAACGTATCATCTATAATTATTGTTTTTGCATGAATTTTTTCATTGTATGCTATTTTAATTATATTTAACTGTTTAGCTGCCTTTTCGAGTATGCTTACTGCGTTTATGTGGGGAAGAGGTTCATTTCTGCTTGGGGGATGTGTTATAATTCTTATTTTTAATCCCTTATTTTGCGCAATATCAATTAAGTATTGAGCTATGTCAGGTGATATCCATGGACACATTATCCTTATTTCAGTACTTGCCGAGCTTAAGAGCTTTAAAACTTCTTGACCTAAGCCACTTCCAGTTCTATGGAGTGCTTTCTTGCTTGGATCAAGTAGATCGTAGAGTACATTTATTATACGTACTAGTAGTTTTTTGGATAAGTTGAATATTTGCTCTATTGGTGTCAACAAGTAAGCGTCTCTCAATCTAATGCATTGCTCACAACCATCCCAACAGAATGGTACTTCAACATTATAGACTTGAGGTATTGATCCACGGAGGAATGCATCTGTGTTAAGTTTTCTGCGTAGAGATGGATTGACAATTTTTAGGTAGTGTTGGAGTAGGGGTCGTATGAAATCTGATGGAAAATCTATTTTTAAGTGCTTTCTCCATTCATTTACAAGGTTTCTCACGTAATCTCTTAGTTGATTCAAGTCTGGATTTCTGCCGCATAGTGCATCAACTAAGCTCTTGTCCTTCCTTCTATAAGCTTCATAGTGCATGGAGCAGAAGTCTTTACCAGTTTTATCATCTATTAACATTTGAAGAGCGGGTTTTATGATGTATTTAACTATGTTTATCTGAGTATCTTGTGATAGTAGTGCACTTAGTTGCTCTATAAAGCCTAGGCCTTCATGTGAATTTTCCAAGACCAGTATAGCGTAATACTCATCTTCCTCTCCATTGATTCTTGCCTTGTACTGAGTATCAACATATAAAGTGAAATTTTTCAGTTGAGTATTAAGTGTGTGCGCTGTAATTACTTTTAGAAGAATATGAGCTAATGAGTTGAGGGCTACCTCAACAACGTAATTTATGAATCGATCATAATCTTCAGGTGCTCTCCTCAAATTAGCTATAACTTCATCTACATCTATGGCATATAATGCTTTACTATAATTCCTTAACTTATTCTCTGGATCGCCTTGAATTAATGTGAGGATTAAGTCTGATATTGCTAAGAAATCATAATAGTCTTCCCTTCTATCATAACAGTATTTTATTAAAACATATTTTAGTAGAAGCGTCTTCAACAACTTAATATCGCTTAGTACAATACCCTCAATTAGTTTTCTAAATGCCCTCTTTTCGAAGAGAATTTCAAATCCTTCGCTATTAATAATTCTTACACCTAATCCTCCGCCCATTGTAGCTCTTTGAGGATATGTGTGCATATTAATGAATATAGGTGCTGATGATAGCATTGTAATCATTGCTCTTAAACGGGAGCCTAAAAGAACTTTTTTAAAGCATATCTTAGGAACTCTACGCACATATAAGCCTGCATTATCCATGTGCAAGATAAGTACAGGTGGATACCCTAATTCCCTTACTGGCTCTATATAAACTTTAACTATAGCATATGATCTCAAAGCTCTAGTAACACTTGAATTGTCAAGCAAATCATCATAAGAATACCTTCTTTCAAAGTAAATTGCTCTCGAACCTCTACTGTAAACTTCTTCGATTGTATAATTTGTTGGTGGCTCTGTGAAGCCCATGCTTTTCAGATCACTTTTAGATGCTCCTATCCATACAAACTTACAGTCATAAGTGTATGTGACAGGTATGCTTTCAACACTTTTGGTAGGCCTTGAAATGTATATGAGATTTAGAACTTCAAGATTATGACCGCGCCGTCTACAGCATAAGTATAATAGAGGCTTATTAGCATCGGGTAGCATGTCAAATGTTATATAAGTTATAAATTCAGGAGCACATGCACGCCAAACTCCTGAACTTGTTTGATAGTTAAACCATGAATCGTCATAGCACTTATATGGTACATAATTTAATAAGTTAAGCCTGATACTTGAATGTCGAACTCGTTTAACTCTAACTATTCTACGTGTATGATCAAAGTACTCAACTCTGTAAAGACTACGTGAAGGAGGAAGTATTATGCACCACTGCTTTCCTTGGGGAGTTGTAAGTCGGCGAATATTTAAAGGTCTCAAGTAAGTATACAAGACATCCGTTATAGGCCACTTAGTGCTCTCTTTCAATCCATCAGGGTCATGAGAGTATCGTATAATAAGTTTGCAATCTTGAACTGTACTCTTTCCCATGTGAAGTGGATCCGACAATCTTCTAAATGACACACCTTCTCTAAGCAAATGAATGAGACTAATACTTCTTCTATTCATAACTATCACCGTAATATACGCCTTAAGTTTAAAGTGAAGAGTAAATCTATACCAGTCTGCACGAATTTAATTAATTCTTTAACACCACTCTCTATCTGCTTTAAGTCATCTGTTACTTTTCTGATCTTTGAGAAGAGTATAGCATCAGAAATCATTTTACTCAAGTTATTTAGGAAAATTACTAGATCATCTAACTTGACTAAGTAATTGTTAAGGTTCTTGCGTATATCATTTCTTTTCCTTATTAAATATTCGGGGTTGGATATGCAGTAGAGATCTAATTTGTGAAGCCCGTTATATAGCTCATTAAGAAATCGTAAATATTTAAACATTTTACTTATTATCCTCTGATACTCCTCTGAATCCCTAAAGAGGTTTGGATTTTCACCCATGCTTGAAAGTATTTTGTTTAAATTATCTCTCGTTAATTGTACTGTTTCCATTGTGTTATATATAATGTTTTTAATTGAAATTGGACCCATAGTTATGTTACTTAAGTTTCTGTAAAGTACCCATATATGATCTGTAAGTGTTTGATACTCATCTTTCACTATACTTGAATGTAGACCAAACAAACTTGCAATTATTGAAATTATGGGCTTTTCATATGTTAGGAGTGCTCGGTAGATATTATGTGTTCTATTTGCAGTTCTGTTAGCATCTCTTGCTTTGCTACTATAATAAGTCTGATAATCTAGATACGCTAACATGTCAATTATCGTATAGAAGATGGCGTTAGCACGTACACGGTGATTATTTAGTGGTAAGGGTTTGGGTCTGACATTGAATAATGCATTTTCTGAGTACCTCTCATTGAGATATAGAGTTTCAAAATTGCTTAGAAGTAGGAAGCCGGTGGCGATGTACATTGTTGTAGGTTTTCTTCCAGCTCTTCCAAGCCTTTGAATAAAGTTCTCCGCAGTTCTAGGTGGTTTGTATTGAATTATAGTTGATATGTGATCTATATCGATACCAAGTTCTAGTGTTGATGTACATAGAACTCCAATTAAATCAGCTCCCTTCAATCTCTCCTCTATACTTTGTCTCTCACTCCTATCCAGATCGGCATGATGAATGCTTAAGCGCGAAGCTCTATTCCAAAAAATATCATCACAACTAGCCTTAGCAATGTTTAGGAGGTCATTAAAGTGATCACTCTGTTTATAGTTCATTTGAGATAACGCTTTATTGATATCTCTAAGTTTAGTTATGATTTTATTAAAGTATGATGGGTAGGAAAAGATTATCCAGTAAAGCGGGTCTTCCAATGCCCTAATTAGCATATCGCCATTGCTTAGTAGCTTTTCTCCATAATTTTTCCATGACTTATGTATAAGGAGACTTCTTCGAGCACCTGGATTCTTATCTGTAAGAAATAGGTGATCATATATTTCTCCACGTTCACCAATAATAATGTCATTTATAAAGTGATATAGACGTTCAATTGCCTCTTTATTATCAGTAAATAGTAAGAATTTCTGATTGAACTCTTTACACCAAAATAGAGAACACAGAGTTGTGGATTGAGCGATTGTTTCTAAACCTCTTGATGGATGTGGAGCTAATATGATTACAACATCTATTTTTCTCCTCACCTTTCCTAATGGATGTCTCGCACTATAAAGTTTCTCGTAAATGTCATTATAATCGTGATAAATTACGGGCTCTAACCCCATACCTTTACATAAACTTTCGAATAGTTCAAAGAGTTTGGGATAAACAAGGTTGCTAGTAAATTTTATGGCATCTTTATTCCTTTCACTCACTGTTTGTGCAGTGGAAATTGTCGCTGATGATAGGATAATGGTTAAGCTTTTATCTCTAATGTAGTCGCGTATCCAGTCAAGAGCATTATATTCTGCATTAGGATCGAGCTTTAATGGTGCTGATGGAATAGTAGATACTCCCTTGTACTGCATTGCTAATCGTAACAGAAGTCTGCAAAGGAGGTATGCTGTGAAGGCTCCTTCTAAATCCTTTAGTACGTGAGCTTCATCTATAATTATGCAGCGAACTCGATTTCCTAGTAGTTGCTTGTAATGTCTGCTAATGAGCCTGTAGTTTAAAGCCCAAAAGTTTGTGATGAGTATGTCTGGTTGTTTTTTGTTTATCCACTCTCTAATGTCCCCTATAAAGTTAAAGGTAAGTCCACAAGATGGGCAGGCAATAACTTCCCTTTGCTCATCATAAATTAACTTTGCGCTACAAATAGGGCATTTAATGCCTCTAAATTCAACATTTCTCCCTTTAGCTTTCATTCTTATTTCTGCAATTTTCCTCCAATTTTGCAGTGAGTCTCGATCCCAAATACCTAAACTAATAGCGTATGTTTGAAGCCCTCTTAGCTTTAATTCTTCATTAAGAAAGTGGAGTAACTTCAAAATTCGTTCAGATTGATCACGTGCTAAAGCTTTTCTCGGATATAAAATAATAACTTTTACTCCACTAAATTCGCCCTTACTTTTTGCTTCTAGAATTCTGGCTATGGCATAGAGCACGAAAATCCAAGTTTTACCCGTACCTGTGGGAGCTGCTAAAAGCGATATAGAAGGTGCTTTGTTAGAAGCGTAATTAAGGAGGGTTTTCAAGTTAATATATTGGTATTCAGATAGTGAACCTTCCTCTAGGGAGCTTTTATTTGCAATGCTTTTAACAAATGCGTTAGTAAAGGCTTCTGACAAGTTGGTTGCCAATTGTTCATCTAGGAAAGTCCTAAAGTACATGTATACTATGTTGCGTAGTTCATTTCCCTCGCGCTCTTCAAATGATGGTAGTGGTGATTCACGAGGTTTTAAGATCACATACTCTAATGTTGATAATGCACTTGGATATGCTCGTGAGTAAATTGCTCTAATAATGAGTTCCAAATTTCTGGTTCTCACTCTACCATCGGGATAAATTAGTATAAGCTTTCTCTTAGCAAGCTCCATTAGTAGTTGATTAGCATTGAGGTGGATAGGCTTCTCTTTAAATTGAGATATGTATGAATGCAATATCTGAAGTACTTCAGGAACACTATGATGCACTAGTACTTGATGTGTTGCTCTTACATTTTCTAACTCCTTCAAGAAAAGCTCTTGGTAAGCGCCAATCATTAAGTCATCAATACTAGGTACTTGAACATTACTCAATGAAACGATCCTCCATATAATTGATGTTTTAACATCAATTTAAGATATTTTGCCCTAATAATATGTAGTTGCCATGCTAATATTATGTTTCTCACTAAGGCAATTATCTCACTATATTTAACATTAATACCCCTTCTCCTAAATTCATCACTAAGTGTAGTTAGAATTTCAGCGTCATTTTTCTTAATACGTTTGCTCAGAATTTGTACTATTTGTTTTGCTAGCTCTTTATATGTTTTGAAATTAAACTTCTTTGCTAAAGCAAAGGAAATCAACGGTAGTATAGTGCAGGGAGGATAGCAGCGAGATGATATTGCACTCTTTTGTTCATGACTTATAAGTGAGCGTTCATTTATGAAGGGAAGCAAATACGTATACGCATAACCTAACAGATTGGATAGTTTTGAACTACTTCGCGAAATTTTAATGGTTATTTTGGATAAGCTTAATTTCAATTGCTTTAACTTCATAGCTCTGAGTATGAAGTGCATTTTAGATAATAAATCGCCCTCCCGAATCGTGATGTTAATGTCAAACTCATGTTCTAAAGAATCCTTTCTTTCAGCTGTCATATTTATAATCTGGTTAGAACAAGTGCTAGTAGTAGCGTAATTTAGAATTGCAAACATGACGGCACTATCATTTACTGGAAAGATGTTGATAGGCATAGCTAGAATATTGAAGAGCATCAATTTTTCCGCATATTCTCTTAAGCCTTTCTTAATTATGAAGAGAGATATTACAATTGAGTCCACTAGCAGAGCACTAGCATTACAATACTCTAGAAGCTTCATGAAGTACAGCTCTGGAATGTAGATTACTTCATTACTTAAAACATTAATCTTATCTTCTATTGGATTATTTGATACTATAAAAGCTCTCACCTTATAGAATGGTAGCCTCCCCCATAATAAGCTTCGAATGGATGCGCGTCTGAAATATGCTGATTCCAAGCTTTTACGATCTAATTTAAGCAAGCAGCGCGTAATGCCTAGTGCTTCAACACCGCTTATGTCAGATCCATACATGCTTAAGAATGGAAGAGATCTGCAGAAAGCTTGACACTTATCATTCAGGCTAGGTACTGGTAGTAATGCTAGAAATATTAGCATATCTTTAAGTATCATGTTAAGGTAATCTGCGTCATAAATTTCTGAGCATGTCATGGAATCAAAGTAATAGAAGTTTAAAATGGAATAGCTACCTCTCTCTATAATAAGCATCCTATCTTCATCAACTGCTGATTCCAAGTCTTCACATTGGCGTTTTCTAGTCCAACGATGGACAGTTACGAATGATGGTAAGTTTAGTGAAATTGCTGGTATCATTATTTTACTTGAAAATAAAATACGTACGTCATCTCTAAATGGATTATTAAACTTTACATCAAAGTATAGCTTCTCTACATTGAATCGATAAGTTCCAAGTAGGGATAGTGGAAGCAATATGTGTGGTGTTTCAGGAGATACTTTCAATCTATAGTCTTCAATTTGATGCACTGCTTTTTCAATAAGATTAAAATAACTGTTTAATGCCAAATTAACTTCTGAATCTAATCTACGGACATACTTAATTAAAGCATGTTCTATACGTTTAGTATACTTACTATGTTCATGTGCCAAACTTACACCAAGTAAAAATATTTGGTGAAAAATTTCAGTTTTTCGAATAAACTAATATCCAGTAAATTTTTCCCCTTAATGTATTTCTATCACCAATGTTACGCTGATACTTCATTTCACCACTTAATTTCTTTTCTAAGGAAAAACCTGCTTTTTCTGCGGCCTTTATCATTTCTTTTAATTTCTGTTCACTTTCTTCGTGGTAAATTAGTATCATTTTTCCCCGCGGCTTAAGCACATTATGAATTAACTTATAAGCCGAGGTGAGCATTCTTATGTATGTATTGAAATCTTTGTGTTTTCTTCTATTGACAATTACCTCATCAATTGCCCATGAGTATGGATTGGATCTAAGCCAAGCATTCATGAAAAAGCTCAACTCTAAATATTGTACTTCATCTGCATGCGGGGGGTCTGTTACTACGTAATCTATACTATTTGGGGAGATATGCTTTAGAATTTTCGTGCAGTCACCATGAAGTATTGCAGCATGCAATTTCCCTCTGATTACTCTAGGAATACTATGTATGCTTCCAGATGTTTTTGCTTGATATTGTAGGGGGGGCGACATCTTTAAGATTCTCTTCAATTTTCTTCGTAAAAGATCATAGGGATTGTACTCTACATGTATTCGTGGCACCCAATAGCTATTTACTCCCCATGATCCAGCCCCGCGCCTTGCCATTTTGCTTGCCATGTAAAGTATTGACAAAAAGATAAGAGTCATGGCTCGATGTTCACGAGTATCTTTTCCGGAAATTGTTTTAGGTGGTCGTATATCATGCCAAATATTTGTGAGTATTATTAAGTTTCGATTTGTGAAGAATTCGTGTAGCCAATCGTAGTTTCTTTTCTTATCGAAAGGCTCTCCCCATGGATACCACAATTTATATTTTGGTGGTTGATAGTAAGGTTCTCCTTCAGTGAAGTCGGAAGTCCTTATTTTCTCACCATCGAACGTTACTGCACAACATTCATCATCAATCCACTCATAATACTTAACTCTCTTTTTAACTCCTTGAACTTCAATGGTGTATAGTTCATCTGCACCAATATATTTCGTTGAGCCATCAAGCCCTTGATAAATTATTTTTTTGCGTGAAAGTACTTTTTCAGCTTTTAAACGTAACTTTTCATAATCAAACCAATCTAACATTACACGAGCTATTAAGTAAGCATAAGGATTTATGTCGATGTAGATTGTTCTAGCGCCATACCTTAAAGCTTCAAGAACTATGCAACCAGCACCACCAAATGGATCTAAAATCACTTTACCTTCAATATTTCCAGTAATGTTTAGGAAAATTACTTTAGTAGCTTCATATATTTTCCTTCCCCAATATCGAGCTATCTTAGAATATTTTTGCATAACCCTCACATTTGCGCCACTAATACTCAACACCTACCTAAAGTTATTGCAACTGAAAATTTAAAATTAAAGGAAGTTAAATCAAAAAGTATTCAAAGTATTACTATCTAAATAAACTCATTTAGCCACTTCATTGCTTAGTGGCTTGTCAATGAAAATAAAAATGCTCTTATGCTTGATATTGTTTCATTCCACCCTAATAATAATCAAATTTGATGATCTTATATGCTGTGATGTTTCAGTTTTCCATCAGATACTGAAACATTAGTATATATTTCAAGCCTTCTAAGCTGGTGTATTTCATTATCTTTTAATTGTTTTTCTAGTGTTGTTAGGTTTGCTTCGTCATATATTTTTCTTAGTTCTTCAGTTGTGATTGCTAGGTAGTGTCTTACTAGGATTTTGAATTGTTTGGGTGGTACTCTTCCCTGTATTATATCGATTATTTGGCCTGGTACTTTTTTGATGCTCATGTAGGTTGCAAAAAATGCTCTTAAGTCGTATAGTTTGAATCTCCTACCTAATGTTTTTTCCATTGCGTCGTATATTGCTGCTCTTATGGTTGATTCTTTAAATGGGAATAGAAGTTATTTCCATTCTTCAGCTTTAGCATCAATTAAGTATTTCATGTTCTTGGCGTATTTGCTAATGAATTCTTCTCGGTAGGGTAGGTAGACTTGTTTTAGGTATTTTTGGAGTTGTTTTGAGAAGAATGCTATATATGCTCTTTTAGTTTCAGTTACTCTTTTTGGCTTTATTGTTCTCTCTTCAATATTTATTTCACTTATTATTAATTTGAATAGTTCTCCTGGTCTTAATCCTGATTCTGCTAGGAGGCAGTAGTAGGCTTTTGCTGGTGACCAATTTATTGCTTTAGCTACAGCTCTTACTTCATTTGGAGTTGGAATTTCCTTATCAGCCTCTTCGGTTACTCTTGGTGTTTTAAATGATTCGTATAGGTTTCTATCTTTAATTACGTGCTTTATGAATAGTTTTAGGGCTTTTGCTGTGTGCTCAGCTACATAAATGCTTTGCTCTTTCAAATCAATAATATATTCTTGAAGCTTGTCAGTGGAGAGCTCGTAGTTTAAGTCTCTTAGTGCTCTTAGTAGGTATCTCATGCGGTCACTAGCTGTTTTTGGTGCTTTATCACGCAATATTTTCTTGAACTTTTCAATATGTTCATTAGTCACGGTTATTGAATAGTGTTTTAAGTGGCTAATTATTTCATTAAATTTCTGGTATGCTATTGATGATAGTTGTGGATACTTATCTAACAGTATTTTGAGTTGATTTATTGATGATTCAAGCTTAACTAAGGCTTCACTCAAATCTCTAGGCTCAATTAATTGACTTGGAATTCTACCACTAATGAGCTCAGCAAATTCTTCTAAAGTCAAAAATCTCAATAATTTAGCAAGTGTACGATCTGAAACACGTATACGCCTATTTTTAATTCTATTGATAATAGTTGGATTGATACCTAAATCACGGCTAGTAACACCCTTACTCCTCACATAATCAAAAATCCTATACCTAACCTCATCACCAATAGACTTCAAATTTACCTTACTTGGATCCACTAATTCACCAACTATCTAAATGCAGAATTTCATATAAAAAGGTGATATGCAAACTGCAGAACCAGTAGCAGAGTCCACTAGGTACCATTAATTCACACCATCAGAACACCATCAAATTGATGGTAGTGGTGGGCGGGGTGGGATTCGAACCCACGACCACCGCCGCGTCAGGGCGGCATCCTAGCCAGCTAGACGACCCGCCCAGATTAGTGTTTTTGCTGGTTGAAATTTAATGTTTCGCTTATAAAATGTGGGTGTTAGGTCAGTTTTTCGAGTATCTTTTTTAGTTCTTCTTTTATGTTTTTGAGTTTGTTTTCTAGTTCAATTCTTGTTTTTTCTTCTTCTGCTAGTTTTGATTTGAGTTGTTCGAGTTCTTTCTTCATTTCATCTATTTCTTCTAGTGTTATTGTTGGTATTGCTATTTCCAGTTTTACTCCTTCTTTAATGAATTTCTGTAGTGTTTGTCTTACTAGTTGGCCTGCCTTGGTTTTTCCTGCTAGGTGGTTTCTTATTGTTGCTTCTGTTCTTCCTAGTTCTTCGGCTATTCTTGGTATGGTCATTTTTGCTCTTTCTCTTGCTATTGCTCCTGCTGCTACTGCTAGTGAGTCTACCCATGTTAGTCGCTCTGCTGGGTCTTTTAGGAGCTGGAGTACTTCTGGCCGTAGTAGTGTTCCTATTAGTAGTGCTGCTTCGAGTCTGTGGATTTCTTCTCTTCCTATTGGATTTAGGTTGATTTGGATGCTCATTTTATGCCTCCGCTTCAATTATTCTTCTACTTATGCTTAAGGTTTTATGTGGATATACTACTAGTCCTCTGCTGGTTATGTCGAATGGGTGTCTGCTCATGCTGTGGGATGTCCCTCTCATTTTCCAGACTATTAGGCTTCTGAATAGTTTTCCTCTTATTTCGTCTAGGTCTAATCTTATTATTCCGTCTGCAGCGTGCTCTACTCCTGGCCCTCCGAAGCCTCTTTCGGTTACGCTTACTTGGGAGACTAGGATTGATGTGCATCCTAGTCCTGATAGGACTTTTTTGAGTTGCATTACGACTGATCTTGCTATTGCTGGCTTTGTTATATACAAGGTTGTCACTGAATCTATTACTGCCCTCTCAGCTTTGACGTCTTTAATTGCCCTCCTTATTACGTCCACTAGGGATGCAAAGTCGTCTGGCGCTGGGACAACGTATTTCTCTCTTTTGGCTGCTTCTCCTATTCCTCCAGTGAAGGCATCTACTATGGCTGCTAGCCCTGCCTCCTCGTATTTCCTGATGTCCCAGCCGAACTGAGCCATGTTTATTCTGACTTGAACTGGATGCTCTTCGAGGGCTACTAGCACTCCCGGCTCTCCATTTATTAATCCGCTGTATAGGAATTGCTGGCCGAAGATTGACTTGCCGGTTCCCGGCCCTCCTGAAAGAAGAACGACATTTCTTCTAGGTATTCCTCCGTGGAGTATTTCGTCCATTCCAGGTATTCCAGTTTTAACTCTCTCAATGGGCATTTTGATCACCGTCAAACTTGCCACTTTCAAATTTCACATTATAAATTAAAGCTTTAACGCTCACTTAATTAGGAAAACTTAATTTAACTTGGTGGTTGAAGCTTGGAAAAGCCTATAAGTTGTTTTGGTGATTTGATTTTTGGGCCGGTAGCTCAGACTGGAAGAGCACCCGCCTCGCACGCGGGGGGTCGCGGGTTCAAATCCCGCCCGGTCCACCATTCTAAAACCTTGAATTAAGCCGAAATCGGGCTCTTTTCGGCTATTAAGCCGCTACAATTCCTGGTCGAATTTTACGGCGTCTGAGATTTTCCATCGAGGTTTGAACCCTCGTCTTTATATTAGGCTTCAACTTTTACTATGGGGTTTAGAGTTGCCCGATCACGGCCAGACGGAGCGTGCGATACTGTCTGTTCTGAGCGACGGTAAGCCCCGATCCCGGGGGAATTGGTGTAGGAGACGGGGTTGAGCATCAAATCCGTGGAGGGCGCCCTCTGCAGGCTCTGGAGGAAGGGCGTGATCCTCTTGGGTCTGGCTTTGATGCGCTCCGAGACAAGCTTCCTAACGACCTCCTTCAGATCATCACATTTGGAGACGCTCATGAAGGGAGGGTTTCGATGATATAGCAAGTAGCTTGTGAAGGAGAGAAGTTCCGCTAGACTCTAAATTCTTCGGTGGAAAACCGATGTGTCATTTTATGTGGCAGATAGCTTTCACGTTGTGATGAAGTTAAAAATTTGAACTGTGCTCATCTTTAAGGATCTCCCAGCGATCTTCGTATTTACCGCTGTTAAGGTTCACGTACCTTTCCCATTCCGTGACGTATTTCGGCCTTTCTTTAATTGCCCTTTCCATCTCTTCAACGCTTCTAAAAAGGTGGAGCTTCTTCTGAACCTTCTTAAACCTCGGGATACTCACATCTCCAGCCTGCAAGGCCTCGTCTCTGGTGAAGATGTAGAACCTCGGATTTGTTAATTCCTCATCAAATGCCACGCAAACCAAGTAGTCGTATTTCACTTCACTATCCCTATCTTTTATCCTCCACCCGTAGAACATTATGTCCTTAGGGTAGATGCCCTCGTTCTTCAGCAGGGAAGACCTAACCTCGATTCTCTTACCGCTGTCCTTTAACTCTATGTCGAATCCGGCCTGTCCACTCTTTGAAAGAAAGCGCATCCCGCTTTCTGCCAGCTTAGACTTGACTAGAAGCTCGCCGCAGAGACCGACTAGAAGCGTCGGCACCCTCTCATTGAGCTCACGTAGCAGCTCAGCCAGCTTCCTTATTGTCCGATAAGCCTGTAAGTATTTGCTGTGGCTATGCATTAACGGATAATCCACCATCCTGAACTCCTCTGTTTCGATATCCTTGTTTAAAAGACTAAAGGCTGTCTCTTTAGTTAGAAGAGCAGTAACACCAAGCGGAGACTGCCAAGCCGACCGTCGCCCCGATGAAAGCCCAGAGGTCTCTTCTGCAACCATCAAAAATGGATCCTAACGCGTATCCTGCCATGCCACCCGTAAACGTGCAGAGCATTATCAGGGGTGATGGATTCACGGGATCGGTAGTTTCAACCGTAATCGTGGCTCTCCGCCTCTCTTCCGATATCGTATAATTTACAAAAATGACGCCAGAAAGCCCCCTGCTTTAGCGGGGGGAATGGCGTCGATAGGTTTAAACAATCAACAGCTTATTGTAGATATTGATGAGCTATCGACGAACTAGACATGCAGTATATCTCTGTAACTATCATTTCGTGTGGATTCCAAAGAGGAGAAAGCCAGTATTAGTTGGAGCTATTAAGAGGAGGCTGGAGCAACTTATCAGGGAGATAGCTAAAGAGTACGGCTGGGAAATTCTAGCTCTAGAGATTAAACCAGACCATGTTCATTTATTCATATCAGTCCAGCCATACTGGTCTCCACATATAGTTCTGCGGAGGATTAAAGGGAGAACATCCAGAGTACTTAGAAGCGAATTCCCCGAGCTTTTAAAGCTTCCATCATTATGGACTAGGAGCTACTTCGTCTCAACAGCTGGATACGTATCGTCTGAAACCATCCAGAGGTATATAGAAGAGCAAGGTGAGAAGAAATGGAAAGGACAAACACATTCATAGTCAAGGATAGCCCAGCCCTTTGGGAGCTAGCTGATAATTGTGCTAGACTGTGGAACGAGCTTAACTTCGAGCGCAGGCAAGCATATATCCACTACAAGAAGTTCGAGTGGTATCCTAAGCATCTATATAAGAAGTATGCTCCATTAACAGGCTCAGCAACAGCACAACAAGTGATAAGAAAGAACAACGAGGCTTGGAGAAGCTTCCTAAAGCTTAAGAGGCTTGAGAAATTAGGCAAGCTTCCACCTTATATTAAGAAGGTGACCATGCCTAGATACTGGAAGAGGAAAGGCAGGAGGGAGCTTAGGATAATCATTAGAAACAACTGCTACAGGATTGATGATAAATACCTGTACCTCCCTAAGGGTCTTAAACTAAGGTATTGGGGGAAACTCAAGTGGCAAGGTAGACAAGGAAGGCTTGAAATAATCTACGATGAAGTGGATGGGGTGTGGAGGGGCTTTATGGCGGTTAAGGTCGAGAAGCCTCCCGTTAGAGGGGGCAATAAGCCCCTCTACATCGACTTAGGAGTGGTGAATCTAGCCACTATCTGGCATGAGGAAATGAGACAGTCCATAGTTTTCTCAGGAAGAGTAATCTTAGCGGACTGGTGGTACTGGACAAAGAAAATAGCTAGGGAGCAGAGCAGACTAGCTAAGATTAATAGAGTTAGAACTTCAAGAAGGCTTAAAAAACTCTATAGGATTAGAAAAAAGAGATTTAGACATGCAATCAACGCTATGATTAAGACGATAGTAGAATACGCACAACAAATGGGAATTTCAAAGATAGTAGTAGGGAACCTTAAGGGAATAAGAAGTAATAATCATAAAAATGTCAAGGCAAACTCCATGATACACAACTTCTGGAGTTTCAAATGGATAATTCAAAGATTAAAAGAGAAGGCTGAGGAATACGGGATAGAAGTGATAGAAGTTAGTGAATATAAAACTTCGAGTATATGCCCATTCTGTGGTTCAGAAGGTACCAGAAAGCGTAGAGGTTTGTTTATCTGCCCTAAATGTGAAAAGACGATTAATGCAGACGTTGTAGGTGTCCTGAACATAGCTAAAATATATGGAGCTATAATCCCGAGTCCCTCTTGGAGGGATAGGGATAACGGGCTGGTGGCACAGCCCTTGCTTCTAAGGTGGAATGGGATGAAGTGGGAGCCTAGAAGGGCAATGAACACAAGACCGATGAAAACCTTAGAAGCAAGAATCTCCCCGCTAAAGCGGGGAGAGTGTCAACTCAGCTCTAGTGAAGATTTAGATCTAACTTCTCTCGGTTGCTTATAGCGCGTTTGCTGGAGGACCATATGAATTAAGGAACGCTCGCCGTAAAATAAATTTTCGCCTTTCTAGCCTTGAAGATGACATGGGATTTAGATATAATAGCGTGCCATTTTATATTGAAAGGTGACTGATGATGTGCTTAGAGGGCTTCAGGACCGCATTAGTCAAGGAAAGGACAGGTAGCTCGTTCATGGTTAGGGATATCGAGAAGATAGTCGAATACGCCTAGATCGCTTTTCGGATCCTTTCCAAGACTCTAAGCGTTCTTCCGATCTCATCTGTCACGTCCTTATGGATGTAAAACACTCCTTTAAGCGAATCCACGAGCCTTGGGTCCCTTAGCATCTCAACCATGCTGTCTATCTGGGTTTTGAGCTTCTCTAAATTCCCCCTCTTCAGATGCCTAACTATCTCATCGACATCAGCTCCTTCCATCAGCACGACTACGTCTCTCAGGTCCGCCCTCCTCCCCGAGTGTATTTTTAGGGCTATGAGAAGTTCCCTCTCAGGTACCCTGCATCTAACCGATAGCTCTATGCCTGACACCTCCGCCACTATCGAATGCCTCTTTATATAGTCGTAGCTCCATGAAGCTCCCGTGGCCCTGCAAACCAAGCTTCCGACCAGGAGATCCGCCGTCACTGGTAGACCATCTATCCTCTTGACGTAGCTCACGAACCTGCCCCCGTAGGCCTGGTCGAAGCCAGCCCTTTCGGCACACCGCTCGAACGCCCTCTCCTCGAGGATCTTCGTGAAGGCGTCTAGATCCTTCTCGTCGACTACCACGTCGAGGTCGACTGAGAACCTATGTCTTCCGAGGCCGCTGACGGCATAACCACCTACCACGACGAAATCGAGACCTGCGTCAGCGAAGGCTCTGATTGTTTTGAGGACCTCGTTCTCCCTCTCTACAAAGAGCGCGGCCATAACCTACCACTAGAGATTTGTTTTTGCCTCCCTATACTTGGCGCCTAACCCCAAGCCGTACATCTCGTCCAACATCTCCAAGGCCGGCTCATAGGAGTATATGTTTCTCCTGCAGAACTCGATGGCCTCATCTAACGGTATGACCTTGAAGCCATCAACCTCATCAGCTCTAAACTCATCTTCGGGGTATAAGACGTAGAAGGTTCCGAACAAGGTCCTCCTGATAGGCTCACCGTTCACGTGAAACCTCCTACCCTTGGACTCAAAGAACCTCTCCCATTTTACTAATTCGTCTTTCTTGACCTTCAAGTGGATCGGGTAGAAGGCGAAGAAGCGGTCCACGTTATATCCGCCCTTGGTCCAGAAGAAGACGGCGTCAGGACCCGTGAACGCGTAGTCCATCGCAGCCTCTCTGACCAACTCGTACGCGTCTCTAACGTTGAACCTCATCTCCAAATACTCTCTTGGAGAATTTACCCTGTACCTGCCCCAGCCCACCTTCTCCAACAACCCTTTCTTGGCCATGTCGTGTAAGACCTTATTCGGGCTGGGGCTGGGAAATACGGACCTGAACTCGGCTACCGTGAACTCCCTCTTCCAGCTCCACAACACAGCCCACAAATCGTAGTATGCCATCTCAATTATTACCATAGCGGTAATAATTAAATACTTATCGGCACTACCGGAACGCTACCCAGAGCCTTCCGCCCTATGCTAAAGTTAATAATTTGAGCCGGTTTCATCTTTCACGGGCTCAGGAATATGAGCATACAAGCCAAGGATCTGATGAGCTTCTCATCAGGCTGTTTTGAAGCCGCGAAGGCCCTAATCGACCTAGCTGGGCAGGGCTATGACTGCCTTCTCATACCGTGTAGAGGTGCGTTTCCCGTCCTGACAGGAGCCATCGGATCGTTGAAAACGCATCGAGGCTCTTAAGCCGTTATGGTGCCTCGCCTCCTCTAGCGATCATATCTCTGGCTATGAGGGACTTCAAGAATATGGCCTACAAGCTATTCGCAACTTTGTTGGAGGTGTAGGGAGATGGAAGTATCAGAAAAGTTGTTGTCCCTCATTAAAGATCTACGAAAAACTGTAATAGTAATATGGGCTGAGGATTATCAATCTGCATATGAACTATTGGAAAGGATTAAGAACAGGTACGGTGATATTCTTCACAAGGTTTCTGCATTAAGGGAAAGAATAAACAGCATTGAGAACGAGGTAAGAAGAGTCGTTAGAGAGGAATGGGGAGCCGAAAGGATTTATATAACCTAGCGATACAGGGGAGAACTAAAGTACTGGGCGAGAAGGAGAGAGACGATTACCTTAGAAGTTGCGGGTACTGGGACAGGATCCCGATGGATAGATATGAGATGAGGTTCATAATCAGGACCGGAATCTATCATGTGTGTAGCATAAAGGGCAGGAACGACCCCCTACAGAAAGCATCTCTCCAAAATGCATTAACCCGATTCTGTTCCGACTACTTGAAAAATTATACGATATTCGGAATCGATTTAGGCAACGCTCCGGGCATCGTAGATACCTTCATCTGGTCATTCTGCAGCAGGAGAAGATACGGTATATGTGGGAGTGTGCCCAGATGTGGAGAATGTCCCCTTAAGGAAACATGCCTGTATGCAATCGTCAATACATCCATACACGAGTGATCTAGAATGCGCTACTAATCGATATCCTAAACTGCTACAATTCCTGCGTTAAACCTGCTCGAACACGAGGGTTTAAACGAGGATTTAAAGCTATTTCGGCCCACCAATTGCACCGTTTTATTCCTAGATGCGGGGTAGTGCTTGAATTATTGTTGTTGGCGGCTTTCTGTGTGCTTTATGGGATTTGGGTTGCAGCCTTGATGCTTAATTGCTGATTATCTTTTTGCCTGGATTCATTATGTTGTATGGGTCTAATGCCATCTTGATTTTTCTGAATGCTTGAAGCGTTTTCTCCTCGAATTCCAGTGGTAGATATGCTTTTTTGGCAAGTCCAATTCCATGTTCTCCGCTTAGTGCTCCTCCAAGCTTTACTGCTGCCTTAAATATTTCCTTTTTTATGCCTTCAATTTCGGGTGTGTAGGCTCTGCTTTTATCTATTAGGATGCATGGGTGTAGGTGGCCGTCTCCCGCGTGGCCGAAAACTGCTATTTGGATGTTGTTTCGCTTGGCTATCTCCTTGATCTCGCGTATCAGCTCTGGGAGCTTTGATATTGGGACTATCACGTCTTCGTCCACTCTTCCTCCATAGAGTTTTTCCAGCGATTCTCCGGCTAGCTTTCTTTTGCTCCACATTTCATCTGCATTGAAGAATACCAGTGGACCTGGCTCTTTAACCTCGAACTTATCTAGTAGTGACGCTAATTTCTCGAGTTTCAATTGGATGTCTTCTTCGCTGGAGCCTTCGACTTCGATTAGGATTGCTGCTTCTGCTTCCGGGAATCCTACGTTGTGGACCTTGTTAACCGCGCTCATTGTTGTGGCGTCAATTATTTCTAGTGCTGATATGTCAATTCCGCTTCTTGCTAGTGTAACTATGGCTTTTCCTGCCTCTTCGATGCTGTTGAATGGGGCGATTATTCCCATTCGCCTTTCGGGTTTTGGAGCTAATCGCAGTAGGACTTTGGTTATTAATCCTAAGGTTCCCTCGCTTCCTACGAATAGCCTAACTAGGTCGTAGCCTGACACCCACTTCTTGGTTCTAGATCCCACCCAAATTCTACCGAGGGCTGATGTTACAACTTCTAAGCCTAAAACCCAGTTTCTGGTTGTGCCGTACTTGAAGCTTCTCGGTCCTGCTGCGTTTTCAGCGACCATTCCTCCTATGGTGCACTGGTCTCCGGTTGATGGGTTTGGAGGTAGGAATAGGTTGTATTTGGCAAGCTGCGCGTTGAGTTCGTCGTATATTACTCCAGGTTCAACTAGAACCTGCATGTCATCTGGACTTATTTCCAGAATTTTGCTCATTCTCCTAAAATCTACGACTACTCCTCCCTCTACTGGAACCGCTCCTCCGCTCAGCGATGTTCCTGAGCCCCTTGCAGTTAGTGGAATTCCATATTTAATGGCTATTTTGACGAGTTGCTCTATTTCCTCGACTTTTTCTGGGATTACTACTGCACTTGGCCTTGCTTTTAGATATGACTCGTCTTCCATGTAGGGTTTTAGCACGTCCTCCTCTGTCAGCAGCCTTGAACCGAAAATTTTGCGGAGCTCTTCGATGGCATTGGGTTTCATTATTGCATCACGCTTATCTGCTCATGCCCATTTGCCTAATAAGAATTTCATTTTGGATGGATCAGTCCTTTATATGTGTCGAAATAAGTTCTGTGATCGCATTTTTCACATGCTTCTCCATTTCGGCGATTAGCGAAATCATGTTTTCGATGAAGTGGCCTTTAGTGTGGTCGACTCTATGTAGTTCTTCGAATGCTGCGGCTATCCTTTTAATGATTTCGGATTTCAGTTCAAGTATTTGTTTAGCATTGCAATTAGATGCCTTGCTCTTGTCAATTAACTCGTTGAGCTTGTGCAGCTCTTCGATGGTCTTTCGTAGTTCTCTAAGGGTTGTGAGGGCTTCTTCTCCCACTGCTATGTAGTCGCTTAATCTTTTCTCGAGCTTCCTAATTTCTCCAACTAGCTGTTCGGGCACTTTAAACCCCTTGCTTGGTGTATTTGTGTTACTTAAATACTTTTTCGTGATACTTTATGTCGGCTAATCGTTAATTAAGGGTTCATTATTAATATTAACTGGATGGTGAATTTGATGAGCCGCGTTACTAGGTTCGGGGTTTCAGTGCCTAGGGAGCTGTTGAGGGAGTTTGATGATGTTATTAGGCAGATGGGGTTTAGGGACAGGTCTAAGGCTATTCAAGTTGCCATGCGCAATTTAATTAGCGATTACAAGTGGATGCAGGAAGTTTCAGGTGAAAGTGTAGGTGCTGTTGTACTGCTTTTCGACCACACTGTTAGGGGTTTGGAGGATGAGTTGACCCATGTGCAGCACCACTTTACGGATGTGATTAGCTCAACAATGCATATTCATCTTGATGAGGAGAACTGCCTTGAAATTGTGGCTTTAAGGGGTGATTCAAGGCGCATTAAGGAATTGATGAGAGAGCTTGCTAAGATTAGGGGGATAAAGCAACTTAAGGTGACTGTTGTTTCCCTGCTGTAGTTGGCTTTATGCTGATTTCGCGGTTGATGATGGCCTTATCACCACACTCCTCGACCGGCTTTCCAGCTGACGTAGATGAATGGTAGGCTTAGCGTGAATAGGCACATGGCTGAGGCGGTGAATCCCATTTTTAGTAGTAGTAGGCCTGCAAGCGTGCCGGCTATTCCTAGAAGTGGCTCTGCTAGATTTAATCCTTTAACTGCCTTTGCAAGTGGCCCCTTGGGCGTTGTGTACCACCTCTCTCTAAATCCTGTTAGGATTTTGGCGTTTTGCAAAAGCACTAATGGCGCTAGGGCTGCTGCTATGGCTGTGCATCTTCCCATGACTGTGATGCTTTTAATTGTGTTAAAGCCGAGCTTTCTGGCCGTATCGTAATATGCGTAGGCTTGAATTGCGAGCAGTGCCATTAGGATTGGCGAGAAGTAAATGCTTGGTAGTAGTAGGTCTGTTTGAGCGAGTATTGATGCTAAGGCTAGGCTTGCGAAGGCGAAGTTGGCTAGGAGCACGTGGTATTGCAGTAGGTAAAGTATTAAGTCGAGCTTCCAGAGTAGTGGAATGTTGGACTTAATTATCTTGGTGAAGTACTTCACTAGAACTTGGGTTGACCCGTAGATCCATCTTGCCTGCTGCTTTTTGAATGCTCCATAGGTTTCTGGGTTTTCAACTTTCACATTGGCGCTGCTTAAATATGCTATTTTTCCTCCGCTTAGTAGGAGTTTCACTGATAGTTCTACGTCTTCGGCTAGGCAGTCTTCATTCCACCCTCCAACCTTTAATACGGCTTTTTTCCTGAAGATGCAGCCGCATCCAGGCGCTATTATTGGGCCTTCAATTCTTGAGCGGCCTTCGTAGAAAATTGACGTTAGGAAGTCTAGGGATACTGCTTGAGCTTCAGATATGGGTGTTGAGCTCATGTTTAGCGGAATCCAGCGGGCCGCTAAGCCGTCTATTTCACTATTGGCTTCTAGGAATTGAATTGCCTTTTTCAGGTAGTTCGGCTCTGGAACTGCATCTGCATCGAAGATTACCACGTATTTTCCATTGCTCCTTTGGAGCGCGTAGTTCAGCGCTCCTGCTTTAAATCCCTTGGGATTCTCTCTCCTGAATATTCTTACCGAAAGACTTTTCTCGCTGCTGATCTCCTCCAACTTTTGCTTGATTTCCTTGAAGTATGCTTCTTCATCATCGCTGACCACTATTATTTCCATTTTATCCTTGGGGTATTGCTGTTGTGCTAATGCTTCGAGGAGTCTAGTAATGATGCCTATTGGCTCATTTCTTACTGGTACGATTATGGTTATGGGAGGCGCCGTCTCTAGCTTCTTCAATTGCTCTGCTTCTCTGCTTTTTATTTTTCCAATCCAGTAGTACGTGACGTGAAAGCCGATTACAGCTGATGAAATTAGGGAGATTATCAGCGTTAGTATCATGGATGCTATTTGGAGGTTGCTGAGGATCGAGAGCTCCATTTTACCACCGCTTGTTAACTCGGTTCTTGCTTTTCTCTTGCACTTCAAAGATTAAGCTTATTATGTCAATTATGTGGGACTTACACTTGGCTCTAATCTCATTTAGGGTTTTTCTGCCGTTTTCGGTGATTTGATAGTACTTTTCGCTTGTTTGGGTTGTTATGCTTTTTATGAGTTTCTTGCTTTCAAGCTCTACCAGTATGTCATGTATGGTGCTTAAGCTTGGCTTTCTGCCCGTTATTTGGCGTATAGCTTTAAATATTTGGTAGAACCTCATCATAGACCTATCGAGTAGGGAGAGTATTAGTGGTCTGAACATCCCCCTATACATGGACTTTTCAATGCTTATGGCTTCGCCGTTCAGCATGCCTCCTCCCTCAATTGCACTTTGAGTTGTGTTCAAATCTTATATATTCGTTTTTCGTATGGTTTTTGGTGGTATTTTGAGGGTTCTCATGGCTATTGAGTGGCATCCTCTTACGCCTGGAGGCGTTCAGAGGCACGTTAGGGAGCTTTCCACTTTTCTTGTGAAGCTGGGATTTGAAGTTGCAATTCTAACTAAGTTGAATAGTAGGGTTAGTGGGGAATTGCAGTTTGACGCGCCCATCATATATGTTGACCCTGCAATTCCAATTCAAAATCCAATTTCCCCTCCCAATTTGGGCTCATTGAAGCGGGTGATCTCCGATTTTTCTCCTGACATAGTTCACGCTCATCATGCTTTCACGCCTACTCCGCTACTTACTTTGCATGTTGCTGAGAGGTTTGGGGTGCCGAGGGTTTTAACAAATCATAGTGCTGCTGGCAGCACTCCATCTTCTGCGCTGACTTTGATGTCTTGCAGGGGCTTGATGTTCTTGAGGTACTTTATTTCGAAGGCAAATCGCATAATTTCGGTTAGTAAGTGCGCAGCTTCATTTATTGAGAACTTGCTTGGAAATGGTGCTGAGAGCTTAATAATCCCAAATGGAGTGGATGTGCATCGCTTTCATCCGCCGGAATCTGAGCCTGATGAGCAGGTGGTTTTGTATGTTGGAAGGCTGGTTCACAGAAAGGGTGTTCATGTGCTCATAAAGGCCTTCTCGAGAGTCGTGAGGGAAGTGCCGGATGCAAAGCTGCTCGTTGTTGGGGAGGGGTACATGCTTCCCTTCCTTAAAATGCTTGTTTGGCAGTTTGACTTGAATGGTAAGGTTAGATTTCTAGGGAGGGTCTCTGAGGATAGGTTGCCTAGTATTTATCGAAGATCCAGGGTAGTGGTGATGCCGAGCTTGTATAGGGAGAGTTTTGGAATTGTTGCCCTCGAGGCGATGGCTTCGGGAAGGCCTATCATAGCTTCGGCAGTTGGGGGGCTGCCTGAAGTTGTATGTGATGGTGCGAGCGGCTTCCTTGTTCCTCCTGGAAATGAGGTTTTGCTTGCTGAGCGAATTGTTCAATTGCTATGCGATCGTGACTTGGCTTGGAGGATGGGGATGGCTGGTAGGGAGATTGCTGTTAAAAGGTATTCTTGGGAGAGAATTGCCAGTTTGGTGGCCTCGGTTTATGGTGAAGTTTTGGGTAAAGCGTTTGAGGTTCCCTGCGAATTCGCTAAGCTTGATGATGCTTAGGGGAGTTTCCAGCTTGAATTGCAGCTATGTGGTTTGCATTAGTAGGTTGGCTGTCCTCATGGATTTTTCGGCTAACTATTGTGCAATTGGCTTTGGAAATACTTGTGGATCTCTTTTTGGCTTGAATGATGTCATCGACTTTTTGAGGATGCTGGGTCCAGTTGGGATTTTCCTCGCCTCCCTCATTGGGAATGCAACTCCATATGTTGGTTTGCCCTATTTGCTGGTGGTTGTGGAGTATTCTGCTTTGGTCGAACTTTCGGTTAGTGAATTGTTGGTTATATCGATTTTGGGAGGCCTTGGATCTGCACTTGGCAAATTGATAATATTGCTCGCTGGGCGAAGTTTGAGCTCTTTTCTTTCGATTAGGGTGAGAAGCAATCTTCAGAGGTTTAGCAAGCTTTTTGAGAGAAGCATTTTTTCTGCTATTTTCCTTTTTGCTGCTTTGCCCTTGCCTGACGACATTCTTTACGTGCCAATTAGCTTTTCAATGTATAGTCCATGCAAGTTCTTTGTAGCTGTTTTTATTGGGAAGACGCTGATAGTCGGGGTTACTGCAGCAATTGGTCGGGGGCTAGGCATTGCTTTTGGCGGGGATCCCATTGTTTCTGGACTTGCTTCATTTATCCTTTCCATCTTGTTGTTGCTTCTAATTGCGAAATTGAATTGGGAGAAAATCGCCATTGAAGCCCGTGAGTTGGGCTGGCTTCAAGTGATGATTGAGTTTTTGAAAAGTCCGGGAAAGTTCGTGAGATAGGTATTGATGTTTATGGTGGGCCCGGTGGGATTTGAACCCACGACCCCTCGGTTATCAGCCGAGTGCTCTTACCAGGCTGAGCTACGGGCCCCTCACCATCACTATTTTTAGCTGATAAGGTTTTAAGCTTTCCTTTGCCAATGCATGTTTGGGGGAGGTTTAATGGAGTTGAGCAGTGAGGAAGTTGAGAAGCTTCTCCGCGCTGGGAGAGTTGTTAAGCAAGTGCTTAAGAGGGCGGCTGAAATTGTTAAGCCAGGGGCTCGAGTAGTTGACATCTGCGAGTCTTTGGAAAATCTGATTTATGAGCTTGGTGCTTCTCCTGCATTTCCCTGCAACGTGTCGATTAATGAAGTTGCTGCGCACTATTCTTCTCCAGCTGATGATCAGCTTGAGGTTCCCGACGGCTCTCTAGTTAAGGTTGATGTTGGAGCTCATGTGGATGGCTACATTGCTGATGCAGCTATAACTCTATGTTTTAACCCTGATTTCATGGAATTGGTCGAAGCGGCTGAAAAAGCTCTTGAAGCTGCTATCCAGCTGATGAAGCCTGGAGTTAGTATCAGGAGGATTTCATCTGCAATTGAAGGTGAGATCAAGAGGTTAGGCTTCAAGCCAATAAGCAATCTCTCCGGACACTTGATGAGGAGGTACCTTCTGCACGGAGGGAAAAGCATACCAAATGTAGCGACGAGCTATGATGCAGTAGTCTTGGAGGGTGAGGTTTATGCTGTAGAGCCCTTTGCAACCACAGGCATTGGAAGTGTCGTTGACACCGACCAAGTGTGCATTTACAGTTTCATTAAAGTTAAAGGAGCTAAAAATCGCTTCGAAAAGAAGCTTCTCAAGAAGATTAAGTCAAAGTTTAGGGGACTGCCGTTCTCTGAGCGTTGGCTCTTGGACTGCGGCTCATTAACTCAAATAAGAGCTGCTCTTCAGAACCTCGCAAGTAAGGGCGCTTTACATTCGTATCCAGTTTTAAAGGAAGCTGGGGGCGGCTTGGTAGCTCAAGCAGAGCACACAGTAATCGTACTTAGAGATGGTCCACTAATTACAACAGCTTAGACCACCCATCAATCTAAGCCTTAACGAAGTTCAATTCTCAACCCACTGAGGAGTTAAAATCATATAGGTTTATTGCACATTTAGACTGGGTAAGCCCCGGTAGCTCAGCCGGGTTAGAGCGGCGCCTTGGTAAGGCGTAGGTCGCGGGTTCAAATCCCGCCCGGGGCTCCAACAAACCAAATAAATTATGAATTTGATTACGATCAAACAGTTAAATGTATTTTTAAAGATGATTTTTACGTAAAATATAAATATAAATAATATGCTATATTATTAAATGGTGAAAATTATGAAAAATGGTGAAAATCAAAAAATAATAATATTCCTATTATGCTTGTTCCTAATGTCATGTTTAAGTATGGGATTTGCTTTTGGCTTTAATGGAGATGGCGAGCTTAAAGGCGATTATGAAGTTCAATGGGGTCACATTTATCCTCCAATAGGAGGAGAATATCATTACCACACTATTGGTGACTTTGCTTATGCCGCTAATTGGATTACAGTTTTTGAATTTGACGGTTTAGGACAAATTTTGATGGGTGGAAGTGAGGGGGTTAGGTCATGGTATTGCGGTGGTCAAGAATGGTGGTCTCAGACGGGCTCAATATATTATGAAGTTGAGGTAGTTCAAGTTAAGGATGAAACTAATGGAACGATATTTACTGGTGACGCTGCTAAGAATGCTGTTCGCTTTATTAATTGTTGGAAGAGACCGCAAGGCTCCGATTTTATCGACATTATTATTGATCTTTTGTGGAGTGTTGTCCAGCTTAAAACTGGATTCGCATGGCCTAATCCATTTAAATTTTTGTCGAAAGTTTCAGAAATTCAATCCGATTGGGGTCGTATTTCAACTATGGCAGCTGGAGATTTAAGTGAGCTTGGAGCAAGAATAGAATTTTGGGTGACTCGCGGTTTTGATGAGACTCATACATATACTGTGACGTGTAAATTAACGTGGACCGCGTCGTTTTATATTTGCGTTGAAAATGGACTTCAAAGTATAGACCTGCTTGATCCCTATACTGTGAATTTTTTGCCTCTTGATGCAGTAGACGTAGTGTACACGACTTTCAGCACATATATTACTTTTAAGGTTAAGCCGGTTGGAGCTTGATAATATGAACTTAACTAAAAGGAAAATTATACTGCTCTTTTCGTTGATTACTCTTTTAATTTTAGGCATGCATGCTTTGAGCAGTCCGATTTATATTCCTTTAACTTCTCAATCGCTTTATGATGCTTTACGTAACTTTTATTCCAGGGGAGCTCTAACGGTTTGTAATAGCACTGTTGTGAGATTTGGAAGCTTATTTGGAGATGTTGCGTTTGGATTGGTGGTGGCTGCATATAGGGATTCTGGTTGGATAGGCGGGGATGACTATGCGGATTTTGGTTTAAGGCTTATGATAATGTGGGTTAAAATGGAAGAGGAGGTGAAGTTGAGCCCTATCTTTAAGGGTTATGCGATTGCTATAACTGGTCTTGAATTTGCTGGTGCGCTTCAGTCATCGCAGGAAGTTATTTTTCAACATTGCGGAACCTTTAGGCATGTTCCTGATGAGTATTTGTTTTCGGCAAATAAGATATTTTTCATAGACTTTCATGAGCCTCCAGAGGTTGTTAGGTTGAAGATAAACTACGCGATTTACGCGATATTGAATCCGTATGTGGAGTTGAGATTTGGAAAGTCTGTTGATGATCTTAAGCCATTGGCTTTGCACTTGAAAATGTTTGAGGGCTCGGTGACGCTTTCATTAAGGCCGAGATGGGAAGTATAGTTTGGTGTTGTATATAAAATTTGATCTACATCTACTTTGATTATTAAATAATTTAATGTTAAGTTTTATGTTTGTTTGGTGCTTTAGCCTACTAGGTCCATGAATTTTGCGCATCGCGTGCATACTTTTGTTCCTTCTCTTTCGGTTATGCAGTTTGGGCACACTCTTAGGAAGCACATTTCGCACTTGACCATGTCTTCATCTTTAACTTCAGCGCCGCATATGGGGCATCTAGCCATACTATTCACCTTACTACTCTCTATTTTCTTTCAAAATTTATTTGTTACTTTTTCTGGTGAACTTGAAGGGTTAGTTAATCTTTACTGTCATTTATTTAGTAGAATCGATTTGCTGCGTGTTTCTGCAGTAGCTTTACGCAGCTTTCATCAATTTATTTGGCTTTTGCTTGAATTGCTAGTTTGAAGTTTCCGGCGTGTTTTTCATGTTTTGGATTTATGGATGTTGGCTGAAGGTTGAGACCTTCACGTTTGGTTGATGGGCGGCGTTCTTGGTTTTTGATTGAATTGTGGCGATTACGTGTGGAGCCGACTTCTCCTAGGCTTTGGGTTTCATCTTGCTATTTGCCATATCCAGATTGCCTTAATTCCATTGCTAATTGATTTGGGCTTTTCAGGCGCATTTGGATAGGTGGGCTTGTAGTGGGTTATTTCGAATGCGACTACTGGGACTTCAAGTTCAAAGTTGTTGAGTACTTGGGGGTGAATTTCGCCTATTACGCCTGCGACTTCGCCGTTGATTATTATGGCTGCTGTTCTTCCTGGTATGAATGATGGGTGCTCGGTTTTTCTTAGCTTAACGCTTAGTCCTAGGTCTAATGCTAGTGCTTGTAGGATTCCTTGAATTTCGGTGAACGTTGCTTTGGAGGATGCTACTGCCGCTGCCGTGTTTCTCAGGACTTTAACTTTCCCATTTAAGGGCACTGCCACATACCCTATTTCGAAGATTTTTTGCGGGTAGTTTACGTGCTTGTTTTGGGATAGGAAGCGCATGAGGTGGGGGGTTATCCAGCGCCTGTAGACGTTTAGATCCGATGTTATTGGATTTTCTATTTCAACTAGCTGTAAGTTTTTCATGTTCATTAATTCGGCTTGCAGCTTCTTTCCAGATAGCGTGAAGGTCATTACCTCTTGGAGTCCTAGTCCCACTAGTGATTGCCTTATCTTCGCTTCGAGAACTTCCATTAAAGATGGCTTTCCTACGGTGACTATACTTGGTAGTTCTGGCGTTAATTTGTCGTATCCATATGCTATGGCTATGTCTTCCGCTACGTCAACCATGTGCATTACGTCTACCCTGTAGGCTGGGATGAGGACTTCCAGCTCGTTTTTGCTTCTGATGGATGCTCCGTAGCGCATTTTTTCAAGTAGGTGTTTTGCGAGCTTCTCGTCTAGCTGGATGCCTATCAGCTTTGAAACTTCTTTTAGGTTTATTTTCATTTTTCTGGGCTTTAGGTTCGGGGTGACTTCAATTCTGTCTTCGTACTCCACTTTTACTAGTTGTACTTCGCCTCCTCTATCGATTAGGTTGAAGGCTATGATGTTTAGGGTTTGCTTAACTGCTTTAGCATCTATTCCAGTGAGCTCTACGAATAGGTTTTCAGTTTTCTCAGTGACCTTCGTTCTTTCGCTGTTTATTATTGGCGGGAAGCTAAATATTCCCTCCTCATCAATGTACACTGGGTAGCCCTTTGAGATTAGGTGCTTAAACTCGATTCCTTTGGGGTGCCTTTCCAATACTTCTTTGAGCTTCATTTTAACTGGCATTTCCAGCGGGATTATGGTGTCTGTGGGCTTGGCTTCGGTGTATATTATTGGTGGGCTTATTGCTTCTAGGTCGTGGAAGCCTATGGCTACCTTCCTTCTATTTCTACCCAGCGTGAGGTGCAGGTTTTCCTGCATTCTCATTAGGCTTCTGACGGCTTTATCGTCCAGCTTTAATCCTCTTATTACTGCGCATGCTATGTATGGTCTTGCCTTTGCATTAACCACCTTTACGGTTAAGCTCGGATCTTTCAGTGGCTTTAATGAGGCTTCGTGGAGGCCTAGCTCCATTTCGAAGTATCCCTTTAGGGCTCTTGATAGTCCTTCTACGCTTAGGATGTCGGGTCTGTCTGGCTCAAGCTCAACTATGAGTTCGTCGCCTTCTACGCCTTTAACTTCTCCTTTAAATTGAGTTATGGCTTCAACTAGCTTTTCTAGGCTTACTGGACCCATTATTTCTCTTAGCTCCGTTAGGTCTATGGTTATGGTTGGCATTTCACCACCTCCATATGGATGGGATTGACTTGCTTCGAAGCCATTCCAGATTGTGGGTGAATAGCATTCTTATGTCGTCTATGTCGAGTGCAACCATGGCTAGCCTATCAATGCCTAAGCCCCAAGCTAGTACTGGAACGTTTAATCCTAGTGGGCGCACTACTTCCGGCCTGAATATTCCTCCTGGCAATGCTTCTATCCAGCCTAGCTTTGGGTGCTTGATGTAGCCTACTACGCTTGGCTCGGTGAACGGGAAGTATGCTGGCTGAAACTTGACTTCTTCTATGCCGAAGGCTTCAGCAATGGCCTTAATGAATCCTATTAGGTGTCTTAGATTGACGTTTTCTGCAACTACTATGCCTTCGCATTGATTGAATTCTGGAAGGTGGGTTGAGTCTATTCGGTCTGGCCTATAGTTTCTATCTATCGTGAATATCTTTTTGGGCAGGTCTTCCTGCTTTAGAATTGACAAGTACCTGGCAGATACTGCTGTTGTTTGGCTTCTTAGTATTAGCCTTAGAGCGAGCTTTGGGTCCCAGTGGCCCCAGCCTGTAGATCCTGTGGTCCATCCGCTTTCATGGGTGCTCTTCACTCTTTCCCATACTTCTGGTGTTGCTACTTCGCTTACCTGAGCTTTGCTTTTCAGGTAGAAGATGTCGTGTATTCCTCTAGCTGGGTGGTCTGATGGCATGAATAGTGCATCGCAGTTCCAGAAGTTAACTTCTATTGGTGGGCTTGAAACCTCTTCGAATCCAAGTCCGATTAGTACTTCCCTGATTTCGTCGATGATTTCCCTGTAGGGGTGCTTTTTCCCTCTCACTGGAGTTGCTGTTGGGACTTCAACGTTGTAGGGCCTTAAGTAAACTTTCTTCCACCTGCCCGTTATTATGAGCTCTCTCGTAAGCTCGCTTACTTCCTCTACTGGCTTGATTAGTTTGGCTACTTCAGCTCCGATTGCCGTCAACTTCGCTTTTAAGTGCTTTATTCTTGCTTCTCTTATGATGTCGCCTCTGCGCTTTAATTCCGCTAGAACTTGCTTATCTTCGCTGGAGAGCGCTTCTCCTTTATCTAGCTTTATTAGAACCTGCATGGGTGGGTAGGGTTTCTCCAAGCTTTTTAGCCCTTTTTCAGTTAGCTTAATTACTCTTTCTCCATCTCTACGCCTTATTTCTATCCATTTCCTCTTTAATGCCCAACTTATGCCGAAAGTTAATTCATCCTTTTCGAGCTTGAGCTCCTTTATCGTGGCTTCGCCGCCTGCCTCCCTAACTTTAGCTATTAGCCTTACCTCTGGGAAGCATTTTTCGAGGTAGTTTCTTCCTTCATCGCCTAAATTGTACTTTACCTCAATTTGCTCCTCTACTTCGGCTAGGCCCTTGCTTTTAAGCAGTTGCAAAGCCCAGATAACTGCATCCAAACTTATTCCAAGCCTTTCAGCTATATCCTCAGCATCCTTCAAGCCTTTCATCAATGCAATTAAAACGAGCTTTTCCCTTGGGTGAAGATGAGAAATCACTTCTTTCAAAGCTTTTCCTGAAATTGGCGCTCCATCACCGCCACCAGCAGCCATTTCTTACACCTATTTTAGCTAAATTTTTTACGCTTACGCTTATTAACCTTCATAGAGCGCTCAATATTGCCATTCTCAAGATCATGCATGAGCTTACGGCGATAGCCATAACTTGATTTTGTGATGCATTGTGGAGGCGGCAGGATCCTGCTTGCAAGCATGTTGGATGAAGAACGTCGAAAGTATATTGGATTCTTTAGTGCATTTGATTATCGTTGAAGAATAAAACACTGTGCATCTTGAGAAGTTAGATAAAGTATTTAATTTAAAGCAAACGAAGTTATGAATTAACTGGTTTTGAGCTAGAGAGTATTTTATATTTGTTGTTTATTTTATGTCGTTTTGCGCTGGTGACTTGGCATGTGGAGGGTGTTGCTGACATCATTTCTAACGAGCTTTGTTTTAGGTGGACTAGGAATTGCAATTCCATTAGTCTTATTGGAGAGGAATGTTGGTTTGGCTGAGATTGGATTAATAATGTCTATTCTTCCACTTGTTTTTCTTTTCGTTAGGATTTTGTTTGCTGCTTTGGCTGATCAGGTGGGTTGGTCTCCGCTTTTCGTAGTTAATTGGTTGGCTTTGTCGTTGGCTTCTATCATATATTTGGTTGCTGGGTCGCCTCTAGATTTTGCGCTTGGTAAGGTTATGGAGGGCGTTTCTATTTCAGCATACTGGGCTGTTAGTAGGACTGCCACCTACATATTATCGCCTAGTAGAGAAGCTGGCGAAGCCACTAGGGTTATTGGAGTAGTTACGCTTGGCGGAGCTGTGGGTGGAGCGGTCACTGGATTTGTCATGTCCATTAGTGGAGCTTGGAGCGCATTTGTTCTTCTTACCGCTGCCTCTATGATGCTTCTGTATCCGACAGTACTTTTGTGGAGTGAGGGGAGGAGAAAGGCGAAGTTGAATTTACTTCAAGCGCTTAAAGCTTTAGACTTTAGAGGGAAGAGTAGAGATTTTTGGGCTGTTTCAGGGATTATGGCGATTAATAGTTTAGCTAGATATCCATTAACGTCACTTGTACTTCCCGTCTTCATGTCTAAAGAGCTTGGCTACAGCTACATGGTGATTGGAGGCATATTCATGGTATACAATATAGTTACGGCCATAACGGTGTTTGGCACAATGAAGATGCCATTAAGCTTAACTAGAGCAGTAATTCAAAGCATGATATACGTAGTTGCATGTGTATGCATGACATTCTCATCAGAAACGCTGCTGCCCGTCTTCATTGTGGCGTTAGCGGTTGCAAGCGGACTTGGAACGCGCTTCTATGAGTCCATAATAGCCAAAGTGAGTAAAGATAGGCGTGAAACGCTGTCAATAGACATAGGTATCCTCCACATACCTCTGAGAACGATAGAGTTTTCATCACTAATCCTATTTAGCCTGTTAATGGAGAAATACGGATATCTAATAACTTTCATCCTGTCAGGAGTAGCCTACGTAGCTTTCTCGATCCTCTCATACATACAAATCAGTAAGAGGTGACTAACCGTCAAGCCATAGTTCCTTAGTTAAAATAAACCCTTAAGTAATTATGGCTTAATCCAACCTTCTCTATTATCTATCTATTATCAAATGGGTTCATGGTCATATTCAAATGTGAGGGTTTGAACTTAACTGCAAATTATATGGTCAGTTCAAAGTTCGAGTTTGAATTTAGGTGAGTTTCTAGCGAAAAGAGCTTAAATTGAGATTATTTCTGGCTTTGAATCGTGGTGCGGGGGGTGGGATTTGAACCCACGAACCCCTCCGGGAGCGGATCTTGAGTCCGCCGCCTTTGGCCGCTCGGCCACCCCCGCTTGCACGTAATTCTTATTTTTCCATCCAATAAAAGTTGTGTGCTGGTTTATTTCAGATTTTTATTTTGTTTCTCTGTTAAATTATTTGGTGGTTGTGTTGATTAGGGTTGGATGTTGTGGCTGGGCTGTTAGGGGTGGTAAGGCAGCTTACTTCCAAGTGTTTAAGTTGATTGAGCTTCAGAGCACGTTTTACAAGTTGCCTAGGGTTTCTACTGCTATGAATTGGCGTAGCCTTGCTCCGCCTGACTTTGAATTTGCGTTGAAGGCTTGGCAGGTTATTACTCATCCTCCCAGCAGCCCTACTTGGAGGAGAGCTGGAATTAAGCCTGAGCCTGGCAGGGAGGATAGGTATGGTTTTCTGAGGCCTACTGAGGAGAATTTTGAGGCTTGGAGGAGGACTCTTGAGGTTTGCCGAGCGCTTAAAGCTAGGGTTTGCGTGGTTCAAACTCCGCCTTCATTTGGCTTTTCGGATGAGAATGTTAAGAATGTTAGGGATTTCTTTTCGAGCATTGAGCGGGATGGATTGAACATTGCTTGGGAGCCTAGGGGGACGTGGAATGATCACTTGGATGTTGTTAGGGATTTGTGTGATTCGTTGAATCTTATTCATGCAGTTGACGTGTTTAGGAGGAATCCGGTTTCGAGTCATCCTATTTGCTATATTAGGCTGCATGGAATTGGGAGGGGTGAGGTTAATTACAGGTACAAGTACACTGATGAGGATTTGAGGGCTCTTCTTGTTAAGGTTGATGGGCTGCTGTCGTCGGGATTTAAGGAGGTTTATGTTCTTTTCAATAACGTCCACATGGCTGAGGATGCGTTGAGGTTTATGCGCCTCGTGGAGTCCGGGCTCAGCTGACTTGACCTGCCTTTCCCATTATTTCAGCTATGCTTTCCCTATATGGTGGGCGTATCACTCCAACTTCGGTTATTATTGCAGTTATTAGTTCTGGGGGAGTCATGTCGAATGCGTAGTTTATCACGTCGACTCTTTCGGGAGCTATTTGGCAGCCGCATATCCTCCTAACTTCATCTGGGCTTCTCTCTTCGATTTTCACTTTATCTCTTGTTGATGTTAGGTCGAAGGTTGATGTTGGAGCTGCAACGTAGAATGGTATGCCGTGCTTTTCGGCTAATACCGCTATCGTGTAGGTTCCGATTTTGTTGTAGGTTGTTCCATCTTGAAGTATTCTGTCGGCTCCGACGATTACCTTATCAATTTTTCCCTTCTGCATTAGAAAGCCGATTGAGTTGTCTGTAATTAGCGTTACTGGTATGCCTTCTTCAAGCAGCTCGAAGCAGGTTAGTCTTGCTCCTTGAAGTTTGGGCCTGGTTTCCGGAGCTATTACTCTTATTTTTTTGCCCTGCGTCCAGGCTGCCCTAATTACTCCTAGAGCCGTTCCATAGTATACTGTTGCAAGCGAGCCTGCATTGCAGTACGTTAGTATTGTGTCTCCATCGTCTATTAGTTGTGCTCCATGCATTCCTATTGCCAGATTTGCTTCGACGTCTTCTTCAGCTATTCTTAAGGCTTCGTCAATTACTGCTTTCACCATGCTATTTAGGTTGTCATGGCATTTTTCGGCGGCATTCAAAACTCTCTCTACTGCCCAGAACAGGTTTTTGGCAGTTGGCCTTGTGCTTCTAATGAGCTCCGCTGCCTCCTTTAGCTCCTTCATTAATTTATCTGCGCTTTCAGCTTTGCTGTGATATGCGGTTAGAGCCAGCGCCATTGCTGCTGCAGCTCCAATTGCCGGTGCCCCTCTGATTTCCATGTTCCTTATTGCTGAGGCTATTCTTTCTGCATTCTTGCACTCGATGAACTCGAGCTTGCTAGGAAGCTTTGTTTGGTCGATTAATCTTACTACTCCATTTTTCCACTCAATGGTTTTGGGGAGCATGCCGTCACGGACCTCCAAGTGTTTTCAGTAGCATTTCTACTAGCGCTTTAGCTGCTTTTTCCACTTTTGGTGTTAATCCTTCTCCGAAATTCACGTCTTCGGGCTGTATGCCTATTATAACTACTTTGGCTCCTATGACCTCTTCGATGTAGCTTATTAGTATGTGGGGGGATGGCTTATGCGTTGATATGGTTGGGTAGCTGACGACCTGCTCCTTTGTTACTATTCCGATTGATCCCGGCTCGGCTCCCATGTCAAGTGCATCCACCACTATGACGTGGGATGGTTTGATTCTCTCAATTACTCCAAGGTAGTTTTCCGGGACTTCTCCGCACTCGATCACCTTCACGCTTTCCGACGGCTTTTTGGATGATAGTTGTCTGGCTACGATTAATCCCACGGCGTCGTCTCTTCTAAGTTCATTTCCGACTCCTAGGATGACTATGCCCTTTGCATTTTTGAGTTTCGACTTCAGCTCTTCAATCATGGCTTCATCACCTGTAAGTTGGATTAACGAATATATAATGGTGTGGAAATGATGTAGTGAGGGACTTACGTTGGCCGAGGAAAAGTATTCTGGCGAGCTTGAGGGCCTGAGGGTTGTTGTGAGGGGTGAGGATGCGGTTAAGCTTTGGAATTATGGGTTCTATGGCGAGTTCAGGGAGGGCGTTCTAGTTGTCTCTGCTCCTGAAGCTTTGTTTTTGGTTAAGCAGGGTAAGTTGAGGGTTTTTCTAGGAGAGGTGGAGTTGGATTTTAAAGCTCTACTTAATCACTTTTTGAAGCTTGACTCTGACATTTGGGTTAAGTACTTGATTTTCTCCGACTTGAGGCGTAGGGGCTATATTGTGAAGCCGGGATTCGGCTCTGGAATTTCATTTAGAGTTTATAGGCGGGGCGCTGTTATGGGTAAGGAGCCTGCTAAGTACCTGGTTTATGGGGCTGTTGAGGGGAAGCCCATAGAGCTTTCAAGCCTATCTAGGATGATTAGGGAGGCGAGGAGCGCGAGAAAGGACTTGATATTGGCTATCGTTGATAGGCAGGGTGAAGTGACATACTATGACGTTACTCTAGTAACGCTGTAGGTGGTTTCATGGCTAGCAGGCTTGCGGCGTTTTTAAGGATCATTAGGCCGGTCAACTGCGTCATGATGGGGATTGCCGTCGTTCTAAGCGAGCTTGTTGCATTGCAGGGCTTTCCGGACATTTATACTTTGATTCTAGGTTTCGTTACCGCGTTTGCTTTGACTGCTGCCTCAATGGTGGTTAATGACTACTTTGACTTTCAGGTGGACTTGGTGAATGCTCCTTGGAGGCCTCTTCCGAGCGGCTTGATTAGGAGGAATGAGGCCATTCTGTATGCAGTGTTCTTTGCCATTGTGGGTGTTGTTGCTTCTTTCCAGTTGAACTTTGAGTGCCTTGTTTTGGCAGTTGCTTCCCTAATTATTTCGACTATCTATAATGCTGAGGGGAAGAAGTTCGGGCTGCTTGGGAATTTCATGGTTAGCTTTTGCGTTGCCCTTCCATTTTTATATGGGTCTTTTGCGGTGAAGTCTGGGGGTTCTCTGCTACTTCAAATCCTTTCCTTGGCGGCTTTTCTAGCTAATACTGGGAGGGAGGTCACTAAGGGGATAATAGATGTGGAGGGGGATAGGGTTAGGGGAGTGAAGACTATTGCAATTTCTCGTGGAAAGCAGTTTGCCGGGAAGCTTTCATCGCTATTTTACTTGTCGGCTGTTGCAATTGGCTTTGCCCCGATATTGCTGGGGCTTGTCTGGTGGATATATTTGCCCTTCTTTGCATTGTCTGCGGCTGGATTTCTTATTGATTCGCTGAGGCTTGCTCGGAGCCCCACCGAGTTGACTGCAAGGGCAGTTAAGAAGCGCATTTTACTTTACATGCTCTTGGCCATGGTGGCTACTTTTCTAGGAGGTTTTAAAGGTTTGATTTCTTAATTATTGCGGTGAGGGTTGCAGCTTGGGCAGGAAGTTCAGGCGGTTAAGAGGCTTAAGGGATTACTTGCCTGAAGATATGGAGAAGCTCAACTACGTGAAGAGGGTGGTTAGGCAGTTATTCTCCCTATACGGTTATATGGAGGTTATGACTCCAACTTTAGAGTCCTTTGAGCTTTTGGCAGCTAAGTCTGGTGAGGAGATTAGGCAGAGGATGTATGTCTTCACTGACTTGGGTGGGAGGAAAGTTGCTCTTAGGCCTGAAATGACTGCTCCCATTGCGCGCTTCTATATTAACAACATGTTGGGGAGGCCTAAGCCGGTTAGGCTGGGCTACATTGCCAACTGCTTCAGGTATGATGAGCCTCAATATGGTAGGTATAGAGAGTTTTGGCAGGGTGGATTTGAGCTCATAGGTTCGAGGGAGCCTGAGGCTGACGCTGAAATTCTGGATATTGCCGACGCTTTAATGAGGAGGCTTGGATTTGAAAATCACTACTTAAAGTTGGGGCATGTGGGCATTATGAGGGCTTTTCTTGGGGCTGAGGGGGTTGCTGAGCCTGATCAAAATAGGATTTTCGGGTTGATGGATAAGGGGAGAATTGAGGAGTCTTTAAGCGTGCTTGAAGAGTTAAAGGTTTCGAGTAAGTGCTTGGAGGTTGCTGAAGCTCTCTTTTCACTTAAGGGATATGATGCGGCGAAGTTATTGGGAGAAGCGGAGGAGCTTTTAGCGGATTATGAAAAGGCTTTGCTTGAGCTTGAGAACTTCAAGAGGGTGATAGGGTACTGCATTGCATGCGGCTTGAGTGGAAGGCTTTTCGTGGATTTCAGCTTTGCTAGGGGATTAGAGTATTATACTGGAATGATTTTCGAGGTTTTTGTTCCTGGCTTTAGAATAGCTTTGGGAGGTGGAGGGCGCTATGACAAGCTTATAGAGCTCTTCGGCGGCGAGCCTACACCTGCTGTTGGTTATGCTCCTGGGCTGGATAGGATAGTTCTCGCCATGGAGGAGCTTAAGATTCCGTTTAAGGAGGAGAGGAAGGTTAAAGTTTACGTGGTTTCGACTAGCGAGGACATGAGGATTCGCGCTTTAAAGGTGGCTCATGAATTGAGGGAGAACAACGTCATGGCTGAACTTGAGGTTTTTGGGAGAAGCTTAAGGAAAGCCTTATCCTATGCGAATTCTCGTGGTTTCTCTCACGCCATCATTGTGGGGGCTAAGGAAGCTGAGAGAGGGAAAATTGTATTGAAGGATTTAAGCGCTAATGTGCAGTTTGAAGTTACCTTGGGGGAGGCTATTAATATGTTGAAGGAGAAGATTAGTTAGGGTTTGAGGATGCCTCGCATAACCCATGAGCAGGTTATGGAGATTTTTAGAATTTTGAGGATGATTAGGGGGAGAGCCTACTTCTTCTTCAAGAACTTTAAGTACATCCTTTCAATGGATGGCTTGATACGAGCTAGGGATAAGAACTTCAATGTAGTTGAGTGGTCTAGAGCCTTTGGCTCTAAGGCTCCACACGAAGTGCTGAACTCGCTTGAGGTGGAGAGGGTGGAGGTTCAATTGAAGAAGCAGCCTGAACCCATAGTTTTCAGCTCGATGCCGGAGTTCTTGGATTGGTTGGGGTCAAAGAAGGGTAAGTCCTTATAAGTCGGAAAACCTAATTAGACCCTTAATGCTCAATCTTGTATTGGGCCCGTAGCTCAGCCAGGATAGAGCAGCGGCCTCCTAAGCCGTTGGTCGTGGGTTCGAATCCCACCGGGCCCGCCACTTTGAAGACATATTTTGAATTATCCTTCAAGCCGCCTTACCTTGCTTTATTTCTCGTTATGCTTTTATACGTTGCACACATATCATTTGTCGATGTTTCTGTTGTAGGTGAAGTCCATGGAGAAAATAAGGGTAGTAATTTATGGTGTGGGTGCGATAGGGAGACTTGCTGCGAGGACTTTGCTGGAGAAGGATGGCGTTGAAATTGTTGGCGCTATAGATGTTGACCCCAACAAGGTTGGCAAGGACTTGGGAGAGGTACTGGGGCTGGGCAGGAAGCTGGGAGTCATAATTTCAAATGATCCTGACAAGGTATTGTCGGAGACGAAGCCTCACGTGGTACTTCACATGACGAGCTCCTACTTAAAAGACGTTTTCGATCAGCTTGTAGGCATAATTAAGCATGGTGTGAGCATCGTTTCAACATGTGAGGAGCTTTCGTACCCGTACTACGTTGATGTTAAGAAGGCGAAGGCGTTGGATGAGCTTGCTAAGAAGCATGGCTGCACTGTTCTAGGCACTGGAATTAATCCGGGCTTCCTCATGGATACTCTTGCCATTACTTTGACGGCTCCATGCGTGAAGATAGACAAGATAACGATAAGTAGAGTGATAAATGCATCCACTAGGAGAGGTCCATTCCAGAAGAAGATTGGAGCTGGGCTGACTGTTGAGGAGTTTAAGAGGAAGATTGAAGCTAAGGAGATAACTGGGCACGTGGGCTTGGAGCAGAGCATTTCTTTAATAGCTGCAGCTTTAGGGTGGGATCTCGATAAAATAGTGGTTGAGCCTGTGGAGCCAGTGATTGCTGAGAAGCCAGTGAAAACCGACTATGTTGATGTGAAGCCTGGTCAAGCTGCAGGCTTGAAGCAGATTGCGAGGGGGATAATGGGAGGTAAGGATGTCATTGTTTTGGATTTCAGGGCTTATGTGGGTGCGCCTGAGGAGTATGATTCAATCGACATTGAGGGTGTGCCTCCAATTCACGAGAAAATATCTCCATGTGTCCATGGCGATTGGGGCACTGTAGGCATGGTTATAAACATGATACCTAAGGTTCTGACTGCTCCCCCAGGCTTAATCACAATGAAGGACATCACTGTGCCATCGGGTACGCCAGAGGATTTGAGGAAGTACGTTAAGCTTTAAATTTCAATCCACTTTGCTCTTTTCTTTACTATTTCCTTGAGCATTGTGACTACTGCTACATGGCTTGCTAAGCTCACTCCATCAACTGAAGGTTCGGTTAAGTATGAAGAGCTGTCAAGAGCTCCTTCCTTCACAATTAGATTTAATGCTCTCTTCTCATCTTCGGGTCCATGCATGGCAATAGCTTTCCCTGAGAGTATTGCTAGCATGGCTGAAATTCCATAGCCGCCCCAATTCGATATTGAGGATGGTATGAGAACATCGGCTTTTGACTCCGCGGCTATTCCTCCCTTGCAGGGGCATCTGCATACTGCTCCATATGGCACATACTTCTTAACGGCATCCGCTATCAATCCCATTCCAACTTCATTTCCTCCATCTCCAATTGCCACTGTGAGAATGCCTCTTTTGCGTGCTTCACTGACTATGAACTCTACTTTGCTGTGAGTCTTAGTTACGTTTAAGCCGTTCATTGTGTGGTATTCTCCTTTAGGATTTCTTCCCACCTTCTCTATTGCTATTATCACGGACGGCTTTAGGTTGTCCAGTAGCTTTTTAGCTTCTTCATAGGCTTCTTTCTCGTTCATGGTGAAGCCTAAAATGCACGTTGAAGCTTTGAGTTTTTCCTTGAGGAGTCTATCCAAATTTACGACGTTTAAGCTGTAGCCTGAAGCTGCTGCCTCGAGTATTTTGAAAGACTGCTCCACTGGCTCTGTTAGCATTACTGGCTGAACTTCAAGAGCTAAGCTTAGTGCTCTTGCAAGTGAAGCTGCTCCTGGCGGCCCATCTGTTTCTTGAATGTCGTGGGGTGGCATTCTAAATCCAGTCATGATGATTGCTGTGCATCCGGGTTTTGCAGCTTCTTTAATTTCCTCCGCAGCTTTGAGCGTTAGGGGCTTTTCGAAAATTTTTCTCGCTGCTTCGTAAAGGTAGTCTATAACTCCTCTACCTCCAATATCTACAGCGACCAGTCTATCTACTGTGCTTCCAATTGATTGAAGATTGCTCATTTCGAACCCCATTCAACTCAACTTTGTTTATCCGCCTGAGCTTGCAACTACTGATCCGATATTTCCGATGCCTCCTTGGGGCGAGAGAGGAGGCTAGTGGCCATTAAATTTCTCATTTATTTATTTTGCTAGGTTATTGTCGGCTAGATGCGTTTAAAATGTGATGGAGGATAGGGCTTGTACGTGGTTGGGCTTGAGGACTTGATAAGTGCGATTATTAATGGGGTGCTGATCGGAAGCGTTTATTCCCTTATAGCCATGGGCCTAGCTTTAATTTGGGGTGTTATGGATGTGATTAACTTCGCTCAGGGAGACTTCATGATGCTTGGAGCATTCACAACCTACTGGCTTTTAGCGCTTGCTGGCGTAGATCCTCTCCTAAGCCTTCCAATATCCTTTCTCGTGGTGTTCTCGCTTGGATTTATTACTCAGAAGGTTATTATTGAGAAAATACTTGAAGCTCCGATGGTCAGTCAAATAGCAACTACCTTTGCTTTGCTGCTTATCATACGTTATGGAGCTGAAGTGGCTTTCGGCCCCTTTACAAGGAGGGTTGTAACCAGCTACACTGGAACTATACTTCGCTTTGGCTTCATAATCATGCCGTTGACTAGGGGCATAGCCTTTATAGCATCGGTCGTAATTACTGTCCTTCTCTACCTATTTTTGAAGAAAACGTATATTGGAATAGCGTTGAGGGCTGTGGCTCAAAATAGGGAGGCTGCTAAGCTTCTCGGCATAAATGTTAAGAGGATGTACTGGCTTGCCTTCGGAATTGGAGTTGGGATTTTGGCTGTTGGAGGATCGCTGCTTTCAACCTTCTACCCCATTCACCCCGAAATGGGCGCCTTCTTCTGCCTAATTGCCTTCATAATAGTGGTCTTCGGTGGTTTTGGGAGCATTTTGGGGCCTACGTGAGTGGCATGATCATTGGAATTGCCGAATGCGTCAGTGCGCTATTCATACCTCCAACGCTGAAGGATGTGGTTGCATTTGGGCTCTTCATAATCATGATTCTCGTGAGGCCTACTGGGCTTTTCGGAGCTAAATTAGGGTTGTGATTAGGATGTATAGGGCATTCGACATGATTAGGGGGCAGTTCAAGGGGGTTAGAGGCTTAATCCTAATAGCCATATCTGCTACTCTCTTAGTTCTACCGCTGTTCTTCTATCTTGTCGACTTGCCTTTTCCAGCCAACACCCTATTCCTATGCTTGCTATACTCCATTTTGGCTATGGCTTGGAACATACTTGCGGGCTATGGAGGTCAGATGAGCTTTGGGCATGCAATTTTCTTTGGGGTTGGAGCTTACGTCACAATGATCTTGATCCTCTACTTTGGAATTACGCCTTGGATTGGAATGTTTATTGGAGGCTTCATAGCCGCGCTTACGGGTTTAGCATTGGGTGTTCCCTTTTTAGGCTTAAAAGCCACTGGTTTACTTTAGCCACTATAGCTGCTACGGAGATTTTCAAGCTGATTTTCATTTCGTGGGAATGGGTTGGAGGTGCAGCTGGCCTTCAACCTCCAATAGTTTCTCCTGAGCTTTCCCTATACTACCTGCAGTACGCTGGCCCCTTCGTTTATGCTTATATTGCAATTGGAATTTTAGCTTTGGAGGTCGTTGTTTTGCATGCAGTTGTTAACAGCAAGATTGGCTTTTACCTTCAAGCAATAAGGGAGGACGAGTTTGCTGCTATGAGCGTTGGAATAAACCCTTTTAAGTATAAGATGATAGCAATGTTCATAAGCGCGTTCTTCACTGGGATTGGAGGAGGCTTATATACTGTTAGGTTCCGATTTATTGATCCCTTCGCCGTTTTTGACTTGATTACGATTTCAGTTTACATAGTTGTTGCAGGTATTTTAGGCGGCATATACACTTTTGTAGGTCCAATAGTTGGGTCCTTCATATTCATGCCAATAACTGAGTATGTGAGAGCACAGATAGTGGCTAGGTTTCCGAGGTACTATGGCCTTCACGTGCTTGTGCTGGGCATAATACTGGCAGTTATAACTTTGATGATGCCTGAAGGCGTTATGGGCTGGCTTGAAATGAAGGGCTTTGTGAAGAGGAGAATTGGAATTGCTTCTCTTGAAGCATCTATTGGGGGAGGTGAAAGTCGTGAGTCATCCTATACTTAAAGTTGAAGACGTAACTAAGAAGTTTGGCGGGCTAGTTGCATTGGACGCTGTCTCCTTCCACGTTGATGAGGGTGAAATTGTTGGGCTTATCGGTCCAAATGGAGCTGGAAAAACTACAATGTTCAACGTGATTACGGGGTATTATAAGCCCGAGTCCGGGAAGGTTTACTTTAGGGGCGAAGATATAACTGGAAAGCCTCCATACGTCATTGCTAAGATGGGAATTGGCAGAACCTTCCAAATTGTTAAGCCTCTTCCCGGGCTGACGGTGCTAGAAAACGTTGTTGTAAGTGCTTTCTTGAAGCATGCTGACTTGGAGGAGGCTACTAGGAGAGCTTTGGAGCTTTTGGAGTTCACTGGACTTTATGATAAGAGGCTCATGAAGGCAGGCTCTCTAAATGTCGCGGAGAAGAAGAGGCTCGAGCTAGCTAGAGCATTAGCTCTTGAACCTGACCTCCTTCTACTGGATGAAGTGGCTGCAGGTCTCACTCCTGCTGAAATAGATGATGTGTTGGCGTTGCTTAGGGAGGTAAATAATGCAGGGAAAACCTTGCTGGTTGTTGAGCACGTCATGAGGTTCGTGATGAACATATCGCAGAGAATAGTTGTCCTGCATCATGGGAAAAAGATAGCTGAGGGCACGCCGAAGCAAGTTGCAAATGATCCTCATGTCATTGAAGCCTATTTGGGTGCGAGGTTGGAGCTATGAGCGTAGTTCTAAGTGTTGAGGACTTGGAAGTTTTCTATGGAGATGTTCAAGTTATTTGGGGGATATCCTTCGACGTTAAGGAGGGGGAAATCGTAGCGCTTCTCGGAGCTAATGGCGCTGGGAAATCAACCACCCTGAAAACAATATCAGGCCTCTTAATGCCTAGAAGGGGCCGCATACAATTCATGAGTATGGATATTACTAAGCTGGATCCGCATAGGAGAGTTGAAATGGGATTGGCTCACATTCCCGAGGGGAGGCAGCTTTTCCCTAGATTGACGGTTTATGAAAACTTGAAGGCAGCTGCTTACACTCGAAGAGCTAGGGAAAAGTTCAGTGAAACCTTGGAGATAGTGTACAATCTGTTTCCAATATTGAAGGAGAGGAGAAATCAGTTGGCAGGCACTTTAAGTGGGGGTGAGCAGCAAATGCTGGCTATTGCTAGGGGACTTATTCTCAGACCTACATTGCTGATGCTGGACGAACCAAGCTTGGGATTGGCGCCGAAATTGGTGATTGAAGTGCTTGACTTCGTTTCCAAGCTTAAGAATGAAGGTTATACGGTTTTGCTTGTTGAGCAGAACGTCCATCAAGCTTTAAAGCTCTGCGATAGAGCTTACATAATCGAAACCGGTAGAATCGTGAAGGCTGGAACTGGAAGTGAGCTTCTAGAGGATGAAGAGGTTAAGAAGGCATATCTTGGAATATGATCAAGGCTGGTTTAGAAGTCCATTTTATTTTTTCGCCATACTATAGCGGTGCCTATAGAGCTCTCTCGAACTTATTTCTTAACATTGAGGATGGGAGTTAAATAATTATGTTCATATGCACTAAATTATTTTGGGCGTGCTGAGCTGTGGTTGCCGGTTGCTCTCTTGGGTCCTGCCTGCGAGTTTGCTGTTGGAGTATTGGAGTTAAACTTGAGGAGCTTCTCTCTTGGAGGTTTTTGCATTTAGCTAATTGAGGTTGATGCTGCCTTGAGCTTTGCCAATTGTGTGGACGGTATTAAGGTGATAATTGTAGTGGATAATAGGCGAGTTAGCCGCAATGTAATTTCGGCTTGGGGGCTATCCATTTACTTAGAGTGTGAATCGGCTAAAATTCTATTCGACACTGATTCTAGCTGGGAAATATTGAGGCATAATTCGGAGGTTTTGAAAGTTCCATTAAGGGATTTGGACTTCGTTTTCATCAGCCATTGGCATGGAGATCACTCTGGAGGTCTAGGTGGATTAACGGCGTATTTAGCTAGTGTTGGTCGCGGTGCTAAGGTATTAGCTCCGTCAAGACCTCTATTTAGGAGAGGCGATTTCATTGATGCAGGAAGGCCAGTTAAGCTATGTGATGGAATTATCACATCTGGAGTTCTTGGACGTTTTTTGAAGGAGCACTCACTTATAATCAACGTTAAAGGTTGCGGCCCAGTTGTTTTCGTAGGATGCTCCCACCCTGGAGTAGCTTCAATACTTGAACGGGCTGCGGAAGTCACTGAGTCCAGTAGTATATGGGGTGTCATTGGAGGCTTTCACATTGACGCTGCTGAGGCATATGATGTCGCCAAAGTACTCGAGCATTTTGATGTGAAGCTCGTTGCCCCTTGCCATTGCACTAGCAACGCTGCTATAAATGTCCTTTCCAAGCTTCTCGCCGAAAGGTTTGTTAGCGCTTATGCTGGTAGGCGCATAGTTATTGGAGGGAATTGCTGAGTTAGATCTGAGTGGTGGTTTAAGTGGGGAAGTACGTTTTTGGACCTGTTCCATCTAGGAGGCTTGGAATGTCTTTGGGGGTAAATAACATCCCTGCAAAGCATTGCACGTACTCGTGCGTTTACTGTCAGCTTGGTAGAACTATGCGTTTAGGAGTTGAGAGAAGGGAGTTCTACCCTCCAGACGAGGTTGCTAATGAGGTTATTGAGTCGGTTAGAAATCTCAGCTCTCCAATCGATTATGTAACTTTTGTGCCCGATGGCGAGCCTACTCTTGACATAAATCTTGGCAATATCGTGGAGAAAATTAAGGAGAAAATTGAAGTTCCAGTTGCCGTGCTAACTAATGCGTCGCTAATTTTTAGGGATGACGTTAGAAGTGACTTATCCCTGTTCGACCTGGTTTCATTGAAGGTGGATTCCGCCTTACCTGAAGTTTGGAGCGCTGTTAATAGGCCGCATCCGCGCCTCTCCTTGGATGAGGTGCTTGAGGGAATAATGGCGTTTGCTCGTAGCTATAGGGGTATTTTGATCACTGAGACGATGCTTGTAAGTGGCTTGAATACAAGTGAACATTCTATTCGGGAAACTGCTAAATTCATATCCAGGGTTAATCCATTTAAAGCCTACATCTCAATTCCCATTAGACCTCCAGCTGAAGCTTGGGTTAACCTGCCTTCGGAGGACTTGATCGTAAGTGCCTATTCATTGTTTGCTGAAGCTTTAGGTTTGGGGAAGGTTGAATTGCTCTCGGCTTTTGAGGGTCCTGAATTTACTTTTATTAGCGATCCAATTAAGGACTTCTTGGCAATTGTTTCTGTTCATCCAATGAGGCTTGACTATGCCTACAAGTTTTTTGAGAGAGCTGGCTTGAATCCCAATGAAGTTCTGGAGGATCTCGTACGTAAGGGAAGCGTTGTGAAGGTGAGTTATGGGGGGCGCATATTCATAATGCGTAAATTTTCAAGGCCTCGTTGAGTTTTCAACTCATCTAGTGTAGACATCTATTTTACGCTTACTGCTCGGTTGCTGAGGATAGCAGAATTGTTTTAAATTTTCATGTGCTAGTTATTGTGGCGGTGTACTTATGGCTACAATGGAAGTTAAGCCGACTAGGATGGAGCTGCTGGCGCTTAAGCGTAGGTTGAAGTTAGCTAAGAGAGGTTTGGAGCTTCTCCAGGAAAAGAGGGACGCCCTTATAATGGAGTTTTTCGCTGCCGTTCAGGATTATAAGTCTCTCAGAGAGGAGGTCATATTAGCGTTAAGGGAGGCTTTTGCAGCTTTAAGCGGAGCTGAAATTGAGCTGGGTGCACTTAGAATTGAGAGGATTGCAGCTGGAGTTCCTGAGGCTGTGGAGGTTGATATGAGGACGAGGAATGTTATGGGCGTTTTAATTCCGGTGTTCACTGCAAATATTAGGCGGGTTGAGCGGCCATACAGCTTGATCGATACGACCGCATATCTTGACACTGCTGTTGAGAAGTTTTCTATTGCGGTGAGCAAGATCGTTAAGCTCGCTGAGGCGAGTGCGACTTTAACTAGGCTGGCTGAGGAGGTGAGGAAGGTTAGGCGGAGAGTTAATGCTCTTGAGTCGATTGTAATTCCTAAAATTGAGGATGCCATCAAGTACATCGAGCTCTATCTTGCTGAGAGGGAGCGCGAAGACATTTTCAGAGTTAAGAGGATTAAGAGAAAGCTTGAATTGAGGGCTCAAGCTCGCTAGCTCATTTCTTCATGGATGTTAACGTTAAAATTGCCTTTGCCAGGTCCCCTTCAGCTTCCATTAATGCTCTTCTCGCTTCTTCTATGCTGACTCCTGCTTGAGCAGCTACTAGCTGTACATCTTCCTCTGGAATTTCGATTGCTTCCTTCTTTTCAGTTTCTTCTCTCGGTGTGGTTATTGGCTCACCTACTACTTGGAATATTGTTTGTCCTCCAATTTTCATTAGCGAGACCGTGGGGCTTGTAAGCTTGATCAATTCCCTTTCCCTGACTATGATTACTTCCTCAACGTCTGACAGCTCCTCTAACTGCATGCCTAGCTTCTTCATGAGCCTCCTCATCTCTCTAGGTGACATTCTCCTCACATTTTTCACCGCCTACTCCTTTTCTTACCTTAACGGCTACTCCACTTTTAAAGGAAATCATTTCTTCACCATTTAATACTGCTCTTCCAACTGCTAATAGTCTGTCGCTTTCGTCGACAACTATAACTTCGCTTCCAGGCCTAATGTTGGGGTCTGCTTCGACCACGTGTTTTGCGAAGACGTTTCTCCCTTCCTTGATGAACTTTGCGATCTCGCCTGCCACTATAACCCTTAACTTGGGTTTCCTAGTTTTTTCCACTATTCTTCTAGCTCCTTCTATTGATAGGGCTAGGTATCCGTCGCTGGCTCTCATTGTTGCTAGCAGCTTGCCTTCATGGTATATTCTCCTTATTTTGCCTGTTTTTCTTGATTTTTCTATTTCAACGCCGTTTGGGAATAGTATGTCTCCAATGCCTTTTCCAAATTGGTATTCAGCTATTCTCCTGATTCTATAGAGGTCTGTGGATGTCATTGCTCTCACTACATGTACGCCGTTGGGATTGTATGCTTTTTGCCCTTCAGCACTTTATCTATTGCCTTCAGGAAGTCCATCATCTTTACGCACTTTCGCTTTTCTCTTATGGCATTCATTCCGGCTTCGGTGCATATTGCTTTTATGTCGGCTCCGCTCGCCCCTTCAGTCATCTTGGCTAGTGTTTCCAGTAATACTTCCTTCGATATCCTCATTCTTCTGGTGTGTATCTTCAGGATTTCAAGTCGCCCCTTCTCGTTTGGAAGTGGTACTTCAATTATCCTGTCGAATCTTCCTGGCCTGAGTAGAGCTGGGTCGAGCATGTCTATCCTATTTGTTGCTGCTATTACTTTCACGTTTCCTCTGGGGTTGAAGCCGTCCATCTCGCTTAGTAGCTGGGCCATTGTTCTTTGGACTTCCCTTTCTCCGCTTGTTGATAGGTCCATTCTTCTTCCGCCAATGGCATCTATTTCGTCGATGAACACTATGCTTGGGGCTTTTCTTCTTGCTAGGGAGAATAGTTCTTTGACCATTCTTGCTCCTTCTCCAATGTACTTTCTCACTAGTTCCGAGCCAACAACCTTTATGAACGTAGCCTTCGTTTCGTGGGCTACTGCCTTTGCTAGCAGCGTTTTACCGCATCCAGGCGGCCCGTATAGGAGGACTCCCTTAGGTGGATCTATGCCTACTTCATTGAATAGCTCTGGCTCTAATAATGGTAGTTCTACGGCTTCCCTAATCTCTTTTATTTGCTCTTCTAGGCCTCCGATGTCGCGGTAGGTGACATTTGGCTTTTCAATTACTTCCATTCCCCTTATGTATGGGTCTTCGACTTGAGGTAGTATTTCGACTACGGCGAACGTCCTTTGATTGAGGGCTACCCTGACGTTTGGCCGCAGCTTTCGCTTATCTATGAAGCTTGACACGTAAACTACTAGGCTCTGCCCAGTTGAGCTCCTCACTATTGCTCTTCCATCGCTTAGGACTTCCACCACTCGCGCTTCAATTAAGGGTGGGGAGCTTAATCTTTTGAGCTCTTCCCTGAGGAACTCTATTTCTTGAAGTAGTCTGTCTCTCTCTTCGCTTAAAACCTGGAATTCCAATTCCAAGTTTCTGAGCTTTCTCTCTAAGTACTTGGTGTAGCTCTCAACTCTTCTAAAGTAGGTGATTTCCTCGCTATCTATTGGGGATGGCAAGGCGTCGCCCTCACTTCAACTCTATGTACGCTGATGTTCTCCGTAGATACTTCTCGCTTCGTCTAAAATTAAAATTTCTACCATGAGCGTAAACCGTATAAGTTGACATGCGCATAATTGCTGTGGTGTGAATTTTGAGCTGTGAATTATGCGGCAAGCCTCTTAGGGGCAGGGGTAGGAAGGTTCTGATTGCAGGTGCGGTTTTAACTGTTTGTGGTGAATGCGCGAAGTACGGCTCTCCCATTATGGAGAAGCCTAAGGCTTCAAGGTTTACCTATAAGCCGACTAGGGTCAAATCGGTTAAGCCTAGAGCCGTGAGGAGAAGATTGGTTGAGGAGCTTGAGGTTGTTGAGGACTATGCTGAGAGGATTAGGGCTGCTAGGGAGGCTCTAGGTTGGACCAAGGAGATTTTAGCTGAAAGGGTTAAGGAGAAGGTGTCGGTTATACGTAGGATAGAGTCTGGAGCTATGGTTCCGCCTATACCGCTTGCCAGGAAGCTGGAGTCGGTTCTTAAGGTTAAGCTTTTAGTGCCTGCATTAGCTCCTGAATTGCATCAACCTACTCTAACTTCTAAAAAGTTCGAATTGACTTTGGGGGACATTGCAGAAATTAAATTTAGGAGGAAGCGCTGATCCTCCCATAATCTTCTATTTCAGACTTTATTTGGTCCGCGATTTCGCTCATCAGCTTATCTAAGTTGTCTCCCTTCTTTGCGCTTATGGGTATTATGCATTGGTATGGAAATGCCTCCCTAACTATGCTTTCTGCTGCCTCAATTTTTTCGCTGGTGGCTAGGTCTATTTTGTTTAGGCAAACTATGACTGGAGTTGCAGGAGCAATTCTCCGTAGGATTTCCTCTGAGGCCAAGACTTTCCTTCTTATTTCCAATTTGCTTTCGCTTACATCTATGACGAGCAGTATCAGGTCTGATAGCGCTAGTTCATTTAGCGTGGCGTAGAATGCCTCCAGTATTAGTGGGTGCATGTCTTCAACAAATCCTATTGAGTCAACTAGTATGAAGCTCCCTAAGCCTCTAATCCTAACCTTTCTGCCGCATGTTGAGAGGGTTGTGAACGGCCCTAAACCTGTTGGCTTCGACTCCCTTGCTAGCCTATTGAAGAGCTCCGTTTTCCCAGCTTGCGTGTAGCCCGTAAGTATAACTACTGGAAATCCCAGTTCATGTCTTTTAACTATCCTCATTTTACTTTGAAACTTTAATTTCTCTAGCTTCTTTTCCAGGGTAGCTATTCTGCTTCTGACATGCCTTTCATATACTTTGTGTAGGTATTCTCCAAGTGCTCCCCAGCCTACTTGCTCGCCATATAGGTTTCGAAATCTCACGTACTCCCTCGTCCATGGCAGCATGTAGTATAGGCGAGCCAGCTCTATTTGGAGTTTAGCTTCAGCTGTCCTAGCTCGCTCCTCAAATATCTCCAAAATCAAGAGGTTTCTATCAATTACGCTTATATGCCACCCAATTTCCCTTCTAATCCTAAATGCTTGGCTAGCTTTGAGAGTGTTTGCGAAGATAACCGTGCTTGCCCTAGTTTTCTCAACCAACTCCCTAAGTTCCTGAACTTTCCCTTTGCCAATGTAGAATGCTGGATCCGGCTTACTTCTTTTTTGAGTTAGTATTCCAACTACCTCATAACCTCTACTTTTGGCGAGCTCCTGCAGCTCGCTCAGCTTGGATTTACTTCTTCCTACTATGCACTCTACCAATACTGCTTTCATACTCGTTAAATTCAATTAGTTGCTTTAATTAAAATGTTGTGTGATATATCATGAAGGATTGGCAGTATAAGATAGTGGTTTTGAGGATAGGTCATAGGCCTGAGAGGGATAAGCGAGTAACAACGCACGTCGGCTTAGTTGCAAGGGCATTTGGGGCAGATGGCATAGCGATAGATGCTGATGATGAGAGCGTGAAGAGCTCTCTGCTTAGGGTGGTTGAGGCTTGGGGTGGGCCTTTCACTGTTGAGGTTGGTGTTAACCCTACCTCTTTCATTAGGAAGTGGAGGGAGAGTGGAGGTGAAGTTATACACTTAACCATGTACGGCTTAAATTTGCCGGACGTAATTGATGAAATTAGACGCTCCAATAAAGATAAGCTGATAATTGTTGGCGCTGAAAAGGTTCCAAAGAAATATTACTTGCTTGCTGACTGGAATGTGGCAATTGGAAATCAGCCTCACTCTGAAGTTGCAGCTCTAGCGGTATTCTTGAAGGAGCTGACTAAAGATTGGGTTTTCAGATCCCAATTTAAGGGCGCGAAAATCAAGGTTTGCCCTAGCCCTAGGGGCAAGAAAGTTGTTAAGCTAAATTAAGTCAAAGAACTTAAATTTATGGCCAAACAATTTAAAGTTAGCAAGAGGTGGAGTGGATAAAAGCGAATGTACGATTATTATGAGGCTTTCGGCTTCGAAATAGACGAGAGTTTCATAGCAGTAATAGAGGAGATCGGGGGAGAAGACGCGGTAGCAGTAGCCTTAGCCCTAGCAGAGGAATATGAACTAACAGACGAGAAAATAGCAGAGAAAACAGGCATCAAATTAAATAGCGTTAGAAAAATACTATACACCCTATTCGACAATCAGTTAGCATCCTACCGCAGAATACGCGACAAATCCACTGGGTGGTACATCTACCTATGGCGCCTAAATAGGGACAACATTGAATCACTCGTAAATTTGAAAAAGCAATTGGTACTGGAAAAATTAAGTCAAAGACTCGAGTACGAGCGCAACCACATATTCTTCTACTGCCCAAAAGACGGTGTCAGACTAACCTTCGAAAATGCGGTGGAAACTTCATTTAAATGCCCTATATGCGATGCTCCCCTTCAGCCCCATGACAACAAGGAGATAATAAGCTTCTTAGAGAAGAGAGTTGAAGCTTTGAAAAAGGAACTGGCCAAAATTAAAGCGCGTCAGTAAATAGAGCATAAAACTTATTCCACTGGTGATTGGCATTATAAGTGTGGGCGGGTCGTCTAGCTGGACTAGGATGCCGCCCTTACGCGGCGGAGGTCGTGGGTTCGAATCCCACCCCGCCCACCACAACTATCGTGAGAAGCCTGCAAGTACCGATATTTGAGAATATAGCTAAGGCACATGTAGCAATTGCTTTTAGTGGTGCTACTGTGTAGGATATTTCATTAACTCTCAAGGCCTTTCAGCTTTGAGATTTCTAGTTAAAATGTGCTAGCACTTAGAAATCAAACCTTATGCTTTGAATAATTTATTGTACATTGTGAGCTAACACCATTATGTGAATTAGCTTGTTCATTTAAATCGAAGCAAAATTAATTTATGCTATTTCATTTGCTAGATTAGTGGCGCTTAGGGTGGTTGAATCATATGAGTGAATTTAAGGTTACTGGTGCATTGCGCGTTGTCTCTGCTGCCATGTGCGCGGCATTATATGCTTTGGGATGCTATTTAACTGCATATATCGTGTCGCCATGGGGTAGGGGGCAATTTAGACCGGCAGTAGTAATCCCGCAAGTAATAGCAGTTATTTTTGGTGGCATGCCGGCAGGTTTGGGCGCAGCGATAGGAACTTTCATTGCGGATTCAATTAAGCATCATTGTCCCTATATTCCAAGCTTGATTGCAGCTGTGCCAAGTAATTTTATTGCCTTCTACATTTACGGTAAGCTTTTACACGAAAAATTCAGCTTGAAGAGGTTCATTTTAACAACATACTTGACGCTTATCATAGGGAATGCTTTATGCGCTTTCTTATACGTGCCGACAATTTACTTTTTGGGGGCACTACCACCTAATTTAACGTGGCTCGAATTGACTTCATTTGCGGTAGCGCTGACTGTATGGTGGTTCGTAACGATGCTGCCATTTTCATTAATTGTAACTCCAGCGATATTGAAATCAATTGCTCAAGCATTTCCGTCAATAACGCCAATGCAATTGAGATCTGTTAATTTTGGCCGAGAATTCAGAAGCCGAGCTTTCAACTTAACGATGATGATATCAGGTTCAGGATTAGCAGTAATCGGACTATTCCTGGCATATACTCCGCTTGGAAATCAATTACTATACGCTTTCACTATAAAGTTGCATCAAGAATATGCTCTACTCACAATTCAATTCATAAATTCAATTTTAATGACATTTGGATTCGCAATGACGATATTGGGAGCAGCATTGAGCCTGCTGAACAGAAGCCTTATGCGATGAAGTGACAAAATAAAAGTTCCTCTTTTTAGTAATCAATAATGGTAGTTCAAACTATTTTTAAGATAAATTTAGGGATGAATGCGGATTTGAAATCACTGAAACTCGTAAAATTGGTTTTTCAGTTATTGGATATGTTGACTTGCAATTGGTAAGCTTAACTGCTTCTCCTCTTGAGGTTGAAGCTGGTGATACGCTCACCATTTCAGGCGCTTTAAGGAATGATGGAATATCTGCTGCTAAGGGAATTAGGGTTTCAGTTTCGTCTATGGAGGATATTTTGGAGGAAACTGGTATGGGGGTGGTTTACTTGGGAAGTTTATCATCTGGTTCGCAGGCACCGTTCAGCTCTTCATTGAAAGTTAAGGAGGCAGCGGCCCCTGGCAAATACACGTTGATGATCAACATTTCCTTTAAGGATGATTTGGGGAGAGAGCATTCTTCAACGTACCCGCTGCAAATAAAAGGTTATTCCTAAACGATCTGTTGAGCATGAGGTTCAAGGGCGAGCTGGATTTATTGGAATGGACGTTATACTTGCTTCGATTATTTCCTTCTTAGTGGGCGTTGCGGCAGCTTACTTCTATGCTAGGAGAAAGTTTGGGAAAGCTGAGTTTGAGTTAGGGGTAAATAGATGAGGTTCAAGGACGTTGTATTGCTTGCATTTTCAGCATTGAAGTTCAGGAAGCTTAGGGCAGCTTTAACCATGCTTGGCGTGGTTATTGGTGCTTCATTAATGATAATTTTGACTTCACAGGCTGCAGGCTTAAATCAGTACTTCGTAAATCAAGTATCTAAAACCGGATTAAATTTGATATTCGTAATTCCAGTTAGAGGCTATAGAGTATCCGCATATGATTTGCCTTCATTTTCGTCGATATCTGGTGTGAGAAAGGTTATTCCACTTATAATTGGATCTGCAGTGATAAGTGTTTCTGACAAGTTTATGAGTGTACAGGTTGTGGGGATTGATTCGGACTCGTTGCAGGAGGTTTTTCCCGGGCTGAAGTTGGCTGATGGGACTTTACCCGGAAAGTATGATTATGTTAGCCTTCTGCTAGGGGTTAACGTTGCTAATCCAATTGAAGAGGAGGGCGAAGATGAAGTTCAGCCTTTAATGGTTGGTCAAACAGTTAGTGTAACGTTTAGGAGGCTTAGGGCTAAGCCGTACGTTGCCTCGATGGTCGTCATGGGCATACTGGAGAGTTACGGGGCAATTATGCCCTTCTCAATTGATGATTCGGTTGTGATTTCCCTTGAAGCCGCAGATTCCATGTTTAATAAAAGGCATTATTATGATGCTTTGATACTGGTTGCTGAAGATGTTTCGCTGGTGGATCAGGTAATTGAGCATGTAACTGACTTGTACGGCCAGAGGGTGAGGGTTATTGCTCCGAGCCAGATGATAGAGACGATGACCAATATATCCAGTCAAATATCTTCGTTTTTAGGGTTGATTGCAACTGTTTCTTTGGTTGTGGCTGGCATTGGAATTGCAAATATATATAATGTATATTTCGGTTATTGAGAGAACAAGGTTGATTGGATTATTGAAAGCTTTAGGTGCAACTGAAAATACTATAATGCTTCTATTCATGATGGAATCTACCTTGATTGGATTGATCGGCGGATTGATTGGACTTATATCTGGAGTTGCATTATCCTACGTTATCGGCCCATACTTCTTCAAGCTCATTAGGGCTCCAATTGCTAGGGGGCGCTTGGAAATACTCCCTGTATTTTCGGCTGAATTGATGCTGACCGCTTTCATGGTAGCGTTATTGTCGGGAGTTTTAGCCGGGGATCTATCCGGCGAGAAAGGCTGCTAAGCTGGATCCAGCGGCGGCTCTTAGGCAGGAATGACTTAACTAGCTCTTGCTGGGTGCTGGAGGTTTTCGGTATTCGTTTTATGCTTCTGCATTACAAATTTAATTGACTTCCTCCAATATAGGTGTGGGGCGCTGCTCAGGCGGGCTTGCTGACGTTGATGATGAAGCCTGCATCGAGCAGCGCTCCTTTTAACTCAATTCATTAAACAAAACTTAAATAGAGCTTCACGTTTTTCCTACTAGCGCTGATAGGTGATTTGGCCTTGGCGTTTAGGCACATTGTCCGTATAGCTGGGCAGGACGTTGATGGTTCCAAAAAGGTAGTTTACGCTATATCTCAGATTAAGGGTATAGGTATAAATTTGGCTCAAGCCATTGTTCGGGTTGTCGGAGTTAATCCTGACGTGCGAATCGGCTTTCTATCTGAAGCTGAGATTAAGAGGATTGAAAATGCAATTAAGGATGTAAGGTCTCAGGGTATTCCTGCTTGGATGTATAATAGGAGGAAGGATTTGGAGACTGGCAAGGACGTTCACTTGATAGGGTCCGACCTGGTTTTGAGGGTTAAGGCTGACATCGATTTGATGAAGAAGATTAAGTGCTGGAAGGGAGTTAGGCACGCTTTGGGATTGAAGGTTAGGGGTCAAAAGACTAGAACTACTGGTAGAAGTGGGCAGACTGTAGGTGTTACGCGCAAGCCGAGGAGGTAGGCTTATGGGAGATCCAAAGCGATGTAGGAAGAAGTGGAAGGGGCCTAGGCATCCTTGGAGGAAGGAGGTTTTAGAGGAAGAGCTTAAGCTGATGGGCGAGTATGGCCTTAGGAATAAGCGTGAATTGTGGGTTGCGAAGACCATGATTGCAAAGATTAGGCAGCAGGCTAGGTTGATGCTTGCTCTTCCGCCTGAAGAGTTGGCTCTCAGGCAGAGGCAGCTGATAAGCAGGCTGATTAAGATGGGGCTGCTGCATGAGGAAGCTACCTTGGACGACGTTTTGGGCTTGAGGGTTGAGGACTTGCTTGAGCGGAGGCTACAAACAGTTGTTTACCGAAAGGGCTTGGCTCGAACCATTTATGAAGCTAGGCAGCTGATTGTTCATGGCCACATAGCTATTGCTGGTAGGCGAGTTACGTCTCCAGGATACGTTGTCAAGAGGGATGAGGAGGCGCTAATAGATTACTCTCCTGGAAGTCCATTTAAGGAGAAGCCGCTCGTTGCGGCGGCTGAGAGCTAGTGGAGGTGCTGCTTGCCATGTTTGGAGGTAAGAACTTAAAGTGGGGTGTTGCTCACATATATAGCTCCTACAACAACACCATTGTGCACATCACTGATCTATCTGGAGCTGAAACGATTGCAATAGCTTCAGGTGGCATGGTTGTTAAGGCTGATAGGGAGAAGCCCTCTCCATATGCCGCTATGCAAGCGGCTTTTAGAGCTGCTCAAGTTGCTAAGGATAAGGGGATTAATGCTCTTCACATTAAGGTTAGAGCTCCCGGTGGGCATGGACCTAAAACTCCTGGGCCTGGAGCTCAAGCAGCAATTAGAGCTCTAGCTAGGTCTGGCTTCATAATTGGCAGGATTGAAGATGTTACTCCAATTCCGCACGACACCACGAGGAGGCCTGGTGGGCGTAGAGGTAGACGAGTATAGGTGGAGGCTCTTCATCTTTGCCTGAATTTAGCTGGGGCGAATTTAAGGTTAAAGTTTTCAGCATTGAAGAGAGGGGCTTGGAGGACCTGGGCTTCTGCGCCTACTTATCCAAGAAGAATCCGCTATGGCTTAATGGACTCGTCATTTGTGCTTGCTGCGACATTCTGGATGCCAGAACTATTTCTCGGGTTTTCTTGAAGGATAAGGTGGTTATAATGGAGCAAGTGTGCTACTCGTTTAAGCCTAAGTATGAGCGAGTAATAAAGATCAGGGATGGCGAAGTGGTTATTAATGTGCCCTTGATCAAGGCTTATGGAGTTTTTAAGGCTCTCGGGGAGCAATTGATTAAGGGTATGAAAGGGCAGTAGGGGTGATTAAGCTACCTACTTAAATTGCGCTCTATTGTTTGCCTAAGTTATCTGCGTTTTTCAAATCTATTAATTAGGCTTTACATTGCAATGCATTAGGAGCACATAAAATTTAAATTCCTCTATTATAATCCCTCCTTCTAGCTTAAGTTGAGGGGTTTGTTGATGCACGTGGAGGTAGTGAGTGCTTCGGATGCTTCAGTTCGCTTTATATTAAGTGGGGTTAGCGTTGCTTTTGCTAATGCGCTGAGGAGGATTATGATAGCTGAGGTTCCATGCATGGCCATTGATGAGGTCGTAATTCTGAATAATACTTCTCCGATTTTCGATGAGGTTTTGGCTTATAGATTATCGCTAATTCCTCTTAAAACGGATTTGGATAGGTTTTCTCCTCCGGAGAAGTGCAGTTGCGGAGGAGTTGGCTGCACTAAGTGTCAGGTTACGTTTATTCTTGAAGTTGAAGCTGAGGACCGGCCTAGAGTCGTCTACTCAGGCGACTTGGTTTCAAGTGATCCTGAAGTAGTTCCGGTCAGCGATAAAATTCCAATTGCTAAGCTGGCGTCCAACCAGAAGATTTTGCTTGAAGCTTACGCTAGGCTCGGCATTGGTAAGAGGGGGGCTAAGTGGCAGCCTGTTTCAGCCTGCGCCTATAAGTACGTGCCTAGAATTGAAGTTAATCGTGATAAGTGCATTAAGTGCGGAGAGTGCATTGAAGCTTGTCCTAAGGGAGTTCTCGACTTGGATGAGAGTGGATTTCCGCAGTTAAAGGACTTTTTGAACTGCAGCTTATGTAAAGCATGCGTGGAGGCTTGCGAGGTTGATGCGATCAAGTTAAATCCAGACGATACTTCATTCATATTTTACGTTGAATCTACTGGAACTTTGCCTGCTCCTAAGATCGTTGAAGTTGCAGCTGAAGTTTTAGCTGAGAAGTGCTCGAATTTGATTGAGGAGTTGAGTGGAGGTTTGGAGGGTTGAAGAGAACTGGTCCAACTAATGTTCAAGTTAGGAAGTTGATAAGGTTGCTTAGGAAGGCTTCGCGAGCATATAACGTTGAGATATGGAGGGATGTGGCTGAGAGGCTTAATGCTCCTCGCAGGAGACGGGTGGAGGTTAATGTTAGTAGAATTAATCGATATACTAGGGCTGGAGACTTGGTTCTCGTGCCAGGCAAAGTTTTAGGCTCCGGAGAGATCGACCACCCGGTAACCGTGGCTGCCCTTTCATTCTCAGCGAAAGCTGTTGAAAAAATTAAAAGTGCTGGTGGCGAGTGCATTAGCATAGCTGAACTCATAGTTAAAGTACCTAGAGGCAGTAATGTGAAGATCTTGGGGTGAAATTGAAGTGCCTGAAAATGTAGTTGTAATTGACGCTGAAAACTCGATCATGGGTAGGCTTGCCAGCGTAGTCGCTAAAAGGCTTTTGGAGGGGGAGCGAATAGTCATTGTAAATGCTGAGAAGGCGGTGATCTCCGGCGATAAGAGCAGCATAGTTAGGGAGTTCAAGTCAATGCTTGAGCTTAAGACTTTGAGGAATCCTAAGAGGGGGCCTAAGCACTTTAGGAGGCCTGATAGGATTTTGAAGGACGTTGTTTGGGGCATGCTTCCCAAACATAATTATAGGGGGAGGGCGGCTCTAAAGCGATTGAGGATTTACATAGGATTTCCAGATGAGTTTAAGAAATTTAAAGTGGAGAAGATATCTAGTGCTGATGCCAGTAGGCTTGGGGGCAAGTATGTATATCTGGGTGAAGTAGCTAAGGAGATAGGGTGGAAGGGGGTATAGGTGTGGTTAAGGTTCTTATTACTAGCGGTAAGAGGAAGACTGCTGTTGCTAGAGCTACTTTTAAGCCTGGTAGGGGACGCGTTTTTATTAATAAGGTGCCGATAGAGCTCTATCAGCCTGAGATGGCTCGCTGGAAGATCATGGAGCCCCTTTTGCTTGCTGGGGATAGGCTGAAGAAAGTTGATATTGAGGTTTCAGTTCGAGGCGGAGGTTTCATGGGGCAAGCTGATGCTGCTCGAATGGCTATAGCCAGGGGCCTAGTGACATGGTTTAAGGATGAGAAGTTGAAGAAGGTGTTCTTGGATTACGATAGGTCCATGCTCGCCGGCGACCCTAGAAGGACTGAGCCAAAGAAGTTCGGCGGCCCCTCAGCTAGGAGACGGTTCCAGAAATCGTATCGATAGGAGGTTTGAAATTGATCGTTCCAATTAGGTGTTTTACTTGTGGGGCTCTTCTTGGAGATAAGTATGAGGAGTTTGTTGAGAGAGTTAGGGGCGGTGAGGATCCGGGGAAGGTTCTTGATAGCCTGGGCATTAAGAGGTATTGTTGTCGCCGGATGCTTTTGAGCCACGTGGACCTCATTGATGAGGTAATTCGACTTCATGAAATTTATGGTAAGCATAAGCGTGTTGTGAGGAGTGGAAGGTAATTGGATCGCTTTCCAACAGCTATAAGGGATGTTTTTGCGAGGAAGATCTTTGATAGTAGGGGTTCTCCCACTATTGAGGTTGATGTCTATACTGAAGCTGGGTTTGGAAGTTTTTCTGCTCCCAGTGGGGCAAGTAGGGGTAGGCGTGAGGTTGTTGCTTTTCCGCCTGGAGGAATTGATGAGGCGATTAGGGCTGTCGATGAAATGATTGCCCCTGAATTGATGGGGGTTGACGCATCTAATCAATTTGAGGTTGACGGCATTATACAGCAAATTGACGGTACCTCTAATTTCTCTAGAATTGGAGGTTCAACTGCGATAGCCACTTCCATTGCTGCTGCAAAGGCGGCAGCTACCTCTTTAAATTTGCCGCTTTACAGGTATTTGGGAGGTATATCTGCGTCGGTGCTTCCCCTCCCTCTAGGTAATGTTGTCGGTGGGGGTAAGCACTCTAAGAGTGGGGGGCTTGATGTTCAGGAAATATTGGTGCTGCCCCTCGATGCGGATTCGTTTTATGAAGCTGCCTTGGCGAACGTGCTTGTTCATAAGCGTGTAGTTGAGCTTGCTCCGGAAGGATCGATATATGGGAGAAATGATGAGGGTGCTTGGGTTACTCCCTTCGGAGTTGAGGAGTCACTTAAGCTTGTTAAGCGGGCTTGCGAAGATGTTGGAAGTGAGCTTGGCATTAAGATTGGAGTTGGCATTGATGTCGCTGCTTCAACTTTATGGAGTGGCAGTGAGGGTAAATACGTTTATGGGAGGGAGGGGTTTAAGCTCACGCCTGAGGAGCAGTTGAAGTTCATGGTTAAGCTCGTTGAGGAGTTTGATTTGATCTATGTTGAAGATCCATTTCATGAGGAGGATTATGAATCCTTTTCTGAACTTCTCAGCAGCGTTTCTAACTGCCTTATCTGCGGAGATGACCTGTACGTTACTAATGCTGAGCTCATACGGTATGGGTCTTCCAGAAAAGCTGGAAACGCAGTTATAATAAAGCCGAATCAGGTTGGAACGCTTACGAGCACTGTTGCTGCGGTTGAAGTTGCAAAGCTGCATGGCTTCGTTCCAGTGATGTCTCATCGTTCGGGGGAGAATGTGGATCCAAGTATTGCCCATCTTGCTGTGGCTTTCAATTGCCCAATAATTAAGACCGGAGTTGTTGGTGGTGAGAGAATTTCAAAAATAAATGAACTTATAAGGATAGAGGAGGAATTGGGTGGGAAGGCTGAGTTAGCTAGCTTGGAGGGTGTGTTGACGTGAGTTCAGTTGAATCTGTTGAACTGCTAATACCTTTAGAGGTCTACTTGGCGGCAGGCCTGCACATTGGAACTAGGATTAAGACTAGAATTATGATGCCATTTATATACCGAGTTAGGCCTGATGGCCTATACGTCTTGGACGTCAGGAAGATTGATGAGAGAATTAGAATTGCAGCTAAGTTCTTGGCTAGATTTCCTCCCGAAAAGATTGTTGCTGTTTCTTCAAGGCAATATGGATGGCGGCCCGTTGAGAAGTTCTGCGCGCTTGTTGGAGCTAAGCCTATTACTGGTAGGTTTATACCTGGAACCTTTACGAATCCTAAGCTTCCAACTTACATTGAGCCTGCAGTTGTACTTGTAACTGATCCTAGGGCTGATGAGCAGGCTATTGATGAAGCTGCCAATGTTGGAATTCCAGTAGTAGCTTTATGCGACACTGACAATAGGGCTTCATTTGTTGAGCTGATAATACCGGTCAACAATAAGGGGAGGAAGGCGTTAGCTTTAACCTACTGGCTTTTGGCGAGGCAAGTTTTGAGGGAGAGGGGCGACATACCGCCTGACGGAGATTTGCCGGTTTCAGTTGAGGAGTTTGAAGCTAAGCCTGAAGCCTTTTAGCGGATATTCTTTATTTTCCAGTTGCATAATGTTAATTGGTGAGTATTGTGAAGGTTAGAAGTCCAGCTGTAGCTGGCATGTTTTATGAATCGAGCCCTGAAGCTCTCAGGAGTAGAATTGAGTGGTGTTTCAAGCATGGTTTGGGGCCGGGATCCACCCCTAAGCTTTCAGATGGTCCTAGAAGGATCATTGGGCTGGTCTGCCCTCATGCTGGCTACATGTACTCAGGCCCAATTGCAGCTTGGAGTTATCATGCCCTTGCTGAGGATGGTAGGCCTGATTGCTTCGTGATTTTAGGTCCAAATCATTCTGGAGTTGGAGCAGCTGTTTCAATTATGACTAGCGGCATGTGGAGAACTCCTTTTGGCGACGCTGAAGTTGACTCCGAGCTTTCTGAAAGCATTCTTAAGCATGCTGAGGTCATCGAGGATGATGACTATGCTCACTTATCCGAGCATTCAATTGAAGTTCAGCTTCCATTTCTACAGTATCTTTATGGAAAGGTGAAATTTGTACCCATCTGCATGATGCTTCAGACCTATGAAGTGGCGGCTAAGGTTGGTCAAGCAATTGCGAAGGCCGCGGCTGATAGGGATGTGGTGGTGATTGCCAGTACGGATTTCACGCACTATGCGCCGCAGAGGATTGCTAACGAAAATGATGAAGCTGTTATTGGGAGGATTCTGGAGCTTGACCCTAAAGGCGTTATTGATGTGGTGTATAGGAGAAATGTTTCGATGTGCGGTCCGGGGCCTGTTATGGCTATGCTAGTTGCCTGTAAGCTTCTTGGAGCTAGTGGGGCTTCTAAGTTGAAGTATGCGACTTCAGGCGACATAACTGGCAGTTATCATGCAGTTGTTGGATATGCTTCGATCGCGGTTTATAGGTGATTAATTTGCTAGTCACCGCATCGGCGCCGGCCAAGGTTATAATCGTTGGAGAGCACTTCGTTGTTGAAGGTGAGCCTGCAATTGCAGCGGCGATCAACTTGAGAGCTAGGGCCACAGCTGAGATCCTGGATGGCGGCTTCGCGGTCATTGAGGCTCCAACTCTAGGGTTTTCCGCTAAGTATTCGCTAAGCGACTTTAAGGTTGTTAGCGGCTCCGAGGAGTCCATTAAATTCTTGGAGCCGATCAGGGTGCTTGCGATGAAGGCGGCTTCTCTCTATGGCTTCAGTCGTGGATTTAAGTTATCTGTAACTTCAAAGATTCCCGTTGGGGTTGGTTTGGGTTCTTCAGCTTCAGTTTTGGTGGCTTCAGCGGCTGCTCTTGTAAAATTGATGGGGAATGCTGTTGATAGAGATGTCGTTCTAGAATTGGCTTCGAAGGCTGAGGAGGTGGCTCATTCAAGGCCTAGCGGCATTGATCCCACGATTGCAGCTATTGGTGGGGTCATTGTTTACCGTAGGTCTGAAGGCTTTATTCGCCTCCGGCCGGCCAAGAGGTTTTCTATTGTAGTTGGCGTTACTGGGATGAGTCGATCTACTGGTGAGATGGTTAATAGGGTTAGGGCTCTTCGGGAGCGATTTATGGAGATTTTTGCTCCTCTTTATCACGCTGCTGGGCACCTGGCTATTGAAGCTGCTAGAGCTATTGAAAGTGGTGACTTGACTAAGCTTGGGGAGCTCATGAACGTCAATCATGGCCTTTTGTCGGCGGTTGGAGTTTCAAATTTGCTGCTTGAAAAGCTGGTATATGCCGCTAGGTCTGCTGGAGCTTATGGGTCGAAGATAACTGGAGCTGGCGGGGGAGGCTCAATTATAGCTCTCTGCCCTGAGGATAAGGTGAGGGATGTTGCTTTAGCAATTAAGCGCGCTGGAGGTAAGCCTATTCGTGCAAGGCTATCTATGAGGGGAGTTGTGGTTGGTGAAAAGTAAGCCGTTGGTGGTCGTTAAATTTGGCGGAAGCGTCATCACAATTAAGGACTCTCCTAAGAGGGCTAACTTGGATGTTATAAGGAGGTTGGCGGTTGAAGTAAGTGACGTCATTGACTTTTTCAACTTAATTGTTGTTCATGGAGGAGGCTCATTTGGACATCCCATTGCTTCCAAGTATAATTTGCACTTGGGATTCAAGGATAATGGCCAGCTGAAAGGATTGGCTGAGACTCGAATGGCCATGGAAGAGCTGAATCGCCTGGTTGTTGAAGAACTGGTTGGTGCTGGAGTTCCCGCAGTGTCGGTGCAGCCTTCAGCTTGCATCATTGCTAATAGCGGCGAAATAGCTGCTTTTCACGTTGAGCCTATTGAGTTGATGTTGCAGTTGAACTTGACGCCAGTTCTTTATGGGGATGTTGTTTTCGATGAGAAGCTTGGTTTCACCATAATTTCGGGAGACAAGATTGCCTCCCACCTCGCTATTCGATTCAATGCCCGCCGATTGGTTTTTGCTTGTGATGTGGATGGGGTCTACACTTCGGATCCCAAGAAGAATTTGGATGCGAAGTTGATTCCCAGTGTAGCTGTTGATGATGTGGGTCGATTGATTAAGGGGATGCGCGGTTGCTCTTTCAAGGGCATTGACGTTACTGGCGGCATTGCTGGGAAGCTTATGGAGGCTGTTAAGCCTGCTCGTGCTGGCATAGATGTCTTAATAGTTAATGCCTTGAAGCCTCTTAATGTTAAGCGGGCAATTTTGGGCGAGGAGCTGATTTGCACTAGAATCGTAGGCTAGTATGGGAAGTGTTATTTAGATGCAAGTTTACTGAGTCAGTGTTGCGGTGATTGGTTTTGACTGTTGAGAGGAAGTTAAGCCACGTTGAAGTTTGCCTTAAGAGGGATGTTCAATTCAGCGCGAAATCCACTGGCTTTAATGACGTTGAATTAATTCATTCCGCTCTTCCTGAACTTGACTTGGATGAGATTTCAACTGAAGTTGAGTTTCTGGGCTTCAAGCTTAATGCTCCAATCATCATTAGTGGCATGACTGGTGGAAGCGAGGTTTCAGCTAGGATTAATGAGGCTTTGGCGGTTGCTGCTAGGGAGCTTGGAGTTGGAATGGGAGTTGGAAGTCAGAGGGTTGCGCTAGAAAATAGCAACTTGGCTTATACTTTCTCGATTGCGAGGGAAGTTGCTCCTGACATACTTTTAATAGCAAATTTGGGGGGAGCGCAGTTTTCAATGGGTTTTGGAGTTTCTGAGGCTAGAAGGGCTGTTGAAATGATTGATGCTGATGCGCTTGCCGTTCATTTGAATCCTCTTCAGGAGGCAGTTCAGCCTGAGGGTGAGCCTAAATTTAAGGGGTTAATGGCTAAGCTTAAGGAGCTTTCTTCAAGCTTAAATGTGCCTATTATCGCTAAGGAAACTGGAGCTGGAATTTCGATGGAGGTTGCTGCTCTACTTGAAGGTGCAGGTGTTAAGTGTGTAGATGTTGGAGGAGCTGGAGGCACGAGCTGGGCTGCAGTTGAGTATTATCGTGCTATAGCTGCAGGTGATGAGCTTCATGCTTCTCTAGCCAAGTTGTATTGGAACTGGGGCATCCCCACTGCAATTAGCATATGTGAAGTTCGTGAGTCATCTAGCCTTGAAATAATAGCTACTGGTGGTATTAGGAGCGGATTGGATGCAGCTAAAGCGCTTGCTCTGGGAGCATCTGTTGTGGGAATTGCTTTGCCGCTGCTTAAACCCGCATTTAAGGAGGGCGCAAGTGGGGTTGTGAGGTTTTTGAAGAGATTTATTGAAGAGCTTAAGGTTGCAATGTTCCTAGTTGGAGCTAGAACTATTAGTGACTTGAGGAGGGTCCCCGTGGTAATTACTGGTTTAACAGCTGAATGGCTTAGGCTTAGGGGAGTGAATGTGGAGGCTTACGCTAGGAGAACTAAAACGTTTAAATGATTCCTTGTGTAATTCTTGGGAGGTGCTAAAGTTGAAATTGCTTGAAGCCATTAAGCAGTGCAGCTTTAAGGTCGATGATTTTATACGTAGACTTCTTCCGGATGAAGCTAAGCCTAGGGAGCTATACGCTGCATCTAGGCACTTGATTGAAGCTGGAGGTAAGCGGTTGAGGCCATTCTTAGTCGTTCAGTCGTGCATTGCAGTTGGCGGAGATGCAAGTGCTGTGCTGCCAGCGGCGGCCTCGGTTGAGCTAATTCACAATTTCACTCTAGTTCACGATGATATAATGGATAGAGATGACTTTAGGAGGGGTGTTCCAACCGTACATAGGATTTGGGGTGTTCCTACCGCGATCATTGCTGGAGACCTCCTATTTTCTAAGGCTTTTGAAGCATTACTGCGATGCGCCAAGCACATTTCAGTTTCGCCGGAAAGAGTTGTTGAAGCTGCGCGTAGGTTGGCTGAGGCTGTTAGTACTATTGCTGAAGGCCAAGCTTTAGACATGAGCCTATCTGGGAGACTTAAAGAGGAAGTTGTGAGCGAGGAGGAGTACTATGAGATGATTTACAAGAAGACTGCTGCGCTTTTCAAGGTTTCGTGCGAAATTGGGTCCATTATCGGCGGTGGAAGCGAGGAGCAAGTTCGCGCCTTGTCGAGTTATGGCGAAAACATTGGTTTGGCTTTTCAGATGCTTGATGACATTTTGGGAGTAACTGCCGATGAGAAGGTTTTGGGGAAGCCTGTTGGAAGCGACTTGAGGGAGGGTAAGTGCACTCTTATAATGATTCACGCTTTAAGCAATGCAAGCAGCAGTCAAAGAGCAGCCATCATGAAGGTTTACGGTAAAAGTGAAATTTCTGTGGAGGAGCTTAAATTGGTTGTTAAGCTATTGGAGGACTTGGGCTCTATAAGTTACGTTCTCGATTTAGCTAAGAAGCACGTGGATTCTGCTAAGAAGTCGATTTCAATATTGCCTGAAAGTGGTGCCAAGCGCTTGCTCATGGAGTTAGCTGACTTTGTGATTTCCAGAAAGTACTAATGGGATTTTGAGGTGCTTTTTTGAGCATTCCAAGAATATTCGCTAAAGCATCTGAATCTGAAGTTAAGTGTGCTTTTAGTGGGGGTAAGGCTAAGCATAGATTGCTAGTTGTCAGCGATGAGGGTTTACGGGTGCTCGACGTGGGGGATGAGGTTGGAGAGCTTGTGGGCGACGTTTACATTCAGCGCGTTTATGACGATGCATATAGGTGGCTGGTCGACTTCGAAGCTGGAGTTGTGCTTAAAAGTGCTGTGGTGCTGCCTCTAAGTGGGCCTCCTATTTTTCTTCATGAGGGTGAGCGAGTGTACTTGATTGAAGCTCTTGGGAGAATTGTTGTTCCACTAGTTCGCGTTGGAGAGGTTGTTTCGCCTGGTAGGAGGCTCGCAGCCATATTTACGGGGAAGAGGGAGTTGAGGTACTTGAGGTCTGATGTTTCAGGTAGGATTGCGTATGTTGGTCAGATCGACGTTAAGCCTCAGCGTTACATTTTCATCTTAATTCCCCGTTTAGAGTAGTGGGGTTTGTGAAATGGAGTTTTTGGATCCTGACGTTGAGCTGTTAATTAGGAAGCACGCGCTGTTGAACGCGTATAAGCATGGAGGCAGAGCCGAGCTTAATCCAGTTTTATCCAAGGTTTTGGGTGAGCGTCCCGACTTGAAACCTAGAGTTAAGCTTCTTATTCCCCACATTAGGAGGATAGTTGATGAAGTTAATTTGATGAGCTTGGGTGAGCAGGAAAATGTCATTCGCCTTAATTGGCCTGAGCTTTTAGCTGTTGAGAGGGTGGTTGAGGAGAAGGTTCTCCCTCCTCTTCCCAATGTTGAGCGCTTTGATGTTGTTAGGACGAGGTTTGCGCCAAATCCTGATGCTCCCCTCCACTTGGGGAGCGCTAGGCCCATCGTTTTATGCCATGAGTATGCGCGCATGTATAATGGTAAGTTTATTCTAAGATTTGAGGATACGGATCCTAAAACCAAGAAGCCAATCATTGAGGTTTACGACTGGATTAGGGAAGATCTGCTTTGGCTTAAGGCTGAGTGGGATGAAGAGTATATTCAGTCGGATAGGATTCCAATGTACTACTCGTATGCAGTGAAGTTGCTTGAGATGGGTGCAGCTTACGTTTGCACTTGCTCTAGAGATGTTTTCAGCAAATTTAAGTCCGCAGGGAAGCCGTGTCCCTGCCGCTCCAGAAGTTCCGAGGATAACTTGGATCTTTGGGATAGGATGGTTGAAGGGCTTTTGGGTGAAGGTGAAGCCGTAGTTAGAATTAAAACTGATATGGCGCATCCAAACCCTGCCATTAGGGATTGGGTGGCTCTCAGAATTATAGATGTCGAGCAGCACCCCCACCCTAGAGTTGGGAGTAGGTATTGGGTTTGGCCTACATACAATTTTGCCTGCGCGATTGACGATCATGAACTTAGGATTTCCCACATTTTACGGGGTAAGGAGCACATGAGCAATACCGTTAAGCAGCAGTACATCTACAAGTACTTGGGTTGGGAATACCCTGAAGCAATACATTTCGGCAGGTTGAAGTTGACCGGCTGGGTTTTAAGCAAGTCGAAGATAGCTGAAGGAATTAGGAAGGGTTTGTTTAAGTCTTGGGATGATCCTCGATTGGGGACTTTAAGGGCTCTTAGGAGGAGGGGCTTCTTTCCGGAGGCTATTAGGGAGATAATTTTACAGGTTGGGGTGAAGCCGGTTGAATCTTCAATTTCACTTGAAAACCTGTATTCTGCTAATAGGAAAATCGTTGAGCCTATTGCCAATAGGTTCTTCTTCATAGATGATCCCTTCACTTTGAGGATTGCAGGCGTTCCGCGCGCTTTAGTGGCTAAGATTCCATACCACCCGAGCTATCCCGAGAGGGGGTTTAGGGAGATAGCCGTTAATGTGAGCGGCGGCTTCGCTGAGCTATTCATATCTAGGAGGGATGTTGATCAGATGAGAGTGGGCAGCGTCATTAGGTTGATGGGGCTCCTTAACTTTAAGGTTGAAAGTATTGGGAGAGACGCTGTTTCATCAACCTTCCACAGCTTTGACTTAAAGGAGCTTCCTTCCCGTGCTCCCATCATTCACTGGCTTCCTAAGAATAGGTGTCTCCCAGCGAAGGTGGTTATGCCGGATGCCTCTGAGGTTGGCGGCTTCTGCGAGGAGCACTGCTCGAAATTGAAGGTGGATGATAGAATACAGCTTGTACGCTTCGGCTTTGTGAGAGTTGATGATGTAGGTGAGAAACTCACCTTTTACTACACGCATCCTTAGCCGATAAGCTTAATAAGCTGGTTTTTTGATTCTTATAGCGCATGATTCGATGAAGAGGTGAGATGATGTCTAAGCCATTTTATGTGAGGTTCGAGGTTCCTCCTGAACTAGCTGAGAAAAGTTATGAGGCTGTTCAAATAGCGAGGGATACTGGTAGAATTAAGAAGGGGACGAATGAGACCACTAAGGCTATCGAGCGAGGATTGGCAAAGCTAGTACTGATCGCTGAAGATGTTGATCCTCCAGAGATTGTGGCTCACATTCCATTGCTCTGCGAGGAGAGGAAAATTCCATACGTTTACGTTCCAAGCAAGTCGCAGCTAGGTAGGGCAGCTGGAATTGACGTTGCTGCTGCTTCAGCTTGCATTATAGATCCTGGAGATGCTGCAGAGCTAGTTAAGGAGATAGTTACAGAGATTGAGAAGATCAAATCTGGAGCAGCCGTGCCTGCTGAGGAAACCGAGGCTAAGGAGAAGAAGGCTAAGAAGTCTAGGAAAAAGAAGTCATCCAAAGGCTAGCTGAATAGCAAAACATAAATTGAACCTGACTTTATGCATAGCATAAGTGGTGCAGCGAAATGAGTAGCGAAAGAGATGCAACGCCAGCTGAGGTAATACAGATAATTGGGAGGACTGGTGTTACCGGAGAGGTTATTCAAGTTAGAGTTAGAGTTCTTGAAGGTAGGGATAGGGGGAGAATTTTAACTAGAAACGTGAAGGGGCCAGTGAGGCTAGGGGATATTTTAATGCTGAGGGAAACTGAGAGGGAAGCTAGAAAGCTTACTCCACGCTAGCGAGGTGCTTTTAGTTGAGCTTGCGCATTAGAAGGTGCAGTTTCTGCGGTTCTGAAATTCCCTCTGGCTTTGGAATAATTTATGTTAAAGCTGATGGCACAATACTTTATTTCTGCTCGAGCAAGTGTAGGAAGAGCATGCTTGTCTACAAGAGGAAGCCTCATAGAGTTAGGTGGGTTAAGAAAAAGGTTAAGTCCAAGTAAAAGCTTTACTCCTTAAACTTATTGCTTAAATTTTTATCAAAGTAATTCCGTATCGTTTGAGGGGGCAGTGGACTTGAGTGGAGATGTTGAGAGGACCTTTGTGATGATCAAGCCTGATGGAGTTGTTAGGGGCCTCGTGGGTGAGGTTATTAGCCGCTTGGAGCGTAGGGGTTTGAAGATCGTTGGGCTTAAGATGAAGTGGCTGTCAAGAGAGGAGGCTGAAAAGCTCTACGCCGTACATAGGGGCAAGCACTTTTTTGAGGACTTGATAAGATACGTCACTTCATCTCCAATAGTGGCAATAGCTGTTGAGGGTAAAAGCGCAATTTCGGTTGTGAGGCGGATTGTTGGCGCTACTAATGCCGCTGAAGCTGATCCTGGGACTATTAGGGGGGACTTTGCTCTGGACATTAGCAAGAACGTTGTTCATGCCGCTGATTCCCCTGAAAATGCTGCTAGGGAGCTTTCAATACTTTTCGATTCTAGGGAGATTTATAGGTATGAAAGAGTAGATGAAAAGTGGCTTTGAGAGTGGAAAACACTTAAAATCCAGTGTCTTTGCCTATAGCGTGGCAGCATTTAGAGGTGCTGGCATTGTCGGATAGGAGAAGAATTAGACAGCCAATTGTCTGCGTGCTAGGGCACGTTGATGTGGGCAAAACTGCCCTTCTAGATAAGATTAGAGGTACAGCTGTAATGCTTAAGGAGCCTGGAACGATGACTCAGCATATTGGCGCTAGCTTTATACCGTGGTCCACGCTTAAGGAGATTTGCGGCCCATTGCTTAAGGCCGTAAAAGCTGACATTGAAATTCCAGGTTTGCTTTTTATTGACACGCCTGGCCACGAAGCCTTTGTCAATTTGAGGAGGAGAGGCGGCTCAATAGCAGATATAGCTATCCTCGTTATTGATGTAACTGAAGGTTTTGAAAATCAAACTTATGAGTCTGTTGAGATTCTTCGAGCGCGCAAAACTCCATTTTTGGTGGCAGCTAATAAGATAGATAAGATTCCTGGATGGAAGCCCTTCGAGAATGCCTCTTTCTTGGAGAGCTCTAGGAGGCAAAGTGAGTGGGTTGTTAATCGTCTAGATGAGCTGATAAGTAACATAATATACGAGTTTTATAGGCTTGGGTTTAGAGCTGATAGGTTTGATAGGATCAAGGACTTCGCTAAGACGGTGGCTATTGTTCCAACTAGCGCTAAGACTGGTGAAGGCATTCCAGAGCTATTAATGGTTTTAGCTGGATTGACCCAGAGATTTATGACTGAGAGGCTCAAGTTTACTTCTGGCCCTGCCAAGGGAGTTGTTTTGGAGGTCAGGGAGGAGCCTGGGCTAGGGACCACTATTGACGTTATAATCTATGATGGGGTTATCAGGCGGGGAGACTTGATCGTTGTCGGCGGATTGGAGAAGCCTATCGTAACCAGAGTTAGAGCATTACTTCTACCCAAGCCCTTAGATGAGATGCGCTCTCCCGAAGATAGATTCATGAATGTTGAGGAGGTTGCAGCAGCTGCTGGAGTTAAGGTTGTGGCTCCCAATTTGGAGGGAGCAGTTGCTGGAGCGCCGATAATCGTAGTTGATGACGTAAAGAAGATTGGAGAGGTGCAAAGTTCAGTTGCTGAAGAGGTTTCAGTTCTAAGGATCTCCAGGAAAGTCTCGGGAGTTGTGCTGAAAACCGATACTTTGGGGTCGCTTGAAGCTCTTACCTCCTACCTTGAGAGGCTGGGCATTCCAGTTAGAATTGCTGATGTAGGTCCAGTTTCCAAGAGGGACGTCATTGAAGCTGCAATCGTAAGGGATAGTGATCTATATAGGGGCGTGATCTTGGCCTTCAATGTTAAGGTTTTGCCGGATGCTGAGGAGGAAGCTAAGAGTAGGGGGATAAAGATTTTCAGGGACGTCATTATTTACAGGCTAGTTGAAGCTTATCAGAAGTGGTATCATGAAAACGTGACTCGGGACCGCATGAGAAAGTTTGAGGAGCTGATTAAGCCAGGCAAAATAAGAATTATGCCAGGCTGCGTATTTAGGCGGAGTGACCCCGCCATAGTCGGTGTTGAGGTGAAGGTTGGTAGAATCAGGCCTGGATACCAGCTCATGAGAAGTGATGGAAGAGTTATCGGCGAAATTCTGCAAATTCAGGATAAGGGCAAGACCATTAAGGAGGCGGCTGCCGGTCAAAGCATAGCTATTTCAATTAAGGGAAATATAATTGTGGGAAGACATATAAAGGAGGGAGATGTCCTTTACGTAAATGTACCTGAAAGCCATGCGAGGGTGCTGGCTTCGGAGTTTAAAGATTCCCTTTCAGATGAAGAACTTGAATTGTTAAAAGAAATCGGAAAAATTAGGAGGCGGAGTGGGAGGGTATAGGCGTGCCTGAATTTAAGCTAGTAATTAGTGACCCCAAGTCGGGAAGAGCAAAGCAGGTGACAATTGGCGATCCTACGTCGTACAATCTTATTGGACTTAAAATTGGAGATATCATAGATGGATCTTCATTGGGATTTCCAGGAGTTAAGTTGAAAATAACGGGGGGTTCGGATAAAGCTGGCTTTCCAATGCTTCCCTACTTACCTGGAGGCAAGAAGTATAGGATTTTGCTTTCAGGACCTCCTGGATTTAGACCTACGGAGAAGGGGCTGAGAAGGCGAAAGACCGTGCGGGGAAACGTGATTACTGAGGATATTGTGCAGATCAACATGGTTGTGGTTGAGGGGGAGTTGAAGTTTGAGCAGGAAGAGGAGCGGCAAGGGTGAGGGTGGGGAGGAGTTCAAGCAGCCCGAATGTAATATTGGTACTACGGGTCATGTTGATCACGGTAAAACAACTCTTGTTCAAGCTTTAACTGGAGTTTGGGCTGCTAGGCATAGTGAGGAGCTGAAGAGAGGCTTAACTCTGAAGTTGGGTTATGCGGATGCCAGCTTTAGAAAGTGTCCTAATTGCCCTCCCCCTCAGTGCTATACTACTGAGCTCACCTGCAGGCACTGTGGGTCTGAGACTTTTTTGCTTAGACGAGTTTCCTTCGTAGATTGTCCTGGCCATGAAATGCTCATGGCGACGATGCTTTCTGGGGCAACCTTAATGGATGGTGCTCTGCTGGTGATTGATGCGACTCAGCCTTGCCCTCAGCCTCAGACTAGAGAGCACCTTATAGCTCTTGAGATAATTGGAGTCAAAAATATAGTTATAGTTCAAAATAAGGTTGAAGTTGCATCTAGGGAGAAGATTTTGGAAAATTATCGGCAAATTTTGGAGTTTATTAAAGGCACGATTGCTGAGGATGCCCCCATAATTCCCGTTTCGGCTCTTCATAAGGCTAATATTGACGTTTTAATTCAGGCAATTGAAGAGCACATTCCAACTCCCCATAGAGATCCTGCAAAGCCTCCCAGGATGCTTGTTGCGAGGTCTTTTGACGTCAATAAGCCTGGAACTTCTCCGGAGAAGCTTGTTGGCGGCGTTTTAGGGGGGTCGATTGTTCAGGGCAAGCTGAGGGTTGGGGATGAAATTGAAATTTGCCCTGGCTTAAAGGTTGAGAGGATGGGGAAGGTCGAGTATGTTCCTCTGCACACTGAGGTTGTGAGCTTAAAGGCAGGTGAGGTTCCCGTTGAGGAAGCTAGGCCTGGAGGGCTTGTAGGTGTTGGAACTCTTCTTGACCCTGCTTTAACCAAGGCTGACGCGCTTGTGGGGAATGTTGTTGGCCACCCTGGGACTCTGCCGCCCACCTGGTATGAATTCACTTTTGAAGTTCACTTGCTAGAGTGGGTTGTTGGATTGAAGGAGCCTCAGAGGGTTGAGCCTTTAAGGATGAGGGAGCCCCTCATGATAAATGTTGGAACTGCAACAACTCTTGGAGTGGTTACTTCTCTATCTAAAGATGAAGCTCACGTAGCTTTGAGGAGGCCTGTTTGTGCTGATGTTGGAGCTAGGATAGCGATAAGTAGGCGAATTGGCGGTAGGTGGCGGTTAATTGGCTATGGCTTCATTAAGGGGTGAGTGTATCTGCCTTGTCGAAACGCGGGATAGTTGTGGTTTTTGACACTAACATGCTTTTGCTTGCCGTTCAGAAGCCTTTGGACGTATTCTCTGAGGTTGGGCGGGTTCTTAATGCTGCGTTTAAGCCAGTGATATTGAGGTCAACCTTGGATGAGCTTATCCACTTGGCTGAGAGAGGAAGGCCTAAGGAGAGGGCTGAAAGCAGGCTTGCCTTGGAGCTTGCGAAGAAATGTGAAGTGATCGACTTCGAGTTTCCAGGAGATGCTGATAGCGCTATCATAGAGTATGCTAGGAAGCACTCTGTGGTGGTTGCTACGAATGATATTGCGTTGAGGAGGAGCTTGAGGAAGCTTGGCGTTCCAGTGATTTTCTTAAGGGGGTTCGACCACCTAGAGCTTGAGGGAGAAGTGTATTAGATTGATCGAGCGTAACTTTTTTATTATTATGTGGCTTAAGCCACTTAAGCTTAAAGCTTAATGGGGGCTAGATGAGTGTACTACCTTCTTAAAGTTCTCGATGTGGTTAGAATTCCTCCAAATAGGTTTTCTGAACCTCTTGATAAGGTTGCTATGGAGATTCTCAGAGAGAAGTATGAGGGTTTTATTGACAGTGAGCTTGGCATAATAATTGCTATTTCCAACATATCGGTTTCGGAGGTCGGAATGATAGTTCCTGGGGACGGAGCAACATATCATGAAGTTTCCTTCGACGCCATAGCTTTTCTGCCTAAGGTTCAGGAGGTTGTTGAGGGGGAAATAGTTGAGGTTACGGATTTTGGTGCTTTCATACGGTTGGGGCCAATTGACGGGCTTATTCACGTGTCGCAGGTGATGGACGACTACATTGTCTACGATAAGAGGAGGGGCGCTTTGATGGGCAAGGAGTCGCAGAGACTTCTCCAGAAAGGAGATATTGCTAGAGCTAGAGTAGTTACTGTGAGCATTTCCAGCAAGGGCGTCAAGGTGGGCCTCACAATGAGGCAGCCGCTTCTTGGAGCTATTTCATGGATTGAGAAGGAGATTGAGCGCATCAAGGGTGAAGCTGAAGAGGTGAAGGGCGGGGAGGGTGCGTAGTTGCCTAGAAGGGGTTTGCCATTTAAGGCGTGCAGGAAGTGCCACTACCTGGTGGAGGCCGATGTCGACGTATGCCCGAACTGCGGGGGTAAAGACTTCTCGGAGTACTGGAGGGGGCTGGTGATAGTTGTCGATCCCTCATCTGAAACGGCTAAAATCCTAAATAGGTCTAAGCCGGGTAGGTATGCTATTGAGGTGCACTGATTTCTCCATTCAATTCAATTGCTTAAAGTTGATGGAGAAGTTTAGGAGCGAGTTTAAGCGCCCGTATGGCATAGTGCTGAGCGGTTCCGGCGAGAATTCAGCTATAGCTTTGGTTAACCTCGTTAAGGAGAGGAAGCCGCCTAAGTTTGTGGCTGTTGGAGATGTTGTAGCTGGATGGATGTTGAATCTGAATTTCATACCTGATCTATCCATAGTTGACTTTAAAGTGGGTAGGAAGATCAGGCCGTTCAACTATGATTCCGGCCTTTTCTCTAAAGTTTTGAGGGTTAGCAATCCAGCTGGGTGCATTACTTGTGAAGCTTGGCTTGCCATTCAGTATGCCTTGGCTTTGGATGGGAAGTATTTGATGATTGTTGATGGAGAAGAGGACTTGCTTGCCCTGCCAGCAGTTCTCTGTTCTCCCTTTAACTCTATTGTGGCTTTCGGGTTGCCTGGGGAAGGCATTATGGCTGTTCCAGTCGACTATAAAGCGAGGATGGAAGCTTTTAGGTTGCTGCGCTTTTTTGAACCTGCATAGCGTTGAAATTAATTATATAAGTGGGATCTGCACATCACATGAAGAGGTGGTCTTAGCTTATGAGCGGCGAGGAATTTCAAATTGAAGTTGTCGATAAGCGGCAAAATCCATTGCTTAATAGGCTTGAGCTTGACATCATGATATACCACTCGAGCAGCGGAACGCCTTCTAGATTTGAGGTTAGGAAGGCTATTGCTGAGCAGTTTAAGGTTCCAATAGACTGCATTTGCATTAGGAGGCTTATAACCGAATATGGCGTTGGCAAGACGAGGGGTCACGTTCACGTTTACGAGTCTCCGGAGAGAGCCAAGGAAATTGAGCCTGAGTATTTGATAGCTAGGGACAGGCCTTCGGAGAGGGAGGAGCAAGCTGAGGCTGAAGGTTGAGGCGTTCATGAATGCTTATTTTGGGAATTGAATGCACTGCGCACACGTTTGGATGCGGCATTGCTTCTTCTGAGGGGATTATTCTATCAAACGTGAACTCAGAGTACATTCCATCTAAAGGTGGAATTCATCCTAGGGAGGCTGCTCGCCACCATGCTAACGTGGCTCCTAACGTATTGAAGTCAGCGGTGAATGAGGCTGGCATTGCAATTGAAGATGTTGATGGTGTAGCAGTGTCGTTAGGCCCTGGCCTTGGTCCATGCTTGAGAACTGGAGCAACAATCGCTAGAGCTCTTGCAACTTACTTCAAAAAGCCTCTGATACCAGTTAACCACTGCGTTGCTCACATAGAAATTGCTAAGCTAGTATGTAAGGCAGCTGACCCCTTGGTAGTTTATGTGTCCGGTGGAAACACGATTATAGCAGCTTACGCTGGGGGCAGGTATAGGGTTTTCGGGGAAACGCTGGATATTGCGCTTGGAAATTGCTTGGATGTGTTCGCTAGAAGGGCTGGCCTACCTCATCCGGGGGGGCCATACATTGAGGAGTTGGCGCGTAGGGGAGAGCGCTTTATTCCTCTTCCCTATGTGGTTAAGGGACAGGATGTTTCCTTTTCGGGGCTGCTTACTGCCGCGATAAAGAAGCTTGATGAAGGTGAGCGCTTGGAGGACTTGTGCTATAGCTTGCAGGAGGTGGCTTTTTCCATGATATGTGAGGTTGCTGAAAGAGCTATTGCGCATACCTCAAAGAAAGCGCTGCTTCTAACCGGCGGGGTAGCTGCCAATGGGCGGCTTAGGGATATGCTTAGAGTTGTGGCCGAGGAGCATGGGGCCTTCTTTAAAGCTGTGCCAAAGGAATATGCTAGGGATAATGGCGCTATGATTGCCTGGACTGGAGTTTTAGCGCTTAAACATGGAATTACTTTGCCGGTTGAGAAGAGCTTCATTAAACCTAGATGGAGATTGGATGCAGTTGATGTGCCTTGGGTAGGTGAACTTGAAGTTGAGGCTATTGAAGAAGGGTGCTGAAGCCCACTTATACTTGGACGACTGGTTTGGGATGAAGGTTGTTAAGAAAATTAGGGTTGCTAAGTCGTATAGGGTTAGACCGCTTGATGAGCATTTGAGGAGGTTTAGAACTGCTCATGAGGCTAAATTGCTTTCAAGTGCTAAGAGATTTGGTGTTCCTACACCCACCGTGTTTGATGTGGATTTAGGGAATTTCGCTATTGTCATGGAGTTTATTGAGGGGGTTACACTCAAGAAGCTGCTTCCGGAGGTTTCGAGGAGCGAGAGAGTGAGGTTTTGTAGATTGGTGGGTAAGTGTGTTGGGCTTCTTCACTCTAATGGGGTTTTCCATGGAGATTTGACGACTTCAAACATGATTGCATGCAACGATAAGATATACTTCATAGACTTTGGGCTTGGAGGCTTCTCCATGGAGGTGGAGCATTTTGGGGTGGATTTACACTTGCTTCTTCGAGTTCTAGAGAGCTCGCACTATGAAATTGCTAATGAGTGTTTTTCGGCTGTTGTTGAAGGTTATCGAAGCGCTTTCGATAGGGCTGATCTAGTTATCAGGAAGGTTAAGGAGATTAGAATGAGGGGGAGGTATGTGGTTGAGCGCAGAATTTCTAAGTGATGTCGAGATAGCATTTATCACGAGAAATAAGCATAAGTTTGAGGAAGCTAAGTACGTTCTTTCACTTATGGGTGTGCGCCTAATTCAAGTTCCCATGAAGAGGATTGAGATACAGTCTGATGATCTATGCGAAATAGCGCTGTTTGGAGTTAAAGATGCTGCTGAGAAGCTTAATAGGCCTGTGATAGTGGAGGATGCAGGTCTATTCATTGAGTCGCTTGGAGGCTTTCCAGGCCCATACTCCTCATACGTATTTAAGACGATAGGGCTTAGTGGAATTTTGAAGTTAATGCGAGGAGTTAGCGATAGGAGGGCATGGTTCGAGTCAGCTGTGGCCTACTGTGATTCTAGTGGGGAGTGCAGAGTTTTTAAGGGAGTGGCTTTCGGGGAGATTGCTCTTGAGCCTAGGGGAAGTGGGGGATTTGGCTTTGACCCCATATTTATCCCCGATGAGGGTGATGGGCTAACTTTTGCTGAGATGGAGTTTGAGCATAAGTGCCGGATTAGCCATAGGGCAAAGGCATTTAAGGCTTTCGGGATGTGGCTTGCCTCCCACCTAGCGAAATAAACTTAAGTATCCTTGCGAGTTACTGTCTAAGGCTTGGGGAGGCACATCCATGAGGAAAAGCAAGGAGAAGGGGAAATCTCACTCAACTAGGCCTGTGAGAACTACTCCTCCTAAGTGGTGTAAGTATACTGCCGAGGAAGTTGAGAATCTAGTGGTTGATCTTGCAAGGAGAGGGACTCCTCCATCAATGATAGGCGTTATTTTAAGAGACCAGTATGGCATTCCACTTGTTAAGCAGATCACCGGAAAGAAGATCGTTGAGATCCTTAGGGAAAGGGGGCTTGCTCCACAGCTGCCCGAGGACCTTGCCAACTTGATTAGGAGGGCTGAGCGCATAAGGAGGCACTTGGAGGAGCACCCTAAGGACGAGCATAGCAGGAGGGGGCTCAAGCTCATTGAAGCTAAAATATGGCGATTAACCAAGTATTATCGTAGAATTGGGAGGCTCCCAACGAATTGGTCTTACCAGCCTGGAAAGACCATTACTGCTTAGTGGCGGGAAGCCTTGAATCTAAATAATGGTGATAGTTCGATATCCGAGTTTAGGGGGAAAGTTGAGGAAGCTGCGGAGCGCATTTTGAGTTGGATAGAAGAGGACCTTCCAATAACTGTTGTTTCTCACTTGGATGCAGATGGACTTGCTTCTGCAGGCATTATGGGTGTTGCTCTTGAAAGGTTGAAGGCTTCTTTTAAGATTAGAATTGTAAAGCAGCTGGATGAGGAGCTGCTTAGAGAGCTAAGTTCTGAAGCGAATGTCCCGATAATATTCACTGATTTGGGCAGTGGGCAGAAGGATTTGATTTTAAGTGCTCTCTCGGTTTCCTCGATCGTCATTCTTGATCATCATCAGCCCTTGGATGTTGAAATTGCTGGGGGAGTTGAAGTTAATCCCCACTTTTTCGAGATAGACGGCTCGAAGCACATTAGTTCAGCGGGCGTAGCTTACTTTGTAGCTAAGGCTGTTAGCCAAGATAATGTTGATTTGGCTCCAGTCGCCGTTGTGGGGGCTCTTGGGGATAGGCAGGATTGCGGGAAGAGGCGTAATTTGATAGGGTTGAACGAGTTAATAGTTAGAGATGCTGTCGAAGCGGATTTAGTTGAAGTGAAGTTTGGGTTAAGGTTGTTCGGCTTCGAATCTAGACCGGTTGTTAAAAGCTTGGAGTATACGATAGATCCTTTGATTCCTGGTTTAAGCGGAGACTTTAATGCTTGCGTTAACTTTCTAAAGCGCATAGGGATTTCGCCAACCGATGAGGATGGAAATTTGAGGAGAATGGCTGACTTATCTCAGCAGGAACTGAGATCTTTAATGGTTAACTTGGTGAAGCACATGCTGAGTAGGGGAATTGAGAGTAAGGAAGCTGAAAGCATTATGGGGACGATTTACCTTCTATCTAAGGAGCCTCCAACTTCCCCCCTCAAGGATGCTAGGGAATATGCCTCCCTACTTAATGCATGCGGTAGGCTTGGGCGCCCTAGCATTGGCGTGGCTGTCTGCATGGGTAGGAGGGGTGCGGTTCTAGAGAAGGCTGAAGAACTTTCGTCGGAGTATAGACGTGTTCTATTGAGGTACGTTAATTGGCTCACGCGTAACTTGGATAAGGTTAGACATACTGAGCATTTGCAGGTGATTTATGGTGGAGAAATTGTGGATGAAAGGCTGATAGGCACGCTGATCTCGGTTGCTCTCTCTTCGAGAATACTGTCTCCAAGGAAGATTGCTGTTGCTTTAGCTCAATCGTCTGAGGGGAAAGTTAAGGTTTCAGCTAGAGCTGATAGAAGGCTTTTTGGGAGGGGCTTAAATCTAGGGTTGGCTATTAGGGAGGCTGCCTCGGCAGTTGGAGGTATCGGTGGAGGTCATGATGTTGCTGCTGGAGCTCAAATTCCAGCTGGCTCTGAGGAGGATTTCATTAAAATTTTGGAGGAATTGATAGGTGAGCAATTTTCGGGTGGTTAAATGAAGCACTGTGCCTTCATTAGAATTTGCTATGGGGATGATGAAGTCGCTGAGGCTATTGCATGTGCAGTTGAGCCTGACAATTTGCAGGCTCCACGTGGCTTGGCAGTGGCTGCTAGGAAGGTTGATGGCGAAGTTGAGGTTGAAATTGAATGTGAGGGCAAAGTTGAAACTCTACTTCAAACCCTGGATGATTTGCTTTCATGCATCCAAGCTGCTGAGAAGTCCTTGAATTTCGCCCAACAGAGTTATAAGGAAGATTGTTCAAATCACGTAAAGCTAGTTTAGTGGGTGGTTCAAGTGTCGTCGAGGGCTAGGGATAAGTGGAGGATGAAGAAGTGGTTTACAGTGTTAGCCTCAAATGCATTTGGTAATGCTGAGATCGCTAGGATTCCCGCCGACGACCCCGCTAAGCTTTATGGGAGAGTTGTTGAAACTTCTCTTAGCGATTTGACTGGAGACTTTTCACTGCTTCACATCAAGCTATACTTCCAGATAATGGAGATTGAGGGGGATGTCGCTAAAACGATATTCAAGGGACATGACTTAACTAGGGACTATTTGAGAAGCTTGATTAGAAGAGGATCTTCGAGGGTTGATGGGATATTCAAAGTTACGACGAAGGACGGCTATACCCTGAGAGTTTCAGCCATCGCCTTGACTAGGCATAGAGCTAAGACCTCGCAGGAGAGGGCTATTAGGAAAATTATGAGGGAGGTAATTGAGGCCAAGGCTCAGCAATTGTCCTTCGATGAGTTTGTGCAGCAGGCGGTTTTAGGTAAGATTGCGTCTGAAATTTATAATGCTGCTAGGAAGATTTATCCTCTACGGAAGGTTGAAGTTAGAAAGAGCAAGCTTTTAACCTTGCCTTCCGGGCGTAAGCCCATTGAGGAGATCTTGGCTCGCGTTACTGCAGCTTGATGAGTGGGCAATGGCGTCTTCCATGAAGCCAAGCAATTTGAGGGCACTTGTTGCTAGGGAAGCTGCTCGCCTGCTATATTACCGACTAGCTACCGAGTATAAATTTGCTAAGCTTAGAGCTGCCAGAGAGCTTGGAGTAACTGTTCTTCCAAGTAATCGTGAGGTGGCGGATGAACTGGATGCTCTGGCGAACCTGCTTGAAGGTGAGTCTAGAATTGCTAGGCTTATTCAGATGAGACGAGAAGCACTATCAATAATGGAAGCTCTGTTGGAGTTCAATCCTAAACTTATAGGTAGCGTTTGGAGGGGCACCGTTAGAATTGGAAGCGATATTGACATAATAGTTTACTCTCACTCTTCATCAGCTGTTGTTGAGAAGTTGAGGTGCTTAGGCTATAATGTTATTAACGTCGAGAAGAAGGTTAAGGCTGGCAGAGATGATGAGGAGAAGAAAGTTTACGTCCATATTTATGTTGAGCTTCCATCTGGTAATCGAGCTGAAATTGTTGTTAGAAGCCCTGAGGATCAAAACGTCAAAGAGGTCTGCGACATCTACGGTGATGTTATTGAGGGGCTGACCGTGGAGGAGCTTAGAATGGTTCTTTCTGAGGATCCGGCTAGGAGGTTCATTCCGCAACGCTAATTATTCTTAGCTTTACAACGTTTAGTGATGTACCCTAGGGAGATTAATGCTGTTAAGAAGAATTGGAGAAATGTTGCTCTTAGATTCGGCCTCTGCTATCCCAGCCTATATAGGGTTGGAATGTCTTGTCTAGCCATCCGCCTGCTTTATGAGCTTTTGAATTCTTGGAGAGATGTGGCGTGTGAAAGGTTTTTCTTTGAGGGTGAAGGCCCTCTGCTAAGTGTTGAGTCTAGTCAACCTCCTTCAAAATTTGATGTTCTCGGCTTCTCACTTCAATATGAGCTTGACTATGTGAATTTCATTCGCATGCTAATTAGCTCGGGAATTCCTGCGCTGGCTTGTGAGCGTACCAGTGATCACCCAATAATCGTGGCGGGAGGTCCTGCAGTGACAGCTAATCCAGAGCCAGTGGCTCCAATTGTAGATGCGGTTGTTATCGGTGAGGTTGAGCCGATAATTGACGGCTTAGTTGATGCCTTAAAGCTCGGTGATAGGGAGAGGGTTTTGGAGGGGCTGTCTAGTATTGATGGAGTGTATGTCCCCAAGTTTGAAGAGCCTGTTAGGAGGGTTCGGGCTTCATCCCTTGATGATGCTCCTCACGCCATTGCCCAGGTAATCCCCTTAGTTTCAGCTGACAGCTCATTTAGCCCGATTTTCGGCGGCTCGTTCATGTTGGAGGTAACTAGGGGCTGCAGGTGGGGCTGCAGATTTTGCCTTGAGGGTTACAACTATCTTCCAATGCGGGAAAGGTCGATTAAGGCTGTTGAGCGCATTTTAAGTGAAGGCTTGACGTGTACTCCAACTGATAAAGTTGTTTTAATTGGATCTGCGGCCTTTGACCATAGCCGATTTGAGGATTTATGCGAGCACATCGTTTCCTTGGGCTTGAAAATATCTGTGCCGTCGATGCGAGCTTCGGCTTTATCTGAAAGGCTTGCTAAAATTCTAGTTAAAGGTGGGCAGAGAACCATAGCTTTTGCTCCTGAAGCGGGCTCAGACTGCCTGCGTGAAGTTGTGAATAAGCGGCTGTCAACATCTGAAATTATTGATGCTGCTAAAATTGCTTTGGATGGTGGCTTCAGACATGTTAAGCTTTACTTTATGATAGGTTTGCCGGGGGAATCATTGGATGATGTTAAATTGATAGTGGAGCTAGCCAAGCGCGTAGCTGATTTAGGTTTTTCAGCTCCAAAAAGCGTCAGATTAACCGTAAGTCCATTCATTCCTAAGGCTCACACTCCATTCCAGTGGCTTGGACTTGAGGACACTGCTTCGCTTAGATATAAGTTTGGGTTGTTGAGGAGAATGGCGGCTAAAGATCACAGAATCGAATTGAGGGTGATGAGGGTGAGGGAGGCTGTTATACAGGCTTTCTTATCAACTTCAGGTAGGGAGGCGGCTGCCCTAATGATTAGGGTTGCTGAGCTTGGAGGTTCTCTGGCTGCATGGAGGAGGGCTGAGAGGGAGCTTGGCATTTCCATTGAAGATGCCGTTTTGGCTGGTAGGGGTGTGGATGAACCTTTACCCTGGGATCATGTGGACGTCGGAGTTTCTCGCGCCTTTCTAGTTAAGGAGCACTTTAAAGCCATGGAAATTGTTCGGGGGAATGAAAGCACGCACGCTTAGTTTAAGTACTACTTAGGTAAAACTTAGGTTGGATGTGATTTTCTTGGGAATTGATTGGGAGACCTTGAAGAAGCACTTTCCGTCGTTGGCTAGAGAAATTGAGGAAAGGCGCACTTTTAGGATTCCAATTAGCGGGGTTAGGTCGAGTGCTGAGGCTGGAGAGAAAATTTCTGCCTGGCGATTAGGCAAGCCAAAGTTTTGGGGCTATGAGCCCGACGTCATAGATTTCATTAGAAGGTGCGACACTGAAGATCAGGCTTTAGAGATTATCGATTTTCTAGAGAAGAGGGGCGAGATTTCGAAGGAATATGCTGTTAGGCTTAGGAGGCAGTTGAAGGAAAAGGGCGTGAGGAGCTTCGGCTCTAAGAAGGAGCCGGGTTGGTACTTTAAGGAGGACCCAGTTTACGGATCTAAGTACGTATAGAGGTTACTTTCTTGCCATTGCTGCTACGATCTTTATTATGTCGTTCATCTCTAATTGGTAGTTTTCGCCTACTCTTTGATTGGTTCTGACGTTTATGGCGTATATGAAGGTTTCACCTAGGTCGCTGTGGATCTTATATGCAAGTTGCCTTGCAGTTGTCCCGCGTTTAATTAGAAGGGCATCTGGAAGCACGTTGCCATCATGGTCTGACAGCTTATTTGCATCTTCAACCGGGTAAACTACTATCATTTCGAGTAGTTCCAGAAATGCTCTGTTTATGACTTCTTGAACTCCAGTTGAACCCCATGGCTTCAGCACCTTTTCCCTGATGACTTCTAAGGCTGACATCTGTCTTCTCGTTAGCTTTTCCGGCTTTACTATGTCAAAGTCGCTGCTTCCAGGTTCATAAATTATCAGCCCTTTTTCAGCTGCCCTTCTAAGCGCTAATTCTGCTTCAGCGCTACATGGAACTATGATGTAATCTTTGAATTCCCTTCGCATTTTCTCTATGTTTCCTCTTGCTGTGGGCATGTCGATTTTGTTTGCTGCTATTATTATGGGCTTTGAAGTTTTCCTCAGCTCAGATGCGAATTTCATTATGTCCTCCTCGCTCCAGCTTGATGGTTTTTTGCCTTCCAGGTCTGCTAATTTAAGTGCTTCGGCTACATGTCCTCTAGATATTTGTAATCCACTGAGCCTTTCTGCGAGTGCTGATGGTAGGTCTTCCTTAGCCATTTCAATTAATCTTGAGGTTCTCTTCCAATCTCGCATCAGTATTTGCGCTATCCACATTGCAATTTCTCTTTCAAGGAATCTGACGTCTTCGCATGGGTCGTGGCTTCCCAATTTTACTGGTCTGCCTTCGCTGTCCGTTCCTCCGGAGGCGTCTACCACGTGTATTAGTACTTCTGCCCTTCTTAGCTCGTCGAGGAACTTATTTCCTAGCCCTCTTCCCTTCCACGCGTCGGGCACTAGACCTGCAACGTCTATTAGCTCTACTGGGATTAGTCTGTAGCCGTTTATGCAAAGCGAGTTTTTAGGGTTGTCCTTTACGCCGAGCTCTCTGCATATGCACTTAACTTTTACGTATGCTATTCCTCGATTTGGCTCTATGGTTGTGAATGGGTATGGCGCTCTCTTTGCTGGAGCTAGGGTTGCAGCGCTGAAGAATGTTGACTTACCCGTATTAGGTTTCCCCACGAGCCCTGCTTGCCTAGGCAATTTGAACCCTCAACTTTTAAGTTATGGTCTGCATATTTAATTCGATTTAGGTGGTGGGCTTGCGGCGAGTAGTGGTTGTTGGCTTGGGGCCTGCTGGCCTTTGGTCGGCGATTTCAGCTAGGGTTGCTGACTCGTCAGCTGAAGTGGTCGTGCTCAGCGATGAAAAGTACTTGACTTACTCTCGATGTGGACTTCCATTTGTGATCGGAGGCGAAATCGGCAGCTTTGAGGAGCTAGTGATAACTTCAATTGATAAGCTCAAGTCTCTCCGAATTCAAGTCTTTCTTGAGAGTAGGGTTGTTGATGTTGATGGAGATGAAGTGGTTTATGAGCATAGGGGCGAGCTTCACCGCATTAAGTTCAGCTCCCTCGTGCTTGCAACTGGGTCCAAGCCTTTCATACCGCCTATACCTGGCATTGATGCTGGTGGGGTTTATTCGCTGAGGACTATTAATGATGGTGTGGCGATCTCTAAGGCTTCTATGAAAGCTAGGAGGGCTCTGGTTATTGGTGCTGGAGCTATTGGACTTGAAGTTGCTGAAGCTCTTGCTGAGAGGGGGCTTGAAGTTACGGTGGCTGAAATAATGCCGAGAGTCCTACCTGCAATTTTGGATGGTGACATGGCCAGAATTTTAAGTCAAGCTATTCGCAGCAGTGGAGTTAATTTGATGTTGAATTCAAGGGTTGAGGAAATCATTGGAAATCCGACGGTTAGTAGCGCTGTTGTTGGGGAAGTAGAGGTTCCCTGCGATCTTGTTGTTGTTGCTACTGGAGTTAGACCCAATGTTGATTTGGCGCGTAAGGTTGGAGTTTCCATTGGAGCTACAGGTGGAATTGAGACCGACGAGTTTATGAGGACGTCCATTGAAGGCATTTATGCCGCTGGAGATTGCGCTGAAACTAAGCATCTGGTTACCGGAAGGCCTTTCACGCCATTTCTGGGCAGTGTTGCATATCGTCAGGGCAAAGTTGCTGGTGCGAATGCTGCTGGAAGCTCGCTGCGCTTCGCCGGAAGCTTAGGGTCTACTGTTCTTAGGGTTTTTGGATTTGAAGTGGGCTTTACTGGGCTAACATGCGAGCAGGCTAAAGGGGAGGGCATCCGCACGGTTGTTGGGAAGGTTAAGTGGCTGACGAAGGCTGAATATTACCCCGGGGCTAGGGAGATAGTTGTTAAGCTGGTGTTTAGAGCTGATGATGGTAAGCTGATTGGAGGGCAAATAGTTGGAGGCGAGGCGGTGGCTCAGAGGATCAACTTGTTAGCTGCCGCTATTGCCTGCGGCATGGATGCTGAGTCCATAGCTTCAATAGATACTTGCTATAGCCCGCCCGTTGCTGATGCCATTGAACCCATAACTAGGGCTGCTGAAATAGCTTTAAGAAAGCTTAGGAAGTAGATTTAGGTGTGAGTGGTGCTTAGCCTTGAGGGTGCTGATCACAGATCCAATTCATGAGGATGGAGTTAAGCTACTCGAGTCTAATGGGTTTCAAGTTGACTTAGACTATGGAATCAGCCATGAAGAGTTGAAGTCCAGGATAAGGAGCTACGATGTGCTCATCGTGAGAAGTAGGACTAAGGTTACGCGGGAAATCATAAATGCGGCTGAGAATCTTAAGGTTATAGGTAGGGCTGGAGTCGGTCTAGATAACATAGACTTGAAGGCTGCAGAAGAAAAGGGAATAAAAGTTTTCTCGAGCCCCGAAGCTTCAAGTACATCTGTGGCTGAGCTCGTTTTTGGACTACTGCTTGCGCTGTATAGGAAAATAGCTTTCTGTGATAGGTCGATGAAGGAGGGCAAGTGGGTTAAGCGTAAGGCTCTTGGATTCCAGTTGCAGGGGAAAACTTTAGGGATCATTGGCCTAGGCAGAATTGGAAGGGAGGTTGCTGCTAGAGCTAAAGCTTTTGGAATGCGCGTCGTATATTACGATATCCGAAGGGCTCCACCTGAAGTTGAAAAGGCTCTTGAAGCTGAATTTAGAAGTATGGATGAAGTTTTGACGGCATCCGACATAATAACAATTCACGTTCCACTAACTCCTGGAACATACCACTTGATTGGGGAAAAGGAGCTCTCCCTTTTGAAGCCCACCGCAGTTATAGTAAATACGTCCAGAGGTGCAGTTGTAGATACGAAGGCTTTACTTGAAGCTCTGAAGAGTGGAAAGCTGCTTGGCGCCTGCCTGGATGTCTTCGAAAACGAACCTCCGAAGGAGCCGTGGGAATTGGAGCTCATCAAGCTTCCAAATGTCGTAGCTACTCCTCACATTGGCGCAATGACAGTAGAAGCGCAGAGAGCTGCTGCAGTTATATTGGCAAATAGGATAATCGAGTATTTTAGGAGAAAAACTTTATAGCTGGCTTTTGAAATGCATATGCAGCCTAGGGAGTTGAGCTTTAAGATAGAGGAGTGATTCCAGTGTATAAGTACCTTGCAGACCTATGGAAGCGCCCTAAAGAGGGGTTGCTTGCTGAGCTTATGAAGTGGAGATTGGTAAAGTGGAGGAGGCAGCCTACAGTAGTTAGAGTTGAAAAGCCTCTTAGAATTAACAAGGCTAGGCAGCTAGGCTATAAAGCTAAGCAAGGCTTCGTTGTGGCTAGAGTTAGAGTTAAAAAGGGAAGTTTAAGTAAGCCACGGCCCAGAAGTGGCAGGCGACCTAAGAGGATGGGAGTTTACGGTCACACTCCAAGAAAGAGCTTGCAGTGGATTGCTGAGGAGAAAGCCGCTAGAAAGTTTCCAAACCTAGAGGTTCTCGGAAGTTATTGGGTTGGGGAGGATGGCCGATATAAGTGGTTTGAGATCGTATTAGTTGATCCTCACCATCCGGCAATTCAAAGCGATCCCGAAATAAGTTGGATAACAAATCCAGCTCAAAGAGGCAGAGTCTTTAGAGGTTTAACTCCAGCTGGAAGAAAGTCGAGAGGATTAACTGTTAAGGGCAAGAGGGCAGTTAAAGTTAGACCGAGCAGGAGGGCTGCATATAAAAGAGCTGGGAGAAAGAAGAAAAAGCAGTAGGATGGTTTCATGCCTGATGAAAAAGCTTTTCCAGTAACTGAAATTAAGATTGAAGCTTATTCTCATGCCACTGAAGATCCCGATAAAGTTAAAAGGGCAATGCTTTCCATTCTGCCAAGTCACGCTAGAAATTGCGTTAAAATATCCAAAAACGTTTTGAGAGGGTATTACGGTAATCCAGTAACTGTTTTTAGAATTAAAGTTAGGGATAAAATGTTACTTAGTGACATAATCAGCTACATAGCCTCTAAGCTTGACAGCTTGGATAAAAAGCTCTTGGAGTCCACCTTTGCTTTGAGGACATTTAAAGCCAAGACTTTCTACATGAGGTTTAGCAAGGAGGAGGCTTATCGAGGAAACTTAGTTTTGGCAGACTATGATGGAGTCATTAAAGTAACCTTGTCCTTCACCTCAATTAGGAGTGAGAAGGATTTGCTTCGAGTTTGTAGGGATCTAGGCCTCGTGATGAGTGAGGGCTGAAATTGCCTAAAAGGCAGTTCGTAGATCTTCACGTGAAGTCAAGCTTGTCTAATGGAAATTCTTCTCCATCTTCAATAGCTAGGATGGCAGCTCACCTAGGTTTTAAAGCAATCGGTTTAGCTGACTTCAACCTAAAGAATATCGGGCTTCTGCAGGACGTTAGAAGTATATTTGAAAGCTATGGCGTGGACTTGATTGCTAGAGCTGATATCGTCGAGCATTCCCCCAGACTGCTTAAAAGAGCTCTTAGAAAGCTCAGAAGGAAGGTTGAAGTAATCGCAGTTTACTGCGTAAATGTAAATGTGGCCAGGCTTGCAGCTAGGGATCGAAGAGTGGATTTACTCATTTTTTCTAGTAAAAGTTGGAGGGAGAACTTCTTCGACAAGTCTGAAGCCGCCTTAGCATTGAGTGGAGAGTCTGCTTTGGAGGTCAATTTAATTGACTTGATTAAAGCTAAAAGCTCGAGCGAGAGAATACAGGCAATCAGAATTTTAAGTGAGAACTTGAAGATAGCCAAGCGATTCAAAGTGCCAGTAATATTCTCGAGTGGTGCGACGAGCATTTATGAAATGAGGGCTCCGAGGGAGTTGGCTGCACTCGCAACACTTCTAGGCTTGACGGAGTTTGAAGCCAGGGAGTCTTTATCAAGAATACCTTTGGAGCTGATTCGAAGAAACAGAGAAAAACTGAGCGAGAGCTATATCATGCCCGGAGTCAGATTGATAAAGAAAGGTGAACCACTTGGTAAAAAATAGGCGTAATAGGTACTTGATCTTCGAAATACATTCACCGCAAAAAATCGAGTTAAACAAGCTTAAGCTGCTTAAGCATATCTTCGATGCTACGTTAAGGCTATTCGGCGAAGTTGGAGCTGCATCAATTCACATAAACTTGATAGATTACAATAATGACTTTCAAAGAGGTATAATTAGATGCAATCATCGAGCAGTAGTGAAGTTGAGGGCTGCACTGGCAATCATAGATGAAATAGGCGGATTGCCGGTAATCGTACATGTGATTAAGGTGACTGGCACGCTCAAGAAAGCTAGAGAAATACTTAATAGCCTACCTCGACCAGTGGATGTGGGGGATGAAGAAGCCGTCCCAGACGCCTGACTTCGGGCGGAGAATGACGTCCTCGCGACGAACCGACCCCAATACTGTTTTAATCATGTATCTTCAATGCTAAATATGTCTAGAAGCCTCCTACTTTAACAATGGTTTTCAAAATTATTTTATTTTTGATTTTAATGTTTAATATTTCAATTGTTGTTTTGCTTGTATTATAGTACTTTATTTCATTAGCGTAATTGAAAAATTAAAATATATATACATCAGTGGTTACGATTAAATTGGCTTCAATTGATAGTGTTCAAGTAAGCGGAGGAACTGCGACGTGCTATTGGAAGTTGAGAATCTGAAAATGTATTATGAACTGCTTGGAAAGGGCTTTGTTCACGCAGTTGATGGTGTTTCATTCTCGATGGATAAGGGGGAGACGCTCGGTATAGTTGGTGAATCTGGATGTGGGAAGAGCAGCCTGGCCATCACAATTTTGAGGCTTTTGCCAATTAATGGGAAAATTTGTGAGGGGAAGATTCTTCTTGATGGTGAGGACATTCTAAGCATGGATCTTGAAAGATTTAGAAGAGATGTGAGGTGGAAGCGCATATCCATCGTCTTTCAAGGAGCAATGAACGCTTTAAATCCGGTGATAAAAGTTGGTGATCAAATTGCTGAGGCAATTATGATTCACAAGAAGGTAAGTAAGAGGGAAGCTATGAGAAGGGTTGTAGAGCTCCTTGAAATGGTGGGTATTGACCCCTCTAGAGCTAACGGTTATCCCTTTGAGTTTAGCGGCGGCATGCGTCAAAGAGCCATGATTGCTATGGCCTTAGCCTTAAACCCTGAAATATTGATTGCAGATGAGCCTACAACTGCTTTGGATGTTATTGTTCAAGCTCAGATACTCAAGCTAATAAAGGATATTCAAAGAAAGTTGAAGTTATCAGTTATATTGATCTCTCATGACATATCTATGGTTAGTGAATTGAGCGATAAAATTGCAATAATGTATGCTGGGCAGATAGTCGAGTTTGGTGACATAGTTGATGTTTATACTAATTCACTTCACCCATATACCAAGGCGCTTCTATCATCCGTTCCAAGTATTAGGGAGAAGAGGAGGAAGCTCAAGTCAATACCCGGCGCTCCGCCAAACCTGCTTAATCCTCCAAGTGGCTGTAGATTTCATCCGAGATGTCCATTTAAAATTGATCTGTGTATTGAGAAGGAGCCTGAGCTGGTTGAAGCTTCTCCCCATCATTTGGTTAAGTGTCATAGATTTGAGGAGTTGAGAGGAATTGACTTCAAGTAGGCCTGTAGTTGAAGCAGTTAATTTGAAGAAGTACTTTCCCGTGAGAACCGGCATACTTGACCTTATTAGGAGAAGACCAAAGTTATATGTAAGGGCCGTTGATGGTGTTACTTTCACCATATATGAGAAGGAAATTTTTTGTCTAGCTGGAGAGTCTGGCTGCGGCAAAACAACTACTGGGAGGGCTATTCTTAGGTTGGTTGAGCCAACATCTGGAAAAGTGCTCTTCAAAGGCGAGAATGTACTTGAATATGATGGCTTGAAGCTTAAGGAGTTCAGGAAGAAGGCTCAAATAATATTTCAAGACCCTTACGAATCTCTCAACCCCAGAATGACTGTTTACGATATAGTCGAGGAGCCTTTAAGGATTCATAAGGTTGGAAGTAAAGGCGAGCGAGTTGAACTGGTCATGAGGGCTCTTGAGGATGTTGAGCTTAAGCCGCCTGAGGAATTCCTATATAGAAGACCGCACGAGTTAAGTGGCGGGCAGCGTCAGAGAGTTGCCATTGCAAGGGCATTAATTCTTAATCCAGAGTTCATAGTTGCGGACGAGCCTGTCTCGATGCTGGACATGTCCATTAGAGCTGAAATACTTAACTTAATGCTTAAGCTCAGGGATGAGCACAGATTAACATATCTTTTCATAACTCATGATCTAGCAGTTGCAAAGTATATTTGCGACAGAATAGGCATAATGTACTTAGGTAAAATATTCGAGCTCGGCCTGGCTGAGGAGGTCATTGATAATCCGTATCATCCATATACTAAAGCTTTGATATCCGCAATTCCTACGCCAGACCCACGAGTGAAAATAGGGGAGATCCCAATTAAGGGGGAAGTTACTTCTCCAATAAATATACCTGAGGGCTGCAGATTTCATCCTAGATGCGTATATGCTAAAAGCGTGTGCAAGAGGACTGAGCCCGAGTTAATTGAAGTTTCAAAAGGTCATTTCGTCGCTTGCCACCTATACAAATAACATTAAAATCTTTAAATGATTTCTATAATAAAAGTTTTATTTTAAAATTTAAAAATTGAAATTTATTTATAGGAAATGTAAAAATATATAAGTATGTGGCTTCCCAGATTGTTACAGCATAACGTTGAATTTCAAATAGGTGAATTGAAATGAAGAAGATACTTGTGGGAATTGGGGTGCTACTTCTATTAATGCAGCTCGTGCACGTCGTGCCAATATATGCTGGTGAAGTTCCTCCTGAACAGGAGAATTGGCGATGGGAACCTTACGGCCCAAGAGTTGACGAATACCTATACACGATTATAACCGATTATGATGCCGAGCTCATGGCCTTTAAGGCTGGGGAGATCGATACTGCTGGGATAGAGGCGGAAAGGCTTGAGGAGGTTAAGGATGATCCTAACATCTACATATTATCATATCAGACGTTCAACTTGCAGCTTTTAGGAATAAACACTATGCAGTATCCTTGGAATTATACGGCTATTCGTAAAGCTGTTGCCCACTTGATTGATAGAGAGTGGATTATCAGGGAAGTCTTTCAGGGATTTGGGTATCCGACGGAGTCGCCTATCCCGCCAGCCTTTGGAGCGTGGTCAAATCCAAATGTTAAAACCTACCCATATAGCAAGGAGCTAGCTAAGCAGGTGCTCCTTGAAGCTGGCTTCACGTACGATGAAGCGGAGAATAAGTGGTATGATCCGAACGGCAATGAGCTGCCAATATTCTATATTCAAGTTCCGCCGGCTGAGCAGGCTCCATGGCTCTTCAATGAGGTTAAGCATATAGTTGATGATGCCAAGAGCATTGGTCTCCCATTGGAAATTGAGGCTATTGAGTTTCAGGCACTTGTATCTCAAATATATGCCAAAACATTCAAGTCATTCATTCTGTACTTAATTTGGGGCAGAATTCCAACGTTAGCTTATGAGCTGTTTAGAACTGATGGTTCTTGGAACTTCTGGGGCATAAGTGATCCAGAGGTGGATGAATACTTGGAGAAGTTCTACTATACTGCAAACACAACTGAAGCGCAGTACTGGCTATGGAAGGCTCAGGAGAAGGTTTCAGAGCTATTGCCCTACATTCCGATCTACATGGGTCGTGCCAACGTGGGCTTTAGAACTGATATTGCTGGAGTAGTTTTGAGTCAGCCTGTTGGCGGTCAACATTACTTCACATTGCTTGATATGCATAGAATTCAGAAGCCATTTGGAGGTAGATTTAGAGAGGCTCTCGGCTCAGATCCAAGGGTGCTTAATCCATTTACTGCGCTAACCGCAGATGAATGGCAAGTTCTAGGCATGGTTTATGAGAACCTCTTTATAGCTAATCCAGACGAGGTTTCATCCGACTATCCGTGGCTAGCTGAGAAGTGGACTATAGAGGAAGTTGATATTGATGGCTCCAAAGGTACAAAAATAACCTTCTACCTCGCTAAGAACGTTACTTGGCATGATGGCATGCCATTTACGGCGCATGACGTCAACTTTACCTTCTGGTTCATAAAGGAAAAGCAGCCGACGCAATTGTACGCTAAGGCTTTTGAAAGCATGGTTAAGACTGAAGTGACCGATGATTATACTATTGCCGTGTACATTAATGGTACAAGCTGGGCTTACTTCTATGACTTCAACGTTCCAATAATTCCAATGCACATATGGGGTAATACTACCTTACTGGAAGAACACGGCGGATGGGAAGCTTGGGATCCAAGTAAAGTTGATCACCCAACTGTTCCAGGTTTAACATGTCTAGTTGGAACTGGACCATTCATATTTAAGGAGAGGCATCTGGGCGAGTACATACTGCTCACGTGGAATACTCAGTATTGGAAGAGGCATCCAGAGAAATCGCTTACAGTGACTCTAAGTAAGTACGATGAAGTGCTGTATTCTGGAGATAAGCTTTCTGTTGAGCTTACGCTAACTGATTATCTTGGAAATCCGGTTACTAACGCTACTGTAACGATCGAGCTTGTAAGGGACAGCGAAGTTGTCAAGTCAGTGACTGCAACGCATGCTGGAGATGGAGTTTATGTTGCTGAAATAGATACTGGCGGGCTTGAAGGAGATTTCGATCTCAGGGTTTCGGCTGTTCAGCAAATTAGCCTTGGTGAGCTGAGTAGAACTGTGGGTGTATCCGTCACAGTGCTGCCAGTCTGGCAGAGGTACCTGCCATATATAGGTGCAGGCATCGCAGTGGTGATTGTAGCTGTAATAGCAGTAGTCCTATTGAGGAGAAGGGCTTAGAATTAAAAGATAAAAGAAACTTTTTTTCTATTTATTATTCGAATTAATCTTAGCTAACTGGAGTTGGCAACATGGGTGCGGCTGGCGAAGGTTTGCTGAAGTACATGAGTAAAAGGGCTATTGATAGAGCTGCAGTTATAATTTCATCATTAACTCTCCAATTCCTCCTGCTTAGAGTTTTACCTTACTATGTGTTGGGTATAGATCCTTCCTTCTTCTTCCTTAACCCTAACTTGACCGAGGCTCAGAAGGAGCTTATTAGACGGCAGTTTGGCTTGGATGAATCTCTTGCTTCACAGTTTGTGAAGTATGTTTTGGCCTTATTTACTGGTCAGATGGGATTCTCCTTTTACACTAGAAGGCCTGTTTTCGCTGAACTGTTGGAAAGGCTTCCTAACACCGTTCTACTTCTGGGGACCTCAACGGTATTAACGATAATTCTTGGCTTGATAATTGGGATAATTGCAGTTTCAAAGAGAGGTACCAGGTTTGACGCTTCAGTTATAGGTTCAAGCATATTCGTAAGTGCTTTTCCACTTTTTTATGTGGGCTTATTGATGTTATTGGTATTTGGATTTTATTTGAGGTGGTTTCCGATAGCTGGCACGATAAGTAGGCCGCCTCCTAGAGATCCAGTAAAATATGTGGCTGATCTTTTATGGCATATGGCTCTACCTTTAACCACTCTTCTTATCAGCAGTGTTGGTGGCTTCGCGTTATTTATTAGGAATTTATTTTTGACGCAGCTTGGGGAGGATTACGTATTAACTGCTAGAGCCAAGGGTTTGAATGAAAGGGAAGTTATGCTTAAGCATGTCTTAAGAAATGTGCTTGCGCCAGTGATAAACATTTTAGCTTTGGAGTTTCCAGGCATAATTTCCGGAGCTGTTATAATTGAAACCGTATTTTCATGGTATGGCGTTGGTAGGTGGTTGTTCTCTGCAGCAACTCAGTTCGACTATCCAGTGGTTCAGGCCGTTCTCTTTATACAAGTAGTCCTCACCGTCGTTTCTCTTTACATAGCTGATTTAGTAATTGCTTTACTTGATCCAAGGGTGAGATTGAGGTAGGATCATGACCTCGCTTCAATCAAGTAAATTAGGAGCGATTAAAGCTTTCATAATGGAGCTTAGATTACATAAAACTGGTTTACTTGGTCTTAGCATATTGATGCTATATGTCATAGTCGCCGTTTTCGCTCCATTATTTGCACCCATTGATCCCAACGAAACTGGATTGGCTGATAGCTATGCTTTTCCGGAGTGGTTTTCCTTTTTCTCGGAGTATAGAAATTTGCCTAGAAACACTATTCTTAACTTGGATTTTGACGACTGGAACGTTAAGCAATTGAGTGAAGGCGTCTCATTAAAGGATGATGGTGGAGTCATGGTCTTAACTGCTCATTGTAGCAACGGTTCCTCTATTAATAATGTCGTGTTTGAGTACAGTTTTAACTATACTTATGATCCGCCGAAGAGATTTAGTGGTAAAATCCCGTTTAAAGTCACGATATATGATGCCCTTGGAAGCTACGTTAGAATAAAGTGCTTCATAATCACTCCTAAAGGTAGGGTGTATGAAGTTTATGACAGCATGCCAATAGCGTATAATTTAACTCGTCTTGAGACGCCTGCGACTTATGATGCACGTGACATTTCTCTTAAGCTTAAACTTGGCTTTTCTCCGCACGATTATATTGGCGAGAAGATATTCGATCAGCAGGGTACCTACAAGCTAAGGCTTACAGCGTCAATATATGCAGTTGAAGGAGATGGCTGGGTTGAAGTTAAGTTTGGAGCTAAGGAATTTAGGATTTACGGTAAACTCTATGGATTTCTTGGAACCGATAATCTTGGGTCGGACTTGTTCTCAAACTTGGTTTATGGAACTCGCGTATCCCTACTTGTTGGAGTTTTGGCGTCTGTCATATCTGTTTCAATTGGCCTCATCGTTGGAATAATAGCTGGATATAAGGGCGGCATTGTTGATCAAATTTTAATGTACTTCACAGATACGTTACTTTTCACGCCTATACTTCCCCTCATAATTGCTGTTAGCGTTTTTATTGGTAAAAGCTTGTACTTGGAAATAGCTCTCATAGCTTTGTTCAGCTGGATGGGCTTCGCTAGGAATACGCGTGCCTATGTCATGTCCATTAGGGATAGCATGTATGTTGAGTCCGCTAAAGCTATTGGTGCTCCTGACATGTACATAATATTCAGGCACATCATGCCCCAGCTGACTCCAATTATATACATAAACTTGGTCATGAGGGTTCCTGGAGCAATACTTCTTGAAGCTACTTTAAGCTTTTTAAATCTTGGAGATCCGTCAGTTCCGTCGTGGGGTAGAATGCTCTACAACGCTAGGTATGCTGGGGCTTTCTTCAGATTTATGTGGTGGTGGATCATTCCTCCAGGTTTGGCGATAACGTTTCTTGCACTTGCCTTCGTACTGTTAGGGCATGCATTGGATGAGATTCTAAATCCAAGGCTGAGGGTTAGGCGTTAAGAATGACTTGGAAAGGGCGCTTCTTCACAATTTTAATTAACTTGCTATATTCGCTATCACTTTCCTACATCTTATTCAATTACATTTTTGTTGGTAGAATAGATGTGCAATCACTGTTTTATGCTTCGGTTTTCAGCGTTCTCTCCTTAATTTATGGCTATATGGTTGAGGACTTGAAGTTAGCTTTTCTTGGCTATATGGCCTCTGCAGTTTTAAGCGTTATTTTGACCGTTGTATTGGTGAGGTTACCAATTCAAATGAACATTGGTAGCTTGGCTGCAGAGCTAGTTACAATTTATTCATCCAGAAATGCTTTGATGTACATCTTGATGGTAGTTACACCCCTATCATTAATTTTCATCCCAATTGGAATTTACCTTTCAACTATAATTGATGGTTCAAAGTACTTTAAGGTTGGGTACTTTATTTTCACCTTACTGTTATTCGCTTTACTAATTAATAATTACATCGACTATAGCCTTGAGGTCTACTCCATCAAGCTTTTGGAGATAGACGTGGAAGACATTCAGATTAATGTTGAGGTGGATAGGGCTTTCCTTAATCTTACGTATAGCGTTGTGAATAGGGGAGCTAGGGCCATCGAGTTTTCGATGATTGTTTATAAAGTTTATTTTGGCGGCGAGGTTGCCAGAGTTTATAGCGAGAACTTTTACGGCTCGCCGCTTGTTTCAAGGCCCTTGGAGACTTTGCGTAGAACTGTAATGATTGAGGTGCCCATTTTCAAGCTGAAGAGAAATGTTGTTAATGGAGTGGTGAAGGCATCTCTAGTTTTTGAGGTTTATGTTAAAACTAGGTTTGGTAATACTCCCGTAACTTTTCAGCATACTACTCTTCTAAATGTTTCACAACCTTAAATCCAGTGTAATAGTATCCATTGATGCTGGTTATTGATATAAAGTGGTAAAGTCTGCCTCCAAGTCTTCTTTCAACATTTTTAACGTATGCGTAGTGCGTTATTTCGGAAAATCCGTGGGCGCATATAAAGCCAAGTATTGTGCCTAAGCCTATTATTGGGCTTATCATAATTATTATGAATGGCGCTATGGTTATCAAAATTATTTTTACAAGAAATTTGTAGTATGTTTCACCTTTATGCTTAGATTTTATATATTTTTGCTTATCATTTAATTTATCAGATATTTTCTTGGTCTTTAAAATGTTGAATGTTGATAGAATGATGTAGGAAATTGGGAACGTCATTAGGAAGCTTATTATGAATTCTATTAGAATGGTATTGAATAGAAGGTAGAAGGATACTGCTGTCGATAGGATGACCTCCGCTATGCGTATATATAATCCCTTTTTGGTGTAGGGGTATGGAATTAGCATTTCTCGCATATTATTCACCTGATTTGCAATTCGAGTTGCCTGCCCATCTTATTGTGGTTATGTGCTTGGCAGCTACATGTTATAGTGGTTTTTCCAGTATTTTAGAGTGTTCATGAGCTGTGCATGATGATGCGAAGGCTGGCCTTAAATTTTGGCAGGATTTCATTTAGTTTTTAAATGGAGCGATGATGAGTCGGAAGCTAATGTCATTGCTTTTGATTAGATCATGGGTTTAAGGTGCTGCGCCAATAATTCTTATTCGTGACCGGCCTTGCTTGGCTTTGCCGTAAAACTTATTGCTTTAAAGATTTTCAGTGTAACTAGATTTAAAAGCGGAGGATAGTTAGTGCTGGAGGTGAATTAAATGTTTACACCGCCTGGAATGGGATATGATAGGGCAATAACCATATTTTCTCCTGATGGCCGTCTCTTTCAGGTTGAGTATGCTATGGAGGCTGTAAGGAAGGGTTTTACAACTTTAGGCATTAAGTGTCCTGAGGGAGTTGTGCTTGTAGCTGAGAAGAGGAAGCTATTTCCATTAATTGATCTCTACTCTATTGAGAAGATTTTCAAGGTTGATGAGCATATTGGAGTTACTTATGCTGGTTTTCCCTCAGATGCTAGAGTTTTAATTGATCGAGCTAGAACTCAAGCTCAAATTAATCGGTTGCTTTATGATGAGCCAATTGATGTTGAGATTCTAACGAGGAGAATTAGTGATGTAATGCAACTTTATACTCAGCATGCCGGAGTGAGGCCCTTTGGCGTTTCACTGTTGATTGCTGGCGTGGATGAGAATGGGCCGAAGCTTTTCATAATTGAACCTAGCGGGGCCTATGCAGGCTGCTTGGCTAGGGCTATTGGGGCTGGAAGTCAGCCCGTAACCGACTTCTTTGAGAAGAACTACAGGCTGGAACTAACTTTAGATGAAGCTATCCTGCTAGCTGTAAAGGCCCTCATGCCTGTTGTTGAGGGCTCTCTTGAGCCTGAAAAGCTTGAAATTGGTATTGCTAACGTAAAGGAAAAGAAGTTTAGGAAGCTGTCTCGAGAGGAGATCGCTGAGTGGATTAGCAAGGCAACTTCCAAGTAGTTTTTGCTCTTAAATGGGTGATGCGGGTGAGTGGGCAAAAGGCAGTAATTGCAAGATATTCTTTCAAAGGAGAGCGGTTTGAGATATTAGTTGATCCTGATTTGGCTTGGAAGTTTAAGTCAGGCGGGGATGTTGACTTAAGAGATGTGCTGGTAAGCGAAATAGTTTATAAGGATGCCCGCAAGGGTCTGAAGGCTTCGGAGGCTTCTATTTTAAAGGTTTTCGGAACTGATGACATCTACAAGATTGCTGAGGTGATCATAAAGAAGGGCGAGCTTCAGCTTACTGCTGAGCAGAGGCGTGAGCTTATTGAGGCGAAGAAGAGGCAGATAATTAGCATTATTTCTAGAAATTGCATTGACCCGAGAACTGGGCTTCCTCACCCTCCAAAGAGAATTGAGTTAGCCATGGAGGAGGTTGGAGTTCCAATAGACCCATTTAAAGACGCCGAGGAGCAGGCTGTGACGGTTATTAAGGCTTTGAGAGTTGTGCTTCCTCTGAAAATTGCAAATGTCATCATTAGAGTCAAGTTTCCACCTACATGTGCTGGTAGAGCTTATGGAGTTGTTTCTCGCTTCGGCTCGATTAAGCAGTCAAAGTGGCTTTCAGATGGAAGTTGGCTCTGTGAAGTGGAAATGCCTGCGGGATTGCAGCCTTCATTTATATCTAAAGTAAATGAAATTTCAAAGGGTGAAGCTCAAGTAGAAATAGTAGGTCAAGTTGGGAGGAAGTAAATTGGCAATTTATGTGGATAGGAGGAAGCTTGTACTTCCGGGAGAATTGCTGGCTGAGGGTAAATTTGAAGCTGGTCCAAATACGTATAAGGATGGCGAGAAGATATACTCCTCTGTTGTAGGGCTTGCTGAAATTAAGAATAAAGTTGTTAGTGTAATTGCATTGAAGGGCTGCTATATGCCTAAGGTGGGTGACGTCGTAATTGGAGTAATATACGACTACACGCCGACCAGCTGGCAAGTCGACATAAACTCGCCTTACTTAGCCACTCTTCAAGTGATAGACGCTCTCCCCAAACCCATAGATCCAGCTAAGGAAAACATTAGAAAGTACTACGATGTTGGCGATGTGATTGTAGGCGAAGTTATAGTTTTCGATAAAACTAGGAATCCCATGCTGACAACTAAGGGAAAGGGGTATGGGAAGTTATCGGGTGGGCGGCTGCTTGAAATTTCTCCAACGAAAGTTCCGAGGCTAATTGGAAGGAGAGGTTCGATGATCAACATGATTAAGAAGGAGCTGGGCTGCCAAATAATTGTTGGGCAGAATGGTAGGGTGTGGGTTTCAGCTAAGAATGCTAAGTACGAGGATATTGCAATTAAGGTGATTAGGAAGATTGAGATGGAAGCTCAGGTTCCGGGTTTAACTGAGAGGGTTCGTAAGATGATAAAAGAGGAGAAGGGCAGAGTTGATGGAGGTTGAGCGCTTAACTTATATTGTTGATGTAACTAATTGGTTTAGCCTGCTAATTAATTGCATTGGGGTTGATGTGTAGTATGAGTGGGGGAAAGCCTGTGCTTATTGATGAACGCGGATTGAGAGTTGATGGTAGAAAGCCTGATGAGCTTAGACCTATAAAGATTGAAGTTGGCGTTTTAGCTAACGCTAATGGATCAGCTTATATTGAGCAGGGAAAGAATAAGTTGCTTGTCGCAGTTTATGGGCCGAGAGAACTTCATCCTAAGCATTTGGCTCTACCGGATAGAGCTCTTCTTCGATGCAGGTATCATATGGCTCCCTTCTCAGTTGAGGAGAGGAAGTCTCCGGCTCCTTCAAGACGAGAGATAGAGCTTTCCAAAGTGATTAGAGAAGCATTGGAGCCAGCAATTTTGCTTGATCGCTTTCCACGAACTGCAATTGACGTTTTCGTTGAAGTGCTTGAAGCTGATGGAGGTACTAGATGCGCAGCCGTTACTGCTGCGTCAGTAGCTTTAGCTGATGCTGGGATTCCCATGAGGGATCTGGTTGTAGCTTGTGCTGCTGGAAAAGTTGATGGGCAGCTAGTTGTTGATCTGTGCGATGCTGAGGATAAGTATGGTGAAGTTGACATGCCAGTAGCATACATGCCGAGTAAAGGAGTGGTTACGCTTCTGCAAATGGATGGGATATTGACTAGAGAGGAGTTTGAGAAGGCATTTAAAATGGCTATTTTGGCTTGTGAGAAGATTTATGAGTTTCAAAAGGAGGCTTTGAGGAGGAAGTTTGGAGCAGTTCAGGAGGAGGTTAGCGGTGATAAGTAAAGTGCCAGTTAATTTGAATAGGGCGTACTTGCTTGATTTAGCTTCTAAGGGAGCTAGAATTGATGGTAGGAGCTTAAGTGATTATAGGCCAATTTCAATAGAGTTTGGCATTGCAGGCAAGGCTGATGGGTCTGCAGGAGTTAAAATTGGAAATACTTACGTGATGGTTGGAGTGAAAGCTGAAATTGGAATGCCTTTTCCGGACACTCCTGATGAAGGAGTTTTAATGGTTAATGCGGAGTTTGTTCCACTTGCATCTCCATCCTTTGAGCCTGGACCTCCAGATGAAAATGCCATTGAATTGGCTAGAGTTGTTGATAGGGGAATAAGGAAGAGTGAAGCCTTGGACTTGAAGGAGCTTTGCATAATTCCAGGAAAGAAGGTTTGGATGATTTGGGTTGACATTTACGTGCTTGATTACAATGGCAATTTGATGGATGCATCTGCTCTGGCTGCTCTTGCAGCCTTAATGAACACGAGCATCCCAGTAGCTAAGGTGGAGGGGGATGAGGTAATTATAACTGAGGAGAGAAAGCCATTACAATTGAGGGATTATCCGATCGCGGTCACTATTGGGAAGATTGGCGATTCTCTCATAGTGGACCCGTCGCTTGAGGAGGAAAGCGTCTTGGACTGCAGGTTAACTATCTTTACAACTAGGGATGGAAATACGTGTGCTTTGCAGAAGAGCTTTTCTGGAGTTTTTACTCCAGAGGAGATTTTAAAGGCCGTTGACTTAGCTATAGGGAAGGGTAAGGAGTTGAGGAGTAAACTTCTTGAGGCTTATGAGCAGTTTAAAGGCTCGTCTTAGGGGTGATTGGTGTGGGTAGAACAAGGAAAGTCGGTATTGCAGGGAGATATGGGGCTAGGTATGGATCAACGATCAGATTGAGGGTTAAGAAAATTGAGGAAGCTAGGCGTGCCCCTCATAGGTGTCCTAGGTGTAGAACTAGGGGGAAGCTTAAGCGCATCAGTGTTGGAATATGGACTTGCAGGAAATGCAAATATACGTTTGCTGGGGGAGCATACGTTCCATTAACTGGCAAAGTTAGTCGCTAGTGTCAGTAATGCCGTACAAATATCTCATAACGACTTCAAGGCGACCAACTAGAAGGACGAGAAGTTTTTGTAAGGATTTGCAGCAAGCTCTTCCCAGAGCGATTAAGATTAATAGGGGCAAGATGAGCTTAAGTGACGTTGCGCTTAAGGCTATTGAGCTTGGTGCCAATAGAGTCATCTTAATATCTGTTTATAAAGGGAATCCTGGTAGAATTAGGTTTTTCTCAGTGTCGAGTAGAAGCTTTTATGAGCTTCCTCCAACTATCAACATTGCTGGCGTGAAGCTTCTTAGAGAGTTTCCGCGGGCAAAGTCTATGAATCCATCTAGCCTTTTCATACTGCCTCAAGCAGGATCCAGTAGCGAAGTTGTCCTTTTTGCTGAGGCTCTAAGTGCTGCTCTTAATGCTGAAGTCGTTTCAAGTGAGCTTCTCAATAATCTTACCTCTAATTCAGCTATTTTGAGGCTTGTTCCAAAGAGTAACGGTTTTTGCAGAATTCTTTTCACGGATAAGTTTGGGGTTCCCATTGGTCCACTAATAAATGTTAAGAGCGCTTGGCTAACGCTTAAAAAGCCGTTTAGTCCTTGGAGTGGGGAAATTGTGGAGGGCTGAAGCTAAATTTAAGCTTGACGTGGGGTCTGAGGACTTAGCTGAAGTTATTTTTAGAGCTTTGGAGCCAGAAGTTGAAAGTCAGTCCTCGCCGAGAGTTACCGTCCGCCTGGACTTGGATGGGCGCTTTATTCTTGTTGAGTTGAAGGCCGATTCTACGGCAGCTTTGAGAGCAGCGGTAAACTCCTACTTGAGGTGGATTTCAGCTGTCTCAAGAAGCCTGCGGGAAGTTTCAAGCTTACGCTTATAAAGGCGACAAACATTTTAACTTCAGATGTTAAAGCTAAGGCAGTGAGGTGCATGATTTGACGCAGAGAATACCGCCTGAAATTGAAAGCAAGCTTATTAGACTTCAAGAGCTACAAGAGCAGCTTAGAATGCTGATTCTAAGGAGGCAGCAGCTTGAAAGTCAGTTGATGGAGGTTGAGCATGCTTTAGAGCAAGTCGAGAAGCTTGATCAAGATGCTGAAATTTACAAGACTGCTGGTTACATAATGTTCAGAACAACGAAGAAGCAGGTTGTAGATGAGCTCACGGACAAGAAAGAAACGTTGGAGCTCAGAATAAAGACAGTTCAAAAGCAGGAGAGCCTAATTAGAAAGCAGTTTGAGGATCTGAGGAAGGATATTAGTAAGACCTTGTCGACGGCTGGGCTTAGCGGGACTAAGGAGTGAATTCACTGATGGAGATAGAGCGCATAGGCTTGCCCCAGTTAACAGAAGATCAAATAATAGCTGTCTGCAAAGCAGCTGAACTTGCTGCTAGAAGAATAATTTTTTCGAGGATTCCTAAAAGGGCAATTTTAGATTTGAACATAACTGTTGAGGCGTCCTTTGAAGAAGTTCTCACATTTAACGTCGATGTTGATGTTGCGTTATCGCCATTATGCAAGGTTGATGTCGATGACATTGTTAGAGTAGCAGTTGACGAAGCATTCAAAGTCGTTGATAAGATGCTGAGGGAGTTTTCCAGCAATGCTAGGTGCAAAGCTTAGGGACTGTATTCTTGAAATTCGACCTGAGAGCTGCATTATTCTTTGTCACCATAATGCGGATCCAGATTCCATTGGAAGCGCATATGCCCTTTCAACTTTGCTCTCCAAAATACTTCCCGAATTAGATTTCAGCATAGTGGCTCCGGAAAGCATCAGCTTGCCCTCTAGGAGGCTGATTGAATTGCTGCCTAAACTAGAAATTTACAGTGACTTCGATTCAAGTGATTTGCTAATTATGGTGGACACTTGCTCATTTGCTCAGTTGGGCGCGCTGTCCAGTAAGGTTCAAAATTATCCTTCGCCTTTAATTGTAATTGATCATCACTCACCTCACCCTGATGTTTCATCAAAGGCTTCGCTGTTAATAGTTGATGAAAATGCGTCATCAACTGCCGAAATAATTTACTCTTTTTACTGCGATCTTTCAATGGAGATAGATGAATTTTCAGCGTTAGCTCTGCTTGTTGGCATGCTTTATGATTCTAGAAGATTCGTTAATGCAAAGCCAAGTACCCTTAGGGCTGCAGCTGACTTAATTGATGCTGGTGCGAACTACTCAACTGCTCTTGGCGTGCTTTACTCGCCCATGGATGCGTCGGAAAGAATTGCTAGGTTGAAGGCTGCTCAGAGACTTAAAATTTATAGAGTTAAGGATTGGATTATTGTTGCATCGCATGTAGGTTCATTTGAAGCTTCAGCTGCTAGAGCGTTGATTGAATTGGGCGCTGATGTAGCATTTGTTGCTGGTGGTGATGAAGCTTCACTGAGAATTAGTGCTAGGGCGAGGAGCAAATTCCATAGTGAAACTGGTATACATCTTGGAAGGGACTTGATGGAGCTCGTGGGAAAGCTGATAGGTGGCGCTGGTGGAGGTCATGCTACTGCTGCTGGGGCAAATGGAGTAGGTGATCCGGAGGAGGCGCTAGATATTTGCGTTAAAATGCTAATTGAAAAGCTGAGCTGAGTTCTATAACTGCTTTTCGCTTGCTTGGGGGGTTTGAAGTGCCGATTATTGAAATGAGCAAGGTAACCTACACGTATCCCGGGTCGAGCAAGCCTGCAATTAGGAGCATTGACTTGTCGATTGAGGCGGGGGAGTACGTGGTGATAACTGGGCCTAGCGGATGCGGCAAGACCACGCTTTGCAGGTGCTTAAACGGCTTAATTCCCCACTTCTATAGAGGTGCTCTTGAGGGGGATATTTACGTTGCGGGATTTTCGGTTAAAAAAACTCCTACTAGCACCTTAGCTCAGATGGTTGGAATGGTTTTTCAAGATCCTGAGTCTCAGCTTTTCCTCTTAACTGTCGAGAGGGAGGTGGCTTTCGGTCCTGAAAACTTGGGGTTGCCAAGGGAGGAGGTTCGTGCTAGAGTTGAAGAGGCAATGAACTTGGTTGGAATTGCACATTTGAGGGATAGATCTCCGCATGAGCTTTCAGGTGGGGAGCAACAGAAGGTTGCTATTGCTGCATGTATATCGATGAAACCAAAGATATTGGTGCTGGATGAGCCTACAGCTAATCTCGACCCTGAGAGTGCTCTTCACGTATTGAACTTGCTTTTAGATCTCAAGGTTAAGCTTGGCGTAACGATAGTCTTGGTTGAGCATAGGCTTGAGGCAGTTGCTTCTGTTGCAGATAGAGTGGTCATTATGGATCGGGGTAAAATAGTTCTCGATGGGCACCCCAGGGATGTGTTGCGTAAGCCGTTGGTTGAGGCTATTGGCATTGGCGTCCCTAAGGTTGTCAAGCTTTACAATGAGCTTAAGAAGCATGGCGTGAATTTTGGGTTCACGCCGCTTACGCCCGATGAAGTTCGCAGAGCTATTTTGGAGGTTATGCGCGGTGATTGAAGTTCATGATGTTTGGTACAGCTATGAGGAAGTGGTTGCTCTTCGTGGAGTTTCACTTAAGATTCAGCCCGGTGAAGTTGTGGCAATAATGGGAGAGAATGGCGCTGGAAAAACTACTTTAATTAAGCATTTTAATGGGCTTTTAAAGCCGAGTAAGGGGTATGTGAAGATCTTTGGAGTGGATACTAGGAATGCTTCTGTAGCCGAGCTTTCTCGCAGGGTTGGATTGGTTTTCCAAAATCCAGATCATCAGCTCTTCTCCGAGACTGTTGAAGAGGAGATCGCGTTTGCCTTGAAGAACTTTGGATTTCCAAGTGACGTTATCAAGAAAAGGGTTGAGTGGGTTTTGAAGCTGCTCGACTTGTATGAACTTAAAGATCAATCTCCATTTGCGCTAAGCGGGGGGGAGCGGAAAAGAGTTGCAATAGCATCCATTTTAAGCTATGACCCGGACGTGATCGTCTTCGATGAGCCTACAGTTGGGCAGGATTATGCTCAAAAGGAGAGGCTGGCTCAGCTTATTAAGCTTTTGAAGTCGCAGCTAAAAACTATTGTTGTCGTTACGCACGACGTCGAGTTTGTAGCTGAGAATTTCTCAAGAGTAGTGTTAATGTCGGAGGGTAAAATTATAGCTGATGGAAGCACTAGGAGAATATTAACTGACTCGGATTTGATCAGGAGGGCTAGGCTTACTCCCCCACAGATAACCCAAGTGGCTTGGGAGTTATCGGACCTTGGGGTGCCGAAAGACTTGATGTGGGTTTCGGAGGCTAGGGATGCTATACTGCGAGTTCTGGGGGTTAAGTATTAATGAGGATTTTAGCGGGCTTCGAATTTAAGAGGGGAGACACGTTTATTCATAGATTGGATCCCCGGGTTAAGCTGGCATACTCAATTGCGATTTTCACTTTAGCTATGATTTTCACCCACACAGTGACGCTTTCAGTTCTGTTTTTGTCGAGCTTGCCTCTGTTTTATATCGCCAAGGCAGTGAGGAAGTTTTTGAAGACGCTTCAGGGCTCGCTGTTTTTGGTAGGTATAGTTTTTGTAGTTAATTTTATCACTTTAGGTTTTGAGAGAGCTCTTGCAATGAGTATTAGGCTTTTGCTCATAATTTCCTGTTTTTCCATATTCTTCTTGACGACGTATCCTGAGGATTTTGCTGAAGCTTTAGTTAAGCTTAAGATTCCGTACGAGTTTGCTCTCACGTTTACTATGGCTCTCCGCTTCGTGCCTACTTTAGCGAGGGAAGCACAGTTGATAATGGATGCTCAGAGGTCGAGGGGGCTTGAACTTGAGAAGGGAAGCTTCCTGCGGAGATTGAGGAATTTTATTCCAATTCTAGTTCCGCTGATCGTGGGCGCTATTAGGAAGTCTATTAGGGTTGCTGAAGCGATGGAATCGAGAGCTTTCGGAGCTTCTCCTAAAAGGACGAGTTTGAGGGAACTTAAGCTTGAGCGGAGGGATTACGCTTTTCTAGCTCTGGTGATCATCATGTTTGTTGCTGCGATTTACGCTAAGTACTTTTTGGCTATTGAAGAATTGATTTCAACGTTTTTGCGCTTTGGCTAATTTTGCGCCTTCCCTGAGAGCTGCTATGTTTAGATCAACCATTCTTCGAATTCTGCTTTTTACGGCTTCTTCAAGTGACTTGACGGAAACAATGCCCGTTAGCTCGGCTGTGAATCCGAGCATTATTAGGTTAGCAACTATTCTTGCGTATTTTTCTTCAGCTATTCTTGTTGCTTTCACTCCATAGAGCTTGGCGCTAGCTATTTCTTTAGGGACTTTCTTGACTAGGTCGCTATCGAATATCAGTATTCCGTTTTCCTTTAGGGTTTTGGCGTAGATGTTGATTGAGGGTTGGCTCATGGCTATCATGATGTCGCACTTTTCTATCAATGGGTACCGTACGGCTTCATCAGAGATTACCACGTCGCTTTTGCATGCGCTGCCTCTAGCTTCGGAGCCATAGCTTCTTGTCTGCGTAGCGTATTTTCCTTCTAGAACTGCTGCTAGGCCGAGTAATTCTCCAGCCAATATCACTCCTTGCCCGCCTAATCCGCATATTCTAATTTCCACTCTCAATTTCATGCCTCCTGTAGCTGCTTTATTAATTCATGAATTTTCTCAGATAGGCCTTTGGCTTCTCTGTCGGCAAATTCACCGACAATTATTTTTCCTTCAATTTCCTCTTGTCTCATTGCCTTTGCTCTTTCGATGTGAATTGCGTTTTCTTTGAACCACTTAAGCATTTCCGCTGGATTTTTGAATCCAGCTCTTCTTCCATAGGCTGTTGGGCATTGACTTACTACTTCGATGAATGAGAATCCATTTTTGGTGAGTGCCTTTTTAATTGAGTTTTTAAGCGGAATTACGTGGTATGTTGTCCATCTGGCTGCGTAAACTGCTCCGGCCTCTTTAACTAGCTTTACAGCGTCTATTGGCTTTTCAATATTTCCGTATGGCGTTGTGGTTGTTTTTGCACCTTTAGGCGTTGTTGGAGCTACTTGACCTCCAGTCATCCCGTAAATCATGTTGTTCACCATAATTACGGTTATCTCTATGTTTCTTCTAGCTGCGTGTATTAGGTGGTTTAGCCCGATGCCTGTTAGATCTCCGTCTCCACCAAATACTACGACCTTTAAGTGGGGTTTTACTAGCTTTACTCCTAATGCTATGGGTATGCTTCTGCCGTGCAGTGAGTGTATGCTGTCAGCTTTGAAGTGGGGCGATGGAATCCATGCTGAGCATCCTATTCCGCTGCAGAATACGAAGTTTCTTAGATCTTTATAGCCTAGCTCCTCTATAGCTTTGAAGAAGCAGTTTATGACTATTCCGATGCCACATCCTGGGCAGAATGGGGTTGGCAGGCACTCCTTCCTTAAATACTTGATTGCGAAGTGCTCCATACTACAACCTCCTTGCGACTTCAAGTATTTCGCTCGGAGTTATCATTTCCCCGCCTCCTATCTTCGTTATGGAGATTACCTTGCATTTTCCATGGACTGCTCTTTCAACTTCCCTTACTAGTTGGCCTAGGCTTAATTCGGGCACTATTATTGCGTCGACTTTTTCGGCTAGCTCTTCAATTATCCAGTCTGGGAAGGGCCATAGGGTTTTCAATCTTATGTGACTTATTTTCATTCCATTCTTCTCAGCTCTCTTAATTGCTTCGTAGGCTGATCTTGAAGTGCAGCCGAATGATACTATTCCGATTTTGGCTCCGTCGATGATGGCGTTTTCATAGTCAGCTATTTTTTGGGCGTTTCCTTCGATTTTCCAGTAAAGTCTAGTTACAAGTTTTCTGTGAACTTCGGCATTCGAAGTAAACCTGTAGCCCCACTCATTGTGTGTGGATCCAGTTACTAGCACGTTGAATCCTTCTCCAACTTCAGGCATTGGCGGTACTTCTCTTGGATCGTCTGAGCCGAAGAATGGCTTGGAGAGATCTTTAGGTTTTCTTCTATTCACTACTCTTATTTTCTCTGGGATTTCTACGGGTTCTAGAATGTGGCCTGTGAACTCATCTGCTAGTAGTATTACGGGGGTTCGGTATTCCTCTGCCAAGTTGAATGCTCTAATAGTTAAGTCGAACATTTCTTGCGCAGAGTTTGGCGCCAATACTATTGCTGCGTAATCTCCGTGGGTTCCCCATCTAACTTGCATGAAGTTTCCCTGCGCATTTTTGCTTGCCTGACCCGTTGCCGGCCCTACTCTTTGAACTACTACTATTACGCATGGCGTTTCGGTCATGAAGGCGTATCCTATTCCTTCTTGCATTAAGCTGAATCCCGGACCGCTGGTTGCAGTCATGGCTTTGGCTCCTGCCCAGCTTGCGCCTATGATGGTGTTTATGGAGGCGATTTCATCCTCCATTTGGATGAATATTCCTCCAACTTTAGGTAGTCTTAAAGCCATTCTTTCGGCTATTTCGGATGAGGGGGTTATTGGGTATCCTGCGAAGAATCTGCACCCTGCTGCGATTGCCCCTTCAGCGCAAGCAACATTCCCTTGCCAAAACTTGGTGTTCCTTCCTTTAAGAGCCAATTCTGGCACCGCCAAAGCCTATTAGTCTCTTTGCACTAAAAAGCTTCGGTGGAAGCGTTGGTTGCATTGAGGGCTATTGTTGATGAGAGGGAGAAAGGCTGTAAAGTTCCTTGGCACCTTAGAACTCTTGGCGTTAGGGTTTTATTTAAGCGGTTGGCTGTTGGAGACTACATTCTATCAAGTGATTGTGCGGTTGAAAGGAAGACTGCTAGGGATTTCGTTAATAGCGTGAGTAGTGGCAGGATTTTTGATCAAGCTTATAGGCTTGCTGAGTCCTACTCTAAGCCTACGCTTATTATTGAGGGGGATGTGCGCATTGCAATTTCAACTCTCAAGGCGGGGATTAGGTCTTTCTTTGGTGCTTTGGCTTTTCTCTGGATGGCTTATGATGTAGCTACGTTTTTCACGTCTAGTGAGCTTGAAACAGCTGAGCTTCTTTATGCGCTTATTAAGCATGAGCAGGCGGAAATTAGAAAGAGGATTGTCATTAGAGGGAAGCCGAAGCTGGAAACTTTGAGGGAGAAGCAACTTTTTGTCGTTCAGAGCTTTCCCGGTATTGGGCCCAAGTTGGCGGAGAGGCTTTTAAGGAGGTTTGGCTCCATCAAGCGAATAGTAAATGCCGCTCCAATTGAATTGGCGCTTGTTGAGGGTTTAGGTAGAAAAAGGGGTGTTGAGCTTGCTAGATTCTTTGAAGCTAGGTACGATGAGGGGAGGAGCTCATTTAAACAGGCTAGGCTTGATGAGCTGGATGTTTAAGTGAACCTTATGACGCTGCCTGCAACTACCCTTTGAAATTTCTCTCCAAACTTAATTGCCATCTTCACCATGGCTTTTTCGCCTGTGCAGTGGCATGGCATTATTTTTTCAACCCCAATTTCATCGATATATTTTATGGTTTTTTCAATTCTCTCAGAACTGGCCCCAATTAAGTGGAATCCTCCAATTACGGCTCTTATCTTTTTTATGTTGGTTAGCTTGATTGCCCTCATGATGGTGTTCACGATTCCTGAATGGGCGCATCCAGATACTATGATGAGCTCACCATTGAGGTTTATCACCAGCGCCTGATCATCTAGCATTTGATCGTCGACTACGGCTCCATTAATTATCGTTTTCATTTTCCTGATTTTTTCAAAGTCTGTGATTCTCGGCACTTCTCCTGTGGTTATAATGCCGGGGGATAGCTTGACGGGATCTTTGGCTAGAATTAGGTTTCCAAGTTTCATTACTTGACTATCCGTGAATGGTATTCCATTATACCTGATTTTTGGGTCGGCTACGAATTTGGGGTTGAAGCAGTGTGGGTGGGCTACTACTGGAATTCTTTTTGAAGTTAAGTTTAGTGCTTCAATCAGGCCTCCAGTGTGGTCGTAGTGTCCATGGCTTAGCACTATGGCGTCTAGCTCCTTAAAGTTTATCTTCATTATTTCGGCGTTGTGCTTCAAAACCATGTCTGATGGGCCTGTGTCAAACAGTATGTTAACCTGTTTGTCGGCTTTAAGTTGAGCTTTAATGTGAATGGCCAATCCATGTGCTCCTAAAATTTCTCTAGCTCCTGCCGTATTTTCTACTAGAACTTTTACTTCAACTTTCTCGACTTGGCCAACTTCCATTTTCAGCACCTTCAATTATTTTGTGTTCCTGGAAGTTTAATTCGTTATCTTTCTATGAGAAAGAGTTTTAAGACCACTTCCAGAAAGGTTTCGCGGAGGTAGGAGGTTAAAGTTTGGCTCTTCAAGCTGTTCGGGAATGTCTTAATAAAATTGCTGCTTACATTTCTAAGCTACCGTCAATGCTGAATTACGACCAAGTTGAGAAGATGATTGACATGCTTATTTATGCGCAAGCTGGTAATCGCTCTATATTTGTCGCTGGAGCCGGCCGGTCAGGGTTAATTGCTAGAGCTTTTGCCATGCGTCTCATGCACTTAGGCTTTCACGTATACGTAATAGGTGAGACAATTACTCCTGCAGCTGGTAGGGGAGATGTTCTAATTGCAATTTCGGGTTCAGGAAGAACTGGAATAGTTGTGACTGTGGCTCAAGTTGCAAAGCAAGTTGGAGCTAGGGTTATTGCTATCACTTCTCATCCAGACTCACCATTAGGGAAGCTTGCTGACCATGTAGTATTTGTACCAGGCAGAACGAAAATTTCTGAAGAAACCGATTACTTTTCAAGGCAAATTCTCGGCATACATGAGCCGGTGGCTCCCTTAGGCACCTTATTTGAAATATCTGCAATGGTATTTCTCGAGTCGATAATTGTGGAATTAATGCATAGGCTGGGGAAGACCGAAGAAGACTTAAAAGCTAGGCATGCGACAATTGAGGGTCCATAAGCTACCTTTCAACTGCCCACATTATTTCAGGGCCAGCCCTATATCCCTCATTTGCCAGATACCGCAACTTGTATGGGCAGCGGTTACCTCCCTTCAAGCAGATAAAAATCCTGTCGCCGCTGATTTTCCAACCCTTAATTCTACAATATTTGCCATCTAAAAGGAATGGGCACTTCACACCTGCGCCTCCTAAACAAACCTACTACCCTAACTCTAAAAATTTTGTGGTCGACTAGTTTTAATTGGCTGTATGTATTTCAGTAGCGTGGTGCACTTGGCTTGAGAAGGACTAGGGCTTTAGACTACATAAAAAGGCTGTTGAGCCATAGTGGAGGCGTTGAGGCTGGGGAAGAATTGTTAAAATTGTACTTTAAGTGGAAGGAAACGCTTGATCTCAAGGATTTTCTGGTATTCATCGAATCCATTCAAAGTAAGTGGAAGGACAGGATTATGCAGGTGCTTAAAGGGATGCCCCAAATGATTGGGCAGTTTAGAGCATTTAGCTTTGAAGAATATATTGTCGATTTAATTAGAGCTAAGGTGGACCCTGAAGGAATGGGCTTTAAAATCTTATGGAATGAGAAGCTCCTAATTTGGAGGTATGGTGATTGCGAGTATTGGTCTGCTTTAGACGTTGTCGTATCGAGAATTGAGGGTGCGGTTAATGTTCCTATTGTCGTAGTTGAAGCTAAAATCGATGTTGATGCACCTCGCCTTAGGTCTACCATGCTGAACTTTGAATTGCTGAAAAGGATGTACCCTGAAGTTAGGACTGTGCTCGCATACCTCTACTGGAATGCAGATGAAGTTCTTAAGTCGATGGCCAAAATGTTTGTTGATGAATTGTTCGACTTCAACTTTGAGAGTCAAGTATCTGCTTTTATTAGCTTTATAAGTTCGTTGTTATCGAAATAAATATAATGCTAATGCTAGCATAATCAGAGAATCGCAATTGGTGGTGCGGTGTGTCTAAGAGGCCTTCGTGGGACGAATACTTCATGAAGATAGCCCATATAGTCAAGGAAAGGTCTACATGCTTGAGAAGAAAGGTTGGCGCAGTTCTAGTTAAGGATAGACACATTCTATCTACTGGTTACAATGGTGCACCTAAGGGTTTGCCTCACTGTGCTGAGGTTGGTTGCCTTAGGCAGCAGCTCAACGTACCGTCTGGCCAGAGGCATGAAATCTGTCGAGGTGTTCATGCGGAACAAAATGCCATAATTCAGGCAGCTGTATTTGGAGTTAGCACGAGGGGTGCTACCCTTTACGTAACAGACTTTCCGTGTTCCATATGTGCAAAAATTATTATAAACGCGGAGATTAAGGAGGTTGTTTACGATAGTGAGTATGAAGATCCCATTTCAAGGCAATTGCTAGAGCAAGCTGGAGTTATGATAAGAAGGTTTAGGTTGTCAAATAGGTGATTTTAAGTATATCTTTTTTATTCACTAGAAGCCTTTAATTTTGCTTGCTTGGCATCTTAATTCTTAAGCATTACAACTTTAGTAGTTGTTGCATTTTAGTTTGCGCTAATTTTCCATTACCCTTATGCTCAGTTTTGAGGTGTAGAGCATCATTAATTGAAATGCACGATTGGTGTATTTCAGATATATATGGTGCATGGGCATTAACACTAGTTAATGAAGTTCAGATGTTTGAGTGAATCGATGCATTTCATCTTATTGATTCTCCTCGGGGTATTTTGCTTCCTATTGCGCTTCATTCCACTCAATTCTACTCCATATCCTTTTCCCCTTCCAGATTCTCCTTACAATAGCCTTCAAGTCAAGTTTCTTTGCGAGAGAGGGTGCTTTACTTCGACGCTCCGATACTCGGCTTTGCAGTTGCAGCTTTGATAAACTTCATAGTTTGCGATGCCACCCTTGCAGTTAAAATTGCAGCTTCCCTTTTTGCAGCTGATTCTGCCTTATCCACTTTTTACTTTGCTAAGTCCATTAGGGGTAGGAGTATTGATGGATTACTTGCATCTCTTGCAGTTGCATTTTCATCGTTTAGCTTTAGAATGGCCGAGCATTTGCTTAAGAATTCAGCTGCTGTTGCTTTTATGCCGATTGCTGTTGCAAATTATTTCATTGGGTTGAAGTTTATGGACAGGCGAAAAATTCTGATAGCCTCCCTATTCAGCTGCCTCGTTGCTTTTTCTCATACCTCCACAGCTGGGCTCACTGCCTCAATTCTTGTTTCAATTACGCTGTACTTTTTTTTAAGTGGATTTGGGAGCGAAGATATTTGGATGTCCTTTTGTTGCTTGCTTATGCTGTGCTTTCAGCTTTGATGATGATTTCTGCGTTCTTCATTGCAGACTTCGTTTCGCTGTACTATAGTGCTGAGTATACTTCTATTGATGTGGGTAAGGCGATAAGCTATGTGGGTGGCGGTGCGGAGTCCCCTCTTCGGGTTTTATTTAAAGTTAAGGGGTAGCTACGAGCATTTGATAGGTTTGTTTTTAATGGTGATTTTGGTGCTGCTGCTTTCTCGCACTAGTGATATTTCTCTTCTTCTGCTTTCACTATTGTCTACTTTCATAATGTCTGCAGTTGCCCCTGGCTCGTGGGATATTTGTTTAATCCTTACTGGATTTCCATTTTATGCGGCATGCATTGGCGTTGCAGGGGCTTTCCTGCTGATGCCATTGCGCCCAGTTGGCGTTTAAGTCGATTTATAGCTGCAAGCATATTTTTAAGCTTAATAATTGCCATTTTAGCTCCAACTTACTTAGCTCAAGTCTTCATGGTTAGGTCAGGGGTTTCTGAGGAGGTTATTCTTGCAGTTAAGAGTATGGATGGCTCCTTTGAGGATAATGCCCTATTCCTTGCGAACATGCGAATTGTGTATTATATTCCACTTTATACGAGGTATGATGCTAAAGTCATGCTAAATGAAACTGGCTACTACATTCCAGTTAATCCTCTATGCATGGCTGGCACAATGCTTTCATACGAGAAAGCTAGTGGTAGGCCCACATACTTACTCTTGCTTCCTAGCGATCCAATGTATCGAGTTTTAAATCCATCTAAAGTTGTAACTCCATTTGCAATAGTGGTTTCGCCAAAGGCTAATGACGTAACGAGTTCAACTGAGATTGTGGTTATTGAGAGAGTTCCAATTTCAAGTATTGAATTCGCTATCAGGAGAAGAGGAGTAGTGGTGTATTCTTCAAAGCTCGTTAAAGTTAGTTTTAATGGTTGGTTTGGCAGCTTCCCTCCTAAGCTTTCTTGAGGGAGTATCAGCTTGAGTTGATATTTAGAATTGGAAGTAAAGTTGAGCGTGTAAGTTTTCCATTTATTTATTCAGCAATTAATATTCAAGCATTGTTTTTGGAGGTATAGAGTTGCGGTGAAGTTAAAGTTTATAGGCTGAATGTCGAGTTGGCAGAACAATTGGATCTTGATGAGAAGTTCTACAATCCACTGAAAAAATCCAGATTCAGCATGGGGCGAGAGAGGTTTGAGTTAATTTTCCTGCTTTTCCCACTAATATTGGTGGATGCTGGAAAGTCCAATACTATTTACAGCTCTTTGTTGCGGTTCCAGTCATGGCGGTTCTTTACTGCTATATTCTCACCTTTATTGGAAGTCACCTTTTCAGTAAGCTTATTGGTTCACTAGGACATCAACGATCTTAAACTCATTTACGTCTACAAGTCCTTTATCTGTGATTCTTAGCTCTGGAATTACTGGTAGGGCTAGTATTGACATCGTCATGTATGGTGACTTCATTTTGCAGCCGAGCTTTCTCCAAGCATCATTTAGCTTTTCAATTTTTTCGGCTAGTACCTCAGCTTCCTCATTGCTCATTAGCCCTGCTATTGGCAGTTCTACCATTGCCAGCACTTCTCCACCTAAAACTGCTATCATTCCTCCGCCAGCTTCTATTAGCTTGTTCACCGCTACTGCCATGTCCTTTTCGGATGCACCTACAACTATTATGTTGTGGCTGTCGTGGGCTACTGTTGATGCTGCTGCACCGTGCTTCAAGTTGAATCCCTTAACGAATCCTACGCTAATGTTTCCAGTAGCCTTATGTCTTTCAATAACGCTGATTTTAACTATGTCTTTTTCAATGTCGACTTTAACTTCTCCATTTTGGACATTTAACTCTTCAATTCTTTGCTTTGTTAATGCGCTTTCCTCTTGGACTTCAATGACTCTAACTTTTACTTTCCCGCGTTCATTAACCTTGATTTTAAAGTCATCAGGTAAGGCTTTTCTCTTCACTTTGATGGTTTTCGTAGAGTAGCTCGGATATTTGTATTTGGAGATTTTGATCGTTAATTTGCCATTTTCAGCTATCAGTTTTCCATCTGCAATGACCTTGGAAACCTTGAATTTCTTTAGGTCATCGACTATTAGTATGTCTGCATATCTTGGGGGAGCTATTCCTCCTATGTGCATGTCGAGGTTGTAGTGCTCAGCTACGTTTATCGTCGCCATTTGTATTGCTGTTACTGGATCCACTCCTTCTTCAATAGCTCTTCGAATGAGGTGGTCGACGTGTCCTTCTTTTATCAGGTCTTCTGGGTGCTTATCATCTGTAACTAGGACTACTCTTCTCGAATCTAACTTATCTTTAGTAATCACTTTGATGACTTCTGCTAGGTCTTTCCATGCTGATCCCTCTCTAATCATTAGGGTTAATCCTGTTCTCAACTTCTCGAGGCCTTCATTTCTGCTTGTAGTCTCATGGCATGACGATATTCCGGAGGCTGCATAGGCGCATAGCTTTGCGCCTAGAAGTTTTGGGGCATGGCCTTCAATGACTTTTCCGGCTCTAAGTGTAGCTCGAATTTTGCTTAAGATGCGTTCATCTCCCTCTATGACTCCTGGGTAGTTCATCACTTCGGCCAGCCCTATAACTTCACTCCATTTCAGCATTTTTTCAATGTCTTCGGCTGTTATCTCTGCTCCTGCAGTTTCGAATTCTGGGCTTGTAGCTGGAACGCATGAGGGGATGCATATGAATACCTTTAGTGGTAGTGCTTTGGCTTCCTCTGCCATTAGCTTGACGCCCTTCACGCCTAGCACATTTGCTATTTCATGAGGATCGATGAATACGCCTGTGGTTCCTCTTGGTAGAACTGCTTTAGCAAATTCCGTTAGTGTTAGCATTGTGCTTTCAATATGGATGTGGCCATCTAGAAGTCCAGGTACGATGAATTTGCCTGAGGCATCAATGATTTTGGTTTGTGGTCCAATGGTGTGGGCTGCATCTCCAATTAATGCTATTCTGTCGCCCTTAACTGCGACGTCAAATTCCTCAAGAATTTCGCCAGTATATACGTTCACTAACTTTCCATTTCTTATGACTAGGTCCGCCTTTATTTTTCCAGTTGCGGTTAAAATTAGGTCGTCTAGAACTTCATGAAGCTTGCTTCTATATGGGATTCCTGAAGTCGTTTTCATCATTAACTTATATGTGGTCTTGGTTAATATAGGGTTTAGCGCATTATTTTTAGCGTATTTGCTGCGTTATTATTTCGATTTAAAATGTAAGTTTTTATGCTCAAAATTTGAATACTTATAAAATCTTATAATCAATTGGAGAGTGCTATGAAAACCTACATTAAAATTTATGGTCCTCCAGTTATGGAAGCAATAAAGGCTTTGGAAAAGTGGCAGTGGAAATTTCAAAGGAGATACCGGAAATTTGGTTTTATGACGTTTCTGGTGGAAGCGCTATACCTTTAGCTGAAATAACTGCGGATATTATTGGGCTTTCAATGAGTGACGCTAAAATTTATTGTCAAAAGCTTATTAGTAAGAGTGGTTGGACGCTTGGTGACTTCGACTTCTACTTTGAGTGGGCTTCTCAACCTACAATTAAGCAGCTTCAAAAGTTGATCTCTAAAATTGATGAAGTGATGAAGACTTTAGGTTGCAAATACACTATAACTACAAAGTAGCTTAATTCCGTTTTTCTTCTTTTTACTTAAATTATCGTTTGAGTTATAGTTAGATGAACTTCGCTCATGCTTTCTAAGCAACATAACATTAATATCGCTGGCTTGAGATAAAACTTTTGGGAATTGCTATGAAGACTTACATTAAAATTTATGGGCCGCCAATTCTAGAAGCACTTAAAGCTCTTGAGAAAGCTGCAGTTGAGATTTCTAAGGAGTTTCCAGAAGTTACATTCTACGACTTTTTGGGTGGAACTGCTATTCCTCTAGCTGACTATGCTGCAGAAACTCTTAACATACCGGTTGATGAGGCGCAGGTGCGTGTGGAGAAGCTTATTAGTAAGAGTGGTTGGACGCTTGGTGACTTCGACTTCTACTTTGAGTGGGCTAGACCTCCAACTTTTGAAGAGCTTCAGAAGCTCATTGCTAAGATTGATGAGGCACTAAAGCCGCTTGGCTGCTACTACACAATAACTACTAAGTGATTTCCTTTCCACTATTTTTTCCGCAAATTGGGCAGTTAGGATTTTTAACAGCTCTTATTTCATAGAACTTCATTTTCTCTCCATCAAAAACCATTAATTTTCCTAATGCTGGCTCCCCAACTCCAGTGATAACCTTTATCGCTTCCATGGCTTCCAAGCTAGCTATGACTGAAGGTGTGGCTGATAGAACTGGAATTGTGTCGGGTTTGGGCGGGTATGTTGGTATGATGCATTGAAGGCAAGGCCCCTTATTTGGGATTATGGTCATTAGCTGTCCCATAAATCCGTGAATTGCACCATGAATGAATGGTTTTCCAAATTTTATGCAGGTTTTATTGAGCAGAAATCTTCCTTCGTAATTGTCCATTCCATCTACAACTAAATCCACATTTCTAGTAAGATCATCAACATTATCTTCGTTGATTTCAGCTATTACATGTTCGACTTCCACGTTTGGATTTAACTTTTTGATTGCTCTTGCGGCGATTGGTGCTTTGAACTTCCCTACGTCTTTTGGAGTGTATAGTATTTGTCTGTTTAAGTTGCTCATTTCTACTTTTCCCTTGTCAACTAGCACTAATTTTCCAATTCCAGCTACCGCAAGGAGGATTGCTGAAACGCATCCTAATCCACCGACTCCAGCTATCATGACTTTGGCTTTCATCAGCTTTCGCTGTCCCTCAATTCCTAATATTTTTAATTGCCTATCATAACGGTCGAACGTTGCCAGATGTAGCTTCTTCTCCATCATTTTTAAGCCTCCTCATCAGCGTTAGTGCTTGGGGTCTAAATCCGAATTTTTCATATAATTTAATGGTTTCAAGGTCATTTGCGTAGCAGTCTGCAATAACGTGCTTTATCCTTTTTTCCTTGAAGTACCTAATTAGCTCTGAAAGAAGCTTTTCCCTTATCTCTCTTTTCTTCTCTTCCTTAACGTAGACTTGGTAGATATAGCCGATGCGCTCTACTTTATATAGCTCTGAGGGTTTGCGAATAATCCAACCCCATGCAAATCCTACGTTTTCTCCTTGCTCTTCAGCTACGAATATTTTTCCGCCGGTGGATATGCTTTCTCTCAGCCATGCATGTAGGAAGTTATAAGCCTCTTCATCAGTTTTGAGGTTTGGATTGTAAGTGCTTTCCCTTTTTTGAGCTAATAGGGCGAATAGCTTCACATCTTCCAAGTCTTCATTGTTAAATTCTCGAATTATCACCATCTTGTTTCCCCATTATTACTTTCAACTTATAGCATAAATAGGAGTTGTATTTTACTCATTTTTGAGTAAATACTCAAAAATGGTAATGCTTATATTGCTGATTCTGCGTTTAGTGAGCGGGTGTGAGCATGCGCAGCAGTGTGGCTGTAACGCTTACGGCTATTTTAGCTGCTTTGGCGATAGTTATAACTATCTCTAGGCTTGAAGTTGTTTATCCTGTCCTTCCATATTTGAAGTTTGACTTCGCTGAAATTCCAAGCGTAATTGCATTTTTCCTGGTTAATCCATTTTCAGGTTTTACTACGGCTGTGATCCATTGGCTTTTTCTAATTTATAGGGCTGGCGACGTCCTTGGTCCAACCATGAAATTTGCTGCTGTAGCTTCGATGCTGGCTGGCTTTTGGGTGGCTTCAAGTGTGGGTAGGAGGATTGCTAAGAATCCTAATTTTAGAGCTTATGTAATTGCTTGCTGTCTTGCTGGAGGTGTTTTGAGGGTGGTGGTAATGTCGATCTTCAATATCGTAGTTCTTTTGCTCATAGCTCCAGCATACTTGGATTACGCAACTTATTTGTTGCAGCAATTTTTTGGTCACCCCTTAGACTCTGGTCAAACTTTGACTTGGACTTTAATTTTCACTGGAATTTACAATAGCATTCATGTGATTCTCACAATCGTCCCTGGAATACTTATCTACAATGTTGTGAAGCGAAGATTTCCTGGCATAGAATCTTTCAAATAATGGGAAGTTTTCAGCCAGGGGCTTTCTATTTCCCTGCAGGCTTTAATTCTCTCTTAAGCTAGGAAACCGTGATTTTCAAATATTGGCTGGGGAGAAGCTTTACGGCTAATTGTCAAGTGGTGAATTGCTTTTTAGCCATTTGTTGTTTTTCGCCTCTATTACCTACCTTTTAATCTTAACTTTTTCTCAGCAATTTCAAGTTCCTTTCTAGTGTTTATTGGAATCCAAATGCTTCTATCGTCGCCGGGTATTGTCATGCTGAAAAGCTTCTTCTCTCTTGCTAGTTTAGGTAGAATCACTGCTTCATATTCAATTGCTTCGGGCGCCTGCATGTCAATTGCATCATCTATTAATTTGTAGACTTGAGGTTCGACTACGCATACTCCTACGTGGGTGAACATTGAAATTTTTGGTTTTTCAACGAATTCTTCAACTATTCCATTTGGATTTACCTTTGCTACTCCATATGGGTACGTTGTGGATGTCACTAGTAGGGTTGTCGCCCATATGTCGAGTTCTTCAACTCCGTAAAGGTGGTGGGCCATGAGTTTTAGTGGTAGGAACTTGTCTAGCTTTAGGTCGTCTGGAAAAGTTATTATTCCTCTTGAATTTGCCTCTATGACTCCGATTTCAATTGCGTGTTTGAGAGCTTTTCCTTTTCCGACATTTGCTATTTTAGGGTCTTCCGCATACTCTACTTCTACTCCCAGCTTTGACCCGTCTCCTATGTAATTAATTATTTTCTCGCCTAGGTGGCCGATTAGAAGTTTGAATTTCTTGAAGCCGCAGTCTCTATATAGCTCAATTTCTCTTTCGATGAGAGTTTTTCCTGCAACTTCGATTAGTGCTTTGGGGATGTTTGGGTATCCTAATCGTTTTCCCTTTCCTCCAACTAGCATTATGATTTGGGTTTTCGATATCTCGTTTTTTAGCTCTTGAATTGCGCTCATGGCACCCCCAACAACTTTATTATTTTTTGAACTTATTACCTCTACTGCTTAAGCTACATTTTCTCAAATTTACTTAAAATTAGTTTCAGAATTTCTCCTGCACTCTCTTCTGGTGGTTTTTCTTCAGTGTTGATGATGACCTCTGGACTCTTTGGCTCTTCATATGGAGCGCCTAGGCCTGGAACTGTCTTGCTTTCTCCAGTTAGAGCTTTCATGTATATTCCTCTTGGTGCGTAATGCGTTTCTTTTCTGCTTAATTCCCTTTCAATGCATGTTTCTAATGGGCATTTGAGGTAGGCTTCCATGAATTTCTCAATTTCCCTTCTCGCCATTTCTCTGTACTTCCTCTTGTTTCCGGTTGCGTCGATAATTACGTTGACTCCGTTTTCGGTTAGTACCTTGGCTGCGTATACGAGTGCTCCATACACTATGTCTCTTTCTTCTTCAGTGTATTTGGGCTTGGGCGTGGCGAGCTTTCTTAGAGCGTCTGATGAGACTATTTGAGCTTTGATTCCCCTTTCTTGAAGCATTTTTAGGAGAATTCTGGCTATAGTTGACTTGCCGCTGCCCGGGAGGCCGGTTATCCAGACGCACCATCCCTTTGCCATTTAATTTTCCTCCAGGTATTGATTTACATCTTTGATGTCGAATTTTTCGGTTTGAAGCACGTTTTTTATGAAGTTGAGAAGTTTTGCTCTAACTTCTAATGGTAGCGTTGGATACCATATTGGTGAAGCTACAACTAACCCTCTCCAAGCATAGAATGGCTGGACAACTTGGAGTATTTCATCATCTCCAGTTGAGTTCAGATATGTTTCCCAGAATATTTTGAAGAGCCTTTCGAACGCTCCTTCAAGTCTTCCGTGGGCTTGCAAGCTATAGAATATGTAGTTTATTGTTAGTGCGGTTACGTCGTCTGCAGGTTCGCCCCACTCACCTCGACTTCGATCGAGGAGGGAGAATTTGGTTCCTTCTCTGAACATTATGTTCCATGGGTGGTAGTCGCCGTGGACTTGGCTTAGCCTATGAGCTTTTCTTTTCAGCTTCCATCTCCACTCTATGCATTTTCTTTCCACTTCGATAAAGAATTGTTGATTAACGTAGCTGAGATTGGTTGGATAGCTGTCGATTAACCCCATGATGCACTCTCCATGGCCTATTAGTTCTCTAATTCTTCTATGGTAGAGTGAGGGGTCGGTGCCCTTTACCCGGTGGATGTCAACTAAGTATTTGGCTAAGGCTTTGCATCTTTCAATGTCGAGATTTGATAGTTCGCCTCTAGCTTTTATTCTATCCAAGTCGACGTGGTATAAGGTGCCTTCAACCTTTTCAGTTAAAATGAAGAACTCTATGCATTTTCCAAGTGATATCATTTTGCCATTAACTGTGAATGCTCCAACATCTATTGATTTTACGTGCTTAGGCAGCTTGTTGAATGCGTGGTGTTGCCACAGCAGTATTCTGGCTCTATCGGAGAAGTGTTGGTGGTCGAATATGCTTGGCTTTACAGTGCTTAAGACGACTTCTCTGGCGGCGCCATTGACTTCAAATTTGATTATGTAAGGCTTACCGTAGCCGAAGCCCTTCAGCTTCTTAGCTTCTTCAATTTTTTCGCCTAGCTCGCCTATTCCAATTATTTTTACTTTTCCACAGTAAACTTCACTTAAGTAGCTTTCCAAGTTCTTTAGGGTGAGCATTTAGGGCACCACTAAAAGTAGATCTCCAATCTAATTATGACTTTGCTTTGATAGTTAAGTTTTTAGCGTTCTTTTCGGTTCCAATTCGTTTATTTGTTGAAGTCCACTGTCTTTACCTGGTTGAATGGCAATTATAGTGTGAAGAGCTCAGGCTCCACTTTTCTGCATTTGATGCTTAAGTCTGCGCACTTGAACTTTACATTTCCGAAGAGTTGAGCCCATTCTTCTTCGTAGTATACTGCTGCAGCTATCCTCCCTATCGCATCTGCCTTCATTAAGCCGTAGCCGCTTCCTCCTCCTACGGCAATTAGGTTGTTTTCTTCGAATATTATTGGCTGCCTATCCACTGTAGTGACTTCATATATTGATGACCACGCATTAATGGGTCTAGCGTCTTTGAATTGGGGGAAATAGCTTGTCAGTATTGGATAGATGCCTCTTTCATAAAGCTTCATGTCGGGTAAATACTCTTCCTCAATTTTGAATGGCATTCCAAATGTTAGTCCGTGGCCTATCCAGAACGACTCTTCATCTACTTCAGGTTTAATGTAAACTTCCGGGTGGGGAATTATTGTGAATGGCATGTAGCCTTCATTATTAAATCCTTTTGCGTGGAGAACTTTCTTCAGCTCCTCATTGTTAGCTTTAATTACGAATATGCTCTTTTTCAGCGGCCTGATGAGCGCATCAACGCCTATTTCATCTAGTAGCTGCTGCATCCAGCCGCCTGCAGCGATTATGGTCTTTTTGGCGCGTAAAGTTTTTGCGCCCACTTTTACGCCTGTAACTTCCTTTTCCTGCCAATATAGTGGTTCGCCATTTATGTTCAGGGGATTGCGCGGCTCAATGACTATGCTGTCGACTTTGCAATCGTACTTGACTTCTCCTCCAAGCTTGATGAATTCCCTTTCATAGAACTTTAAGAGAGCATCTACATCTAGTGTGCCTGCGTATTTGGCGAGAAGTCCAACATAGATGTCCTGCAAGCCTATGATTGCAGCGTCTTGCGCGGTTGAAACTTTGATTCTTACTTTTAGCTGCTTAGCCAATTTATTTGCGTCTATGAGCTCGTATTCTCCCTCAGCTCCTCGCATGTTGCTTAAAGCTCCTTTAACTTGTTTGAACTGCTCTTCATTTAGTAGCCAGAGGAATCCTAGCCAGCGCATTTTTAAGTTATAGCCAAAGCGGCTTTGAAGCGTCCAATAAAATCTTATTGAAGATCCGGCTAGCTTTGTGCTTGTGCTTGATGTGAAGAATCCTTGAAAGCAGCCAGCGCACTTGCCTGTGGCGCCAAAACCAGGTGCGCTTTCCTTTTCAATTACAAGAACTTTTTGATTTGGGTTCTTCTTTTTTATGTGGTATGCTGTTGAGAGCCCTATGATTCCGGCTCCAACTACGATTGCGTCGTACATTTAGGTCACTATTCATTTGAATATGATTTACTAGCTAATTAACTGCTGCTTTGCTTTGTTTTTAGTTGTTTTTGGGCGTTTAACTGCATTTACTCTTCTGCCTCTTCTTCTGCTTCTTCCCATTCTTCGTCTTCTGTCCATTCTTCCTCTTCAATTTCGATGTCCAGCCACTTTTCTTCAGGTTTCGACATGCTCTCCCCCGCATCTTTCAGTCCAAGGCTAGATTTAGCTGTTGCGAATGCTATCTGCATTTAAGTGTGTTTAAGCTTGTATTAAAGCTTAAGCGCGCATTTTATTTAAAGTTCACTTAAATATTATTATTAGGTGGTTTTGTTGAAGATGATTTTTGAGACTAAGGATTTTACTATAATTTTGACTGATGAAAAGTTGGAAGTAGACTTGAAGCGTGGCGCGAGAGCTTTTTTGGAGCAGCTTTTTGAGGGGAGTAGATTTTATAAGACTTTGAGGTGGATTCTTGCAATGGCTTTTCCTAGGGACTTCTTCTTGGACGAAATTTTGGATGTTAGGCTAACTAATGAGGGTGATTTAATTCTTAGGGAGAGAACGCCATTTGGCGTTAAAGATACTAGAATGCCTGGATTATCTCGAGTTCAAGCAGAACTTTTAGCTAAGACGATAAAGTCGCTTCTGGAGAAAAGTAGTATTGAACTGTTTACTCGAAGTTCTTTAAGCCAGTAAACCTTATTTTTATGTGGATTTGCAGGGAAGCTTTAATCCTATTTGGATTTTGCTATTCTGCCTTGTAGTGGAGTTTTGGAATGTAGTAGTACTTTCCTCTATGTGAAATTGGTTCTGCTTTCAAGACGTTTAGAAGTCCTTCCCTCTCTAAATTCTCTTCTAATGTAACTGAAACTACTTCTCCTACGAATATTGTGTGGTCTCCGGCTTCATGGGCTGCATATAACTTGCATTCGAAGTGTGCTAAGCACTCCTTTATGAGGGGTGGCTTAACTACTCTAGCTGGTATCGGCGTTAAGCCTGTTTCTTTAAACTTGTCTACCTTTAATCCGGAGTGAGTGCCGCAGTAAATGGCTTGCTTTACTAGGTTTTTTGGCGGGACGTTTATGGCAAATTCTCCTGTTTCTCTTATCAGCTTGTGTGAGTAGCGTTTTGGTGATACTCCAATTATTAGGAGAGGAGGTCTAAATGATATTGGCATGTACATTCCTATTGTTATGATGTTTGGCTTTCCTTCCTTGGATATGCAAGTTACGAGAACAACTGGGCTTGGAGGGCTGAATTTGACGTAACTTTCAGGAGGATATGTGAGCTTAGCCACGTCAATCCCCTTGAAATTAGGGTTTCGGAGTTCAATAAGCATTGCGACTTTGGTGTGGTTAAGCTTAGTAGGATGCTGCGCTTTGAGTTTATGGGTTATGGAGCTTAGCTTCTGAGCGGCTCCAATGGCCTTTGTATTCGCAAAGTTTAAGAAATACTCTTCATATTATCAATCCAGCCTTAATTTTGGAGTAGAGGTGTACAAGGATGGTTAAGTTCAAGACTACTGAGCACGTGCTGAAGTTGATGAGTAATATTGAGCAAGTACGTAATATAGGTACTCTTGCTCACGTAGATCACGGCAAGACAACTTTGTCTGATTCCCTACTGATGGCTGCAGGGATGATTTCACCTAAGGTTGCTGGAAAAGCGCTTGCCCTTGACTACGTTCCTATCGAGCAGATGAGGCAGATGACTGTTAAAGCGGCTAACGTTTCGCTCTACCACGAGTGGAATGGTAAGCCTTACGTGATAAACCTTGTAGATACTCCTGGCCACGTTGACTTTACTGGCCATGTTACTCGCTCATTAAGAGTCATGGATGGAGCGATAGTTGTTGTGGATGCTGTTGAAGGAGTGATGACGCAGACTGAAACTGTGGTTAGGCAGGGTCTTGAGGAGCGAGTTCGCCCTCTACTGTATATAAATAAGATTGATAGGTTGATTAAGGAGCTTCGCCTATCTCCAGCTGAGGTTCAGCAGAGGCTTATGGAGATCATCAGAGACTTTAATGCACTAATAGACATGTATGCCGAGCCTGAGTTTAAGAATAAGTGGAAGATAAATCCTGCTAAGGGTCAAGTGGCTTTTGGTTCAGCACTGCATAAGTGGGGCGTAACTATACCTATTGTTCAGCGTGAAGGCTTGAAGTTTAGCGATATAGTTGACGCTTATAGTCGTGGGCCTGAAGGAGTCGAGGAGCTGGCAAAAGAGTTTCCACTTTATGAGGCTATACTAAACATGGTAGTTGAGCATATTCCGAATCCGCGTGAGGCTCAAAGATATAGGATACCGAAGCTTTGGCCTGGTGATCTTGATAGTGAGATTGGAAAAGCCATGCTTGAGTGCGATCCTAATGGGCCTCTAGTAGTTTGTATTAGCAAGATAGTGATTGATCCTCATGCTGGATTAGTTGCTACAGGTAGAGTCTTCAGCGGCACGGTCCATAATGGAGATGAAGTTTACCTATTAATGGCTCGAAGCCCTGGTAGAGTTCAGCAAGTAGGGCTCTATATGGGGCCTTACCGTGAAATTGCAAATGAAATTAGCGCTGGAAATATAGTGGCTTTGCTGGGGCTTGACAGGGCGAGAGCTGGAGAGACAATCGTAGATGTCAAGTTTAAAGATGTAATGGTTCCATTTGAGAGATTGAAATATATTAGCGAGCCTGTAGTTACGATTGCAATTGAGCCTAAAAGAAGTAGCGACCTGCCAAAGCTGGTTGAGACTCTTCGTAAAATGGCAATCGAGGATCCCACGCTTCAAGTTAAAATTAATGAGGAGACAGGCGAGTACTTAATTAGCGGTATGGGTACGCTGCACCTTGAAATTGCATTGTGGGATTTGCAGCAGAGAACTGGTGGGATACCAATAGAAACTTCTCCGCCTATAGTCGTTTATAGGGAGAGCATTAAGGGCGTGGCTGGACCTGTTGAGGGTAAATCGCCGAACAAGCATAATCGCATTTACATTTCAATTGAACCTCTTGATGAAAAGACTTTGAAGCTTCTTTCAGATGGGCGAGTTTATGAAGATCAAGATTGGCGAACAAGAGCTAAGCTTCTCAGATCTGAGGCTGGATGGAGTGCTGAGGAGGCTCGAGGCATTTGGGCTATTGATCAGCACTTAAATATCCTCATAGATGTGACTAAAGGTGTTCAGTACTTGAGGGATATTAAGGACACCATAATTGCTGGATTTAGGTGGGCTATGGAGGCAGGGCCACTTTGCCAAGAGCCTATAAGGGGAGTTAAGGTCAAGCTTGTTGATGCTATGGTTCACGAGGATCCTGCTCATAGAGGTCCCGCTCAGATAATGCCTGCTACGAAGGATGCAATTTTCGCTGCCTTCTTAATGGCTAACCCAATATTGTTGGAGCCATTGCTGAAGATAGAAGCTAAGGTGCCTCAAGAATTTCTCAGCGGATTTCTCCGAGTGTTATCTTCTAAGAGGGGCAGGGTACATCAAATTGAGCAACATGGAATGCTAATGCTTGTTAAAGGGGAAATACCGGTTTCCGAGACCTTTGACCTGGCGGATCAAATTAGAAGTGCGACTCAGGGAAGATGCTTCTGGAGCACTGAGTTTTCAAGATGGGCTCCAGTGCCAGCGCAATTAGCCATGGAAATAATTCGCCAAATTAGGCGGAGAAAGGGATTGCCTCCAGAAATTCCGCGTCCAGAGGACTTTCTGCCTAGATAGCTAACTTACTTAATTTATGTTGGCAGAAGTGATGCTTTAGCTAAGTGTTTCAGCAATTAAGCAATTACTATTTATTTAAAAATTTATTTAGATAAATAGCTTAGTTATTAGTAGGCATTTAGGCATTGGGCTCTACTTACTGCCTATTACCACTCCTCTTCCTCTTCTTCCCAGTCTTCCTCCCACTCCTCTTCAGGCCACTCCTCGTACTCTTCCCAGTCTTCTTCAAGCCATTCTTCCTCTTCCTCCTCTTCTTCCTCCTCCAGCTCTTCCCACCACTCTTCTTCTTCCTCTTCAAGAGCTTTTCTAATGCTCATTACTTGTGCCTCCTCTACCGAGAGTGAAATTTTTCAACCCTTAAAATTTTTGGTTTTGCGGATTGAATTTGCATTTTGAATTTAATGGACAGCTTCTGCAGGTTGGATTTCGGGCTCTGCATACTTTAGCCGCAAAGTCGATTATGGCTAGGCTAAGCTTTGGAGCTTCATCTTCACCAGCTATTTCCATAATTATCTTTGATGCTTCTTCATACGTCGGTTTTTGTACGCCGAAAAATCTTGAAATTACGCGCTCGACATTAATGTCCACTACTGGAATGTTTTTGCCATATGCAATGCTTAGAATTGCAGATGCAGCGTACTTCCCTACTCCGGGGATTTTTAGTAGTTCATTGAAGCTTGTCGGCATTTTTCCGCCGTACTTTTTGAGGATAATTTCAGCTGCCTTCTTCAATTGCTTTGCCCTGCTTCTATGCAGCCCAAGAGGTTTCAGCAGCTCTTCTATTTCGCTTAATTTTAAGTTATAGGTGTTGATTGGAGTCCCTAATTTGCCAAGAATTTCATCGTAGTACTTAGCTACCTTCTCTGCATTTGTCTTTCTAAGTAGAATTGATGTGATCAAGATTTTCCAAGCGCTTTGACGTTTTCTCCATGGAAATTCTCTCTTATTGCTTTTCCACCATTCATAGATTTTTATCTTAAAAAAAGTATGTGCTTTATTGTTCATATTATTCGACTTTAGCTACTTTACTCATATACTCCTCATGCTGATATTTCCACTTTCCCTTAACGTATAATTGCACTGGAAGTAGGTTGGTCCAGTATTCGCTCGGATCGACGATTGAATACGTGTATTTGGCAATAACGCCCATGCCTGTAAGTTCCGATAGGGCCTTTGCAAACCCTATGACTTGATCTAGCATTAAGTATGCTTTCATTATTGCCGTTAAGTCTTTTCTATGGAGGAATAGCTGCTGGGTGAATGGCTTATTTTCAAGTGACTTTAGAAACACCCACAATGTCTTGGTATTTGAGAATTTCAAGTTAACAATTACGCGCCTTGAAAACTGCTTTGGATATGGATATAGCTCTGGCTCGTAGCCAATGAGCACGCCGTAATTTACGATGTGCTTATAGTAGTGGTACCTTATTGTTGGAGGTGTGACTTCAAGAATTGCAGCTAGCTCTTTAAATGTTATTTCCGCGTCTTCCTCTAACTTTCTAATTATGAATATGTCTGTGTCGTCAAGGGGTACTAGAACTTCCTTTTCCTCCTCTCTTTCAACTTGGTACTTTCTCTTCTCTTCAAGAAGTTTTGATACTTCCTCGATCCATGCCTTCCAATGGAATTCCCATTTCTTTGCTTTAGAGTTAAACCATTGGAAGTTGGAGTTAGGGCAAATTCTTTCAGGATTCCAGTATAGTTTAACGCTTTCGATTAGCTTGTAACGCTTGAGCTGCTCTGCGAATTCTTCAAATTTCCTTTCCATTCCCTGCGGTATTGTGTACATGCCGTAGCAGTAGACGTCTTCCGACGTATAGCTTTTTATTAATGTTCTCCAATAGTCGTTTACCTTTAGCTTTTCACATGCTTTGTCAGCTAGGTTGTGAGGTACTTTTGCCATTAGCAATACTGGTGTTAGTCCAAGCTTATTGAAGTTGAAAATCGCCTTTAACTTGATTATTCCTCTTCTTGCAAGCTTATCGTAGTAGTAGTGAACTAAGGCTGGAGGCATGCCTGTCTCTCTAGCTATGAGAGATAGATTTCTGGACTTGATTTTATTTAGTGCACTGATTATCTTGGCGCAGTTTTCGTCTATTGCCTTGACATACTTCCTATATGATGGGCATTCTCTCCATTCCACTCTAACCACCTATTTTTGGAATTTCTTCATCATCATTTTAAATTAACGTTTTTGTAGTTTATATTTTTAAGTGAATTTTTTTCAAAAAAGATGCTTGACATAAATTTTAAAAAGAGAAATTATGGAAATTACGTTGAGTAACTTATCCTATTATATAATTTTAAGCATTGCATAAGCTTATTTCAAGCGTTGCAGAGGTTGACGGCTTCCTTATGGAGGGTTGGTGCGTGAGTCGAGGTTATCCCCGGTGAATTTAGATTTTCTAGGGGTAAGCCTGGGCTTTAGATTGGGTGATTGGCTCAGCGCTCAGCTGGCTCATCAAGTTTCAGCCCTTACACGCTACATCATTGCCAATTAATTGTTGGGCTTATTACTGTTTATTTCTTACTTTAAATCTTAATATTGCGGCTACTCCTCCCAAGGACTTTAGTTGGCGTCCTGCTTCATGTATTGAGCTAAAAATCTTTATTTTTCCGCCTTTCCGTTCGACATCCTTTATTATTTCTTCAATTTTCTCTCTAACTTCTCCATATGAGTGTAGCATTTCATCGAGAACTAGGAGCGCTTTTATGGCTCCTGCTTTGGCTGCGTCTTTAACTTCATTTAGTCCATAAGTCACCATGTTTTCGTTTTTTGAGAGTAACTTCAGGAATTGGGCCATTAGTTTTGTTTCTTCAATTATTCCATGCTCGCTGACGGCTTTAGTTATTGATCCTCTACGTATTGCTTCGTAGATTCCTCTAACTCCTCCATTTGAGGTGTTTTCTTGATATATTTTTGGTTTGTCTGATTTTCCTGAGTACTCCTTCTCTAGAGCAGCTGCAACTTTTTCTCGCATGTAGCTGGGGCCTGCTACTATTAATATTGTGGATGACGTATTCTTTATTGTGCTCTTAACTGCCTTCGTGACTTCCTTAATTTTTTCCCTTAATGCTAAGTATCTCTTGTCTGCCTCCATTTTTCCCGGGAGTCTTAGAGCTATTTCTGAGATTATTTCTACGCCGTAGTCTCTGATTATGGCTATTGCTGCTTCCTCGTCATCTATGGATAGGATTACTACTCCAAGCTTTGTTTTTCTGCATGCTTCCCTAATTCTATCGATAGCGTGCTTCGGCCACTTTTCTTTGATGATGGCTATTTCTCCACCGATGTCTAAGTTTATTGTGTGGTGGCTTCCTCTTAGTCCTCTTTCCTTGTATTTTTCTGGCTCATGGATTATCACTCCTCTTACTCTCAGTCTCTCCGTAAATGGCTGGAACTCGAGTTTCTTCACCTTAATTCCCAGGATCATGGGCTTTCTCATGCTGCTGTTTCCAACCTTTAGCTCTCTTGTAGTTTTGGCGTAAACTATGTCTCCTTCCTCTATTATATTGTAGAGTGCCCATAGATCATCTTGATTTTCAACACGCAGCTTCATTAAGCCTGCTTTTTCATCCCATAAAAGTATCTTCATTTCTGCTCTACTCAGTTTCTCATCCTTATATTTAGAGTTAGCTTTTAATGCGTGAACTTATATTTGTTGTTGATGTTTGAGGAGGGTTGCTTTGAGGGTTAGTTTAAACATTGAATCTTGTCAGCATTTTGGCCTCTTGCTTAGGAAGCTACGTATGAGGTTTGAATCCTTCACTGACTCGCGCTTCTATCCTGATTTAAATTGCAGTGCTGATTTAGCAGTTAATTACTTCTTTTTCATGGTCGCAATTGACCATAGAACTGATCTTGATGGCGTGCCCTTCGAAGGGCTGGTTGAAGGTGAAATGCTTAGGGGAGCTAGCCTCCTTTGGAGGCTTGGCAAGCTGAAGCTTGATGAGGACCCTGATTTCTTCACTCCCAAGCGCATGGTGAATATTACTGCAAGCGAAGTTGCAGATTGGCTTAAAGTTGAGAAGCCGTATCCAAGGGAGGTTTGGGATCCTGATGTCCGCGCTTTTCTGCTTAGGGATGCAGCTGCAAGGCTTATTGAGGAGTATGGTGGGTCGGCTTTAAATTTGGTTGAAGCGTCAGGGGGCTTTCTATTTAGAAATGGAGAGGGCTTGATTGAGCGATTGAGGAGGTTTAGGGCTTACGAGGACCCTGTTGGGAAGAAATCATTTTTGCTGGTTAAGTTTCTTGAGCGTAGGGCTTTCATTAATGTTGTCGATGAAGATAAGCTTGAAGTGCCAGTTGATAATCATTTGAGTAGAATTGCTCTTAGAGTGGGTTTGATTTCCGTTGATGATGAGACTATGAGGAAAATTGAGCGGCACCAGGAATTCACTTTCACTGAAGATTACGCCATGAGAATGAGGATTAAGGAGGCCTTTAAACTTACATCTGCATTTGCTAAAATTAAGCCAACGTTGCTTGATGATTTCCTGTGGCTTTTAGGCAAAAATTGCTGTAGTAGGGATCGTCCAGTCTGCGCTTTTGGCTGCAGTAAGGATGGATGTTCGCTGGTTGATTTAATTGGCGACTGCCCCGGAGATTGCATTTTAGCTTCCATTTGTAGAGCTAGGGGCAATCTGAATCTTCAATTGCTCTCTGAGCATAAGTTTACTCGGACGTGGTATTACTAGGTGTCATTATGCGCTTTAAAATTGGTATATCCACTCTCTGCGCTTTGAATAAGCCAATAACGGAATTACGGAATGTCATGTGCAGGAAGCCTAGCTCTCTTTGGGAGTTCGTGGATGATGGCCTTCACTTCATAGATGGAGAGGAAAAGCTATTGTTCCTTAAGGGATTGGCTTCAAGTTTCGACATTGAGCTTTCAATGCACGCACCGTATGCGGCTGTTAATGTTGGAGCTACAAATATTATGTCTAGAAAGTATTGTTGGGATTTAACGTTGAAGTGCGTGGATCACGCTAGGAGGCTTGACTGTAGGTATCTGGTTTTTCACTCTGGATTTAGGGATGCATTTACTTTCATCTTTAGAGATATTGATGAGCCTAGAAGTGAGAGCATACGCTTTCTCGCGGAAATTGGCGATGAGTGTGATGAGTATGGAATAACTCCTCTCCTTGAAAATTCTGCTTCTTCTAGAGCTTTCATACTTACGCCGGATGACTTTAGGGATTTTTTCAAGCTTTCGAATTCTTTTATGATGGCTCTTGACATTCCTCACGCTTTTCTTAGAGGCTATTTTATGGATTATGTTGTTAAGCTTTCTGGCAGGATAGCTTACTTTCACATCAGCGATAATGATTGTAAAAGCGATCTCCACTTAGCTTTAGGTGATGGCTCGCTGAATTGGATTGGTGCTTTGGAGGAAATTGCACGAAGAGAGTTGTCCGGCCCTCTAATAATTGAAAATTTATGTTGGAGAGATGTTGAAGTTAGCCTTGCAGCTTTAGCTAAACTTCAGTTTGATTTTAATTGACTTTCTCTTAATGTCACGTTGTTTGGAGCTTAGTTTAGCCCTTTATGGAAAGGGCCTTCAAGCTTCGCTTTTAGATGCACTGCTTGTTATTAAAGAGAGGGGTGGTGAAGGCTTTGTTGATGAAGCTGATTACTGTCTGCCCTTTGATGTTGTATTTGATTATTTGCTTGTTTTACTTAGGTATTTTTCTTAGTTTTTCCATGTCTCCGAATATCTCTAATATCTTTTTAAATTCGTTTTCATCATAGAACTTGCATTTTCCGGAGGTGTAGTCTTTGGCTACTTCAATGCAGAATCTGGCTGCAGCTTCCAAGCTTGTTATGTAAGTTGCTCCAGTAGCGCAGCCCGCTACGGGAAGCTTTGCTGTGATTGCTACTCCAACTACTGGAGCGCTGGTCATTAGCCATGGCTGCATTATGCTGTTTATGTGGTATATTCCTGTTCCATAGGGGGTTATGTCCTGCATAGTTATTGGCACAACTGCAACTGTTTTGCCAGTAACTCTTTCGTAAATGTCTATTAGGTCGTCGCTGACTTTCAGTATCCAGCCATCCTTGACTGTTGGAGTTATTGCGAATCCTTCAACTTTGATGACTCTATTGCCCTTCGTAGCGTCAATGGATAATATGGCGTCCATTTGCCCGTCCACTTCCTTTTGAAGTATAGTGAATATGTCGACTGGTGAGCCCATGAATGGAACTGGCTCGTGGGGAGTTGTTGGAGCGTTTGGGCATATGTGCGTTGTTATTATGACGTCGCCTTCAAGTACATCGCCTCCATTGGCCATGTCCGCAAGCTTTAGCGCGCATGCTAAAGCTACGATGGCTCCGTCTGCATCTGAAACTAATCCTATCATGGCTGGCCTAGCGCCTACTCCTCCAAGCCTACCTATAATGCCTAGTGTTGGGGCTTTTCCTCCAGTCATTTTACCATTTCTTCCAGGTACGATTACTTTTATGAAGTCGGTTGAGCCCTTCTCACCCTCTATTTTTTCAACTTCAATTTCTCTTAGACCTCTGGAGGTTAAGACATCCTTGACTTTCCTTCCTGTAACGTATGCGCTTTCAAGTAGGTCGGCCGCCTCAATAACTTGCTTCATGCAGGTCAAGTTCATCACCATTAAGAACTTGAGGTCAACCTGGGAATTTAGCTTTAACTTCTTTTAGAACTTCCTTCACTTGCTCCCAGTCGATGAGTTCCTTTATGATCGTCTTCAGGTGCTCCTTCAGCATCCTTGAAGTTTTCTCGTAGCCAAGTCTACTGGAGTTCCAAGTTACGAATGGAGGGTAGAACTCTGCCTTCTCAAATTTAACAGAATCGTCGTCGATCTTAAATCGAACATATCCAAGCTCCTTTAAGTAGCAAACTTCGTTGGGACATAGAATATCTACTTCGAGGGCTCCTCTTCTCAGGAAAACAAGCCTATATTCCCTTGGGCTCTTGATCACTCTGCCGCATGGGCATTGGATAAACCCGCTTTCGCTCAAGGGCAATCCTCCGAAAGCCATTAAACGATCCTCTAAATAAACTTTGGCGTAAGCGAAGAGAAAGGCTTAAAGACAAGCATTTAAAATCAATTTACGGTGGCGGCGGTCGTCTAGCTTGGTCTAGGACGCAGGCCTGCCACGCCTGAAAGGCGCGATGGAAGCCCAGGGCACCCGGGTTCGAATCCCGGCCGCCGCACCACCTACGATTTTGAGTGTTAATGGGTGAAAGCCTTCTCAGTTTCGTTGTAGCTAAATGAAGTTGATTAAATGTGCTTAATTATCGTTATTTTGCTGGAATTATTTGTGATTTTATGTTTTACATGAAGAGCCAGCGCCACCGCTTTCGTTCGGTGATTTGCCCAATTATCTTTATTTTTTCACCGCAATGCGCGCATTTCATGTCTTTGGTTATGGAGTGAGATGTTATGCTGAATCCGTATCTAGTTATTACTGGCTCTTTGCAGCTTGGGCAGTACGTGTTTTCCCCTTCGTGTCCTGGAACGTTTCCTACGTAGACGTAATGTAAGCCAGTATCTAGTGCTATCTGTCTAGCTTTTTCAAGTTTTTCAATTGGGGTTGGGGGTATGTGCGTCATCTTGTAGTGGGGGTAGAAGCGTGAGAAGTGTATGGGTGTGTCTGGGCCTAGGTGGTCTAGTGCCCATTTGGAGAAGCCTTTGAATAGGCTTTCATCGTCGTTTATTTTGGGTATGACAAGGTAGGTTAATTCGACATGAATTCCCCTTTTAATCATTTCTTGGCATGCTTCAAGTACTGGCTCCAGCTCTGCTTTGCAGTACTCCACGTATACGTGTCTCGTCCACGATTTAACGTCAACATTTGCAGCGTCGATGTATGGTGCTAGCTCTGCCAGTGCTTCAGTTGAGATGTATCCGTTGGTCACTAGCACGTTTAGCAATCCATGTTTTCTTGCTTCCTTCGCTGTGTCGAGAACGTACTCGTACCATATTATGGGCTCATTGTAGGTGTATGATATTGAGTTGCACCTATATCTTTTAGCTAGCTTGACGATGCTTTCCGGCTCGTGGTGAACTGTGGGTATTTCACCTGGCTTTGACTGGCTAATCTCCCAATTTTGGCACCAGGGGCATTTGAATGAGCACCCTACCGTGGAGATTGAGAATGTGAGGCTTCCCGGGTGAAAGTGGAATAGGGGTTTTTTCTCTATTGGGTCGCATGCGAGGGCAGTTATCTCTCCATAAATTAATGTGTATATTTTTCCACCTCTGTTTTCCCTTGTTTGACAGAAGCCTCTTTTGCCTTCAGGTATTATGCATTTTCTAGGGCATACCATGCATTGAGCTTTATTTTCACTTAAAGTCCTATACATTGAAGCTTCCCTTACGCCTCTAGAGGACGACATGTTGTGGAGACCTCCTGCCGAGGTTTTTTCCAACAACGTTTATTTTAAAGCCGCAGTTGGGGCACTTTCCATCGCCTGTGACTTTCCATGTTATTATTGTGAATGCGTAGCGTTCAATTAGTAGTTCGCCGCATTTCGGGCAGTAGGTGTTTTCCCCTTCGTGTCCTGGGACATTTCCTATATAGACGTAATGCAAGCCTTCTTCCAATGCAATTTTGCGTGCTTTTTCCAGGGATTCAAGCGGTGTTGATGGGATGTCTATTAATTGGTAGTCTGGGTGGAATTGCAGTATGTGGAGTGGTGTTTCGGGGCCTAGGTTTTCCACTATCCACCTTGCAAGTTTTTTCATGTCTTCCATGGAATCTCCGTACTTTGGAACGATCAGATTTGTTATTTCTATGAATATGCCTTGCCTCTTCATTTCCAGTAGGCTTTCAAATATTGGCTCGACTTTTGGGACTCCTGAGAATTTCCTGTAAAATTCCGGGTTTGCTGAGCCTTTGAAGTCCACCGTGGCTGCATCCAGGTATGGAGCTATTTTTTCAACTGCCTCTGGAGTCATGTAGCCGTTGGTTACGAAGGTGTTGAACAGCCCCTTCTCCTTGGCCATTTTCGCTGTATCGTATGCGTACTCGAAGAATATTGTTGGTTCGGTGTACGTGTAGCTTATGCCTTGGCAATTGTACTTTAAAGCTAGTTCAACAACCTTTTCGGGCGGCAGTTTCTTCCCATAAATTTCTTCTTCTTGGCTTATGACCCAGTTATCGCAGAATTTGCAGCGGAAGTTGCAGCCGATTGTTGCTATTGACATTACCGATGACCCTGGGTGAAAGTGGAATAGGGGTTTTTTCTCTATTGGGTCTACTGCTGCTGAAACTACCTTTCCATAAACTAGCGTGTAGAGCTTTCCATCAATATTCTTCCTAACTCTGCAAAATCCAAGATGCCCATCTCTAATTAGGCATCTTCTTGCGCATAAATTGCATTTAACGCTTTTATCTTCAAGGCTTTCATAAAGCATTGCTTCTTTCAGAGCTTAAACCTCCAATTTGATCCTACACAAAATAATTATGAGCTGCTAGCCTATATTTCTGTGGTGTTTCATGATGTTGGTTGTTGCTGGCCCGGCTTCACCCATGTTGAGTGAGAGGATTTCGGAGCTTCTTGAGGCTGATCTAGTTAATGTTGAGTGGAAGCTCTTTCCTGATGGTGAGAGCTACATTAGGTTGCCGAGGGACTTGAAGGGAGAAAGGGTTATTGTTGTTCAATCAAATCCGCCGCCTCAGGATAAGAGGTTGATGGAGCTTTTCCTGATGTTGAATCTGGTGAGGGATCTTGGTGCAAGTGAAGTTTTTGCTGTTGTTCCCTATTTGGCGTACATGAGGCAGGATAAGAGGTTTAGGAGCGGTGAACCGGTTAGCATTGGAGTGGTGGCTAAGCTGTTGGAGTGCGTTGGAGTTGATGCTGTTGTACTGGTTGATGCTCACAGCAAGGCAGTTCTTGAGCATTTCGACGTTGACGTTATTGAAGTTTCTGCAATGCCATTGATTGGCGATTTCCTTGCTAAGATGAAGTTGTCTAACCCATTTGTGCTCGCGCCCGACTTTAAGGCTTACTCCATGATTAAGGTTGTCGCTCAAAGGTTGGGCGCTCCATGTGACTACTTGATGAAAGTTAGAGACAAAGTTACTGGAGAGGTGGAGACGATTTTCAAGGAAGTTGATGTTAAGGGTAGGGAGGTTATAATTGTAGATGATATAATTAGCACGGGAGGGACGATTGCAAATGCAACTAAAATATCCTTGGATTTGGGGGCAAAGTGCGTCTATGCATCTTGTACTCATGCGCTTATGGTTGGCAATGCATTTAATAAGTTGAAGCGTGCTGGCGTGCGTGAAGTTATTGGGACGGATACCATTGAGAATAAGTTTAGCAAAGTATCTGTTGCACCTGCTATTGCTCATGCTTTGAAGCGCGCCTTGTAGGTCCAGCTTCCTTATTTGGCTTCAGAGGTTTACCTGGCATGAGCTCATCTATTATGAGGCTTTTCTTCATAGTTTCTGGGGAGCATCCTTCATTGCCTTTCTCGGAAGTTTTAGCTATATTGGAAGCTGAAAGTGTGTGTTTTAGTGTTCTTCAGCGGCTGCCGGCCGTGCTTCGCCTGGAAGCTGAGCTTGAAGCTTGCAGTGCTGTTTGCAGTAGGGCCTCAATGACTTTTTCTTGCTGTGAGGAGCTATTTTGCTGTTCAGCGGATTATGATGAAATTTTCGCTTCTTGTAGAGAGGTTGACTGGTCGTTCATTAGGGGTGGAAGGTATGCGGTTAGAGTTAGGAGGGTGATGCGCTCTTCTCCTCATATATCAACGAGGGTTTTGGAGAGGGAGATTGGAGCTATTATATACTCGTCATTAAGTGGGGAAGCTAAGGTTGATCTAAATAATCCTGAATTTCTACTTCAAGGAGTGCTGACGGGTGATATCTTCGTTTTGGGCTTAGCGATTGGTAGGGTTAGGAGGGGTGATTTCAATGCTAGAAGGCCTAAGTTTCGTCCATTCTTTCATCCAAGCTCCTTAGATGCTAGAATCTCTAGGCTTTTCGTGAATTTGTGCAGGGCTAGGAGGGGCGACATCTTTCTTGACCCATTCTGCGGTGCGGGCGGCTTTCTAATTGAAGCCGGCCTTGTAGGCTGTAGGGTTGTCGGCTTGGACATTGATCGAAAGATGGTTTCTGGTGCTAAGGCTAATTTGAATTTTTTTGGTGTTAATCCTGTTTCGATAATGATTGGAGATGCGAGGCATTTGCCATTTCGTAGGGTTGACTGCATTGCCACCGACCCTCCATATGGTAGGTCTGCATCTACTGCGGGCTTCCGCCTTGAAGAGCTTCTCAGGGATTTCCTGCATGAGGCTTATGGAGTGTTGAGGGTGGGTGGTTATTTGTGTATTGCAGCTCCCTTTGAGCTTATGCTGGAGGATTTAAGTGTGGAGGCTGGGTTTAAAGTTGTTGAAGTTCATAGGATGCGGGTTCATAGAAGTTTAACTAGAACTATCGCAGTACTTAAGCGGTAGTGGAAGTAATTGATTTGGTGGTGGCCTTGCAGTTTCAAGTAATCTTTTTGGGAACTGCTGGAAGCGTGCCAACTCCAAGTAGAAGCTTACCCTGCATAGCAGTTAGGCGTAAGGGTGAACTATTGCTTTTTGATTGCGGTGAAGGTGCTCAGAGGCAGTTTATTCGCGCTGGAATTGGTTTTCCATCGAAGTTCAGGATATTCATAAGCCACTTGCATGGAGATCACGTCCTTGGTCTTCCCGGCCTGCTTCAGACCATGTCGCTTTTGGATCGCTCAGCTCCACTTGAAATATATGGTCCTAAGGGTGTTTTCGACTTTATAGATGCTGTTAAGAGAACCGTGCGTTTCGCATTGACATTTGATGTTAGGGTTTTCGAGGTTGAGGAGGGTGTTGTTTTAGATGAGAAGGAGTATGTTGTTGAAGCTAGGTGGGCTTGCCACACGGTGCCGTGCTTAGCATATGCGATTGTTGAGAAGCCTAGGCCGGGAACCTTTTATCCTGAAAAGGCAATTTCTCTAGGTGTGCCTCGAGGTCCTCTCTGGAAGAGATTGCAGATGGGATTTTCAGTTAAGCTTCCTGATGGTAGGGTTGTTGAGCCCACGCAAGTTTTAGGTCCTCCAAAGCCTGGAGTTAAGGTTGCTTATTCCGGTGATACCAGGCCTTGCAGCTCTGTCGTCGAGTTGGCTAGAGGTGCGGATTTACTTATTCACGAGGCTACTTTTGATGATTCGTTGTCTGTTAAAGCTGCGGAGGATGGTCATACAACTGCTAGTCAAGCTGCTGAAATTGCACTTAAGGCTGGCGTGAAGTACTTAGCGTTAACTCACATAAGTGCACGCTATGAGGGGGATGTCTCTAAGATTTTGAGCCAGGCTAGCTCTATCTTTCCCAACGTCATTGTTGCTGAGGACTTTCAAGTATTGGATCTTTACCCTGCATTTAAGGTGAGTAGTCTTGCCACGTAAAGTTTTTGTTCAATTTGGTGGGCGCGTTAAGGAATTTGAAGTCATGCCTTATCCAATTCCGCACATAGTCGTTCCAACGAGGAAGGAGGTTATCCATGGCTGGTTTTACGGCTTTGAGAATGGAGGGAGGAGGGAGTGCACTTCCGAGAGGATACTTTTGAATCCGTATAATGGCTGTACGGTTAATTGCCCCATGTGCTACGCAAGGTCTTTCGGCGGGTACTTTTCGCTTTGGGATGAAGCTGGAGTGATTGCTGTTTTTGAGAATTTTGATTTAAAGTTGAAGGATGAGTTGAGCAAGCTTTACTGGGCTTCTTGCGCTTACCTTAGCCCGTCTTCCGAGCCATTCCAGCATCCCCTTGAAAATCACTATCACTTGAGCGAAAAATCCGCGTATGTTTTTCTCGACTTGGATTTGCCGGTTGACTTCATAACTAAGCGGGGAGATAACATACCAATTAAGCTTTTAGATAGGATGGCGGAGCACCCTTATGGGCATTGCATTGCTCAATTTACCATTTTAAGTGTGGATGAGGAGGTTAACCGGTTGTTTGCTCCGGGCGGTGCTAGCGTTGAGGAGCAATTTAAGGCTGTTAGGCGATGCGCCGATAGAGGGATTTTCACTGTGGTTAGAATGGACCCCCTCTTTCCAGGCATTACTGATGATGAGCGTTCAATTAGGAGTCTTGTGGAGAGAGCGAAGGCTGAGGGTGCTAAGCACATAATTTTCAGTTTATGCGATATTGGCAGGCCTGGGGAGTTGAGGAGAAGGAGGCTTCTCAGCTTGGTTAAGGAGCATTTTCCTGACGCATTTGAAGTGTGGCGCAGGGTTTATAGGTACTCTCAGGATGGCGATGTTGAGTATAGGAAAGGAGTTTTCAAGGTTGCTAGGAGAATTTGTGATGAAGTTGGAGTTACAATGGCTCTCTGCATGGAATTCGAGGAGGTCGAGTTGAATGGAGAGGTTTTTTATAGGGGGTTAAACGAGCTTTTCATGTCTTCAACAAGCTGTGAGGGGCTTGACACTCCAATTTATTGGAGAAGTAGGTTGGATGAGAATTTTAAGCCGCTTAAAGGGTGTAATGGCGCTTGCTTGCTTTGCGCTAAGGGCTTGCAGGTGCCGATTTGTGGTCAAAGAGCCTTGATGAAGGCCTCGGCTTTGAGGTATAGGGATTATAGGTCTATGCGCCCCAAATGCTCTGACTTGACGCGATTTTTGTCCTGCTAATTCGGTGGCTCTCTTTCGAATAGTGGCTTTCCTCGACTTGTTGGGGGCGCGAGCCAGTCTATGACGTCCTTGGCGTTTTTACATGTTATTTCGAATCTTATGGGGCCAAGCGGCGATTCTCTTTCTGGCATGCAGAATGATAGGTGTCCAACGTATGCAACTTGCTTGTTAAGGAAGAATATCACTTTGTCCTGGGTTGACCACTTCTTCATCATTTTCCTGGCAGCGTCCAAAATTTGCTCTCGCCTTAATAGTGAGTGTAGCTTTAGTAGGCTTTCGGCTCCCTCGGCTTCAGCTACTAGGAATTTCCTGCCAAATCTCTCTTCGAGCCTTACTTTATTTGGAGTTACAAGGTTTAATATTGCCTGCTTTACCTTGTTTTCATCTTCAGTTGGCTTCACTTCAGCTTCAACGATTACCTTGATCATTTTCGACCAGCCTTTTTAGTATTTTTTCCGCGTTTACTTCGAGTTCTCTCTTTGATCCTTCATTTATAAGTATGTAGTCCGCTAGAGCTATAACGCTTCCAATTCCAACTTTGAGTTCCCTTAGATCTCTCTCCATAAATGTCCCCCAGTCCTTTGGGTCGTCGGGCCTACCCCTCGCCTTTAGCCTTTTAAATCTGGTTTGGGGAGATGCATGTACTGCTAAAATGACTACTTTGCCGTACTTCTTCTTGAATTCCTCGATTTCAGCTAGGCTTCTCACTCCATCTACTAGCACCGTATTTCTTCCTAAGCTATCAATTTTTGGGAAGCATTTTCTGGCAACTACACCTGGGCCATTTGTTTTTCTGAGGGTTATCATTAGTTTGCCGAGATTTTCTGGTGTTGCTGCAAGTCCCCTTCGAGCTGCTTCCTCCCTTATCACGTCGCCCATCACCACTACTGGTATGCCGATTTTCTTTGCAACCCTTGCAATTATTGATTTTCCTGCTCCAGGCATTCCCGTTAGACCTATAATTTTCTTCATTTTCAACGCCATCCTCACTCGGTAATGCTTATGCGTATTCCTTAAAAGCTTAATGTAACGCATTATTCATTAGTTGAGTGGGAATTGCGGTGATTGAATTGGAGAGAGTTAGGGCTTTCATATCCATTGATGTCGAGGATGAAGATATACTTAGGGGCTTGATGGGTGTTCAGAGCGCATTGATGAAGACTGGCGCGGATTTGAAGTTGGTTAGGCGTGAGAATATTCACTTGACCTTACGCTTTCTAGGCGAAATACCAGTTATCCTAATCGATGACATTTTCAAAATTATGAAATCTGCAGCATGCTCACCCTTCGAAATGGAGGTTAGGGGGTTAGGCGCTTTCCCATCCAAAGTGCGTCCTAGAGTTATATGGGCTGGTGTTGGTGATGGATCTGAGGATGTGGAGGGTATTTTTAGGAAGCTTGAATTTGGGCTTAAGAGGCTTGGATTTAAGCCAGAAGCTCAGCGCTTTACTGCTCACATCACAATTGCAAGGGTTAAGGGTAGGAGGAATGTTGGGAGGTTATTGAGCGTTTTTCAAGAGTATGGCGACGTCGTTTTTGGGAGGATGAAGGTCAAGTGCATTAGATTGAAGAAGAGCATTTTGACTCCTAGAGGTCCAATATACACGACGTTGAGGGAGGTTGAGTTAAGTTAGGTAGATGGGCTATGTCTAAAGTTGAAGAAGTGATTAGAGCTGTTCTCGAAAGGGTTAGGCCCAATGCGCTTGAAAGGGAATTGGTTGGTAAGGTTGTTTCAGACGTATTGGCTCGCATAAAGGCAGTTGCTGAAAGGCTTGGAGTTAAAGTTGAGGCTAGGGTTGAAGGGTCAATAGCTAAGGACACTTGGATTTCTGGCGATAGGGATATAGATGTGTTCATAAGGCTTCCGAGAGAAGTTGGGCGTGAAGGGCTTGAGTCCATTGGCCTTCAAATAGCAAGGGAAGCTGCGGGAGATAAGTGGATTGAGTGCTATGCTGAGCATCCATACATTGAGGCGGAGGTAAACGGTTTTAAAGTTGACTTGGTCCCATGCTTTGCGGTGAGAAGCTCAGAGGAGGCGGAGTCAGCTGTAGATAGAACTCCATTTCACACCGATTACATCAATCTCCACCTAAGTGAAGATTTGAGGGATGAGGTGAGGCTGCTAAAGCAATTCATGAAGGGAATTGAAGTTTATGGTGCTGAAGTTAAAGTTCAAGGTTTTTCGGGGTACCTCTGCGAGCTTTTAGTTATGCGCTACAATTCTTTCATTGACGTTTTGAAGGCGGCAGCTTATGATTGGAAGCCCTACTCAATGGTCATTGACATTGAGGGGCACTATTCAAGTAATTTTGAGCCTCTAATTTTGTTTAAGGCTCCACTGGTGGTTGTTGATCCAGTCGATAGGCGGAGGAATGTTGCAGCTGCCTTATCGCTGCAGAAGATGTGTGAGTTCATGGCTGCTTCGAGGGCTTTCCTTGAAAATCCTGACTTGAAGTTCTTTTTTCCCCCTCAGCTAACTCCCTTAAGCTTTGATGAAGTTTTAAACGAGTTTAATAAGCGCGGCACTGATTTCTTATTCATTTTGACCGGATGTCCGAAAGCTCATCCAGATGTTTTGTGGGGGCAGTTCTATAAGTCTGCTGATGGAATTAAGCGGCTTCTTGAAATCTACGGTTTTCGCATTATTGACTATGCAGTGTGGTCTGACGAATTGCATTACTTAGTGTTTCTATTTGAATTAGAATGTGCGGATCTTCCTCCCCTTAAGAAGCACCTAGGACCTCCAGTTTACGCTAGAGATCATAGCATTCGCTTTGTTGAAAAGTATTTGAAGGATGCTTCTCCGATTGCAGGTCCTAAAATTGAGGGAGATAGGTGGATTGTCTATGTGAATAGGAAGTATCGCAGGGCTAAAGACCTTATTAGTGAAAAGCTGCTTGAAGCTAGACTTGGCAAGTTGGTCTACTCTGAGCTTTCCCGCGGGTTTAAAGTAATGTTGAATGATGGAGTTTATGAGTTTTACAATGCTTCAAGGGGTTTTGCTAACTTTCTTTCGAAGTATCTGTTCGGGAAGCCTCGGTGGCTTCTTTAGTTGCGGCTTTAGCCTTCGGCCTTTTAACAAATTTTGTAATTACTGCTAACAGCAGTACCATGATTATGTTTGTTAATAGTATGACATTTAACGTTATTTTTATGGCCAAGTCCGAGAGGGGCAAACTATATTGCGCCGGCATTGAACCCATTACCGCTGCGGCGAGGCCCTTACCTATGGTGACGCTGATTACGCTTCTGTCTTCCGCCATTTCGCTCATTGATGTGGCGACGAATGAAGCCAATGTCCTGTTGATTAGAACTATCATCGTGATTGCAGCTGCAACTAGTATTTCAAATGCGCTTCCAATGGTGTAGATCAAGCCTAGATATGTGAAGAAGAATGCTTCAACTAGAAATGATATTTCGGAGTGTAAGTGAAATACCTCTACTCTCAAAACTTCAAGAATTCCTTTATCTACCTGCATTTTAAGGGTTGATGCTATTGACTTGTAGTTTCCCAGTGTCAATCCGAAAACTAGTGATGCTACTCCTCCACTGCCGCCAATAACTTCAGTAGTTGCATACGTTAATAGTAGCGTTGCGAACGTCAGCATGTAAGTGTATTTCTCTTGACCTAGGATGTGCATGATTTTTATCCAAATGATCCCAATGATTAAGCCTGCAAGAATTCCAGTTGAGAATTGAGCTGCAATTTTTGATAAGGCTTCATTTATTGGAAGTTCGCCCAGAAGCATTGAATTGAGAAATACGCTTGCTATGACTATGCATAATACGTCCGTGATTGTGGAGTCCAACGTCATTGCGGTAATTGTGCTTTTACGTATGGGCAGTGAACCTGAAGATGATAATGCAACAACTATTGCTGCGCAGGTTCCTCCAAAGGCTGCGCCCATCATGTAGGCTAGTGGGGGCGGAAAATTGCAGTAAAGTTGAAGGAATAATCCGCATCCAATAGTATTTAGAGTAAATCCAGTTATGGCGAGGATAAGCGCTCTACCTCCATGCGCCTTAAGAGTCTCAACATTGATGTTCATCCCGCTATAAAACGTAACGGTCGCAATAGTTATAGCTGAAACCGCTGGTATTGCCGAGACTAAAACCTTATACTCTATGAGGTGTAAAATTGGACCTAAAGCAACTCCAAAGACCACAAGAAATAGTATATGAGGTATACCTGACTTGCGAGATAATATCAAGCCGAAAAAGCCAATGTAAATTATTGCAACAGCCATGTAAATTATTAGCAGCGGCTCCAAATGCAGCACGGCTCCTAAACTAATGCTTCTATAAATTTAATTCTACTCTGTATATATACCATTAACGAACGTCTTTAAATTAATCATTTCCAAACTTTCAGTGAACTATCACTTCTCACGCGAAAAATTGAAGTTAAATTTATGTGAACTATATTTTCATGATTTCTCTTGTAAGGTTAATGATGAAGTCATGGTGGATTCAGCAAGCATAGTTAACGTTCATGTGCCGTCACTGTTTTCGTCAAATATGGTGTTAAATTTTCAGCAAGCACCTACTACAAGGGTTTGTCTGCGTAAGTCTTCACCATAATTAGGTTTAATACGTCGGGCGGTAATCTTGAGTGTAGCCATCTTTTTTGACATATCGGAACCAAAATATAACCAACTAATCTGCACTGTAAGTCCCAAAGCCTTCATCTTTCAATGCTTGAATTCTATCATCATCTTCACAATCTTTCCAACTTTTATCATTATCTCTATAAAAATTAATCAAATCAAACTTAGGGTTGCATTTATTTACTTACTTAATGTAAAAATACATAGAAATTTTTTAGAAATATCTCTAAATTAAATTAATCCAAATTTGCTTCCACATATTTTAAATTAAAAAGTTCAAAAAATTTAATTTCATGAAATTTAAATTAGCCTAGAGATTTAAGTCCCATAGATTTAATCATTTTTTAAACATTTAGTAATATTTAAAAGTTGTATTTCAACATCAATACTATGGTGATTTACTTGAGATTAAAACTTAATAGAAGGGCAATAACGGGAATGCAAGCAATTGCAATATTGGTAATAATTGTTATTGCAGCAATAGCAGGGTATATTGCTTATCAGTATTTCATGCCGAAGGGTCCAGAGATAAAGAATCCAAACGTAATAATTTATGCTCGTCCAGGTGAGCCATTAAGTTTCGACCCTGCATATGAAACGTGGTACGGAGCAAGAGAAATAATTCAGAATGTCTATGAAACATTGGTCTTTTATGATGGCGCCCACCCTGACAAATATGTTCCATGGTTAGCTGAGAGTTGGTCGGTTAGTGAGGATGGATTAACTTGGGTTTTCAAAATTAGGCAGGGCGTAAAGTTCCATAATGGGGAAATACTGACGCCCGAGGATGTGGAGTATTCATTGGAGAGAGCTATAGTTCAGGATAGAGCTGGTGCAAGAATATATTTGATTACGTATCCATTGACTGGAGTTCCTACGGTGAGAGCAATAAACTTTAGTGATGTAGAGCAGGTTAGGGAATTGGGAAAAACTATAGATGATGCAATAGAAAGCAACTCAACTCACGTAATATTGCACCTCAAGTTCCCATATCCGCCGCTACTTGCAGCATTGTGTCAAAGCTGGTTTTCAATAATGAATAAGAAATGGTGTATCGAGAAGGGTGATTGGCCTGGATTTGTCAAGGAAGGTCCAAATGCATATACTGAATGGCCAAACTGGAATGATCCATCGAGAGAAGATCTTCCACATAGATTTGAAATGTGCGGTACAGGTCCATTCATGTTAGAATCTTATGAGACGGGAGTACAAGTAGTTCTTAAGAGATTCGATGATTACTGGCGTGAGCCGGCGAAGATCGAGAGGGTTATTATAAGGTACGTTCAAGAATGGTCGACAAGGAAGTTAATGTTGCAAACTGGCGATGCAGATATGATTCTAGTCCCAACAGCCCACTATAAAGAGTTAGAGGGGCTTGAAGGCGTAACTTACTACGAGCTGCAAACGCCATTGATCTGGTACATTCATTTCAACTTTAACGTTTCTGCCGACAGTCCCTTCATTGGAAGCGGGAAGCTGGATGGCAATGGAATTCCACCGGACTTCTTCTCAAACCCAGATGTCAGAAAGGCATTTGCATACGCGCTCAACTACGACAATATAATCAATGAAATCTTCCTAGGTTTAGGGTCCCGCCCATCAAATCACTTCAACTTAATGGGGCTTCCATACTATTGGGAGGATGCTCCAAAATACGAGTATGACCCTGAGAAAGCTAAGTATTACTTTAAGAAGGCATACGACGGTGAGCTTTGGGAGAAGGGCTTTAAGTTAACATTATACTACGTTGCAGGATGGCCTGAAATTCAAATGGTCTTCTCGGAAATTAAGAAGGACATAGAAGCGTTGAATCCAAAATTCCACATTGAGTTAAGGGAGGTGGAGTTGGCAGCATCAGTACAGTACTTCCAAGCTAATCAATGGGTTATAGAAATGGATGGAAGAAAGCCTGATATGGCTGACCCTCACAATCATGCATTCATGTTCTATCATAGCCAGGGAGTATGGCCTCTATATCAGCACTATGCCAATCCAGAGGTAGATAGGCTGGTTGATGAGGGAGTAAGACAGATGGATCCCGAGGAGAGAGCTGCGATATACAAGGAGCTTTGCCAAATAGTCTTCGAGGATTGCCCAAGCATAGTACTTGTTCAGGTAATTGAGCGGTGGTATCAAAGAACATGGGTACAGGGTAATCCATACTATAATCCAATGTTCGTTGGACCATTCTTCTATGGCTTAGAGAAGTCAGGGTAAATAAATTCCGCATCTTTTTTATTGTTTAAAGCTTAAATGCTGTTATCCTCTATCTCAGTACGGAGTTGGAGTGGGATCCTTGGAGGGATCCAAGTGCGTTTGAGGGCCTATATAGTTCGTAGGTTGTTCATGTTACCTGTGATAATGTTTGGTGTAAGTCTAATTATTTTCGCGATTATGCAATGCTTTACTCCTGCTCAAAGGGCTGTGGCCTACGTTCAATCAAGGGAGGAGATGCTTAATATAAATGAAATCATTAAGAGATATCATTTGGATGAGCCGCCAATAATTCAGTACTTATACTGGATTAATAGCATTTTACATGGTAACTTAGGATACTCTATCAGTGCAAATATGCCAGTGTCCCAAGCATTAATGACATACTTCCCAGCAACACTAGAGCTAGTTTTTCTAGCCATTCCACTTACGTTAATATTGGGCATAACCTTTGGAATTTTAGCAGCAGTTTATAGAGACTCTCTTATCGATCACATCGTAAGATTCTTCTCCATAAGTGCATGGTCCCTTCCAACATTTTGGTCTGCAATAGTGCTGCTAGCATTCTTCTACGGTGTATTGGGGATGTTTCCGCCAGGTAGATTAAGTCCGCAAATATTTTTGTCATTAAGCATTTCGGGTTTTAAAAAGTACACCGGAATGTACATCATTGACGGTATACTGAATGGAAGGCTCGACGTATCTTTGGATGCCTTGAATCACGTAATTCTTCCAAGCTTAAATTTGGCAATACTCTCATCCGCATTGCCAATGAGGATAATGCGCTCAAGCATGTTGGAGGTACTTGGCAAAGAATACATTACTGCAGCAAGAGCTAAGGGACTAAGCAAATGGATGGTTATCTGGAAGCACGCAGTTAAAAATGCATTTATACCGATGATTACAGTTGCGGGGATAATGATTGCAAACCTAATTACTGGCGTAGTTATAACTGAAACTGTTTTTGATTATCCGGGTTTAGGTAGATTCGCCGCTGGAGCAGCAACGAGCCTTGACATGGCTGGAATATTAGGATTCGCATTGTTTGCTAGCACTGTTTATGCGGTTATGAACTTAATTGTTGACATATTGTATGCATTGATAGACCCTAGAATTAAGTATTAGGGGGTTGATCTATTGGCTGAAGAATCATCTTCAAGATGGAAATCACTTGGACCATTAATTATGGAGATAAAATTTACATTTAAAAGAATAAGGCAGAGTCCATTGTCCATAATTGGAATGTCAATAATATTTTTTTATGCTGTTATAGCTATTCTGGCTCCCGTCCTAGCTCCTCCTCAGCCGGGTAGAGATCCATACATAATGCCATGCTATGGAGTTTCTCCAATGCCTTCGCCTCCGTCAGAAAAGGCAATTTGGGGTACAACTGAAGGACAATATGACATATATTATGGATGTATTTGGGGTGTTAGAACTGCCTTTAGAACGGGTATACTGACGACAATTGGCACGTTAATAATTGGAATAATTATTGGAAGCATTGCCGGATACTATGGCGGTAAAATTGATGAAATAATAATGAGAATAACGGACATGTTCTACGCAATACCAACAATTGTACTTGCAATGGCAATTGTAGTATTATTGGGTGTGGGACTCGACAATGTAATTAAAGCCATGATAATTGTTGGCTGGCCAACTTATGCAAGGCTTATGAGAGCTGAAGTCATGAGAATAAAGAATGAAGATTATATAGAGGCAGCAAGAGCAATAGGGTGCTCAAATTTAAGGATCATTGCTAAACATGTCCTTCCAAACGCAATTTACCCAGTGATCATAATGGCTTCAATGAATATTGGAAATGTGGTTTTAGCTGCCTCGGCGCTAAGTTTCTTAGGACTCGGTTCTCCGGCTGGATATGCTGATTGGGGTGCAATGATATCGTTATCAAGAAACTGGATATTGGGCTTACCGGGAAATCCATTGGCATTCTGGTATACGTACACGATACCTGGCTTATTCATATTCACATTTGTTCTCGGATGGAACCTTCTAGGAGACGCATTTAGAGACATGTTAGATCCACTAGTTAGGAGGAGATAAATGTGGAAAACGACATTGTGCTGAAGGTTGAAGACTTAAAAGTAAGATTCTATACTTACGAAGGAATAGTAAAGGCAATTGAGAAAGTAAGCCTATTTCTTAAAGAAGGAGAAATATTAGGTGTTGTTGGAGAAACAGGTTGCGGTAAAAGTGTCACAGCTCTATCAGTAATGCGCTTAACGCCTCATCCAGGAAGAATTGAGGATGGAAAAATTTATCTTAAAACTGACGATGGAATGGTAAACTTAATGGAGAAAGATGAAAAATACCTAGAAAAAATAAGGGGGCGATACATATCCATAATATTTCAAGAGCCAGGAGCAGCATTAGATCCACTTTATAAAATTGGTGAGCAGATAAGTGAAGCATTGCTCATCCATAGAAAGGTGAAGTACTATAAGGACGCATTAAGAATAGTTGAGAATAAACTTAAAGATGAAAAGGGATCTTTAAGGAAATATTTTCTAAATATTGAAAAGAAAATTCTTAATGAACTAATTAAAAATCCAAATTCACTTTTCATTTCAATAATTCTAAAATTACCATTATTAAAGAGAATTAAAAAGCTAGTTGAAGAAGAGGTTAAGAAGGATGTGATGGTGCTACTTAAATCGATGGGTTTTCCTGATCCTGAGAGAATAATTAATATGTATCCCCACGAGTTGAGCGGTGGAATGAAGCAACGCGTAGTAATTGCAATGGCACTAGCATGTAACCCAAAAATAATGATAGCAGATGAACCGACAACAAATCTCGATGTAACAATTCAAGCGCAAATACTTAAACTAATTAAAGAGCTACAAAAAAGGTTGTTGTCCTCCATAATTTATATTACGCATGACTTTGGTGTGGTTGCTGAGGTATGTGATCGAGTAGCAGTAATGTATGCGGGAAATATTTGTGAACTTGCAGATGTACATGAAATATTTAAGAATCCATTGCACCCATATACAAGAGCCCTATTAGAATCGATACCCAGACCGGGCAAACCATTTAAATCAATACCTGGAGTTATTCCAAATCTAATAAATCCCCCAAGCGGTTGCCGCTTTCACCCTCGATGTGCTTATGCAACTGAAAAATGTAGACGTGAAGTTCCAGAATTAATTGAAGTTAAAAAGAATCATTACGTTGCATGTCATAATGTGGTGGGAGGCTGAATTTATGAGGCCACTAATAAAGACATATAACCTAAAAAAATATTATGAAATCATTACTGGAGGCATTATCAAAAAAAGTAAGGAATACGTTAAAGCCGTTGATGATGTAAATTTAACAATATTCAAGGGCGAATGCCTAGGGCTTGTAGGGGAGTCTGGATGTGGGAAAACAACTCTTGGGAAAACGATACTGATGCTTTTAAAGCCAACATCTGGACACATATTTTTCGACGCTCCACCTGAAGTGTTAGATGAAATTGATGAACTCATGAATGATGATAGTATGGAGGCAAGAGAAAAGCTTAGGGAATACTTAAACAAATATGATATAACGACTTTTAAGGAACATAAGCTTAAAAATCTGAGAAGGAGAATGCAGATAGTCTTTCAAGATCCAAGAACATCATTAAATCCAAGAATGTTCATTAAGGATATAGTTGCTGAACCATTAATCGTACATAAGTTAGCCAAGAAAAGTGAAATTGAAGAAAGAGTGTTGGAAATACTGGAGATGGTCGGCCTTACAAAGATGCATTTAAGAAGATATCCTCATGAATTTAGCGGTGGTCAGAGGCAAAGAATAGCTATTGCAAGAGCATTAATAACACATCCAGATTTTGTAGTGCTGGATGAGCCCACTTCCTCAGTAGATGTATCTGTAAGGGCAAAATTGCTGGAGCTCTTCAAAGATTTACAGGAAAAATTAAATCTAACATATCTATTCATAAGCCATGACTTAAGCGTTGTTGAATGTATAAGTGATAGAGTTGCAGTCATGTATTTAGGTAAGGTAATTGAGTTGGCGTCAACTAAAGAGCTTTTTAATAACCCTCTTCATCCCTATACCAAAGCCCTCATTTCAGCAATACCAGTGCCTGACCCTACAGCAAGGAGAAAGAGAATATTATTGAAGGGCGAAGTTCCAAGTCCAGTAAATCCTCCATTAGGATGTAGATTTCATCCTAGGTGCCCATATGCAAAGGAGATTTGCAGAGTGAAGGAGCCGGAGATGATTGAAGTAAAAAATGATCATTATCTTGCATGTCACTTATGGGCTGATGTGAAGTGATAGGTTTTGAAGGCTGGGAGAATTCCGACTTGTCGCAAATATATATTTGATAGAATTTAAAGCTTTAAAATACTTCTTATATTTTCTCCCATTATGCGTTTTCTAATTTCTTCATCAAGCTTTGACAATTCAATGATTTTTAGTTCCAGTTCGGGGCATCCGAAGGGCATTTCGGTTGTGAAGACCACTCTACTTGGGTCTATGACTCTTCCTATTGCCTTCAAGAATTTATCTACTCCCTTGTGTCCTCCAACAAGTGGATATGTTCCAAAGACGATGTTCTTTAAATCATCAGCAAGACGAGGATTTAAAGCAAGACTCAAGGCCAAGTATGTGTGTCTCATCATTAAAGTCACATCTGGATATGAAGCAGCCAAAAGAGCTAATGATTCTGGCGTGCAGAAATCGAGATCCATGGTATCATCCAAATTGAAGAAGACGGGCACTTTAAGCCTACTAGCTAACTCCATCACTGGCTCTACTATTTGGCGTCTCACTGCTGTAGCACTAAAGATACTTATTATTGCTGGGCTCATAACGTAGAAAGATTCATTTCTAGGATCAAGCATGAATCCCTTGAACTTCCACTCTCTAACAGCAATTTCTGCTTTCTCTAATTCCACTTTTCCAAACCATGGATTAATTCTATAAAAGCCAATCAGTCTATTAGGATACTTTTTAACTGCTTCATAGACAGTTTTATTGGCTTCTTGATAGTTTGGTCCTGGAGGAGGCGCCGTCACTATTGCTAAATCTATTCCGTTTCTATCCATCTTTTTAATGAGGTCTTCTGCAGTAAACTTCTTACTCCTAAAATATATGCTCTCACCAATGTAAGTTAAAGCATCTATAACTAACACACCATTCACCTCATTTTCCTAATACCATCAAGTATTCTCTGAATATTCCTTCCAAGAATAAGTTCTTTATCTCGCTTTGAAATATTTGCTAATTCAATCTTCAAAGTTTCCACTTCAATGCACCCTTGAGGATAGTCTGATCCATATATGACTTTCTCAGCTCCAGCAACCTCAACTGCCTTCTCAATGACATGCACACCCTTACAGAAGGATGTCTCCAAAAAGACATTATCAAACCACTTTGCAACTAAAATTGCATCATCATAAAATGCTCCTCCCAAATGACCAATTATAATGGGGATATCGGGAAAATGATCAGCCACATCACCAACAAGCGTCGGATGAGAATACACTATCTCCCCAGTATGAAACAAAACAAGCCCCCCATACTCCTCCACCTTCTCCATTATTGGAAATACCAGCTCCCTACTATTTATTGGGAAAGCTTCATTACGTGGATGAAATTTAATTCCCCAAAAACCCTCCCTTAACGCTCTTTCCGCCCTCTTTACAGCCTTTTTCCTAAAATGCGGATTAATTCTAGCTAAACCAAAAAATCTCCCAGGATACTTCCTCATAACATCCAATATGAATTTATTTGCATCATCATAAGTCCTATCTCTTGATATCGATGCATAAGGTGGACAGGTAATCATAGCATCCATACCTATTTCATCCATCACCTTTATACGTTCCTCAGGGGTATTGGGAGGCAAACCCTTACCCTTTTTACCAAAGTGGGTGTGAGCATCAATATAAACCATCTAAATACCCTCCTCAACTTGATGTGTAAAAATCCATATTTATCGTTTACAATTTTCGGATCTCCAGGCTTTTCTAATCTTTTTACAGCTCAATCACATAACTTAAGACTAGTCATAGCGGGAACTGCCATTTCCTAATTGCCTTAAAGTTGCATGATTTTTACATTTCAACTTTATCCAATTGGTGCATTTCCATCATTGGGGCATCTACAAGACTACTATTCTGGATGTGCATTAATCGAACTATGATGGGCATCATGGTGTGATTATTCAATTTATTTCGTTTACCGAAACGTTAGGCTAAACGCCTTTTCAGTTATACCCGTGTTTAAGAATTGGTGGGGCCGCCGGGATTTGAACCCGGGACCACCAGCGCCCCAGGCTGGCATCCTAGACCAAGCTAGACGACGGCCCCTTATTTACCGTTTAATTGGAGTCTTATATTATAATATGTTGCGTGCTGATTTGTTTTGCTTTTTACTTGGTTGAGAGTTGGTGGTATGCTCAATCTTGTATTTTTTGTAGCTGCTTTAAGACGTATTCTCGTATTTCTTGTGCACTTGGGAGTTTTGCTACCATTTTTCCGTTTAGTATTAGTGGTTTTAGCATTGGAGTCATTTCTTCTTTGCATTTCGGGCATTTAGGTTTATTCTCTTTTTCCGGGAGTACGATGTCTATTAGGCATTTTTGGCATCTCCATACTTGTTTTTTGCCGCTCATTTTTCCTCTTTTTGCTTTTGGTTTTCCTTCAACTTCAACTATGTCCATTGCGAAGTCTATTGTTGGGGCGTTTGACACGCTTGTTCCTACTCCGAAGGCGTCTGCGCCTGCTTCGCTTAATGCCTTTACTGCTTCTTCGTTTAGACCTCCTGAAACCATTATTTTTACGTGCTTGTATCCTCTGACGTTTAGCTCCCATCTCACTTCTCTTATTATGTCTGCGAAGTTTCCTCTCCTCGACTTCGGGGTGTCTAGTCTGACTGCAAATAGTTTTTCTCCTAGTGCTTCTGCTGCCATTAGTGCTTCGATTTTTTCGTCGTAGTACGTGTCGACTAGTGCTACTCTTGGAACTTCCGGCGGCATTACTTCGTCGAATGCTTTCCAAGCTTTTACTTGGTCGTCGAAAACTATTATTAGTGCGTGGGGCATTGTTCCTACAGGCTTTATCCCCATTAGTTTTGCTCCAAGGACTCCCGAAACTCCATCGAATCCTCCTATGTATGCTGCTCTGTCCAGCATTGGGGCTATTGCTGGGTGCATTCTCCTTATTCCAAATGCGTAGACTGGCTTTTCTCCTGCTGCTCTTTTTATTCTGGCTGCGGCTGTTGCTACTCCTGAGGCTTGGCAGATTAATCCTAAAATTGCTGTTTCTAGGTGGGCGAATGCAGCGTATGGTCCTTCGATGATCATGACTGGCTCTCTAACTCCATTGTGGCTTTCTGGGTAGAATATTGATCCTTCAGGCATTGCATAAACATTTACAGGATATCCTTCTAGTAGGTGGGCTTCTTCTTCAATTCCGCATAAAATTCCCCACTCCCAGTTTTTCGGCAATTTTCCTGAAGTTATTTCTGCGGCTACCCTAACTTTGTCAAGTCCCTTTGATTTGAGTATTTTTATTGTTCTTTGAAAGTAAACGTCGGTCGTTTCTCCTCGTTTTATTTCGTTTTCGGTGGCTATGTGAAATCGCCTCATTTCTTTCACCGCTTTCAAGTTAGAGCGACCAGTATTTGGATAAAACTCTTTTGATCTTCTTTATTAAAAGTTCTACGTATCTTTCTATTGATGGATGAGTGTAATGCTCATTTTCGGTGTGTTCGGGCTCCTTTTCTGCCATTGCGCATAGGGTGTTTAGTACTGATAGCGGCATGTATTTTAGGTGGTATCCTCCCTCTAATAGGGCTATCATCCTGCTGTTTGCATGTGCCTTTGATATCGATGTTGAAATTTCAGCTAGCTTGTAGTACGTGTTTGTTGTGAATTTTAGGTCTGATATCATATCTGCGTGGTGGGCGTCGTATCCTGCAGATATCATTACTATTTCTGGCTTGTACTCGTCAACTATTGGCAGAACTATTTCCTCTATTGCTTTTACTGCTTGGGTGCCTGTTGCCCCTGGGGGTAGTGGTATGTTGATGTTGTAGCCCTCTCCTTCTTCTCTTCCTACTTCATTTATGAATCCTGTTCCTGGGTATAAGGTTCTTCCATCTTGGTGGGTTGATATGTAAAGCACCTTGTCCGTTTCATAAAATATCTTCTGGGTCCCGTCCCCATGGTGTGCATCCCAATCTAGAATGAGCACTCTTTTCACTCCTAATTCGAGTGCTTTGTGGGCTGCTATTGCAATGTTGTTGAAGATGCAGAATCCTTTGGCTATGCCATGGCTTGCGTGGTGTCCAGGAGGTCTTATTAGAGCGAATATCCTATTTTTTCCTCCCCTTATAGCTAGCTTTACTCCCTTGATCGCTCCTCCAGCAGCTAGTAATGCTACTTCAAAGGAATTAGGGGAGACTACGGTGTCTGGAGCGATTAATCCTCCTCCGCGCTCTGCTAGGTCCTTTATTTCATTTATTAAGCTTCTGTCATGTACTTTTGCAACATCCTCTAAGCTTGCCTTTTCCGGCGGCACGATTTCTACATGTCCTTGCATTGAGAGCTTTGACTCCCTAATTGTAGCTATGGCCCGTTTCAGTCTTGCTGGTGATTCCGGGTGATTTCCTGTTCTATGTTTTAGGTATTTTTCCGAGTATATGACCGTCACTCTTGACATGCTAACCTCCTCAAGCTAGGTATGTGGAAGCTTCCAGCAGTTTCACTTTGCTATTTCTCTTAGTTTTTCTTAACCTTGAGTGTTTTAGCATTTCTGTCGGCTTAAATATTGAGAATTCTATGGCTGTCATGTTCCAGTGAGGATTTAAATTGCATTTTTCGTAGTAGGCTGAGGGGAGCTTGGTTAAGGATAAGAAGTTACTTTCGAGACTTTCAATTATTCAGGAGTCTATAAGCAACCTTGGCGCTGAAGTTTCAACCATTAAAACTATGGTTTCCTCCATTATGGATAAGCTTGAAAGTAGGGATGATATTGATTCCATAATTGTGGATCTGACCTACATGAAGCTTGAAATTTCTAGTTTAAAAGCTCTTTTGAATAAGTTTTTAAGCTTATGCTTGGCGAGCAAACCTCAGAAAAAGATGGAGTTTGGCGATTTTAAATTCTAGCTTTTAATAGCTTTCAACGGCATATTTGAAGTCTATTGCTCCTCCCTCAAAGAATATTGTGCCCCTGTAGTTTTCATTTATATCCCAGTATGGCTTTCCATTTGCTGCTTCTCCAAATAGTGTTGCGCTTTGCCCTGGAGGTATAATTAGTTTCCCATCGGTTGATACTACTACTGCTGCGGATGATCCGTAAATTTTTCCGCTTGAAATTACTTGCATTCCTTTTACAATTAAGTTGAATTTCATTGGTGAAGTGAACGTGATGTTGCCTTGCCCGCTTTTCACGTCTATTACTATGAATTTTATTTTCATTGTTACTGTTCCAAGGTTTCTTATTACTAATTGGAATTTGGTGTAGCCTGTTGATGGGTGGAGTATTACTTTGGTGTCGGAGGTGTCTATTTTCACTACAGCGCTAGCTCCGCCGAACCATCCCATCATCATGGCTGCGTATGCTGCTGCCATTCCAAGCGATACTGCGAGTATTAGTAGGGAGACTATTATGGCACTAACTCCTTTTCGATTTTTTCTAAATTTCATTTGGCACCCTCACTTGGTTGTGAATAAATGTATGGAAATTGCGCTGGTTGCCAGCCAGCAGGATTTAAATGCGTTTGATTAAATTATGACGTCTAGCTGCTTGATTGCAAACATTGCTATGGCAAGTGGGACTGCTATTTCTTCAACTTCCTTCTCGTATGAGAATATTGCCTTTTCGAATCCGCAGCTTTTGAGGGTTGCCGCAACTTTTTTGCCATTTTTAAATGTGAGCCTTATCTCTCTGCCTTTAATGCGCTTTATTTGAAATTTTTCTCCATTATATTCTCCTTGGAGTGGGCTGCATATTCCGCTTCGCTTTGCTCTAAAAATTTGCTCTCCATTTTTCTTGATTATGAATCCGGACTGTCTAAACTGCTTGAATATTATTTTGAATTCAGCTTCGCCTTTTACGATGTACACTGGTTTGAGAATTCCTTCTCGCTTGGCTTGTGCCACCATCTTTCCGCTATTTTCCTTGATGTTTATTACGAGTATTGGAGGCTCAATGTGGTTTAAAGGCTTATAGTACTCTAAAAGGTACGTGTTACTTAGTTTGTTTAGCATTTCTTTTAGTGCTGTAATGTTGCTTGCTTCGATGAAGTACTTCTTGAATTTTTTATCGTAATTTATTGCTTTTAGTTCTTTGAGCCTGTGGAGTATTGCTCCTATCTTTCTTGCGTTGGCGTTTTCGCCTATTCTTGATGCTATTTTCCTTGGGGCAAAGTAGAATCTACCTTTAAGGGTTTGCTTTAAGCGTTTAGCTTCTTCCGCCAAAAGTTTTGTGACTTTAAGAGCTAATTGGGGGTGGGGTAGCAAGTGTTAGTTCCGTCCTTGCTTTAGCTATCAACTGCTTTAATTTTTCTGCTCTAACGTTCAGCGATTTAATTTCCATTTTTAGCTCTTCGGCTTCACTTTTCAATTTGTTAATTTCACCTTCCACTTCTTCCTTTTGAACTCGTAGAGCTTCAATGGTTTTTTCCAGCTCGCTTTTTCTGCTTTCCATCTGCTCCAGGTATGCTGCTCTTGTGTTGATTACTTTAATTGCATTTTCATACTCCTTTATTTTATTAGTGAGCTCTTCCATGAAGTTTAGAATGATTTCTTCACGCCTTTTAATTTCCTTCTCCTTTTGTTCCAGTTCCTTCTGCTTAGCTTTAATTAGAGCCTCCTTTTCGCTTATCTTTTCCTCTCTTTTAGCCAGTTCTTCACTCCAACTTTTTAGCTGGCTTTCTTTTTCGGCTAGAATCTGCTTAATTCTTTTTTCTGCTTGCCTTAGCTTGAGCTTTTCTTCTTCAATTTTCTTTCTTTGTGAGGCTTCTAGCGCAGCTAGCTTGCTTGCAGTTTTAATTGCTTCATCAATTTTAATTGATATTTCTGATAATATGTTTAAGGCTTTAAGCTCTATTTCTCTAACAGATGCTACGCTCTTTAAAACCTCTCCTTGGAGTGCTTCTAGTGCTCCATGTTTCTCAGCTAGGTTGATCTTAACTTGCTCAATTTTATCTAGAGTTTCCTTAGCCAGCTCAAGAACTTCCTCATAGGCTTTAATCCTGGCTGATTTCTCGGCTGCCAGCTTAGCTTTTTCACGCTCCTCTTCAATCTTAGCCGCAATTTCGCGTATTTTTCTGTGCTCTTCGATTATTTGTGAGCTGTAGCCTGCGAGTTGCCTTATCAATGCCGTTGCGGTTGATGAGGTTTTTCTTATCGAATCTACGTGCTTGCCGACTGCCTCGATTTTGCTACATGTTTCAGTTAAGCTTTTTAGTAGGTCGTCAATTTTAATTTCAGCTCTTTTGCTGATTGCAGCTTCTAGTGATGTTAGTCTTGATGTGAGATCTTCTATTTTGCTGTCTAAGGCTTGCAGCTTTTGAGCTATCCACTCTACTCTTGGAATTAATTCTTTGTGTTGTGACTTGATCATGCCCTCAATTTCGATTTTAATTGGGTATAAAAGCCCTATTCACATTTCATGTTGGCTTTAAATACGTTGTGAAGCTTCTGATTTTGGGCTGGTGCTGCGCTCCATGCTGAAGCTGAAATTTCGCAGAAAAGTTGATTATAAGCGTGACCGGTCCTCATCAGTTGAGGTACGTGTCTTCAGATCTTGCATTTCGGATGGTGTTGAGGTGCTGGATTCCTATAAGGTTTGCAATGATCAGGTTCAAGTTGTGATTGCGGAGAGGGGTGGCGAGGGCTTATATTTAATTAATGAGCCGAGCTTGCTAGATGTAGAAGTTGAAATTTACCATAAGTTGTCAAATCTGCTTAGATTCGAGTTGGAGCTACCTGAATGTGAAGTTGATTTAGCGAGGTTTATCAGAGCTCAAGCTAGAAGGATAGCTGCAGACTACGGGTTTAAGGCGATCTATGACCTGAGCATCGATCGCATCATATACTTCGTTCAGAGGGATTTGGGGTATGGGCCTATCGAGCCCTTAATGAGGGATCCTGATATTGAAGATATCAAGTGCGTTGGACCGGGCTTTCCATTCATTGTATGGCATAGGCGCTTTGGGCATCTTGATTGGCTTACAACTAACGTGATTTTAACTGAGGCTGAGATGAATGCCTTGGCTTCCAAGTTAGCGCACATGGCTGGAAAGCACGTTTCAATAGCCTTTCCAATTGTTGATGCTGTTCTGCCGGATAAGCATAGAGTGTCGATATGCTATGGGAGGGAAGTCAGTCAAAGATCGACTAACATTTGCATTAGGAAGTTCAGGGAGAAGCCGTATACTGTCATGCACCTAATCTACGACTTCAACACTCTTAGCGCGCTGATGGCAGCATATTTCTGGATGCTTATTGAAAATAAGAAGAGCATATTTGTTATTGGTGGAACTGCAACTGGCAAGACCACATTGCTATCAGCTTTAGGAGCCCTGTTTAAGCCTGACTGGACTGTTGAAACCATTGAAGATGTTCCTGAACTTAAGATTCCAGTTAAGGGTTGGGAGCCTCTTGTGACTAGGCATGCATATGCTGTTGGAGAGAAGATCAGCGAGATAACTCTTTTCGATTTAGTTAAAGTGGCAATGAGAAAAAGGCCTGACTACATTGTTGTTGGAGAAATTAGAGGTGAGGAAGCTTACGTTTTATTTCAAGCAGCAGCAACCGGGCATGGATGCATGTGCACTATGCATGCTGCCTCTCTGGAAGCTGCCATTAAAAGGCTTACATCTCCACCCATGAGTGTTTCTCCAAGCTATATTCCTTTAATGAACTGCGCTGTAATTGTTCGCAGAGTTGAGCTTACAAGTGGTGTTTACAGGAAAGTTGTGGGTGTTTATGAAATCGAGGATTATGGTAAGTACAGGAGGATCTTCAATTGGATTCCATCAATAAATGATTTTGAACCTAAAAGTGTTGAGGCAATTGTATCTGAAAGCCGTATTCTTGGGCAAATTTGCATCGAAAGGGGTTGGAGTATGAGGAGAGTCTGCGAGGAGATTAAGCGTCGAGTGAATTTCTTTCAGGAGCTTAATGATCGCGGTGTTAGAGAATATGAGGATTTTGTAAAGGAGCTGAGATCTTTCTACTCCAAAAAGCCTAATTACGCTTTTAAAGAGGTGTTTAAAATTGAAGTCTAAACGCCTTTTTGGCGTTCCAGCCGGATTAGCTTACAATTATTTTGGAGGCATTGGAGAGCTATTGTCTAAGAAGTTTAAGTTAAGTGAAAAGATTGTTCAAGCCGGCATTCCCATAAGCCCTATTGGATATGGATCTATCTTCGCTTTCTACTTAATTGTCATATGCGTTCCTGCCTCCGCATTCGCCATATTTATGGCGCTTATATTGAAGAATTACTTCTTGTTAACAGTAACTTTGGCTCCGCCTTTAATATGTCTACTTCTGTTCAATCTTTACCCTAAGTTCAAAGCTGACGCTAGAAGAAGGGCGCTGCTAGCGGAGTTACCTTTCATTGCAACTTACGCTGGAATGATGAGTTTAGCTGGACTATCGCTGTATAATGCTTTTGAGAGGCTTTCAAATCAAAACGTGTTTAGGGCAGCTAACCTGGAGGCTAAGCTTATTCTTAAGGAGAAGCTCTTCTTTTCCAAGGAGCCAACGCTAGCTTTAGAATTGGTGGCAAGCAGACATCCTTCGAAGGAGTTTAGAGACTACCTTCTCTCCTACGTGAGAATTTTAAGAACTGGTGGAAGCGCTCTAAATTTCCTACTTGATTACAGCGTCAAAGTTGTTGATTGGATGCGTAATGCATTGAAGAGGTATGCTGAAAGTGCTAGGCTTTATGGGGATTTGATGGTTGTCTTTTTCGTATTCGTCCCTCTGGGAATTTTCAGCATCTTCTCTATAATGGCTCCAAGTCAAGGTGTTTTCATGATGAGAATTTACAGCTTTATCGTTGCACCGCTATCTGCCTTGGGGCTCTTGGTGGCAATAGATTCTGAGCAATTTAAACTTCCTCAGAGCTACATGAAGTACATGATAATCGCATTGAAGTTCGCTTTAGTGCTTGCGCCTGCCGTAGTTATAATTCATTCTTACTATAAGTTTGAGGTGTATGAGAGTTTATCATTAATTGTATTTGCTAGCTTTCTACCTCCAGCAATCATGCATGAAATTGATTACAGAAAGCAGCTTCAAATAGAAAGGACTATGCCTAGATTTTTGAGGGATATTGCTGAAGCAAGAAAAGTAGGATTGAGTATTGAAAAAGCGCTTAGTGAAGCTAGGTCAAAGTCGTATGGAGAGCCGCTTGACAATTTAATCAATAAAATCGATCACATGCTGCGATTCTCATTAACCCCAATAGATCAAGCCATTGAAAAAGTAATTAAAGAAGTTGAGTCATGGTTCAGCAAAGCTATGCTCTGGCTCTTTAAGGAAGCTTTAATTTCAGGAGGAGGTTCTGCGGAGACCTTCTCTCTTTTAGCAAAATTTTCAGAAGACTATGTTGAAGTTAAGGGTAGGATTTCTAAGGAGCTCAAGCCTTACTGCGTAATTGGCTACGTAACTTCCTTAATACTTCTATTTGTAGTTGTTCAGCTAATTAACTACGCAATTATTCCACAAGTTCAGCTTGTAAGCGACTTATCTGAAATTTACGTTTCAAATCTTCTACCTATATCTAAGGAACTGCTTTACCTTATAATTTCCTCGAGTTTCACTACAATAGTTGTAGTTTCCTGCTTAATTGGAATGATTGTAGGTAAAATTACAAGTGGAACCATTATAGGCGGCTTCAAGCATTCTGCCATATGCACTTTAATTGCGCTTATCGGAATTAAGGGGGTTGGCTATTTTTGGTGAAGAGATTATTCTTACTTAGCATTTTAATACTCACATTACTTCCAATTCAAGTTATAGCTCAGCCTAGTTACCTTATTTCCGAGGAGCTCACCGAGTTTTTGGCTCCACCCTTCAGTAGCGGTGATGTATATGCCTATTCTAGGGGTGATTATTCTCAAACCCTTTATCATTACTCGCTTGGACTGGGCACTCTTGAATCGTTTGCCAAGTCAATGAAGGGCGTCGGCTCGCTTATGAGCGAAAGCGAGATAACTATTATTTTAAATAAAAATTGGATTCCAAGCTTCAGCGGTAAAATCGTTGAAATTGAGGTCAAATATTCACTTAGAGGATATATGCGCGTTCAAGCTTCATCAAACCCATATAGTCATAGTGCCACTGCGCAGCTTCAACTTACGCTAATGTTCGGCTCCAATAGGCTTGTTTTAGAGTCCGTTACACTAGATTTATATGGACCGGGATTTAGAGAGCGCTACTTCACCTATGTAAATCGGGTTAAGCGATATAAGGTTCAAATGACAGTTTCAAAGGGGAAGAAGATTCAGTTAAGAGCTATTCTCTACGTCAAGGCTGGAGCCTATGGAGCTTTGGAAGACTATGCATTTGCAACCTCTGATTTTTACAGTGGAAGTTTTGGAGCAAAAGTATCAGTTAAAATTCGCTATAAGGAGACAACCTCCATTAAAGCTACAGCCTCACCTAATAAGGCGTATTGGGGAAATACCATTTTAATAAGTGGTAGGTTAACCTCTAGCAGAGGTTCGCCTTTATCCTGGAAGATCGTAAAGCTTTACCTCGATGGTACATACGTTTCATCTACAATTACAAGTAAAGATGGCTTTTTCTCGTTCAAATATAAAATTCCAGAGGGAGCATCTACTGGCATAAGGAATTTTGAAGTTAAATTTGAAGGTGACTACAATTATCTAGCTTCTAAGAAGAATGTGCAAATCGTCATTCCAAGCTTCTCACTATACGTGTTGCCGAGTTCTTTGAAAATTCCTGTGGGCGGCTCTGACAGCGTTACAGTCTATGTGGTAAGCTCCAACGGGTATGATAAGCCGGTTAAAGTAACGGTAAAGAATGCTCCTAAATGGCTTAACGTTAGATTTGTGGGGATAAATGAGGGGAAGCCGACAATCAAGTGCTATGCGGTATTCTCACCTAAAATTCCTAGTACAGCTAGAGTTGAAGTGATAGCTACGGGAGCTGATGGTCAAAAGAAATCCATTAAAGTGCGGATAACAGGTTACCTCAAACCTTCATTTAAAATATCTGTTAACCCCACTATGCAAAGCATATTTCAAGGAGGAACTGCGATTTTCAATGTGACTATTAAGCCATTAAATGGGTATTCTGGGAAAATTTACCTGTCACTTGTAGCTTCAAATTTAAAGGCTTCAGCAAGCTTTTCCAGCAATCCAGTTCGAATTTCATATTCGGCTGCTGAAGTTACTCTTGCTATCAGCATTGCTGAAATCACTAATCCTGGAATTTATGAACTTAAAGTTAAAGGTAGTGACGGCTCGATATCAAGAGAAAGCAATACTTTTTACTTAAATGTTGAAGAGCTTCCTAAGCCGCTTATTGAAGTTGAGGTATTCCCAAAAAATCAGACGATCATTGTTGGTGAATCTGCAAAGTATTGGGTGAATTTAACCAGCTTAAACAATTTTAAAGGCGATGTGCTGCTGGAAGTTGACGAGCTTCCGCCATATCTTCGAGCTTCCCTAAGCAAAAATTTAGTATCTTTAAGCCCAAATGAGTCTGAGCTAATTGAGCTCTTGCTCGAAGCTGATGAACAATCAGTCTTGGGATTTCACAATATTACAATTTTGGCTTCAAGCGAAGATCGCTCCGTAATGGACTTTTTTGGAGCGACAATAATTGATTACCCTGCTAAAGTTAATCTTTACTACGTTCACTGGCCTTCGGGGCGGTGGGTTGATGAAGAAGCATTCCTACCTTATGAAGCTATAGGCGTCTTAGTTAATTATACTCCAAATACTCCTGTGATCATAGAAATTCCCCAAGAAATCTCTCACCCAGCATATTCATCTTCAATTCAGGTTCGCACGAATTCATCCGGATTGGCTTCAGCTATTTTCCTTCTAAATGGACCTAACAATACGTTTGGAGTTTATGATGTTGTTGTTAGAAGTTTTAGGGGAGAAATTATTGGGAGAGCTACCTTCAAAGTTGATGGAGCCTCTCTTTCATATTTTGTTAAAAACTGGTTTAGCTACAGCATGATTTTCTTTAATGTAACTTGGGCTTCAACTGGAGAGGCGATTGAAAATAGGAATGGAACAATCGAGGTTCAGCTTATTCTTCCAGATAACAGCTCACTAAGGAGTTCTCCAATACTTGGTAATGGAAGCATAATTATGCAAGCTCCCAGATTAGATGTTGATGCCTATCTTCCAGCTAGACTCTATTATGCTGGAAGTGGAATAAGCGTCTACAAGAACTCAACTTCAAAGGCCGAGTGCCTTGTGCGCTTTAGAAGTATCGCTGCGCACTTAATGTCATCCAACTGCTCGGACTTCAACTATCACGTTGAATTTCAAATTTACTATCGCTATACTTTAGAGCCAGCTAGTGGAGTGCTGACCACCCTTCTGTTTTTCGATAAGAATGGCAGCCTCCTAGCGTCTGTTGAGGGCTTGACTGATGATCGCGGACTTGTGAATTTGGAAGTTAAATTGCCCTTTAATAGGGCATTTGAAGTCAAGTTGATGTGTTTTGACAGTTCTGATAGGTGGGTTACGTGCTGCAAGTGGGCTAACACCATCATTTCATTTGAAGATTTATCCACTATTATCTCAATTCGCGTTATGGAATCCACATTATCAATAGAGATGGCAAGCTTATGCGGCTTAATGGATTTGAGCTGCTGTGTCCATGTAGCGATTTACGACTATGCTATGCAGCCTCAGCTAGTATTAGACGTGCCTTTAACTATTAGGCATGGCGAGATAGAGGTTCTGCCCATCAATATTGCGGATGTTAATGCCGATTATGTTGAAGTTGAAGTTACCTATGGTAATGCGATAATTGGAAGAGCTAAATGCAAAGTAGGTGGCTGATAGGAGTGGAAGTCGTAGTCGAATATGTATTTGCAGGATTGATGGTGTTCATGCTATTAACAGCATGTCTTGCTGGATTGAATTCATATGCTAATTTTAGCTTGCAGAAACTTAATGACAATTCATTGCAAAGCTTCCTATCTCACTATTTGCTTTCGATATTGGCTCCAAATGGTAAAGCGTGCTCTCACTTCATCCAGAAGCTCAGCGTAGAGTGCAGGTCTATATGCTCAAGCTCCTACTTGCCATATGATGAGCTGCAAAGGCTTCTTGGGGTAACTCGATATGGATTAACTCTCACAATAAAACCTTCTCTCCAGGTTTCTTTGCAGTTAAAGGGTAGAGAGTTGTACTGCACGGTAGTGAACTCCATAACTACCGCTCCATTTTCTGCCGACATCTTCCTATATGCATTTAATGAGAATGGCCGTGTAGATAGGATTTGCATTCGAGCTGCCGGTGGTTGTGGCTACTATAAATTTGGATTTGAACCTAAATTGGTAGTAGCTTTTGCGGTTGATGGTGAATTTTTTGGGTTTAATTACACTGGTATTTTCAAAGAAGTTGAGGCGGCTGCCTTTAATGGTGCGCTCTTCTTTACTAGCATTCCGCTCGGCTATTCAAAGTATCTTTTAGCTGAGGGCAAAGCTGGGGGAGCTAGAACTGAGAATGTGCTGTTCACACCAATTATCTTTTATAGTCAAGCTTTTGATAGCACTTTTCAATTATATTCTGGATTTGGCGAAGCCAGGTTGTTTCTTTCAGGCTTCGGCCAAGTTCGGCTTGAAATTGGAATTGCTAATAGAAGGCTTGACTTAATCCGCTCTCTCGTAAGCAATGTTGTTAATGTGAGTTCACATGATGCTAAGTGCTACTCAATTAAATTGCATTTTGTAGATGAATGCGAACTATCTGAGGGAGATAGAATTTACGTAAAAATTGTTAAGATGTCTGGAAGCGTTAAATTCCATTTCAGCGGGGAGCAATATCCTTCGCTGGTAGTTCTTCCAAGCAGCCTTCCCATATTTCATAGTGGAATTTACATCAAATTGCCCTTGGGCAACTACTCTTACTATGCTTTATCCCCAATTGAATCTAGGGCATTAAGCGCTGGCTACATTAAAGACTTTCATGTTGATGGAATTTTCAAGTTAAACTATAGTTTTCTTCCTTTAATTTTGGTTGCTTATTCATCGAACAACTCCTCATATTACGTAGCTAGTGTTCCTCCACTGCCGCGCCTTTATGGTGGAGTGCGAAGTGAGGCTTTTCATATGTTGAAGTCAATTTTTATTGGCAGCTACCTTTACATTGTTGAGTTATGGACTTGGCCATATAACCTAGATGTTAGAGTTGAGGAGAATGCCTTTACAATCAAAGCGTACCCTCATTGTGTAAACGTCACTGCAGGTGGATCGGCTCAAGTTAGAATAGATGTTATGAGCTTCAGTGAATTTCGTGAAGTCAATGTTAGTTTATATGCATCAAGCTCATTTCCGTATTTATCCATTAATTTGAGCGAAATTTCTGGAATAACTCCATTTTCAATTATGGCTACAATAATTGCTGATCAACATGCTCCACCCGGCACGTATGCATTTTATGTGAAGGGCATTAGTGAAGGTGGATTTACGGCGTATTGTGAAGTTGAGGTAAATGTCTTACCAAAATCCAATTCAAGCTTTAGCATCTTACTCTTTCCAAGTAAAGTTGAAGTTGATTCACTGGATGAAGTGAAAATTGAAGTTCACATTAATCCCATTAATGACTATCAACATCCCGTTGAAATTACTGCGGAAAATGTTCCAATTGGATTTAACGTTACATTTAATCCGGAAAGGGCTATTCCACCATTTAATTCGACGTGCACCATACAAACATCTTCAGCTTCTTCGGGAGAGTATAAAATTTTGATTAAGGGTGTTGGCGATGATGGAATGGAAAGCTTCTCGCTACTTACAGTTCTCGTTTTGGGTGAAGTTAAAGACTTCAATTTAACTGTCTTGCCCAAGGAAGTTGAGATAAGTCGTAGTGGTGCTGTGCTATTTAAAGTTCTCATTACTCCTATAGGTGGTTTCAATGATGTAGTCGAAGTTACAGTCAATGATCTGCCGCCATTCTCGATTTTTCTCCTCCGGCCGGCAAGAGGGAGGCCGCCATTCAATAGCACTCTAATCATTTACGTGAGCAAGCTTACTCCATCTAAGGTTTACTGGGTAACCATTTTAGGGTCAAGCAGTTCGATTAGGCATGAATGTGTTGTTAAGCTAGTTGTAGGGAGAGGGAAGCAGCGTGGATAAGCTTGGTTTTTCTAGGATTTTTGAGGCGCTTCTAGCATTAATGATCATTATAACGCCGCTTCTAATTCCTCGGCATTTTAGAGCGACTAGGTGTGTTGGTGAACTTAGAGGCATTCTATTTGATGCGCTTGTTGAAGCTGATGAAAATGGGGAATTAACTAGATTGATTTATAGTGGAGAGTGGAGGGCATTATACGAGTCAATTGAAAGGCTTCTACCCTCTGAAATTAATTTTGCAGTGGAAGTTCTCGATGGAAATGGGAGGGTTATTTCAAGTTTTTCTAGGGGAGCTATTGGAGACAATGATGTTGCAGTTGCAGTATATGTCTTGACTTTTAGGGGTGATGTTCGTATTGTATTGGTTAAGGGGTCGTGGTGATAGAGGGCAGGTTCTTATAATCTTTGCCCTCATCTACTTGTCCATGCTAATTCAGTTAATTTACTCAATACCTCTGCGCTCAACTTGTACTGATGTTCCTACTTCATATTTGAAAGCTATTAATAAAATGGTTAAGAGGGCATTGGACAGCTCCTTGGCGTGGAAATCTCTTGGCGGCGACTTTAATTGGTACCTTGAGAGGGCAGTTAACAATTTGGCTTTAAATCTCCCAATAGTAATTACAATATTGAATTCCACGGCGCTTGTTCGTGAAGGATTTTGTAGGGCTGAAGCCGCTTTTGCTGTTAGCGACTTCAAATTCAATTCTCACTACATTTTAAGGTGCCTTTCCGAGTTGAATTTGACTATCTTGGAGTTATCGAGGGACTTCCCTCCGCCTTCCCCTGCGTTTAAAGCAACTTCCCTTAAAGTTAAAGTGGTTAAGGAATATGGTTTGCCTATAAGTTCATTGAACTTCACTTTAGAATATTATGATGGAAACTTCTGGATTGCCATTGACCCAATTGTAGTTCTTGATTCTACTGGCATATGGATTATTCGCGCAGTTATTCCAGCACTTGCCTCTAAGGTTAGGTTGTATGTAGGTGATTGGCGTGGCATCGTTACATATATTGAATTTGAAGTCTAAGCGTGGTGTTTCGGAGATTTTAGCGGGAGTGATTGTGAGCTTCACCATAGTGTCTTTAACGCTAATTGTCTATGGGCTAAGTGTTCCTTATACCTCGAGCTTGATTGGAAGGGGTGTTGAGGCTTTAGCTGATGAATCGATATTGGCCTTGGCTGAGTCGATTGAGCGCCTTGAGTTTAAAGGTGAGTCGAAGCTTCTTGAGCTTCCAGGTTTTTCCTATATTTCCATTATTTATACTGAAAATTTGACGCTATTTGCTAATGGGGCTTTGATTGGGGAGTGGAGGGGATTTGAAATTGTGGCCTTTACTTCAACTCCAATGTCCGCAAATAATACTGTTCTCTTTGGAGGCTGCGATTACTTCTCGCTTAATGGATCCTGCATTTCGGCTGTGAAGTACAATTTTGCGATTAAGCTGTTATTTGGGGTTCAAGTTTCTTCATTTGGCAATCACCTCTACGTTAGGGTTTACACTATTGAGAGTGCTAAGGTTCTTGAAGGTGGGCGAATAAGAATTGCGGTCACTTCGGCGCTTAAATCCATATATAACGTGCCATGCCCACATGGTAGGCTTAAGTTAATTCTTGTGAGTAGCGATGAGGTAAGATCTCTTTCAATGCGCGTGAGGAGTGGGAGCGCAATTATTCTATTTGAAATCTTGAAGTTGGAGGTTAGGTGATTTGAGTTCTTCCGTGATTGCATTGGTTGTTGTTACAAGTGTAGTCCTCGTTATTGGAGCTGTGGGGCTCTCAGCGTACTATGCGGTTTATCGGTATGCACATTTGGAATCTGAGGTTAATGCTGTAAAGACACTTTTTAGATCAATTGCAATGAACATTCGGAGTGGAGGCTTAAAGGTTATTCCAATAGAATTCAAGTTTGGGTGCATAAAATTTGAGGATGAGGGCATTTTGTCGGTTGCAGTTGGTGGTCAGCGGCTATTTGCATCTAAATTAATGGCTTTAACTTATGAATGTGATTTTCAAATTTATCCCATGTCAAAGCCAGTGATTTTGGAGGAATGGAATCATAGTGGGCTTTCTTGCTTGATGTTGGGGTTGGGAAGTAAAATCAAGTTGTACTTCTATCCTAAGGTTCAAATCAATGGCAGTTTAATAACAGTGACATGCGTTGTTTTTGAACCTGAAAGCATCAAGCTCTCAGGTTCATCTTTGAAGTTAAATTATGATGTTAGCGTATTTGAGAGATGTTTAGCTCCTTTGCAAACCACTGATTTTGAGCTGAGAGTGGTTTGCGGTGCTTTTTCGAAGCTTTTCCTCTTTAATGCTTCTGCGCTTAACCCTAGCGTAGTTTCGGTTAAGGTTGTTAAAGTTGTTGTGGAGGGTTGATTTTGAGGGCTGTAGTTTCGCATGTAATTTTGATTTGCGCCCTAATTGCTTCTTTGTCGGCTTATTTAGTTGGTATTGAGAGTTTCGTGAATTCCCACTTGCCATTCCGCTTCTCGGCTGAAGCTTGCATTAACTTGATATTGGAATCTATATTAGCTGCTGAGAGTTCGGCTCGCACTATTGGCGAGTTGTCTTACATTGCAATTGCTTTGAGACTTCCGAGACTTGCTGTTGGCGGTGCGGTTGAACTACTTGATAATGGCGTCTTAAGACTTGAGTTGGGCGGAAAAACCTTCTATGTCATGGTTCCTAAGACTATGGATGTGTCCTTTCGCCACTCTTTGGTTTATGTTTCTGAGCCATTAATTTGGATTGTTGCTGAGAGGTGCAATGGAGCTGTTGTTATTAGTATTGTAGGTTGTAGGGCGAATTCTACTCGACCTTGATTTCTACGCCAGTTATTTTCTTTGGTAGGACTACTTCAAGTATTCCTCTCTTAAATCTTGCTTTAGCCTTTTCAGGTATGACTGGAGCTGGTAATCTTATTACTTTCTTAAAGTATTCGAATGATGTCTCTTTTCTAACCACTCCCAGCCTTTCGAACCTATATGCCTCTTTCAGGGTTGCTTCTACAGTTAGGGTGTCTTCGGTTGCGTATATTTTTATGTTGTTTTTATCTACGCATGGCAGGTCGATCGTTACGACAACTTTGTCTTCAATTTCTTTTACGCTAACTAGTGGTTCTAAGCACTTTGATTGGTAATCCCACATTGGTTTTTCAAATTCTTCGTAGAATTCCTCGAATAATCTCTCGAGTCTCCTTCGCATTTTTTCGAATTCGTCAAATATCTTCCACATTTTTTCATCCTCCTACGTATACATGAGGGGGACCTCGCTTTCCTGGAGCTTTTTCATGGCTTTTAGTTGGCTTTGAGTTCTCCTCATTAGCTCTCTTGCCTTCAATCTTATTTCCTCGGCTTTCTCCATGAGTTTTTCGACGTTTACATCTATGCCTGAAATTTTGCTAAATGCTTTTAGTGTTGAAGCTGCTGCTGCGGGGTCTGGGAATTCCATGAATGATTCTGCGAGTAGCAGTATTCCTGGGATTTTAAGCTTAATGCACTCTCTTAGGATTAGGGCGTTTGCTCCTGCTATGAAGCCCTCCTGTAGGGATTCTATGCCGTGTTCTTCGAGTAGCTTCTTAACTTCGTTTGTTGTTGCTACTCCATATACTTTCGGCTCTTCGATGTCAACTCTATTTGGTACTCCTAGTCCGCTTAGCATGATTACGTATTTCCCGTTTTTCTCTTTGGCCCACTCGACGATTTTCTTTGATAGTGCTATTATTGTTTGGGTTGGTAATGCTATTTCTGAGATTAATGCTATGATGCTTTCGTTGGCATATATGCGTATTGGAGCTTTTATTTCGCCGTTGTGTAGTAGCATTACTGGTGGTATTAGGTCGTAGTATGCGTAGCCGTGCTCTTTAAGCTTTAGCTCTCTAACTAGGTGTACTGTCGCTATTGCTCCTACGAGTCCTACGTCTGGCAGTCCTGCGATTATTATTGGATTTTTGAATTCCTTTTTCTCGTACTCCACGAATTGCATTTCCATGTCTTTTCTCATGCTCAAACATTATCACCTTCTATTCAAATTGTAGTTGAGATAGTCTATTATACGCTTTTGCTCTTTCTCCCTGCTTCTGAGTTTTTTCTCCTCTGATTCGCTTATTGGCTCTCCAAGCTGCTCCTTTATTCTCTTCACGATTTGAACTCCTATAGATGGCACTCTTAGGAGCTCTTCTGGTGTTGCTCTCTTTAGGTCTTCGATTGTTCTATAACCTGCGTTGTAGAGCATTCTAGCTCTAACTCTGCCTACCCCTTTGAGTTGCACTATTTGCAGCAACTCTTCTTTGCATCCATATTCCACTCTTAGCATGAGCTTTTTCAGTTTTTTCACGTGGCTTTGTAGTTTAAGTAGGCTGCTGAGTTCTGCTGCGGAGTACAGTAGCCATCTGGCTGTGGAAGCTAATGCGTATATGTCTCCAGACCCAACATCGTATTTCTCTATAATTGCGTCTTCCCGCTCTTCATTTATCCAATCGATGAGTGCTAGAGCTCCTTTAAGGGCAGCTAGGAAGTACTCATACTCGTCTGGTTCTTCGTACATGTCGGGTGGTTTGATTAGGAATTCGTTGCTTCTAGCAATCACTATTTCAGTGAGCTTCCTCCTATCTCCTCTTCGTAGAAAGAGCTTCGGCATGTCCGGCGTGTATGCTATTAGGTGTAAGTATCCTAGTGGGGTTGAAGTAGATTTGCTTTCAAGTCCCTTCCTTATGTAAACTGCGGTTAGCGGATCTATGTAAAGTTCGGACACCCTTTTGCCTAGTTTGGTTGCATTCAAGTATTCGCCATCTTCAGTGATCATTTCATTTGACTCTAGGAAGCTGAGCACTCTCCTTATGACCGTGTTTATGTAGCTGCTTCCTCCATACTGGTAGTAGTAGAAGGTATGGCTTAGGAATTCAAGTAAGCCTTTATCAGTCTTGGCGAATTCAGTAGCTATGATTGCAAGTATGTGTGACCTCAGAGCTGGCTCTGCAGCTAGCTTCGACCATATCATTTCAGGCGATGCTTTAATGTAGTTTTCGAGGAGAAAGTTTCTTTCATCTGGCGTTTTTGCAATTAAAATTGCTTCACCATATTTGTCGTATTTTGGCCGGCCTGCTCTGCCTGCCATTTGATGAAATTCAAGTACTGGTATGGGGCGGTGGCCGAAGCTGAAGTCGTACCTATAATAGTGCCTTATGACAACTCTTCTAGCTGGTAGATTTACTCCGGCTGCTAGTGTGGGTGTGGCGCATACTACTTTGATTTTGAAGTTCCTGAATGCATCTTCAACTATTTTTCTATGGTCATAAATTAGGCCTGCATGGTGGAATGCCGTTCCATTCATTATGCAGGTTGCTAGCTGCTCGCTTATTCTCGTGACTTCCCCTCTCCTCAGCACTTCTTCAGCAATTTCCCTGAGCTCTACTTTTTCACGCCTATTCAGGTACCTTGAAACTACTGGCGCGAGTTTAAGCGCCATTTTCATGGCGTTCTGCCTCGTGTTTGTGAATACTAGCACTTGACCTCCATTTTCCAAGGTGTCCATGGTGATGATCTCGCAAGGCTCCTTTGTAGCCTTTTTCAGCTCTGCAATTGTCCCGTCGTCGAATATTATTGTTCCTCTACAGTATACTCCCTTTTTGAGGGGTATTGGCCTCCACTCGCTTTTTATGAGCTTTGCATTGAGCCACTCCGCGATTTCCTCTGCATTTCTTATTGTTGCGCTTAAAGCTATTATTTGAGCTTCAGGATTTACCTGACTTAGTCTTGCAAGAACCATTTCTAGGGTTGGTCCTCTTGATGGGTCGTTTATTAAGTGTATTTCATCTGCAACTACTATCGTAATATCTTCTATCCATGGTGCCCTGTGTCTAAGTAGGCTGTCTGCCTTTTCATTTGTGACTACTATAATGTCGTAGTTTGCCAGCCAAGGGTCGCTACTGTCGTAGTCCCCAGTGCTGATAGCAACTTTTATTCCTGCTTCCTCGTACTTTTTGAATTCTTCATATTTCTCTGCAGCTAATGCTCTTAGTGGGACGAGGTATAGTGCTTTTCCTCCTTTTTCAAGTATTTGCTTTGTCATTGCTAGCTCTGCGACGAGAGTTTTGCCTGCTGCTGTTGGTATGGCTAGTACCAAGTTGGCTCCATTTAAGGCTCCTGCCTTAACTGCTTCTTCTTGTGGTGGATATAGCCTTTCTATTCCTTGGTTTTTCAGTATTGTTTTGATCACCTTGGGTATTGGGAGTTCTTCAACTAGTATTTATTGACCCTCCGCTATGTGGGCATTATGTATCCTGGCCTCTGCTCATATAGTAGTCCTTCTCTAAGCATTCTATCTATTGACGTTTCCACGAATTTTCTATCCAATCCTTCCTCAACTGCTGCGTTTACTATTTCCTCTCGGCTTACTGCTCCTCCTATTTCCCTTACTTTCTCTCTGATGATGTCCATTAGCTTCATCAGCTTTTCGCGCTGGGATCTGGGCTTTCCTGTCATTATCATGTCTATGTCTATTATTCCTGCTTCTCTATCGTATGCTGTTCTTTCTAGTACGTAGGTCATTAGGCTTATTGCTGCTTCAGCATCTTCAACTGTGACTTCGTCTCTCAATGCCATTTTAGCTCTTGCTTCAGCCATTCTTACCAATGCTTCAAGCTGCCTTGGAGTTATTGGTATGCTTTCCTTTTCTCCCACAGATCCTTTGCCTCTCATTTCTATGTAGAATTTCTTTATTCTTTCAGCAGCTTCTGGAGTTAATCTTGGAACTACGTATTTTCTTGCATAGCTTATGTACTTCTTGAGAAGGTCTGGTGGAATTGGTGGTGCACCGACGTAGCCTCTTGTCTGGTGTAGCTTTAGTATGTGATCTGACATTTTTTCATCTATTGTTGGGCTTGGCCTGTCTATTATGGGGAATATTAGGTCGAATCTGGAGAGTATGGTTACTGGCAGATTTACGTTCTCGGCTACTGATTTTTGCTGTACGAATCTACCTAAAGCTGGATTTGCCGCTGCTAGAATTGCTGTTCTTGCATTTAGTGTTGCAACTATTCCAGCTTTAGCTATGCTTACTGTCTGCTGCTCCATGGCCTCGTGCATTGCTACTCTGTCTTCGCTTCTCATTTTGTCTATTTCGTCTATGCATGCTACTCCTCCGTCTGCTAGCACTAGTGCTCCTGCTTCTAGGTACCAGTCGCCAGTCACTTTATCTCTAACCACTGCTGCTGTTAGTCCTGCTGCAGTTGAGCCTTTACCTGAAGTGTATATTCCTCTGGGCGCAATTCTGGCTACGTATTGGAGGAGTTGGCTTTTGGCTGTTCCTGGATCTCCTACTAGCAGTATATTTATGTCTCCTCTAATTCTCACTCCATCTGGTAGTTGTTTGGGGACTCCGCCGAAGAGTAGGTATGCTATTCCTTCTTTGATTTCCTCGTAGCCGTATATTGATGGGGCTATTGATTGGATGATCTTTTGGTGGATGAAGGGGTCTTTAGCCAGCTCTTTAATTTTTTCCTCGTCTTCGGGGGTTATTTCTATTTCTTCAAGGCCTTTTTCGGATACGTCTATCGAGTTTATTTCGAGTATTGGTCTGTAGGTTGTTAATCTTCCTCTAGGCGAATATTCTGGTCTAGGTTTGAGTACTCCAACAACTATTACTCTATCTCCTGGCCTAGCTACGTCTACAATATCTCCTCTTGCTATTGCATCTATGGATCTTGGCAGCTGGCCCGGAGGGAGTTCCTCTGGCTTTTCTTGGATGGTGAGTCTTTGCCAGTCTATGAACGATGATTCTTCTAGTAAGAGCTTGAATGGCCCCCTACTTCTGCAGTCTGGGTTTGAGCACCTATCTGGTGGAGATACTCTCTCCCCTTCTCCCTTGCTTTCAATTTGCATTTTCGTGCCGCATTTTGGGCATTCAAATACTCCTTTAACCAATTGCTGTTTTACTGAAGATGCTCTCGTCAATATTCCTTCAATCATTATTAGCTTTCCTAGGTGTTCGGCTCGAATTTTTCGTAGTGGAGTTAGTCCTGGTAGCCGTCTGAATCTGGCTTTGAATTCTCTGACTTTCATTGCGTAGTTCAAGTTGACTATTCTCATTACGTCTCCAACTGCGTATGATGCGGCCTCCAGGTATCTCGTCGGTTTTTCTATGAGTAGCTCGGCTAGCTCGTGGTCGAATTGCATTAGATCTTCAAAATCTACTGTCAACGATTTCTGTCCAGTTATTGCCATTTGGCTAAGCCTTTTCCTATATTTGTACTCGCCATCTGGGGTTTGATAGGATTTGAAGAAGTTTGCGAATCGCTCCCTAGGGTCTTGCTCGATGAGCTCGATTACCATGCCTACTCCTCCTCTAAAGCTAGCATCTGCCTTTTCCACCTTTCAACCAACCGTGATATTTCACGTAGAAGTGCTTTCTCTTCTATTGTCATTGCTTCGAGGACATTAATCGGCAGGGACTCGCATATTGCTGCTTGAACTATTTTTTGCACTCTACAGTTAATTATGTCTTGAGCGGTAACTTCGAATCTCCTTAAATCTTGAATAAGCTCGGGCAGAGGGCTTTTATTTGCTTCCTCCCTCAGCTTCTTCAAGCGGTTTTGAAGTTTAGGATAAAAGTTCGGGTCAATTTCAGTTAAATTTATTTCACGGGTTTCGCGCCAAAGTATCCTTAAAAGGTCTCTCAAGCTTATTTCATCGGTGCTTTTTATTTCAACTATGCCTAGCTCGGCAAGCTTGAGGGCTACCCACCTTGGGAGCTGAATTTCCATTCCTTCAGCTCCTAAATCTATTCTTGCACCTCCAATCTCAATTGGAGGTCTAGCATTTCTAACTGTGACTTTAATTAAGCTTGTATTGTAGTTCACTTTAGATGCTTTAACTACTTGATTGAACATTTGAAACACCGTGCATTTTCATTTACTTTCTGCTGAGTATTAAGTTTTCTCACTCTCATTTTTTGTGGTTGTCGGGTTAATTTAATATGAATGTTGAATGTCAATGTTAAGTTGGTGATTTAGCTGTGTCAGTTGACGCAACGATGTTGCTTTGGACTGAGAAGTACAGGCCGAAGTATCTGGATGAGGTCGTTAATCAGAAGGATGTCGTTGAGAGGGTCAAGCAGTTCGTTAAAACTAGAAATATTCCGCATATGCTTTTCGCAGGACCTCCTGGAACTGGTAAGACGACTGTTGCTCTAGCATTATCCCATGAGCTTTATGGTGAAAATTGGAGACAAAACGTCTTGGAGCTGAACGCTTCTGACGAGAGGGGTATTCAGATTGTTAGGGAGCGAGTTAAGGACTATGCTCGAACAATGGCCATTGGAGATGTGCCCTTCAAGATAATAATTCTCGACGAGGCTGACAACATGACTGCGGATGCTCAGCAAGCGCTGAGGAGAACCATGGAGCTTTACACTAGGACTTGTCGCTTCATATTGATTGCGAATTACTCGAGCAAGATAATTGAGCCTATTCAGTCTAGGTGTGCTATATTTAGGTTCCAGCCCTTAAGTGATGAGGATATTGCCGCAAGAATTAGGTTTATCGCTGAGAAGGAAGGCGTTGACTTGAGGGAGGATGGGCTTAAAGCAATATTGTACGTGGCTGAAGGCGATTTGAGGCGCGCTATAAATTCTCTCCAAGCTGCAGCTGCTCTCGGAGTTGTAGATGAAAAGGCAGTGTTTAGAGTTGTTGGGAGGGCAAGTCCAGTTGAAATTAGGGAGATGCTGCATCTTGCTTTAAGCGGTAATTTCATCAAGGCTAGGGAGAAGCTGAGGGAGCTTATGATTGCTTATGGCCTTTCAGGGGTTGATTTAGTGAGACAGATACATAGAGAAGTATTTGCCTTAAAGATTCCGGAAGAAGCTAAGGTTAAGCTTGCAGATAGAATTGGAGAGATAAACTTTAGAATGGTTGAGGGAGCAGATGAAGAGGTGCAACTTAGCGCACTTCTAGCATACTTTGCGCTTTTCGGCGAGAAGCTGAGGGGTAGTTAATGAGTGCAGTTGCTACTTTATGGGTAGTGAAGTATAAGCCTAGACGCTTCTCCGAAATTATTGGAAATAAGGCTGCTATTTTGGAGTTTAGAACGTGGCTGGAGAAGAGGCTTAAAGGTGCTAATGTAGAGAACGCTGCTTTCCTTTGGGGTCCCCCTGGCGTTGGTAAGACTTTAACTGTTGAAGTTGCAGCTATCGAGTATAATCTTGAGCTAATTCAGATGAATGCCAGTAATGCTAGATCTCGCTTGAGAATTAAGAGGATTCTTGGAATGGCTTCTCAATATCTATCTCTCGTTGGTGGTAGGAGGAAAATTATTCTTGTGGATGAAGTTGATGGAATGAGCGGAACAGAGGATAGAGGTGGGCTTGCAGCTGTTATTGAGCTTATTCAGCAGTCCAGGTTTCCAGTCGTGTTGACGGCTAATGATCCTTGGGATCCTAAGTTTAGGCCGCTTAGAGATCTTTGCAAGATGATCAAGTATGATAGGATTAGAGTTACAACTCTTGCATCTTATTTAAAGCGAATTTGCACAGCTGAGGGAATAATTGCTGATGATAGCGCTTTGAGATTTATAGCTCAAAGATGTAATGGCGATGTTAGGTCTGCCGTCAATGATCTTCAAGCATTGGCTCAAGGTAGGAGGAGGCTCACACTTAGTGATGTTCAATGGTTAGCCTTTAGGGATAGGCAGTACGGAGCATTTGATGTGTTAAAAAACATTTTCTCTGCTAAAACTTGCAGAGGAGCTAAAGCCGCTTTAGCTTCTTCGCTGCTGGATTACAATATGATATTCCAGTGGATTCATGAGAATCTCCCCCTTCAATATACTTCAGCTGAAGAGCTTGCTGAAGCTTATGAAGCTTTATCAAGGGCTGACGTATTTTTGGGGAGGACTAAGCGCACTCAGGCTTGGACGCTTTTGAGCTATGCTCTGGATATGATGACTGCTGGTGTTTCGATGGTTAAGAAGGGGAGATACAGGTTTACTAAGTATCAGTTTCCTCAGCGCATTAAAATTTTGAGTCAAACTAAGGATGTTCGTGCAATCATGACTGGCATCTGCGCTGCTATAGCTGAAAAGTGCCACATTTCAATTAAGGGTGCTGCATTTGAGTATTTGCCGTTCTTAAGGATTATTTTTGAATCTAACACCGAAATGGCTGCGGGCATTGCAAGATGGCTAAAGCTAGACGAAAGCATGATAGCTTTTCTGGCAGGAAGCTTTGATAAGGCTAATGAGATAATCTCCTTAATGAAGAGGAGAAGGTCCACCTAGAAATTTCTTGGGCTTGCTCCTCAATTTCCTCGCGCAATTTCCTGAATTCTGCTAACATTATTTCAGCAACTTTGCGGCTTAAATTTTCACGGGAAATTTCATTCGTTAGGGCTTTCTCCACTTTTTCTGCAGATATGGCGTCTATGGTGAAAGCTATTGGATAAAATGCGTCGACGAGGAAAAGCCCTTCTGGAGGTGCGGGCCTAATTCCTCTAGCGTAGGCGTATGTGGGATTTAGGAGTTGCTTGAATTCGCTTAAGCTCATTTCGCCTAACCCAACTTTGAGGCATGCTGTTACGGTTTTTCTTATTAGTCCCCTAGCGAAGCTAGCTCCATAAAAGTCGAATTCTATATAATTGCTGTCAATTAAGCTGGCTTTAGCTAGATAAATTCTCCTTATAGTCGACCTGCTAGCCTTGTAGCATAGATTTTTGAAGTTGTGTACGCCGATTATGTGCTTTAGCGCTTCGTTGACCTTATCCAAATCTATTCCTGGGTTTTCCGCTATGTACTTGTAATGCCTATAAAGCGCTTTTTTCCTTGCATTGAAGTCGTTTGGCGCTAATGAATAAGCCCAAAAAATTATGTCTGATGGGAGTTTCTCATTAATTTCAGTTAAGTCCAGTTCTCTAGTGGCATTAAATGCTATTGTCTGGCCGATTGCATGTGCTCCTCTATCGGTTCTACTTGCTGCGGTATATCTTGGCTCTTCGCTCATCATCTTTAGGCTTTTCAAGGTCTTGATTATTTCTCCCTCAACTGTTGGGACGTCGGGCTGCCTTTGAAATCCGTAGTATCTATATCCTAGATAGAACACTTTAACTGCATATCTCTTGTTTTCCAATAGGGCTCTCTCCTCTTTGCAGCCATCACGAATAGCTTTTCAATTTCCTCTGGAGGCGCCCCTTTCCTCATTTCAGATAGGATGTCTACTAAATTATCGTTTCTCATCAAGCATGGTTTAAGCTTTCCATCTGCAGTTAGTCTTATTCTTGTGCAAGCGGCGCAGAAGCTCCCATTTTCAATGGGCTTCACAATCTCTATTTCCGCTCCACCGGGAAGTAGATATTTTCTTCTATTTTGCATATCCCTTCTAACTGTAATTCGCAGAGCTCTGCTTCGTAGCTTTTCTTCGATTGGAGCTAAATCTAGGTGGAGTTGATTAAAGATCTTTGGGTCTACTCCAACTGGCTCAAGCTCTATCAGCTGCAGTATGACTTTATGTTTCTCTGCAAATTGTATCATTTTTTCAATTTCATTCTCATTTAATCCCTTTAAAATTACTACGTTAATTTTAACTGGATTTAGTCCAGCGCCTAGTGCTTCCTCTATTCCCTTGATAATTTCATTTGGAGTGTACTTGCTTCTAGTTATTTTCATGTAGGTTTCAGCGTTTAATGAAGGTAAATTCACATTTACCCTCTTTAATCCTGCCTTAGCCAATTCTTTGGCGTATTCTCTTAGTAGTGATCCGTTGGTGGTCATTGCTAAATCGCTTATTCCTTTCACTTTAGATATTGTTTTGACGATTTCGATGATGTCTTCTCTGACTAGTGGTTCTCCTCCAGTCAGCTTGATTTTATAAACGCCATATTTTGCTGCTATTTCAACTATCTTCCCTATTTCATTGGGGGCCATCTCTCTCTCGCTCGGGTTTTCGCCTTCCCTGTGGCAGTATATGCAATTAAAATTGCATTTGTGAGTTACCGTTATTCTTAATCCTAGGAGGGGCCTTCCGTAGCTGTCATAAAGCACTTTGTTCACGCTTGACCTCCACCACGATATTTTTGAAGTTTAAGTTAAAACCTTTTAGTGAGCTTAAAAACCCATAGAGCGCTTTTCCAAATGCACTTTCAACGAATGGCTTTAACTTTAAGTCTTGATTGTCGATTTTCACTTTAACTCTAAGTTCTAGTGCGCATTTACCTGGCTCATCTAATCCGTAGACTATTGCCCTTGCATACTCTAAACAGCTTTCATAACCGCATAATTTGCAGTTTGCTTTAGCTAGCTTATCGTGTTCGCTGATTATTGCTTCATTAATGATTTTCTCAGCTAATTTACTTATGTCTTTAAAATTGCATATTAGTGCGTTTGGAAATTTTCTTTCAGCCTCTTTCTTTGCATTCTCACTTCCGCAAACTACTGCTATTACCTGGCCATTTAGCCCTTCAATTTCTAGATCTCCACATTCTGTTGCTACAACTATTTTTGGAAATTTTGTTTTCCTAAATCCCTCAATTAATATTATGCCGCTTTTAGGCAAGTATTTTTCTAAGAGCTTTGTTAGGTCGTTCTCTTTTAAAAATATGGCAGACCCTGTTGGAGCAACTGCTAGTGTTATTTGAGCTCCAGATTGAAGGTGCCTATAGGTGTCCTTTTCAGGTATGTCAATGCTTTTTGAAGCGTGTTTTACAGTTGATACTTTTACTCCTTCTTTGACTAAATACTTCACTAACTCCTCTACTAGGCTTGTTTTTCCAACGCTTCTCCGAGCTCCAACTACGCAGTAAATTCTCATCGAGTTACTCCTTAAGTTTCAATTCCACTTTAATATTTTCTATTTTGGTTGTTGGATATTGTCCTTTCTCGTCCTTCTCATGCTTCTTCACCATGTCCCATATGGTTATCAGTGCTATTGCAACTGCCGTAAGTGCTTCAATTTCAACTCCAGTTTTCGCCTCAGCTTTGACCTCAACTTTAACTTCAATTTCCTCTTTTCTCGCTGATATTTCTACGTTGACTCCTGTCAGTGGAATTGGGTGGCAGAGCGGTATTATTGTGGGCGTTCTTTTTGCTGCTAATATTGCAGCCAGCTTTGCTGCTGCAATTACGTTTCCCTTCTCTATTTCGCCTTCGACGATCTTTTTTATGGTTTCCGGCTTCAGCTTGATTTTACCTTTAGCAACAGCTATTCTTTTTTGAACTTTTTTGGCTGTTATATCTATCATTTTCACGTTTCCACTCATGATGATCTCCACTTAACCAAATTTTTCAAATAAATCTTTTATTGCTTCTGCAATGGGGTTTTTGCTATTAAACCTAAATATGCGTATCCTTCCAAATTTTTTCTCCGTAACTAATTTAAGTTGCTTAAGCTTTTCTAGGTGTCTTTCAACTGCTGTGTGGCTTAAGTTAGCTTTTCTAGCTACTTCAGATATATTTAGCTCTTTAAACTTCACTAGGACTCGAAGCACTTTTACTCTTCCTCTGGAGGAGAATACTTCTTCAAGTATGCTGCTTTGCTCTTCCACTTTTTTCCCTCCAAATTAGAGCTAATACTTCTTTTTCAATAGTTTCAATGGGGACTTCAACCAAGCCTATTTTGGTGCTTCTGCCTTTACGCTTGACATTGGTTACATTCGCTTTGATTAGCCCTAAATTTTTCAGGTTTTGAACGTATTCCCATAGTTGGGTGTGCTTTCTGGGCCTTTCATTTAGTTCCTCGCATATTAGCTTGTATGTCTCTTCGATCTCTCCCATGGTGACGTAAGCTGTATCTGCCGTTTTTAAAGTCCTAGCGATGGCTAGTAGCAGAATCTTTTCGTGAAGGAGTAAGTTTTCTAGAACTTCAACTCTCATGAATGGATGCATGTCTGAAGCTGCTTTTCTTACATGCTCAAGCTTTACTCTTCTGCTCTCCTCTACTTCAGCGTACTTAGCTGCTCTCCATAGCAACTCAAGGGCGTACCTAGCATCTCCTGTTTCGGATGCTATGTCAGCTATTATAGATATGATTTCATCACTAATGGCGCCCTCGAAAAAGGCTTCTTCAACCCTCGCTTTTAGGATGTCCTTCAGCTGGCTGGCGGTATAGGGTTTGAATCTAATTATGTTGTGCATAAGTGTGCTTCTCGTGCTTTTATCAAGAGCTGGAAGGAAGACTTGGCTCCTAGCAATAAATATGAAGCTAAAGCGCTGAGGTAGATTTAAGAGCTCATCGGACATTCTAATTAAATCATATAGGGCTGTTTCGCCAGCAGTTCTAATGAAGTAATCTAATTCATCTAGAGTTAATAGGGCATAGGAATCTTCGCTTTCAAGATAATCCCAAATGGCTTGAAGCATCTCTTGAGCTGAGAGTCCTCTTTCAGGGAAGTTGGGCATGAGCCCCTTAATTACGCGCTTTAAAACCATGTAGAGCGTCCTGTCTTTATGGCAATTTACGTGAAAGTACTTCAATTTTACTCCTTTCTTTTCAGCGAGATTTGAAAAAACTTTTCCAAAAAGCTTTGATGTTGCCGTTTTTCCGGTTCCAACGGGTCCAACTATTAAAACTTTTTGACATAAACCTCCAGGCTTTTCAATCATAAATCTAAAGTAGCTTGTAAGAGTTTCAAGTTCATCTTCTCTATGGGGTAAATTTTCTGGGACGTAGTCTATTGAAAGCTTGCTTTCATCCTTGAATATTGATGGCTTGGCGAGCGCTCTTTCAATTACTTCAGACAATTATTTCACCATTCTACTCTAATTATATGAAATAATTTAAACATTTCTTGAATTCAAACATATTTTTAGTAAAGAGGTAACCGAAAGTGATTTTCCCTTCTCCATATCATGCTTTTTGGGGCAATGCATACCCCTGCAATTTTTCCAATGACTTCTATTGCAACTATGTATTCTGGATTTTCCATAGAAACTTTGCATCCAATTTCCTCGATGATTTTCCTGCCAACCGCTCGCTCAATTGCAGAGCGAGATTTTATAATCCTCCCTCTTTTGCCGCACTCAACTTTAAATGTTGAATTTTTTGGGATGCTGATTTTTGCTATCTCGATACATGCTTCGACAATTTCTTCAATTGAGGCTTTAGCCCACTTCTGGATGGGAACAACTTTATGAGTTAAGCTGACGAAGCATTTTCTTAAAATGCTAATAATCTCAAATGGGCTTAAGCGTGAGCGTAAAATTATAACTCCAGGGTATTTGGTGGTTTCAAAGCTAACCTGGGGGTCATAGGGGAAAATGCAGTCCATGAGCTCTATGCCTGCTCTTTCCTCTTTGAAGGCTTCTACGGTTGCAACAGCTACTCTTTCCGCCAAGGCATTGCGCTCCATTTTACTTTTAATGCGTTAAGTTATTATGAAAATACGTTAATTTCAAAGTTGCTTCGGCATATTGTTATGTTGGTTATTTTATGGTAGGCAAGGTTTAAAAGATGATCAATGTATTTAGACTTTGGCGCTGAAGATGGGTTCATGTGCGATGTAGCAAGGTAAATTGAACTTGTGGGTGCTTTGCAATGGATTTACTAGAAACTGTGGAGCGCAAGAAGATCGCATTGATTGGCGTCTTTGCATTGATAAGTATTTTGCTGATTGTCTTATTTTACAATGAAATTGCCTATCTTGGGGAAGCGTATGAAGGGAAGTATGTTGTTAATCCAATTTTGAATTTGGAGCTGCTAGCTTTTGCTACCTTTGCTGGCTTTATTGGAGCTATTATGGGTATTGGTGGTGGAGTGATAATTGTTCCAACTCTTTCAACGGTATTTAATTTGCCCATACATGAGGCAATAGCGATTAGTATAGTTTCGGTTGTCGCAACTAGCATTTCAGGAGGATCTGCCTATGTGGATCAAAGAATAACCAATATCAGGCTTGCAATGTTTCTTGAAACCTCGACTACTCTAGGTGCATTAATTGGTGCACTTCTAGCCTTAATCATGCCTGGAAAATATCTCTTCATAATCTTCTCTGCATTTGCTTTGTACATGGGCTTTTCGCAGCTTTACTCTGTGAAAGGTGAGTTGAGGAAGATGAGTGCTCAGGGCTTCAAGCAAATTGAACCTGACTTTGTTTCTAGGCAACTGAACCTTTCTGGGAATTATTTTGATGAGGGGGAGAACGTCAATGTGGAGTATGTTGTTAGTGGGTCTAAGTTGGGCTGGCTAGCGTCTTTCCTAGCTGGAGTGGGTTCTGGCATGCTGGGTATTGGTGGTGGTTTCCTGAAAGTTTCAGCTATGAATATTTTGATGAATGTTCCAGTTAAAGTTGCAATTGCGACAAGCAAGTTCATGATAGGTGTTACCGCTGCAACGAGCGCAGTTGTATACTACATTCATGGAGCTATAAGGCTAGATGTGGTAGCGCCTATAGCAGTTGGAACTGCTCTAGGTGCTACCGTAGGAACAAGGGTTATGAATAAATTAAAGGTCAAATGGCTTAAAGCTACATTTTCGATTTTAACGTTTTACCTGGCATATGCAATGCTGCGTAAAGGCCTATACTTGATATTTGGCATTCAGTTGCCCTAGGGGTGGTTGAGCGGTGGATGTGAATAGAGTTGCATACTGGGTGCTTTTTATAGGGATGATCTTAAGTGAAATCTTATTAATATCTAGTTTGATATTGAGTACTTTACTGAACTTGAAGAGCTTAGCCATTATACTGGCTTTCTTTGGGGTAGGTATTCTGATAGCAACTCCCTATACGAGGGTTTTAGCAATTTCCTTGGTTTCCTTCATGAATAGGGATCACAAATTACTTCTTATATCGCTATTTGTCTTCGTGACTATGATGGTGAGCTTAATATCTGGGCTTGTCTTCAACATAGTTCCTCATGGTTAGTAGCTATTTATCGCTGGGTTGAATTTTGGGTTGACCTTATAACTATTAGAACTTTCCTCGACTTTGGTTTCTCCTCTAAGCATTCCTGGATGCTTCAATTATGATGTTGTAAAGCGTTTTTTCGGAGGGTTCGGGCAACTTTATTAATTGGGCTGCAGCATTGCTTACAATTTCATTTATACATCTTGGGATTCCAGACATTTTCATATGTTCAGGCAATGTGTCTATGACTATAGTTGTTGCATCGAGTTTCCTTAATTTTCTTGCGAGGAGCGCTATTTCGTAGTTAATGTTCGAGTGATTATTTAGGGGTACGTTGGCTTTTCCGTCTGTTATTATGATTACTACCGGCTTACATTGATTCCTCCTCTTTTCTAATTCGATTATCTTTATGGCTTTTGCAAGTCCTGCTGATAGTGGAGTTCTGCCGCCTGTTGGTAGTTCTTTTAGTAGTTCAGCTGCTAATTCCAGGTTGTCAGTTGGGGGTAGTAAGATTTCTGCATCTAATCCGTGGAATGCTATGAAGCAAACTTTATCTCTGTGTATGTAGGCGTCCTTAAGGATAGCCATTACTGCGCCTTTTGCTGCCTCCATTCTCCGTTGAGCTGCCATTGAGCCGCTTGCATCCACAACTATAGTGATTAGCGATTGTTGTTTTTGATGCCTCACCTTTTCCCTTATATCTTCATCTTCCACAACTATAGCTATGCCCGCATGGGGTTTTCGCCTTTTATGACTTTGGAGGGCTGCTGCTCTTATCGTTGCATCTATTGCTACGTCCTCAGCTGCTCTATTTTTTGGGATTGTGTAGCTAATGTACATGCCTCTTTTCCCTTTACCTTTTAACTTAACTCTTTTACCTGATCTCCACGTGCGGAAGGGTTTTCTTTCAAATATGCTTAATGGCAAGTTCATGGGGTCGACTTCGCCAACATCGAATCTAGCGTAATTCTCCTTGCTTTGAAATTTTTCGGATTGATTGGAAAATTTTACATTTTCTTTATTGGAATTCGTGCAGGGCTTTCCTTGCTTTCCGAAGATATCTTCTACTAGCTTTTTGAGGTCCTCTTGCCGCAACTGCGGTTTTTCAAATGGTTTTTTCCTAAGCCTGTGTGGAAGCGCGTATTCTAGTGCTTCAATTATGTCATCTTCATGAACTTTGGTTCTGGCATCAAATGCTGCAATGGTTTTCGCTGTTCTTGCTATGGTGATTTCGGCTCTATGGCTTGCTACGTTGAGTTTCGTGCATATTTTTCCGATGGATAGGAGGAGTTCATCGCTTATCTCTACGCTCTTTATTAGTTCACGCGCTCTTTCAATCCTTCTTCTTAACTCACTCTGCTTATTCTCGTACCTTTTTATGAAGCTTATTGGATCACTTTCAAACTCCTCAACTCTTCTCACTATTTCAGCTCTTTGCTTTGGGTCTCTTATTTCCTCAACTTCTACTTGAAGGCCGAACCTATCAAGGAGCTGTGGTCGCAGTTCTCCCTCTTCCGGGTTCATGGTTCCTATGAGAATAAATTTAGCTGGGTGAGCTACTGAAATGCCTTCTCGCTCTACTAGATTTACTCCGCTTGCAGCTGCATCTAGGAGGACATCTGCTACATAGTCGTCCAGCAAGTTAACCTCATCTATGTATAGGATTCCTCGATTGGCATCTGCTAGGAGTCCAGGTTCAAGTGCCTTTATTCCCTCCTTAATTGCTCTTTTTATGTCGATGGTGCCGACTACTCGATCTACGGTTGCATTTAGAGGTAGGTTAACTATCTTGACTTTCCTTTTAATTGAAGGGAGCTTCTCCCCTTTTTCATACTTGTCATAGCAGATATCGCACATCTCGGTTGGGTCGAAGGGATTGCAGTTGAATGGACAATTTTTTACTACGTAAATTTCAGGTAGAAGCTCTGCGAGTGCTCTGACTGCAGTGGATTTTGCTGTTCCCTTTTGCCCCTTTATCAAAACTCCCCCTATTCTAGGATTTATGGCGTTGAGAATTAGTGCTCTTTTCATTTTTTCTTGACCGACAATTGCGGTGAATGGAAAGGTATATCGCTTCACGTGATGTGGCATTTCAAATCCCCTGCAGTTATCCGCAATTGGTATGGTAACAAAAATTGTTTTATAAGTGTTACTTATTTTTATTTGCTGAGGGCGCGGTGATCTTGGTGGTAAAGGTCTTAATGATAGGTTACCAGTATCGCCCCTCCCTGCTGCGTGCAATTGAAAAGGTGAATCAAGTTACTAATAATGCTCTTGAATTTACTTTCTACAATGCATATGATGTTGATAGAGGTAGAATTTCCGCGGGCGAGTTCGTTGCCGCTTTGAATAAAGCTGATATTGTGTTGATCGACGTGCGAGGCGGAGACACTGTTAGTAAGCTTATCGTTGACGCTCTAAAGGATGATTATGAGAAGACTGTTGTTACGCTCATAGGCGGCTCACATGATCTCATAAATCTAACTAGGATGGGGAGCTTTTCATTAGCTAAATTTACAGCTTTACGGGAGAAGCCGGTACTTCGGTGGTTATTTAGGAAAAAGCCTATTGATTATGGCAAAATAGTTGATATGAGGGAGAAATTCGAGAAATTGGGCTCTAAAATTCCTCTTGGAATTTTTAGGCATGCTAGAAACTATGCATTTGTGCTTAAATGCCATGAAAATCCGTCGGAGGAGAATTACTTTGCCATGCTATTACTGCTGATTAAGGAATATGGGAAATTGAAGCTTAAAGTGGAGATTCCCGAGCCGAAAGTAATGCCTAGCATGGGCGTGCAGGACCTAAAATCTGGAAGGATTTTCAAGTCCGTGGATGAATACTTAGAATCTTATGAGCATGGCGGTAGACCGCTTGTAGGGATACTGTTTTATGGTGGACACCATTATGATCAATCTCTTCCAGCAGCAAAGGCCCTCGCTAATGAGCTTGAAAAACTTGGGCTTGGAGTTGTTCCAGTATTCTGTTCTGACCTTAGGTATTATCTTGCCATCGAAAAGTTCTTTTTGAAGAATGGCAAGCCCATCATTCAAGCCATGGTTGACCTGCTGTGGTTTAGGTTTGCTGGTGGGCCTGTTGGAGGGAATCATGATGTTGCGCTTGAAATTCTAAGAAAGCTGAATGTCCCAATCCTTCATGGAATACATCTTTCATCGATAACGGTGGAGGAGTGGGAAAGGTCGAGAGCTGGTGTTCCTCCAGTAGAGATGGTAACTACGGTAATACTGCCTGAGCTTGATGGCAGAATAGAGCCTCATGTTACTCATGGCTTAAAGCGCTATGAAAAGGAGGGTGTGAGGCTAGAGGAATACGTTGCAATTAATGATAGAATTAGGAAACTTGCAAGAAGAGTTTTGGGTTGGGTGAATCTTCGGCTTAAGCCGAGCAGCAAGAAGAGGATTGCCATAATAATATACGATTATCCGCCTGGAGAGGAAAACTTGGGGAAAGTTGCTTACCTAGATGTATTTGCAAGTATTTCTCGTCTTCTTTTTCAAATGAGGGAGAGAGGATATCTGATCGACAGAGTGCCTGATGGAAGAGAATTGAAGGAACTGCTCTTAAGAAGTGGAGCTGTGAATTCTGGGGAGTGGGTGCTCACTGCAGATGTCATTGTCAAGATGCCCAAAGTAAGTTTGCATGAGTACTTGGATTGGTTTGCAGAGCTTCCCGAGGAACTGCAAAGGAGGGTGATTGAGAGGTGGGGGGCTCCCCCAGGAAATATAATGGTCTATCATGACTCATTATTGATTCCTGGAATAGTGGTAGGTAATGTGTTTATAGGTGTGCAGCCTTCAAGAGGAGTGCATGAAGATCCCTCCAAAATTTACCATAAGCGGGATTTGCCGCCTCATCATCAATATATAGCGTTTTACAAGTGGTTGGAGAAGGAATTCAGGGCAGATGCAATAGTGCATTTTGGGACTCATGGAACATTGGAGTTCCTGCCGGGTAAGGATGCAGGTCTTTCGGGCAGTTGCTTTCCAGATGTCCTGGTAAGTTACTTGCCCAACATTTACATTTATCATGTTGTAAATTCCTCTGAAGCTGCTATTGCAAAGCATAGGAGCTATGCAGTTATTGTAGGTCATAGGAGTCCCACTCTAATGGTCGGCGGTGCACATGATTTCATTATGGAATTAGAGCGCCTCATAAGTCAGTACTATGATGCATTGCAGTACGATAGGGAAAGAGCGTCTGAGCTATTGAAGAAGATAGTGGATTTAGCTAGCGAGCATGGGCTTGGAAAGAACATAGATGAGATCCATGACAGAATTTACGAGTATAAGTGGTCTCTTGTTCCTAAGGGGCTTCACATCCTAGGAGCTCTTCCATCTAATGATGAGTTGGCAGATTATCTTACCTTTATTGCGAGATATGATAGAGGGAAGATCAAGAGTCTTCACCGCATTATTGCTGAGTCTATGGGCTTAAAGTATGATGATCTACTGGAAAAACCTTCAAAGATTGCAAATAATGGGGCAAGGTACTCTGAGGCTTTGGAGGAAATAGAGAGGGTAGCTAAGGAGATTGTAAAATTACATGTAGTGGAGAACAGGAATTTACTGGATGTTTTGAATAAAATTAAGATTAAGGGCATCAATTTAGGTGAGCTGTCCGCCTCTCTAAGCTACCTTAGGTGCGTGAAGGAAAATTTGATGGCTTCAAGTGAAATTGAGGGCGTTCTCCGAGCGCTTAATGGAGAGTATGTCGATCCGGGCCCGGGAGGAGATCCCGTAAGATCTCCGGAAGTTTTTCCAACAGGGCGCAATATCTACCAGCTTGACCCAACCAACATACCCACTGATTTAGCTATGGAGAGAGGTGCAAGGATAGCAGAAGAGTATGTTAGAAGGTATTACGAAAAGCATGGAAGATACCCTAGGACTGTGAGCGTTGTGCTCTGGGGCTTTGAAACAATGAAAACTGGCGGCGAAACAATCGCCGTCATATTCAGGTTGCTAGGTGTTAAGCCTGTTTGGAAGTCGATTTATATTCGCGATTTGGAAGTGATCCCCCTGGAAGAGTTAAGAAGACCACGAATAGATGTACTAGTAACTATATGCGGAATATTTAGGGATACCTTTTACAATATTGTTGAGCTGCTGGACAAGGCATTTAAACTCGTCGCGAGCCTGGATGAGCCTCCTACATGGAATTATGTTAAGGCGAATGTTTTATCAGAGAAAGATAAGCTTGGAGAGGAATCCATACTTAGAATATTCGGCCCGCCTGAAGGTGAGTACGCTACTTCCCTAACAAATTTAGTTGAAAGCGGTGTGTGGAATAGCGAGTCAGAGCTTGTGAATGCATACTTAGAAAGCATGCGATATGCATACGGCGAAGATGTTAGAGGCTGCGAGGCCCATGAAGTCTTCAACACTCTTTTATCAAAAGTTGATTTAGTGGCCCAGATTAGGGATACTATTGAATATGAAATTACGGACTTAGACCACTACTATGAGTTTCTGGGAGGATTGTCGAAGAGCGTGGAAAACGTTAGGGGTGTGAAGCCAATGGTTCTAGTAGCAGATACCTCTAGGGAGAGAATTAAAGTTGAGGGAGTTGATGAAGCAATAAAAAGAGGTGTAGTTACACGTCTTCTAAATCCCAAGTGGATTGAAGGAATGTTGGAGCATGGACATTGTGGCGCCACTAAGATTGCAGATAGGGTGGAGTATCTACTGGGACTAGCTGCAACTGTGGGGCATGTTGAAAACTGGATGTGGACCAATGTTGCAAAGAAAATTGTACTTAACAGAGATATATCGAATATAATCAAAAAGGAAAATCCATGGGCATTACAAAAGATAGTTAGAAGACTTTTAGAAGCTAATGCAAGGGGATATTGGAGAGCGCCAGACGGCATTTTAAAAGAACTTGAGAAGAAGTATCAAGAAATCGAGGGGCTGCTAGAAGATCTGGCATCGTAATGATTGATTAGGTCTAATTGGCTTTCCTCATAGTTCACTATAATCCTCAAGATTAAGTGGGATAGGTAAAATTTAAAGGAAATAGTGAATGGGTTTAATGCTATTCGCTTTTCTCCATACTGCTAAGAGGTGTTCCCCATTGATTATAGAACGTTGTTTCATGCAATTTTTTCCTAGGTTCCTTCAGCTTATCAGTTCGCGGAAATCCTACAGGTATTAGTGTTTGTAGTATAAATTTGCTGGATGCCCCTAATATCTTTGCAACCTCTTTAGGATTTGGCGGAGTGTATGTCAAGGAAGCTAAACCAACTTCTTCTAATGCCAGTAGCAGATATCCTATCGCTAACCATGTGCTTTGCACTGTGTAGGGTTTACCTAGCTCTGAGAAAACTGCTATGATGTATGGTGCTTCGGTTAGGAAGGGTTTTCTCCAGCTCATTTTCCTTTCCATTAGCCAATCCCTTAATTCTCCCCTAACATTTTCATAAAACTTCTTTTCTCCTTTTTCGCATGCCGTTCTGATATTAGCCTTAATTTCTGGATCATCTATTATTATGAAGTACCATGGCTGTTGATTTGCGCCTGAAGGTGCCTGCATGGCAGCTTTAATTGCATATAGGATCTTGGAAATGCTGAAGTTCCTATCCATGTAATGCCTAATAGACTTCCTCTGCCTTGCTAGTTTTAGGACCACACCTTCCATATTTTGTATCTTAATATTAAGCCTTATTTAGTGCTTTGCATGCTGCATCAAGATTTAGCTGTACATGTCTATGCGTTTTGGCAGCTCCTATGTAATTCATAATAATGTGCAATTTGCTCCGAGTATAGGAGTAGTAACTCGTAAACTCTGCATAATACGTGTTGGATTAGCGTTATCAGTATTGTTTTAAGCTTCCTGTGTAGGGGAGAGCGCTTCTATTCATTGCTTATTCTCTTGATCTCTGGTTTTATTCTTTCAAGTATGTCAGGTAGGAAGAAGCCAGTTAATCCTCCTAGGATGGCGTGTATGGCAACAAATCCGTAGAGGAAGAAGAGTATTGGCCATGTCCAACCTAGAAATGTGCTGAAAGCCCAGTAAATAATGAAATCGCCAGGCACAATGTAGATTGATCCGATGATTGCGTAGAATGATCTTGATTTTCTCGTGTAACTGAGTATTTGGAAGTAGGTATCAATGACTATTCCTCCTACAGCCCATGCTGGAACAATAATCCACTTTACCGGCGGGCCTCCAGGCAAGAATGTTGATATGAGTCCGCTAATGAATTGGGTTAAGGTTGCTGCGCCAATTTTGCCAATAACCGTTCTAGCTGTCAACACGAGAATTGTGCCTACTGGTATCGATATTAATGCATATAGTCCTGGTAGTGGGGCAGGTATGAAAGCGGTTGTTAAAGTACTTAGGGATGATAGGCACCCGAAGATGGACATTAGAGCTAGATCTTTAGATGAAAAGTATGGTTCTTTCAAGTTGGATTCAACTCCATGGCAGAATTCATCTTATTCTCTAATCATTGAAACACCTCTTCCATCTACAATGTAATATTCTCCTTTTGCACAGTCAATGCATACGGGTTTACCATTCTTCACTCTCGCTTTGGTCTCCATGACTTTCTCTCCGCAGATTGAGCATCTCACTGATGCGTAAATTGGAGCGTATTCAGGAACCTTGATTTTCATGCGCTTAATTCTGAATATTTTTTCAGGAGGTTGATCTAATTCGTTAATGGCAATTTCTGCGAAGAGTTCCATTAATCTCCTTTGTTCCTCTTCTGTTGCTTTCTCCCTTTTAACCACAATTTTATCCCATAGCTTATATGCTTCAGAATATCTCTCCCTAACTGACTCCACAAAATCGGGATCAAGGGCAATCCTTATTGCCGAACCATCCCTCTTCGCTAGAGTTACGGCTGTTTTGCCTAAATCCCTAAATATTAGAGCGCTGTTGCCAAACGTGCATCCAGTCACTATTTGAATGCCGTCGCAAAAGCAATTATTTGTCTCGACAATTGCTATTACTTCCTCCATGCCTGTACTCCGTATTTTTAACTCGCGTACCGCTATATAGCCTGCCATTACGCCGTAAGCGAGGTATGGACAAAGATGCCCGTGCAATTCTCCGGCCTTATAAAGTAGTCCCTTAAGATCTCCCTCTTCAATTAATCTCTCAATTTCCTTTCTGAGCGAACCTACCTTCTCTTTACCCTGCATCATGGTGACTATGTCTTCGTAAAGTATTATTAAATTTTTCTTTAGTAACACCTTTTGAGCTCACTTCAAAATTTAAGTTTTTCACTGTTTAGAATAATCTTTCATTTTTTCAATAGGTTATAGTTTATTTTTATGTTGCAAATTTGAGTTTTAGCGATGTTTATATCCATATGTGTTGTTGGCATTAATGATGGTCACTAATTATGCGGTAAATCAGCCTGTAGGTCCTTCTATAAGTACTGGAAAATAAGCTGTATTTCAAAGTTGATCATGACAATATCGGTGAGAACAATTCAATCCATAGTCTTAATAAACTAAAGATTAGAAAATATAGCCTTAGAATGGGGTAAGGTGCCATTATACTTTATGTAGCTACTGTGGTCTTCGCTACATTCGCAATATGCGTTTTCCTCAAGACAAAAGGATTTATGAACAAGTAAGAACATTGCCGCTATGGCTTTCTATTTGCTGGTGGGTAACAGATGCAGCTTGGACATTTCTCGTGGCTTCATCATCACTTTACAATGTTTGGCTGCTTCCAATTGAAAGGACGGCTGCTCTTATAAGCGGTTTAGTTTTGCTAGTAATAGGTAGCGCTTTAACGCTGGATGGAATTATTGAGTTTCGCCCAATACGTAGAGTATTTGGAATGGAGGTATCAATACTCATAACTACGGGCGTATATAGCTGGAGTAGGAATCCGCAGTTTCTAGATTTTTACCTCGCACTACTGGGAATATCATTACTCGGCCGCTCGGGTTATGCGCTCTTTCTAGCGGCGATAGCCATCATTTGCTGCCACTACTATATTGTAAAGGCGGAGGAGCCCTATCTTGAACGGGTGTTTGGGAAGGAATATTTAGCTTATAAATTGAGAACCCCAAGGTACGTACGGGCACCAAGAAGCGAGAATAAATCCACCTAAGTATTAGTATTGAACAAGCCTACCATTGGACTAGTAAAGTGGATGCTCAACACTATGAGGCGTGTAGGGTTCTAAAAATCAGCTTTCGAGAGCCAGCACATCTTGGCCTGAAAGTTATCTATTACTAAAGTCTGTTACTTAGCCTATTTCAGTGAGTTTACCGCGTTCAGATACGTCAGCAAGCCTCCACTATGCCTTAATACTCTACTTTCCAAGTACGTCCAGCTGCGAATGCCAATATCCTTCATTGCACCTATTGAAATATGACGATGCGTAAATTAAAATCTCGATTATCATTATAGTTATTATTGTATTATTGCTTTGGTTTTGTTAAATGCTTGTATATTTTTGTTCTATATTTTGAAACATTCTAGTAGCTGCTTGTTACTTCTATTTTATATTTTTTATTAATATTTTTTAAGTTTAAAAATGTTTCAAATTTAGAGATTATAACAATTTATATAAAGAAAAGTTATTACTGTATATTTCGGCGGATGCGTAGTTATGAGGATTAGTTTCATGATCCTAGTTGTTATTCTATTATCTACAATAGCTCCTGTTGTAGGGGCTCCTATTATGGGTTATGCTAAATTGAAGGCAAATGTTCAAGCTGATTTTCGGATTCTCAAAGCATCTTTCATGAGCTGAGATTTCATGCTGTTGAAATTGCTGGGCCTGGTGCTTTTGGCTGCTATCCTATTAGAGTTACATTGGTGCGTGACGTATATCATTTGGACTTCCTCTATGAGATGGAGAAGATTAAGACTAGGATTGCAGAGCTGCATTCTATTGGCATTAAATTTGTCATTTACAAGCCTCTTAGTGGCCTAAGTGAGCATTCTAACTTTATGGAGTATAAGGTCAGCGATAGAACTCTCCGAAATTGCATAAAAGACTTAGCTGATAGAAGACCAGTAAAAATAGAGATAAAGAAAATCCCGTAAGAGGATGAGCAGGTTTAGCGCTTTAATTTTTAACATAAGTTTTGCGAAGAAAGCTTTAATCAATGCATCTATTTCTCGTGTTATTGAGCAGGCTGCATTAGATTCATAAGAATCTATAAACCCCTGGTAATTCAATTATCGTTTTATTCAGAATAACCTCCACCTTACTTGGTTAACTTGGGGATTAGCTCCTCAACACTCTTACTACTTACCTTGCTGAGTCGTTTTAGTCGTAAGTTTTTAAAACCGTTATCCGTTATCTAATAACGGTGATTGAACTGAATTCTAAACATTTAATCTACATAGCCATGGCTTTAGTTCTAATAATTGCTTCAGTAGTGCTATATAACTCACTAACACCGCATGAAATTACTTTAAGAATATCAACAACTACCAGCTTATATGCCACGGGTTTGTTGGAATATCTAGCTGAGAAATTTGAGGAGAAGCATCCCGATGTGATAATACAGTTCATACCTGTGGGCAGTGGTGAGGCATTAAGAAGGGCTGCTAAAGGTGATGTTGATATGGTTTTTGTTCACGCACCATTGCTTGAGATCAAATACATTAATGACAGTACCTTAATTAACGGTAATATCGTAGCCTACAATTACTTTATAATTGTAGGCCCCCATGAAGATCCTGCTGGAATTAAAGGTTTAGACCCTATTGAAGCATTTAAAAAGATCTACAAAGCTGGTGAGGAAGGTTCAGCGGTATTTGTTAGTAGAGGTGATAATTCAGGGACTCACGTTAGGGAATTATATATTTGGAAATTAGCTAATTTAAGCCCGCATGGTAACGAATGGTATGTGGAATCAGGTTCTGGAATGAGCGAAACCTTGCTAATAGCTAATGAGTTGAGAGCATACACATTAAGTGATATTGGTACTTACCTTAAGTTGAGAACTGATGGTAGAATAGATCTTGAGCCACTAGTTAGTAAAGATGACCTGCTCATAAACATCTATAGTGTATACATAGTTAATCCATGCAAATTTCGTGGTGTAAATTACGAAGTTGCGAAGATGTTTAAGGACTTTGTAACGTCTGATGAAGGTCAGAAGTTGATAGGTAGTTATGGTGTTAGTACGTATGGTCAATCGCTCTTCCTACCAGCTAAGGATAAGTATGGTGAGCTTGAGATGATTTGGGTAGAGTTAAGTAAGTCGTAATTTAGTTATGATTATTTTGGGGTGTATAAATGATAGATCCTGAGGTCATTGAAATAACATTAAGGTCTTTAATCATATCCTTGAATGCTACGTTAATAGCTCTTACATGGAGTATGATAATAGCTTACCTTATAGCTGGCTCTCAAAGTAAGTTAGCTCACGGAGCAATCAGCATCAGTAATGCCTTAGTAGGTTTACCAACGGTGCTTGTTGGCTTAGTATTTTACATGCTTTTTAGCCGTACAGGTCCCCTAGGCATTATCAACCTACTGTACACACCTCAGGGAATAATGTTAGGTGAAGCTGTACTGATAACTCCTTTACTTATATCGCTACTTTATGAGGTTTTTCATGAGCATAGGTTAAGGTTTTGGGAGTTAGCTATTTCATTGGGAGCTTCATCAAAGCAGGCAGCATTACTAGTTATTCGTGAGTCATTGCCTCAATTAATAACATCATCACTAATCGGTTTTGCTAGAGCTATTGGTGAGTTGGGTGTTGCGCTTTTGATTGGAGGTAATATAAGGGGTTATACGAGGGTCTTAACAACCTCAATAGCTCTTGAGGTCACTAAAGGTGAATTTGAGAAGGCATTAAGTTTAGGTCTAATACTCCTAACTATAGTATTGTCAATAGTCATAATAGTTAGAGCTTTGAGGGCATATCTGCAATGATAGAGCTTAGAAACGTATCCTTTAGGTATCCTAATGGTGTTTTAGCACTTAATGATGTTAACTTAAGCTTAGGTAATGGTGTAACCGCTGTTTTAGGGCCCAATGCAGCTGGTAAGACAACACTTCTTAAGGTCTTAGGGCTCATCTATAAGCCATTCAAAGGTGAGGTAATAGTTAATGGAGTTAACTTCTGGAGGTTAAAGCATGAAAATGAGAGGCTGCGCATCAGGAGAGAGATTGTCTATGTCCATGAAAAACCCTTGCTCATTAAGGGTAATGTAGTTAGCAATTTAATGTATGGACTGCTAATACGTGGCTTTTCTAAGGATAATGCATTTAATACGGTAATGGCAGTTCTTAGAAAGTTAGGTCTCGATTACCTAGCATTTAAGAAATCTAAGGAGCTATCAGCAGGCGAGGCCCAATTAATTTCCATAATTAGGGCTATAGTTTTAAACCCAAGGTACTTATTAATTGATGAACCAACAGCTAATTTAGATGCTGATAAACGTAAATTAATAATTAAATTGATTAAAAATCAGTTATCAAGAGGATCTAAAGTGATTATAGCTACTCATGATAATTTACTTGCTGATAAATTGGCTAATAATATCGTGTTAATGGAGGGAGGTAAAGTGGTGAGCATTGGAGGCAGAGAATTGCTTAGTAAATTAATCTAATGACCATCCTACAAGTACTTGAAGAATTTCATTTAAGTCCAACTTAATTAAATCTTAAGAAGAAATTCAAAATTACTTAATTATTAGCAATTTATTATTAATAATTCAAATTGATATAAAATACTTTTTTATGTAGATATACCGAAAAATATATAATTATTTTATTTATTTAAATCTTTGGTGATATCACTGTGAGACGTGCCATAGTTTCCATTTGCATGGTTATAATGTTCGCTAATGTAATTCTTGCATATTCTGCTGTACTTGCCAAGACTACAATAGCTGTGGGATCTAGATTGGAAGTACCTGCAGATGAGCAATCTTCCGATGAATCTCTTGCGAATTTCATAGTTACAGCCGCTTCCTTAGCAGGATATAAAACCTATGATTTATATGGCGCTGATACAACCGATTTAAGCAATGATGGTTATGCAAATCCTGATGGAAGTGGCTATGCTTTTATAGGCTTTCACGGATTAGCGCCTTTCCTTATTAATACGGATCCGCAGTTTACTGAAGGTTCAGATTTTGCATATCCACTATGTAGTTTTGCAGTGGAATTCTATAGTGCACTTTTTGGCTATTACGCTGCACAGCGTAATGTGCGTGAATCTTTGGAATTTGCCTCAATTACAGTTTGGGGTGTAAAATTTAGTGATTGCGTATTATACACTGGATATATTGCAGCGGGTGAGGAGTCAAGTATGGTAGTTTATGGAGATGGAAATCTCCTTTTGCCAACGGGGTGATTTTGCATGCGTGCAGTTCCATTCATTGTATTTATGCTTCTCATAGGAGCATTATCAGCTACTTCAATGCTTTGCTTTGAGTTTCAGAATGTTAAGATTGATAAGGTTTGCGAGTTCTTGGAAGATGTTTTTGCTATTGATATTGATAAATATGCTGTAAGTGACGTTAGAATATTGAACGATGAATGTAGTTTTGTTCTTAGGAACGATGAGGTTGATGGTGGGCTTAAGGTTTATGGCTACTTTAAGAATGGTGAATTATACTGGGTCGACACATATTTTAATGGGGATTCATTGATTTTAAGAACTGACGAGATTAAATCGATTAATAATATTGAAGGTTTTAAAAGATACATTTCGAATTTCATAAGGAGGTATAGGGAATTCTTTAATGCTTCATCTATATTTTACGATGAAATTGTGAGAGCGATAGATAAGCTGAAAGTACTGAATGATAGACAAACGATTGTTGAGGATAATGTCCTTGTCGAAGTTTATGTTAGCAATCTTAGTGTAAGTATTTATTGTAGATTATTGGTTGGTAATGTCGCAACACCACGACTTTTTGGTTTATGGCTGCCTAACCCAAGCAGATTATTTGAATCCGGCGGGAATTGGGCTAGCATAGGATTCTATGACAAATATAAATTCACCAAGATAGCCAGCTACAAAATTGTATTTACAGAGGAAGAAGCAGTTAATAGTACTATCATGCTAATGAGGGAATATTTCAGCAAACACCCCGAAGAATTATGCGGCAGAAATCTCGAAGACTTAGTTAAGGATGTTGAATCAAGAATGTTTTATGCTAGCCGTGAAGAAGGCACATTACATCCTGCTTGGCAAATATGCGTATACTTTAAGGAAACACTACCAAATGGTATATACGGCTATGCAGCATCGTTCTGGGCAGATACGGGCGAATTAAGAACTTCAAGTGTCTTAGGAGTATACAGTAAAGTAAGTCACGCACCCAATCAATCTGATTTAATGACTTTAGGAATTGCATTAACAGTCATAGCTCTAACAATAAGCGCGATATACCTTCTAACTGTAAGAAATCGCACCTGACAAAACCAAACAAACCTAAACCACTACAAATCCTATTAAAATTCCTATTACTAACAAAATGTTTAGATAAAATAGTGCACCAGCACTATTACCAATAATAATACCATTAAAATCCCCAATAAACCCATCAAAACCTCTTCTGCTAAATTCATCAAGAAAAATAAATGGATTGCCACCAGGAAGATAAATAACATTAACAACACTAAAATTCTCCACAATATTAGATAATAATCATTCCTCTCAAGAAACATTACTAAATTAACATTCAAATCTCTAAAATAATTCTCCGACAAAGTTCCATAAAATTCTCTTTCCTTAAATCTCTTGAAGCCCAAGGAATGATTAAAAACCTACAATCACTGATACCGCTAAAAATTCCATCTCCTAGTCTAAAAACAACACCTAGACTTAACATCTCCACTCAAAACTAAAAGCAAATTACACCACCAAACTCACCATCATTCAAATTCAAACATTTAAATTTTTAATGAAATTCAATATTAATTACTTTTGAAATTATTTATTATTATAATTCTTCTAGAAAAGTGTTCGCACTATTACTATTTATTACAGTTATTCTCTCTTAGTCTTCCGCAACTTTATTATCTTTAGATTTCTACTTGCGCCGAACTTCATGAGCCTACTATTCGATGTAATGAGAGGGATATTGGCCTTCATCCACGTTGAGGCGATTAGCGCATCAAATAAGCATAAGTTACCTTCGTCATCTATGAAGGTTTCTGGTTCACTTGTAGCTAGGTTTAAGGCTTTAACTAAGTCATCTAGGGATGTTAATAATACCTTAATATTGCGGGCTAGGAATATGTTTTCAACAAACTTTGAGTATTTCTCTAGCTCCTTAAGTCCTTTGGCTTCATATATTGGGTAAGATGCCTCTAAAAAGCATATATCTGGTATGATGAGCAAATAATTTGACCTTAACTTAAGCATATGTTCACGATAAGCTGAATCTTTGAAGTAGAATGCCCAAACGCATATTGTATCGCAAAGTGCAGATCTTCTCATAGTAATCTTTATTACCTTAAGTTACTATTAGTAATAAAGGTTACTGCTATGCATGAGGTAGTTAAGGTATATAAAGGCGGAATACTTAAGCTTCCGGCAAGTATTAGGCATAAGGCAGGCATCAAAGTGGGAGATGAGCTAATAATAACCGTTAAGGAAGGCAGTATATTATTAACGCCGCGTGGACTAATAGACCCTATAGAGCTTTATTCCTCTAAACTCGGCGAAATCGATGAAGACAAAGCATTTAGGCTAGGAGTTAAAAAGCTAAGACGAAAACTACGATTTCTCCATGATGAACGCCATGGTACTTGAGAATCAGCTCCACTAAGCTTCCTAGACTTAATTAAGTCCAAAGCTTTAGGCCGGTAGCATACTTCGCAATATTTCTATTCTCATATTTATCTTCTAGCTTCTACGTGATTGAGCATTCGAAGTGCTTCCCTTATACCATTTTCCGTGCACTTGTTTTTAGCGGCTTCGTTAATGTTTATTCCCAATACCTTACCAACAATAACCACTCAAAGATTAATGCTGATTTAAATGTGAGATTTAAGGGTGAGCTCGTGGACTTGCTTTGCAAATTTATTGAATACTTAAGCTTTTAATTCACTTCCACATATGTTTTTGAGGAGGCATTTAAGGCTTGGAGAGGTGGTTGAATTGACTTATATTGATGCCCATACTCATTTTGGTCCTCCCGGAAAAGGTTTGCCGCCAGCAACCCCTGAAGAGCGTATTAAGCTTATGAACAGTCTTGGAATGGATGCCATGGTGACAACGCCGCCATATTCATCAATATCTAGGGATAGAAGTTATAGTGAGGCAAATCTATTCCTACTAGAGGTTCAGAGGAAGTATCCTAAGAGGTTTTACTGCGTCGCTAGGGTTAATCCACATCTTAGGAGAAGGGCTGTGGAGGAAGCCGAATGGGCTTTAAAGAATGGCTTTTGGGGCATAAAGATACATTTGAGGAACGAAGCTGTCTCACCAGATAATAGAGATCTCGTTTTTCCCATCGTTGAGAAACTTCAGGAGTATGGCGGTCTACTACTATTGCATACTGGTGAAGCTGATTACTCGCATCCTACAGCAGTGGGTTATTTAGCTGAAAACTTTCCAGAGGTCCCCATAGTAATAGGTCATCTTGGGAAATCCTTCTATATGGATGCAATACTTGTGGCTAGATGGTTCGACAACGTATACGTGGATACGGCTTTATGCCATGGCGTAGAAGCCATCGAAAAGGCAGTGGACCTTGCAGGTCCAGAGAAGGTTTTGTATGCATCCGATTTTCCACAAGGTTCTATTGAACTTGAAACGTTGAAGATTAAGCTTGCAGATATATCGGATAGGGATAGGGAAATGATTCTTGGGTTGAATATTAAGAATATTTTGGATGATATTAGAAGGAGGAGGGGGTAGCGATGGTAGTCATCGATGCCCATACATTTATTGGTGAAAGCATTTACTTCAGGAGGAAGAAGTTTACCAGTGAGGATTTGTTGAACATTATGGATAAGAATGGCGTGGATATGGCTGTTGTGGTTGCACCTCCGCCAGGACCATACTATGATAATGGTAATAAGTATGTTTATGAAGCTACTAGAAAGCATGATAGATTGATAGGAGTTTACCGTTTAAATCCATGGTTTGGAGATTCCGAATTGGAGAAGGCTAAGAAAGCCATATCAGAGTGGGGTTTCAAAGCATTATATATTGATCCACAAAACGAGTCTTTCTCAATAACTTCACCAGTAGTTAAACCAGTAATTGATTTGGCCGAAAAACTAGATGTACCATTATACATTAAAAGTGCGCAATCAAGATTTTATTCTCCTGAGGGCGTCGTATTCCTAGCATATATGAATCCAAATGTTAAATTCATCACCGGTAAATCCTCCATAGCCGCAATGCTCTTGAATAGATCACCTATGGCTCAAAATCTACAAAACCTATTCCTAGAAACCTTCCCACTGAAGGGTGGACATCAAGGGGTAGATAGGTTCCTAAAACACATGCCTGAAACCATGGACCCCAATAGACTCATATTTAGCACTCAAACACCCTTTGGACACGTTGAATTGGAATTGAAAACCATTGAGTTCACTGGATTAGATGAATCCTACAAGAGACTTATTATGGGCGAGAATGTAAAGAAGCTATTAAAAATTTAACTTCTCCATTATTTATCGTTAAAAGCTTCATTTCTACGATGCATCATAACCTGTAATATGCTTGTCTATAAAACATTTTATAATGATGATAACTTCTTGAAAGTTTAATTTATAAACACCCTGTATTTATGTGAAGTATTTTTATTTTATGAAAATAAATAGTTCATTAAGAATTTAAAATATTTTGGGTCAACCTACCTTATAATAACCTTAATACAAGATAGCATAATCACTAATTGGTAGAATTCACGAAGACCATTGGCTTAATAGGTGGTATGAGCTGAAAATCAACAATTGAATACCACAGTGTAATTAATGATATCGTCAAGGAATGACTTGGCGGCTCACGTTCAGCCAAATGCATAATCTGCTCCTTAGACTTTGAAGTAATTGAAAAGCATCTACATGAGGGAAAGTAGGGTGAGCTTGCCTCAATGATGATAGATGTAGTCTGTAACAATTCCATGCATAAGATTGCTGATCAAGTTGAGGCAAGTTAAACTGTTGGGATGACATTGAAATAACAAAAATCAATGTGCAGTCAAAATTGCGCTTCATGTTGCTTGGTGCAACAAGAAGCTAGTTGTAGTTTTTATTGATGGCTTTTATTCCGCAATTAGGAGGCGCGTGAAGGTTAGAGGACTTGAGCTGGCCGTCAAGCTCTTTAAAGTGCATGAGGCTGCTTGTCAGGCTAACCTTTTATACCTTAAAAATTATTATATACCGCATTCCTATGCGTAGAGATTTTTCTGGCTAGAAGGCTGCGATGGGAATGTATGAAAAGTGTTATGTTTTCTCGAAAGTGTCAAGATTGCTATAGTACTTAAAATTTTTTAGGTACAAAATAGTACCAAATAGTACTAGTACTTGACTTCAAGTACCAAAGCAAACCAATGAGTTCTGATACCTGTTTTAAGCAATTCATACAGCGTATTTGTGCCCTAGGATACATATGTATGCTTCGAGTATTCTACTTGTGGCAGTTACCTTCAGCCATACCAAACCTCGTTTTCAAACTATCATTAAGAGATTTTAATTTAACTCGCTCTATCGAGAGGCAACTCAAAAAATTAGTACAAATACGTGTCTTGGTGCTTCCTATGGATTTACTTGGATGTAGCATTAGATCACATTCATCAATTGATATGAGAAACGGCTCAGCACTCAAGATCCTATTCATTCCTTTCGGTCTTCGGGGCCAGAGTCGTCATCGCCACTAATTAATCCCGATGTAATGGTAAATATTCTTATTGGAAGTATTCCACTTTCATGTTGATAATTAATTTCATGTTTGCTTGGCTTCTAAATTGGTGGGGGTGTTTTCTTCCTTTTGGCTTTTGGCATTTTGCTCCACTTGATGAATTCTTCGCTTGGCGGCTCGTCTTCATATAGTTTGTCTCTATATGCTTCTAAAAGCTGATTTTGCTTATTTTCGAATTCGGCTGCGGTTACTAGTTTGTTTCCCTTTCTTTTGGCGTTTTCGAGTGGTAGTTTGATGTATTTCCTCCATTCCGCATCTCTTAGAAGGTGGTGGTCTAGTATGACTATCTGGCTTTCTAGCGCTATTTTGCTTAAGTGCTTTATTGCGGAGGTTATGCTATCGCTTTTAGTTTTGTATTCTTGTAGGTATGTCGGCGGCCCTCCGATTATTGTTAGATTTGGCTTTTCGCTTAAAATTATTTGAAGTGCCTCCTCGTTTATTGGGCCTTGAACGTCTGATGCAAATAGTATTGTCTCATCCTCATGTTTGATTGTTGTCATTAAAACCCAGCCGAGGGGTGTGTCTGCTTCGCCGTGCCAAACTGGCTCACTTATCTTTACTAGGGTATCTCCTATCTTGAACGTCTTTCCGTCGGCAATTTCAACTTTGTAGGCTATTTCATTCACCATTTTGTTGAATATCCATCCTCTTTTTCTTTGGCTGAAGTTGATCTTATCTCTAAAGTCTTTGACGAATAGTAGTTTGCCTTCATAGATTGATGCACTTTCATCGGGTATGCTCCAAGTCCAAGTGTAGTCGGTGTATCCTAGTGGGGTGTAGTGGTCGAAGTGGTAGTGGCTTATGATTATGATGTCAGCTTTGCGTGAGATTTCAAGTAGTCTTTTACGTGCGCTTTTAAGGGCTATGTACTCTCTTGGGTGAGGTATTTTGCTGAATCTTTTTCCAAGTGAAACTCCCGGATCTAGTAATATACTTATGTCTGGTGTTTCGATGTAAGTGCACATGGATCTGACGCCTAAGCTTTCAAAAGCTATGGGTTTAATTTTCAACTTCAAGGTTTAGTCCTGCCGGTGCGCTTAGAAGTTTCATCTCCACTTTTAATTAAACCCTTCCTCTTCAATCTTCTCAGAGCGCTTCTAACTCTATTTGGCTCAAGATTTAATATCTTAGCTATCTCCCTAACCGTTAAGTTTGGCTCTCTTTCAAGTAAACTTAAAATTTTTTCTTCGATGCTTGGCTCTTTGACGAGTTTTGGCTTAATGAATCTTGCATATCCGATGGAGGTGCCTGGAATAAGCGTTAATGCAGTTTCATTCTCGCTGCCAGTTAATTCTTCAACTATCATATTCAGGTAATCGGGATCTACGCTGACTAGCTTGCCAATAATTACTCTTCCATCAATTAGGTGGACTCTTATAAGTGAGCCCACCATTCTTTCAATCCTACTTGCAAAATCTTCTCCGCTAGCTTTACTGCTCAAACTCTCACCATCGGCATCAACTCTATACGAACTAATAAATTAATCGCAAAATTATGGTTATTGTTGTTGAATATCTATCTTACTTAGCTACGAGCTGTAATTGAACTTTCATGAAATGCTAGTCAGAATATTTAATGCTACCAACTATGAAAAACGACTACTTTCTTATTTTTGTGTACTTACGTGCTTGAGTGCATGTTAGGTACCTATTGTATTAGAATTTAGGAAGTTAAGCTTGATGCTGGAATTTGAAGCCTTGAAATAAGTAGTGAGGAAGGAATTATCCTAATGCATTTCTCTCATCGAATATCTAGTGTGTTGAATTTTGGAAAATAGCGTTAGAGATAAATTGGTAGTTATTTGCTTATGTTTGTTGGTGGTTGATGTGAGTGAGAGAAGGATTCTAGCTATACCTGGACCAATTACTTTTGAGCCTCACGTGCTTAGGAGCCTGAGTATAGGTCATTTAAGCCACATGTCCAGCGAGTTCGTTCGGCTATTCGCTGAAGCGCTGGAGGACCTTAGGAAATTGCTTTTTGTTGATAATGACTATAAGGTAGCGGTGCTTGCCGGCTCAGGAACTTTAGCTATGGAGGCAAGCGTTTCGAATTTCATTGAGAAGGGGGATAGAGTGCTTGTAGTTTCCAATGGAGTTTTTGGGGATAGATTCGCGGAGCTTTTATATCGATATCCAGTTGAAGTTGATGTCTTAAAGGCTGGTGAGCCTGGAGAGGTTGTTTCGAGCGAGAAGATATTGAACAAGGTAAGTGAAGTGGATTATGATTTAGTGACGGTAACTCATGTGGATACGAGTACTGGCGTTAGACATCCAGTTGAGGAGCTTGGAGCTTTCCTTAAGGATAAGGAAACACTTCTGGTGGTTGATGGAGTTTGCAGCGTTGCGGGTGAGGAAATAAGAATGAAGGATTGGGGTGTAGATGTGGTGTTAACTGGAAGTCAGAAGGCTATTGGAGTCCCTCCAGGCTTAGCTATTCTTTGGCTATCTCCTAAGGCGATTAAAAAACTTGATAAAACTAAGGGGAGTTATGCTCCTTATTACATGAACTTATGCAAGTGGCTTGACATAATGGGCTCCTATGAGAATTTGAAGCCAAAATACTTCGCGACTCCAGCAGTTAACTTGATAGTTGGGCTTCATGAGAGCTTAGAGCTAATATTTAAGGAGGGTTTGGAGAATAGATTTAAGCGACATAAAATTCTTGCAAAGTCATTTAGGGAAGCAATGGCTGAAATTGGCTTAAAAGTTATGGCTAAAAAGGAGGATATTGCTGCTTCAACTGTAACTGCAGTATACCTGCCGGAAAAGGTTCAATTAAGCAGCTTTCTTAAGGGAATGCTGGAGAGAAAAGTTGTGGTTGCAGGTGGACTTTATCCAGAAATAAGGGATAGGTATTTCAGAGTGGGTCATATGGGTCCTGTAAATGCTAATGATGTAATTGCAATTATAGCAGCTATCGAAAGAACATTGTACGACCTCGGCTTTGAAATAGAGTTGGGAAGCGGTGTTCGAGCAGCCCAAGAAGTGCTCGTCAAGAACAGCTATTAAATTACGTATATTCCCCTTAACTCTCAATTTTTTACGTGACTTAATTTATGGATAATTTGACTTTGCATTTCAAGTGCAATGAATCTTAAATTGAATTTGAGTTTGGTGCGGCGGCCGGGATTTGAACCCGGGTAACGGGCTCGGGAGGCCCGTGTCCTAGTCCTGGCTAGACGACCGCCGCCTACAGTTGATATGTGAGTGCAGCTTTTAATTGTTTGTGATTATAGGGCTCCTCCTAATGCCTTTCTATCATCAGGTCAACTTAACTCTGATCAGTCATCGCCCTAACTCTATTTCGCGTGGGCTGGATAAAATTTTGCGCTTTTCAACTTAGTTTGTTTTGAGTATTTAACTTGCCTTCAAATTGAAACAGTTACCAGAGCATCGCGAAGTTATGTGAAGGCTGTTGGCTGCAAGTTAGTTTCGGCTAAATTTAATGAAGGTGATTGGGGTTTATTGATTTAGCATTATGCTGGAGTACATTTAACTAGTGAATTTTCGTATGGGTTGGGTGGAGGTGTTATGGTCAAAACGCTGGCTTTTAGAGGTTGGCCGTCGAGATTTGGGGTTTTCATTGTTGCTTGCTTGATTATGGGCTTGTGCATTTGTTTTCTCAATCAGCTTTGCATTTTCAGGTTTAAACGTGAAGGTTTGCCTAAATTGGAGATTGTTGGAAATGAGCTTCTTGCTAGTGGAAAGGAGGTGATTTTGAGGGGTGTGGGGATAGCAGATCCAGCTTATCTAGATTGGGAGGGGAAGTTTGGTGAGGAGCTTTTCGATGTGATTAAGATGTGGAATGTAAATGTCGTTAGAGTGCCAGTTCACCCAGTGTTTTGGAAGAGGTATTTCGATTACCTTGAGAGGTACCTTGATAGGGTGGTTGAATGGTGTGAGGAGAGAGGTATTTATGTAATAATTGATTGGCATGCGATTGGAAATCCCATTACGGGTGAGACTGAAACGCCTGAAAACTTTAGTTGGATGTATGAGGAACCTTGGAATGGGGAGAATATTTATGATCCAAACTTCACTTTAGCTGTAAATTTCTGGAGTAGAGTTGCAGAGCGATTTAGGGGTAGGAGCAATGTTCTTTATGAAATTTTTAATGAGCCAGCATGGATTGAGTGGGAAGATTGGAAGCCTTTGGCCGAGGAGATTATCCGTTTAATTAGGGGTAAGGATGCGGATGTTATAATAATTGTCGGAGGTGTAGATTGGGCTTACGATTTAAGAGGAGTTTTAAGTGATCCCATTTCAGGTGAAAACATAGCTTATGCAGTTCATGTTTATCCTGGTAGGCCTATGAAGGAATGGGATTATTATTGGGGGCGGGTCGCTGAGCATTATCCCGTCTTTGTAACTGAGTGGGGTTATGAGGAAGAGGTGGATTATGAGTTTTTAAAGGGGAGTAGAAGCTGTTTTGGGGAGCCCTTAATCTCCTACATGGAGGATAGGGTTGCTGGTTGGACTGCTTGGGTTTTTCATCCAGTATGGGATCCCAGCATGCTGAAAAATTGGGAATATGATGTTACGGAATTCGGTTCGTTCGTAAAGGAATTACTTAATAATTTTAGTGCCGGGGGAGGGACTTGAACCCTCGACAATCCGGTCTTCAGCTTCGCCGAAAACCCGTGCTAGGAGCCGAGATTTAATTTTATGGCTGCTCCCTATAAACTTTACCCACTTACTTATTTCTTTCGAACCATATACTGCCAATTCATGTACACCTTTGGATCTGCGTATATGCGCTAAAATGCCATACTTTTCTCGTAAAGCGTTCTTGATCTGTTTAAGTAAGGTAAAGCTTTTACTAGTAATTTCAACGGTAGGGTAGTTTACTATGCCAGGCTTTTTACTAAAGAAAATAGATCCGTCAGTATCAAATATTCCACGTATTAGCCAATTAACATTATCATGTGATAAAATTATTGTGGGAATGGAAATGTTGGAACTTTTCTTGCCTAAAGGAAAGCCTAAATTTATGAATGCGTTGAAGAGTCTTTTTGACTTAAACTCTATTCTGAAAAGCCTTTGATCTATATTTGATCCGTGGATACCTGCCTATAAGTAGATACACTAGCCCTGCAATATGTTGTGCATAATCTTTGTATCCTTCGGATATTGTGAAAAAAATATTTGCAATTATGCTTATGGTAGAGCGTTCCATCACCTACCATTATACCATAGAATTCCATAAACTGTTGAGTTAATAAAAAATTGTGGAGAGCGGTAAGGCTCCTAGCACGGGTTTTCACGGACGCTCTCCCAGGCTGAGCTACCCCGGCTTTCATTAGTATTTTTGCTTGTGTGGTATTTATTTGCTTCGGGGGTTTGGGCTCAGCCTTGCCGGGTTCTGCCATCAATTGGCAGCAACCGCTAAAGATGCATCATCGCCCATTAATTCAATATTAATGCTCGAACTTAAATTACTTGCATTTAAATTCTGCTCAAGATCATGTAGGATCATTCCCTTCAACTTTCAGCTGCAATTTGGATTTATTTATGAGATTTCGGCAATTTAGGCTGTAGATAGAGAGATTTATCAGCATGTTTTTCTGAACTTTATTGAAATGCAGTCAACAAGCATTGAGTGGGATGGAATTTTAGCTGCATATGGTGAAATAGCTATAAAATCCAATAGTGTGAGAAGGCGATTTGTTAGGAAGTTAGCTCAAAATATCATTGATGGGCTTAAGGAGATCGGCTTGAGAGGTAGAGTTCGTCATAAGTGGTCTAGATTGCTCATAGAAGTTGAAGATGTTAATGGGGCTCTAGATTTGCTCAAGCGAGTTTTTGGCTTAGTTTTTGCTGCGCCATTTAAGTTTGTTAAATTAAGTGATTTAAGCGCGTTCATTAGGGATGCTTCGCATTTGCTGATTGGAGATGCAAAATCATTTTCGGTGAGGGTTAGGAGGACCGGCTCGCATTCATTTACTAGTAAAGACTTGGAAAATCGCTTGGGAGCTATAGTTAAGGAGGAAACGAAAGTTAAAGTGTGCTTGGACAATCCTGAGAGGGTAATTTATGTTGAAGTTAGAGATGAAGAGTGCTATATTTATAATGTGAGGGTTCCTTGCCCAGGAGGACTGCCTCTTGGAACTGCGGGGAAGGTTGTATGCCTAATTTCTGGCGGCATAGATTCTCCAGTTGCTTCATGGCTTATGATGAAGAGGGGATGCAGCGTTATTCCTCTATTCGCTTACTTTCCACGTGGAGGTGATGAGTCGGATTTGAGGCGCTTCATTAAAGTGGTTAGAATACTTAGGAAGTGGCATGTTGGAGAGGAAATGCCAGTTTATGTTTTCAGGCATGAGCATAACTTAATTGCCTTTAGAAAAGCGGCTTTGAAGCACACTTGCGTATTGTGTAGAAGGATGATGTATAGAGTTGCTAATGAGCTAGCTAAGAGAGTTGGTGCTAAAGCTATTGTTACTGGTGAGAATTTAGCTCAAGTGGCTTCTCAAACTCTGGATAACTTGAGAGTTATAGATCAAGCTTCGGAGCTACCTGTTTTAAGGCCTCTAATAGGTTTCGATAAGGATGAGAGCATAGCTCTAGCTAAAAGGATTGGAACTTACGAAGCTTCATGCATGAGAGTTACTTCTGGCTGCACGCCAATTAAGGGTTGCTGGGCTAGACCTTCTAAACCAGTAACAAGAGCTGAGCTTGAAGATGTATTAGAGATAGAGTCTAAATTGGATATTGATGGGCTGCTTGAAAAGAGCATTGAGAGCTTAAAAGAGATCACAGCAATATGTTTTAGTGATCAAGGCCCAAACTAATGCGCGGCGCTGTTAGGTGGGAATTTGGAGAAGTATCAAGCGCTCTTGAACTGGTTTAAGGATAAGGATGGAGTTTTAGTAGCATTTTCAGGAGGAGTTGATAGTACACTTGTGGCTTATGCTGCTAAACAGATTTTGGGAGATAAAGCTTTAGCCGTCACAGCCAATTCACCCCTTCTGCCTCCTGGAGAGCTTGAAGAAGCTAAGAAAATAGCTAATTTTATAGGTATTAGGCATTTGGTTATCGATGTAAATGAGCTTGAAAATGAGCATTTAGCCAGAAATCCACCTAACAGATGCTACTACTGTAAACTTGAGTTGATGGCTAAGCTTCTTGAGATAGCGAGGCATCATAATTTAAGTGTAGTTGTTGACGGAACCAATGCAGATGACATGAAGAGCTATAGGCCTGGAATAAGGGCTTTGAAGGAACTGGGTATTAGAAGCCCATTAGCTGAAGTTGGATTAACAAAGGCTGATGTTAGAGCTATTTCCAGAATGCTTAAGCTCCCCACGGCCGACAAGCCTCCAATGACCTGTTTAGCTTCCAGATTTCCATATGGAGTTAGGATAACTCCAGAGGCTGTGAGGAGAGTTGGAGAAGCAGAGCTAATTATTAAGAAGATAGCTGGAGTGAAGTTGGTCAGGGTTAGGGATCATGGAATAATTGCTAGGATAGAAGTGGGCAGGGATGAACGTGAAAAACTATTTGATGAAAGAATTCTGGACGAGATTTCCAAGAAACTTAAGGAGTTAGGATATTTGTATGTGGCAATGGAGCTTGAAGGCTACGTTTCCGGAAGCTTAGATAAGCTCGTGTTAAGCAGTGAACGCTCTACATAATGTCAGAATGAAGATTTCAATCGACTTAGGCCGTGTCTTATGTTTCATTTTAAATTTGTCTTTTAAGCCAAGATCTAACCCACTTTTGTCGACACTTTTCTGAGCAGAAAACATATAGTTTGTTTACGCAGCAAGTTTTTCTGACATAAACTTTGTTTCTCACTATTTTCCGCAAACTACTGATGATCACTTGAAGCTTCTTGATAGTGTGGCTAAATTTAAGGTTTCTTCAAAGGTTAAATTTGAGGTTGATCATGCACTTGAAGCTATAAAACTACTTAATTAGCGCGCTCTGAGATTTATAGGAGAACTGGAGGTGTTCATGCGGATATACTGATCGATCTTGACATGAGGGTTGCTGGATTTGCTGAGGATATTGGTAGGCATAATGCTGTTGATAAGGCTGTTGGAGCTGCACTATTTGGTGGCGCTGTTTTCAGTAGGCTGATCATGGCTTGCACCAGTAGATTAACTAGTGAAATTGTATTAAGGGCCGTTAGACTTGGCGTTCCAGCTCTTGTTTCTATTTCTGCGCCGAGCGACGCTGGAGTGAATCTAGCAAGAAAAGCTAATTTAACGTTGGTTGGTTTTGTTAGGGGTCGTAGATTTAATGTCTACAGCTGCCATGAGAGGCTCCTGTTAAGTTAATGCATTAATTATGTTCTCTAGGTTTTTTCATAGCATGTCGATTTTCTCTTCAGTGTTATATATGTAGAATGATGCCAATTTCAAGGTTCACATAAAATACACGGCTAAGGAGATAGACGAGCAGTTAATGTCAGTAAGTTTAAAGCCAACCCGCGTTTTATGTGGTTTAGGAACTTCGGGGCACATGAGTGCCATATCAATGTACTTTAAGAGCAAGTTGCATGGCATATTATTTTAGATAAAATTTTAGTACCCTTTATTTCATGTTTTTGGAATAAATTTGCGGTTATAATTATATAATTTTGTGTTTGCTGTTAGGAGCGTATTGTTCGGAGTTTGTTAATTGAAGTTGAGGTATGTGGTTTAAATGCAGTTTTGCCCTTCCGATTGGTTTGTAATGTTGTGGTGGCGCCGGGGGCGGGATTTGAACCCGCGAGCCCCGTGTGGGGCACAGGCTTACGGGAGTCTTTCTCCAGGCCTGCGCCTTGATCCTGGCTAGGCTACCCCGGCTCTAATTCAAATGGATGAGTTTAAGTATTTTAATTTGTCTTGTCGTTGCTTAGCTGCTCCACATTTTTGGGTAGGTTCCTCTATCCATGATTACTCTTACAGTTTTGGCTACAATGCCTTTTTCTGCTTCAAGTATTTCTTGGCTTGTCATTTTTGCTTGGCCTAATGCTACGAGTTCTCCTTTTTGGGTCATCATTGCTATTAGGGTGTTTCGCTTTATTCCGGTTTCTAGTCTGAGTACTCCTGGAGCTGCTAGATCTGCTCCATGGCATATTGCGTCTACTGCACTGTCTCTAATCACTATTTTTGGTAGGTGTGCAACTGCTGCTTCTACTGGTAGTATGACTTTTCTCAGCTGCGTTTCGTCTTTCTCTTCCTTCCATATGTCGTATGCATCTTTTAGGTCGTGTAGGGTTACTAGGGTTTCATCTTCTTTGAATGGTCCTGATCTTGTTCTTCTTAGTTCTTGCATGTGTGCTCCTACGCCTAGTACTTCTCCAATGTCGTGGCATAGTTTTCTTATGTAGGTTCCTGCTTGGCAGCCGATTCTCATTAGTACGTCTCTGCCTGATATTTCGAGTATGTCTATGTAATAGATTGTTCTAATTCTGACTACTCTTTTTACTGATGATTTGAGGGGTGGGCGCTGATATATTGGTCCTTCGAATTCTGCGCATACTTTTCTTAGTTTTTCTTCGCTTACTGATGAGTGGAGGCGCATTACGCAAATGTACTCCTTGCCGGCGTGCACTATTCCTCTGAGTGCTTTTGTGGCTTTTTCAAGTGCAACAGGCAAAATACCTGTTACTTTCGGATTTCCCCGCCCTTTTAGGGCTCTAGGGTTCCGCCGTGTCCTGCTTTGTTTACTTGTAGTATTCTTTTGACCCATGCTACTACTTCGTGGCTTGTTGGTCCAGGCGGCTTGTCTAGATTTATTACTCCTAGCTCTATGTGCTTCTTTATTGGCCTTTCGTTTGGCTTGCATCCGTAGTTTGGATTTGTTGGTTCTTCAGCTTTTACTAGCACTTCTCTTTTAATATCTGCTGGCAATATCCTCTTATATGTCAATATTATTCCTCCATAATTTTAGGTGATTTCGGGTTTATAGAACTTTAGCTTATTTCTATCTTTACTACTTCTCTCATTTTGTCTATTAGGCCTGCTTCTTGGAGTGCTTTTTTAACTTCTTCATCGCTTGCTCCTGGCTTTATTTCTATTTTGTCTTTCGTTGGCTCTATGTGCTTAATATTTGCTCTTCTTCTTTTAACTCCGCTTACGTCTTTTGGTCCTGTTATTAGTACGAATTTATCGTCGATTAAATCTACGATGACGCATTTTCTTCCTGCTTCTCTTCCTCTAATTTTTACGCATATTCTTCCGATTTCGATGGCAGCCATATTCTCCGCCTCTCTTGGGCTGCTAATCTAAGTTTCATTGAAATTAAAAAGAGTTTCGCTGTTTCTTCCTTTCAATGTAGCTTTTGATGAGCTTTACCAGTACTTCTTCGACTTCTTGTTCGCTCCACTTTTCAGTGTTTATTACTATGTCGTATATGCTTAGGTCGTTGAGGTCTATTCCATAAAACTTCATATACCTCTTCTTATTGCTTTCTTCTCTGACTTTTATTTCCTCTAATGCTTCTTCGAGTGTTTTTCCATCTCTTTTTGCTATTCTTTTTGCTCTGATTCGCAGTGGGGCTGTTAAGTATATTTTTATATCGGCGTACTTTTTTGCTATCCAACCTGTTAGATGTCCATCTAGAACAACGTTTCCCTTTTTAGCTTCTATGATGGCTCTTTTATCAACTTCAAAGTCGTATTGGCTGTTCCTTTCTGCCTTTAAGTGGAATTTTTCCAGCGTTATTCCTTGTTTTAATGCTAGCTCTCTGAAGTATTTTCCAATTGAGAAGTACCTTAACCCGAAGATTTCGGCTATTCTTTTGGCGTGCCTAGTTTTTCCTGAGCCTGGGGGGCCGCTAACCGTTATTACTAGGTTATTTGCCAACTATGTTTCTGCCTCCCTGACTGTTATTTTAAGTAGTCTTTCTAGGCATGCTGGGCAAAGGTTTCCTCCATATGGTCTGTTTGGCCTCCTAGAGCTTTTTGGCAGTTTTCTTAGCTTTGATGGCCTTAATCTCGGAACTCCGTGAAGCTCTCTTTTGCATATTGCGCATTTAGCTGGATTTGGCCTTCTCTTAAAGTAGTGGATTACCCCTCTTCCTCCAGGTGTTCTTACATATCTCCTTCTATAGCTTCTCGACCTGTAGGTTCCTCTAGGCATTTTTCTCACCTTAGAATGATAACTTAAATGCCTTTTGGAGGAGTGGAAGGGTTAAGAGTGAGCATATGATGTACCATGTTACGAAATTAGCTTTGTCCCCTGCAAATGGCAGGGTGAATGGGAGTTGAGCTACATAGCCAATTTCAGTTGTAAATGCTCCAGCGAAAATTATGAAGAATATCCAGAGTGGGAGCATGAATATGAGTGATGGCTTCATTCTTTCAGCCATGACTTCAGCTTCGATTTTCCTTATGTAGGGCTCCTTCTTCTTAAGTTTAACCATTAGCTTTCTATCTCCACTCATTAGCGCTTTTCTCATTTCTCTTCTCCACTCGTTTATTTCCTGCGAGTAGCTCCTCAGCTTTTTGATGTCGAGGAGGAGGTGATTTGCAAGGACGGTTGTAAGACCAACTCCTAGGCTTATGGCTAAAACTGATATTGTGGATAGTGGAGGGTACTTGTATGGACCTAATAGGTCTGATATCAGTTTTACGAGCCAATCTAGCATTTCAGCCCCGCTCGCTCCTAGTTTATAGTAGCTGTTTGAGTTATTATTGTTGTAGTTAAAAATATTGCTACTTTTCTCCCATTATTCTTCTCACTACTGGATATAGTTCTTCTATTTGCTCTTGAGTTAGAATGCTCCAGTACTGATAGAGTATTCCCACCGTTAGTAGGACTCCCATTCCTGAACCTATTGCACCTATGATGTCTGCGATGGCTGCTATTAGAGCAACTATGATGCCGCTGAGAACTGTAAGTGTTGGAATGTATTTGCGGAGGAGTCTCTCGATAATTTTGGGTGAGCTTCTAAAGCCTGGTATTTGAAGTCCTGCTTGTACTAGTTGCTGTGCTTGATCTGTTGGGTTTAATCCTGAAGTTTCAACCCATATAACTGCGAAGATAACTGCGCTGATTATCAGTAGGATGGCGTATATGAGTGGGTGGAGTGGGTCTTGCATTACTGATTGAAGTCCAGTTGGTGGAGTTACGTAGTAGGCCAAGCCTCCTATTGGGCTATTGTCGGTGGCGTTGAACATTCCAAGCCAGTTGAGAAGCGCGTTTGAGTTATCTGGGTTGAATTGCCTCCAAATTAGGAGTGATATTATTTTGAAGTCTACGAATAGCATTGAAGTGAATATTATTGGAATGTTTGATACGTATAGGAATTTTAAGGGTATTTTTGTCCTTAGCCCTCTGTATCTTGGGAGTGCTACTGGGACCTCTATTCTTACTCCTTCGAGGTATATTACTATGATGAATATTGCAATGGTTGTTAGTAGCCCAGCCATGCTTGGAAGGGCTCCGGGCCTTACGAATGCATTCCAAATGTTTTCTCCATTTACTATGGTTTGTATGAATGCTAGAACTGCTCCAAGGTATTTTCCATCTCTTGCGTATAGCGGGGAGAATGTGTGCCATGCTATTTGCTGAGCTACTCCTGCTGCTATGAATAGGCTTACGCCGCTTCCAATTCCCCAGCCTTTTTGCACCATTTCGTCTAAAAGCATTACTATGATTGAAGCTGCTACGAGCTGTACGAATACTAGAATGGCAGCGTCTATTGGAAGTGAGCCGAAATATCCGCCGAAAATGTATGCGAATGCCTGTATTCCAGCCCATAAAACAGCCATTAATTTTTGTGCCCCTGTAAATAAAGCTCTATCTTCGGGGTTCGTGAAATCTAGATCTAATATTTTTGATCCTACTAGCAGTTGCATGATTAATCCTGCGGTGACTATTGGGCCTATTCCGAGCTCCATCAGTGTTCCTCGCTTGGATGCAAACAACATTCTCATGTAAAGGAATGGGTCGTACCCTACCCCTCTAACGATTCCGTAGAGTGGTATTTCACTCATTATCAAGTATATGGTGAGTACTATTGCAGTCCAAATAAACCTCTCTCTTAGGGCAAGCTTTCTTTTAGGCCTTGAAACTTCTGGAAGTACTTTAATTAATGGTTCAATTACATCTAGTGCGCGCACCATAGCGTTTCACGCTCTACCAGTTAAATTGGCTGTTTATAGCTTAATTACTTCTCCGCCGGCTTGAGCTATTTTCTCCTCTGCCTTCCTTGAGAAGTATGGAGCCATTACCACAAGCGGCTTTGTGACCTTTCCGGATCCTAAAACTCGATTATATCCGAGTTTAATTACATTGACTACAATTTTTCCATTTTTGACTTCCACTAAGCCCTTTTTTGCTAGTTCGGTTGCAATTTCGTCTAGGTAACCTACATTTATTGCATTTACCTTTGGAGTTGTTGATATTGGGGTTTTAAACCCTTTTTTGCCAAAGTAGTCTGGAGCGTACTTTACAACCCAAGTCCAGTGGTGCTTGTGCCTTCCAGCTTTGCCAAATCCGCCTTTTAATCCTCGTCCCTTATGCTGTCCCGTTATTCCCCATCCGCACGTCCTGCTACCTCTATATTTTCGAATTTTCTTCCTTCTTCTAACGACCATCGCACTCACCTTTTCAGCTTCTTCCACAGCCTAAAATTTTTCTTCTCAAAAGTTACTTCTAACACGCCATTTCTAAATGTTGCCTTAGCCTTTTCAGGCTTAACTTTTGAAGGTAGGTGTATCTCCTTATAATACTTTCCATCTTGATTTTCTATGGCTACTGTTATTTTTCTTTCCGTAGCCTTAATTTTGATGTCCTCCTTCCTTACTCCAGGAAGCTCGACGTAAACTTTCAATGAGTTTTTGTCTTCAACTATGTCTATGAGAGGCTCATCATATTCAAAGTATGAACGTTCAAAATTTAAATCCCTTAAATTTATGATGTCGTGTTCGTCTATGGGGTTGAGTGAGATTGAGAAATTGTATATGCGGGGCTCATTGTATTGCTCATCTTCAAGAGGGTGATTTAGGAGCTCTCTCAATATTTTCATAATTGCTTCGCTTATGCTGTTTACTTCGTCGATGAAATCATCTCCCTCAGCATCTTCAAACCAAAAGTCTTTAACCATGAATTTGTTCCTCCAAGTATTAGCACATTTTCCTGATTAGCTCGTTGATGGCTGTTCCCCTATAGCCTAGCTCGCCGCCTGCTTTGTAGTGCTTTTTTGTGCTTCCCTTGAATCCGCCGCTTGGTGGGTGAAGTCTAAATACGGGCTTTAAATCTGGAATGTCCTTTAGCGATATCTTGCCTTCAAATATTGCATGGGCTAGATCTTCTATGCTGTTTAATCCGAGTTTTTCTTTAATGTATTTTTCAGTTAATTTTTTGCCGCCTTTTAGCTCTCCTCTTCTTTTGAGGAGTAGTGCAAGCGTTTCCGAGTTTATTTCTCCCCAAGTCACGTAGTCGGCTACTTTTTTCAGCATTCCCAGGTAGGATGGCCTGTCGTCTATTATTACTGCGTGGTTTTTTCTATGTAGTCTGAGCATTTTTAGAGTGTCTTGTGCTTCTCCTCTAACTCCTATTCTGCCTCTAATTCTTATTACTGCGAGTAGCTTTGGCAATGCTCATCAGGCTCCCATAAACTTAAACTTGTATGTTTTTCTTAGGGCTTCATATGTTGCTTTGGCGAAGTTAAGCGTGGTTCTTGTCTCTCCCTTTGTCTTGGTCCAAACGTCTTGTATTCCAGCTAGGCGTAGAACTACTTTTGCTATATCTCCGGCTACGAGTCCAACTCCTCTTGGTGCTGGTATTAATGTGACTTCTACGCTGCCGCTTTTTCCGACAACCTTGTATGGTACGCTGTGAGGTCTATTGCAGGAGCACTCCCAGCTTCCGCATCCCCTTTTAACTGGAATGACGTTTAGCTTTGCATTTTCAATTGCCTTGTTTATTGCAAATCTCAGTTGCTTAGCTTTTGCTGTTCCAATGCCTACCAGCCCGTTTTCATCGCCTACTATTACTGCAACTTTAAACCTGCTTATTTCTCCGGCGTCCGTCTGCTTTTGGACGATGCTAATGTCTACGATTTCGTGCTTTAGTTCGGGTACAAGTATGTCTATTATTTGTGGCTCCATTATGGGGAGATTGGCTGCGAATATTTGATGGATTGAAGCGATTTTTCCTTCCTTAACTAGCTTACCTAAAGTTGTTCTTGGAGTCCATTCTTCTATGCCAAATTGAGCTTGAGACATCTACTCACCTCCATATGATTTGATTATTTTTTCCTTAATTTCATCGAAGTGGGATGGGAGATCCTCTGGAGGCAGCCCTCTCCTTAAGTATTGGGAGAAGATCTTCTCATATAGCATCGGATCTTCTTCCTTTAACCTATTCGCATATTCAGCTATATGTTCTCCTCTAATTCTATCTTCGCTTGGAAGTATCTCTTCGGTGTGGGGCACTTGTAGGCCTGCGTCTACTGCCCCTTTGAGCACTGCGAATATCCTTGCGCCTTTAATTGGCCTGTGCAAGCCTATGTCAAGTACCGCTTCTTCCACTCCTGCCTTAAGTGCTTTATATCCTGCTAGCAGTCCTGTGAGGTATGCTGCTGGCGTATTGTCGCATGCTGCTAGCCACCCGAAGTTTCTAAGTTCTTTTGAATGGGCTGCTGCCAGGACTGCATCTCCTTCGACTCGGGCTTCAATTACTTGAGCTATTATGTAATTGTTTGTTTTTCTTGCAACTAGCCTGGGCTTCCCAGACAATATCAGCTTAAGCCTTTTCCTGTAATTTGTCTTGCCTTCTCGCCGCCTTCTAAATGGAACTTTATATCTAGGTCCTCTCGCCATTTTACCTCCTCCTTGCTAGGCCGTGCTCACGGATGTACGTTTTTATTTGTGAGGTGCTGTCGAATGCTCCTCCCTTCACCATCATGTAAAGCTTCCTATAAACTGTCCTGTTTATTATTCTGCGTTTTCTGAGCATCTTTAAGAATTTCCGCTGCGCTCTTACCTTTATCATCCAGAGCTCCTTTCTCCTGATTGTTGGGCCCTTCCTGCTTCCAGGTCCCCTGCGCCTCCCTCTTTTCTTCTTTTCTCTCTTCATGCGTATTCTCGCTCTGCTTATGCTCTTTTCTGGACGCGCTTTGATTAAGCCTTGCCTGATGAGTATCTTTACGTCCTCCCTCGTCATTGCTTCAGCTACTTTATCTAGATTTTCCGGGTCGATCCAAACTCTATTTTCCCCTACTCCAAGGATGTCTGCCGCTAGTCTCCGGACAGTTCTTAGCGTTAGTGGCATTCTCACGCCCTCACTACTCTTTAGCTTCTTCCATAAATTCTCCCGGATTTAATATTTTTAACCCTAGTTTGATTGCTCTCTTAACTATCTCTGCTTTCTTTCTTCTTCCTACTGTGTGGGCGATTCTTATAGCTTGTCTTGAAGGATCTAAGCCTTCGAGATCTTTTATGTTGAAAACAAGTTTCTCTTCTAGTCCTGAGGGATGTAGTCCTCTGACTTCTCTCGGTCCTCTGTAGCCCACTTCTACCAGGGGTGGGTATCCCTTGCGCTTATGGGCTATCTTGTCGTCTAGCCCTTTGGGCCTTCTCCATGCCGTGCCTAGGCGCTTAAGCCTCCAGTGCCAAGGTCTAAGGAATTCGGGCTTTTTACGTTTTAATTTTATTCTGAGCTTTAGTAGTTTCTTCAATCTTTCGCTTTCACTTCTCATGTTCTTCACTCCTTTGAGTATACGTATATTCCGTCTAGGAATACTCTGGGATCCTTATCTTTTATCTTGGTGGCGAGCTCAATGTTGGCAGCTGTTTGCCCTACGGCTTCTATGTCTATGCCTTCAACTATGATGTCGTCTCCTTGAACTTTAACTTTCACGTCTCCAACTATTTTAGCTATTCTTGGCACTTTTTCTCCGAGGAAGTTTTCTATTACGATTTTGTCTCCCTTAACTTTCACTGATATGGGGAAGTGAGCGTAAACGATTTTAAGCTTATATTTAAATCCCTTAGTTACTCCCTTAATCATGTTTTTTATGTGGCCTGCAATTGTGCCTACTAATGCTTGCTCCCTTTTTTTTGGGGCATATGCTTCGATAATGATGTTCTTATCATCGAGAAGCCTGATTTGAATTCCCCTAGCATGCGAGAAGTCCTTTTCGAGGTGGCCTAGGGGGCCACTAACAACTACCTTTGACCCCTCAACCTTAACTTCAACTTCTTGAGGGACTTCAACTTTTTGATGGATTCTAAATAGCTTTGGCATTTAAATCACCTAGTAGACGTATGCTAGAAGTATTCCTCCAATTTTCATTTGTTTTGCTTCTTTATGTGATATTACTCCCTTTGGCGTCGAAACTATAAGTATTCCTACGTCTCTAGCTGGCAAGTACTGCTTTTCCCACTCTTCAATTTTCTTGTACTTCACTGGGAATCTCGGCTTTATTGCTCCGCACTTATTTATTCTTCCAAGCAGTTGAACTCTGATTTTGCCACTTCTTCCATCATCTATTAATTCTATTTCGCCTACATATCCGTACCTCTGCATCACTCTTAATACGTTTGCAATTAGCTTTGAGGCTGGCGTTATTATGCAATCCTTTCTGCCTCTAATTTCATTGTTCATTATTGTAGCCAACGCATTTGAAAGGGTGTCCATCATGGTCACGGCTTTCACCTCACATGTACTTCTTAAATCCAATTTTTTCTGCCACTTCTCTGAAGCACTGCCTACAGAGGTTTAATCCATATTTTCTAATTACTGGGCCAAAGGAGCCGCACCTTCGGCAGGGGCGGCTTCCCTTTCCGAATTTCCTGATTTTCGGCGGCTTATACTTGCCCATGGCTAATCCTCCTCAACTATTTCAACTCCAAATTCCCTCTTGAGATACTCCATGGCTTCAAATTTAGTTACTCTATGAGCTTTACCTACTTTAGATCTCTTAATTCTTCTTCTCATGACTCTATATCCCGGCTTTTCAAAGGATATGCACACATCCATGCCAAATATTCCTATATTTGGATCATATTTAGTTCCTGGAATATCTATGTGTTCTTTAATTCCAAATGAAACGTTTCCATAATCATCAAAGCTTGATGCCTTAATTCTATTTCCAACTGCAGCTAAAGCTTTACGCAAGAATTCTACAGCTTTTTCTCTTCGGAGAGTTACCACGCATGCTATGTTTTCTCCTCTTCTTATTCCAAATTCCCTTATCGTCCTTTTTGCTTTTCTCCTCGATGGCTTTTGGCCAGTTAAGCTTTCCAAAACTTTAACTGCGTTTTCCAGCTTTTCTCCTGAAGTTCCTACTGCCATGTTTACGACTACCTTTGCGAGCCTTACTTGTTTCATTGGGTTGATTAATTGCTTTTGCTCTACTTCCATTTTACATCACCTCTTTTGGCAGTGAAATTATTGGTTCTTCTACTCCGATTGCGAATGTGTATGTTAAGCTTGTTTTGAATATGTCGTTTTTAGGGCTCTCCAAGGTTACTACGCTTCTAAGCCTTCCAAATCCCCTCTCAATTTTGACTACTTTGCCTACTAAGCCTATGTTTTTGCCTCCTATTACTACTGCAATAGTTCCTTCGCCGAACTTGATGTGGTCAAGTATATCTTGATTTGGAATGGATATTTTAAGCACGTCCATTGTCTTGTAGATGTCTTCAACGGGCTTTTTGGGGTCTGCAACTCTTATCAAGTGGTTTCTTCCGTCGTGGAGATTTAGCTGCACGTGTCCTCCCTTTACTGTTGTTTTATTTTCTATTCTGCATAGCTTGAATGAAGCTTCCTCCTGAGTTATTGGGTGGAGGGTGAGTCCCTTCTGGGGGTGCGGTAGTACTCTGTAGTATTCATTCGTCTTTGTTATTTCAATTACGTCCATTAGCCCTACTGGGAATTTATGGTCTTTCCTAACTATTCCATCGACTTTAATATGCCCTTCCTTTATAATTCTCTTGGCTTCTCTTGCTGTTTCCGCATATCCTAGAATTTCTCTCATAACAACTAGAAGTGGTATGCATCTTTCTAGGGGATGTGGGCCTGGGCTTGGCTTAACTGCAAATTTGTACGCTTTTCTTGGTATTGGCCAAAATGCTGGTGCAGGAAATCTCTTCAAGTGTCTTTTTGGACCCTTTCTTCCCATGCTACTTCACCTCTACCTTGGCTTTTTCAAGAGCTTCCTTTCTTCTTGGATCGGATAGGTCTAGCTTAGTAATCATAACCTTTGACGGGTGAATTGGGACGTAGATTATTGTCCCGTCAGCTTTTCTTCTCGTAACTCCTTCAATATGAATTCTATATTTCTTCAAGTCAACGCGAAGAACTTTACCTTCATAACCTGCGTAGTCTCCTCTCATGATTAGAACGGTATCGCCCTTCCTAACGGGAAATGATCTTCTACCATATTTTGCCCGTAATTCGGGTGAGAGAGGAGCTGATACTAACTTGTGCCTTTTGTGGAGTGGAGCTTTAAATAGTGCTATTCTTTGCTTTTTAGGTTTTTTAGATTTAGTTTTCCAAAATAGGGATTTCATATTTTTCACCTAAATTATCATGGTTGCAAGTCCAGCTATTCTGGGCCATCTTTCGGCTGCTTCTCTTGCTACTGGCCCTCTTATTTCGGTTCCCTTTGGGTCTCCTTCTGGGGTTACTATTACTACTGCGTTGTCTTCGAATTGGATCCAGGTTCCATCCATTCTTCTATATGGCTTCTTCTGTCTAACTACGACTGCTCTTAGTACTTGTCTGCGCATTTCTGGCGTACCTGCCTTCACCGAGACCACGACCATGTCTCCAACTGCCGCTTGCGGTAATCTTCGAAGTCTAGTTTTGGATCCAACTACGCCTATGATCTGCACTAATTTTGCGCCGCTATTGTCTGCGCATTTAACGTAGGCTCCCACGGGCAAGCCTGGGCTAACTCCATGCCTATAAGATACTCCTACTGCTCCTCTACCTCGTTTCGCCACCTTTCTCTTCCTCCACTTTAGCTATAACTACGAATGATACGGTCTTACTTAGTGGGCGGCACTCCATTATTTTAACTTTATCTCCCTCTTTGGCATTGATGCATGGTGGGTTGTGAGCTGCAATTCTGGATCTCCTTTTCTCGTACCTCTTGTATTTTGGCACATAGTGCAAGTAGTCTCGCTGAACTACGACTGTTCTCTGCATTTTCGAGCTCACGACTACTCCTTCAAGTATTTTTCCCCTAACTTTTATGTGGCCGTGGAATGGGCAGTGCGGATCGTCGCATTGTTGTTCAGGAGCTTTTACTCCGGGCACTCCAATATTTTTGGCCGGCATTTCACCACCTCTTCCTATATGGCTTTTTAGCTCTATCTTCCGGCCTTGCCAAAATCACCTTTCCATCAACTTCTACGATGCTTCCATCAGGAAGCGTGAACTCGAATATTGAGCAGTTTTTCGGAATAACCTTAACTTTACCTTCATGGAGGATGTGAAGGGTTTTCATGGTTTCATCAACTACAATGCCTTCAATTCCAACATAACCTGGGTGGGTGCTCTTGCTTACCTTAACACTTAATCCTATCAGTTCATGCATGACTAGGTTTCTTGGGGTTATCTTCACTTTTTAGACCTCCTAATTCCCAGTTCTTCTTCTCTTTGAATTGTAAGTATTCTTGCAATGGTTTTCCTTATCTCTTTTATCATTTTTGGGTTGTCCAGTGGGGCTCCACTTGCAGCTAGTGCTCTAGCTCTCGCTAATTCTGCTTTAAGCTCAGCTAGCTTCTTCATGCGCTCCTCAGGGCTCATGCGCCTGATTTCGTTAACCCTCAATATTGGCAACTTCTTCTTCCTCCTTAGCTGGATAGACCTCCTTAATTATTATGTCATCAGGAGTTTTGACCGGTGGCATAATTCTAACTTTTATACCGTATATTCCAGGCTTCAATGCAACATAAACCACTGCTTCGTCGACGAGGTCTTCATATGGCTTTCCGGATTTTAAAAGTTCTCCGGCCTTAAATTTCTCATATCTTGCACGTTCGCTTCTCAGTTTTCCGCGGATTATTATTTCGGCGCCTTTTGCTCCTGCCTCCATTATTTGCCTTAAAGCTATGAATGCCGCTCTCCTAAAGTGAACTCCCCTTTCCATTGCCCTGGCAATTCTTATGGCCATGATTTTTGCATTTAGCTCTGGAACTTGCACTTGAGCTACGGCTATTTGCGGGTTTTCTACTCCAAATCTTTTCTCCAGTATTTCGGCTAATTCTTTGATGTTTGCTCCGCCTCTCCCAATAACTACTCCTGGCCTTTCGGCGTAGATTGTGACTCTCGTGCCAAGTGGTGTTCTCTGAATTTCAACTCCTGCATAGCCTGCTCTCATGAGTCTTATGGATAAGTACTCATCAATTTCCATTCGCTTTAAGCCTTCAATTACGAAATGTTTCTTAACATTAACCATGCTTACTCCTCCTCAGCAACTACAACTTCTATGTGTGTTAGCTGCTTGAAGTAGGGAGTTGCTCTTCCAAATGCCCTTGGAATATATTTCCTCAATTTTGTGCCTTTTTGCGCTGCTATGTGGATGATCTTAAGCTTTTCAACATCAAGCCCCTTATATTCTGCATTGGCCTCAACGCTCTTTAGGACCTTTAGAATTTCCCTAGCGGCTTTAACTGGATATCTAACTATGGGCCAACCTTGAATGCCCCTATGGTGAGCGGCTTTTCCAGTAAATCTCTTAAATGGAATGGGCTTCTTCTTTCGAGTAACATCTTCTAAATATTTTTGAGCTTCAAGTAAGCTCATGCCTTTAATAAACGCGCAAACTTCACGTGCAGCCTTAAATGAGATACGAAGATCTCTACCACTAGCTTTAGCTGTTTTATCGGGATCCAGCCCAATTATCGAATATCCCCAGTTAGGCATTGTCCTCTACTCCATTTATCCGCCATGATTTTAGACTAAGCTTTTTTAAATGGTACGCTATAAAAAGTTTGCTTTGCCCTCTATTAGCTGTCAATGATTAAGTTATTGTTCTAATGCTATTTACTACCTCTTTAGGTGGGCGGCTTAATGGATGAACAACATAGGCCGCTTTAGAATTCCAATATGGTGGGCCTAGCCTTGAGAAGAGAGTAATTATTTTTCCATTATGGCTCACCTTATATCCCTTCGAGGCGGCTTGATGTCCCCTCAATATCACTTTGCCGTTAACGATTTTCAAAAATTCATCAGTATAGTTTTCTCCAAAGATTTTGCCTGCTCCGCGAGGTGAAGGGTATGCTCCCGTTATTCCAGTTTCATCTGGATCGTTCCACAATATTTCAGTTAAGTGGGGTTTTTCAGGGTGAAGCTCATTAGCCATGGCTATCTCGTCTACATTTTTAGCTTCGGTTGGAACTCCGCCGTGTAGAAGTACTATTCCACTTGATGTGAGCGTTATGTGTGGCATTGCATTGAATAGCTTTCTAAAGTGAAGGTATATTATTGGAGCTGCGCTGCCAAACTTCATTTTTAATTCGTAGGGGAATGTGTGGGGGTGAGCTATGAGGTCGTCAGGCCCTTCATGATTACCCCTTAAAATGACTACCCTTTCGGGATGAGCTATTTTCATCCTTAAAACTGATGTCATCACTTCTAGAGATAGCTCTCCCCTATCGATGTAATCCCCCAGAAATACTATGTATGTCCTCTTTTCATTGAGCTTAGCAGGGATGTCTTCCTTTTCAAAGATTTTTAGCATTGTTTCTAGGTCTCCATGGATATCTCCTATAACTACTAGTTGACCAGATGTGTCTTGTATTTTCACCAGACCTCTTCTGACGGTTAGCTTTTCATAGCCTCCTCTTTCTTTTTCGCTTTTTAGAATAGCTGTTGCTTGTTTTACTAGATTGATGAGGTCTCTGCTTTTTAATTCAATTTTTTCTTTTTGAAGTTCATTTGAGTTTCTTCTCTCATTCAATGCTCTCACTCTTGAATGCTATGGCTGAAACTTCTAGAAGCGCTCCCTTTGGTATTTCTGCGCCGACGGTCACTCTTGATGGCGGGTTGGACTTGAAGTAGTTGGCATATTCCTCGTTGAATCCTGAGAAATCCTTTAAGTCCTTTAGGAATACGAATACTTGAACTATGTCTTGCATGGTGTAGCCTGCCGCTTCAACTATGGCTTTGATGTTGTCTAGAACTCTTCTGGTTTGCTCCTTGATTCCTCCATTAACTAACTTTCCTGTTTCTGGATCTATGGGTATTTGTCCGGAAATGAAGAGGAAGTTGCCTGCTTTAATTGCTTGACTGTATGGGCCAACTGGCTTGGGTGCTTTTTCAGTAAATATGATTTCCCTCACATTCTCACCCTCAAAGAATGTTTAATGTGTATCCAAGCCTTTTAAGGCTGATGATGACTTCGTCGATGTAGTCTGGATCTTGAACTTCTGCCGTTATAAGCACCATTGCTTTGCCGGGCTTGATTTGGGGTGAAACTCTATCTATTGCTACATCTAGTATGTTTGCTCTTGCCTCTGCAATTATTCCTAAAACTTTCTTTAGAGTTCCGGGCTTATCTGGCAGCTCAACTACTATTCTAACAATTCTTCCCTCGCTGATCAAGCTTTTCTCCAATATCGTTGCGAGTAGTGATGCATCTACATTTCCCCCTGAAACTACTGCTACTACTTTCTTCCCTTTAACGTCGACTTTGCCAGACAGTAGTGCTGCTACTGCTACTGCTCCAGCTGGCTCTGCTACTACCTTAGCTCTTTCAAGTAGCTTGAACATTGCTTCTGAAATTTCGAAGTCGTTGACTAGAACTATGTCGTCAACTAGGTTTTTAACTAGCTGGAATGTGTATTCCCCTGGGCTTTTGATGGCTATTCCATCTGCTATTGTATCTGTTTTGCGTATCTTTACTATGCGTCCTCGCTCTATGCTCTTGTACATTGAAGCTGCTCCTTCTGCTTCAACTCCAACAACCTTAATGCTTGGTTTTTGCTTTTTCATTGCTACTGCAATGCCTGAAATTAGTCCTCCTCCGCCTATTGGAACTACCACAACATCCACATCTGGAAGTTGCTGTAGAATTTCAATTCCAATTGTTCCTTGCCCGGCAATTACGTCTAGGTCATTGAATGGATGGATGAATTCAACGTCTTTCTGACTTGCTAGCTCGATTGCCCTGCTATATGAGTCCTCTATGCTTTTACCATATAGCACAACCTTAGCTCCATAACCTCTAGTTGCAGATATCTTTGCAGCTGGAGCGAATTCGGGCATGAATATTATGGATTCAATTCCTGCTCTTGCAGCTGCCCATGCTACTCCCTGTGCATGATTTCCTGCAGAGACAGCTACGACCTTATTCACTCTGCCCTTGGAGATGAGCTTGGTTATTTTGTAGTAGGCTCCTCTAACTTTGAATGACCCAGTTTTCTGCAAATTTTCTAGCTTTAAGTAGACTTCTCCCCCTGTCCATGAGCTGAATGTCCTCGACTTGTCGAGCGGAGTTTTATGAACTACTTCTCGTAGAATGTTGGCTGCTTCAACTATTCTCTGGTGGACTTCGTCTATTAGCTGCATTTCAGCTGTCACCCGACAGCCTCTAGCACTCTTTTCAGCAAATTATATTCCCTAGATACGTCCATGTAAAACCTTCTGAGCATTTCAATTGCAATATTTCTAGCTTCTCCCTTGGCTTCATTAAGTACCTCTATGAGCTTGTCTACGTCGGTTATGGGTATGTTGAATACTAAATCTGCTAAGATGCTTAGGAGGGCATCTGCAATTGCCTCTTCAAGAGGTTTTTCTCCAATTTCAAGTTCTCTTTCTGATGGTAGTTTTAGGAACTTGAATTGAGGAATGGCTTTTTCTCCTATAAGCTCTTGGTATAACTCGTTTAGCTTTCCAAGTAACTTTAAGTGGTTCATAAATTCTGGTTTTCTCCTTCCAATGATTTCGAGCAGGTCCTTTCTTTTAACTCTACGCTGAACGATTGTGTTTAAGACTTTCATGGATGCGTCGATGTGCTTTTCATCGATTTTTTCGATCAGCCCAATATTTGCGAGCTTTATAATTGCATCTTTCATTTTCACTTTACTTACTTGCATTTTTCTGGCTAATTCGTCGATGGTGGTTGGGCCACAGTAAATTAATGCGTTTAATATTTCAACGAGCTTCAAGATTAATCAACTCGCTCCTCAATTCATAATCTATTTAAAATCCTTTAAGTGCATTATCCTAATTGCTGTCCTCTCCCTACTTTTCCAAAAGCATTTCCAAGTAAGATTTCCTAGTGGTTTTAATTGCTGGTATGTTGAGCTTTTCTAGAATTTTACGGATTGATTCTTCAGCTTTCCTCATGTCTTTGCTTTTGATCTCTATTTCAATGAAAATTCCCAGATTCTCAACTTCATCCAAATTTATTATTGCTTCTTTTAGCTTCCAAACTTCCCTAATTTTCTTGACTTCGCCAATGGGTTTGAAGCCGACTTTGACTAGTATTTCAAGGGTTTTCTTTAGGTCTGAGACTTCTACTTCTACTTCCAATCTGCTTTTAGATCTTGGGCTCAGTTTTGGCCCTTTATAGGTTAGGTATGCTTTGCCATTGCTCTTTCTTAGCCTTAGCGCTTCATCTGTAAGCTTGAAGTTCCTGCAGGGATGCTGCAGGTATACATCAACCTGCCTTTTTATTGACTGTAGTTCTCCTCCTAGCGTCTTGATTTTCTCCCTTACTTCGCTTAGGTCGTCTATTTGTGCTTTAACCTCCACTTCAATGACCACGCTTTGCACCTTCAACATTAAATTGTTAAAGTAACATTTATAAGCTCCACAACAAGCAATACCCTAGAAGTTTAGTGATGGTGATAGTATGCCCAAAGAGTTCACGTATAGGGGTTACACTATCGATAGGCTCGTGAAGATGCCTATGGATCAGTTCATCCAGCTACTTCCAGCTAGGCAGAGAAGGAGCTTGAAGCGAGGATTAACTCCGCAGCAGAGGAAACTTTTGGAGAAAATTAGGGAGGCGAAGAAGCGCTTGGAGCGGGGAGAGAAGGTTGTTATTCGTACTCATTGTAGAGACATGGTGATCTTACCCGAGATGGTTGGATTGACCATTCACGTTTATAATGGTAAGGAGTTTGTGCCGGTAACTATAACTCCTGAAATGATTGGTCATTACCTAGGCGAGTTTTCCATAACTATTAAAAGGGTTGTGCATGGAGCTCCAGGCTTGAGAGCTACAAGGTCAAGCATGTATGTGCCGCTGAAGTAGTGTTATTATTTACATCATTAATTTGCAAAGTTGCCTTTTAACTTCGCTTTCTACCTGTCTTAATGGGATGTTGAGCTCACTAGCTATTAGCTTTAGATCTTCATATTCAGGCTTAATGTTCAGTATTTTTCCGTCAGCTGTTTTGGATACTTTCACGTTTATCTGATGTTGTCTGCCTCTAATTTTCACGGTTATTTTTCTTATTTCCCTTAGAGCTACTGCTCTTGGAATTTCCTGCACTCTTACTCCTAACGTTCCAGTTTCACTCATTAAAACTTCTATTAGGCTCTGATGGTCTTCCCATCTGCTTAGCACTTTAATTACGTTTATAGGCCTATTCTTCTTACCTACTCCTGGAATTATGGCAACGTCGAGCGCTCCTTTCTGAATTAGTCTTTCAATTAGGTATCCTAGTATCTCGCCAGTTGCGTCGTCTACTGTAGTTTCGAGCACAACAATTTTGTCTTGGGCTAAATTAAATGCTTGACCTTCAATAACTCTCAGTATGTTTGGTATGCCTTTCAGATCCTTGGAGCCTGCGCCATAACCTACTCTTTCAATTTTCATGGGTGGGTAAAAGTCTACTAGTTTGCTGGTTAGGTTTACTAGTATTGCAGCGCCGGTTGGAGTAGTTAATTCAACTTCAATTGGCGTTTGGGAGTATCTGAACTTGTGCTTTGCAAGAATTTCGATTGTTGCTGGCGCTGGGCAAGGTAGTAATCCATGGCTCGTTTTTACTAGTCCTCCACCTAGCGCTGGTGGGGTTGCGTATATTTCCACATTTTCATTTAGGATTTTTTCTCGTTCTAGGATGCATGCAGCTCCTATGACGTCTAGGAAGGTGTCGGCTGACGCTAGTTCGTGGAGGTGGGTTGAGGCTTCATCGACTCCATGTACTTTTGCTTCTGCGCTTATGAGGTCATCAAGCACTTTTAATGCGAAGGACATTGATCTTGCTGAAAGACCAATTTTTTCTCCAATTTTCCTCGCATACTCCTTAATTTTAATTGCTTCTACCTCTTTTTTCTTTTCAATTAGCTTGATTTTAATGCTCTTCGCCCTAATTCCTTCCTTCTTAACGTCAATTACATCGACTTCAAATTTTTCGCAGTGGTCAAGCTCTTCTTCAATTATATTGGCTAAATGAGGTATTTCGCTTGCCCTGCCTGTTAAGTCTATTAGGGCTGCTAGTATCATGTCGCCTGATATCCCAGCTAGCTTGGGATCAATAATTAGGGTTCTCAAGTTTCCACCTGTTTAGATTTAGTTCTGACGGCTCTATAAGCTATTAGTACTGCTGATATTGCTGCTCCAATGCTGTTATCTACATTTACGACTAGTAGTCCTGGGGAGCAGGCTTGGAGCATCGACATTAGTGCAGCTGTGCCATTTCCACCTGGGCCGTATCCTATTGAGGCTGGAAGCCCTATAACTGGCACGTTTACTAGCGATGCGATTACTGATGGTAGTGCTCCTTCCATTCCTGCCACTGCGACTATCACGTCGACGTCTTCCTCGATCATTTTTTTGGCCGCACTTATGGTTCTGTGAAGTGCAGCTATTCCTGCGTCATATATAGTTACCGTTTCGCAGCCAAGCTCTTCAGCTATGAATCTAACTTCATCGGCTAAAGGTATGTCTGCTGTTCCTGCAGCTACTATTCCTACCTTTCCTCTTTTTTCCGCTTTGGCGTGGTTTTTATTCTTGATTACTGCTACTCTTTTTGAAAGGCTCATGCGTACTTCGTACTTTTCTTTTAGACTATTTATGATTGGGATTTGCTCGGTTTTAATGTTGGATATTATGGCTTTACCTGTTTTTTCAACTGTCTTGATTATTGTTTTCCTTAGGGTTTCATCGTCCTTGTATTCTGCCCAAATTATTTCTGGCACATCTCTTCGCATCTCTCTCCCTAAATCCATCTTAACTTTATTTTCAATTTCCTCTAAAGCTAGTAGTCTAATTTTCTGCTCTGCTTCTTGGATGCTAATCTTTCCTTTAATTAGGAGCTCCAATATTTCCTTTAGTTTCATTTTGGGCACCACTTAATTTGATATTGTAGCTTCTACCTTACAGTGGGTTTGGCATTATAAATGCCTAATTCTTGGCTCTTTAAGCGTTATGGCCCAGTAGGTTACTTCAATTATGCATGCAATAATGGACACTTGGAATGCTAGAAGTGGGTTGATGGTGTAGATGTGGCCTGATATTAGCGTGGACCATAGAAGTCCCAGTGTTATTGCAACTGATACTATGGCGTTGACCCTTCCTCTTAACTCTCTTTTCACGATATCTCCCATGTATGTCTGCCATATTGGGTATTGTATTGACCATGCAATGGATGCGAGGATCACTGAAGCGAATGCACACCAATATTTCATTAGAGAAAGCGTGTAGACTGTAAGTGTAAATGTTAGTCCTGAGGCTATGATGATTTTTCTTGGGAGCTTGTCGAGGTATGGTAGTAGGGCTAATGTGAGGATCATGGATGAGATCGCGCCAATGGTGTTGAACAAGCCCCATGCTTCTCTTGAGATGTTTATGTACTCGCTTGCGAAGACTACTGCATATGAGTTGCAGGTTGAGGTGCTGAGGCCGCTTATTAGGAGATTTCCATTTAATATGTAAACGACTTGCCGAGGCATTTCATTTAGAACTTTAAATACGTCAGCACATGCCTGGTATATGGCTTTTATAGGAGAGATTTTTCTTTTGATTTTCTCTTCAATGAATGTCTCCATTAGGAACTTCGTTCTTAAAGTGGCTGCAGCCATGCCAGTTAATCCGCTCAATATATGTGCTAATCGAAATCCATATACGCCATACTTGTCTATTAGCCATCCTCCAACTGGAGGGAAAATTAGCCATGGAATGCTTGGTATTATTGAAGTGATCATTACGCCTCTAGCTTTAACTTCCGGGGGGGAGGGAGTCAACTATTATGGCGTGTAGAGCTGGCTTATAGAAGTGTAAGAAGGAGTCTATCATCCTTATGATTAGTGGTGCTGTCCAGTTTGGAGCTAGTGAATATGCAGAGAAAATTATGGATACGGCCCACGTTAGCGGTATGATCATTCTCCTTCTTCCAATAACGTCTGTTAGGTGTCCTCCCGGTATTATTAGGGGTAGTGCTGCTAATCCGCTAGCTGAGCTAACTATGGCTATGTGTAGGTCGATTCCACTAAGGCTTTAGCATATAGTGAAAAGTACGGGTTAGCCATGGATGTTCCTATGCCGAAGAGAATTCATGAAATCATCATTACTCCGACGTTTCCTGTAAGTGCCTTCCAAAGCAATTATTTTCCCCGCCTTGATGGAGTTCTCAGAACATTGTGCTAACGTGAATTACTAATTTATATTTGATTTATGTGATGCGCGTTGAATTGATTTGGAGTGATTTTGAGGTTAAGTTGAAACTGTGTTCATATGTGAGCTGATGGCTTGTGCTGGCTGCTGGTCTTAGGTTATTTGGCGCCGGGGGTGGGATTTGAACCCACGTGCCCGCATCGCGGGCACAGGCTTTCCAGCCCCTGACAGTATGATCTCGAGGCCTGCGCCTTACCACTAGGCTACCCCGGCCTTGATAAAGAAAGGGTCTGGTTTCAATTATTTTTTCTGGTCTACTTCTTAGCTTTCGTCAAGTATTCTTTTAGAATTCTGACGTTTTCTTCGTGAATGCTCTTCCTTCTCTTGTCAAATCTTAGGCCCATCTTCATAGCCTCTTTTGGATTTAATCCTACCTGCTTTAGTTCTCCAATGCTGAAGCCTCTCCCCTCTCTCCATGGTTTGACTACCTTTCCATACTTTGTTAGGGCTGGAGGCTTCACTAAAGGCTTCGGTATCTCCATGTTTTCACCTCAAATAAAAGTGAAGTTTAGGCTAGACTGCGTATCTTACTGCTCTGAGTATTCTTTTAGCTGCCAGCTTTATATCTTCATCTGTGACCGTCTTTCTATCTGCGTGATTTGCAAGTTCTATTGCTTCTCTAGAAATTTCAATCGCTATTTCCTCTAGAATTTCCCTTAAAGCTTCTGCTGCGCTTTCACTAACTCTTGAGGCTCCAGCTTTTCTAATAAGTCTGTCGACTGGTGCTAGTGGTAGTTCAGGCAATTTGCAGCCACCCGCATACTATTTATCTTTTCTTCGTTAAAGAGATTTCGCTATGCTTAGCTGGAGACATCTTTAAAAGTCTGTAATTTAATTTGTTAAGCCGCTGGGGTGTGAGCTTGGGTAAGGTGCGCCCTGCAATGGTTAAGAGGTTAGCTAGAGAGCTGCTAGCAAAGTATCCAGATAAGTTTACAGCAGATTTTGAGACCAATAAGAAGCTTGTTGCTGAGCTAACCGACATTACCTCTAAGCGCTTTAGGAATAGGGTTGCTGGCTACATTACTCGCTTAGTTAAGCTTAGAAGTTCCGTGGAGGAAGTTCCGGAAGTAGAAGAGGCAGTGGAAGCTGAGGAGGAATAGCAGTATAAGTTTAGCTTGAATTTCGTTAAGATGACTCGGAGCTATTGATTTGAGCTTACGTGTTATTGAAGCTTTAGCCTCATGGTTTAATTAAGACTTTTCTCCTTAGAATTACTTTTAATGCATACTTCAGAGCGTCCTTGCTTCTCCTGCTCAGCTTTTTGCTCGTTTCGATCTTCACCATGCTTGGGGAAACCTCCACGCTTAATGCCTTCTCTTTAGCCATAGCTCTGAAAACTTCACTTACGTCCTTTTCACTCATTTCAGGAACTTTGCTTGGACAATTATTGGGGCATTTTGTGCAGCTTCCTTTAAGCCAGCATAGATTTATGCATGGAACGCCAGCTACGTAGGCTGTTGCGCAGCATGCTGAGGAAAATGGTATTAACCCGATTTTCCTCGCTTCAGTCATGGCTTTCCTTTTTAAGTCTGCGCTTCTTATTTGGATTTGCGCTTCAGTCAACTTGACCTTTGGAGCTCTTTCAAGTATTGGCTTTACATCCACTTTGGCGCTTCTCAGTCTTTCAATTATTCTCCTAGTTATCCTTAATCCTCCCACAACCACTCCAACTGCTCCGGCCTTTTTTGCAGCCTTGAGTATGTTGCTGAGCTCGTTGTCGGTTACTCCCGGTATTATTGGTCTGAGGAATAGCATTGGCTTGAGTTTCTTTTCTTTCAAGTTTCTAATTGTTTCAAGTCTTTCTTCAATTGAGGGCGCTAGCGGCTCAAGTATTCTTGCTTTTTCAATTGTAACTATAGTCACTAGTGGGCTGATTGGAGTGTTGATGCTTGAAAGCTTTAGGGCTAGGCCCTCATCGATGTGGGCTTTAGTTGAGAATTGGCAGGGGTTGCCTAGTATGCTGATTGTATTTAGATACTCTATCGTCTTGTTGGTTGCTGCAACATTAAATGGGTCTGCTATGCTTCCAAAAGCAAGAAATGTTCCCCACCTGCTTGGGATGAAGTATGGGTTTGTGAGGAGCGCGTATAGCAATTCGTCTCCTGTTAGCCCATAAGGCTTAGCTTCTGCGAAGTCGAATCCCATATCTTGGATGTAGCAGTAGAGGCAGCTGTTGGGGCATCCTATTGCCGAGTGGATGGTTAGTCCGCATGGTCTGGGCTTTCTTTTGGCGTGGAAGTCCGACTTGGCTTTGCTAATTGAAGCTGATGATAGTTTTCTTTCAAGATTAGCTTTAGCCATAATCTTCATGAGCGGCAGGTCTTTAATGTTCACTGTTGGCCCCATGCTTTTAAGTGAGTTTAAAATAAATAAGCTTAGGGATGATGATATTGATCTGCGCCGAGTGGCGCTGTGAGGTGATGCGCCTCCACTGACCTGATGCGAGGTGTATTTTACGTGTCATCGAGGGTGCTGGAGCTACAGCACAGGGGCTTTAGGGTCAAGTTGAAGCTTGAATTCCTAAGCGACCTCCACATTCATGAGGAAATAATTCCTAGTTCCCTGAAATCTCTCATGAGGAAGATGAGTAGAGAGGGCCTCCTTAGGGATCCAGTCATAGTTGATGAAAAATCTCTGGTTGTTTTGGATGGCATGCATAGGGTTGAAGCGTTGAAGAGGCTTGGCTGCCGATTAATTGCAACTTGCCTAGTTGATTATGGTGATCCTAGAGTTCTCGTGCAGTCTTGGTGGAGGGCTATTGAGGGAGATGAAGTTAAGCTGGCTTCGTTGGTTAAGAGGCTTGACTGCTTTGAAGTTTCATCAATTGACTTGGATGCTCACAAGAATCGCGTTCCACTATTGATTTTTAGGGGTAGGGTGTTTGCGCTGGGATCGAGGTCTCAGAGCTTATACGAGATGCTCTTTGAGGTTAAACGGCTTGAGGAGATTTTGAAGCGTGAAGGCTTCAAAGTAAGCTATGAAACTGAATTTGATGCCATGAATCTTTTGAAGTCAGGGGCATGTAGTGCAGTTATCTGCATTCCCTGCATTTCCAAGGAGAAGGTTGTTGAGCTTGCGCTTAGTGGTAAGGTGCTTCCTCACAAGTCTACTCGACATGTCATTCCACTTAGGCCCCTTTCAGTGAATGTTCCTCTTTCTCTTTTGAAGTGCGAGGATGCTGTTGAAGCAAATAGGATTTTTATTGATTCGCTGAAAGGTAGGAAACGAAAATTACTTCCACCGCAAGTATTTATGGGGAGGCGCTATGAAGAGTACATATGCGTCTTTGAGGGGGTATCAGCGTGATTTCAATTGAAGTCAAAATGCTAGCGACATTAAGGGGTCTTCTGGGTAGGGATTCGATCGACTTAACCTTTCCATCCGAAGATGAAGTTACTGTGAGAAAGGCTTTAGCTAGGTTGGGAGAGCTGATTGATGATCGAGTGAAGGAGAGGCTGTTTAAGCCTAACTCGACTGAAGTTCAGCCAGATGTGCTTGTACTAGTTAATGGCGCTGAGATTGGAGCTCTAGATGGGCTTGAGACTAAACTTAAAAATGGAGACACCTTGATATTGCTGCCGACGGTTCATGGTGGAGCTTAAAGCTTAGGGTTTTTATAGGGGTGGTAAGGCTGATTTTTGATCCAAAAATTAGGGAGATGCTTGAACCCAGTGCAGTGGCTGTTATTGGAGCTTCAAGTCGGCCGGGGAAAATAGGATATGAAGTTCTCAAGAACATTATTGAGGGAGGATTTGAGGGTGATGTTTATCCTGTAAACCCTAAAGGCGGAGAAATTCTCGGCTTAAAAGTCTATCAATCCGTGTTGAAGCTTCCTAAAACTCCTGAGCTTGCAGTTGTGACAACGCCTGCTCAAGCAGCGCTTAAGGTTGTGGAGGAGTGTGGAGTAAAGGGTGTTAAGGGAGCTGTGATTATTTCTGCCGGTTTTAGTGAAGTTGGAAATTATGATTTGGAGAGAAGGCTTATATCCATAGCTAAGTCTTATGGCGTTAGGATTATTGGACCAAATAGTGCTGGAGTTGTTAATACCAGCTTAAACCTCTACGCCTGCCTAGAGTTCAGGGTTAAGTCAGGTCCAATATCACTAATTTCTCAAAGTGGAGCTATTGGAGGAGTTCTTTTTGCATATGCTAGGGCTAGTAGGATAGGATTTAGCAAGTTCATTAGCTGTGGGAATTCAGCTGATGTTGATGAGTCTGAAGTTTTAGCCTACTTGGCTGGGGATGAAGGCACTAAGGTGATTGCGCTATATATGGAGAGTGTTAAGCGTGGGAGGCATCTCATAGAGGTGGCTAGGGAGGCTTCTTTGATAAAGCCCGTCATAGCTTTGAAGGGTGGAAGGAGCAATGCTGGAATTAGAGCTGCTTCTTCTCATACCGGCTCTCTCGCTTCTTCTTATGCTGTTTATGCTGGAGCTTTTAGGCAAGCTGGAATAATTCAAGTAGAGTTTCTTGAAGATCTTTTTAACTCTGCTAAAGCTCTGTCTACTCAGCCTCCAGCTCGCGGAGATAGGGTTGCGATTTTAACCAACTCCGGTGGTCCTGGAGTTTTAACGACTGATGCTTGTGAAAGCTTGGGGTTAAAGGTTCCTGAGCCTTCAAGTGAGTTGAAGTCGAAGTTAATGTCGATTCTTCCACCTATTTGCAGCGTTAGAAATCCAATAGACTTGACGGCTAATGCGAGCTATGATTGGTACTTTGAATCTCTTAAAATCCTCTTAAGCTCAAGGGAATTTGATGGAGTAATTGTAATCTGTGTTCCTCCAAGCTTCATGGATTCGACATTGGCTGCTAGAGCTGTTATCGATGCAAGGAGGTTTTATCCTGATAAGCCTATTATCGCCTCTTTCCTTTACGGCGATGTTGTTGAGGAGGGAGTTAAACTTCTTGAGGGTAATCAAGTACCTAACGTTTCATCTCCTCGTGGTGCTGCTGAGGCCATGAAAGTTTTAGTAGATTATGGTAGAATAAAATTTGGGAGGAAATTTGGGAGGCGTTTTCATGGATAGGCTTCTGGGCAAGCCTGGCTCGCGAGTCTTATTAATGGGTAATGAGGCTATCGCTAGAGGTGCTATTGAAGCCGGCGTCCACGTAGTTACTGGCTATCCGGGAACTCCTTCATCTGAAGTAATTATGTCGCTTGCTAGGGTAGCGAGGCACTTGAAGATTAAGGTTGACTGGTTTGCTAACGAGAAGGTTGCGTTTGAAGTGGCTCTTGCAGCTTCAAATGCTGGATTGAGGTCTCTTGTCACTATGAAGGCTCCCGGAATTAATGTTGCAGCTGACGCTTTAATGTCGGCAGCTTACTGCGGCGTTAATGGTGGAATGGTGATTTTAGTTGCGGATGATCCTGGCCCCCATACAACTCAAACTGAACAGGATAGTAGGTTCTACGCCCTATTAACTAATCTTCCGATGGTTGAGCCTTCTAATCCGCAGGAAGCTAAGGATGGCATTGTTTGGTCTTTTGAGTTGTCTGAGAAGCTTAAGCTTCCAGTATTATTTAGGACTACTACTCGTGTTAACCATACTACTGGTGATGTGCTTTTAGGGGTGGTTCGGGAAGTTAGCCGAGAAATTAGGTTTCCCCGAGATTTGCCTAGGTACGTTAGAGCTTCGATGAAGTGGAATTTGAATAGGCATAAGTGGCTTAATGGGAGGATGAAGCTGGCGGAGTTATGTGCTGAGGAGTGCCCATTAAATAGGGTTGAAGGCGAAGGGAGATTGGCCATAATTGCTTCGGGCATCTCATACGCATATGTAGTTGAAGCTGTTCACAGCTTGAATATCAGTGGAGTGAGGATTTTCAAGCTGGGAATGCTGAATCCATTTCCCAAAAGCATTGTGGATTCTGCGCTGAAGGGCTGTGAGAAGATCCTAGTAGTTGAGGAGCTAGAGCCATTTATTGAAGTTCGATTGAGGGCTCTGTCAACCTTGGTTGAAAATCCACCTGTGATTCTAGGCAAGTTTAATGGGTTAATTCCTAGGGAGGGTGAGCTTAAGCCTGAAGTTGTTAAGAGCGCGATTGCATCTTTCATGGGCTTAGCTTATGAGCCGCCAAAGCCACTTCGAGAATTTGATGTGCCATCTAGACCTCCACCAATGTGCCCTGGATGCCCTCACAGAGCAACTTACTATGCCTTGTTAAAGGCAATTAAGGATCTGGGCTATAAGCGGGAGGACATTCCGATATTTGGAGATATTGGCTGCTATGCATTAAGTCTCCAAAAGCCTCTTGAAGCCATATGGACTGAGCACTGCATGGGTGCTAGCATATCTATGGCTTTAGGTTTAAAGTACGCTGGCTACGATAAGCCTGTAGTTGCAACGATAGGCGACTCAACATTCTTTCATGCAGGCATACCTGCATTGATTGATGCAGTTCACTTTGGCGTGAACATCGTCGTCGTTATCCTTGATAATAGAACTACGGCCATGACCGGCCATCAGCCGCATCCTGGAATTAACGTTAGAGCTGACGGGTCATCTGCAACGGAAGTCGACATAGTTGACTTAGTTAGGGGTATTGGCATTAAGCATGTTTATGCTGTGGACCCGTATGATGTGCGTCGCACTGTTGATGTTTTCAAGAAGGTCTTAAGCAGCTTTGATGGCGTTCAAGTCGTAGTTGCTAGGAGGGAGTGCGCACTTCTAGCTAAGAGACGCATTGGCAAGCTTCACGTCATTGCGATTAATAGGGAGAAGTGCGTTAAGTGTAGGAGCTGTATTTCAAGTTTAGGTTGTCCAGCGCTTTTGTGGGATGAGTTTGCTGGTCCAGTTATCGATGAGTCTTTATGCATTGGCTGTGGAGTGTGTGCTCAGGTTTGCCCCGTTAATGCCATTGGGGTGAAGTGATTTGGTGGAGGAGTTCAATCTAGTTATTGTTGGAGTTGGAGGTCAAGGAATTCTAACCCTGTCTAGGGTAATTGCTTTGTGGGCCCTGAAAGCAGGGTACAAGGTCAGGGTTGGAGAGACTTTGGGGATGTCTCAGAGAGGCGGGGTTGTTCAAAGCTACGTTCGGTTCGGTTCGGATGTTGAGAGCCCATTAGTTGAAGCTGGGCGAGCCCATGCATTAATAGCTTTAGATTACATTGAAGCTTTAAGGGCACTTCAATTTTTGTCGAGAAGTTCTAGGGTGATCGTCAACCCCAAAGCCATACTTCCAGTTTCAGTTCTGCTTGGAGTTGAGCGCATGCCGGGCTTCAGTGAAGTGTTGAATGTACTTAAGAAAGTTGCTGGGGAAGTTGAAGTTGTTGATGCGAGCTCCATAGCTTCTAAGGTGGGGCTTCCAGCTTCAATTAACATAGCAATGCTTGGAGCTTTCACTTCGGTGTTTAGGGAGCTCATTGACCGACAGTTGATGTTAAGTGCGGTTGAAGAGGTTATTCCAAGCAGATTTCTAGAAGAGAATTTAAGAGCTTTCGAGTTAGGATTTAGAGCTATAGAAACATCTAAAAATACTGCTGCAAATTAGCTTTAAAGCTGGTGCCAGCGTTGGATAGGCTGAGTTTCATAGCTCCATCATGGGATGAAATTCACCTTCAAGTTCTTAAGTTAGCTAAGGTTATAAGGGAAAGTGGGTTTAATCCGGAGATAATTGTTGGAATTGCTAGAGGCGGTTGGATAGTTGCTAGGCTGCTGTCGGATCTTCTTGACATTCCTGATATTGCGAGTTTAAGAATTGAATTTTACAAGGGAATTGCAGAGACTTCTAGAAGTCCAGTGGTTACACAGCCAGTTTCAACCAGTGTTAGAGGGAAGAAGGTTCTCATAGCCGATGATGTTTCAGATACTGGAAGTAGTTTGACTGCTGCTGTTAAGCATTTAATTGATGAGGGTGCAGATGAAATTAGGGTTGCTACGATTCACGTTAAGCCTTGGACGACCTTTGTCCCAGACTACTACGTAAGCAAGACCGATGCTTGGATAATATATCCGTGGGAGCCCTATGAAACCATTAAAAGCCTAGCTCATAAGTGGCTTGAAGATGGGTTGCAAGCTGAGGAAATAAGAACTAAGCTTATTGAAGTTGGAGTTAGGAGGGAATTTGTGGAAGAATTTTTCCCATTGATATTTAAAGAGGACAGTGATTCTGGTGCTGAATTGGAAGTTGAATAAGCCAATTCTAGTTGCGGTTGAGGAGCTTGAAAAGAAGTTTATATGCTTAGCTGGAGTTGCTCTGCAAGGAAAACGGGATGTTCAAAGTATCCTTGAAGTAGCTAAGAGCTGTAGGGATAAGTTTGGAGTTGTGCTACAGGTGGTTGATGCTAACTGCATAGCTTCTTGGAGGCATGCAGCTTCAGCTGCTCTTAGAGCTTTGAGAGCTTTTGCGGAGGGTAGAAATGTTTGCGATAGAGTTGAAGTTGAAATCATTCTCTACATTTCTGGGAGGAGGCAGATTAGGGATGCTATTGAAGCCGTTGGAGTTAAGAGTGATTCAACTGAACTTGCAGTCATTTGCGCTTCTAAGGATTCCGGACCTGCCATTTCAGCTGTTCGCTTTTTTGTAGATTCCGTTGGCGGAGTAATTGATAACTCTGCATTGGAAATTAGAAGTGATGAGAAGGTGAACGTTCTTAGAAGGATTTTCGACGTTAGTAATGTTGAGCTGGACGCAGTGGTTAGAAGTGGAATTGACTTGCGTGAAGCTATTGAGCGCATAGTAATTGAGCGTGGAGCTCTTCTTGAAGTGTTGAAGTAGCTCAGCCTTACCCTTCCCTCATCTTTCTAATGAATTCCTCCTTGATTTTAGCTATGGAAAGTATGTCCGATGGCTTTATAATCGATATTCCTGTAACTTCACCTAGAATTTCTATTTGAACGACTTTGTCTGGATTTTTCAGGTCCACCTTTCTATCTATAACTGATGCGGCTACCTCAATTACTTCTCTTGAGCTAAGCGCAGTAGCTCTCTTATTGACCGTGACTCTAAATGTTTCATTTAAATCTATTTTGCTTGAAAGCTCCCTTACTTTTTCCCTTATCCTTTCGAGCTCGGTTGGTACTACTACCTCTATTGGCGTGACTTTCAAGACGTACCTGAACTCCCATGGCCTCTCCTCAGCGATTTCCCTTAGCCTTCTAATTGCTTCAAATGGGTTGAGCGATGATTTGACGATTACTAGTCCTGGAATTCCAGTTCTGTCGTATAGGGCTTTTTCATCTCCAACTTCTCTTAGGAGGTACCACAGCTCCGACATGCAGTCGTCTTCCCTACCTCTTTGGGTTGCTATGAGAAGGTTGAAGTCTCTCACGGCTTATCACTTCCATGCACACTTACAAGCTATCTTACTTCGCTACACTTAAATTTTAATATGTAAATTTTTGGTTGGAGTTGATTTAGCTGTGAAGTGCATTGTTGAAACTGTAGATTTGCATAAGTATTACTTCATGAAGAACTGGGTTGTAAAGGCCCTTAAAGGGGTGAATTTGAAGGTTTTTAAGGGCGAATACCTCTCAATAATGGGGCCTAGCGGAAGCGGTAAAACAACGCTTTTCAACATGATTGGGGGGCTTGACAAGCCAACCAAAGGTGAAGTTTACGTTGAAGGTAGAAATTTGGCTGAAATGACCTTTGAGGAGCTGGCCATTTTCAGGTGCTTTAAGGTAGGCTACATATTTCAAACTTTCAACTTGATTTTATCCCTTACAGCCTTGGATAATGTGATGCTTCCCATGCTCTTTGCAGGTGTTCCGAGAAGTGAGAGGATTGAGAGGGCCAAGAGGCTTTTAGAGCAGGTTGGTTTGGGCGATAGGCTTTATCATAAGCCTGATCAGCTAAGTGGAGGGCAGCAGCAGAGGGTTGCTATTGCCAGGGCTTTAGCTAATAATCCCTCGATAATTCTTGCTGATGAGCCTACAGCTAACTTGGACTTGGAGTCTGGACTTAGGATCGTTTCTTTACTTAAGAGAATTTGCGTTGAGAGTGGTGTGACTGTTATTTGCGCAACTCACGACTTGAAAATGCTTGGCGTTAGTGATAGAATTGCGTGGATCAGAGATGGGATTATTGAGAGAATTGAGCCTAGAAGGAGCGTTGAGCTTACTGCTGAGGAGCTTCGACTTTAATAGCTATTTCTTCGAGAGCTCTGTAAAATGCATCTTCAATCTGCTTTGGAGTTGCAGGCTCCTCAAGTCCTCCTCTCCTAGTTCTATGGCTTAGCGTTAGGTATGCGCAGGTAAGTATGTCCTCTGGCTTGACTTCTGTTCTGCCTTCGAATGCAGCTAGCGTTTTTGCTGTTTTTAGCATTATTATGTCTGGCCTGTGGCCATCGACGTGTAGTGATATGCACATTCTAGCTATGACCTCAATTAGGTTTGTTGGGACTCTGACTTTGGTCAGTATTTTCTTAGCTTCTACTATCCTTCTTTTCAGTTTTTCTTGCTCTTCCTTATATTTTTCTCTGAATTTTATTGGATTTTCTTCAAATTCCAAATTTCTTTTCATTATTTCGATTCTTAGCTCCCTGTCGTAAATCGTGTTTACTTGTACGTGGAGGGCCATTCTGTCTAGCAGTTGGGGTCTAAGCTCTCCTTCCTCAGGGTTCATTGTTCCGATTAGAATGAATCTAGCTGGATGAGCTACTGATATGCCCTCCCTCTCCACGACGTTCCAGCCCGATGCTGCTGCATCTAAAATGTCGTCTACAATGTGGTCTGGAAGTAGATTTATTTCGTCGACGTACAGAATGTTTTGATTTGCTTCGGCTAGCAGGCCTGGCTCTAATGCCTTTACTCCTTCTCTGATGGCTCTAGTGATGTCAAGCGTTCCCACAACTCTATCTTCAGTTGCTCCTATTGGCAGTGTTATTATTCGCATTTTCCTTCTTTCAACTGGCAATTCCTCTCCTGCCTCGTATTTTTCCCTGCAGATCTCGCACATGTTTGTTGGGTCTCTTGGATTGCAGTTGAATGGGCATCCCTTGACGACTTCGATTTCTGGTAGCAGGTCTGCTAGTGCTCTTACTGCTGTGCTTTTACCAGTTCCTTTGGCTCCTCTAATTAGGACTCCTCCAATTCTTGGGTTGATGGCGTTGAGCAGTAACGCGAGCTTCATTTTCTCCTGATCAACTATTGCTGAAAATGGGAATACTAGTGGGATTCCGGACATGCTTTTCTCCCAAAATATATTGTGTAAGCCCCTTAAATAAAGGGTTCTAACTCACTTAACGTTAACTTTAAATATTTAGGGGTGCTTTCAGACTCTAAAGCGGTAGTGTGTTACGGATCTACCTTCCCGGTATATTGGAGGCGTATGGTTTGGAATTCTGTGAAAAATGCGGTAGAATGCTTGTGCCTGAAAGGCGTGATGGCGAGACAGTTCTAGTTTGTAGGAGCTGTGGTTTCATTAAGAAGCTTAAGAACTCAAATTCATATAAAGTAACGTATGCGGTTGAAGAGGGCAAGCGCAGGAAAATGGCTGTTGTTGGTGAAGCTGAAATGAGGATGATTAAGAAGTCCAAGGAAGAGCAGGAGCTCATGGAGGATTACTATAGGCTTTTCCTAGAAACGTATGCTGAAACTGAGAGTGAAAGTGAGCCTGGCTGATGGCGATTTCAAGCGCAATTAACTACTTACTTTTATATTGTTTGTGGGGGATCAGTGTCCACAGCACCAGCCATCCATCTATGTGCTCGCCGTCGCCTTGACATCATCTCCCACAAGTTAAATTGCATTGCTCAACATATCTTTTACGGAGCTGGTGGCTGGGGGGAGCCTGTTGGTTAGAATTGCGATATTGGATTTGGATCGCTGTAAGCCTAAGGACTGTAATAGGGAGTGTTATCGCTTTTGCCCTAGAGTTAGGAGTGGGGATCAAACTGTTACTTTTGATGAGACCACTGGCAAGCCAGTAATAGCTGAGCTTTTATGCTCGGGCTGCGGGATTTGCGTTAGGAAATGTCCATTTAAAGCAATTAAGATTGTTAATTTGCCTGATGAGCTTGAGGAGGAGTGTTCTCACAGGTATGGTCCCAATGCATTTAAGCTTTACAGGCTCCCCCTACCTAAGCCTGGCATAGTTTTAGGGCTTATAGGTCCAAATGCTGTTGGAAAGACCACTGCATTAAAAATCTTGGCTGGAGAGATCAAGCCAAATTTAGGGAGGCATGACTCACCTCCAAGTTGGGATGAAGTGATAAGGTATTATCGAGGCTCTGAGCTTCAAAATTACTTTCAAAAGCTTTCACGTGGGCGACTTAGGATATTTCATAAGCCGCAGTATGTGGATAAAATCCCGCGGGTTGTCAAGGGTGTTGTTGGAGAGCTTTTAAGGAAAGTTGATGAGCGTGGCGTGATAAGTGAGCTTAGAAGGTTGCTTGAGCTCGATGCTATTTGGAGTAGGGACATTTCCGTGCTAAGCGGAGGTGAGCTTCAGCGAGTTGCTGTCGCAGCGGTGGCTTCTAGGGATGCTGATGTCTACCTGTTCGACGAGCCTTCAAGCTACTTAGACGTGTATCAGCGTATGCGAGTAGCTAAAGTTATTAGGTCTCTCGCAGGTGATGGTAAGTACGTCATAGTTGTTGAGCACGACTTAGCGGTTTTAGATTACATTTCAGATCAAGTCTGCATTTTTTACGGTAAGCCGGGAGCTTACGGCATTGTTTCGAGAGTTCACGGCGTCCGCGTTGGAATCAACATTTACCTTGACGGATATTTGCCCGATGAAAATGTCATGTTTAGGCGTGAGCCCGTTAGATTTGATGTAGCTCCAAGTCAAATTGAGTGGAGGCCTGAAAGCGTACTTTTGAAGTGGGGCGGTATGGTTAAGAGGCTTGGAGATTTCACGCTTAAGGTTGATTCAGGTGAAATTCACGTTGGAGAGGTCGTCGGCATTTTAGGTCCGAATGGAATCGGAAAAACCACGTTCGTCAAGTTGATTGGAGGAATTATTGAGCCTGATGAAGGTTTTGCTCCTGCATACGGCTTGAAGATAAGCTATAAACCTCAATACTTGACTCCAACCTATAGAGGTAGCGTTGAAGCCCTCCTTAGGAAGGCTGCTGGCGAGAATTACGGCTCGTCATGGTTTAAGGCTGAAATAATAGAGCCGCTAGGCCTCCAAGAGCTGCTTGACAGAAGCGTTTCCGAGCTAAGTGGAGGTGAGCTTCAAAGAGTTGCAATTGCAACTTGCTTGTCGATGGATGCGAACATATACTTGCTAGACGAGCCCAGCGCTTATCTCGATGTTGAGCAGAGAATTGCAGTTGCCAGAATTATTAAGAGGATTGTTGAGGGTAGGGCGGCCGCTGCTTTTGTCGTTGAGCATGACTTGATTGTGCAAAGCTTGATTGCGAATAGCTTGATGGTATTTTCGGGGGAGCCTGGAGTTGAGGGGCGAGCTGCAAGGCCAGTTGGGCTTAGGAAGGGGATGAACGTTTTCCTTAAGGATGTGGGTGTAACTTTTAGGAGAGATCCTCAGACTGGTAGGCCTAGAGTTAATAAGCCAAACTCCTGGCTGGACAGGCATCAAAAGGCAATTGGCGAATACTACTACTATGTCCCCAAAAAGAAGAAGTAGAATTAATATTTATTGCTGTAAATAATCTTAAAAGGCTGCAAGTTAAATTAATTGGTGGTGATTTAGGTGGGTAGGATAACTGTTAGCGTTATTAAGGCGGATGTTGGAAGCTTAGCTGGACATCATGTTGTGCACCCAAAGCAAATTGATGTTGCCAGGCAAAAGCTGCAGATGGCTGTTGAGAGCGGACTAATCATTGATTATTACGTGTTCAATTGTGGAGATGACTTGGAGCTTGTCATGACTCATAGGCGCGGCGAAAATAATTCTGAAGTGCATGAACTGGCTTGGGAGACTTTTAAGGAGGTTACTGAGAAGGTTTCAAAGCCACTAAAGCTCTATGCTGCTGGCCAAGATTTGCTTGCTGAGGCTTTCTCTGGAAATATTAGGGGGATGGGGCCAGGAGTAGCTGAATTGGAGTTTGAAGAGAGGCCCAGTGACCCTATAGTGATTTTTGCAGCGGATAAAACTGAGCCTGGAGCTTGGAATCTCCCTCTCTTCAGGGTATTCGCAGACCCATTTAATACTGCAGGTCTTGTGATAGATCCAAAGCTTCACCAGGGCTTTAAATTCGTTATTCTCGACGTTTTCAAGGGTTTGGAAGTTGAGTTGGCGTGCCCAGAAGAAATGTACGATTTGCTTGCATTAATTGGGACTCCAAGCGGGTACGTTATATCTAGAGTTTATAGGAAAGACGGATTGCCAGCAGCTGCAGCTAGCACAACTAGGCTTTCACTTATAGCTGGACGCTATGTAGGTAAGGATGATCCAGTATGCATTGTTCGGGCCCAAGCTGGACTGCCTGCTGTTGGAGAAATTCTGGAAGCTTTTGCTTTCCCGCATCTCGTTGCAGGATGGATGAGGGGTTCTCATAATGGGCCTCTCATGCCAGTTTCCCTTAAGGATGCTAAGTGCACCAGGTTTGATGGGCCTCCTAGAGTTGTAGCTTTAGGCTTCCAAATTAGAGATGGATACTTGGAGGGCCCAGCGGACTTATTTGACGATCCAGCTTTCGACTGGTCTAGAAGATTAGCGATGGAAGTTGCGGATTACATGAGGAGGCACGGCCCATTCATGCCTCATAGACTCGGCCCTGAAGAAATGGAATACACAACGCTTCCCCAAGTATTAGAGAAGCTTAGAAGCAGGTTTAAGAAAGTGGAGTGAACCTAATGCTTCCAATAAAGCTTCCAGCAATCATAATCAACTTCAAGACTTATGCCGAAGCAACAGGTGAAAGAGCACTAATGCTAGCTCAAATTGCAGAGAAAGTGCACTCTCAAACTGGAGTAGAAATAATTGTCTGTCCGCAACTTACAGATCTACGACTAATCGCTGAGTCTGTTGAAATTCCAGTTTTCGCGCAGCACTTAGATCCCATTAAGCCCGGATCGCATACTGGCCACATTTTGCCTGAAGCAGTTAAAGAAGCTGGAGCCGTCGGGACGCTCATAAATCACTCGGAGAGGAGAATGCTTATTTCAGATGTAGATCTAGCAATTCGAAGAGCTGAAGAAGTGGGGCTACTATCGCTAGCATGCTCAAATAATGTCAATGTGGCTTCAGCAATAGCTCAGCTAAGTCCCTGGGCAATAGCTATTGAACCGCCAGAATTGATTGGAACAGGCAGGGCCGTTAGCAAGGTTGAGCCCGAAGTTGTGAGTAGATCTGTGGCTTTAATTAAAAAGATTAATAGCAATGTTCACGTGCTTTGTGGAGCTGGAATAACGTGTGGAGAGGACGTTGAAGCCGCTATAAATCTCGGTGCTGATGGAGTCCTTCTGGCCTCTGCAGTAGTTAAAGCCAGGGATCCTGAAAAGGTGCTGATGGAACTTGCAGAGGCAGTTTTAAAGGCTACTCAGCATTAAGTTTTTAAACTCAAATATTTCTTCTCAAGTTAGGTGACCTAAACCTTGCTAAAAGTAACCTTCCTCCTTGCAATACTCACTTCAATTTTAATTCTCACCGGCTATGCGATAGGCTCATACTTCGGAAATCCAATTGGAGCAATAGAAATTTCGCTGTTCATGGCTGGTTTAATGAACTTCCTAACATACTTCTATTCGGATAGAATAGTTCTCATGATGACTGGAGCAAAACTAGTATCCCCTAAGGAGCATCCAAAGCTGCACCGAATAGTTGAAAGGGTAGCAAATCTCGCCAACATACCGAAGCCGAAAGTGGCAATTATAGATTCGACAGCTCCAAACGCCTTTGCAACAGGCAGGGGGCCGGGAAAAAGCGTCGTAGCAGTAACTAAAGGTTTACTTACGCTTCTAGACGAAGATGAAGTTGAAGCTGTAATCGGACACGAAGTAGCACACATTAAAAATAGAGATGTCCTAATATCGACTATAGCCGCTACGATAGCTGGAGCAATAAGCTACCTTGCATATGTTGGAAGATGGGGACTTTACCTCGGAGCAGGAGAAGACAGAAGAAGATCAGAATCTGCAATCGCCCTCATATTAGCAGCAATATTAGCTCCAATAGCAGCTTTAATCGTACAATTTGCAATATCAAGAGGAAGGGAATACTTAGCAGATGAATTAGGAGCAAAAATAACAAGAAAACCACTAGACCTCGCAAGCGCCCTCATAAAAATAAGCCAAGCCAAAAGAGTCGGACTAACAGTGAAATCAAATCCAGCAATAAGCCACCTTTGGATAATAAATCCGCTCAAGCGAGGAACGATAGAGGAATTATTCTCAACCCACCCCCCAGTAGAAAAAAGAGTGGAAAGATTAAGAAGGATAGCTAGAGAAATGGGAATATACGTTATGTGATTAAAACCATATCTTTATACTTAAGATTAACAACCAAAGTAGTTGGGCCCGTAGCTCAGCTTGGACAGAGCGAGTGAAGCTTTTAAGCTTCACCTCGAATCGGCCTGCGGAGCCGAAGGTCCGGGGTTCAAGTCCCCGCGGGCCCGCCAAGCATTTTGACATAAAAATTATCCTTTACATGGTCGATTAAAATCATGAGAAGAATTAATTTTCTGAAAAGCATTTAGAAAATAGTTGTTAGTAGTGAAAATTTTTATTATGCTTATTCTTTTGAAATGCACAAAAAATAATAGTGCGTTTTGGTAATTAACTAATGTTTTAAAGTCGGAGGATATTTCATTGAATAGTACTTATGATGATAAACATTTTAAAATCGATAGAAGAGATTACATTAAAATGGAGAAAGAAAATCGAGTAATTGTTGAGTTTTTAAAGCGGACATATCGGGATAATGTGAGATTTAAAATCGTACGTGAATTATGCAAAATTGAAGGTGCAAGTTTGAGAGAATTGGCGAGAAAAGTAGGCATATCGCATTCAAATTTATCTAGGCATCTTGATCTCTTGGTTGAGAAGGGAGTTGTAGAATATTTCTATGCAAGTCCAAGAATTAGGATTTACAAGCTTTCCAAAAAGTACGAGCAATTAAAAGACATCCTAACCTAAAACCCTTATTTTTATGCCATTTGGTTTAATTTTAGTCCAAATGGAGCGCAAAGTAAAGCATAGGGAGATATTATTATTTTAAGCTTGATAAGCCTTGAGACGAAATATTAGGCTAAAAAGTAATGCTAGTGAAATCAAAATTCAGGAGGTTGACTTGCATACATTGCTTCTCTTGGAACTTGCTAAAAGCATGTTTAAAGAGGATTTATCATTTAGGACAATTGCTGAGCTTTGCAAAAATGAAGAAGTGACGTTAAGAGAAATTGCTCGGCGAGTTGGGGTGCCCTACTCGAAAATGTCAAAAATTCTTCAAAATCTAATAAATGTTGGTGTAATAGAATATATTTCTATAGATAAAAATATGAGGAAATATAGGCTTAAAAAGGATTTTGAAAGCTTAAAGCGTTTGTTAATGTAATTTGTATTTCGCATCGTTTAAAGCCAAATGGCTCATTTCCAGACCATTTGAATCGGCAATTTAAAGCGTTAAACGAGATCCATAGTATATGCTGCTGTAAAGCCGGGGGACTATTGGGAGCCCCCGTTAAAGCCTAGAGTTTAAAGCTTAGTTTTAAAGCTTAATCTAGGCGATGATAGCCCGAAAATTAAGAGGTGATCAGTAAATGAAAAGTAAGAGTTTGATAGGCACTTTTGGACTGCTGATAGTTATTTTATCTCTGCTTGGAGTTGTTTATGCTCATTGGAGTGATGTAGTAACTATTGAAGGCACAGTGCATATGGGTGAGCTTATAGTAGGCATTTTAAACAACTCGGTTACTCACTATGAAACTATCAATGGTGTTCCGGAAGCGGAATTCCTTCCGCCAGCAAATAAGACGTGGGTTGCAAATGCTACGATTACTTTAAGCGACTTTGAAACTAGCGTTCATCATGATCCGCCTGAAACCGTAGCTAAGAAGATGACAATTCTAATGGCAAATGCATACCCGCAGTGGGATGTACATATCGAATTTATGTTGAAGAATGCTGGAACCATACCTGCTACGTATACTAAAGCGAACTTAACTGGCTACGACGTAACGGATGGTGAAAACCTCACTTGGAGGCAGGATCTTTGGTATTACAACACAACATTAAAAGCGTGGATTTGGGAGGGTGCACTAGTAGATCCAGCAGGCGATATAATGAATGTTAGAGTTGTTGCTTATGTTCCTGAAGATGGTCAACTTGAACCTTGTAACTGCTACCTGGTTTGCATTGATGTAGACTTTAAGCAGACGGCTGAGGAGTGTCATACTTACACATTCTCAGTTACATTTGAGTTTGTACAGTGGAATAAGGCATAGGTAGGGGTTGATTAGATATGAATACTCGTAAAACAAGCTTGCTTTCCCTATCAATAGTTGTACTCTTATCTCTGCTTGGAGCTGTTTATGCTCATTGGAGTGATGTAGTAACTATTGAAGGCACTATAAACATGGGTAGCTTGACATTATCATTTGACTACGCTGAACCGCCCAGCTGTAATGAGTATCACTGGAACGAGGATCACACGCAAAAAACAGCTGGTGAATATCTTGGTAAAGATGTTGGAAATTGCACTGCTTACTTTGCTGAAAATATAACGGATCCACACACTGGAAAAGAAGGTTATAAGAAGCTCATAATAGTTATTGATAATGCATATCCACAATACGTTGTGGGCATAGTCTTCAAGCTACATAACATTGGTACAATTCCAATTAAAGTGATTGGCTATAACATTACTGGCGAGAAGAGGAATGCTACTGGCCATAAGATCTACGACTTATTGTGGTATGACCCTGATGGAGATTACATAGGCAGTATTTATGAAGATGTTAATGGCAATGGTGTTGTTGACGCCTGCGACATTGAAGTGATAAACTTGGAAGTCACGGATAGCGTACCTTATCAGATAGATCCATGTAGAACGCATAAGGCTGAAATTGACTTGGAATTTAAGCAAGAGGCAGAAGAGTGTCACACGTATGTCCTGACAGTTGAAATTATTGGCATTCAATGGAACAAGGGTTAATGAAATTATTGCTGAAATAATTAATTGTTAAATAATTTCCTATTTTTTATTTATATCATAACATAATGGTGATGTGAATGAATAAAACGATCTTGGTATTAATTTCTCTTTTATCAGTTAAGTTGCTCTTATATTTTTATATGCCCGCTGGCTTGTTAGCATACTTAGTACCTTCCTTGTGTTGGGTGGGTGTTGCTGTAATTTCGATTTTCGCTAATAATTTACTTGGAGGATTAGATTCTAAGTGGAGAATTGTTTATTTGGCTGCCTTTCTTGCAGCAATTTTTCAGATAGCTCTTCTTGTTGATGCTGGTCTTATCACTAAATTTGGTAGGAGTCCAGTTTCATTTGCGCCTAGAATGCTTATACTCAACTCAATTATGGTGCTTTCATCGGTTTTTGGAGTTGAATTTTCGAGGGCGCATATTTTAAGGAATTTGGGTAGGCGTAAACCTCTCCTTTCACTTATGCTTATGTCGCTTCTTCACAGCCCAGTTTTAGCTTTGTTGAGGATGCCATTATCTAATGTTAAGCCTCTACTCTTTGTTGAATTCTTAGGCTCTGATTTCCTTCCAGCTTTGGCTCAGAACTTATTAGCTTCGTATCTTGCACTGCTTGCTGGTCCAATAGCTTCAATAGCCTACGTAATGCCTCTTTCAGTTTTCCAGTGGTTTTCCCCTGTATTGCCAGACCTTCCTTGGAGCTTAAAATCACTATTAGGTGTCGTTTCTCCAACGATAAGCCTTGTAGCAATAAATTATGCTACTCCAAGGGAGGTGCTTAGAAGCGCTGGATTGAAAATTGATGTTTTTAGGGGTTGGAAAAAGAAGGAGAGCCCAGCCAAGGCCTTAGCGCCTATTTTAATATTTGTTTTAGCAGTTTGGTTTAGCACAGGATTATTGAGCGTATTCCCATCAGTTGTCATGAGCGGTAGCATGCAACCAACATTAAACGTTGGAGACATAGCCATTCTAGTTAAAGTCCCACCTAACAAGATTCAGTTAGGTGATATAATTCAATATATGGGCCGCGAAGGCGCTGTACTTCATAGGGTTGTGGCTATAAAACAAGGATATTTCGTAACTAAGGGCGATGCCAACAACGCTATTGATTACGATCCCGTTTATTCAAGTCAAATTAAAGGCAAGCTCCTACTTATTATACCCAAATTAGGGTGGATTTCAATTTATATGAAAATCATAGTATTTTCGATTTTCAGCTTCATTTACTATAATCAAATTAATCTTATAAGTTTTATAATTTCTGTTTCATTTGTCTTTTCATACTTTATTTATAATTATTTTATGAAAAGGAGGAAATTTGGTAGATGGAGATGAAAGATGTGATAAAAATTAAATTTTGAGGTGAAGGCGAGATGACTATGTATAGAGTTGTGCGCATGAAAGGTTGCGTAGATGATTTTCCACTCATCGGTCCTGCACAACCATTTCAAGCTATGAGCAACATTATTCTTTGTAATTCGAATATTGACCAGCTCTTCATCACTGTCAATACGCTTCTAGTGATCTTTTGGAGTAATCTTTTCTCAATCTTAATTGGTCTTTTTGAGCTTTCGAATTTTATGTTCTCAAGAATTGTTTTGCTTCCAGTTAGAAAAATAGGGGAGGTGACTTAGGTAGTGAGAGTGAAAAAGCATAATAATCTAAGTTTTGAGTTATCATTTGTCTTCAGCATCCTTTTAATTGTACTGGTTATAAGCGGGTTTGCGTACAGTCATTGGAATGAAATTTTACAGATATCTGGTAAGATAAAAATGGGTCACTTCTATGTGAAGATAGGTTCATACAAGGCTGTGGTTCCCAAAGAGTTTAGAAGAGTTGCGCCAATAGAGGATGACCAAATGGTGCTAATTGATCCTTACACTTTAAAAGTAATGTGTGAAAACGTATGTTCCGGTTGGTATGCTTGGATTGGACTAGTTGTTTGTAATGATGGTACTTTGCCAGCTAAAATTAAAGCTATTCACGTGGTTTTTGAAAATCAAAGTGAATTACAGGATTATCTTGAGACTGAGATTTACTTTTATGGTCCATTTGACAGGGGTGATTTCAAAGTAGTTTGGGGGCATGTTGAGGCTGATGATCTTCCTTTTAACGACGCTGTGGCACCGCCTATATTCTTCGACCCGAGCCAGAAGGTTATTGTTTGGATAAAAGTAAGCTTTAATTCTACGAGCGATAATGGTTTAGAGGACATATCTCTACATTTTACTATTCATGTGATTGACAATGTGGCGTTTTCTCCATAACTTGTAAATAGCGATTTTCAGAAAAGTATTTATCCAACTTGAAAAGAAACGTAATTAAATGGTAAATCTGGTGTGATGATGTTTAAACATAATTTTTTGCGAAAGACAAGGCTTTTCTTGGTGTTATTCACGTTTTTAACATTGTTTTCAATTGTTATGCTATACTTTACCTATCAAATTCCTGTGGTGGAGAGTAAGCAGGTGTCTTTATGCAATTATGCGAATTTTGGTAGGTATAGTTACTTAGCTTTTATTCATCCCAATGTTCTCTACAACACTACTGTGCTCGGTCCAGGTGAAGGTACACTTTATTTGAAGCTCGTGAAGAGAATAGTCATTGATTTTACATATCGCTTCCTCATTGACACTCCATCCACAATAGTTGTAAATTACAATGTTAACTTTAGTTTAAGTTCGCCTAGCGGTTGGGTTAAGGATTTACCCGGTCCTGCTAAGGGTTCAATGAAGCTTTATGGAAATGATGCTTCTTTTAATTTTAATTTAACTTTGAATCTTGGGGATATCTTTTCATTGATTAAACGTATTGAAGACGAGACTGGAGCTTATGCGAGCAGTTATACTTTAACTTTGACTCCGAACATTCATGTTCTAGCTTCAAATGACGTTGTTGGATTTATTGAATCATCTTTCTCTCCACAATTAACTATAACTATTAAGTACGGTGGAGTTGAAGGCTCGATGATTAGCATTGACGGCTTAAATCATCAAAAATCTGACTCTGTCACAAGGAGCCAAGTGATCGTTCATGAAGATGTTAAGAATAAGCTTTACGGATTTTATGCATTGTTAGGTTTAAGTTTGGCGGGATTGGCTCCGTCGATATACTTCAACTTTTTCAGAGCTGGTGAAGGCAAAAAGGATGTTTGGAAGGATCTGGTAAAGCCCTTGGAGGATTATTTAGTTAAAGTTAAGAGCTTCTCTGAAGGTGGTAGTGTGGTTTTCGAGCTTGAAGATTTGGAGGATCTTAGGAAGATTGCCGAGGGTATTGGGAAGCCTATTTTGATGAAAATTGAAAGCGATTTTGTCAGGATTTTCAGAGTAGTCGACGGTGACGTGATTTACGAGTGTAGGCTTGAAGTTAAAGAAAAGAAAGAAACTTAACGTTTTCTTTTTATTTTGTATTTTTTGCGTCAAATTTATGGTTTCCATTTTGGTGGTAGTATTTAATAGCTAGTTTGTGATGGAATTCTTAGGTTGAGCATTAAATTATGCGTCTGCAATTGCGTGGTGGTAATTTGGTGAGTACGGTTAAGGGCAATCCATTTGGAGCTTTTAGGCAGCAGTGCGTTGAAGCTATAAATTACGCCTTTTCGCAGCTAGGAATATCGAATGTTGATGTAATTCTTGAAGTACCTCCGCCTGTGATTGGAGCTGAATTGGCTTTTCCTTCCTTTACTGTTGCTAAGCAAGCTGGCTTTCCTCCTAGGGTTTTGGCTGAGAAAATTGTTGAGATTATTAGACCTTTAAATATGAGGTTTATTGATAAAGTTGAAGTTGCCGGTGCTGGTTACGTGAATTTTTACGTGAGCTATCCTGAATTGGCTTGTGAAACTTTTAAAGCTGTCGTGGATCTTGACGAGAATTATGGTCATTTAAAAGTCGATAAGCCGCTTAGAATTATTGTTGAGCACACGAGCGCTAATCCTATTCATCCTCTTCATATTGGTGCAGCTAGAAACGCGGTTCTAGGAGATACTTTAGCAAGGCTGCTGAAGGCTAGAGGCCATGATGTTAAAACTCACTTCTATATTGATGACGTAGGCTTGCAAGTTTCTATAGCCGCTTACGGGTATGATAAGCTCGGCAGGATTAAGCCTGAGGGTAAGCCTGACCGCTTTATAGGATTAATCTACGCTATGACTAGCTGCATCGTCGAGATCTGGAGGCTGAAGAAGAGGCTTAAGGAAATTGATGAGCTTGGCGAGGGATTTGAAGATGAGCGAGCGAAAATTTTGGGAGAGCTAAGCGACTGGGCGTCTGTTTCCAAGGAATTGCGTGATAGGAATCCAGATCTATTTGACAAGCTTCTTGAGGAGATAAACTCCGATCCAAATCCCCCCGAGTCTATTGCCAGGCTAGACTTGCTATACGAAATGGGTGATGAGCGAGTCACTAAGCTTGTTAGAGAGCTATGTAACTTGTGCATTGAAGGTTTCAAAGAGACTTTAGAAAGGGCAAATATCAAGCATGACAGCTGGGATTGGGAGAGCGACATCGTTTGGAGTAGCAGGGTGAAGGAAGTGCTGGATAAGCTCAAGGCTACTCCCTTCGTGAAGGTCGACGGTGGAGCCTTAATTTTCGATGCTGAGCAAGCTGCCAATGCGCTCAATTTAAAAAAGGAGCTTGGAGTCAGCGACCTTTACGAGTTTCCCAAATTAACTCTAGTCAGGTCTGACGGTAGAACCTTGTACACGACGAGGGATATTGCTTATACTCTATGGCAGTTTGAGCATGCAGATAAGGTTATTCACGTTATTGGTGCTGAGCAGACTCTGCCGCAGCTTCAGCTTAGAATTGCACTAGCGGTTCTGGGTAGGCGAGATCTAGCGTTAAACTTCGTGCACTACGCCTATGAGCTAGTTAGACTTCCAGGCTTTAAAATGTCAAGCAGGCGAGGTAGATATGTTGAGTTTGACAAGATAATTGATGAAGCGGTTGAGAGAGCTAGAGCTGAAGTTGTGAAACGCTCTTCAAACTTGAGTGAAGAGCAGATTTCCAGGATAAGTGTGGCAGTTGGCGTTGGAGCGGTTCGATACGCACTGCTTTGCATTTCTCCTTCGAAGAGAATGACGTTTACTTGGGATAGAGTTTTAAACTTTGATCAGAACAGCGCTCCCTTTATTCAATATGCTCACGCTAGAGCATGCAACATACTCGCGAAGGTTGATGGGTTGCCTGAGAATTACGATGCAAAGCTTCTTACCCACAAGTTGGAGAAGAGCTTAATTCTTCAAGTTTCAAAGTTCCCTGAAGTAGTTGCTGAAGCTGCAGACAGCCTTAAAGTTGAGCTTCTACCAGACTTTACAAACTCGCTTGCGCTTACCTTCAATGCATTCTATGATGCAGTTCCAGTTTTGAAGGCAGAGCCTGAGGAGCTCAGAAACGCTAGACTTCAACTAGTTAATGCTGTTAGGGTAACGCTTAGGAACGCGCTCAATCTAATGGGGATTGAAGCGCCGACCAGAATGTAATTCTAGTAGTGTTTGCTATTTACTTTCTTTCTCAAAATATTGAATGTACACGTTTACTCCTCCTTGAAGTATGCTGAGTTCTTTAATGAGCTTGAAGCCCACCTCACCTAGTTTTCGAGAAGAAATTTTCCTTGCTTCTCGTAAAACTGCAACTATCAATTTACCGCTGTCAACCAGCGCATTCCTCGCTGCCATGGCGAGTTCTCTGTAGATGGAACTTAAATCTTCAACTTGAAGTCTCATTCCTCTAGGAGGGTCTGTTATGATTGTCGTGTACCTTCTTTTTACTCCTAATTTCGATATGGCTGATGTGAAGAAGTTAACTTGAGCCGTTGCATTTGCTTCCTTCGCGTTTTTTAATGCGCCTTTAACGTATCTTGAATTGATGTCTGAGCCTTGTGCTTCACAATTTAATGTGAGAGCGACTTCAATCGGTATAGTTCCGGATCCGCAAAATGGATCTAATATCAAGTCTTTTTTACTTAATTTTGCTAAGTAAGCAGTTGCAGCTGCGATTAGCGGATTTATCATTGCTGGGTGTTTAAACTTAGTGTATTTTCTTCTATGAAGATTTGATTTTAGCACCTTCCCTATTACCAACTCCTCATTCAAAATTTCAACTCTTAAAGTTAGGCCCCCATGTTTTGGCGACAATTTGACTTCGTATACTCTAGCTAGTTCTCTTGCTGCGATAATTTCTAGAGTTTTATAGTCTATTGGCTTAGGTTTAGAATAGACTGCGCTTTTCACAGTTATTTTTGCTGAGCTTGGTATGGCATTTCTAACTTTTTCGCTTGAGCGTAGTAGTTCTCGAATTAAGTGCCTCAAACTTTTCCTACTTGTATCTGATATCTTGCAGTGTACGAGTACTTCTGCAATTGACTCTATAGTTCTAAGATTTGTGCTGACCAATTTTGAGGCAAGTACTCTGCCTCTGGCTGAATTGACAATAATGCCTCCCTTTCTCTTAACTTCTTGTGCGACTATTTGCTCAAGCCCTGGAAGAGTAATTAGTAGGTGGCTCATTTATTTCTCAACTATGAAGTAATGTTGATCGGTGGAATATCTGCTTTCTGCACAAGTGAAGCCCTCAAATTCACGTTAATGTACTTGAAGGAGAGAATGCAGAAAGGAGAGCAACTAACCGATGAATCCCACTTAATAGTAAACAGGAGCTGTAGAAGGCTAGATCCTCACACACTAAGAACAATGTGGAGGAGGCTGCTGCGAAGAGTAGGCAAAAACATGAAGCACCGAAAATGGCACATGTGCAGATTTCACGTCTTGAGAAAGTACTTCTCAACGTGGTGCAAACTCAGCGGAGTAGATCCATGGGTAGTAGAAGCGTGGATGGGGCACAAGGCAGGCATACATCAAGTCTACTTCCTAGCAGGCATAGAAGACCTAGAACACCCAATCCTCATAGAAAGGCTAGTCGAAGAGTATAGGAAGGCAGCCCCGCTCTAACCATATTTACAGAAGAAGAAGAAAAGTAAGAGAACTAGAAAAACGCCTAGAAGAAGAAATAGAAAAGAGAGAAAGAGAAATAGAAGAAATGTGCAGGATCATCAAAGAACTAAAAGAAAAATAGATCAACTACACCTGGTAAAACACAACCACACAATTTTCCAATAAAACCCCTTTTTTAGCCTACAAGTACAAAAACCACTAGACTTAATGACCTCAATTAATGATCAGCTCAACATGAAGCTGAACAAGATCGAATAATAATTCTATTGATGATCAAATTAATTATGACTGTAATTTGTTTGGGAAAGCTCTTTTAAGGTAATCTATTATCTTTAGAGCAACCTTTACTGCCTAAATTACTTTGTTAGGATTTATTGTCGAGCGAATATTATAGTCTGCTTTCCCTCTCGCTTTCTTAAGATTATAAAGCATGTCGGCAACTGGTATGTCCATCTCTTTAAGTCGGTCTATTACCTTATTATGTATTGAAGCACTTCTAATTCCGATTGGACGCCTATACCGTTCTAAATCGGTTACACATCTAGCATATAGAAAAGCTGCATAATATGCTCTGCTGATGCAAGTCCTCAAAACTCCTTGAGTCAACGTAATTTTATATTTCCCAGCTTGGCGAGCTTCTAGTTGATCTTTAATTTCTATAGCGAAGAGGAGAAAATCATCAGCAACCTCTAAACCTATACTCAAAGGGGTTCAACCCCTACGTAAACATTCTTCCACGCTCTAGGCTTCATCCTCGCCAACTCAATCCAAATACTTAGAAGCGAGTCGTAATCTTCACTTTTCACTTTGATCGTTACATCAATCACCTTCCAATCAATGTCTTCTTCATCTTCAGAGAGATCAACGTGAATGTATACAACTTGGATGTTTCTGCTTACTAGCAGTTCGAAAGCATTTATCAAGTAGTCAAAAAACGCATTCGGATCTATTTGTTTTTGCGCCATATAATTTACTACTCTTTCGACATCCATTTTTAAAATACTAAACAACCTAAGCCAATTTAGAGAGCAATTATCAATTATTGTTTCAAGTGGATTTAGGAGTTGCTGTAAATTGATGAGTGATTTATTGGATAAATCCGTCAGCGCCGAGTTTATGGACTTACTTATTAGATCATAAGTATTTTCAAAGATACGCTCTGACAACTGTATGGATCGCAAGATTCTCACCTAATTATGCTTATTTAATTTCCTCGAGCTCTTTGAACAGTTTTTTCAATCGTTCTGCTAAATTGAGGAATTTACGTCCAAGCTTTATCTTTTCTTCAGGAGTAAGTTTAGCAATATCCTTGGACTTCATAGTTGCTACTTCAAGCATTAAAGACATCATCTCTCCAAATATCTCTGGAGGAACCTTTTTGGAAAGCTCCACTAGAGTTTCAGGCCTTAAAAACTCCTTCATCATCTCTTCAATATTTTTCCAGTTTTCTTCTCAAGCTTACCGATCATTGTAATGATCTTGCCAAATGTTTCAAAAACGTGACAAGAGCTTCAGAGTACTCTTTCATAATGTTTTCAATAGAATTGTTGGGCATTTTTCTCATCTGCAATTTAACGGCTTTTCCCTACTAAATTAAATTAAAGTTTTGTATATTAACTCTTTTCTACACAAATCTAACTTCATGAAAACTAAATTTTAGTATTATTTCTCCTCAGCTTTTTAAGAAGCATTAAAGCATACTCAACTACGTGACTTACACTTCGAAATTTCCTGGTCTCAACCTGTTTTTTAGCCCACTCCAGTAGCTCCTCATCAATTGAAACGCTAACCCTAACTCCAAAACTAACATCAACCAATAAATTCACCATAAAATAGTATGTTTCAACATAATACAAAACAATATATAGGTTTCTTAATCTATGTAAATGGCCTTTTAGATTGATTATTTCCTAACTAACTTCATAACATTCTAGGATGTTTTGAGAAGACATCATTCGTACTACTTATGTATTTTAGATTAGAATTTAAATATTTGATATACTTTAAAATAAAAATAGGTGAAATTTGATGAGCTTTAAAAGAAGTATATCAAAAAGGAAATTGCTGTTGTTGACATTCCCTATAATCCTGCTTTTCTATGTTATTTTGCTTCCTAGTAATACGGCCATAGGGGAGGGAGTCTCAAGGAATATTGTGGGTGATGTTTTCATAATGGGGGGTACTGCTAGTGCTGTAATTGACATTAGAGGTCTTGAACAAGCTATTGGTTCAAAGGTTGCTGTGGTTAATAATATCTCAGAGTTATCTGGAAGAGTTAGAGCAGGTATGCCATTATTTGTTGTCTCTCATGTTAACGATATTGTTGTGATGGATAGAATTGATGAGTTGAGTGGCTTGTTATCGAGTATATTAAATAAGAGTGGTCGTTTTCAAATGATAATAATTACTGGCAATAATGTAGAGTATGCTAGTCTATGTTATGAACTATGGCTTAAGGCTTTAGGTAAACTGAATTATAAGCCTAAAATATTCCTTGTAGATCCTGAACAGAGAGTTTCAGACAAGCGCTATGAAGGATTGAAGATTGATTCTAGACTTTTTAAATCGTCAATTATTGCCTTCTCTTATAATCCCTATGGTATAATTTTGGTTGAGAATGTCCATCTATTAGTCAGCGACATTGCTGATTGTATGATGCTGTTTCAAAGTACACCGAATAAAAAGGCATTCTCAACTAATAGCATAACTAGAATGGAAGGCTTTGATTTTCTGGGGTATATTGGTTGGAAAAATGCGGAGGCTAGGGGATGGCTGGGTGAGCTTGCTGGTGAAATGTGGGTTAAAGCGGAATATTATTATGGTAGTCAAACCGCAACTGATGGCACAGTCTATAAGTTCTTTTACGCATATGTAATTCATTCAGCTAAGGGATATAGTCCGTTCGGTATTTCTCGCCCACCTGGAGTGTTTATAACTAGAACTGATTGGAAAACTCGTTATTTCGAAGGACAAGTTTTATGGGATTGGGGCCCCAAGAATGTAGGTGGACCATTAAGCACCATAACGTATTCTGTCACAGCTGGTACTAGTGGGCAAAAGCCAACACTTCTAGTTGAAGTAAGCTACTCATCTCCATCAGGTACATACTTTAAATGGTTTGACCAGACAGATCCAGGTGATGGCATTGCGGAAGTTAAACATGAAGTAGTAAATAGCATGACTTATGCTACCTTTACAGTTGAGCCTTCGTCAATAGGGTTGCTGGATCCCAATAAACAAGGAGGCTATGAACCCATGCTTGTGAAGCACTATATGAAGACTCTTTTCACTGATATTCCTGCTGAAATATCCTTTAATGTAATGCTCTACAGTGATTCTTCACCTAAAGAATATTAATTTATAAACAATTTTTCTTTCTCAGAATGTGTTGTTCATAAGTTTTAGTTAATAATATAGTTAATTCGAGGAATGCAGTTGGATTTTGTATTTGGCTGGATGAGGAGTTTTAGAGATTTGGCTGTATGTCTGGCTGCTCCTTTACCGCTACTCTCAATTAGCTCTAGGATGTAGTCGCTTAGTTTGTCGGGGGTTAATGTAAAGTTTAATGAGTTGAGAGCTCTATGAAGGTAGATTCTGTGAGCTTTAGCGGTTGACTTAGCTTTTTGGGCTAAAATTCTCTCAAATTTTTAAATATCGTCTTCAGTAACTCTATACTGCCTAGAAGCCAACCTAACTTCTTCATCGGCTTCTTTAACAACTAAATCAATTACTATGTAGCGCTGATTTTAGAACTCTAATGACGGTGCCTGCGTCAGCTGTTTCTAGCTTATCTCCTGTCAATTGGATGTATTCCTCAAGAGTTATATGCTTGAGGCAGGCTTTAACTAAATTGTCACTAACTCTAAGTACGCCGCGCTTAACTCTATTAATGTAGTTTGATGAAAAGCCTAACATAGTTGACGAAATCCCCTTCTTAAGAACATAGATTAGAATTCTGTGTCTGACATTCTGTGATAGCTTAAATATGTCTATTAACTCGGGGTCCAACTTGAAACCCATTAATTGAATATCATACTTGATGCTTATATCTGATGTTCATGTTCATGAATTGCCATGAAATTGATGGTGGTGGCGGGCCCGCGGGGATTTGAACCCCGGACCTTTGGCTCCGGAGGCCAACGCTCTATCCAGCTGAGCTACGGGCCCAGCTTATCTTTAGCAAGCTTACTTAATAATTGTAGTTTTGCTTTCTGGAATTACTTTAATAGTTGGGTGTTCTATTTGATATTTGGGCGAGGGCTTTGGGGAGGGTTAAGAAGGGTCAATTGTGCAGTGTTAGTGGATGTAATGAAGCTGCTGTTAGGTCGGTTTCTGCCTCGGAAGCTCTTAGAGCTTTATCTAAGCTGAATTTAACTGTTAAGGATAGGAGGGCTAGGCGCATCTATTTTTGCGAGAAGCATTACAAGCTGTTTAAGAAGGCTATCAAGAAGGAGAAGATGTTTGAGAAGTGGTGGAGAGGCTTATGAGTAGAGGTCGGCGTAGGTCGTCCAAGCTTAATTTGGAATTTGAAGATGAAGAAGTTGAGGAAGTTGGTGAAGCTGAGCTTGAAGTTGTAGAGGCTATTCCATTTGAAGTTGAGCAGCCAACTAAAACTGGACCTTGCATTTTACTTTCAGTTTTATTTGATGGCTCTAAGGGTAAGGCTCTCTGCAAGCTTTATGATCCTGAGAATAACAAGATTTACTTTTGGTATGATAATACTGGGCATAAGCCATATTGCCTTTCAGACTTACCTCCTGAGAAAGTTAAGAGGCTTCCCGTGGTTACGCATCCAGGTTTTAGGCGTGTTGAAGTGGTTGAGAAGTATGATCCTCTGAGCGGTAGGATTGTCAAGATGTCTAAAATCATTGCTGAGGACCCGCTTTCAATTGGCGGCGGCCATAAGAGCATTAGGGATCTGCTTCCTAAGGCATGGGAGGCCAGAATAAGATATCATAACTGCTATATTTATGATAGGCAGCTCATTCCAGGTCTATTTTATAGAATTGATGATGGAAGCTTGAAGCTCGTTCATTATGATGTTCCCGAGGAGGTTAAGCGTGAAGTTTTGAAGCACTTCGAGGGTGAGCCTGATGAAGTCATTGAAATGCTGAATGAGTGGCTTCCCCTATTTCTCTGTCCTGCTCCCGATATTCCTAGGCTAGCTATAGACATTGAGGTTTATACGCCTGAGCCGGATAAGATTCCAGAACCCTCCGAGGCTGAGTACCCAGTAATATGTATTGCCTTTGCTTCTTCCACTGGACTTAAGAAGGTGTTTTTGCTTAGGAGGAGTGATTTAGAGTTTGGCGGTAAGCCTAGCAGTTTGCCCAGCGATGTTGAGCTAGTGTTCTTTGATGATGAGAAGAGTTTGCTTTTGGAGTCGTTTAGGCTGATGGCGTTCTACCCTATTATCTTAACATTTAATGGCGATAAGTTTGATTTGAGGTACTTGAAGCGTAGGGCGTCGAAGCTTGGCATTCCAAGTAGGGAAGTTCCAATAGTTTTGAGTAGGCAGTCTTCGCATGTGGTTACTGGCGTGCACATCGACCTTTACAGGTTTTTTGCTAATAGGTCTGTTCAAGTTTATGCTTTTAGCAATAAGTACAAGGATGCCACCTTGGATGCCATTGCTTCAGCTCTTCTCGGCATAAGTAAAATTCCGATAGATCGCCTTATTGGGGAGCTATCCTATTATGAGCTTGCGTCATATTGCTTTAGAGATGCTTTTATCACGCTCTCCCTAACCACTTTTGATGACGACTTGGTTTTGAAGCTGATTATTCTATTGATGAGGATTTCAAAGCTTTCCATGGAAGATGTTACTCGTCAGGGTGTTTCAGGCTGGATTAAAAACATGCTTTATTATGAGCATAGGAAGAGAAACTATTTGATTCCTGCTAGGGAGGATATTTTGGCTGTTAAGGGTGGAGCCGTTACTAGGGCTCTGATTAAGGGTAAGAAGTATTTAGGTGCGATTGTAATTGAGCCTAGGCCTGGAGTTTACTTTAACGTTACCGTGCTTGACTTTGCAAGTCTTTATCCCTCAGTTCTTTATAGGTGGAATTTGTCCTACGAGACTATTAATTGTCCACATAAGGAGTGTAAGTCCAATAGAATTCCCGGCCTGCCCCACTGGGTTTGCATGAAGCGCTTAGGGTTGTCTTCAACTTTAATTGGAATGCTTCGCCACATTAGGGTTTACTGGTTTAAGCCTAAGTCTAAGGACAAGTCTTTGGATCCCGCTATAAGAAGCTGGTACTCGGTTGTCCAGCAGGGCTTGAAGGTTATTTTGAATGCTAGTTATGGCGTTATGGGTAATGAGGCTTTTCCGCTCTATTGTCCTCCAGTTGCCGAAAGCACTACTGCTCTAGGTAGGTTTGTTATTTCTAAGGCTATTGAGAAGGCTAAAGAGCTTGGAGTTGAAGTTCTTTATGGTGATACGGACAGCATTTTCCTTTATAAGCCCTCGCCTAAGCAAATTGAGGATCTGATGAAGTGGGCTAAGTCGGAGTTTAAAATTGACTTGGACGTTGATAAGGTCTATAGGTACGTGACCTTTTCGGGGCTCAAAAAGAATTACCTTGGAGTTTTTAATGATGGCTCCGTCGACATTAAGGGATTGGTTGGAAAGAAGAGGAATACCCCTGAATTCCTTAAAGTTGCCTTTATAGAGGTTGTCAAAGTTTTAAGTGAAGTTAAATCCGAGGAGGACTTTGAAAAAGCTAAGGAGAAGATCAGGGCTATTGCCCAGAATTGCTATAGAAAGCTTAGGGAGCGGAGACTATCTCTTGACGAGCTTGCTTTTAGGGTTAAGCTTTCTAAGCCTCTTAGCCTTTATGTTAAGACTACTCCGCAGCATGTTAAAGCTGCTCAGCTGCTTGAGCGGTATGGTAAGAAGCTTGGAGCTGGCGACATTATATCCTACGTTAAAGTTAAAGGTGAGCTTGGAGTTAAGCCTGTCCAGCTTGCTAGGATTGATGAGATTGACGTTACTAAGTATTTGGGACATATGGAGACGACGTTTAGGCAAGTGTTGGAAGCTATTGGAGTTAATTTCGATGAAATTCTAGGCGTAACTAGCTTGGATTTCTTTTTGAGGAGGAAGTAGCGGTTAGTGCTGACCTGCTTCTTTAGGAGGATTTTCTCTCTGCTATTATTCCGCCTACTGCTCCTCCAATGATTAATCCTGCAAGTGGAGGTATTGCCGGTGGGGCTCCTAAAAACAGTGCTGTGAATATGATGTTTAGTATGAGTGCTGCGAGCCCAACTTCAATTCCGGTTTTAATCTTATCTCTATATGCTCGTTTGCAGACAAGGTATGCGCCTATCATTCCTCCGATGGAGTATGCTCCAACTATAAGGATTGCAGCTATTTCCTCGCTAATTAGCGCTATCTCGTATAGGTATGAGGCTGTTGCAATCGTTATCCAAGCTGGAGCGTTGCTCAGCATGGCTCCAGCTAGATATTCTTCAAATGTTGGCATGCGTGCTTTCATCATGCTCCCTCTTGCCTCTGCCCTTAAGCCTTATTTATTAGTCGCACGCTTATTTAATTTGATTGTCTGTACGTGAAGGTGATTTGATTGGGTTTGATCGGCGATTTCATTAATGAATCCCGCATTTTGCCTAGAGTTAAATTTGAGGATTACCTTTCAGTTTACTTAGGCGTTCGGCCGTGTTCCTTCTTTACTCTTCCAGCCGAGCTTCCTGATGGAAGCAAGTTTGGGAGAATTATTGATGAGAGGTGCGCTGAGGACTTATCCTTGTTGATGAAGACCAGGGATCTTTATTTGAGGAGCCAGCTAATTCTGAGGCTGCGGAACAAGATTAAGAGGCTTTTCAAGGAGATCGTCTTGGAGTCCGACGTTTTCAAAGCTCATGAGAGTTGGGCTAAAACTTTGGGCTTGAAGATGATTCTTGAGGAGGTTAGACCCAGCATTTATGAAGTTTACATCTATCGCGAATCTAAGGTTGGGAAGGAGTTGAAGAAGCTTTTTTCAACTAGGCGTGAGATTAGAAAGGCTATTCTTCAAGTTAAGCCTCTTGGCTTGCCTCCGTCGCTTCTAGTCTATCCTGAGGAGCTTTCAGCTACATATGTTTCTGAGCTTGGAAGGCTGCTTGGGTATCCAGATTGTTGCGTTAAGAGGTACGCTGAAGAGAGAGGCTCGGGAGTTTATGTTGAGGAGAGGGCTTCCCGTCAAATTAAGGAGTTGAGGAGAGTTGGAGATAAGCCGGATGTTTACGTGTATTTTTCAAGTAACTTCTTCCCTTGCACGCCCAGGTGCCAGAAAGCCAGTGAAATTGGCAGGAAGCTTTATGAGGAAATTGCTAAGCTAGCTCCGGGAGCTGAGCAGGCGTATTTGAAGTGCTTGGAGGAAAATGTAAGTATGGTTGAGAAATATCCGAAGCTGATAGCTGAATATAGGCGCATGGTGGATTCAAAAGCAAGGGGCTTATTATCTCACATGTAAATAACAAGAAATAAATGCACCTACTACCATTACTTTAATTGAAGCGGTGAGCATGAATGTTCCCTCCAACGCTTGAGATTACTCCAGAAAGGAAGAAGGAGCTTATAGAAAAAATTGCCAATGAAATTGTCAAGAGGGGCCTCGAAACTCCTGCCATCATGTTCCTGGAGACAATTAAACCATTAACTTGGGTTGGAGCTGAGCTTTCAATAGTCTACGTACTGCCTTTCGTCAAAGCTTATATTCAACATCCGGTCGTCGATGACCTTGTAGCTCTGTTTCACGATAGGGACGCCGTCGAGGCGCTAATTAAAAGGATTGAAGAGCTTGTTGAAATTCAAAAGGAAAAGGAGAGGGCCATCAAGGAAGCTAAGAAGAGGGCTAAAGCTAAGGAGGGCAAGAAGAAAAGGCGTTGGTGGATTTTTGGCTAGTAATTCTCTTCTTCGAATTCGGCTTCTTCGAGCGTTATTTCTGCAGCCCAATTGATTAATTCTTCCGTAATCTTTTCATCAACTTTCGGAACTACAACTAGAACTCTGTAATCCTTGTAGTTTTCGTGTATCCATTCGTTGTCGTATGATATGATGTATACTGGAAGGTCGAATGTAGCTACTCTAGGTCCAGCTCTTCTCAAATTGTATTTGGAGTAGATTTCATATTCCTCTTTAGTTATCGGTAGCTTTAATTCTACTGGATATTTATCCCTAATTATTATGAAGTCTGATTTTGTTAAATCCCAAAGCTCAAGAGCTTTTCGAGCTGCTTTCCTAACTACTTCATGTAGCTTACCTTTAACCTCCTCTTCAACAGAAGCTTTACCTTTTTCTGATGTTATTATTAGTACGCTTTCCTCGGCCAACGAGTTTAACCTCCAACTGCCTTTTTGATGATCTCTACTGCGGCTTCCACATCTGGTGTTCCTTGAGCCGTTAGTGGCACTCTAGACATCACGTACTTGATTTCTCCATCATCGTACTTTATGAATACTTGTGGTATGTCCAGCCCTCCAAACTCGTTTTTAACGCCGTACTTATCGAGGAACTCATAGTCCTCCTTTTTCTCCTCGAGGTTTATCTTTAGGTCTTCAGCGGCCTTTTTGCATGCTTTTCTAATGTAATCGCTTGCTTTCTCCCAATCAGCTGTAACCATTATTATTGTTATTGGCTTAGCCATAACGTTTAACCTCCAATTAATACGCGTTTATCTACCCTTATTTGGTATTATTTAAGAGTTGTGTCTCGTTCATATTTTATCATTTCTGTGTGTTTCGAAATTCTTAAATATGGCTTAGTGCATGTTCGCCACAATATGCTTTGGGGATGATGTTGTGGCTCAGAAGAGGCCGCGTAAAGGTGGTAGACGAAGGATAAAGCCAGCATATCTTCTTCCAAAGCCTGTGTCTGTTGGCGATGAAATTGCTGTTGAAATTGAGGGGCTAAGTAGGCGCGGCGAAGGTGTTGCTAGAGTTCAAGGCTATGTAATTTTCGTTCCAGACGTTAAGCCTGGTGAAAAGGTGACGATTAAGATAACGTCAGTTAAACCTAGCTTTGCTACTGGTGAAGTGATTGGAAGGTAGGAGCTTAGCTACTTGAATGAAAATCCGCAGTTAGAGCATGGAAGATATCTTATAAGCTTTGTTTTTCCTCTTTTTCTGCAGCTTTTGGTTAGTTTAGCTCCGCACTTAGGGCACTTCATGGCTTGAAAATTTTTAGCGAAATACATATTTATCTCTTATTCAGCGTCTCCATCGGTGATGCAATTGAGCAGTAGGCGGAGAAGAGCTCCTGAAAAAGTTGATGTTGAGGGCATTTCCGATGAGGTCAAGCACATGATAGTGTATGAGTGGGCTCACTACACGATTTCAATGGATGAGCTGGCGAGGAAGTATGGTTTGACGTGGAGCCAAGTTTATGAGATAATTAAAAGCGCTCCCACAAGGCTTCTTTGGAGCTCGCCGAAGGAGAAAGTTAGATAGCAGCGCAGCTCACCTAGTAGCGGCTTCGTCATTATTCAGAGCTTTGACCCTTGCTCATAGCTGCGCTGCTGGCTCAGCAACTATTTTCTTCACAGCTTTTCACGTTCAGCTCGGTTCCCGAGTTCTTCTTCACAGCCAATACTCCTAGTCTTTTTATACTCTTTTATTTTTACTGCAATTGGCGGTTGAATTGAATGTTGATCGATTGAAGGAGCTGGGTAGGGGAACTTACACGTTAATATTTACTCTTAATACCGATGTTGAGGTAATTGTTGGCAGTCTTGGGCGAGTGGCTTTTCGCAGAGGTATTTACTCGTACACTGGATCTGCGCTTGGCCCGTCCAAGATGAGCTTGTATAGTCGAGTTAAAAGGCACGTTTCGAAGATTAAGAGGTTGAGGTGGCACATCGATTACCTGCTGACGCGACATGAGTTTGAGGTTGTAGCTGTTATTGCAGCTTCCAGTGATCGGCGATTTGAATGTGAGGTCTCCAGAATATTATCCAATGTTGAAGGAGTTATGACTTATAGGAGATTCGGCTCGTCTGATTGTTGCTGTTTGGGGCATCTGCACTATTATGCTGACATGGAGTTGGCCGAGGTTTTAAGGCTTGTTTCATTAGCCTATAAGGGGCTTGGCTTACCATTCAAAGTTTTGTGGTTAAGTAAGCTTTTCAGCTAAATTTTTAAGCTTTGTGAAGCTTATAATTTTATAAAGCTTTTATATCTTTAGAGTACAACGTCATTTGGGGTTGCTTGCAAGTGGCTTCAATGGACAAACCTAAAGACGCTCTATTAAGGAAAGCTTACGATTTTCTGGCTGAAATGTTAAGTAAGAAGGGGTCTGGAAGGATCGTTCCATCGCTTGATAATGAGTTTAACATTAGATTTAGGGAGGTCGAGGAATTTTTTGGGGTTGACTCTGAAACTGCCGTTGAATTACTTGATGATATTGCGTCAATGGAGCTGCTGGTTAAGGAGTTTTATGATAAAATTTTGCTTTGTCCCTCTTGCAACTCTGGTTGCGTTCGAACCAGATATTTATGTCCCTACTGTGGTAGTAGGTCGATTGTTAAGCACAGGATCATAGAGCATTTCAAGTGCGGTACCATTGATAATGAAGAGAGTTTTAGGAGAAATGGCGAGCTTGTATGCCCTGGATGCAATGTTAAGCTTGAAGATGCAAGTCAAGACTACCGCGTAGTAGGTGTTTGGTGCGAGTGTAGATCTTGTGGCAGGTCTTTTGATAATCCTGTTGTTGAGCACGAATGTGTTAAGTGCGGTTCTCATTTTACGTTTAAAGATGCCGTTTACCGGGATGTTTTCGTTTATTCGATAAGCGATAAGGTTAAGAAGGAGCTTAAAAGAAAGGTTGGAGATTTAATTAGATTAAAGCTTGTGGCTGAGGAGATGGGCTTTGAGGCTCACATAAAGATGTCGCTTCAAGGTGCTACTGGTATTCTTCACTCATTCGACTTGGTTGCGATTAAAGTTGTGGATTCTGAGGAGAAGTTTATCGCTATAGACCTGGTTCTGGCTGATGAGGTTGATGAAAGGCATGTTGCAGCGGTATTCACTAAAGCGTATGATACCAAACCTTTTAAGTCTATTATAATTGGAGTTCCTAAGGTGTCTAGTGAAGCTAAGCGGCTGGTTGAATTTTATGGGATAACTTTGATTGAAGCTCCCAACATTGATGAGGCTGAGGAGAAGTTGAAGTCTAAGCTTAAAGCTGTGCTTGAAGAATTGAAGTCTAAATCGGCTTAACTAGGTAGTTGTATATTATTAGGCTTATGGCTAGAAGTATAATCGCATGCTTTAATCCTGCCGAAATCCTTTTTTCAGATATTTTTCCAGCCATTAAGCCGCTGGTGATTGCTTCTATTGAGAGCATGTGTAGTAGGAGTTGCCTAGCCTCGATTGGAGTCATTAGTGGTTTGAGTGCCCCTGCATATTCGGCGATGCTGAAGTATAGGGGGTAAAAGAACTTCGTTACAAGTATTGCTGAGATTATCATGAATGTGAGGAAGGCTGTGTATATGGTGAGCATGTGTATGCGCAGCTCCGCGGTTTTCTCCTTCTCTATGAGTTGTATTGATCTTAGGAAGTCGCCGATTGTTTCGAGTACCATTGCTGTTTTAGCGCCCATTTTTCCTACTTCTAGTAGAAGTATGCTTACTCTACGCGCTAGTGGAGTTCCAATTCTTTTTGCGAATGCTTGGAATGCTTCTTCAGGCTTTGCTCCCCATGATATTTGATAGATCAAGATTTTAAGTTCTTCAGTTAATGGACCGTAATCTCTCTTTGCTGCTGCTTCAAGAGCCTTATAAAATGACATTCCGCTTCTCAGCCTTTCAGCCATTTCCCTTAGGAAGTCTGGAAACTTTTCTTCAACGGATTTTTTCCATCTATACTCGATGTAGTCTATTGCCGCTGGAAGTGAGAATGCTATTGTTAGTCCGCCAAATATCATGTTGTCCCTTGCTACGACATTGCTTCCCAACATCATGACTGCAATTACTATTACTGCCATTCCTATGGTTGCCGATGTTGCTGAAACGAGTATTTTCTCCCTCTTCGTTATTTTTCTCACCTTTAATCCTCCGGCGTGAACGCATCTACTATTACTAGGAATGAGAGGAAGATGGATGGGATAAACACGTAGGTTATTATGAGGGCCACTATGTTTGCTCCTAAGTTAAACACTTGGCCTCCTAGGAGCGCCATTATGGCTGATAGTACGATGAAGAGCATTGGCATGACCATCGAGACAACGATGTATATTTCGGCTATGGATAGGAGTGTGGAGTTGATTTTCCTAATAATTGTCCTTCTAATGTTAATGAACCTCTTCGCTTCGTCGAGTAGATATCTCCTCAAGTTTCCGCCTATCCTTGTTATTGCAGCTATTCCTCTGAGGACTTCTGCAAGGTACGTTGAAGGCGTTTTTTGAGCAGCTTTTTCAATTGCAGTTAGTATGTCGTATCCAAATAATTCTATGTCTCTGACTATGTCTCTTGCTTCATCTGAGACTTCCTTAGGTGCTTGGACCTTAGCCAGCGACTTGAATATTTCGGGCAGGGGCATTCCTACCATTGAAAGTACTGCCATGTAACTTACAGCGTATGGCATTGCGCTGTCAATGGCTCTTCTTCTATTTCCAGCTTGGTAGTATGGGTATAGGTAGAACGCCCAGAAGACTGTAAATCCAATCATTAGTGAAAGTCCAAGGCTGATTAAAATGGATAGGTTTACGTCCTTTATTAACATGTATGTTAGTGCTAGGGTAACTGGCTGCGCTATTGCATAGGCGATTGTTGATGAAATTATCATTGTGCAGACGTAGGCTTTGAAGCTCACCTTGATATTTGCGCTTTTAAGCATTTTTCTTAAGTCTTCGAAGTGGGAAAGTGCTGGATCGATTCTATCTCCCAACAACTTAAATGCAATAACGTATATCCGGTTAAGTTTCAAGTGAGATTCCTCTCCTCATTGATATTACCGCTCTTCTGTAGAGTCTTTCTGGATCTGCATAGTAGTCTCTCACTATATTTGCGACTTCAGTGTATTTTCGAATGTTCATTTTCACCATCCACTCCAGAATTACTTTTCTTCGCCTAAGCTCTTCTTGAACTTCTTCATAGGCGTACGCTTTCCTTCTCATTATTTTCTCTACGAGGTAGCTTCTCCCCATGTATTGGAATGTATCTGCTTTGGGGTTCCACTTGTACGTCTCATTGGTCAGCACCTCCCTATTTCTGTCTAAGCCTACGATTTCTGATACTGTTAGAACTCTTCTTGCTGGTAGGTTTGCTATTCTGAGCTTGCCCATGACGGCTATTATGTCCATTGCCGGAATGAGGGTTCTCGGAATGTTCATTGGCTCTGACTCCAGTCTTCGAATTACTGATGCCACTGAATCTGCATGGATTGTTGATAGGCATAAGTGTCCAGTTGCTATTGCTTGGAACAACGTGTATGCTTCCTCGCCTCTTATTTCGCCTACTATTATGTAATCTGGCCTCTGCCTAACCGCAGCTTTAAGTAGGTCGAAGAGTGTGACGCTGGTTTCTACTGTTCCGAAGCCCGGCCTTGTAACCATTTGAAGCCAATTTTTGTGGGGTAAGTTTATTTCAGGCGTTTCTTCAATGCTAACAATTTTGAATTCTGGTGGAATGAAGATTGCCAATGCATTTAGCAGGGTTGTTTTGCCTGCAGCTACTCCTCCTGCTATTAGTATTGAAGCTCTATTTTCGATTGCAAACCAAAAGTAGGCTGCCATTTCGGCTGTTAATGTATTGAGCCTTATTAAATCGACTATGGTTAGGGGGTCTACTCTGAACTTCCTAATTGTGAATGATGAGCCTTTAAGCGAGACTTCTCTTCCATAAGTGATTTGAACTCTACTTCCATCTGGCAGTGCTCCGTCTATGATTGGCTGCGCTACTGAGACGTGCTTGCCAGCTCTATAGGCTAGCCTTACGACAAAGGAGTCTAACTCTTCAGGCGTTTCGAATATGACGTTTGTTGGTATTGATTCATACTCTCTATGCCAAACGAATACTGGAAGTTTGGGTCCATCGCAGCTTATGTCTTCAATTAGTGGGTCTCTCATCATGACGTCGATTTTTCCGTATCCGATGAAGTTCCTGACAATGTAGTACATTATTTTGCCTAGCGTTTCTTCTGAAATTTTTATTTTGTATTTGTTTACTACTTCTGCAATTTTATTTTTCAAATATGTTTCAGCTTCACCTTCTTTTTCGACGTCCTCTAACCTAATATCTAATTCATCAAGTAAAAGTTCTTTCAATTGGTTTAACAGCTTTCTTTCATTTGGAAATAACCTGGGCTCAATAACGTCATATCTATATTGATTGGTGAGAGGATCGATAAATATTCCTACATAAGCGTGAGGGGGATTTACTGCGTAAATTTTTACATAGGCATGAGTATGCTCTTTGCTCAATCCTCCTCTCTCCATTAATATAAGTTAATATCACTTTCATTACTTTATTTTGCTCATTTATATCTGGCTCTACTGTTGAATTGTTGAGGCTGCTCTTCACAAGTTAACTAGGTACATGGTATGTTGCGAAGTTTCCTCTGTCTGTTGTAATTTTAATGTAGTCGTTTTGCTTGATGTTGAAATTTCTTAGAATTATTACTCTATCGCCTCCTGCTGGTATGTAGAAGTCTTGGAGCGTTTTTACCAACTTGTGATTGATGTATATGGCTACTATTTTTGCAGCTTCTCCTCCCAAGTTTCTTACTGTAATGTGAGTGTCTAAACCTACATTTTCAACGTTTGTTATTTCGATTTTTTCGCTGAGCTTTAATTCTTGGCGTTTCAAGTAATCCTTCCATCTTTTTTGGTATTCTAGTGTTATAGAGAATGTGAATAATGCTATTGAAGTAGCTACAATTACGAATAGAAGTGCTCCCATCACTGTTGATGATCCCTTATTTCTAATCATTTTTCCACCTCATGGAGTTGCAATTAATCTAAATTTCAACTTGTTTCCTAGCAGAGTAGCTATTGTTATTTGTTGAATTGCATATGGAGATGGGGAGTTAGGTAGTTTTACAACTAGAATTGACAGCTCTCCCTCCTTCAATGTTTTCGAACCGCTAAGAACTTGAATAAGTGTGTCGTTGCAGTATACTGCTACTATCTTCGAGGTTACTCCTCCAATGTTTCTAACGTATAACGTAGCTGTAGAATTCCCTGCCTTTACGTATGCCTCCTCAATTATCAGGTCTTCTTGAATCCTGTCGAATGCTCCTAAGAAGTAGTTGAACATTTGCGTTGTGATGTCGCTTGCTGCCGTGTATACTATTGCGAAAGCTGCTACTACTATTGCTGCTAGCAGTAAATCTGAGAGTATTGGTGTTACTCCGTGATTTTTTCTAGCCATTACTCTTTCATCCTCACTATTTTATGTGCTTATATGCGCTATTAACTCTAACTAATGGATCGCTTGACGTAGAGCTAATGCGATAACGAACGCGATGTCGCCTATTATTAACGCAATTATTAACCCTACTGTTATGAATATCATCATTGGTAAGGCCGGGGTAACCCATATTTTATCCTTAATTTCGCCTTTTTCCACCATTTCTAAAATTCTCATCAAGTTTTCCTCTCCGGCTGAAGCTCCAACTCTAATTTTAAGTTTTCTAATTACTTTCCCGTTGATCTTCTCGATTTCTTCAATTGGATAGGTGAACTGCTTCTCTTTTAGCTTGGTTGCTGGAATTTTGTATCCAGTTATCATTGCCAAGATTTTTTTCCATGAGTTTTCGCTTTCTAGCCCTTTGAACAATTCTTCTCCACTTGCTTTTTCGATTAAATTTCTAATTACCATTACTATGGACATTAGGGATGCCATGATAACTGAGTTGTTGAATACTGCTACCGGTATGAATGGGTGGTTTCCAACCATATTCAACTCTAGTTTGGGCGATAGTGGCATTAGGATGCTTAGCGCCATGAGGGCTTTGGAGTCAGCTCCGCCGAAAAAGTCTAAGTAAAATAATAGTAGTCCGATGGCAAATGCGAAGATTATGGAAAATGCCACCATTAAGAGAAGCATTTTTAATTTCTCAATTATTGCGATGGTTAATGCAATTTCAACAGCTAAAAAAGCTGCCCCGGCTATCGACATTATAACCCAGATGAAGTCCGGAATTTCTCTTGTTTTCCAATCCTTCCAAGAAGCGTAGATGAGAGATATAATGGCAATTACTACTCTCAGCTGGTCTATCATTTCGATATTCATTTTATTCACTCTTCCTGCAGGTCAATTCAGTGGTCAAGGTGTTAAATCGCATTTATCCTGAAATTTCATGGCACGATTACTTTATAAGTGGCAAATGTCCCTGCCTTTGTAGCCACTTTGATTGTTATTGCATGGCCGCTTTTAAGATTCGATCCAGATATTGGCACAGTTATTTCCTCAAGTTCTCCTGGATTTATTGTAACTTCGCTGGTCAACAGGTGTATTGTAGCATTTATGTATACGGCATCTATGGTTACTTTCACTGTTCCAATGTTCCTTACATATATCTTAATTTTTGGCTCGTTTGAGTGTAATTCGCTTAGGTCGACTTCTTCGATTCTTATCATGCTTGCTGCCTGTTGCTGTTGCACTGTTAGGAACCATGTTATCCATGAGTAGGTGATGACTGATGCAGCTACTGCTATGACTATAAGTAGTAGTACTGCTATGACTGGTGAGATTCCCTTTCTTTTACTGTTTCGAATCATGGCTGTTCACAACCTGCTTTCTCATTGTTTTACTTATCTTATCATTATATATCGTTTCTTATTTTTTAGTTTAATGTTTTTAGTTTTTCACCTTAGTTCTAAACGATGCGCATTGCAGTTTCAATTTCGATTCCTCTTTTAGTTATGCGGTATGGTATTGTTATCCACGTGCCTGCTTTTCTTCGCATTTTTAGTATTCTAATTATGCCTATGTTTTCTTCTGTTAAGGGTGTTAATTCTATTAGCCCGTCTGCTACTCGCTTAATGGTTCGTTCGTCCTTGATGTCGACTTCTCCTTTCATGGCTATCAGAAAGTGGATGCCATTGCCTTTCCTAGCTGCTCCTCTTAGTTCCCTGATTATCTTCACTATTTCGGTTATGTTTAGTGTTTCCCATAGCTTGGTAATGGTGTCTATTGCTGTCCAATAGCCTTCCTTGGCGTAGGATATTAGTTTTCCTATTTTCTCTTTTATGTTTGATGATGAGTATGCATCTATGAACTTCCACGTAGCCTTAACCTTTTCGAATTTCCATCCATATGCGTGCATTTCGTCGATTACGTCGTTTGGGTGGTTATCTGCACTTAGGTATGCTACGTTCCCATTTTTTAAAGCGTAATTGTAGAGTGCTTGGATTGCGAATATGTCGTTTCCGGACCCTGGCTCTCCAAGAAGTAGAATTACGCTTCCAGCTGGAATTGAACCATATATTTCGCTGAATCCTGGAATTTCGATCTTGTTGGACTTCAAGTTTTCACGCTTTTTCCTTTATTTAAACTAGAGTTATATGGGAAGGTTAGGGATAAATATACTTTTCCCGTATCTCAATCTCGGTGGTTGGGTTGAAATTTAAGTTTGGTGGCGGTCGCAGGATAACTTGCCCATACTGCGGCTTCGTATTTGACTTATCATATGCAAGAGCATTTGCCTGTTCCGGTTGCCCATCAGCCACTACGGGTTCGTGTGGCTACGTCAAGTGCCCTAGGTGCGGTAAGGAGTTTGCTTCTCCACGCTAATAGCTTTAAATATTTTTTGTAGAAGATTCATGGTGGGCTTCCTTTAGATCCGTATTTTATGCTATGGCTTTATTGATGTCGTTAATCTCAGTTGCAACTGTAGGTCGTATGGCTTTAGACTTGTCCTTAAAAGTTGAAGAGTGTATCGCGCGTCACGTGGTTGAGTCCACGTGTACTAGAATTGGAGTTTTAATTCATAGGATGTGCTTAATCGCCATGAGAAGTGAAGGTTTCCGCTATGCCAGGGCTGAAATTACTGTCCCGAAGTATGCTGGCAATTCGCCTTATTTGATTAGAGTTGATGCGCGTGAGGGGGAGGCTCCTGCCTTAACTGTGCATTCCCCATTTGTTACATCTTCATTTATTCTTCCCGAGTTTATTTCGGATGCTAGTGGTGAAGTTTTGAGCACTTCAAGTCGAATTGTCGTTATCATGGTTCGTGAAGGCTTCTCGCTTCATTTACTCTTGAGGGGCGGGTGAGGTGATGAGTGCTGATTTTGATGTTCTCTCCGCATTCATGATTTTATTTTTAGCTTTAATTCTTTCATTCATGGTTTCAGTGAATGTTTCCACCTACACTAATCTCTTTTTGAATGAAATTGACGAGCAGAGCGCTGCTTTGCATGTAATTGAGCAGCTTTGCCTGCATCCTGGAGTTCCAATTAGCTGGGAGAATAATGTGAGCAGCGTTGAATTGGTTGGACTTGCTTTACCAAATTGCTCTTCGCCTTATACTCTGTCGCCAATTAAAGTTAGAGCTTTACCTCGACTTTCCAGCTCAAACTTATTGAGGCTATTGGGGGTTTCAGACAGTCGCTTTAAAGTTCAGATATCTCTGGAGCCTCTCTTTAGAGATTCAAGTGATCTCGCCTTTAAATTGGGTGATGCTAATTTAAGGGAGGCTTTCACTGCAAGTAGGGTGGTTTCGATTAGCGGTGAATTATTTGTTTTAAGAGTCTCAGTGGAGAGGGTGAGGAGTGGATAGGGGGCAATTACATAGTTTAGAGGCACTGACATCTCTGCTAGTCGTTTTAGTGGCATCCGCGGCATCTCTTGCCGTATATTCAGCTTTTCCTAGGGAGAACTTGATGGTTGAGGAATATAGGAGGGCTATTTCATCCGCTCTTTTCAAGCTTGATGAGCTTGGAGTATTAACTTCCATTGCGAGTAGGGGTGATTGGCAGGTTTTGCTTGGGACTTTAAAATGCATATTACCCAGCTGTGAAGTTGAGCTGACTGTTTATGACAAAGATTTCACGGTTGTTTATCATGGCGGTGATTGTGGCAATCATCTTTGTGAGGTCTATTATGCGTTGTTTTTACCCTCCAGCGGCAATTTTTATGCATTGAGAGTTCGTGTTGGCGAGAGCCATGATTAGAGCTCAAGCTTATGCTATTGCTTCGCTTGTTCTCAGCCTTTTAGTTTTAATAACTTGCGTAGTGGCAATTCAGCCTTTGACCATCAAGAATGTGAAAGTAGGCGAGCCCTCATATATTGAGAACTTAAATTTGGAATTGAGGAGGTTAGTTAAATTCTCGTTATCCTCTTCTTCTAGATTTGGGGATGCTTCGATAATTATTGGTAGGCTAATTGAGTTTCAGAATTTTGTGGATCAACTTGCCAGGATGGGGTATAATGTTCATTTCAATTGGAGGGGTGGATTAGGCTTCTCGTGGAATTGCAGTTTCTCAATTACTCAAGCTAATTTTAAATTTGAAATTGAATGTGATGAATTTAAGGTTGTTCGCGTATTTAGTTATGTTCTGCAAGTTAACGTGACGCGTGCAGCTTGGATTAATGGATCCTTCACCGCTTTACTTGAAGTGCTAGTTAATGGCTTTGGGGTGAAAGTTGCTGGTTGCGAGGTCTTCGTACTATATGACGACTTTTGGGTGAAATTGAATTCATCTGATGTTTGCCTTGATCGCGGAATTGTGAGAATAAGCTTTCCCTGCAGTGTCCCTCCCAAAGAGTTTTACGCTATAGTAGTTGATGAGCATGGCGTTCTAGTTAGAGTTAAATGTCCGGTTTATACTGAATCATAGATTGGAAATATTTTGTTCTCAATGTTGGGAGTGTGCTTGCTTTGAATAGGGACTGTAGGTTGAGGTTTGGACCTGCAGGCAAGCCTATTAAGTTTAAAGGTAAGCCGGAGAATGTTCCTAAATTTTTAAGGGAAATTGGGCTGGATGCATATGAGTATCAGGCTGTTAGGGGCGTTAAAATTAGTAGGGAGAAGGCTGAGCGGCTGGGTGAAAATGCTAGGGAATTCGATGTTGAGCTTTCACTTCATGCTCCATACTACATAAATTTGTGCTCGACTGACGATTCGATTTTGAATTCAAGTAAGGAGCGCTTACTGAGCGCTTTAAGAGCTGCTAATTGGATGGGTGCATTGATTGTTGTTTTTCATCCAGGTTATTATGGAAAGCTGGGTAAAGACGAGGCTCTTCAGCTCTGCATTAAATCTCTAAGTGAGGTGATTGAGCGTGCGAAGAGTGAAGGGCTTCTGGAGGGGGTTTATTTGAGCCCTGAAACTACTGGGAAGGTTAAGCAGCTAGGTGATCTTGATGAAATTTTAACTATTTGCGAGTCTTTAGATCACGTTGTTCCAACGGTTGATTGGGCTCACATTCACGCTAGAGGTCAAGGTGCAATTACTTCTAAAGAGGATTACTCCAGAATTTTGATGGAGATAGAGCGGAGGCTCGGAGGAAAGGTGGTGGATGAGCTTCACGTGCACTTCACTAAAGTTTCATTTGGCTCCGGAGGTGAGCTATCTCATTTTCCGCTTGAATCTTTGGAGCATGGACCAGACTTTAATCCGCTGGCTGAATTGATAGTTGAAAACGACTACCGCTTTACCATTATTTCCGAGTCTCCTTTGCTTGAGGATGATGCTTTGATGATGAAAAGAGCGGTTGAGGAGTTGCGCGCAGGTAAGAATTAGGAAAGCTCAGTAAATCTTTTGATTACGAACTTTTCATCTAGCGTTAAGATGAATGGGGCTAGTCTAGGCCCGCTTTCCCTGCCTAGCAACACCCTATATGCTGCTTTGAATGCCCTCTTAGACCCTATACCAACGACTTCTCTGGCTAGTCTGTATATTTCAGCTTCCAGCTCATCTGGCATCCACGTTCTTTCACTGATTTTTTCGCCAAGTATTCTTAGGAATTCCTTTTCTTTCTCACTTAGCTTGTTAACAATTTCTTGGGGAAGCTTCTCCAATATTGTTATTCTTAGGTGCGGCGGCGCATACTTTCGAGCCCAGTAGCCTGCTCTTCTTAGAATGCTTTCTATTTGTTTTATCTCGCCTTCACTTGGAGTTTCGTGAAGATGCCCTGTTTTAATTAGTTTTTCAGCTGCTCTCCATCCGAATCCCTCTTTCTCTGGAATTATTTGTGCCAGCATAACTGCGAATTTGTAGGGTATCTGTATTGGCATTTCCTTGGGTGGCTTTTCATTGTTTGCTATCTCATAGCTTCTTTTCATGTTTTCTTCTATTTTGGGCTCCTTAACCTTTTCAATTCCGAAGTACACTCTTTCTGCTTTATCGTATTCGTCTGATAGTTGTGGCACTTTTAGGGGGCTGAAGTCAAGGTGGGTCATTGGCTTGGCGGAGTAGTACCAGTACTTTAGAACTTGGGGTTTAGCTATTTTGGGCCATTCATTAAAGTCGAATGAGATTCCGCCCGAGCTTGACATAGCTTTTCCATTAACGTAAACCCACTCGTAGGCCAGTCCTTTTGGGGGCTGGATTCCTAGCACTTCCTTTGCAATGGCTGCGCAGCTATCTCTGCTTCCGCCAGCTACTGCGTGGTCTTTTCCGTATGGCTCGAATGTTACGTTTAGCACTTTCCATAGTGCTGCCCATTCAAGCCTCCACTCCAGCTTTCCTTGCGTTAAGTCAACCTTACCCTTTACTCCACATCTTGGGCATGTGAATTCGACTTTTTCTGCTTCAAGGTCGACTGAAATGGCCTTTGTTGTAGAGATGTTGTGGCAGTTTGGGCATAGGGGTTTGAATGGTATCCAGTCTTCGGGGTACTTTGCACCTTTAAACCTGCTTAGAACCTCTCTTGCCTTATTCCTTTTTTCTATGATTAGCTTTACTGCATTAACCATTCTTCTATCCTTGTAGAGCTCGCTTGTCTCCACTACTTTCAAGTTTTCAATTCCAAAGTCGTCTAATACTTCGTAAAATGGCTTCATCCAATGTTCAACCCAATTTGAGCAGCATCCTTCGGGGCATGGGACGTCGAGTATTCTAATTCCCTTCCACTTCCTGGTGAATTCAGGAGTTGTTAGGGGCGGCTTGGCTTTTAATGGGTCTTGAGTGTATACTACTAGCATGTGTTCTACGTCGGCTCCGCGCTTCTTTAGTCCTCTTGCAACTGCTGCTTGGATGAAGAGTTCTCCTCTAGTTTTGCCTATGTGTATTGGGCCTGAGGCAGCCATTCCTCCATTAACTATGTGCTTATCTACTTTCATTGAGAGTAGGTCTTCAACTACTATATCTACCCAGTGCCTAAACGGTTTAATCCTGGTCACGTGGGCTCCTCCTTGGATTGACTTTAGCGTTTGGACGCTAATTAACCTAGCTACAATAACATTGTTTATAGCTTAAATGGATATTTTAAGTTGGTGGCTGGCTTGCTGGAGAAATTGAGGCGCTTAGTTAGGCGATTTATTGAGCCAGTAGCGTTGGCGGCAGCTAGGGTTGGATTGACGCCGAATGCTACTTCAGCTCTTGGCTTTTTAGCTGCTTTGTTGTCTGCCTTTCTGGTTGTTAGGGGGAGACTTGCATTTGCTGCTGTATTTGTTTTCATATCTGGCTTTATGGACGTTTTAGATGGTGCGATCGCCAGGGTGACTGGGAGAGTAACTAGGTTCGGCGGCTTTCTAGACTCTTTGCTTGACAGGTATTCTGATGTGGTGGTTTTATCTTCGGTTATATATGCATCTTTGTGTCAGCTTGTTTGGGGGTTAGCTGCTATTACTGGGTCGCTACTTGTGAGCTATGCTCGGGCTAGAGGTGAATCTTTGGGAGTTAAAATGGCGGGCATTGGGCTTGCTGAGAGGGCTGAAAGGCTCATTATTATAACTCTTGGACTGCTTTTCAACGCTGTAAATTGGGCTGTAATTCTAATAGCAATTTTGGCTCATATTACCGTTGGAATTCGAGCTTTTAAAGCTTGGACTTGCTTGAGGGGAGATCGACTTTGAAGCGCATCTTCGTATTGAAGGCATCTACAGCCATTACTTCGCCCAACTTTCTCTTGAGAAATGTGGCTGGAACGAGCGGTAGATTAGATGTTGTTTGCAGGTGTATTTTAAGTGCTTTTAGAGTTGATGGTTTGATTAGGAATTATGTGGATTTTTATGCTGTTCTTGAAGGTCCTCCCTCTCCGGGCAAGGTTTTGAGTGTTCATGGCTCCCTTTTGAGGGGTCTTCCTGAAAGTGAGGTTGAAGTTGCTTCGATTATTAGGGATTTATTGGCAATGGGTGAGGGGCTGCATCCCAATAATCCTGCTTTTAGGATTGATAAGGGTGATTTCAGAAGGTTGATTCTAAATTTAGTGAGTAGCGGCGTTAAGTTACTTTACCTTCATGAGAGGGGAATTCCTATTGAAAGGCTTAAATTTGATTTTAAAAGTTCGCATGCCTTCATTTTAGGTGACCATTTAGGCTTGGATGCTGGGTCGGAGAGATTTCTCGATTCAATTGGAGCTGGTAGAGTGAGTTTAGGTCCTCTAAGTTATCTTGCAAGTCATTGTATAACTATTCTTCATGAGGAATTGGATAGAATGGTTAATTTTTCACCTTAAAGGCTGCCTCTTCTTCCTTTCCTCTCTAGATCTAATTTTGACTATTCCTCTGAATATTGCGCATGAGACGCAATAATACTTTGTCACTGGATATTTTTGGATGATTGCGCCCTTTTTCTCCAGTTCTTTTGCTAGCTGGGGATCTACTGGGGATACCCACCTAGTTATTCTCTTTGCTTTACTTCTTGGTACCCATGCTCCGCACGCATCGCATTGAACCTTATCCTCTTTACCTTTACTTCCCTTTGCTCTTCCCCTCGACTTTCTCTTCTTCGGCAATTTTCAGCCTCCTTTTTCATAGCAGTTCAATCATAAATATTAGTGTTGCTATTCCTGCTTATTGAGCGAGGGTGAATTCAATGGGCAAGAATTGTGACTTAACTGTAATAGGGCACATATCAATTGACAGAATTTCTGTTCCAAGTGGGCGCTGTGAGACTTGCTTGGGTGGACCGCCAACCTACGCTGGATTTTCAGCGAAGTTGCTTGGCGTGAGTGTTTCCGTTATTTCGAAGGTAGGCTTTGACTTTAGAGATGAATTTTTGCTTCGATTTTCTAGGGCTTCAATAGCAACTGATCACATTAGGAGGTGTGGATCTCCGACGACGAAGTTTGAGATTGAGTATTTAAGTGACTGGAGTAGGAGGATGCGCCTGATTTCTAAGTGCGAGCCAATATATGTGAAGGATATCCCTGATGGTTTTCGTTGTAAATCCATTTTAGTGGCTCCAATTTGTGGGGAGGTTCCCAAGTCAACTTTGCTTAAGCTTTTAGATGTGGACTGCATTCGTGCAATAGATTTGCAGGGTTTCATTAGAACATTTAGTCGGGATGGATCGGTTGAGCTTAGCTTTTGGCCATATGACCTTAACCTGCTTGAGGATTTTCATATAATTAAGGCTTCTCATAGAGAGCTTCTCTCCGCATTGAATTCCGTAGACTTGCTTGAGGCTATACGCATCCTGAGGAAGGTTGGAGTTGAAATTGTTGTCATCACTCTTGGGGGTGATGGAGCTATTGCAGCATTTTCAGATGGTATTTGGCGTATTCCATCTTTTCCAGTTAAAACTGTTGATCCAACTGGCTGTGGAGATGCATTTATCGGGGCTTTCTTGGCTAGCTATTTGGAGTCCGAGGATGTTTTGAGGTCCTTGGCTTTTGGCGGGGCTTCTGCCTCTTTCGTAGTTGAGTCGATTGGTTCATCAAACCTAGGTTTTAGAGGTGAGGTTGAGGAGAGGGCGTCCTACTTGTTAGATAGGGCTGAGCGAGTAAGCTTGGCTTAATATGCTTTCGCTAGTCTTAGTATTTTAGTTGCTTTCTCTCCGCATACTACGCATTTGCCGCTTACTTTCTCGCTTAGATCTATTGCTTCCCCTAAAACTCTTGCGTCTGCTTCTTCGCCTGCCTTTAATCCGCACTCTTCTTTACCGCACCAAGTGATTTCAATTATTCCCTTTCTATCTCCAAGCATGGCTTTTACTTCTTCTAAGCTACTGGCTCTGGAGATCTTGCTTTTAAACCAATTCCAAGCTCTCTTCTTAAGCTTATCTTGAATGTCCTTCATGAGCTGGTTTAGGATCCTCACTGCATCGTCGACTTTGCACTTGGTTCTTTCCAGCGTGTCTCTTCTTGAAATCGTAATTGTTTCTTCTTCAACGTCTTTTGGCCCAATTTCAACTCGTAGGGGGACACCTCTGAGCTCCCAGTCATAGAATTTGCTTCCTGGAGTTATTCCCTCTCTATCATCATACTTTACTCTGAATCCCGCTTTGCTCAGCATGCTGTAGACTTTTCTGCACATTTTGTCGACAACCTCTTCAACTCCCTTGTATGGTATTGGTATGATCACTATCTGGATTGGAGCTACATTTGGAGGCAGTATTAGCCCCCTATCATCTCCATGAACTGATATGAGTGCTGCAATTACCCTCTCTGAAATTCCATAGCATGTCTGCCACACGTAATCGTGGGTGCCGTCTGGCTTGAGGAATTCTATTTCAAATGCCTTGGAAAAGTTTTGGCCTAAGTTATGTACTGTTCCAATTTGCATTACTCTCCCATCCGGCATGATCGTGTCGAATGCTATGGTATATATTGCTCCAGCGAACTTGTCCCATTCGGGCCTCACGCTTATTGCGTAGGGTACTCCAAGCTGATCGAAGAACTTACTATAAATTTCAACCGCCTCTTTTACTTGTCTTTCAGCGTCTTCAAGTGATGCGTGCGCCGTATGCGCCTCCTTAAACGTCGTTATCTCTCTAACTCTAATGAGTGGGCGTGTTGCTTTTGTTTCGTATCTAAAGACGCTTACTACTTGGTAGATTTTTAGCGGTAGGTCCGTGTGCGCTTTAACCCATAGTTTGAGCATGGGAGCTAGAGCTGTTTCGCTAGTTGGCCTCAAGGCTAGTTTGACATCGAGCTCGTCGAATCCTCCTCTCGTAACCCAGTACACTTGACCTTCAAATCCGCGCACGTGCGCAGCTTCCTTAGCTAGAAGTGTTTCTGGAATGAGTAGTGGAAGTAGAATTTCTTCATGTCCAGTTGAATCTAGTAGGCTCCGTAGGATTTTCAAGACATTGCGTCTAAGCTTGAAGCCGTAGGGCCTCCAAACTCCGCAGCCTTTTAGGGGGTACCTGTAGTCGTAGAGTTCGGCGCCGTCTAGGACTTCCCTATACCATTCACTGAAGTTGGAGCTCCACCTTTCTCTAGAGGGGCTGCTCATAGTATCCCTCTCACTAACATGTTGCCTGAACGAACTTTGTAATGGTATTTTATCCCAAAACTTATAAGTTACTCTTTAACTAAATCGTTTTTCGCAAGAGTGGTGAAGGGGCCTTGTGGGAGAACCTTATACTAGCTGCTCCGATAGCTTTCATTATAATTTTGGTGATTTACCTAGTAATGTACTTGTCAGGCAACTTGATGGCGCCAAAGCATGAGCATACTCCTGGCGAGTTGGCGCCGTATGCTTGTGGCGAGGACTTCCCCGCCGAATATATTCAACTTAGTATTCAGCTGTATCGATTTGCCTTGTACTTTGTGATTTTCGATGTAGCTGCATTTATCCTAGCAATTGCAGCGAATGCGCCGCTAATTCCATTCGTTCTATACCTTGCGACGCTATTGGCAGCCCTATTCGTAGTTCCTAAGAGGTGATGTGCTTGGGGATCATACGCTGGTCTCGAATTAAAAGCCCCTGGATCCTCTACATGTGCACTGGAGCCTGCAATGCCTGCGACATCGAGGTTATAGCTGCATTAACTCCAAGATTTGATGTTGAGCGATTCGGCATTCTACTTAAGGGTAGCCCGAGGCACGCTGACGTCCTGGTGGTTACTGGAGCTGTTTCAAGGCATATTGCTCCTAGGCTTAAGAGGATTTATGAGCAAATGCCACATCCCAAGTTTGTTATAGCTGCAGGTACTTGCGCTTGTTCTGGTGGCGTTTATTGGGGCTGCTACAACGTTTTAGGCGGCATAGATAAGGTTATTCCAGTCGACGTTTACATTCCTGGATGTCCAGTTAGGCCTGAGGCAGTAATTCATGGAGTTGCTAAGCTTCTTGCTAAGTTGAAGGGGTCGGGGTGAATTCGATGTTGACTTCGAGGGAAAGCATGATTATAGATGAGCTGAAGAGGCACTTAGGAGATAAGATAACGAAAGTTGAAGTAGTCCGAGCGAGAAGGGTTAATGTCGAGGTGCCGGCTGGGGCTCATAGGGATGTTATCAAGTTTCTCAGGGATAACTTCGATGTAAAGCACATAGTTACGATAACTGGTGTTGATCTTGGAGAGGATATAGAGCTAATTTACCACTTGTCGCCGGACAATAGGAGCTGGCTTTTAAATGTTAGGACTCGGGTTCCGAAGGACAATCCAGTTATCGAATCAATAGTTGACTTAATTCCTGGCGCCACATTGTACGAGAGGGAGGTTTTCGACCTTTTAGGCGTAAAATTTGAGGGACATCCGAATTTGGAGAGGCTTCTTCTGCCGGATGATTGGCCTGAAGGCGAGTATCCGCTTAGAAAGGATTGGAAGGTTAAGGAGGTGTGAAGTTGCCAACATATAAGCTTCCGATAGGTCCTCAGCACCCTGCAATTAAGGAAGCCTTTCACTTCACATTTGAGCTTGACGGCGAGGTCGTTGTTGACGTTAAGCCGCGCCTTGGAAATGTTCATAGGGGCATCGAAAAGGGTATGGAGCTTAGGAGCTGGAATCAAGGTACGTTTCTAGTAGAGAGGATATGTGGAATATGCAATACTCCTCACACAACTTGCTATGCTCTAACTGTTGAGGAGCTTTATGGGGTTGAAGCTCCGCCTAGAGCACAGTATATTAGAACTATAATAAATGAGCTTAACAGGATTCACAGCCACCTACTTTGGATTGGAATTTTAGGTATGGAGCTAGGGTTCTGGTCATACTTCATGTACGTGTGGAGAGATAGGGAGCGAGTTATGGATGTCGTTGAGATGATCACTGGAAATAGAGTTACGACTTCAGCGATAATAATTGGAGGAGTTGCTTACGACATACCTCCACATATGGAAGGCACCATAAGGCGGGCAATGGATTTCCTAGAGGAGAGAACTAAGTTTTACAAGCAAGTTTTGGAGAACGAGCCTACTATTAGGGCTCGAACTGAGAATGTAGGTGTGCTGAACAAGTCTAGAGCGAGGGATCTATGCGCTGTAGGGCCGGTTGCTAGAGCTTCAGACCTTAAAACTGATGTTCGATTCGATGAGCCCTATTGCTCCTATGGAGAAGTTCCGTTTAACTTAATTACATACCCCTACTGCGACGTTTATGCGAGAGCCCTAGTGAGGGCTGATGAGACGCTTGAGTCCATTGAAATTGTGAGGCAATGCTTGGATAAGATGCCGAGTGGACCTATTAAGCTTAGACTTCCACGCGCCCCGCCTCCAGGTGAAGCTGTTAATAGGGTCGAGGCGCCAAGGGGCGAATTAATGCATTACTGCAAGTCTGATGGCAAGGAGAAGCCCTATCGATTTAAGGCGAGAACTCCAACTTTAGCTAACATTCCAGCGCTATGCGAAATGCTGAAGGGCTATTATATTGCTGATATTCCCGCCATCATTGCAAGCATCGACCCATGCTACTGCTGCACAGAGCGACTACTTTTCGTTGACATCAACACTGGAAAGAAGTGGGTGTGGACGTATGATGAGCTTAAAAGGTATAGTTTAAAATGGAATGAGAAGAATGGAGGGAGGAGGCGGTGATCGAGCCTCTCATAGCTATATTTAAGATCGTAGTCTTCCCTGGCTTGGCGTTTATAACTCTACTTGGTTTAGTTTATGAGTGGATTGATAGAAAGGCAGTAGCGCGCTTTCAAAACAGAATCGGCCCTCTGTATGCTGGTCCACGAGGCTTTCTGCAGCCGCTTGCGGACTTCTTGAAGCTAATGGCTAAGGAGGACATTGTTCCAACTTGGGCTGATAAATTGCTGTTCAATGCTGTTCCCCTATTTGCAGTGACCATTCCCACTCTCGCATCACTTTACATTCCAATAACTGGTTACCCAGTGCTGCCGCCATTTGAGGGTGACTTGGTTTTGGTAGTTGCATTAACAACTTTCTTCACCATAACAGCCTTTATTGCCGGTTTAGCTTCGACTAATAGGTTCAGCACTATTGGTGCTGAAAGAGCTGCTCTACAGCTTCTTGGATTTGAAATTCCAATGTTCATTTCGGTTGCTTCAGCCGCCATGGCTGCTGGCTCACTTAGCATTACAGTGATAGCTGAGCGCCAGTTTCTGCCATTCGCATTACTTCAGCCTCTAGGTTTCGCAGTGTATTTAATAGCTCTTCAAGCTGAGCTTGAGAGGGTTCCCTTTGACATTCCTGAGGCTGAGAGCGAAATAGTGGCTGGGTGGCTTACAGAATTTTCTGGGAAGAAATTAGCTTTCTTGAGGTTGTCGGCAGACATACGTTTGGTTCTTGGTGCTGCATTGGCAACTGCAATATTTCTCGGAGGTGGCAGTGGGCCAGTTCTCCCGCCAATAGTTTGGTTCTTAATTAAGTCGATTGCGATTGTTATTGTAAGCGCCATGTTGAGGGCTCTATTTGCGAGGCTAAGAATCGATCAAATGGTTAGAGGTGCATGGAAGTATTTGCTGCCTCTCTCCATGCTTCAGCTCTTAATGACGAAGATCTTGTTATTGGTGGTGGTTTAGTATGGCCATGATTAGGGAGATATGGAGGAATTTTCCGAAAAGGCCTGCGACACTTAAGTACCCGTTTGAACGGCTAGAGCCATCCGAGCGGTACAGGGGGAAGCATCACTTTGATCCAAAATTATGTGTTGGATGCGGCCTTTGTGCAAGAGACTGTCCTGCGAAGGCAATAGAGATGGTAACCTTCTCTGATGGGAAGAGGCGCCCAGTATTCTATTTAGATAGGTGTATATTCTGTGCAGTTTGCGAGAGAATTTGTCCGAGAAATGCAATTAAATTGACTAAGTTCTATGAGCTGGCAACATACGATAAGAGCGAGCTAGTATTGAAAGAGGCTCTAGAACCTGAAAAGTAGTTTTGTATTCGCACCACTTTTTAATTATTTATGATTAGCGTTTTGCGCAATTATCGTTAAATACCTCTTTAAAGTAGGTTTCATGGAGACTTACATGCGGGTATATGCTGATCTTCACATACATTCGCATTATAGTGCTGCAACGAGTAAAGACATGGTTATTCCAGAAATTGCGCAGTTCGCCAAGATCAAGGGGTTAAATTTAGTTGGAACTGGAGATGCTCTTCATCCATCTTGGATTAGGGAGCTGAAAATGACTTTAGAAGAGTCTTCAGCTGATGGATTGTATACTCTTAGGGGTTTAGGAGAAGGTGAAGTTTATTTTATAGCTCAAACTGAGGTGGGAACGATATTTGAATTTGAAGGTAAAGTTAGACGTGTTCATCACGTTATTTTAATGCCTAACTTGGAGGTTGCTGAGCAACTTTCGGACATGCTCTCATTTTATGGTAATGTGGCTTCCGATGGCCGGCCTACTTTTAATATGAAGCCGGCTGAGCTGGTTGAGCTCGTGATGGAACTAGATGATGACAATTTCGTATTTCCAGCTCATGCATGGACTCCCTGGTGGAGCATTTTTGGAGCTTTTAGTGGTGTTGATAGGGTGGAGGACTGCTATGAAGATCAGACAAAGAACATTTATGCTATTGAAACGGGCTTGAGCAGCGATCCCTCAATGAATTGGAGAGTAAGTAATTTGGATAAATATGCTTTGGTGAGCTTTTCGGATGCGCATTCTCCTTGGCCTTTTAGATTGGGGAGGGAGGCTTGCGTTTTCGATTTGAAGCGCTTGAGCTACAGAGAAGTAATTTCGGCAATAAAGTCTAAGGATCCTAAGCGCTTCATAATGACGATTGAGGTGGAGCCAAAGTATGGTAAATACCACTTTTCTGGCCATAGAAAGTGCGGTGTTGGGCCTCTCTCCCCTGAAGAAGCAGCTAAGCTAGGTTATAGATGTCCAGTTTGTGGTAGAAAGCTTACTAAGGGCGTTGAGGATAGGGTTGAGGAATTAGCTGATAGGCCCCACGGATACAAGCCTCCTAATGCAGTTCCATTTATCAAGCTTCTTCCACTTCAGGAAATAATAGCTTCAATATTGGGCGTAAACCCCCGCAACGTGAGGAGGCTTTACTCCGGCTCTGTTTGGAGGGAGTATCTTAATCTCATATCGCATTTCGGCTCGGAATACTGCGTTTTAATTGAAGCGCCTTTAAGGGACATCGCCACCATATCATCAAATCGGCTTGCTGAGGCTATAGGTAGGTTGAGAAGAGGTGGCTTGAAGGTCATTCCTGGCTATGATGGTGTGTATGGAAAGATTGTTTTATTTGAGGAGGAATCTCAGCTAAGTTTAGGAGAGTTCATTACCTAGAGTTCCCGCTTTTCTTTTTAACCAGGAAGTCTCTCCACTGCCCACTTCTCAATCTCCTAATAATCCCTCTCCAACCCTCCTGGTCGACTATGTCCGTGACTATTATCCAGTCAATTTTTAAGAGCGCTGCTGTGATGACGATGAGGAATATTATTGATGCAATTGCTCCGTAAATGCTTCCTCCAAGCCAAATCTCCGCAGCGCTTATGAATGTCCTTCCGAAAACTGCTATGAATATGCTTAAAATTATTTTTCCAATCGCGCATGCAGCTATGAATTTTGAGAAGCTATACCTTATGAGGCCAAGTGGGATGATGACTATGTCATCCGGAGAGGGCGTAACCGTTAATATGAAGACGGCAAGCCAACCGTACTTGTCCAGTAGCTGCCTTAACCTTGCTATTCTATATTCATGCTCTTCCCCCATTAGCTTTCCACTGCCGAAACTAAAAATGTAAATAATTGCCTTGCCAACTGCTCCTCCAATTCCACTTACAAATCCAAGTAGAACTGGGTTTACTGGCAAGTACGCTGCCATGAAGAATATTGCGACTAGGTATGGAATGGGTATGAATGGTATGAGATTTCCAAGCAATGAAACTAGGAATGCACCTAAGTAGCCGTGTTCAACGACTATTTGTATTAACCAATCTTCTAAGTTTTCAAGCAACAGCTAACCTCTCCATTTATCAATGATAAGTAACTTACTGAACTTTTATCCTTTTACTCTTATTTAGCTGTTGACTGCAAGTGAACTGGAAAAGCTTTTAAACTATTAAAGGAAACATCCTAAACGCCTTAAGCTTACACTATAAATTGGGGGCAAAAGCTTGGACCTAGGCGCAGTAATTTCGCTGCTTTTAGCCGTCTTGATCGCAGTGTTTGCAGTTTTAGCTCTTGAGATCAGAAACATCACCTATGCAATACTGTCCCTATGTGGATTTAGCGTCGCTATTGCAGCAGCCTTCTACTTTCTCAGCGCTCCATACGTCGCCGTATTTCAGTTGGCGATCCTAGCCGGAGCAGTGACCGTCCTATTCTTAGTGGCCGTAATGTTGACTAGAAAGGAGGAGGTTGAACTTCCATGAAGGTTAATGAGGTTATAGGCGCTATTGCTGCAATAGCAATTGCCTTCCTACTTGCGAACATGTTGACTTCCGGTTTTGCTCAAATAGGCATGTTTGCTTACGCTGAAGAAGCAGCATGGCTTGTCAGCGTAGAGATTGGATTTTATAAGATTGGAGAGGCCATTGGCCGCCTCTTTTGGGCTGTGAGAAGCGTTGATGTAATCGCGCAGGTATTAGTGCTATTTACGGCTGCAGTTGGAGTTATGGCTCTTCTTCGGGAGGAGGTTGAAGAGAAATGACAACTGGATTATACACCTTCATAGCTACGTCCGCAGTTCTTCTAGCAGTTGGCCTGTATGGCTTAATGGTTAAGCGCAACATGATTCGATTGATTATGTCACTTGAAATACTGCTGAGCTCTGCGACCTTAAACTTCGTAAATTTCGCAGCAAATAGGGCATTTGGCTTAGTTGATCCACTGGGGCAGTTGTTCGCTATAATCGCAATTTCGGTTGAGGCATGCGTGATCGGTGTTGCACTTGCATTTGTGATCAACGCTTATAGGCATTATAGAACTCTTGACGTTACAAAGCTTAAGAAGTTGAGGTGGTAGGTATGATGGCCGTAATCCTACCCATACTTATACTGACGTTCTTCGCAGGAGTAACGCCATTTCTCAGCAGAATTCTAAGAAGTCTACGATTAAGGAATGCTGAAAGTATTTGGGCTACGCTTGGATTTGCATTGGCACTGCTATCTGTATTTAGGGTCATGGGGCCTGTAGCTGAGCAGGGCATAGTAATTTTTACACCTTATCCTAACGCTGAGCCTCCAATAGCAGGTTTTCTAGCAGTAGATTGGCTTGGGCTTTTCGCTTCAATAGTATTCATTGTGGTTGGTCTTTTAGCTTCAATTCATTCAATAGATTATATGAGTCACGACACTGGACTGGACTCCTACTACACTCTGCTTTTACTAATGGTTGCTGGGATGGTTGGTCTTGCATACGCTGGAGACTTCATGACATTCTACATTTTCTGGGAATTGATGAGCATTGCCTCCTACTGCTTAGTTGGCTTTAGAAAGCACTTGTGGGAGCCGATTGAAGCTGGCTTTAAGTACCTGGTTATGAGTGCTGCAGGAACGTCAATGGTTCTATTCTCTATGTCTCTACTCTATGGGTTAACGGGCTCGCTAAGCTTTGCTCACATAGCATTTTCATTATTGAAGTCGACGCCTTCACCAGTACTTTTCTTAGCTGTTGCACTGCTTGTTGCTGGCTTTGGAGTTAAAGCTGCTGCAGTTCCATTCCACTTCTGGCTTCCAGATGCGCATCCAGCTGCGCCAAGCCCAATAAGTGCAATGCTTTCAGGAGTTGTTATTAAGACTGGAATATATGGCTTAGTTCGTACGTTATACTTGTTTTTTGCTCCAAACATAGTTGATTTCAGTTCGATGCTTGCAGTTCTTTCAGTTTTGACGATGACCGTCGGCAACGTCATGGCTCTGCTGCAGAAGGACATCAAAAGGCTATTAGCATATTCGAGCATTAGCCACATCGGATACATATTGCTTGCAATGTCTCTTGGAACGGAATATGGTTTGACTGGAGCTCTCCTCCACGTTTTCAACCATGCAATTATGAAGGGGCTTGCATTCCTCTGTGCAGGGGCATTTATTCACGTAACTGGAACTAGGAATATCGACGAGTTAATTGGAGTTGGTAGGAAAATGCCTATTACAGCAATGACATTTGCAATTGCACTGTTGTCCCTTTGCGGTGTACCGTTCCTTAATGGCTTCGTAAGCAAGTATGTGATTTTCGCTGCTGCAATTGAAGCTAAAGCATACTTGCTGACAGTGATTGGCTTGCTTAATAGCGGGTTATCAGTTGTATATTACTTGAGGCTGATTCAGCTTCTAATGCTGAGGGAGCCGAAGGGCAAAGCTGCTGCAGCCAGTGAGGCGTCAATATCGATCTTAGTGCCTTTAGTGATAATGGCGTTCATCTGCATACTATTTGGAATTTGGCCTGAGCCAATATACAAGATGGCTGAGGCGGCTTCAGCAGCAGCAATGGCAAAAATGAAATATATCATCCTAATCTTTGCGAAGCCAGCCTAAAGTTGAATTCTAGCTTTTTCTAATAATTTTTCTCTTCAATCTGCAGAATGCGCAGTAATCTGCATTCGTAGGATACCCACAATCCCTACAAAATTTCGGTTCTTCTTCAAGTTGCGCGTAAAATGAGCTTATTGCAGGCTTAATCATGCGGTTGTAAGTTCTTATTAGTGATATTTTGAATCCAAGTCTGATGTTTTCAATTTGATTGATCATCTGTTTCAATGAGATTGTTGGTGCTTCTTTTGAGTATGGGCATTCCTCTTCAACGTAACTTAAATTGTTAATCATGCAGTAAAGTGTGGTTTCAAGTTCAGATATTTCATAGAGTGGCTTAATTCTTGAAATTAAAATTCCGTATTTGGTTGGGATTGCCGGCCCGCTTCTCAAGAGTAGGTCTAGGTTTCCGCTGGCATAGTTTGTTAAGATGAATGTTGCTTCATCATCTAGCGTATGGCCGGTGGCTAACTTATCGACTTTCAGTTTTAGTGCATAGTCGTTGAGAACTCTTCTTTTGATTAGTCCGCAAATTGAGCATGGAGCTCTTTTGAATTGAAGCTTACTTACTGCTTCATCTACTGTGAATCCATACTCCCTTTTCAAGTCTATAATATAGTGCTCTATGTCGAGTTTCTTGAGGAAATCTCTTGAGATTCTCAAGCATTTGCTGGAATATTGTTTGATTCCGAGGTTTATGTGGATTGCTTTAATTTCAACCTTGTCGCCAAGCGCATTGCAAAGAGCATGGAGCAATGCAATGCTATCTTTACCTCCGGAAATTGCGACTAGAATGCTTTCTCCCTTTTTGATCATTTTGTATCTCTTTATGGTTTTAGTTAAGCGGTTTTCAAAGTACTCCTTGAAGTGTTCGGCGCATAAGTTTAGTTTTGGATGTCTTAATGATATGGTTGCTCTCTTACTGCATTTGCTACATCTAACCACTTCCATCTCCTCTGGATAAAATAATTACTTGCGGAGTGCTGATGAACGCTCAATCTTCTTAATAAGTTAGGTAAGAACGAAGATAAATGCGTGAGGCATTCTTGGTGACGCTTTCGGGTGACGTGTTATTTCCATGGTTAATGATTAATAAAACTGTTGGTTTTAACTATTAAAAGTTGCAGCAGCGTAGATGATAATGTAATAAAGTTGTGTAGTGCATGCTAGATCTTCATTAGTATCATGAATGATACTATTAGCCCGTATATTGCGATTGCTTCGATGAATACGATGTAGATTACCGTTTTGCTGAATATTTCAGGTTTTTCAGCCATTGCACCTATAGCTGCACTGCTTACAGTACCCATTGCCATTGCAGCTGCAACTCCATTTAATACAATTGGTAGTATGGCTGCTAGATATGCCATATCTCCTGCTCCGCCTTTTTCTTCGGTTACTCCAAAGAAGCTTTGACCACTTGCCATTGCGTAGGTTGCTGAAGCTAATGCTGCTCCCAGAATAGCCATAATAGCTATGGCAGGCTTTAAAACCCGCATTAACTTAACCCTCCTCCTCTCACCATAGACGATTACATGATTTTTTAAGTCTTTCGCTTTATTATTTGTATGCAAATAACAAGTGTTTTCTTATGATTTGCTCCTCAACGCCTAAATGCTTGCCCATTAGGATTACCCTTACATCCCTAACTTCGTAGTACTTCAAATTCATAAATGCATAAAGTAGTCCTGCGTGAAATGGGTAAGTGATATATACTCTTCTGCTCTCGTTGATGATTGCCTTTTTAACTGCCCATTCAACCTCTTCGACGCTATTCACTTTCGGGGGTAGCTTCCCTATGTAATAGCCTGAAACCAAAAGTCTATAAGCTTCAAATGGGTCTTCAACTCCTATTGCAGCTATGATTTCTCTGTCAAGCTTATAGCTTTCCGGTATCAGCATGTCCTTTATTTCTTTGACACTTAACTTCATGGCTTTCCCTCTTACAATGGTCGTAATGTTAGTCATGTCTATCTCAATTCCTACCAGATGCTCGCAATGCTTTTTATCTAACTTTGGAAGTTTTCTTGCTTGTCTTAGTAATTTGCTTAGTATGTGCTTGTCCAGCGCTACTTCGATTGGGGTTGTTATGTTTAGTTTTTCATATTCAGGGATTTTTTGCTTAATTATTTCCTTAATTTCTTCATCCTTAATTAATTCTATTGCTTCATTTAAATCCTTTCTTAGAAATTCCCTGCAGAATTCCGTGCTGTATTCTCCTATTGGGAAAATGAACTTCATTGCTTCTTCGATTGGAAGCTTACTTATGCATCCTCTTATAAGCTGCTTTAAGGTTTCAATTTCTAGTTTCTTCTCAATTAAGCTTAGAATGTCTTTAGCTTTTTCCGGTGCCATTTCAATTACTTTTTCGTATATGTCGCTGAGTGCTTTCATGAGTTTCTTTTCAATTTCAATCCAAGTTGCTTCCCTTGCCTCCTTAAAGTATGGTGCGTAGATAGTTTCAGCCAATTTCTTGAATGCCTCGTTTAGGTCTTTGGCCTTAAGTAAATCTTCATAGTCTTCCTTGGTTAGCATGAATGATTTCATTGCTCTTACTCTCGCTATCGAATAAGCATATTTGCTAGCTCTCAATCTGCGTTTCCCTCCTCAGTAGGAGCTTAACTAATATTAATGATCCCAAAATTAATCCTCCTATTCCGCCGACTAGAGCTAGAGCGAATTTGCCGATTGTGCCGAAGTTTTTGCCAATGATCCATCCTCCAAACATGCCTACAAGAACGCATGCGGGAAGTATTAGTCCAATGATTAACACTTTCATTATGCTTTTGTTGGCTTCGCTGCGGTGCAATAATTACCCCACCTTAAGCTCCATATAACTTTTGTTGAGTAAATAAAATTATTTTGCTGGTGAGCTAGGTTAAGTTTGGTGATTAAGTGTGGCTTTAAGTGATAAACCCTTCGCTACATGGTTTAAGCTCTTTGGAATTGCTTTTGACATCGTGATATTCACTTTTCTTGGATACTATGTTGGAAGGAATTTTGGGCATGAAGTTTTAGGTGCACTTTTGGGGGCGCTATTTGGAACTGCAGTTACTTGGTACTACATATTTAGGGTGGCAAAGAAGCTTGAATTTGAAAAATAGTTTGATTGGATTTATTACAATGAGATTAATGTGAATGGCTTAAATTCATATCCTTCTCCGCTGTAGAACTTCAAGAACCATTCAACCCAGTGAAGCCTTAGTGTATGCATCATCGAAAGTAGTGCTTCAAGTGTTAATATTATCGCGTTGAATGCGATGAAGGAACCTATGAATGCTATTGGTGAAGCTGTGAAGTTGAATGGCAATTTTGCGAATATTGTGTGGGCCATGTTTAGGGCTAGAATTCGGCTGTAGGACACCGTGTTTGATATTGAGGATAAGAAGGATTCTAGTGCTGAGCCGAATCCTTCGGAAGGACCTTCGGTTATGGTTCGAAATATTATCATTACTATTAGTGGCACGGCTACGTATGGAACTATTATTTGAGGGTCGAAGATTACTTCGAATATCCTTGACCCGTAGGTTATGAATAGGTATGCTCCGCCTGCGTATAGCCAGAGCCATGTGCCTGGCCCTGCGATCGCGTGTTTATACTCTTTTTCAGAAATCTTGTTTATGAAGTCTAGTAGTAGGCCAGAAATCATGTGTATTATGGCTATGAATATGCAGATTTTGAGGAGGTACATTGGCTCGTGATATGGGCTGAACCATATTGGGCCATGCTCCTTACCAACTAAATGTAGAATTGGTTTGAATAGCGCTTCGAACCATTCTTCACTTCCAAAGAATTCTCCGTAGAGCATTCCGAAGATTATGCTTGAAATTCCACATAGTAATAGGAGCGGTGAGCCTTGAACAATGTAGTTCAATGTCTCTCCAACTTCTACTCCTTTTCTCTTGTAGTATAGGGCGGCTATTGCTGCGAGAACTATTATTGCTCCGTGACCTACATCTCCGAACATGGATCCGAATATTAATGGGAATGTTAACACCATTATTGGCGTCGGGTCTATTTCCCCATATGATGGTACTCCAATTGCCCTTGTTAGAGCTCCGAAGGAGGTTAAAATGCCCTTATGCTCAATGAGCGTTGGCGGGTGGTCGTGGTGGCTTGGCTCCGATACTCCCATGATGAATTTGTTTTCGGTTGCATCTTCGAGAATTTTCATCAGCTTTTGATAGTTCCTTTTAGGTATCCATCCATATATGACGTGGAAGGACTTGCCGCATTTGCCTAGCTTTGACTTTGCTTCTTCCAGCTTTCTATATCTCCAAGCTACTCCAAGCCATAGTGGCAGTTTACTTTTCGCTTCGTCAGCAATCTCCCTTAATTTGCCTCTAAGCTTTTCTAAGTTCTCCAGTTCTCCCTTCTCTTCGAGCTTTGATATGGCGAATCTGATGTCATTGACTTCCTCTTCCAGTTTACCCAGTTTTTCTTCAATTTCGCTTATGCTGTACTCCTTGTTGATTTTGGAAGTTACTTTCAAGTTTAAATTTAAATTTGATGCCAGCTCCTCGATTCTAGCTATGATGCCTGCATACTTGTAGTATGCTTCTGAGAGTTCTGCTGGCGTGATTACCTCTTTTAATTCCTCGTCTTCTGCTATGTCGGATAGGTGAAGTACTTCGGCTTCCCCTAGTGCTATTAGCGTCTTGTCCAAGTATTCATTGGGAATCAGTATTCTCACCTTGAACATTTGTTCAGACTTTAACACTACGCCCCCTCCGCTGCTGCTTCACTTAGGCAAAGTGTTTTTTTATTGGACACTTTATATAACTTTTGAAGATCGCCTTCCATATCAAACTATTTTGGCATATTGTAAATTAGTTAGGCGCTCTAGGGGCAGGATTTTAATCGTTACTTTTTTATATTTTACAGAATCCGTTACATTACGAATTAGTGCTCTTATTGTGATGGCTGGTGGTGTTACCATGTATCCTTACGCCGCTTGGTTGTGCTGGGTCATACCTCTAGTTGGTGCTGTAGCAACGCCCATAATAGCTAAATTTGGCGAGAAAGCGCGAGATTACTTTGCAGTTCTAGTTTCATTTTTGGCTGCAGTCATGGCTGCAATGCTAATTCCATATGGCTTGTCTGGGAGTTTTGAAATTCCAGGGGTCGGTAGCGTACCATTACCAGCGGATTGGAGGGTTCCTTGGATTAAGATTCTTGGAGTTGAAGTTGACGCTGGCGTTTTAGTTGATCCTTTGAGCATATTCATGGCTAATGTGGTTGCCTGGATTTCATTTCTAATAATGGTGTACAGCTTGGGCTACATGCATGGCGAGGAGGGGCTAACGCGCTACTGGTTCTTCATGAACTTCTTCATTGGAAACATGCTTCTTCTAGTGATGTCGGATAACATTCTTCAAATGCTATTTGGCTGGGAAGGCGTTGGGCTGTGCAGCTATCAGCTTATAGGGTTCTGGTATCACGATGAGCGCAAAAGGTGGGTTGGAGATGTTCCGCCTTCACATGCTGGTATGAAGGCTTTCATAATGACAAGGGCTGGAGATGTAGCACTGATGATCTCTGCCTTCATAATATTCACTCAAGCAGGTACTTTCAACTTCCTTGAGCTTCAGCACCACTATGAGTGGATTGTAGAGCTTGCAAAGTTTGGGCTGATTATTCCAGTTGCCCTATTCTTCTTTGGAGGCCCAATAGGCAAGTCTGCTCAATTCCCACTCCACGAATGGCTTCCGGAGGCAATGGCCGGTCCAACATCTGTTTCAGCCCTCATACATGCAGCTACGATGGTAAAGGCAGGCGTTTACTTAACTGCGAGAGCATTTCCAATTTTCACTGAGAGCTTTAGGCTCGCCTATCAAAGTGCGCTTGATGCTGCCGCTAAAAGTTTGATAATTGCAGCTCAAAATCAGTTCTTCAACGTGGTTGCCTGGATAGGTGCCTTCACAGCTTTTCTCGCAGCTTCTCAAGCAATGGTTGCTAGGGAGCTCAAGAAAGTCTTGGCATATTCAACTGTGTCTCAAATAGGGTACATGATGCTTGCACTTGGCGTTGGAGGATTGGCAGGTGAGTATGCTGCAGATGGATATGTGGCTGGCCTATTTCACTTGATGAGCCACGCAATATTCAAGGCACTGCTCTTCATGGCTGCAGGTGCAGTTCTTCACGCCTGCGAGACAACTGACATGTTCGAAATGGGAGGTATAAGGAGGGAAATGCCAATAACGTTTGCCTGCATGCTTATTGGAGCTCTCTCACTCTCAGGAATACCTCCACTTAGCGGCTTTTGGAGCAAGGAAGCTATTTTCGGTGCATGCCTTAAGTCAGGGAACTACGCGCTTCTAGCGGTTGCAGCGATAACTGCAGCTATGACCTTCTTCTACAGCATAAGGATGATCGGTGTAACCTTCTTAGGTGAGAAAAGCCATCACTTGAAGGAGCTTGAGGAGGAAGGCCACCGCATCCATGAAGCCCCTCCAGTCATGTGGGTTGCATATGCAATTCTAGCCGCTGCTACAGTTGGAATAGGACTTATAGGTCCATTCTTTGAGCACAGCCTACATGAATTTCTAGCTGCTCCACTTCATGCGCATCACTCGTATCAAGCATTGTTCTCGGCTGTAAGTGCGAATGCAGAGGCTGGAGGCACTCCTTCACAACTAATTACTACTGCCATTACTGCTGTAATGCTAGTTTTAGGCGGAATTCCAGGGTATATAATGTACATTTCAAGGAAAGTTGATCCTAAGGAGTTTGTGGAGAAGTCTGGATTGAAGCCACTATACACTTTCCTGTGGAATAGGTGGTACATAAATCCAACCTACTATAAGGTTCTCGTTTACTCGCTGATAGACTTTAGCAAGTCAGCATACAAGAACTTCGAGGTTAAAGTTGTTGATGGCGCAAACTATGCTCTAGCAAGAGGAGTATCTGCCTTTTCAAGCGCCTTTAGGAGAATTCAAACTGGAATTCTATCATACAACATGGTTGGAATAGCAATTGGGTTCTTACTGGTTGCATGGCTACTATTTTCGTTTGGACTTTAGCTTCAAAGCATTTTTAATATTACTTAGTTTGCCTTATATTTTCACTTAGAATTGCTTATTTTTAATTTTGTGATGAATATTTGCTATGTCGCCCCGCCGACCGTAGCTGGGTCATTGAATGCACGCGCTTTCTCACCAGCCTGCGAGAGGCGGGGCGGGCTCAGGCTACCTGCTAATCCTCATCTATCGGTGTCGCCTGAGCTCTTCACAGCCATTTATGTTTGTTGAGGCATTCCTTAAAATTTTCACGCTTGGCTTTTGCTTTTATCCAAATGAATTTTAGCTTATTTTCGTTAAGCCTAAGTACACGCTAATCTATGCGTCGACAGCTGATGAGGAGATGGGCGGGGGACGCAGGCTAGGCTGGATAGTTAAGAACATGTCTGAAAAGGTTAAAGCCAACTACGTAATAAATGAGGGAGGCGGCGCTTCAATTAAAATCGGTGGGATTTTTTTTACCTGGTCGATGTAAGTGAAGAGGGTGCTTTTCATGTTAAGTTGAAGTTTCAAGGATAAAGCTGGCCACGCTTCTATGCCATATGCTTCTGAGAATGCTATTTTAAGTATGGCTGAGGCAATAATGAAATTATGCCGTTTTAAGCCACCAAAAGTGTACCTCGAAGCCGTTAAGGAGAATGCTTGACAAGCTACTATCATTAAAGTTCGGCTTTAAAGATATGATCCTTTCAAGGTTTCTCTTATCACGTATTGGTGGTTTGCTGTTCTCTCGAATTGAAAGGAATGGGCCATCACTAGTAGCTTTTCTCAAGGCTTTAACTGGAATGACTATTGCAGTAACTGTTGTTCGTGGAGGAGGTAAAGTGAACGTTATTCCAAGTGAATGCGAAGTCGCTGTTGATTTCAGGTTACTGTCTGGCCAAGATGAAAAGTATACTCTAAACTTTCCGAGAATTGCTTTGATATTCGGGGAGTTTCAATTGAATCGTTCAAATGCTCAAAAGCTTCAATGAGGCGCTGTTGTCTATGGTTTTGCGCCATTCAGCCCTGAGCTTGATTTCAGCGAACTTTCAAAGCTCGCACATGGAGTTGATGAACGCATAGACGTCGACAGCCTAGAGTCATGAGTAAGTTCTTATCCCTGCTTCCCCTTAAAATAAAAGCGTGAATTAAATGCTCATTGTAGATGGTTCTTTTGGCACTGGAAGTGGAACTGTTTTAAGATTGGCAGTGTGCTCAGCAGCCATTTTAGGTGAGGAACTTAGGATATTCAATATAAGGGCTAAGCGTAAGCCTCCTGGATTGAGGCTTCAGCACTTAAAATCAGTTTTAACCGCTGCCAATCTATGTAATGCAGTTGTTGAAGGGGCTTCAGTTGGTTCATGCGAGCTTCATTTTAAGCCCGATAGAATTAGGGGAGGTTATTACAAGGTGGAAATTGGCAGTGCAGGCAGCATTCCAATGCTGTTCCTGGCAGTGCTGCCCATATGCGCTTTTGCTGATAGACCTGTTGAAATTCACGTGATTAATGGTGGAACTGACGTTCATATGTCACCTACAATAAACTACTTGAAGCATGTTCTTCTTCCAGTTTTAAGTTGGCTGGGGTTGCAAGCTGATATTGAAGTGAAACGGTATGGATATTACCCAAAGGGGATGGGAGAGGCGGTATTAAAGGTAAATCCAACTGGGAAGTTAAACTCCATGAATTTCACTGAGAGAGGCGAAATTGAAGCGGTTTCAGGCGTGTCGGTTTGCACTTACCTTAAGGAGAGGAAAGTTGCTGAGAGGCAGGCGAGTGCAGCAACTAAGCTTCTTAGAGAAGCTGGCTTCGAAAATGTGGAGATCGAAGTCATATATGACTTTTCCAATGAGCTTCAAAAGGGAAGTTCAATTGCTTTATGGGCTGACTCTTTATGTAAATCAAAAATTGGAGCTGATGCAATTGGTGCACTAGGTAAGTTAAGCGAGATAGTAGGTAGAGAAGCTGCTAGGAAATTACTCGATGAGTTGCATTCAAATGCAACAGTGGATATTCATTTGGGAGACATGCTCGTAATGTATGCAGCTCTAGCAAAAGGCTCATCATCTTACTTGGTTAGGTCGATTACGGAGCACATTTCAACGAACATTAAGCTTTGCGAGAAAATTTTAGGTGTTGATTTCAAAGTTAAAAGTATTGGAAAAATTTTTGAAATTGTAAAGCTTTAAAGGTGCGTGAGATGTTCAAAGTGAGGGTGCGAGGAATTTACTCGACAGCACTGACGAAGCTGCTTATCGATGAAGGCTATGAAATAGTTCAGCCTTCAGCAGTGATTGAAGAGAGGTTTAATTTCGGCGGGCATGAGACGTTAAAGCCAATTGACATTGACATATTCGATAGGAGTGACAAGCAGGGAGTTTATGCGCTGTGCGCAACTAATGCATGGAGTCGCTTGGCATCTTCACTCCAAAGTAGGCTTCTGGACGTAATTGTGCGGAAATGGAAGCCCCAAGTTGGAGGAATATATAAGGGGCTGGTAAAGCACTTGGATAGGTCCGGTGAAGCTGCATTTATTCAAATTGACGAGGATGTTATTGGCATACTATATCCTTCAAAGCCTCTTAGTGAGGGAGTGAAGGAAGTTTTAGTTCAAGTTGAAAGAACTAATTTGGGCAGCAAATGCCCTGTTCTCTCGGATAAAATTAAAATTGCAGGTAAGTATGCAATTCTCATTCCCGAGAACCGCGTGAAAGTTAGTAGGAGAATTAAAGATAAGGAAGTCAGAGAATGTCTGATAAACTATGGTTTAAAGGTGAAGCCCGAAGGCTGGGGCATAGTTTGGAGAACTGCTGCTGCAACAGCCTCTGAAGAGGAGCTTAAGAGGGAAGTTGACTTCCTTCTTGAAAGGTGGCACAATTTAATTGAGGTAATGGCGAAATCGAATGCTCCATCTTTACTTCTTGAGGGGCAAGTGCTTCTCAACATTGAGTTCCCATATGAGTCGAAGAGGATTTTAGACGAAATAAGAAGGCAAGTTACGCCGACGATTCCAGGTCATCATTACTATAAAGCCTTTAGCGCTGATTTGTCGATGTCAGTTGACATGGCTGAAAACTTATTGAGGAGGGGGTATGCTGAAGAAAGCGTTTTGTGCTCTTTTGAGCAGATTTTTCAAATGAATTTGCCTTGCGAAGGCGATGTGATTGGAATTTGTCATGTTAAATTAAGTGGGAAGGAAATTAATCTTGGAAGAGCTGTGGTTGAGCTTATTAATGTGGATTCCGGGCGCATAAGGCTTAGGAGAAACATTTATGGCCGTGGCTTCTACGATGGCCTTGAAGTTGAGAAGCAACCTGGAGACTATGCCATTACTGACGCCAGCGTAGGTAGTTGGCACGTGGAGACGAAGTACTATTCCAGTAAGGGTGAATTTAAGGGCGCTTACATCAACATCAACACTCCAGTTGAGCTTTATCCGAGAAATATTAGGTACATCGACCTTGAAGTTGACGTATGTGTATTTAATAGTGGAAAGGTTGTTGTGCTAGATGAGGATAAGCTTGATAGAGCTCTTGAGAAGGGCGTAATTTCGGATAAATTATATGATAAAGTTAAGCTTGAGGTGGACCGAGTGTTAAGCGATGTAGTTCCCCGAATCTTGAGGGCGAATCACGTGAATGAACCTTCAGACGATTAATAGTTCTAGCATAAATGTTTTATATGAATGGTATAGACAGCCATATGCAATAGTTGTGCCTACAGCGTGGGAGGGTGGCACGTGGCTATTGAAGATTTGCTTTTACAAATCATTATTGTGCCGCTAATATTCGTGCCTATAGCTTACATTGCAAGTAGATGGCTTAATTGGAAAACAGGCTGGGTTGCCTTCATACCATTAGCTTACACATCGCTTATAACAATATACTTGACAAGCTATGTTGCGTCGAGCGGCGCAGTGCTTGGAGTATGGCCGTTAGCTCCCTCAGCTGGCTTAAATTTCACCTTGCTTGCTGATGGGCTGAGCACTCCAATTGCTTTGACTGTAGCAATCTTGTGCACCGTTGTCTCGATATTCTCGATGCCTTATATGGAGCATAAGATTGGGGAGACTAGTAAGGAGCATGGAGCCTACTATGCACTGTTTCTGCTATATGCTGTCGGAATGCTTGGAACTGCTTTATCTGCAAATCTAATACAGTTCTACTTCTTCTGGGAGTTGATGTTGATACCTTCATGGGCTATGATAAACATTTGGGGCTATGGAGAGCGAGAGAAGATAGCTTTTAAGTACTTTATTTACACGCACATTGGAGCGCTTTCGCTTTTAGCAGGAATACTGGCTATCTACGCTGCTTTTGGCACTTTCGACGTGTTGGCGATAATGAATTTAACTAGAGGTGAGCTGTTACAGGTAGGCTTTGTTAGGTGGATCATATTTGCAATGTTTCTCGGCTTTGCTGTCAAAATGGCTATTGTGCCGCTTCACACGTGGCTTCCTGATGCGCACGCTGAAGCTCCAACTCCTATCAGCGCTCTACTTTCGCCAGCAATGATTGGTTTGGGAGGCTATGCGCTTGTAAGATTAGCTTACCTGATTTTCCCAGAAGTTTTTGAGCAGTTTTCATTGGCCTTCAGCATTTTAGCTCTGATTACAATGGTTTATGGCGGCTTGATGGCTTTAGCTCAAGATGACATTAAAAGGCTATTAGCATATTCAAGCATATCTCAAATGGGCTATCTCTTATTTGGAATTGCAAGTAGCTATCCGCAGGGAATTGCAGGTTCGATGTTCCACTATGTAAGTCACGGCACCTGCAAAGCGATTCTATTCATGATGGCTGGGGCAATTATGTTGCAAACACACGGTATACGTAGTATAAGCAAGCTTGGCGGATTAGCTGGCAAAATGCCATTAACGGCTTTATGTGCAATGATAGGTTTCTTAGGTATTGCTGGCACTCCTCCTCTGAATGGCTTTCAAAGTGAATGGCTAATATTCACTGGCGCATATGCGGGTGCAGTTGAAGTTCAGGACATGACGCGCATAATTCTCACTGCTCTAGCATTAATTGGATCAGTATTAACTGCAGGATATGCCCTTTGGGCCATTAGAAGGATATTCTTTGGACCACTGCCAGAGCACTTAAATGGCGTTCATGAAGCACCTTTAACTGTCACTATTCCAATGTTCATACTAGCCTTCATAACAGTTCTTCTGGGAATCTACCCGAAGCCCATAACTGACCTGCTTTCGCTAATATTCAGCTAAACTTTCTTATTTGATATTATCAATGGCCTAATTGTGAATGCGTTTAAGTTAGCTCCAGCGACCAGTAAGTTTTTGAGCGTCCATGCAGTAGCTACCCCTCTAACTTCCCCCTTATCTCTATGTATAGATCTCCACTTCAGATTGGTGAGTTTACTTCTGCTCTTGTATGTGATTTTCTCAATTTTCTCAGCTCTAATTATATCAACGATTTCTCCGCTTTTAATTTCGAAACTTCCTATAATTTCCCTTCTTAATGCGTGAATTTTAATTCTTCCTTCAATTTCAGGGAAAAGGTTTTTACTGCTGAAGTACTCATTTATTATGGACGGCAGATTTCTTGCAATTGCAATTAATAGAAACTTTCTGAAAATGTTGAGTGGCATTAAGCCATCTACTTTAAATAGTGTCTCCCTCTTTAGTCGTTCAGCATTTCTTTCGCTTAAGCATTTTTCGCAGATTTCGCTCGGCCCTTCCTTGCCACAGTACACGCACTTATATACCTTCCCTTCCACGGATCATCCTCCAATACGCTGTGCTAGCTATTAGATCTATCCACCTTGTATTTTGTATATTTCTCAGGCTTCAATTTTTCTATTATGTAGTCGAATGCAGCTTCGGCATCCGTATCTCCACAAGTATATACATCTACTGTCGCATAGCTATGCTTTGGCCAAGCGTGAATTGCAATGTGGGATTCCATAACAATGGCAATAGCTGCTACATAGTCTTCAACGCTATGTGCGCAGATTTCACATAACTTCGCTTTTGCAACTTCAACAGCTTTAATAACGATTTCTCTAAGATATTCTGGGCTACTTAATTTACTTTCTTCGCATCCATACAGACTCCCATATATGTGGCGACCTATCGCCCTCCCGACCTGAATTTGGCTGTACATCTCACCTAGTCTTTTTTGAAGACTCAAACTTACTTAAAAAGCTTTCTGCTCGGAAATTTTTAATTTTAATCTGCAATTTTCGCTTTAAATTAATTTTAATCTGGCATCTTCTGATTGTTTTTAAGCTAAACAGGTATTTGCTGGCTATTTTCTTTTTGTTCAGATAATTTCTGATTTCTAATCCTTTTCTCTGCTCTCTATTCTTCTTTTTGGGGAAAAACGGCATTCCCGTCCCTTTTTTATGGTTTTTCTATTTTTGCATCCTTTTTACAATTTCATTGTAAATATGTGGAAAACCTTTACTTAATTGTTGTTCGTAGTTGAGAATGCGGGTTTGGCGTGCCATGTTGATGTAATTCTTCTTTGTTGATCACTTTATTTATATTGTCCATTAGCAGTTATTTGATTTATGAGATTTTTATTTTGATTGTGAGTGGTGAAGTTGAATGAGGCTTTTGCAGTTGCTGCTAGCCATTCTTCACCGAATCATGCTGGAACGATCTCTTTGGAGGTGATTGCGTTCGAGTCTTTCGATTGAGATGAAATTTAGATGATTGCGTTTGTTGCAAGTGAGTTATGTGGATTCAAGTTGACCATTATTTCTTTAAAATAGATGTTGATTTCATGTTTTAGTGAAGTTTTGTTTGAGTTTGTGCTTTGGAGTTTGTTGATTTAGGCATTAGATTTTATTATCTAAACAAGTCTTTTTCCTCTGGGTATATCAAATCCTTGGAGCTTCCTTCTCCTCTGGGGTAGTCGTATCCGCGAATTATTGCTACTGGTATTCCATCGGCTTTTCCCATTACTAGTTCTGCGGCTGCTGCCAATTCGTCTGCAACTGCCATTTGCGTTACTCTTAGAGTATAGCCGAACATGTCATTTTCGCCTCTATAGTCTCTTATCGGTTTCATTCCGGATATTCCAATTGCAAAATTCACATGTCCTGCTCTCCATGCTCTTCCAAATGTGTCTGAAATAATTACTGCGACATCCACTCCCTTAAGCTCCCTAATTCTTTCTCGTATCTTTCTGGCTGATTCATCTGGATCTTTTGGTAGTAGTGAAACTATGTTTTTTTGACCTGCTACGTTGCTTCGATCTATTCCTGCGTTTGCGCAGACAAAGCCGTGCTTGGTTTCGACTATTAGATGGCGGAACTTCATCTTGACTACTTTGTTACTTTCTCTTAGTATGAGCTCAACTAATCGCGGATCTTTATTCATTAGCTCGCCAACTCTTATTGCGAATGGGGATGGCTTGATTTCATCTAAATTTATGATTTGGCCTTCGGCTTTTGCTACTATTTTGCTTGCGATGACAATTACATCTCCATCTCGAATTCCTATACCTTGACTTTCAGCTGCTTCGCAAATTATTTTAGCGATGTCATCTCCTTCCTTTATTATCGGAATTCCTCTAAGGCCGAAGATCTTCACGACTTTTTCCTCTTCAAATTTCTTCACGAGTAATTCGCCTCATGATTATAAGTGTTACTCCAATGACAGTTAGCAAGGTTAGGGTTAAAGATGTTTTCGCTATAAATCCTCCCATAAGTGCTTTCATGATTGCCTCTCTCAAATCCCCTCGGTCCAATGCTTCTTCAGCCTGCTCTAGAAGTTTTCTAGCTATTGTTAACCATGGTTGAGCTATGGGCAACTGCCTGTTTGTAATTGTTTTTCCTTCCTTGATCGCTTCATGCACTGCGCAAACGTTCACTACGTTGAAGTGCCATTGAATGAATTTTGGAGTTAAATCCTCATTTGCGCATTTACTTAAGTAATAGATGAGTACGTCGGTTGAAGTTAAATTATGCAGATTTCTTATTTGCCTAAAGAATTTACTGTAGAATTGAATTCCACCGCGACTTTCAGCTATTCCTTTAACTACCTCGTATGATGCTGCGTAGTACATAATGATGTTTCCATAGGCTTTTCCAGGCTTCCAATCCTGTATGAATCCCAGATTTGGCTTTAATAATTCGGCTAGTTTCTCGAGCCTTTCTCTATTTACTTCAGCTCCAGTCCAGCCGGCTCTTAAAGTTAGTGTGAAGCTAATGTACTCAGCTAAGCCTTCATGGAACCATAGGAGATTTGGAGTTATTCCTGCTGCCCAGACAAAGTGGTGCACTAGCTCGTGGATTGCTATTTGCTCCCAGTATCCTAAGGAGGTTCTCACGTAGAATAGGTTTAGATTTATTTCTCCAAGGTAAGTTCCGTTAAATGGTATGTAGCCTCCAATCCAAAGGTCTTCCATTGTTGGCGCATAGAACTTTACCTTTACCTCCGTCAGGTTAACTGCGAATATCTCCGTTAAGTTGTAGTACACCTTATCATATGCTTTAAGTAATCTTTCAGCTAGGTCCAAGTAGCGCGTAGGAGTTTCAACTGTAAATATGCCGCTCTCAACTCTAGTAATGTTTGGCTGATTAGTCGTTGTGTATTCGATGGCTATTCTTGCCATATTGTTTTGGAGGTAGAATGTAGCAACATATGCATTTGGCTTTTCTTGAATTCCCTCCGGTTTAGGCTGCATTTTATTCATATCTAGTTCAGCGCTTTTTGGGAAGAATATGTGGACGATGCCGCTGTCAAATGGGCTGAAGCCTATTTGAGGTGAGAAGAAAAAGCATTGCGGCTCAACTATTATTGAGCCATAATCCATTTGATAGGTTATTTGCATTTCAAAGCCATTGGCTCCGGTGTAGTTGTATGTGAAGTTGCTGTAAAATACGTACTTTTCACCAGTTGTTGTGTAAGCGTCTTTTAGCTTGGAACTCTCGATTTCGCCTTTTAAAATCTTTAATGTCCAGCTCGTGAAGTTTTTTGGCACTAAAACCCATGAGCTGCCCTCATTTAAGTCGGAATGGTAGTTTATTTTCACTTCAATTTCGCCGTCATCATCAACATTTATGATGAAGTTGTATTTTCCAGATGATTTTAAGTTAGTTTTTGCATATGTTGTTTTTATATTTATTACTGTTGTTAGGAGCAATAATATTATTATTGATATGAGTATTTTTTTGCTCAATCAATCTCCTCCCGAATGCTTTTTCTTGCAATTACTATGTATCCGGTGTGTCCGATCATTAAAGTTTCAGGTCTAGTTTCTCCGGGCACAGCCTTAATTCTCCTTACTAGGCACTCTAGGCATTCTATTGCTATGAATCCCTCGTTCTTCAAAGCTTCTACGGTTTTGACAACTTGATCTATTGTTGGACTGTAGCTTGCAAATACGCCCCAATCCGCGAGAGCCTCATAGGCGTGGGGTACTACCAGCCATGGAGTTGCTAAGTCAAGTACAACTGCATCCACATTTCTTTCATCTATTCCTTGAGTAACGTCCTTTAATTTGAGCTCTACAGAGTCTAGTAGTCCAGCTTTTTCAAGATTTTTTCTCGCAACTTCAAGTGCCTCTTCCCTAATGTCATAGCTGTAAACTTTGCCGTTAGGTTTAACGTAGTATGCGAGTGCGCTCGTCAATGCTCCTGAACCTGTTCCTGCTTCAACAACTTTCCATCCAGGCCCTATTCCCGTATATATTATGATTAGCGCGATGTCCTTAGGATATATTATCTGAGTTTTCCTGGCGAACTTGAAGATGAAGTCTTTTAAATTTGGCTTTAAGGCTGTGAATGTGTATCCGAGGTGGCTTTTAACTTTGGTTCCATACCTTTTTCCTATTAGTTCGCCTAACTTTACGTATCCCCGATGGGTGTGCAGTACTTGATCTGGCTTTACTTTAACTAGGTATGTTCTGCGGCGATTCAAGTACATGATTACGTAATCGCCTTCGTGGATCACGTTCTCATGCATTACAATTCCTCGCGAATTATAATGTTAATTGCGCACTTTTAGGTTTATGCCATAAGTTTATTATGCTTCTTGGCTACGAGTTAATTTGAAATGCTCATTAAAGACTTAACTAAGTACTCAACAGTTAGGAAAGCTCTTTTATTTAAGCCTCTTGCTGGTGGAGTAGTTGAATGTGGGCTGTGCGAGAGAAGATGTAGAATTTCTCCTGGAAAGAAGGGGTATTGCGGAACCAGATTAAATATTGATGGTGTTCTCTACACTTTAACTTATGGAGATTTAAGTGCAGTTGAGAGTAGGCCTATAGAGATTAAGCCCTTCTTTCACTTTTGGCCTGGCTCCTCTGCACTTACTTTTTCAACTTGGAGCTGCAACTTCTACTGCTTATGGTGTCAAAATTGGCATTTAAGCAAGCAGCATCCAAATCCAAGGGCGGCCCACTTCATCTCTCCAGATAGAATTGTTGAAATGGCGTTGAAGCGCGGCGATGAGGGCTTATGCGTTAGCTTTAATGAGCCTCTCATGCTGTTTGAGTATTCACTAGACTGCTTTAAACTGGCTGAAATGCATTCTCTGTATAATACTTACGTGAGTAATGGGTACATGACTATGGAAGCTCTCAAAATGCTCAAAGATGCAGGTTTAAATGGATTAAAGATCGACGTTAAGGGGGATGATGAAGTCTATGAAAAGTACTGCGGAGGCGTTAATGTAGAGTATGTTTGGAGAAATGCAAGGGAAGCTAAGAGCATGGGGATACATGTTGAAATAGTGAATTTAATAGTCACTGGCGTAAATGATGATGAGGAGTGCATTCGATGGATTATAAATAGGCATCTGAAGGAGGTTGGACCTGAAACTCCAATTCACTTTACAAGGTACTATCCAGCGTTTAAGTTTTACAACCCTCCAACAAAGGTTGAAACTTTGGAATTTGCTTATAAATTAGCTAAGAAGTTAGGCGTTAAATTCCCTTACATTGGAAATGTCCCCGGACATCCCTATGAAAATACTTACTGCCCTGAATGCGGTGAACTACTAATAAAAAGATATGGATATAGAGTTTTGAAGTACAATCTTACTGAAAATAAAAAATGTCCGAAATGCGGTGAATCCATTCCAATTGTCGGAAATTATGTTAAGAGGATTTCTCCAACATTTTAGAAATTTCTTCAATTTTAACTGTTAAATTATCTATTTTATTAGAAATTTCATTAATCTTCTTATTAAGTTCATTCAATCTCCTAATTGCATGCATGAGAAGTTTCAGCACATCTCCAGTCCAATGAGGTTCGTAGAGTAGTGGTTCAACTGGTGTTAGTGGGGGTTCAGGAGCTTCACTTTTATTACGCTTACTCAAATCAGCCACCAGCCTATAACATAAATTGTTATATGGGTAATTAAATTGATCTCTTAGAATCTTCAAGTGAAAATTAACCATATGATTTCAAGTTTCCTGCACTATCAAATTGCATATTGGTGTTTTTAAGTGGGCTTTATTTGACGAGCCAGCATTTTACGATTTTTCCTCCGCAGAACTCGACTATGCTTTTAGCAGCCTTTTCAGCTGCTTCCAAAACTAGGTTTGATGGTATTCTTGGAGCGCCACATGCTATGATAAGTATTCGCTTAGTTTCCTTAGTTATCTTGGTGAAGTCGGAGTCTCTGTGCGGGTATAGGTTGATTATTTTTTCAGAATCTGCGATGACTAGCTGCCTCTTTATTTGTTTCTCTTCTTCACCTATGCCCTTAAACTTTTCTTCATCCCTGGACCACCTTAGGGTTAATGGGCCGGCAATTTTATCCAGATCGTAAGCTCCAATTGAAATGTGGGTTAAAATTGAAATTAAGTTGTAGGCGTCGACAGCGCAGTTTATTTTCGGTATGCTTCTGCCGCGCAAAATTCTCCTGATTAAAGCTTCCGCTGAAGGTCTTTGCTTGGTTGGGTCTATCTTGATTTTCCAATAAAAATCCCTATAGGCCCTTATGATGGGTAGGTCCTTTAGGTCTTCAAGCCTAAAGTTACTTCTAACTTTATCTTCAATTTCCTTAATTTTAGCTGATAGATCCTCACATTTAGTTTTTACCTTTACGTCCTCTACTATTGCGATGCCGAGGCTTAATTCTTTGAATTCAGCTTTAACTTCATCGCTAATTGTCACGCTTATCATATTTAATCCTCCAAGAGTGCTGGACACAACTCTTTAAATTGGCATTTAAAAATTAAGCGAATACATTCGATCAGTTTTAGAGTAATGGATGCGGGCTCAGCTTTGGTGTCACTCTTCATTGAGCTTCTTGGAAATACCAGCCTTCTTCATCGCCCAAACTATTTGTGGGAATCTCAGCCTTAAACTTTACCTAATTTGCTTATGAGCAGGCTTGGAATGTGTTTGAATTTGATTTTTGTAGTGATTAATTTGGTTCGTTTTAGGCTATTAAGTGCATTTAACATGTTTTCATTTTTACGTTGGATTCTGTGCTTTATGGTTAATTATAAATAGCTATTTGTTCAGTGATTATGGGAGTGATGGGGTGGTTTAATTGGCATTTAGGTATTTAATTGAAAAGGCCTCTGAGGAAAGGAAGAGCAGAATAGTTTTGGCTTTGGATTTGTCGGCTTTGCCAAAGGATTTGGGTCGGGAGGCTTTGAAGAAGCGAGCTCTAAAGGTTTTACGTGAAGTTAACCAATACATCTGTGCCGTTAAGATCAACATGCAGCTCCTACTGCCTTTAGGTCTATACTTTGGCGTTAAGGAGGTTGTTGATGAAGCTCACAGTTTGGGTTTACCTGTAATTATTGACTGCAAGCTCAGCGATGTGGGGCATACTAATGCTTGGGCTACAAGGCACTATTTTGAAGCTGGCTTCGATGCAATAATCATTAATCCTATTATTGGGTGGGAGCAGGGTGCTCAGCCAGTATTTGAAGTTGCGAAGGAGTATGGAGGGAGAGGCGTGATTCTTCTAGTGTACACTTCTCATAAAGCTGCTCCTGAAAGTTATGAGCTTCTAGTAAGGGATCCTGAAAGTGGTTTAGATAAGCCTCTGTACGTCATTTTTGCTGAGAGGGCTGTGAGGTGGGGTGCTGATGGGGCTGTGGTTGGGGCAACTTATCCTGAAAAAGTTAAGGCTGTAGCTGAGGTGCTGAGGAATAAGGTTCCAATATTCTCTCCTGGAGTGGGAGTGCAGGGGGGCAGAATTGAGCCATGCCTTAAGGCTGGCTCTAAGTATTTCATTATTGGAAGATCGATATTTAATGCGGAGAAGCCTGCTGAGGCAGCTAAGTTTTTCAGGGATTTGGCTTGGCTGGAGGGCTAGGCTGTTTCGAGAACAACTCCAAAGCCCCTTGTTCTACCCTCTCTAAAAACGAACCAATCTCCGCTAGATATGTACTCTGGCTTGTAGCAGAATTCCAGCTCTACATGCGCTGTGTCTCCAGTTCTTAGTGGTTCCTTGGAGAGCCATGCGAATTTGACTGCTTGCCTAATGGTGTATAGGTGGAGGACTGCTTGATATCCTCTTTTTATGGTTGTTGGGTGGTGTAGTATGGTTACTTTAGCTTTAAATGACTTGATTGCTCTTGGAGCTATGCTTTTATCTAGAATGCACATTCCCTTTTCCACTTCTTCATATTCGACGTTTTTTAAAGCTAGGCAGGCTTCCTGACCTGCATGTGCCTTGTCTACATTGACTCGATTAATGTGAATTGATCTTACTCTTACTAGTCTAAAGCTTCCATCTCTGAATGGCCCTAGCTGTAGGTAGTCGTCAACTTCTACTTCACCTTGAAGTACTAGTCCGCTGACGACTGTTCCGACTCCCTTTACGTTAAATTTCTCTTCAACATACATTTTAAATGGCTCATTCAGCTTTTCATCCCACCTTAGTCTTGGAGGCAATATGTTTAGAAAGGTTTTCAGCATATCCAAGCCTTCGCCTGTTGTATTTGAAACTAGGAATATCGGCGTAATTCTGCCGCTCGGCATGTTTCTCGCTGCTACAATTGCATCGTCAATTTCATTAACCACTATCGGTATTTTGCTTATTCCCGGTCTTTTGAGTAAGTATTGAACTTCGCTTAGGACTCTTTCAGTTACTTCGCTTGGTGCCATATCGATTTTAGTTATAACTATGAAGACTGGTATTCGAAGTACTGTTGCTATTCCCAAATGCTCCTTTGCAGTTCCTATGAGCCCTGCGTTGGCAGCTATGCAGAGCATGATGTAGTCTGGAGCTCTGCCCGTAACTCCCTTTAAAGTTGTCCTCAAGTACCTTTCATGTCCTCCTAGATCTACGAAGCATATGACTTTGGAGCTGTTTAGGAATACTTCGGCTTCATTTAATGGTGAGGCTAAGTCGTAGTTTACTACTTCTCCTTTTTCATTGAATCCCAGGAGGTGGCTTGATATTGAGGAGGTTCTTCCCGTTTTGAGTTCGTGGAGGAACCTCATGACCTTGCTTCTGGCAGAGCCGCTTCCATTATCCAGTTCTCCTGAGCAGAGAACTCCAATTGTTGTGGATTTGCCGCTGTCGACATTTCCGAGAACTGGCACCATTACGTATATTGGGAAGTCCTCTCTAACCATTCGGACTAGCAGTTCTACGACCTTTCCCCTTCTACCTCTACCTTCCCTTAATATGGTTATTTTTGCTCCAATTTTCTTTGCCGCCTTTCTTAGCCACTTTAAAGATTCTTTGAGCTCGTAATCGCTTAGGCCTATGAGGCGGCCGTCATCCGATACTCCCAGCTCGTAGATTGCTTCTCCTCCACCTTCACGAAGTCTATATCGCATTTGAGTGGCTAATCTTTCAAGCCTGTCCTCATCTGGACTAACTATCTTCAACTTGTACTCTACATTTCCTTCTTCCTTTTCCTCTGCTAATTTCTTCCACTCCACTCTTATGCGCCTCAGCCGTTCCTGTCGTAATAAGTGTTTTACAAGTTTATGTTTGTTTTGTGATATTCTCTAAAACTTGATAATTTGTGGGCTAGCAATATTTTTCTTGTGCTCCTCCTAATAGAGCGTGGTGAGCTACTTGGGCATTCTTGAGTTTTCGGGTAGAGTTAAGTGCTTTCATGGTTTCGATAGGTCGGACTTGAAGTATTATGAGGATGAGTTTAAAGCTAATCTAAGGAGGAGCTGGAGCTTCATTGGTGAAAGTGGAAATTTGGTTAGGTTTAGGCAGGGCGAAATTTCTGGCCTAAGGATTATTGCAGATTATTCCTTGAATAGAGTTATTTCCCAATTCATGTTTACTAATGTTAAGAGCTTGGATGATGTTAGAAAGCTGCTAAATGCAGTTCTCGAAGGCGCATTGTTATGCAATTTAATTATGAGAATTGACGGCTTGTCGAGTGGGGATGTTTCTCGAATTGGTAGAGTGGTGAAGCGCTTCAAGTGCAGCGGTTTCATAATGGGTGGAGATGCGAATTCATTTAGGTGTAGTGTTTCACTGGGAAAATACGCTTATAGCTTAGCTGTATATGGAGATTTAAATGCCGCTGAAGTTATAGCTAAGATTGAGAGCAAAATTGAAGTTGACAAGTTAATTAGCTCTTTAAAGGTGATGTTGAAGCCATCATTTATGCAGCGATTTTTGGAATGCTTTACCAGGAGGGTTTAAATCATTCTGTTATATCTGGACCACAACTCTACAACTTTAGGAATTAAATTTTTAATTTGAAAACCTACTCCAACTCCTGGGCATGAGGCATCTACGTAGACGTGAATTACTTTTCCTCCAATTTTAACCTCTGAGCTTGATGGATCAATGCCTTGCAATGGTTTCCTAGCTACGTGAAATGGGTATAATTTGCAGCATCCAGGCCTTTCAAGGTAAATTTTGCAGTAAGCTACCGGCCCATTATAAGTTAGGAATATGCATGAGTCGTCTGGCTTCTTCATTAAGTAGTACTTTCCCCCTGCTTGGATTGCCACTGGACCATACTTCCTTGTCAGTTGGAGTGCCTCTACGAACTTGAGTGGAACGGCATATGCTTTGCAGCATCGTCCACATCTTACGCATCTCCATCTCTTGGCTTCTCTCCAGCCCACGTAGTTGTGCCCTCTTCTCATTTGCCTCAGGCTCCAACGCCATTTAAATTTGGAAGTAACTTTAAATCTTACGTGTAGGCTGGGTGATGGATTTGATCGAGGTTAGCGTTGGAGGTAAGTGCAGGGAGGATTTAGGTGAAATTGTGCATAAGCTGAAGTCTTCTTCAAGAAATGTTGGCTGTGTACTGCTATTTATTGGGTTTGTGCGGGAGGAGGGTTTGAGGGGAGGGAGAGTCCGATGCTTGCATTACGAGTCTTACGGCGGCTTGGCAGTCGAGAAAATTAAGGAGATCTGTAAAAGCGTAGTTGATGGTGAAAATGTTTTTGCAGCATATGTTCATCATGCTTTGGGCGAAATTGGGGTTGGAGAGGAGACTCTTATTGTCGGTGTTGCAGCTAAGCACAGGGCTGAAGGCCTTAACGCTGTTCAAGAGATAATCAATAAAGTTAAGTCCGAGGCTCCAATATGGAAGAAGGAAGTGACGGATAGCGGGGAGTATTGGGTGCATGAGGTCAAGCGAGGCGCACATTCATCTAACCAGTAATTTTATCTAGTTACAAGCTTGTAACTTCATAGTGGTGTTTTCCATGTCCTCTGACCTGCATCAGGTCATAGAGAGAGCTTCGATAATGCTGTTGAAGGCTGCAACGACCATTTTGCCTCCAGATGTGAAGAATGCGCTAATTAGAGCCAAGGAGGCTGAGAACAATCCACTTGCAAAAGCTCAGTTCGAAGCTATTCTGAAGAACTGCGAATTAGCTGAGAAAGAAGGGAAGCCCATATGCCAGGACACCGGCCTCATCATATTCTACATATCTGTTGGAGATAAGTTTCCAATTAAAGGTAAGCTTCCAGAAATTCTGAAGGGAGCAGTTGTCAAAGCTACAAGTGAAGTTCCTCTCAGGCCAAATGCAGTTGACATCATTACTAAGCGGAATAGTGGAGATAATACTGGCCGCTATATTCCATGGATTGAATGGGAAGTAATTCCCGACAGCGATGTTTTGGAGATTACTGCCTTTCCAAAGGGTGGCGGTAGTGAAGCTCCATGTGCTGCTAAGGTTTTCTCGCCTGCTCAGGGCATCAAGTACGTTAAGAAGTTTGTTGTAGATGCTGTGGCTCAAGCTGCAGCTAAGCCTTGCCCGCCAGTTTTAATTGGGCTTGGAATTGGTGGGACAATTGACATTGCAATGAAGCTTGCTAAGAAGGCGCTGCTTAGGCCTGTGGGTGTGCGTAGTGAAATTCCTGAGATTGCCAAGCTTGAGGAGGAGTTGTTGGAGCTTGTAAACTCCCTGGGCATTGGGCCTCATGGAGTTGGAGGTAAAACCACTGCTTTAACTGTTAATGTTGACTATGCATGTAGGCATCCTGCAACTTTTGCTGCTGGTTTAGCGTTCAACTGCTGGGCTGCTAGGAGGTCGAAGATGAAGATTTACGCCGATGGAAGTGTTGAGTTCATAACTCATAGAATTTTAAATGAGTTGTGGAGGTGAGGAGATTGACTGAATATCACTTGAAAACTCCAATTAGCGAAAGTGAGGTTAGGAAGCTTAGAGTTGGAGATATAGTCTACTTATCTGGGATAATTGTCACTGCTAGGGATTCTGGGCATTCGAGGGCGTTGGCTCTCCTTGAAAGAGGTGAAAGTTTACCTGTGGATTTGAGGGGTTTGGCGGTTTATCACTGCGGCCCAGTTGTTAGGAAGAGGGATGGCGAGTGGGAGATTGTTGCAGCCGGCCCTACGACCAGTGCTAGGCTGGAGGCTTATGAAGCTGACTTCATTGAGAAAACTGGGGTTAGAATGGTTATTGGTAAGGGTGGAATGGGCTCTAGAACTGCTGAGGCGTGCAAGAAGTTTGGAGCTGTCTATGCCATATTTACTGGTGGTGCTGCTGTGCTTGCTAGTAGAGCTATGAAGCGGGTCGTCGATGTGAAGTGGCTTGACTTGGGCGTGCCCGAAGCAATGTGGGTCATTGAGGTTGAGGAGTTTGGGCCCCTAATGGTCACGATTGACTCGACTGGTGAGAACTTCTACGAGAAGATGCGTGGTGAAATAGAGAGGCGGTTGAGGGAGGTAGTGTATCCTAAGATAGGCTTCTAATTTTTTTCTCCTCAACATTTTCTCCTAAATAAATTCCAGAGTATAGTTTGTGCGGTCTTCTTGAGAGCTTTATGAATATCATTTGCATTAGCCTAGCGTTTCTTTCGAGAATTATTCCCTTAGGGTTGAATACTACTAGCAAGCTTTCGCTTCTACCTTTATATCCTGGATCCCACACTGCTGATAGGATTGTGGCTCCGCTTCTTAGGAGTGAGGATCTGGGCAGTCCGATTCCAACCATGTCTTCTGGGACGCATATAACTTCGTTGAAGCGAACCTTGTATGCTCCTTGGCTCAAGTGGATTTTGCCCTCTTCATCGAAGCTCAGCTTTCTGCAGGTTGAAACTTTTCTCTTGGCATTTGTTAAGTCTATGTAGCCTGCATCTTCGAATTCCTCTACATCTTTTAATGTTAGTTCGACTCCTGCTGGCTGAATTTGATGCTTCTCCGAAATCAGGTTGTTGATGACTTTGAGTTTGATGAGCTCTAATCCAGGTATTATCATGCTTGCCCCTCAACTATTAGTGATTTGGCGTTGTAATTTATATTACTCCCAGTACGGCCTTGTTCTTATGTACTGTTTTTCAGCTTCAAGTATATCTAGGTAGAAGTCCTCCTCATCCTCATGGTACTTCCTCAATATTCTAGCCGCAACTGTTGGGCCTATTCCCCTAGCGGACATTGCTATTATTGCCTTCTTTCCATAAGTCATTATTAGCCCCACTGTCCTTCTGAACTTCTCAATTTCATCCATTTCGCGATACTTGAGCTTTAATCCCTTCTTCCACCTTCTAATTATCTTTATCAGGTTCCTTTGGCTTGGATGAGCTATACCTACTGCTTTAGCTCCGCATTTTGGACATCTAATTTCGCTAGGTATATACTTGATTTTCCTAATTGTTTGCCAATCTGCGCAGTGTAGGCAAATTAGCATGACCTCCTTTTCTAGTAGTCTTGCCTTCATTACTTCAGCTAGGGTTGCAAGAGCCTTTTTAGGGGGCATTAGGTCGTATGGAAGTGTTGAGCTTAGTATTTGGTATGCGAGCGTGGATACTCCTTCCTTTATTGATCCGCTGTAAACTTCAATTTTAACTTCTCCTCTTGCTATTTTCTCAAAGTAGCGTTTTAAGGCTTTAATATTGAAGTAGTCTTGTAATGCTTCTCTCATTGCTTCTACATCTGCTGCCGTGCCTTCTAGTAGGGGGAGGGCTCTACCTATTTTGCTGAGTGGGGCTTCCCTCGATATTATGCCGAATCTTTTCGCGACGTGATATAGCTTCCACTTATAAACGTCGCTGGCCTTTACTGCTTCGGCAAGTTCTTCAGTTGCCTTTGGCAGTTCAATTATCAATTTCTTTATTGACTCGGCATTAACTGGCTTTGGAAGCATTAGCATGATTCTGTATGCGTCGCTTACCAATCTGATGCTTGCTCTTAATCTTTTTGAAATTTCATGTGCCAGTAGCCTTGCCAGCGTCCTGTTGGCTTTAGTTCCGAGGCAGGCGTGTACAACTATTATGTTGCCTAGCCCCTCGATGACCATTACTTTGTCGGTTGGAAGTGGAACTCCGCACGCTACGTGTTCCTTCAACTCTCTTGCGGCTTTTCTCAAAGCTCTCTTGGTTAATGGGTAGTTTTGAGCCGCTATTTTTCCACTTGCTATTAGTTCTCTAATTCTTCCTACTTCAAGTGCAACTTCAAATGGAACTGGAATTAGCTCGCCAATCCATGCTGGTATTGCTCCAAGCTCGTCTTCATATTGTTCAACGAAAACTTTCAGATCTTCCTCGGATATCTTAACTATCTTCCACGTTCTACCTGCAAGTATGAATGGCTCATTTTCCCTGCCATGAATTGCTATGAATTCCTCATCCAGCGTGCCCACAGGCTTTCTAGACGCTACGTCAATTACGGTGAATCTCTTGACATCTGGTATTACTGATAGGTTCTCGTAGTAGTACTTCCATGTCCTTCCCCTCTTAATTCTTATAATTCCATCGCCTACTGCTTCATATCTTATAATTCCAATTTCGGCTAGTAGGGAAGCTACGCTTTGAAGGTAACTTATCGTCAGCTTCCTGTAGGGATATGCTCGGCGGAAGACTTTGAGTGCATAGTTGAGTTCGATTACTCTCCTATCGAGGAGGAGGCCTACTAGCTGGTGAGCTAACACGTCCAGAGCGTTTTCGTGAATTTCAATTTCCTCTAATTCTCTATTTATGGCTCTTTTAGCTAGCACTGCCGACTCCAAGATGTCATCAGCATTTGAGGCGAGAATTAATCCATTTGATACTTCCCAGAGCTTATGTCCAGCTCTTCCCACTCTTTGAAGTAGATTGGTTGCTTGCCTCGGAGACATGTATTGTATTACGAAATCAACTAATCCAATATCTAAGCCTAACTCGAGTGATGAAGTGCAAACTAGGATTTTTACTTCGCCTTTCTTGAACTTTTCTTCAGCTTCAACCCTCTCCTCCTTGGATAGTGAGCCGTGATGCACTCTAATTTCGAATGGAGGTTTAAGCATTCTAAGCCTTGAAGCTAAAGCTTCAGCCATCTCCCTAGTGTTAGTGAATACTAGGATTGAGTTATACTTGCCAGCTAATTCAATGATGTACTTTAGCTTGGAAGCAACCTGCTTTGGAGCTTCCAGTTCATGAGCTAACTTTTCATCGTCACTTTTTTCTTCAACTACGTCAACGATTATTTGGAATTGCTTGCGGGTTAAGACGTTTACTACTTCAATTTCTCTCTTCGATCCAGCTAGAAACGCAGCTACTTTTCTTGGGCTGCCTACAGTTGCTGATAATCCTATTCTCTGAAATTCCTTACCTACTAGTTCTCGGAGTCTTTCGAGGGCAAGCGAAAGCTGCGCGCCGCGCTTGTCTGAGGCTAGTTCGTGGATTTCGTCAACTACGACCCACCTGACGTTCTTCAAGTGCTCCCTCATAATTCTGCCTGGAAGTATTGCTTGGAGCGTTTCAGGTGTGGTTATTAGAATTTGAGGAGGTTTTAGCGCTTGCATTTTCCTAATTCTCTGCGGCGTGTCTCCATGTCTTACATCTAATTTAACTCCAACTTCGCTTGCAATTTCGGACATTCTCCTAAACACATCTCTATTAAGAGCTCTAAGCGGAGTGATGTATAGTGCTCTTATGCCGCCTTTTAGGTTCTCTTCAATTATTTTGCTCATAATTGGGAATAGCGCTGCTTCGGTTTTTCCTGAACCTGTTGGCGCAATTAGAAGTACATTCTTATTTAAAAGTATGATTGGAATGCTCTTCTCCTGAGTTTCTGTTGGCTTTACATATCCGTATTTGGATAGTGCTGTTCTCAACTTGTCGCACAATATGTCGAATGCATTCATGAGTTTCGCCCTAAATCTCCCTTAAAATTCTCAGTGCTCTTCTCTGCATGCTCATTTCTCGCCTTAAAAAATCTCTCAAAGCTACTCTTATAACTTCGCTTCTCGATGGGTAGATTCCCATTCTAACTAGCTCATCTATTAGTTCTATGTAGACACTTGGAAGCCTTATGCTGATGACTCTCAATTTTTCACCTGGATTTTATATTATATTTAGATTTTAATGAAGCCTTCGGTTTCAGTTCTAAGAAGAGTTTTAAACTTATACGTGCAATAACGAATTGTGGTGATTGATTGAAGGGGCGAGTAACTGTTGCTAAAGTGAAGACTGGCATTCCAGTGTTGGATACGGCGCTTCCTAGGGGCATTCCTAGAAATAACATGGTGATGATCGTTGGGGAGGGTGGAACTGGAAAATCGGTCTTCATTCTTCAGCTCATGTATGAGAGGCTGAAGAGAGGGGAGCCGTGCATATTCATGTGCTTTGATGATGCTCCCATTGCCATTGAGCAGAATGCCATGGCCTTCGGCTGGGATTTGAGCAAGTATGCTGATGAGGATTTGCTGCGTTTCATCGACTGCTTTTCATTTCGAATGAAGCCAGACAAAACCAAGATTCCCAAGCACGTAACTTACGTTGAAAATCCAAGGGATCTTCATCAGCTCACCCAAATTTTCATAACAAGTATGGATAGAATGGGAATTGTTGGGAAGGGCGCAGTTTTCATAGATTCGCTAACCGAACTTCTATCCATAACTGAATCTGCAATTGCGCTTGAAACCATAAAGACTTGGAGAGCGGAAGCTGCTAAGGAGAGGCTTGCAACCGTGTTCGGAACATTTCACTTCGGCATCAAGCCTTTCGACGACTTCGAGCAGATATTAGAGTATGTGGTTGACGGCATTATAGATTTGAGGTATGATCCCGTGCTCATGCATCAGGGCATTCTAGTTAAGCAATTTAGGATTCGGAAGATGAAGGGTGCGCCCCATGAAACTAAGTGGTTCACGTTCAAAGTTACCGATAATGGCATTGAGCAGTTAAAAGTTGAGATGCCCCACTCGCCTAGCCAGTGAGTTTTTCAGCATCCCTCCACAAGTACTCAAAATATATTTTTGCCAACTTAACTAGCTCACTATGATTCGACCATATTGCAAGTGGACTTAAAGCTCCTCCACTCAGAAGGATAACCGCCTCCTCATCATCAGCTATTAGTCCGCCTCCAAACAATTTATCTCTCAAGCCAATTTCAACTCCAAGATTAAATAGAGGTTCGAGGAGGTCCCTATGCTCCTTGCTCGCTAAAACCTTGACTTTAACTCCCCTGGACACTGCTCCTTCAAAGCTACTCTTAAATTGCTGATGAAAAGCCCTCATCTCCCCTGGAATTGCAACTTCAAGCTCTCTAGCAGCATTTTCAATAGTTGTGACTGCCTTTTCAACTATGATTGGAGCTCCGCGAAGAATTATGACTTCAGGCTTCTCTTGAACTCCAATTCTCTCGTAAAGTGGCTGAAGTTCCCTCACAACTATTCTCTCAACTTTCTTTAACTCACTTTCAATTCTTTTAATTGCCATTTTAGCAGCTTCTGATGGGGGTCGAGCCTTATACTTGTTAGGCTTCCCCCTCTCAATTATAATCCAACCCTTCTCTTCAAGTCTAGATAAAACATCATATATCTTCGAGTAGGGAATTTTGGAAGCTTTACTTAGGGATCCAGCAGTCATTGCTCCTCTCTCGACGAGCGTTATGTAAGCTCTAGCTTCATAATTTGTTAAGCCAAGCTTCCTCAATTCTCCAATTAAGCTCTCCACCTTCTCACCGTGTGAATTGTTGGATTAACTTGAAATACTATCTCGGATTTAGATTTAAATACTTACCACTAAGGGTGGTACATTTGCAGGTGCTTAGGAAAACCAAAAGTTTGTGTCCTGTCTGCTTGAAGGTTTTAGATGCAGAAGTCTATGTCGACGACAATAAGGTTGTGAGGATAAGGAGGACATGCCCCGACCACGGCTACTTCGACGAGACATATACGTTTTCAGATTACGACCTTTACGTTTGGGCTGAAAAGTATGCTCATCAAGGTGAAGGAATTGAAAATCCCATAACTACTGAGGAGAAAGGATGCCCATTCGACTGCGGCATATGCCCAAACCATAAGTCGCACACCGTTTTAGCTATCATTGACGTAACGAATAGATGCAACATGCGATGTCCCGTATGTTTCGCAAATGCGGCTGCTGCAGGATACGTATATGAGCCATCTCTCGATGAGATAGGTAAAATGCTCAAAACCTTAAGGTCGATAAAGCCAGTGCCTCCTCCAGCAATTCAATTAAGCGGAGGAGAGCCAACGGTAAGGGATGATCTTCCAGAAATAATTAGGATGGCAAAGGAAGTTGGGTTTGACCACATAGAAGTAAATACGAATGGGCTTGTTCTAGCTGAAAACTTGGACTATTATAAGCAGCTTCTCGACGCAGGAATGAGCACAATATACTTGCAATTCGATGGAGTTACAGATGACATTTACATTAAGCTGAGGGGCGTTCCGCTGTTCGAGAAGAAGCTGAAGGTAATTGAAAATGCTAGGAAGCTTGGTCATGATAGCATAGTTCTTGTCGTAACGCTGAGCAGGGGTGTTAATGACCATCAAGTTGGAGATATAATTAAATTTGCAATGGAAAACTCGGATGTAATAAGATGCGTAAACGTTCAGCCAATTTCATTCAGTGGAAGAGCAACGAAGCTCGAAAGGGAGCAGATGAGGATAAACACTTCAGACTTCATGAAGCTAGTTGAGGAGCAGACAAATGGGCTCATAACTAGATGGGATTTCAGGCCTGTTCCAAGCGTAGTTCCAATATCAAGAGCAATTGGAGCTTTGAAAGGTAGAAGGTACGTTGAATTCACAACCAGCCCATTCTGCGGAGTAGCAACATTCCTAGTAAAAACAGCTAAGGGCGAATGGCTTCCAATAACTAGGCTAGCAGATGTAGACAAGTTCTTTGATGCAATGGAAAAAATATATGAAGACGTTTCAAAAGGCAGGAAGACGCGAGCTTACATGAGGGCAATAGCAGCTCTAAGATACGTGAAGCTTGGGCTCCTCAAAGACCTAGTGTGGCCAGTAATAAAGGAGGGAAGCTACAAAGCACTAGGGAAGTTCATGAGAAAAGTGATAATGATTGGATGCATGCACTTCATGGACGTGTGGAACTTCGACCTACAGCGAGTTCAAAGATGCGTAATCCACTACGCGCTTCCAGATGGAACTGTAAGGCCATTCTGCACACACAACAACATTCACAGAGAGGAAGTCGAAAAGCGCTTCAGCATACCATTCAAAGAATGGCTACAGCAAAGAAGAACGAGCAAGTAAATCTAGATAATTAAATAATGACAACACTTAAATATAAAGTCCCCCTTCACTTCAATGGAGGTAAAGAATTGGTAACCGAAATAAAAATATTCAAAACACCTGCAGACTTAATGAACACAATTGATAGCGAAATAGAGCACATAAAAACACTCCTAGAACAATACATGGCAAGATTGGAAGAACAAAAGAAGAAAATCGAGCAAATAAAGAAGCTATCCGAATCACTAAGCAAGCTCCTAGGAAGAAAAACAGATTTAGGATCAGTACAGGAAGTTAACATCATGGGCTTAAGCTTCATCGTAAATCCATCGCCAAAACAAGAAGTAGATGCAATCGAAGAAGTAATCAAAAACCTAAATGACAAACTAATCGTCCTACAAAAAATCAAAAAAGCATTAGAATCGCTTGGACTATCCGCAGATGCGGAATTAAATCTAGCTGTAACCATAATAAACGACATACCTACAAAAATAATGATGAAAATAAGCTAAAACAAAAAGCATTAAAGGCAAACCCAAAGCATCAAAATCAGTTGAAAAATTTTCAATATCTAATTACATGAACTACATCAAGAATTTTCACTGCCAACCTCTTCACAAGGAGGCTTATTTGGATTAACAACCTCCACATTTAACTTAAGACACCTCTTGGAAACCTCAGAATAAAAAACGCATTTCAAACAATTAGTCCTACCCCTCCCAACAGCCACTTCAGGCTTAACAGTCAAAGGAGGAACATAATACCTACACTTAGCATAATCACCATAGCAAGGAAAAATGGAAGTCGAAACATTTTGCTTCAAACGCTCGCAAAACAAGTAAAACCCCAAAGTATCATTAGCAGGCTTCCTTGCATAGGGGCATTTAGGCATGGAACACCAACCTGATTAAATATCATCAACAGTAACTTTAAATACTTATCCAAATAATCAATTAATATATCTAATATGTTAGATAAAAAAATCTAATTTTTTAAATAGAAAAATAAATTTAACTATTAACGCATTATTAAAATTTGACCAATTATGCCAAGTTCCGGAAAACTCCCCATAATAACGCCAATACTATTCCTGATAGCAATAGCGCTGTACATAACCATGATAAGCGCCCCCGCATTCCCACTAATGCAAATAGAAATAAACTCAACCTTCGTAACATGGCATGAAGGCTCCCATGAATACAAATACTTAACGATCTACGGCGTACAAAAAATAACAATGTCCAAGTTCTGGGAAATAACAATAATTATACTGAATAAAGGAAAACTACCAACCAAGATAATGGATGTCACGATAAACAATGAACAAGTAGGAAAAGTAGTTAAATGCTTATCAATGAAATCAGATAATTGCTCCGTTTATAATACTTTCAAAGCCAGCATAAATCCCGGAGAAAAGGTAAAGCTTGTAGTATTAGTTCCACTGGTAAGCGGAAAATTTACACATGGAAAATTAATTGAAATCAAAATACATCTGCAAGGAAAAGAGATTTCAACGATGATAATGCTACCATAGCTCCCCTTCCCCACATAAAATAAATCAAGTTTCATAATGAAAATCTTTTAATTAATTAACCTATAAAATTATAAGTTAAAATCTTAACTACAGTAAATCTTTAATACATGACTCATAATAACGATACTGGGCCGACATGCCTACATATAAGGCAGTCATCACAATCCCGATAATCATAGTGACGTTCATATCAATAGCCCTATCACTATACGCAACCCAGTCCTATGCATCTGAAAACATAGAAATTATGTCAAGCTACGTAATTTGGCATACCTCCCCAATTAAATACACCATTTCAACCAACGAAGGAATCGCCCAAGAAATTGAACTATCAAACTTCTGGGAAGTAACGATTACAATTAAAAGCACCGGAACAACACCAGCAGAAATAACGGGCATTATCATTAACAAAAAAGAAATAGGGAACTACGGCGCCTCCATAATATGCCTAGTCAAAGTAGAAGATAAACCAGCATGTTCATTTCAGAATACAGTTATCAATCCAGGTGAAAACGCCAAGTTAATACTACTAATAAAATTCAAAGAATCCGGATTATCTCATGGAGAAATAATTGAAATCAGATTTTACACTCAAAGCAAAGCAAAATCGGCAATAATCTGCCTACCATAAAATTAAACGTTTAAGAAAGTAAAATTAAATATAATAATTATGTAAAACATAAGTGTTAAGGCATAATAATATGTTGAGAAAGATCTTCTAATGCCATAAATTATATTAGTTTGACAGATAAGCCTAATAATTAGTTGATAAGAACACGAACAAAATTATAATTAATGGTGTGAACATGGGTTTCATGGATTTTGTGTACAAATACTTCGATTGGATAGGGAAGGGAATATTAAAAACTTACCCCAACATCCCAGATGACGTAAGATCTTCTGGAATGAGAATTCACTATGAAGTTTATGCAGCTCTTGCAGGCTTCATTTTCACAATGACGGTTATCGGCAGCGTCATATTCATGGTATCGCTCATCTTCATTAGATTATACCCATTATATACCGTCATATGCTCATTCATCGCCACTGTAATTCCAGTAATTGTACTCGTATTCTTGGGATTAGTTTTGCCTAAATCCATTGGAGCAAGTAGAAGCGCAGCTTTAGAGCAGGAAATTCCATATGCTGTTGCATATCTCAGCGTAATGGCTACCGGAGGAATGTCACCGTATGTTGCCTTCGAAAGGCTGGGCTTTGCAAGCATGATATTCGACAAAATCGCGAGATTAGCATTAAGATTTACAGTTATGGTTCGCGCTATAGGGTGGGATCCACTAACTGCCTTTGAGGATGTAGCAAGAAGGAATCCAAGTGCAATGCTAAAAGACCTAGTTTTAGGATATGCTGCCACAATTAAAGCTGGAGGAGACATTGTTGACTATCTAAATAAGAAGGCAAGAGACTTATTCAGCAACCTAGTAACGAAAATCAGAGCGGCAGGCGAAAGATTAGCTGTAATTCTAGAATCCTATTTAGCCGCAGCCCTTCTAATACTATTAGCATTAAATGCAATATACTTGATCAACCTATCAATTGGAGTTGTAAATGTACCCGGCCTAGGAGGTGCAAGCCTATTCTTCCTATCATACCTTTTGCTGCCGTTCTTATCTGGAGCAATAATTTATTTGGCAGATCTTATTCAATATAAGGAGCCTTGGATGGAGTGGTCCCCATACATAATATACTTCGGCTTATCCATTCCATTATGTTTCTTCTTAATTCTCGCAATGGTCATACCCTTCTACCTACCTAGAAACCACTTCCTATACATTGTCTTCACACCTTTCCACAGCATCGTTGAAGATATCACTGGGCTGTTTGGAGTTGACCTCGCATATACTTCAAGTATAGGTTTATCCCTTGCTTTAATCCTCTCCACCATCCCCTCCGCAATTTATGAACACCTAATACTTGGAAAGCAGAGAAAAATAGCTATGGGGGTAACCAGATTTCTTAGAGACATAGTTGAAGTGAGGAAAACTGGGCTTTCACCCGAAAGATGCATAATAACTCTATCAGGAAGAGATTACGGCGTCTTCACAAAATACTTAAAGGAGGTTGCCGGCCAACTAGCAATTGGACTTCCACTAACGAAGATATATGAAAAGTTAATTAAGAAGGTAAAGGCGTGGAGGGCAAGAGCATTCCTATACATCTTAACCGAGGCAATTGAAATTGGGGGCGGAAGCCCCGATACACTAGAAAACATGGCTTGGTTCGCAGAGGTCACCGAGCACCTTGACAGGGAGAAATCTGCAACGATGAGAACTCTACTAATCATCCCCTACATTGGAGCCATAACTCTAGTTTCAACCATAGTTTTAATGACATCATTCATGGCTTCCCTAGCCTACGGAATTGCAGCATATAGAACAGCAATCATGATGATCATGCCGGCAACAGTGCTAAACGTATACCTTATGGGATTAATTGCAGGGAAAACCTCATCAGGCACAGTTGCAGCAGGATTTAAGCATGCAATCATGCTAACAGCAATCTCACTAATGACAATAATTGCATCTCCAATAATAGGTACCATAATCTTAGGAATAACCGGTGGTCCTACATGAGTAGCCAAAAAGCACAATCACATACGATTTCAGTTGTAATAATAGCTTCAATATCGATAGTCTTAATTATCATGCTTTTTAACTACGCAATATATTCGCTAGAATCGACTGTGCAGCAAGCCGAGTTTGAAAATGCTAAAAACTCTATGAAGATGCTTGCTGAGGAAACTATAAATACGATTCAAAGTGGAGTTGGAGCTGAAATAAGGTTTTCAAGTAGAACAATAAGATTAAACTTCATAAGATTAAATAAAAACTTAGTATTGAAAATATCTGCAAGTCCATTTTTAGACATACCTAATGAAATTACGGTAGATTCAGACATTTTAATAGTTGCATGTTATGGCGGCGAATATGCCTCATATGAAAACCAAGTAATTTATGGTGACAATGATAATCCTGCTTTTGTAAGCGATATATTTTCAACACCAATTGTTCAAACAATGTGGGATATAAGTGTAGGTAGAGTGGGTGCTGTACTAAACTTCACAAGACTTTTAATGAAAGAGTATCGCATTCCAAGCGGTAGCAGTGATGAAGTAATAATCGAGCTAGCCTATATTGATGCATGCTGGGAGGCTGAATCTGCAACTGGTTCAGGAACAATAGAAGTTTTATATAGAGATACTAATGAGCAAACAATATATGATGGGTATATCATCAATCCCATAACTATAACATTTGCGCTATATCTTGACGATGAGCAACTAGGTACTGAAACGCAAATAATTGTTGAAGGGAGCTGTTTTCTAAAAATTAAACTAGTCAAACATGTAGTGCTTTATAAAGTGAGGTGAAAACTTGCCACATTCAGCTATGTCGGGAATTATTGGGTTTACAGCACTAATATTAATATTCTTAATAGTTGCATCCTCATCAACGGTTTTAGTTTATGAGTATAAGGAAAAAATTGCAAGAAAAGAACTTGAAGCAATTGGAAGTAGTATTGCAAGTCAAATGGTTGAATCGGTTTCTATTGCTTATAACTTGCTACCTGGAGAATCGACATTAATTAGGATTGAAATGCCAAATGAATGTTCACTTGGTCATTATACAGTTTCTATTGGTATTGTTAATGGCAAAGTCATATTAACTCTAAAACCAATCACCTATCCAAGGCCTGAAGTCAACGTTCCGGTACCATTATCAACCAATGTATTCACAATATTATCTTCATCAATTTACAGCGGATCTAACAGAAATTATATAAATATAACTGCAACGGATAGCGGATTACAAATAAAACTAGTTTATATGAGAGGTAGTTAGAATTGAAAGAGCCTATCGAGTATTCATTAACGGCGATAATCATAGTATTGCTATTTATTGCGTCTAGCTCTATTCTTGCTAGTATGGTAGCTCCCATCGATTATAAATTAGATCTTGAAGCTATGTCATTACTTGACAAAATAACTTTAACTGCAGGTCAACCAGAAAATTGGGGAGAAGCAATAATAAACGGCAATGAACTAGAAGACTTCGGCTTAAGTAGTAATTTGCCTGGACATCTAGATAAGGGAAAAGTAAATGCATTAACTTTTAGAGCTCTAGGATCTTTTTATAATACTACTAACAATCCATTTTACATGTCTCCAGAAGATTTCCTACTAAATTGGATTTCTTTACAATATAGAGGTTTCATAATAGATTTCATACCGGCGCTCAATATATCAATAACCGTCACAAACAATAATGTTGAAATTAAAACCTACAACAATAAAGGAAAAAACATTACTCCGCTAGTTGATGTAAATGTAATTGTAGTCACTGAATCGGTTGCAGGAGTTAATGTAAGTTTATTTTCCCAGCCTGTTATTACCGTTAATGATGAAGTAAAAGTTGTAGCTGCAATAGCTTATTACAATTCAACTTGTTCAATAAGCTACTGGGTTGATGAAGACGTTAACTGTGGATTTGCAATTGATAGATTCATAATTTCTTGTATTGAATTGAACGCCAATGAAGTAAATTTATTGCAAGTTTTCCGAAACTATACCGTTATCGAATATACATTTAAAGGAAAACGTACAAATCCAACTATCGAAACAAATAATACCGACGAAGGCTTCAAATGGGAAGTTAACTTCTCTCCCTTTCAAGTAGACGAAGACAATTCTATATATGTATATGAAGTTTTACTTGAGAACTCGTTCGGTGGAATTGATGATGAGGTCGTTTTCCTACTTGCATATAATGAATCAGTAATTTCGGTTTTCTTCACTTACCCAGCTCCAATACACTTACCCAATGGCTATTTGAATATAATCAATTTAAGATATGGTGGATTAACGCCACCTACTATGAGTGGAGTTGCAAGCAAATTTGTATTTATTGGCTTTGCAAATTATTTGATTAAATTATATATGTGGAGGGCAAGTAGATGAGTAAAGGGCAAATTCGCATAGTTGGTGCAGTTGCTGCTCTATCTATAGTATTTATTTTTACGGCAATATCATTAAGGTATATTGATATGGCAGAAGCCCTTCCACGCAGAAATCAAGCATTATTTAGGAGTGGGCTTTCCGCAATAAATGCAGCCATTTCCTCAGGTGCGATAGATGATTTTATTGATGGGGACAAATCTCTCCTTCTAATGATATTAAATAATACTTTACCTTTACATTCAAGCTTCAATTTTACTGTTTACACATATAGCATTAAATATGAGCTCTGTAATGTCGCTAATTTTGAGCCTGAAGTAACGATTCACTACGTATACACGAGTATAGCACATAAACGTACTTATATTATAATTTTGAAAGTTGCGGTGGGAGGATGAATAAGCGAGGGCAACTAGTTATTCTTGCCTCAGTATCTCTTATGATTGCAATAATAGCTATGGCAGCAATTGTAACTGCTGGAGATTTAAGAATTAGACGTTCGCAGGAAGTTTCTTTTCCAGTTTCGATATTAAATGCAGTTGATGATGCGCCGAGAGCATTAACAGCAGCTCTTTCATTAGCATCTGAAGTTTATATGAATACGGGGGATCTTGATGAAGCAAATGAAACTGCATCCGCGTATTTATCTTCTTGGATCGAAAATTTCACTGCAGCTTATTCTGGCAAAGGTGTGGTTGCATATTTCACATTCAATATTGATTTTCAATGGTATGATCCTGAGCCTCCTTGGTTATCAATCATCACTGCGAACTTAACAGTTAAAGCAGAACCTCTGGGTTTTTATGCTTTAAAATTAAATTATACTGTTGGATTATTGGTTATTAATCCTAATGTTGTTGTCAGTGTTGTTGGCAAGAAAATTGATGCTTTTAATGTTACTGTAATTGATGTTTTTAAAAATATGGGTGTTCCCGTCTCTATAATAAAAATAGATATAATTAAAAAGCCTACTGGTGAAGGTCTGGAGCTACCGATAAGGAAATTGCATTACTATTATTATGGTTCAGGAATTAATGGGTTTGGAGATTTTATCCCTAAAGGAGTCTCAAAAGAAATCTATGCTTATCTTAAGTATAATGGGGTTATTGTTTGTGTTCACATTGTTGCGGAAAGTTAAATTCTCTCTACCTCAACTTCTACCGGAAGTTTTATTCTCAATTCCTCCATTATCCATCTTGCTTCATCATTTATTTCTCTTCGTACGATTCTCATGTTCGCACTTCTAAAGGCGAATCTTTTCTTCTTTATTTTAACTTTAAATTCTATTTTATCCGTCATTTCTATTGTAAGTTTCTTTAATTCATAACCTAAAGTGTCTAATACTTCTTTGAAATATTCTGTGGCTTTATCTTGCAATTTATTAAGATATTTCTTGGCTTCTTCTATAGAGGTTATTTCCTTAGCCTTTTCCATTGTCTCAGCTTTAACTTCCTTCACTTCCGCTTTTGGCTTGGGTTCTTCTTCTGTTTTTATGGTTTCTTCTGCTTTTTCCTCCTTTATTTCCTCTTCCAGTATTGCTATTGGATCTACTTTGACGTCGTAGATTAGGATGTCGAATGAGGAGTACTCTCCTAGTAGTGCTGGATTTAGCATTATTTTTAGCGCCATTACGCCGCGTATTACTCCATCTAATTTGTAGGTTATTGCTGCTAGCACCTCACCGTTCCTAGCTAGGACCTCTACTGATTTCCACTTCTTAGAGCCGTATATTGTGGCTATGACGTATCTTGTTGCTCCTATGCTCTCAGCTATTTCGTTTGATATTACGGCTGATAGGCTTGCTGATGCTGCTGCTTTTTCAGCTCTTGCATTTAAGTGTACGCTGTGAATTATCATTGCCGTCTTATATACTATGTTGGATGATAGTTTTTCGCTATACTTTTCAATGTTTGAATGTACTTTTGGCAGCTCTATTTTAAGTGGAGCGGTAATTTTGATTTTTGAGTCTGGCTTTAACTTTAAATCTTCATCTGCTTCTTCGGGCTTTAATTCATATATTTCTAGGAAGCCTGCAGCATCTTTATATGAAGTTAAGAGTTCCTGCCATGCTATATCTCCCTTCAATTCCACGCCTTTCTCGGCTAGAATGGCTATTATTGGCGTTCCTTCTTTAAAGTCCATGTATACTTCGCCGCTTCTGCCAGGTAGTATGAGGAGTCCTTGAATTCTTGCTGTAGCCTTGTTTTCCCGCAGCTTGCTAATGACTTCTAATAGTGGCTCTTCAACCAAATTTATGTAATCTATAATTTTACCTCTTTGCGGGAGCAATTTGCTTTGACCTCGCTGTTTATCGTTAATTACTGGAGCTTCCTAGCTTCGAATAAGTATATGTAAAATGTGAATAAATTAGTTTGCCTATCTTGAAATAGCTATTTAGCTTCAACTTCAGCTAATTCCTTTGAAGCTTGACCGTACACTCCATTTGGGTCGTAGTAGTATTGGAATATGTATTTGCTTACCTCCCATACATCAAATATTCCTTTGAGCCTCAGCCAGCGAAGTACTTCAGCTCTCCTTAAAATTTCACTCTTTAATTCTTCGATTGGTATTGCTAGTTTATCGCTTATATCCTTAAGCATTATTGAGTTGTCTAGGTAAACTTCGTGGGAATCATTTGAAGGATCCCACTTCACGACAAGTCTATAGTCATCGTAGTCCGCTACTTCCTGAATAACAGTAACTCTTCTGGTCACTCTGACAGCTCCACTTTTAGCTCTAGTAGTTACCTTCTGGATGTGCGCAAATATGTTCATTAGCCTCATGTACGTTGGAGGAATGTTCATTGGTGGAGATGTCAACCTTTTAATTGCATAATCAAGTGTTTCAGCATGTATCGTAGATAAACCTCCGTGTCCAGTTGCCATTGCTTGAAATAGCACGAACGCTTCACTGCCTCTAACCTCGCCTACGATTAAGTAGTCCGGCCTATATCTCAAGCTGAGTTTAACCAGGTCAAATAATTCGATTTCACCTGCCTTAGTACCAACGGTGTAGCCTGGCCTAATAGTTAATTGAACCCAATTCTCATGAGGTAAATTCAATTCAGGAATATCCTCAACAGTTACAACCTTCATTCCAGGCTTAATAAACAAGCTAAAAGCATTCAGTAGAGTTGTCTTTCCAGCTCCAGTTCCACCGGCAATCATCAATGTTCTCCCATGCTCAAGCATAAGCCAAATATAGCCAGCTGCAACGTCATTGATAACTCCATACTGAATAAGCTCAGTAATTGAGAATGGCTTCTCCCTAAACTTCCTAATAGTAAAAGTTGGACCCTTAGGTGAGACTTCAGTTCCAAAGGTAGCAGCAAGCCTATGCTTTTCAGGAAGCATGGCATCCAACACTGGATACGCCAATGAAATATGCTTACCAGCCATGTGAGCCAACTTCAAAATAAATTCGTTAAGATAATTCATATCCTTGAAAATAATGTTCGTTGGAATATTTTCATATCTTCTATGCCAAACATAGACGGGCTTGTTAACTCCATCACAGCTAATATCTTCAATGTAAGGATCACGCATCAAAGCATCAATAGGACCATAACCTAAAAGGTTCCTCTCAACATAATAAAGAACCCTAGCCCTCCTACCACCAACCAAATTAAGCTTGCCGCGATACCTATCAGCAATCCGCCTAAGCTCTGAAAAAACAAATTTCTTCAAATCCTCAAAACTCTCAGCAGGACGAAGCTCCTCAACAAGAATATCCACGAGCTTCTCAAAAGTATCCTTCTCATCCTCACTCAACCTATACTCCTCAACATAATAAGCTAAAGCACCACCAGCCTCAGGAATAGAAACAATATTAACCTTAGCATACGGCTCATAAACATAGTAAGACTCAATAATCTCATATTCGGGCTTCAAAGGCAAAATGACAACAGGCTCCTTCTCAATAGCAGCAATAACTTCCTCGCCAAGCCCCGGCTCTTTTCTACCTCTACGCCAAAACTTAATCTTAACCATAAATAAAACCCTCGTAATCGCAGAAAATTTACATAAAGACACTTATATAAACGTTATTAAAGAGCACAAAAAACCAAAAATAAAAAGCAAATTAAAATTAAAAATCAAAAATATCTAATGGCATAAACGAAACATATATAAATATTTTTAAGTTTATAAGTCAAGTCGAATAATAGGAGGTGTAAGATTGAAAAGTCTAAATAATAAAGGAATATCACCAGTTATAGCAACAGTCATAATAGTCTCAGTAGCAATTGCAATAGCAGTAGCCGTAGCATTCTGGATGACGGGCATAACAGGATTATTCACAAGATATGAAAAAATAGAAGTAACAAATGCATATGCCGTTTGGAATGATACGGACGGTCCATGGTTAGTTGTACTGCAGCTAAGAAATTCTGGAAGTGATACTGCAACAATTGATGACATTTTGATAAATGTTAAACCTAGTTCGGCCTATACAGGTGTTATAAAAATACTCCTTTATAAAGGATCAAACGGCAAGACTTCACCTACGTATGTAAAAGGGAATAATTTTATCGATTATTATCCTGGAGGTGATCAAAACAACTGGGATGACATTAATTTTCAAAATGAACAGGTAACAATAAATGCAGGTGAAGAGAAAACCATTGCTATAATAATTGATATACCAGATGAATCAGGTTTTGCTCATGGCCAAAGTGTGGAATTCAAAGTGCATACTGTAGCTGGAAAAGAGTATCCAAAGACAGTTGTTCTACCATAAAACAGATTAACCGTTTTATTTTAATTTTTATCATATTTTGTTGGAGGGACCTTTGGTGTCGCATCAGATAGCTTGTAGTTATTGTGGTTTCACCTATGAACTTAAAAAACCTGTAAATATATGCGTAAAATGCGGTGGAGCTCTGCTATATAGATTTAATTTGTATAACCTTAAAATATCTAAAATTGATTTAGAGAAAAAATATGATGTTTTTTGGAAGTATTCTATTTTTCTCCCAATTAATAATTTGACCAATATTGTTTCTCTTGGTGAGTTTTATACTCCTATTTTACATTTGCCTAAAGAATCTGTTTTTGGTTTCGGTAATGTTTTTGTTAAGGATGATGGTAGGTTGCCTACTGGTACTTTTAAGGCTAGGGGTATGAGTGTTGCTGTTTCTATTTTGAGGGAGCTTGGGGTTGGGCGTGTTGCTATTCCTAGTGCTGGTAATGCGGCTGCTGCTTTGGCTGCTTATGGGGCTAGGGCTGGCATGGAGGTTTACACGTTTATGCCTAGGGATGCTCCTTTGAGTACTTTGAAGGAGTGTGTTAGTTATGGGGCTAGGGTTTATCTTGTTGATGGTTTGATTGGTGATGCTGCTAGGATTGTTGATAGGTTGAAGGGTAAGTATGGTTGGTTTGATTTGTCTACTAATAAGCAACCTTATAGGTTTGAGGGCTATAAGTTGATGGCTTATGAGATTTCTGAGCAGTTTGATTGGCATCCTCCGGACGTTATTGTGTTTCCTACTGGTGGGGGTGAGGGTGTTATTGGTCTTTGGAAGGGTTTTAGGGAGCTTGTTGAGCTTGGCTGGATTGGGGAGAGTGAGGTTCCGCGATTAATTATTGTTCAGTCTAGTGGCTGTGCTCCATTGGTTAAGGCTTTTAGGGAGGGTAAGGGTGAGGTTGAGGAGCCTTGGCCTAATGCTAGGACTATTGCTGCTGGCTTGAGGGTTCCTAAGCCTTATGCTAGTTACCTTGTTTTGAGGGCGATTAGGGAGACTGATGGTTATGCTGTTGCTGTTTCCGATGAGGAGATATTGTCTTCGATGAGGGCTTTGGCTAGGGAGGGCTTATTCGTTTGTCCTGAGGCTGCTGCTACTCATGCTGCTCTTCCTCATTTGTTGGAGGAGGGTGCTGTTGATCCTAGTGATAGAATTCTGCTTTACTTGACTGGCTCTGGCTTGAAGTACCTTGATGTGATTGAGGTGGATGTTGGGCGTCTACCTGTTTTGAGTAGGGATGCGGATTCTCTTCCCTAGCTTCTTATTTTATTTGGTTAGGTTAGATGCTTTGTAGGAGTTTTCCGTAGCCTTGTATTTTGCCCTTGTACTTTATTTTTCTTAGCATGTCCCATAGGGTTGCAATGTTGCTTGATATTACTGGTTTTCCAAGCTCTCTTTCTAGTTTCTCGATTATTTCTATGGTTCTGAAGTTTGTGCAGCTTATGAATATTGCTTCTGCTTCTGGCGTGTTTGCTTTTAATGCTAATTCGTATGCTGCTTGGGGTTGTAGTTTTCCTATTTCGGTGTTATCTTCTATTTCTAGTCCAATTATTTTGGTTACTTTGAATCCGTTTGCTTGGAGGAACGTTTTTTCGAGCTTGTTTAGCTCTTTGATGTATGGGGTTGCTACTGCTATTTTTGCTGCGTTTAATTCCTTTAGTGCTCTTATTACTGAGTTTGCTGTTGCTACTGCTGGTAGGCCTGTTGCTTTCATGATTATTTCCTCTATTTTCGTGGCGTGGTTTGCTCCTTTTACTAGGCTTCCGGTTGTGCATCCATAGGCTATTACGTCTACCTTTGCGTCTGCAAGCTTCATTGCCTCTTTTTCGGCTTCTTCCTCCATTTCCATTAGGCTTTTTGCAGTTACTTTTCTTAGCTTCATTCTTGCGGCGTGTATTGATGCGTTTTTCGGCTTTATTTTGTTGAATTCCATTTCCATCGTCGTGTTTGATGATGGAACTATTATTCCGAGCCTGATTTGTTTGGGCATGTTTGCCACCGAGCTATAAGTTTAAGTGCATTTCCTATTTATATTGGCTTGGTGATTTGGATGGATGCCGGCGAGGTTGGTAGGTGCGCTTATTGTCAGGTTCTTGCCTGCTATAGGGGTGATTTTGAGAGGTTGCCTAGCTTTTGCCCAATGAGGAGTTTGAGGGAAGTGTTGGATGAGGCGCGTCGGAAGTACTTTGAGGATGATGAGGCTAGAAAGCTTGCTGTGAATGCTTCCATAGTTGAGGCTTCGGGGTACATGAAGTGGCCTAGGCTTAGGGAGGTTATGGAGTACGCTAGGCGCCTCAATATTAGGAGGATTGGAATAGCTTTTTGCATTGGCTTGAGGAGGGAAGCTAACTATGTTTCGCAGGCCCTCGAGAACGCTGGCTTTCAAGTCTATTCGGTCTGCTGTAAGGTTGGCGGTATTTGTAAGGGGGATGTTGGAGTTCCTAAGGAGCATTGGCTTTCGAAGAGGCCTTTTGAGGCTATATGTAATCCTATTGGGCAGGCATTGGTTCTTAATGCCTTAAACACCGAGTTGAATTTGGTGGTTGGCCTGTGCGTCGGCCATGACTCCCTATTCTATAGGTTTTCCAGGGCTCCGGTGGTTACTTTGATTGCTAAGGATAGGGTTACTGGGCATAATCCTGCTGCTGCAATATACACTGGCTACTATCAGAGGGTTTTTGGGATTAAGCCTTAATTTACTCAATGTACTCTAGCTCTCTAATTCTCTTTAGCGCCTTGCCTTTCAATTTGAGCTTCAGCTCTTCTCTTTCCGCTTCTTCCTCTATGCTTCTAACTCTTCTGGCCTCCTTTCTTAGCTCCAATGTGCATGTTCCATCTGGTAGTAGTGCCCTTTTTTCGCAGTAGGCGTATGTGCAGCTTGGGCCTTGGCATAGGTCTCCTGCCCAGCTGCATAGTGCCACTAGGCCTCTTCTCTCCCGCTGGTATCTGCCTTCTCTTCTACCCCTAAATTGCCTTTGACCTCTTCCTCTTATCATTAGGGCTCTTTTGGCGCATCTAAAGAATTTACAAGTGGGATTGCATTTCTTGGTCAAAATTGCTCCCCCAGAAGTTTGGGAAAATTACATTTCTTTCCTTCCCGCCGTTTTTCGAATCCAACTTTAATTTATGAATACTTATACCTTTCGGGCTACTCCTTGCTGATTAGCCAGTAGTATACGTCTTCGACGTCTATGCTTGAGGTTTCGAATGATATTATTTTATCTTTAATTTTGAGTAGCTTCTTGGTTAAGTCTAGGACTTCCTCTTCGCTTGTTAGGTAGAATCTTACGAGGCTTCCCATTAGCTGGTATGGGTACCCCATCGATTCTAGTATTTCTTTGGATAGCGCCTTTTTCGGTATGACTTCTATGTCGAACTTGTATGGGTAGTTTCTTAGTAGCTGCTCCACCGATCCCATGGTTACCATGCTTCCATCCTTGCTTAATAGTAGGATTTTCTTGCAGAATTTGCCTAGAATTTCCATTTCCTGGTCGACCATTACTAGCGTTGTTTGATCTGAAACTTTTTCTATTGCGTCTGTGAAGACTTCCTTTACTTTGGGGTCCAGCGATCCGAAGATTCTGTCTAGTAGTAGGATTTTTGGCTCCTTTATTAGTCCAATGGCGAGCTTGAGCACTGCTAGTTGAGCATCTGAAAGGGTTTCTATTCGATTGTCCAGGTTTTCTCCAACTATGCCTACTGATTGTAGTAGTTCCTCTACTTCTCCACTTATTTTTTTGCCTAATATTCTTGTGAAGTAGTTTAGGGTTTCTTTAACGGTTAATTTCTTGTTTAGCTGGATTTGAGGTGACATGTAGCAGGTTAGATTTCTAACTGCTCTAGCCTTTTTCCTGACGCTGTTGCCGTAGATTAGCAGGTCTCCCTTGTCCGGCAAGTATATTCCTGCAATTACTTTTAGGAGTGTTGTTTTGCCTGAGGGGCTTGGGCCCATGACTGCCAGGTGCTCTTTTTCCTCTATTTCGAAGTTTATGTCTTTGAGTGCAATTATCTTCCTTGCGCCGAGCGGGCTTAAGGCGAAGGTTTTCGTCAGGTTTATTGCTTTTACTGCCTTCATTTTTTCCCTCCTAGTATTGCTCGATTGTGCCCCACTTTTGGGCTAGCTTTGAAATTACGTTCATTATTGTAAATGTAATTGCTGCAAATATTATTGACCCTAAAACCATCTTCGTAATTCCCATTTGAAGGCTGCTGTAAATTCCATTTACTACTTGCCTGGCTTCTCCTAGTATCATTAGGTCTCTGAATATTTGCAATCCAATTGTGAATGGTATTGCTCCGAGTATTGGCCATAGTTGTGGGGGCAGCAGCTCTATTGGGAAGTAGAATCCAATTGCAAACATTAGTGCTTCCATTAATGATATGGTTAGCATTCCTGTTCTCTTGAACATTAGGATGATTGCGGTTATTACTGCTGATAGTCCAATTATGAATATCCATGAGCACGCAAAGCATAGGATTGCTAGTGGAATGGCGCTTGCCTTTAAGTTTAGTGCTCCTATGAAGTAGAGTGTTGGTATTCCGAATAATGATGCTAGTGCTCCGTACTTGACTGTTGATGCTAGTGCTCTTCCAACTAGTATTACTGGTATGGTTATGTTGCTTCCAATTAGGAGTGTTAGGGCTCCTCTGCTTGCTTCTTCGGATAGGACTTTTGTGCAGTCGTCGTAGATTTTGGTTAGCATTGTCCAGAGGTATGTTCCTACCAGAATGAATTTTTCGAATGTGTATCCTTCTGGCAGTACTCCTCCTCTCGCTTCCATGAAGAATCCCATTATTCCAAATCCTATGAAGTTGCTTGCAATTATTATGGCGTCTATTGCATATTGAAATTTGTACTTTAAGTCTAGTTTGATGTACCTTTCGAAGGTCGCTAGGATGGCTATAAGTAATTCTGACAATCTTATCCCCACTAGGATGTCTTCTTCTGCATATAAAATTATTAAGGAGCTAAGCGAATTGATATTTAGGTGTCATGCATGTTCATATTTCAGCAGCCTATCGTTGCTGAGCTTGCTTCATTGATTTTCTGGCTGTTCGTTATACTGGTCGTAATTGCCTTCATTGCTTCCGCAATTAGGGTGGTGAGGGAGTACGAGCGCGTTGTGGTGTTTAGGCTTGGAAGGTGCATTGGAGCTAAGGGGCCTGGCATAGTGTTCATTGTTCCCTTCATCGACCGTCCAGTGAAGATTGATTTGAGGGAGCGTTTCCTGGAAGTTCCACACCAAACTTGCATAACTAAGGATAATGCTCCGGTTGACATCGACTTCCTAATATACTATAAAGTGGTTGATCCGATTAGGTGTGTTCTTCAAGTTCAGAACTTTGAGGGTGCAGCTGTTGGAATTGCAACAACTACTTTGAGAGCCGTCGTCGGCGACATTCTGCTTGACGACGTGCTTGCTAAGAGGGAGGATATAAATAACATTTTGAGGGTTAAGCTTGATGAGGTCACTGAGCGTTGGGGTGTAAAGGTTACTTCTGTTGAGATTAGGGAGATCACTCCGCCTAGGGATGTTCAGGATGCTATGATTAAGCAGATGGCTGCTGAGAGGACTAAGAGAGCTATGATTTTGGAGGCTGAGGGTAAGCGTGAGTCTTCCATTAGGGTTGCTGAGGGTGAGAGGCAGGCGGCAATATTGAAGGCCGAGGGCGAGAGGAGGGCTGCCATCTTGAGGGCTGAGGGCTATGCTCAGGCTCTTGAAACCATATATAAGGCTGCGAGCAAGATTGACTCGAAAACCATGGCTCTACAGTACTTGGAGGCTTTGAAGGCGATCGGGCAGAGTCCAGCTACGAAGTTCATATTTCCAATGGAGTTCATTGAGCTGCTGGCTCCAATTAGGAAGTTTCTTGGAGTGAGGGTTGAAGAGGAGGAGAGTGAGTAGCTGGCATGGCTGAATCTGAAGTTGAGGAGAGGCAGGCTGGGGCTGGACTAAATTATTGGCTACTGATTTTCGGCGCCGGCTGGATAACCTTCATCCTCTCAATTTACGTTCCGGAGCGCTCTCAAATGGCTTTCTTCATTGTTGGAGCTGCCTTGATGTTTGCTTCGGTGCTGGGCTTGATCAAGAAGTGGTAGTTAGCCTCTGAAGACCTTTAGCTCCCTACCATTTTCTATTGCTATAACTTCGATTTGGTCTTTAATGCCTGAAGTTTCTATTTTCCTCCTAAGGACGTGGTCTATTTGAAATATTCCTGCTGGATTGTCCATGTGGACTATTAGCCTTATCGGCCTTTCACTTCCTCTAACTATCTCTACTCTTCTGATTGCTAATGCTGATAGGGAGTGCATGTCAACTTTACCTAGGTCGTATGGTACTCTTGCTCTTCCTTCAGCCATGTCGGTTCCATCTGCAACTTTAACTATTCCTGCTTCTATGCTTAGGCACTGGATGTCTTCATCGTGGGCGTATATGCAGTGTAGAATTTCGCATTTAACTTTAAGTAATGTTTCCCTTGAACTGTACACTTTTGAGAGTAGGTTCTCTAGAATCGAGTTTACTATGTAGCATCCGTGGAGGTTGTGTCCTTTTCTGTGAATTGCGTTTCCAATGTCATGTAGGTAGGCTCCACATAGGGTTATTATTTTGGCGTCTTCATAGCTTAGCCCGTGATCTCTAATTGATGTGGGTTGAATGTTGTCTGAAATTATTTTTAGCATTTCGAGGGCGCTTCCAGCGGTTATTCTTGAGTGCACTGGGCCGTGGTCATTGTATTTAAGTCTTGTGACGGCCATTATATTGGCCATTTTCAGGTACGTTTGTATTTCGCTGCTTCTTTCAAGTAAGTTGAAAACTCTCCTGGCTTTCCTCGTGTCTAGGTGAGCTTGGATGAGCGTTGGAGATACTACGACCATGTTTTCACCTCGGGTTTTGGTGACGTTTAGTGCTAAGTGATATATTGGATTTTCCACCTATATTTGTGAAAGTAGATTAATGTTGGTTGCGGTTAGGTTTGAGGGGATGTTGTTGAAGCAGCTTTGGGCTCCTTGGCGCATGACTTATATTAGATCTCATAAGGATGAGGCTGAATGCTTCCTATGCGAATATCCTAAATTGAATAGGGATGAGGAGCTGTACATCCTTTTGAGGGGGGAGAATGCCTACGTTATTTTGAATGCCTTCCCCTACAATAATGGGCATTTAATGGTTGCACCTTATAGGCATGTGGTTTATCCTGAGGATTTGACTTTGAGTGAGGCTGGTGAAATGTTTAAGTTGATTAACCTGTGCATTAAGGCTTTGAAGCGGGCTTTCAATCCTGATGGTTTTAATTTGGGGTTAAATGTGGGTAGAGCTGCTGGAGCTGGTGCTGAGCACTTGCACGTGCACGTTGTTCCAAGGTGGTTTGGAGATACCAATTTCATGCCTGTTTTAGCTGAAACCAAGGTTATTTCTCAGCATTTAAGGGAGACTTATATTGAGTTGAAAAAGGCATTGAAGGAGATTTGCAGTTCAGGTGGTTAGCCTCTCTTGTACCCTATTTTCCTTAGAAATTTCACTCTCTCCTTAATTTCCTCCTCTCCTTCCACTCCCTTGCTCTTCATTCCATCGACTACTCCTAGTATTGCTCTTCCCTGCTCCGTTTCGGCTATTATTACTTGAACTTGATTTCCAGTTGCGCAGTATATTCCTACTACTTCTGGCGTAGCTTTAATTCTGTCTAGCACGTTTATTGGGTACGCATCTTTCATTACTATTATGAAGCAGTGGCCTGCCGAGAGCTTTTGGGCATTTTCAATAGCTATTTTCCTCAATTCCTCGTCGTTTCCGTCGTGCCTGATTAGGCAGGGCCCTGATGATTCACAGAATGCTATTCCAAATTTGACGTTTGGAGTTGAGTTTACCATTGCCTCATATAGGTCTTCCACAGTCTTTATGAAGTGTGATTGCCCTAGAATTATGTTGCATCCCTCAGGTACTTTTAGATTCACCACTTCTAGCTTCATTTTAGTCACCTGATAATAATTGAGGTTGATTTATGCTTAAATTGGTTAGCTGCTTTCTTCAAGTAGTTCTTCAATGAATTCTCCAAATTTATTCTTGAGGGTTTTCTTGAGCTTATCTAGAACGTCCTGCCCCTTGCTTGTAATGGTGTAGTATCTTACTCTCCTTCTCTTGCTGACTTTTCTCCAGAATCCCTTTATGAGTTCGGCTTCTTCAAGCCTGTATAGGAGGGTGTAGACTACGCTTGGCCCTACTTTTTTATCTGAAATTTCCGCCAAGTTTTTCATGATTTCATATCCATACATGGGCTTCTTCGAGAGCAGCCAAAGAACTACTGCAACGAATAATCCCCTTGCTACTTCCTCAATTATATTTATTTCCAATGGCTTCCCTCCAATATTGCTCGTTGAGTATGCAGCCGGGATCTGGAGCGAGATAATCTCCGAAGTATGCGTATGCTCTTGCTCTGCACCCTCCACATACGTACTTATAGTCGCAGTTTCTGCACGTGCCTTTCAGTTTTTCTCTGTCTCTTAAGTCATTAAATACTTTATTATTTTCCCACAGTTCTTCGAAGTCGTCTTTCAGTATGTTTCCTACCTTTATTGGGAGGAAGACGCAGGGCTGAATGGATCCATCTGGCTTTAGGCTGCAGTACATTCTTCCAGCGCCGCAGCCGCCTATGAAGTCTGCTATCCTCATTACTTCGCTTGTGGCTGGAAGGTTGCAGAAGTGGGTTGGCATTATCAATTTTCCGCCTTTTGCTTCCTCGGCGATTTGAAGTGAAACTCTAGCATATTGGGGTGCTGTTGATAGGAACGTTAATTCGCTTTGCATGTAAGTTAACGTTACTAGTTCTCTGAGAACTTTCTCCCTTTCGCTTGGCGTTAAATCAAGTTCTATTATTTCTTTGCCTCTTCCTGTTGGAACGAAGTTGTATATCATTAGCCATGGAACTTTCATTTTTCTGCATAGTTCTATGATTTCCCGTAATTCTTTGTAGTTGTGCTTTGTAATTGTCGTTGCAACTTCGACGAAGAGTCCTTCCTCGATGCAGTTTTCAATTCCCTTTATTGTTTGATCGAATGCTCCCGAAACTCCTCTAAATGAGTCGTGGGTTTTTGCCGTTGCTCCGTCTAGGCTTATTTGAGCGTAGCTTACTCCACTTTCCTTCAGTCTCCTTGCTACTTCTCTGGTTATTAGAGTTGCATTTGTGGCTATTGCAACGTACATACCATAGTCGTGAGCTGCCTTTGCTACTTGGAAGAAGTCTTTCCTAATTAGCGGCTCTCCGCCTGAAAACGCTACTACCGAAACATCAGCTTCTGCGAGTTTCTTGACGGTTTCGAGCGCTTCCTCCGTCGTCATTTCACTCGTCTTGGGTTTTCCCGATGAGCTGTAGCAGTGCTTGCATTTCAAGTTACACTTGTAGGTGAAGTCCCAAACAACTAGAAGTGGAGCTCCCGGAGTGAATGGTTTTTTCACTCCGAATTTCGCCATTCCTTTTAGCATGCTTGTAAATCCTTTTCTCCAGTGAGGTTGACCGAACAGCTCCTTCAATTTTTCTTCACTTGCTTGGAAGACCTGTGACCCCTTCTTCATGATTCTCCTTACAATTGGCAATACTATGTGTTGGCAGGTGAAGCAAGCCGACCTTCTATTGCCTGAATACAGTTCCAGTGCGACTTCTACTCTGCTATCTCCATCTTTGCTGCAGTTCTTAACGAGGTGGTTGATCATGATGCGTGTGGGTTTAAATGAGAGTATGGATTCTATTAGCCTAATATCCTCTGCCGACACCTATGTTTCACCAATTAAATGTTTCAAAAATTGAAATATTAGTTTTGCTTTCTATAGGTTGCCCAGCACGTCTTTAACTGCTTTCGTTAACATTTGCTCATCCACCAATCCTACAATTCTTTTAACTGGTTTTCCCTTAACGAATATTATCGTCGTTGGAATGGCGGAAATTCCTAGGCGGCCTGCAGTTAATGGGCTTTCATCCACGTTTAGCCTAGCGAAAATTGCTTTTCCACCGAATTTTCTGGCTACTTTTTCGAATATTGGCTCATAGAATCTGCATGGCATGCACCATTCCGCCCAGAAGTCCACTACGATTACGTCGTTTTCCTTTAAGGCTTTTTCGAAGTTTTCATCTGTTAAACACATCATAGCCTTTTCGAGTGACGTTTTCGCTTTAGCTCTTTTTGAAATCAGCTCTTTAAGCATTTTATCTATTAGTTTTTTGACTTCGAGATCTTCATTTTCGCTCATGTTTTCAGCTCCACTTTAATTTTGATTAAATTTGAATCATAGATCCTTCCTATATAGTTACCTCTTCCCAGAGCTTTTTGACTTTTTCCTTACTCATTAATAAGTAGTCTCTATCTGCTGAAAATACCTCCACTGTTATCGTGTCATCATATTTGACTTTCTTAAGCGCTTTGAATATTTCCTTGAAGTTTATTTTGCCTGCACCTATTGGGAGGTGGAGGTCCCATCCTCCCTTCATGGTGCCTCCAACATTATCCGATACGTGCACGTGCTTTAGCATTCCCTTTGCTCCAAAGTGATTTATGAATTCTGTTGAAGTATTTCTTGGCAAATTTAGGTTGGCGTGGCCTACGTCTAGGTGGAAGTAGCAGTTTGCCTTTGCAATGATTTCGTCGTAATCTTCTAGTGTGAGTATTTTTCCTCCGTCAAGGTTTTCTATCACTATTATCATGCCGTAGTCCTCTGCTCTACCAGATATTTCCCTTATCGATTCTATCATCCAGTTCAGCATTTTCCTCCTGTACTTTCGAACTTTATATACTCCTAGCATTGCTGGAATTGGATGGATTGTTGTTTTGGTGATTTCTATTGAGCCTAGAATGTCAATTATTTTGAGGGCTTCCTTTAGAAATGCCTTTCTAACGCTTTCGTATGGGTGGCCCAGCTCTAGGTACCATGGGGTGTGGCCTACTACTTCGAGGTTATAGGTGCTTAGCGTGTCAATGATCTCCCTTCTTTTTTCCGCGATTATGCTTGGGGACGCTTCTGGCTTTTCCGCTGTTAAGTCTATGTAGTCGAATTTCGCGTTGCCTATGAACTTTATCTCTGAAATTAGGTCTTGATATGGGTTGTTCATTGCTCCTATCTTCAATTTTCACCCCTCATAGTTACGTGAATACTATTTTGGTGCTAACTTTAAATTTTGTCCATTCAGATTTGTGGAAAAGCTTAAAGCTTTACATATGAAAAGTATGTCGAGGTGATTTGCGTGAAAAAAATGACTGTTGAAGAGCTTTTGAAGAAAGCTGAAAAGCCGTCGAAGTTGGCGCCTGCATATCATAAGTTCTATGAGGGTAAGATGCAAGTAATGCCTAGGTGTGCTGTAACTTCGTTCAATGACTTTTCAATATGGTACACGCCTGGAGTAGCTACTCCATGCAAGTTGATTCAGAAGGATCCTGACACGCTTTCCTTCGAATACACTAGCAGGTGGAATTATGTTGCTGTTGTTAGTGATGGAACTAGAGTTTTAGGTTTAGGCAATATAGGCCCGGAGGCCGCCATGCCAGTTATGGAGGGTAAAGCGCTGCTTTTCAAGTATCTTGGCGGCGTTGATGCTTTTCCACTATGCATTAGAACTACTGATCCTGATGAGATAATTACGTTTTTGAAGTGGATTGAGCCTACTTTTGGAGGTATTAATTTAGAGGACATTGCTAAGCCTAAGTGCTTCTACATTTTAGAGAAGGCTAGAGAGGAGTTAAATATACCTGTATGGCACGATGATCAGCAGGGAACTGCAACTGTCGTTTTAGCTGGAGTTTTGAATGCACTTAAAATTGTAGGTAAGAAGCTGAGTGAAGTCAAAATTGCAATGATAGGTGCTGGTGCAGCTAACATTAAGTGCGCTGACGTGCTTGAGCTTGCTGGCGCTAAGCCAGGAAACATAATTATGGTTGATAGTAAGGGAATACTGAGCACGAATAGAAAGGACATACTTGAAAGGGAGAAGAATCCGTGGAAGTGGAAGTGGGCTGTGAAGGGGAATGCTGAGGGTAAGACTGGCGGCATTCCTGAGGCGCTTGAAGGCGCTGACGTATGTATTGCAATGTCGAGGCCTGGCCCAGGCGTAATTAAGCCTGAGTGGATTAGTAAGATGGCTGACGACGCGATAGTGTTTGCATGTGCAAATCCAATTCCGGAGATTTGGCCTTGGGAAGCTAAGGAAGCTGGAGCCAAAATTGTTGGCACTGGCAGGTCTGACTTTCCAAATCAAGTGAACAACTCTCTCGGTTTTCCAGGTATATTTAGGGGTGTGCTTGACGTTAGGGCTAGGACAATTACTGATGAGATGTGCGTTGCCGCTGCGGAAGCTCTAGCTAAGTTTGCTGAGGAGAAGGGTATTCATGAGGAGTACATTATCCCAACAATGGATGAGTGGGAGATTTACCCGAGGGAGGCAGTTGCATGCGCTTTGAAGTCGATTGAGCAGGGTGTTGCCAGGATTAAGCCAAGTCGGCAGGAGCTTTGGGAGCGGGCTGTAAAAATAATTAGTGAGGCTAGGAAGTCGCTTGAAGCGCTAATGAAGGCAGGTCTAATTAAACCTCCTCCACCTGAGGAGGAGATCTTAACTACTGGTCCGTAGCCACCTTCCCTTTTTTACTTTATTCCAGTTATTCTTATTCCAGCTCTGTGAACTTTATATCTGATGTTTATGCCTATTAACAGTGCAGTTAATTGCTCGATGATTCTTGAATTTTCAAGTTTTCCTCCGTCAATAGCTCTTACTCCAGGAATTTTTTCCGCTAGTTCCATTACGACTTTTTTTGCTTCCTCATCGTCGCTGCATATTATCGTGTCGCTGTCAACTGGCGAGTTTATGTCTTGAAGTGCTTCAGCGCTTATCTCCTTGAATGCGCCTACAACCTTGACTGTTTTTGGCAGTAGGTGCTTGGAGAGCTCTGCTGCTGAGCCTTGCCATACCCCTAGCGTTTGGGTGGGTTCTCCACCTATTGCTGCTGATGCGAGTGGAACCGTTACGTCGATGAATATGCAGTTCTTCTTTAAGCTTTTCCTGATCGACTTTATTATGTTTACTTGAGCGAAGAATGGAACTGTTAATACTACGATGTCTGCCTTAGCTGCTGCATCTGAATTCTCAAGCCCTTCAACTTTAACGGTTTCTCCTAGAATTTCCCTTAGTCTTGCAGCTGCTGCTTCAGCCTTCTCCTTCCTTCTACTTCCAATTATTATGTGTTCTCCTGCCTTTGCCCACCTTAAGGCTAGGCCGAATCCTTGATCTCCCGTTCCTCCAATGATGGCTATGGCTCTATTGTTGCTCATGGAGTTTCACCAATCAAAATTATGTTTCAGCTTTTTAAGGCTTTCATGCCGGCGAGTTCACATTTATATGCGTGAACATTAATGGTAGTTTGAGGTGTATTGCATGGAGATCAAGTTTAAAGCGTTGGTTGCTGGCAAAAGCATCGTTAGGGATGTTCAGGGAGGTAAGTTGATTAAGATTGAGCTTGTTGAGGAGAGGGAGCTTCCGCCTCCAGTGTTCTACTCTTCAAAGGACTCTGAAATTGCACGTGAGGTTTTGCCTATCGTTAAGCAGGTTATTCAGGCTATGCCCTTTAAGCCTCCGAGCAGCCTCACCGTTCCTAGGCTAACTTTATGGCTGACCGAGGATGAGTGGGATGCACTTGACCCTAAACCTGAAGTTGGAGAGCAAGTTACCGTTATCGTAACTGGCTCTACAATTAAAGTTAGCAGGAGTGAGGCTGGGAGTTTCAGTGACGAAGTTGAATGAGCTTTTCTCGTTTAACCCTGATTTTTACACCATAGGTTATGGTGGAAGGAGCATTGGCAAGCTTATTTCTCTCCTGAAGGATCATGGAGTCACATTAGTTGTTGATGTTCGGCGCTTCCCAACCTCGAAGGTTGAGGATTTTAATCGTGAAAAATTGAAGGTTCACTTGGAGGGGAATGGCATTAAGTATCTTTGGCTTGGAGATAAGCTTGGAGGTTTTAGGAGTGGTGGGTATGAGAAGTACCTTAATTCAACTGAATTTAAGGAGGGGATTAACAGGCTTATCGAGCTTTCGAAAAGGGAGGTTGTGTGTATTCTTTGCTTGGAGAGGAAACCTAGGCATTGTCATAGAAGATTTATAGCTAAAGCTCTTGAAGAGTTGGGTTTTAAGGTTCACCACATAATTTAGTTTTACCTTGTATAGGTGAGCCTCCTCCTCTCCTCGGGCGGGAATGGCGGCAGCACTCTTCCTTCCTCAATGACTTTCTTTAAGAAGTCCTTGTACTCGCTCGTGTGCTTTATGTCGAAGTTGGTTACCTCAACCATTATTTGCCAAAGCTTCTCTTGAACTTCCTTCGCCATTTCGTATGGCATCAATCCTATGACAACTGGATTTTGAAGCCAATTTTCAAATCCCTTTATCGTCCTAAGTATTTGTGCGCAGGCTGTTCTCGCAGCTATTATGAGCGTTAATCTATCTGCTTTTTCTAATTCTTTTAAGCTCAATTTGCTATATTCTAAGAAGCGCTTTTGATCTTCAACCCACGCTTCCAGCCTTTTAATCAGGTCTGGGTCTACTCTATACATAATCAATTCCTCCTCATAATCTACTGCAGCTCTCCCTAACAAATCTTCCGCAACATTTAAAGCTAGGCAATTAATTGCCCGCGTTTTAGTTGGATTTAGCCATTTTAAGGATCTTCTTTCTTCTCTTAAAAGTGGTGAGCGCAAAGAAAATTAGTTTAGATTTGGAAGTCGTGTTTAGGGGAGTGAGTTTGCGCTACGACGTTCCTTTCGTATCAACTCCTGAGCCTGTTGTTCGTAGAATGCTTAAGTTAGCTGATGTTAGGCCTGGAGAGGTGGTTTACGATTTAGGTGCGGGTGACGGTAGGATTCTCATGATTGCTGCCCTTGAATTTGGGGCAAAAGCTGTTGGAGTGGAAATAAGACCTCATCTTGTTTATGAAATTGAGAAGAAAATTAAGGAGCATAATCTTCAAGGTAGGGTTAAGGTTATACAGGGGAACTTCTTTGAGGTTGATTTAAGCGAGGCAGATGTGGTTACTCTATACTTGCTAACTAGTGTTAATGAGAAGTTGAGGCCTAAATTGGAGAAGGAGCTTAAGCCTGGAGCCAGAGTTGTGTCTCATGACTTTGAAATACCTGGCTGGACTCCAGTTAGAGTTGAAATTGTTCCAGATATTTGGACTACTCACAAAATTTACCTGTATAGGCGCTGATTTTCGTTTGATTTTCTTTTAAAGGCTTGTCGGCATCGTTTTTCTTGTTAGAATTAATATCAATACTATCATTATGGCGGCAAGCACTATTGCAATTATGATTCCGCTTAGGGCTTCGGGGCCGTATCCTATTATTAGCGGTATGGGAATGAAGGGGAATATCACTATGCCTCCTGAAACTTGACCGGCTCCAAGTATCGCTGCGATCATCATAATTATCATTCCAATGAATATAACGATGAATCCGATTGTGAATATCTTCGCCATCGTGTTGATTGGCGTAGTTGTTTGTGTGGCTGGCATCCTTGTAAGTTTTGGCTTAATCTTTTCTAGGCAGTCGATGCAAGTCCACGTGTATGGGTCTATGCATAGCTCGCAAACTCTTCTTCCACATTCTTGGCAAACGTATCTCGCCTCTCTTCTTCCGCATAATTCGCATTTAATCATGCTCTCACCTCATCATTATGAGGAGGGTCATTGAAATGAGAATTATAATTGCAATTACTGTGGCTGCCAATGCAAGTTTTGAGCTGGAGCCCCAAACTATTGGGAAGGGGCCTATCAGCAATACGCCTCCGCTCTTTACTTCACCTCTACCAGCCTTGAGTGCTGTGAGGAGGGTTCCCACAACTATTATTGCGATGCCAATGATCATCAATATGAGGCCCAGCATTATTAATTCCATCGCGATCACCGCTAACTAATTTATGTTGCTACTACTCTTAGATATTAATCTAACTTGATGCTGAAAAGCGCTTTTCAGCAGGTTGTAAACTCAGCGGAGTGGATCGCTGAGTAATAGACGCATTTATGAGGCACAAAGAAGGAATCCGCCAAGTCTACTTCCTAGCAGGCATAGAAGACCTGGAATATCAAATCCTTATAGAAATGCTAACCGAAGAATGCCGTAAAGCAACATCAATACTACCCATATTCACAGTTTAACATTAGCTTTAGAGCTGAAAGTTTAAAGAAATCCTATAAATATGTAAAAGATTATTAAAATTTTAGTTCCCCTATTTCAATCAAGTTATTGTTATAACTCAAGTCATGTTGGGCGTGGAAGAAGGTGGAACCAATTCAATCATAAGCTTGTTTTCATAGGTTATGTTGGCAATGTAGATTTAACTTCTGGATAGGGCTAATGCTAATATACCTTAAATTATCAACGTATGTTCGGTGGTGCATTTGAAGTACCCCGTATCTGAGGTTGCTAAATATGCTTTGGATAATCCAAGTTCCATTAGGGAGATTATGAGCGTGGTTACTGATTATAAGCTGCACCCGGAGAAGTATCCTAGGAAATTAATCTACTTGGGCGGCGGCTGGCCTCAAGATCCTCCTCCACCTACGCTGATTGAAGCTACAAAAGAGGTTATTGAGGATAAGAGCCTGTTTAATGAGGCGTGCAGATATGGAACTACTAGGGGGCAGCCTTCATTCATTCGAGGATTAGTTGAATATGAAAAGTATGTTTTTGGTAGAAGTGTAGCTCCCGAGGAAATTCTTGTTGGCTCTGGAAGTACGGATTTGATTGGAGCAATAATTATCGCTTCCCTGGATCCTGGAAGTGAAGTTATATTGACCAAACCTGCATACTTGAATTACATTAGGCAGCTTCAAGTTGAAATGAAGTTGGATGTCAAGATGAAGTGCTGGCCCACAATTAAAAACGGCGAGTTCAATCCGTCTTTGGAGGACTTCAAGGAGCTAATTACTGATGATACAAGGCTTATAGTGCTTACTTCTCCTGGAAATCCTGATAGTAAAATTATTAGTGATGAAGTTCTCAATGGAGTTGTTGACATAGCTGAGGAGAAAAATTGCTGGGTCATGATTGACGTTGCTTATAGAGCTTTCTTCTTCAATGGAATTCCAAGATACATGTCAAGAGAGCGTAGGGATAATGAAATTTGGGTGTGCACTCTCTCCAAGGAATTAAGAATTCCCGGTTGGAGACTAGCATACATGATTAGCGACCCTGATTTTCTGAGAGCTGTAGAAGTCGTTGAGCAGGCTAGAGTTCTTTGTCCCAATAGGCTTGTTCAGGAAGTTTTAACTAGAGTGATGCTGGATGAGGACAGGTTGAGGAGGACTAAGGAGTATTTTGATGAGCAGAGAAGAATTTACGCTGAAGTTGCAGCTAGCACTGCCAAAATGCTTAGGGAGGAAATTCCTTTGCTTAAGGTTTTGGATCCAGAGGCGGGGTTCTACGTCTTCTTCAATCATGAGGCTTATGAGCCGAGTTCACGGAAAGTTTGTAATGAGCTTCTTAAAAAATGGCAGGTGGCATTAGCTCCAGGAGTGGACTTCCTGATGGATGGATGGACTAGACTGTCATTTGCGCCATGTGTACTTAACCCTGAAGTTCTAGTAGAGGGTGTGCAGCGCATGAAAATGTACTTTGAAGGCTTGATAGGCGGGTAAAAATAATTTAATGTCAATTGCCAATTAGCTGCACGATTACTCTCCTATTTCTAGGGCGGGTATCAAGCTCTAAAAACACTATTTGCTGCCAAGTTCCAAGGGCTAATTTTCCATTAATAATTGGCACAGTTAAGCTTGGAGATAGAATTGTTGCTCTTAAGTGGCTGTGCGCATTGATTGGATGTCTCCACCCGTTTTTCGGCGCAATTCTTCTTAGAAGCTCCTTGAGGTCCTCCTCTAAGTTTGGCTCGTATTCGATGGTTGTTATGGCGGCTGTTGATCCGGGTGTAAATACGACTGCTACCCCATTTTTGATTTCGGATTCCTCTACTACTTTTCTTATTTTAGGTGTTAAGTCTATAATTTCTATTTCTCCCTTCGTCTTTAATTGCATCTCTACACTCTTAACCTTCATTTTCTCACTACCAATTTATTTTGGGAGACTTTGATGGCAATTTTCACAGCTTTTTCAATGACTTCTTTTGGCAAGCCTGGAGGCGGCATCCCGAAGAACGATTTTGGGGGTTTTTCGGCTGCTTGCCTAAGCGTGTATGGTATGTGGATGAATCCTGCAATTGCATTTAACTTGTTGATTGATATGTAGTGTAGAGTATGGTACATTGTGCAGTTGCATAGAAAGGTTCCAGCAGTGTTAGATATTGCTGCTGGTATTCCTTCCTCCCTTAACGATTTAACTATGTTTTTAATTGGTATTGTAGCGAAGTATGCTGCTGGGCCGTTTGAGTCGATGGGTTCTCCTTCAGGCTTAAATCCGTCGTTGTCCGGCCCTGCGTCCATGACGTTTATGGCAACTCTCTCAACTCTTATGTAGGTGGTCTTTGGAGCTAATCCTAAATTGATTATTATTGAAGGCTTTACATCCTCAATGTGCTTAATTAGGACTTTCCGCACTCTCTTAAACGACACTGGGAGTATTGCGCCAGTTATTTCTACATCGCCTACTCTCTGCCCATCAAGCCTTTTGGCCATCTCGCCAGATGGATTGTATTTTTCTTGGCCATATGGTTCGAATCCGGTTATTAATGCGCGCATAGCTAATCCTCCTATATTCATCAAATTTAATTTCGAACTTGTTTAACCTAATATACTTGCTGATTAATAATTTCTGGGGGGTGAAGCGTTGCTGGTCAAAGAGATAGTTTACTTCGATAATCCTGGGAAGGAAAATACTGAAAAAACGCTTGAACTAGCTAAGAGGAGGGCTGAGGAGCTTGGAATAAGACATGTTGTGGTTGCCTCAACCAGTGGTGAGACTGGAGTTAAAGCGTGCAGGATTTTTAGGGGATGCAATGTTGTTGTGGTCACTCACTCTGTTGGATTTAGCGCGCCTGGAGTTAGCGAGCTGAGGAGCGAGTTTAAAGAGGAAATAGTGAAGCTTGGAGGTAAGATATTTACTGGTACTCATGCCTTAAGCGCTATTGAGAGGAGTGCTAGAAGGCAGTTGGCTACTTGGCTTCCACTCGAGTTGATGGCTCATACTTTAAGGCTGCTTGGTGAGGGAATTAAGGTGGTTGTTGAAATAACGGTTATGGCTGCAGATGCAGGGCTGATACCAGTTGATGAGGAAGTAATTGCCATTGCTGGTACTGGTAGGGGTGCGGATACTGCTGCTGTTGTCAAGCCCGCCCATAGCACTAACTTCTTCAGCTTGGATGTGAGGGAAATTATTTGCAAGCCTAGAGTTAGGAGAAGCAGGTAGTTTGAAGCTAAAATGGGAGTCGGCGTGCATTCGCTTTTTCTTCAATAATTTCTGAGTAAATTTCGATATGCTGCTTTGCGATGTTTGTCCAAGAAACCTTCTTTGCATATTCTTCAATTCTGCTTACAATTTTTTCTCTGAACTCTTGGTCGTAAAGTAGTCTGTAGGCTATTTTAGCCATTCTTTTGACGTCGTTTGGAGGTGCAGTAATCTCATCCGATATTTCCTCGCTAACTTCCTCAAATTTTGGAATTCTGGTCACTATGAATGGCTTTTTGGCTCCAATGGCTAGTTTTAGAATTCCACTTGCAGACCAGTTGAATTGAGTGTATGGCAGTAGAATTAAATCTGATGCCGATAGGTATGTTGAAAGCTCTTCTCTGGACAGATTCCTTTTAGTTGCTATTACCTTGTCGTTTAGCCCGTATTTGCTTATCATCTTTAGGCAGTTGTAAGCGTACTTGATGTTGCGCTCATCAATTTCTTTGGGGTGGATCCAGCCGGCGATGATTAATTCGACATCGTTCGTTATCTTGGCTAACTCCTTGCATACTTTTATTGCAATGTCTGTTCCCTTGGTTCTGTGGATGAAGCCTGGAGCAAGCATTACCTTTGCGTTTTCAGGTATTTCGAGCTTTCTTCTTGCATCCTTCCTGCTTACATGACCAAATTTGAATGCTCCAATTCTTATCATGCTGATCTTGTCTTTATTTACTCCCTGCCTTGCTAGTACTTGTTTCATGGAGTTTGTGTGGACAATTATGTGGTGTGCATATGATGATATGATCCTGTTGTAATCTTCAATATCGTATCCTGCAACTTTAAAGTCGACCGTTTCTCTGCTGTGAACTGTGTGGAACGTCACTATTACCTTGGATCCCAATTTCCTTAAAGCTTCAAGTATGCTTATTGCTCTTTGATCTGCTCCAAATATTCCAAAGCTGTGTTGGAGGTGGGCTATTTCGGGCTTGATCTTTCTAATTGCTTCTATTATTTCTTGGCTGGTGTAGCTTTTCCTGTCAAATGTTGGGTGCACTTTTATTCTTTCTATGCTGCTTTTTGCCTCATATTCGGCTATTACGTGAATTTCAATGGTTGGATCTAACTTTATTAGCTCTTTAGCTAGGCTTTCAGTGTAGTCTCCTATTCCGCAGATGGTGGGTGGATAAGATGAAATGTAGCATAACTTCATGCTCCCACCTCCCTGGTGGTCAAAAAGTGTGGAGGTGGGTTCAGCTTTGGATGGCGTCCAGCTCTTTAAGCCATTTTATCATGTTGTGAAATGCCACTATTTTGGAGACCGATTTCGCATGTACTGGACCGGGCTTTTTCATGAAGAACGAGTTGATTTCGTAAATCGTGCCATTATACCCTTTATCTAGCGCTACTTTGCTCAGCCTAATTAAATCCACTAGCTTTCCAGCTAGCGCTGGGCTGTCATTTAATCTCACGTTAACGTACAATTCGTCTGTCAAACCGTTGAAGGTCAAGTACTCCAAGTGTAGGGCTACGTACTTCTTATCTCCTAGCGGCTTTAGATAGCCTGTGGGCTTTATGTAGTGCGGCGTATCGTATCCTAGGATGTCCTTGACTATGCTGCTCTTGGTCTTTTCCTTCATGATGTTCTTTTCAGGAACTGTTAGTGCTAGGAAGTCTAGGTTTCCTCCAATGTTGAATTGAACTATGAATTTAACTCTTCTATTTCTTTCAGCCATGTGCTCAAGTAGATCTGCCGTTAGAGGGGTTGCTCCAGTTGCTCCATCGTCTCCAAGTACTATTGAATTCGATTTAGCGTAAAGCTTGACTATTGCAGGGTCATTTGCAAGTGGGGTTGGTATTACATTTATAAATGCTATTGGCTTTCCAGCTTTTTCTGAGTACTTTGCAGCTGTGTAGGCGTAGAAGTGGGAGGCTGTCAGCTTGTCTCTTTGATTTTCTTCGATGGCTTTTTCAAGTTTTGCCAGTTCGTTGAAGGGTTCCCCGTGTTCCGTGGTTATTACATTCACTATTACGTCTACGTTTAGCTCCTTCCACTCATCTGCAAGCTTGTCGCATGCATCCTTCAAGGTCATTTTGGATTCTAGGCCAACTGTCTTTTCAATTAGTCCTTTTAAACTTCCAAGGTGCACTCCTTCTCTCACGTGCACGTCCTTCAATGATTGTGGGATTGGAACTTGCTCTCCAATGAGCTTTTTAGCGACTTCGTATATGCTTCTCTCAACCTTTCCTGCATCCACGTCGTAGCTGCAGATTAAGTTTATGTCTTCAATTTTGTATGGCAGCTCGTATTTTGCTAATGGGACTCCGTAAGGCTCAATTTCGCCGCTCTTTATTCTTTCAAGTCCGACAGCTAGGTGCGTAGCCACCATCCCTTGTCCGAGGAGAATTGCATTTATCATTGCTCTCACCTCTACTAACAAATTACTATATATTTATACTTGTAGATATTGAAGCGCATTACAGTTTTGCAATAAGATAAGGCTTAATTGCAGTGGTTATGCACCACCAGTAAAATGGCAATTTAAAGCTAAAAATTATTCGGTGGGTCTAATGTGAAGAATTATTTCCACAAATTTACCTATAACATAAGTGTAAGTTAGTATGAATAGGAGGATTAAAGTTTCCTTTATTAAACCGAGCATGCTTCCAGCAAAAATGATGAACAACCTAACATCTCTGGAAGCTATGCCCCTAATTCTGCCTATAAGTGCGGGGTGAACTTTAAGGTCTTGCTGAGATTTCGCGTGGATGTAACTTACCATTAAGCTTCCGCTTATAGCTCCTAACGCTATTAATAGTGTTTCGTAATTGATGCTAGTTGTTAGCGTTAGGTAGGCTGTTGCGCCAAATAGAATTGCTATGTCTGCCAGCCTATCTAGAATTGCATCGAAGAATGCTCCAAATTCGCTTTCCATGCGAAGTGCTCTGGCCAATTCCCCGTCTACTCCGTCAATTATTGATGATAACTGAACGACTATTCCCGCGATTATCGGCTGCCTCATTAAGTATAGTGGGAGGGATGCTGCTCCCATAATGAATGATAACAATGAGACTTGATTTGGCGTTATTTTCAATTTCTGCTTTAAAATTAATTTGGTTATTTTGCTGGATATTTTCCTATTTATGTACCTGGAAACTATGCCATCAGTAGCTTTTCCTCTAATCATGGGTTACACCCAAGCTTTCTAGGAATTTTATCAAAACCTCTCTTCTACTTCCTCTAGTGAGTGATAGGTAGTCTTCGTAGGTGTCTACTTCGGTCCATAGATTTCCCGTGACATCACTGACCTTAACTTTCAAGCCCTCATTAATAGCTATAGTTAGAAGTTTCGATAGCTCCAAATTATTTGATTTGAGTTTCAAGTCTTCGATTATATTTAGCGCTCTTCGTTTAATTACGAGCAAGCCTACATCTACGTAATTGTATTTTTCGATTTGCTTCCCTATTGATATTAAGTTCCCATTTTCATCGGCTAATATTTTAGTTGCTTCTGCGATGTCGATATAACTTGGCTTTGAATCTCCGCCTACTAGAATGTCCGGCTCGCCGAGTGCAATGTAGTCTTCAAGCATCTTTTCAGGCATGTCCGGTGGGTATATGTGATCTGACATTGAAACGTAAGCAGTGTCCGCTTTCGCATTTTTTAATGCTAATAACAGGCTATATCCATTGCCTCTGCAAGGAAATTTGTTTGTTACAATTTTTACTTTGACTTGCTTAAAGTACTTGTCGAACAGATTATTGGCTATGTCTTGATATACTTCTGCTACTACCACCACAAACCTATTAACTTCGCATTGAAGTAGTGAGTTTAATGGATACCATATGAGTGGCGCTTCCTCAACCTTCAATGCAAATTTTGGAGTTAATATCCCCCTAGCTTTAAGCCTTGTGCTTAGTCCTGCAGCTAATATGATGGCCTCTTCAATTTTCATCTTCGCTTCCTCCTTTAAAATTAAGGGTGTAAACTAATTGTGTTTAAAGTATAATCCATCGAATTACCAAGTAGTATTTCCATTGTTAAATATTAAAATTTTTATATACTCCAGCCATTAGATGGCATGTGGATTCGTTTTTGTCCTTGATTTTGAAGCTAAGCAGCTTGCCAAATATTATATGTTGCAATTTCCTGTAGTTTTGCCTGCATGACAAAAGGATAATATTAAGATTATTGATGAAAGACATTGAATTCATGAGGATGCTGCGTGGGTTGGAGGCACGTCGATGCTTAAATTTAAAATCCTGATCTTAACGTGGGTTATATATTCATCATTTTACCTGTGTAGGGTTAATTTCCCAATTGCCATGCCTCTCATTAGTGGTGAACTGGGAATTGGAAGTTCATATTTGGGTGTTATTGCATCGGGTTTTTTCATAACGTATGCCATTGGGCAGGTGGTTAATGGCTACTTGAATATTAAGTGGAACGCTAAAAGTATGCTTTACATTGGAATATTGGGTTCAAGCATTTCAACAATATTGTTTGGATTAGGTGGCAATCCCAGTTTGTTGCTAGCTTTATGGGTGATAAATGGATATTTTCAGTCGATTGGTTGGCCGGCCACGGTTAAGATCGTGTCTGTTGATGTCAGGAGGGGAGATTTGGGGAAGAGATTTGGGTTGCTAAATACAAGTTGGACACTTGGGCATGCAGCTTCATGGCTATTTACGGGCTTTATCGTGCAGTATTTTGGTTGGAGATGCAGCTTCATAGTTAATGGCATTCTCTTCATGCTTTTAGCTTTAACTTCTGTGAAACTTGTACCTGAAGTTGCCGTTGAGAGTGAAAGATTTGGGGGGAGTAGCATTTCAGTTAATGAGCGTGCTGGAGGGCTTGGCAAATTGGAAATTAAGGTTATTGTCCTTTTAGCTTTAGCATTCTTCATATCTGATGGTATTAGGTACGGATTGATAACGTATTTACCCTCATACTTTTTCTCTTTGGAGGATTCGGCCCTTACGTCAACGTTAATTTCCCTAGCCCTTCCGCTTGCGGGAAGCATTGGAATGATAATTGTAGGTTGGCTATCAGATAGGGTGGGTGGGAAGCTTAAGGTGCTGCTTCTATTGTTTTTGGCGTTGCTCACGGCGATATTGCTTTATGATTTTCCATACAGGTATGAGGCTGAAAAGGCCGTTGGATTGATGTATTTGATAGCCATAAGCATATCTATGTATGGATCTCAATCTCAGATAACTTCCGCAATGCCGGTTGAAATATCTGGTGAAAAGTATTCTTCTTTTGTAGCTGGACTAATTAATGCAGTTGGGTCGGCAGGCGCCTTCTTATTCAATTTCACGGCGGGATTTATGATCGACGTTAATGGTTATGCGGGTTTGTTTGAGACTTGGAGCATAATGCAGGTGGTGCAGGCAGCAATTCTGGTGATAGTGTGCATTTTTATTCGAAGAATCTATGAAGAGGATGATTGATTTAAAGTTTAATATAATTGGATTACATTTTAATCTTTAATTTTAGCAGTATTATGCATTAATAATAGAAATTTATGTATTTTTCTAGTTTGTTGAGCTTATTTTTATTTTATTTCGTCGGCTTAGCTCTTGAATTAAAGCTCTCACATTTGCAGCAAATGCCTTATTGCCTCCTTAAATAACCAGTATAAGAAGCGCCTTCGGCGCTCTTGATATTTTGAAGAGCAAAATGTAAATTCTTTGGTCAAATTTAAAATTATATAATCCTTTAATTTATTGTTAGAGAAAAATGATGGGTGCATGGAATGCAAGCGCATATTACAATAGGTGAAGTGGATTCGTTGAAGATTCACGCCGTCATAAGCTATGGGATAAGCTCGAACATATACATAATTGAGAATGAAAGCGGTGCTGTGCTTATAGATGCTGGATTCGGCCCTCCCCACTCTAACTTGGTGGCTTCCTTGGAAAAATTTAACATAAAAATTGAGGATATCAGCAAGGTTCTGATAACGCATAGGCATAAAGATCACACGAATGGATTAAAGCAAATTCTCAATCAAGTTGAGCCGCAAATATATGTGCATAGAGCTGACGCGGATATAGTGATAAATAGGCTTAAAGTGAGTAGAAGCCTTGTAGTGAAGATGGGAGAAAAATGCACTATCAATGTAGGTGAAGAAGTCATAGACGCGATACATACTCCTGGGCATACGGCTGGAAGTACGTGCTACTTGTTAAAAAACATCCTGTTTAGCGGGGACCTAGTATTTGCAAGTGGTGGTTTTGGAAGGACAGATTTGCCGACTGGAAATTTGCAGGAGCTTATTAGAAGCCTTAACAGGATTTCGCGCTTAAATGTGAATGTGCTATTGCCAGGTCATGGGGAGCTAGTGTTAAGTGACGCTAAGCTTCACATAAAATTAGCATTAAAAAATGCTAAGTCATTACTTAAAATGAGGAGAAAAGTTTAGGCCAAGTACTTTTTGCAGAATTTTTCAATTCTGTTGAAAGCCTCTTCAAGTACGTTGATCGGCGGAAGGTAGATGCTTCTGAAGTGGCTTTCGCCTCCAGCTCCAAACCCTGAACCATGAACGATTAAAACCTTCTCTTCATGGAGCAGCTTCAAGGCGAAGTCCTTGTCGCTCTTGAAGGCATTCCCCAACTGGACTTTGGGGAACAGGTAAAATGCGCCCATTGGCTTTACAACGCTTAAACCTGGAATTTCACTTATTCTCTTGCAGCAGTAGTCCCTTCTAACTTTTAATTTACTCACCATTTCATTCACGTGATCTTGCGGGCCCCTAAGGGCGGCTATGCCTGCTCTCATAACTGGGGTGCATGCGCACAATCTTGCTCTAGCTAGTTTGACCAGGTGACCCATTATTTTATCCAAGTACTTCTCCGTTGGATCTTTAACGTAAATGTAGCCTAGCCTCCAGCCAGTCATCAAGTAAACCTTGGAAAAGCCATTTAATCCTACTACTGGAACATCCCGGCTTATAGCTGCAGTGCTCTTAAAATTGGCATCATCATATGTGATTCTGTCGTAAATTTCATCGGAAACAACTGGTATTTCATGTTCAGCAGCTATGTTTAGGATTCCTTCAACCACTTTTTCATCATAAACTGCTCCAGTAGGGTTGTTCGGGTTAATGATTAAGATGAATCTTGTCCTCTCCGTAACTTTTCTTCTAATATCATCTAAATCGGGCTTCCACCCTTCCTCCTCAATGCACTTGTAATGGATGGGCTTGCCGCCGTAAAGTTGAATGAAATTCATGTATGGAGCATATGCTGGGCCTGGTATGAGCGCTTCATCGCCAGGGTCGAGAAAAGCTGCAGCTATGAAGTTTATTGCTTCTGAAACGCCAGTTGTGACTATTACGTTTTTAGGATCCACTTCAACTCCATTATACTTCTTCTCCTTCTCAGCAATAGCAGCTCTAAGCTCATCGTCGCCTACTGATGGAGAATAAAAGTTCCACTTACTGTTAATGGCTTCGCACAGCGCATCTTTAATGTGTTGAGGAGTGTCGAAGTCGAATTTCAACGGATCTCCAATGTTGAGCCTAATGACCTGCCCACCCATTCTCTCAATCTCATTTGCTATTGGAACTAGATCTCTAATGGCGTAAGAAAGTGGAGCCAGCCTTTCAGACATTTTAAGCGGCAAATTCACCCCTCCAAGCAAAGTAGGGTAGAAAATATACTTAAAAATTACACAATAAAATTAAGCTAGTAGCTGGGAGTGAGAGGCGTGGAGGTTAGGGATGTCTTAAAGCGACTTGTTGAAGTGCCGAGCGTTCCCGGATTTGAAGATGAAGTCAGAAGGATTATAATTGAGGAATTTAGAAAGTTGAATCTTCAAGTTGAAGTCGACATTATGGGGAATGTGATAGGGCTAAGAGAGGGGGAGGACAATCCTAAGATAATGGTAGCAGCACACATGGACCAAGTCGGGCTGATGGTTACGTACATAGATGATGATGGCTACCTCAGATTTAAAGCGAGAGGATTTGATCAAAGGGTATTGTATGGGCTTCAGGTATTGGTGCACGGAGAAAAGGGTAAATTGTTTGGCGTAATTGGAGCTAAGCCAGCTCATCTAACTAAGCCGGATGAACGAGAGAAAGTTGTGAAAGTCGAGGATATGGCCATTGACATCGGCGCGGCAAGCAAGGAGGAAGTTTTGAAGCTCGGAATTAAGCCTGGCACAGTTGTAACCCCAATACTGGCCTTAAGGGAAATGGGCAACAAGGATAGAGTGATTTCAGTTGGACTTGATGATAAGGCTGGTGTGGCAGCAATAATTAAGGCAATGGAGCTTTTAGGGAAGGAGAAGCTTCCAGCAACAGTTTATGCGGTAGCTACATGCCAAGAAGAGGTAGGGTTAAGAGGGGCAATCACTGCAACTTACAAGATAAAGCCTCATGTAGGGATTGCAATAGATGTAACTCACGCATCAGCATATAATGTTGATAAGAAGCTAGTTTCTGGAATAGAATTGGGCAAAGGTCCGGCAATTGGAATTGGACCAAACTTCCACCCTGCACTTTGGAAATTAGCTGAGGAAATATGCGCTGAAAAGGGCATTCCATATCAAAGGGAGCCTATACCAGGCAGCAGTGGAACAGATGCATGGGTAATTCAAGTGTCTAGAGAAGGCGTTGCAACTTCTCTTATATCCATACCATTAAGGTATATGCATTCGCCGGGGGAAGTGGCATCACTAAGCGATATTGAAAATGCAGCTAAGCTCATAGCTGAATTAATTATAAAGCTGAGCACTCTAAATTGGCGTAAGCTCCTATCAAGAACGTGAAAGAGGCGATAATTAGACGTGAAGACAAGTAAAATGAATGCAAGCTGGAAGAATCTGGTAATCCTCTCAATAGCTGTCATGCTCTTCCTTACTCAAATTCAAGTTTTAGGAGAGGAGCAACATGTATTGAGGGGTCATGTTCGCAATGTAGATGGAAATCCACTGCCCAACGTCAAAATATACGTATTCAAGCAAATTAAACCAAATAGCTGGAAGTTAAATGTTGAAACTGAAACGTCCATTGATGGTTCGTTTGAAGTTCAGGTTTCAAAGGGCAGCTACAGGATATATGCGGTCCTCGACTATAATTCGACGCCAGGATTTGACTATGCCATATCATACCTCGACGTGGAAGTCGAAAAAGATGTCGATGTAAATTTGACCTTAATTGAAGGGGCTTCGATACTTCTTGAAGGTGAAGCATTGGTAGCTGACTCAGCTGAGCCAGCCAAGTACGTAACGTACGAGGTGGAAGGATTTGCTTGGAATGGGGATGGCGAAATTTTAAGCACATTTGGGGCTCCATTCACGGAGGCGATAACGCTTGGACTGCCAAAGAATGCGATTATTGTTCCCGCCAACTTGAATGTGATGGTAACTGTAGAAGCAACATTCATAGTTGATCGTGAAATGGTAACTAAAAAATTCAATTTAACAGAGAAAAGCGTAATTTTGAGAAAAGGTGAAGAATTGACGTTAAGCCTGCCGGCTGCTTCCCTCAAATTCAGCGTGGGTGAAGTCAGGCTCATACTTCAAAAGGCGATAAAAGCCGTAGAAGAGGCTGAAGAACGTGGGTTTTATATGGCAATTTATAGGCTTAAAATTAGCAGAGCAGAAGAGCTTATAGCAGCTTCAAAGGAAAAGCTGGCTGCTGAGGCGTATGATGCGTGCTATGTTGACTTAAGAGAAGCTTACGCCATGATAACTTCCGTGATTTCAGGTGTAAATGGATTATTTGCTGAGGCTGTGAGTTCATCTATATCCATTGCAGTCCTTATAGCGCTAACCTCAGTTGCCATTGGAGAGCTATTATTTGAAAAAAGGTTTTACAAGATTTCTGCAGCTGCAATTGCCTATGCTGCAGCAATATACTTGTTCTACGAGCTCTACCCTGGCTGTAGACTTGTAGATGTAAGCTCGCTGCTCATGTGGAGCGCAGGATCCCTGTTGATTGCAAGTGCATTAACATTAATACCTCAGAAAATCAAGGAGGAGCCTGGGGAGCTCGCATTTTGGAGCGCGCTGGTCTCGATATTCTCAATAGCTAAGAGAAATTTGAAGAGGAGAAAGCTGAGAACTCTACTTACCTTAATATCAGTTCTAGTACTTACTGGGGGATTTGTAGCTTTAACCTCAATATCAATTGAGGAAGGCTTATCCGCGAAGGCTTACCGCACTGATGAAAGGTTCACTGGAATTGTTGTAGATAAGATTCTGCCTCCAATTTCAATTCACCGATTCATACCCCTGGAGCAGAACTTCGTTGATAAGTTTGCTTTAAGGGAAAAGGCGCAGTGGATCTCAATTAAGTACATGAACGCTCCTCAGCTAAAGCCCATAGATTACGCTGTAAATCCACTTGAAGCCCAGCAGAGATCCCCCATCTTTGGAGTGTTGGCATTTTCAGATAGTCGAGATCCAATATTTGCAAGGATCAAGTCCAAGATAATTAGAGGTAGAATCGTCGAGGCCTCTGGCGAAGTTGTTTTAACTCAAAGCATGGCTTCCACTTTGGAGGCAGACATTAACAGCACAATCATCATGCCAAACATCAACCTCGAGGCAATTGTGGTGGGAATAGTGTCAGATGACGCCTTATCAATCATAGACTTTGACGATAGACAGCTCACTCCGCTTAAAATGCAAATAGTTGGAGAAGAGGAGCCGACGATCGAAATAGTTCCTTGCGAAGCAGGTGAAATTATTTTCGTGTGGTGGGGCGATGCAACTAAGCTTGGGGCTCTACCTGTAAGATTGGCGGCGAAAATTGAGGATGATGATAAGGCAGTAGCAATTGCAAAGAGGATAGCTCTAGCCGGGGATTACCGGGCGAAGGCCTATGCGCATAGCCAAGTCATGGAGTTCATTTATGGATCGTACCTCGAAGTTAAAGGGCTGGAAGCCATGATAACTCTAGCAATATCAGTTTTAAACGTGTCTTTAGTAATGTTATCTTCAGTTTATGAAAGGCGAAGAGAGGTAGCTACACTCTCGGCTTTAGGTTTAAATCCAAGTCACATAACGATGCTATTTACGGCTGAGGCGTCAATAATAGGAGTGGTCGCTGGGGGCTTAGGATACCTGCTGGGCCTCGCATTTTACAGGATTGCCAATTTCCTAAACATGCTAATAGAAGTGTATCCGAAGGTTTCAGCTAGCTGGACTACAGCTACAATTAGCATTGCAGTAATCACGTCTATTGCAGGTGCAATACCTGCATTGAAATCTTCAGTCATAGTTACTCCATCGAGGCTAATGAAGTGGAAGGCGGACATCGCGCCAAAGCGATATGGAGAGCCTTGGATATTCATTATACCAGTGAAGATTGATGAGAGTGAAGTCAATGAAATGCTGCAATTCGTATTCAACAAGCTAAAGAGCTGGCTTGGTGTTGAGGGAGTGAAGTTCAAGGATAACACGATCAGGTTCAGGTACTCCGTGGGGAGGGGAACCATGGGGGCTTCAAGTTCAGCAAATCAATTCATAGTTGAAAGAGATGAAAAAGGCGAAATTAAATTGAAATTGATAGTGAAAAGCTATGGAGAAAACCCTGAAAAGCACGCTCATGACACTGCAAGCCTTGTGAGATCGATCATCCTGCGGTGGAGAACTTTAAGTAAGCGCTGACCTATCAATAAGCTCCCCAACTATTTTACCACCAGCACTTGCACTTATTCTATTTACGCAAGCCTCAATCATTGCAAGAGCAATTTCAAGATTCCTTATGCCGCCTGTAGCTTTAACTCCAAATTTCGGCCTAACAACGCTTCTAATTAGCCTCGCATCACGAACTGTTGCTTCCCCGCTCCCAAATCCTGTTGAAGTTTTCACGAAATCTGCTCCACCATTAACAACTGCTCTGCACGCTTCAACCTTTTCCTCATCAGAAAGGTAGCAAGTTTCAATTATGACCCTCACTATGGCATCACTTCTAACACTCTTAACTTCCTCAACTACACTTTTAATATCATATTCAAGGGTAGCTAAATCTTTAGATTTAAGAGCACCCGGGTTGATGACAATGTCGATTTCAGAAGCGCCAAGCTCTACAGCTCTTCTCGCTTCATAAGCTTTAACTTCAGATAAATTTGCGCCGAAGGGAAAACCTACTACAGTCCCAACTTTAATTTCGGTTCCTTGAAGTAATTTGCATGCTAATGGGACATAGTGGCTGTGAACTACGACGCAGATGAAACCGTACTTTCTGGCTTCTTTACACAACATTTTAACTTCTTCAGCTGTAGCTGTTGGCTTAAGCAAAGTTAAATCTATCATTTTAGCTAGCTGACCGGGATCCATGAGTTCCGCAAGTAAGAGTAAAATTTTAAACTTAAAAGTTATATTGGTCTTCGAGCGTGAGCAGCGTGAGCAAGAGCAGTGGAGAAAGAAAAGTTGTCAAGGAATTCCTCAACTACCTATTGATGCTGATATTGGCATTTGCTGCAACCCAGGGAATACAGCTGGGAGCCAAATACATTTTACAAGTTGAAACGCCATTTGTTGTTGTCGCTTCTGGAAGCATGATTCCAACGTTGAATGTTGGGGACATCCTTATAGTTCGGGGAGTGAATCCAGAGTCGTTGCAGGTGGGGGACATAATAGTCTTTAAGCCTCCCTCACCTTACTGGAGAGGTATGCCTTGGGTTCACAGGATAATCGATAAGAAGGTAAGGAATGATGGATTGGTTTTCTTTAGAACTAAGGGTGATGCTAATCAAGCTCCAGATCCTTTTTGGATTTCAGCTGAAAATGTGATTGGAAAAGTTCTTTTGAGAATACCGTATATTGGTCTAATAAGCTTAACACTTAAAGGATGGACTATCCCCGTTATTGCTATAATCGTTATTTTGGCTATTGTAATTGCTTTAGCTATGAAGGAGTAAGCGTAGGAACATTATTAAGGAAGCCTTAGTTAAACAGTATGGAGCGAAGGAGGAGATACCATGCGCAAGCCCTCTGTTAGAATTGAGAACGTAGTAGCCTCCGTGGTTCTCGACCAGTACATCGACTTGGAGGCAATAACTAGAAGTGTGCCAAACGTCGATTACAATCCGGATCAGTTTCCTGGCCTAGTTTTTAGGTTAAATAGACCTAAAACTGCAACGTTGATATTCAGTTCTGGCAAGATGGTTTGCACGGGAGCTAAATCTGAGAAGGATGTTAAAAGGGCAGTTAAAAAAATAATTTCTACCCTTAAGTCTAAGGGTATAGTTATAGTTGGTAAGCCTAAAATTACTATTCAAAACATCGTTGCATCAGCAAATTTGGGGATAGGTGTTAACCTTGAGAAGGCAGCGCTCCTACTGGAAAACGTCATGTATGAGCCAGAGCAATTTCCAGGACTAATCTATAGGATGAGTGAGCCAAAGGTAGTGCTATTGCTATTTAGCTCTGGCAAGATGGTTTGCACAGGAGCTAAAAAGGAAGAGGAAGTATACGTTGCAGTTAACAAAATATATAAGAAATTGCAGCAGTTAGGCTTATTCTATGAGCGTTAACGTCTTTTTACTATTTTCATCATCTTTTCATACGTTTCTTCGTCTATCATCCCATTTCTTAGGAGTATCTTTGGAGCGTCAGAGATCCTAATTAGATAGTGGAGTTCAACCCCAGCCTTCTTCAAGTTCTCGGTGGCACCTTGCTCCCTATCGACTAGGACAACTGCGCCTGCAACTTTGCCTCCGAAGGAGTGGACGGATTTTGCAGTTAAAATTAAGCTTCCACCGGTAGTCGCTACGTCGTCAATTAGAACTACGCGTTCTCCCCTATGCAAAACGCCTTCCACAAGTTTGCCTCTACCATGCGCTCGCTCAACTTCCTTTCTCACGTAGATAAGCGGCTTTTTCAGCTTGTATGCTACTAGAGCTGCGAAGGGTATTCCTGCAGTTGGTACGCCAGCTATTTTATCCACATTTTCAAACTCATTTTCGATGATTTCAGCGTACATTGTGCAGATTCTATCAAAGTCTTCTGGATAGCTGGGAATCACTCTTAAGTCGATGTAATATGGGCTTTTGAGGCCTGAAGTTAAGGTGAATTCGCCAAATAGAATGGCTCCCCTCTTGAATAGGATCTTAACAGCCTCTTCAGCTAATTGGCTTTTCCTCGAAGGCCAGCTCAACAAAACCCGCTAAAACGATTGTAGTTTTCGATTTATAATGTTTTCTTCGGCAATTTCACATATAATTGTCCCGATGTTTTGAAGCAATACATTGGCAATTCATTTTGCTGAAATAGGTTGGTAAGCCTCTAGCTCATAATGGTATGATCCATATCGTCGCTGAGAGCACTAGAATGCTTGGAATAAGTAGCAAGCCTAAAATCTTCCTGCTTCTACTAAGAGGAGAAACGTCGTCAAGTGGGCCTGGGTGGCCGCGATATGCAAGCATTGCGATTGCCAGGATTGCCATGAAGTAATAGCCCATCAAAAAGAGGGCTGCAGCTGCAATGTATGAGATTAGCCTATGATATTTTGCACCAAAAACAGCTCTAGCGATATGTCCACCATCTAGCTGAGCTATTGGCATGATGTTTAGGAATGTCAGTAGAAAGCCTATCCAACCTGCGAAGGCAACTGGGTGGAGTAGGAGGATGTAGCCCGGAGGAAGATTTACAACTAATGATACCAAGTAGTCGAATATTAGTGGACTTGGTATTGGAATGCCTATGGCGTATCTAGTTGGGTATGATAGTCTTAAGCCGAGAATGGAGACAAATATTGCAGCGATGAAGCCTAATATTGGGCCGCTGATGCCAATGTCAAATAGTTGATCTCGATTGACCACTGGGGATTCTTGAATTATTACTGCTCCTAAAGTGCCGCCAGTTTCCATAGGTCCAGGTATGAAGTAGGGAGGGCTGGATTTAACTCCATGAAATTCACATGCAATTTTGTGGCCCATTTCATGCAGGCCAGCAATGATCATGAAGCAGGCAACATAGAGGAAGACGTTTAAAACTATGTTTCTTCTGGGATCTACAATGTCGAATGCACTGCTTGAAACTTGGCTCCAACCACTATAGATTAGCGTGCCTAGAGTTGCTATAAGTAATATTATGAAGATTATGTAGCTCCTCCTCTTCCTCGGAGTGTAAGGCACAACCTTAATCATTAATGTGCCATTAACTCTCCTTAAAACTGGAATGTAATTTTTCTCTCTCAAGGCCCAATAAAGTTTCAGGAAAGGTTTTTTCGTTTCAGCATCTGGCGCTAGGATGAATGTTGGAATGCCGAATTCAACGTATGAATCTAATATTGGAAAGAATCTTCTAACTATGGGATCAACTTCCATGAAGTCTAAATGCTGAAGCTCCCCGCTCAAGCTAGTTTCAACTCCAAGAGACCTTATAAGCTAAAGCTAAAAATATTTCTCTTTCATAATCGCTAAAGGGCATGGAAAAGGTTGGGAGAAACCGTGGAAGAGCATGTTGTGAAAAAGAAATCGGAATTCAATTTTGCTATAAGAGAGTTCAAGCCACTAGATCTTGAAAGGGTGGTTTGGATAAATAAGATGTGCCTACCTGAGAATTATTCTCCAGCATTTTTCATGCATCACCACTATGAGTATCCAAAGGCTTTTCTAGTAGCTGAAGTTGATGGCGAAGTAGTTGGATACATCATGTGCAGGGTCGAATTTGGACTTTCAAATCTTAGATTTGGGCTAGCTAGGAAGGGGCACGTGATATCTATAGCCGTGCTGCCGGAATATAGGCGTAAAGGCATAGGGGAAGCTTTAATGAAAAAGGCCATGGAAGCTATGAAGGAGTATGGTGCTTCAGAATATTACTTGGAAGTTAGAGTAAGCAATGTCCCTGCAATAAACTTGTACAAAAAACTGAATTACAGGATTGCGAAGAGAATCTCAGGATACTACCTAGATGGGGAAGATGCCTACGTAATGGCTAGGGAGGCTTGAGGTGCTAAATTGCGCTGGATAATAAATTCGTTAACATCTCGAGATAAGACGTGTTTAATTTGCGGTAAGAAGTCTAAGTTGATTTCAAGCGCTATAGGCGTGTGCAAGGACTGCCTAGTTAACAGGCCGGATGAAGCATTACCAGTAGCATTGAAATCGCATGAAAAGAGCAAAAGGCAGTATGGGCTTCCAAGCAAGCCTCCTGAAGGTCCGGGAATCAAGTGTGGAACCTGTGCAAACAACTGCATTATACCTCCAAATTCTTATGGGTTTTGTGGCTTGGTGAAAAATGAAAATGGGCGATTGGTGCGATTGGCAGGTACTCCAAGTAAAGGGCTGCTTGAATGGTATTATGATCCAATACCTACAAATTGCGTTGGAGCTTGGGTGTGTCCTGGATGCACTGGCACTGGTTATCCAAAATACTCGTATAGTCCCGGCCCGGAGTATGGATATTACAATTTGGCGGTGTTTTATGGAGCATGCAGCTTGGACTGCCTTTTTTGCCAAAACTGGCACTATAGGGAGCTCACTTTAAGGCTATCGCCTCTGGTGAGTGCTGATGATCTGGTTGAGAAAGTGAATAGAAAAGTTTCATGCATATGCTTTTTCGGGGGAGATCCATCGCCTCAAATGCTGCACGCATTAAAGGTAAGTGAGCTAGCCATTGAGAAGTCAAGGAATTGGAATGGAATAATGAGAATTTGCTGGGAAACCAATGGTTTAATGAATCCGAAGTTGGCTGAAAAAGCATTTGAACTTTCATTGATAAGCGGTGGAAACGTTAAGTTCGACTTGAAAGCTTGGAATGAGAACATTTACATTGCTCTGTGCGGAGTGACGAACAAGCCGGTGTATGAAAACTTCAAAATGCTTGGAAAGAGAATTAATGAAAGGAGGAATCCTCCACTTCTAATTGCAAGCACTTTGCTCGTGCCCGGCTATGTGGATGCAGAGGAAGTTGAAAATATCGCTGGATTTCTAGCAGATATATGCCCTGAAATTCCATATACGCTGCTCGCATTTTACGGTGCATACATGATGAGGGATCTGCCTCCAACAAGCAAAAAACACGCGTTGGAGTGCTTAAAGGCAGCTAAGCGTGCTGGATTGGAAAATGTGAGCATTGGAAATATGCATTTGTTAGGCGATTATTATTAGCATTATTAGCTAAACCTACTTCTGATGAATAGGTAGACGTATACGATCACCGATAGGATTGCTGGAATGTGGAAAAGAAAAAGTTCAAAGTCAAGTTGGAAAAACTGCTTATCAAAAAGTCTCAGGAAGAGAAGGAGGAGTGAAATTGAGGATAAAAGTATTAAAGACCACTTGAAGGGGTAAAGCTCGCTCCGCTCATTCAACTTTAATTCACCGCCACTTAACAGTTAATTAGGTTAAAGCAAAATATTATATATTTGTATCAAATTAATTCAAAGCCTAGATTTACTGGTATATGTGCGGGCGTCCTGTGTCAATTACTCTCATATGGGTGGATTAATAGGTTGGAGGAATTTGTATGAAGTCAGATGAAAGCTCATCAGCTCAAAAAAGCATTACTGAAAGAGGTGAATCCGAATTAGAAATGAAGATATTGATTGGACCGCCCAAGCTAACGAGGTATGAGCGAGCTAGAATTATTGGGGCTAGAGCGCTTCAAATATCTATGGGCGCTCCAGTTTTAATAGACATTCCGGAGGACATTGAAGATCCCCTAACAATAGCTGAAATGGAGTTGGAAATGGGCATTCTTCCCATAACTATTAGGAGAAGAAGCCCTGATGGCCGGTGGCAGGACATCCCATTGAAATGGCTGCTCGAACTTAAAAAAATTGAGTATTAGAGCTAAGTCACTTAGCGTTGACTAGCTTAATCAGTCCTTCTAGGACCAAAAAGCACTTCCCTGGTTCGCCCCAAATGGAGCCAGTAATCGCAGTGAAAGCCAGCTTCTTCCCATCCACGTAGATTACTCTTCCAAATAGCCTAAATGTAAACTTCTCACCAGACTGGCTGACGGCTGTTCCTTTAACCATCATCAATCCAGCGTAGTACTCTCCAACGTGGTGAATACGTCCAATAACTCCCGCTGCCTCAGTGATATTGTATTTGACGTCTCCAATCTTAATGGCGCCTTTGATGGCGTGAAGCCTAATAGTCCTATTCGTTGCATGAGCTTTAAAGGCTATTCCCAGCATAATTCTACGCTTAATGGTTTCGTTTTCATTCCTGATTATTGCAATGCCTCGAGCTTTCCATCCTGCGCGCTTGCAATCCTGAACTTCCTGGGCAGTTGCTGTCGACTGAAATGCTAGTACTGCAAAAACTGCTAGAACTATAAGTGCAGCCAATCCAAATTTTACATATCTGCTTTTTAGCATGCTAATCACCGAAATCAACTTGATAAAGACTATATATATTAGTGAAGCATTAATCGTCTATACGAATCGTACATTACTATGTCAGCATGATGGCTAGGCGCTGGCGGTGGAATATTGCCATCAGCATTTCGAGCCGACCTATTCATGGAGACAATTAGCGCGTTAATAAGCTTTTCAGTGGCCTACTTCGCAATGAAAGCCTACAAATTAACTCAAAGTAAGAGCCTAATGCACCTGTACTTTGGATTTTCGGTTTTAGGAGCTGGAATGATTACGAGGGTTATTGCGTCCAGCTACATAGCTTTGCTTTTAAAGGATTTTGATCCTAGGGTTAGAGCGCTCATATTCACCATTAGCATAATTTACGGCTTAATGAGAACTATAGCTTATATTTTATTCACGTTAGCATATGTTGAGCGAGCCAGATCAAAAGTTGAAGGAGAACTGGCAACCGCAGTCATTCCACCCATAATAATGAATCCCTACTTCGAATTTATTCAAATGACGCTTCTAATTTACGTGGCAGCTCAATCGGCCATGAACTTTATTGAAAATAGAGGGCTTAATAGCCTACTAATCTTTGCAGGATTCACGCTACTTCTAATTAGTCACATTACCTTCATGTTCTCAGTAATGATTCATCAAATGTACCTTATAGGGCACTTCATCCAACTAATAGGATTCTTCTGCATGCTTCTAATGCTCATTCGCGTGGGTAGAGGGAAATGAAGAAAAAGTATAGGTCGAGGCTGCAAATAATGGCAGATATATTGAAGACCATTAGAGATGAAGGCGGAAGAGCGGGAATTACTAGAATACTCTATGGAGCAAACTTATCCTATGACAGATTAACTAGATACTTGAAAGAACTTAGTGAAGCTAAACTCCTACGTGAAATGGAAGAGAGCGGCAAGACTATCTTCGTTCTAACTGAGAGGGGGTATGAGTTTTTGAAGGAGTATAGGAGGATTAAAGAGTTTGCAGAAGCATTCGGCATTAAAATTTAGTGTTGGCAGAACTCCTTCGCTTTTCGTAGGAACTTCAGGCTGGCTTTACAGCTGGAATCCAAATGGATTTAAATGGTATGTCAGGAATTCCAAGTTAAATGCTGTCGAGCTAAATGCAAGCTTTTACAGGTTTCCATTTCCATCTCAAGTTAAAAGCTGGGCGCTTAGAAGCCCGCCGAACTTTAGGTGGTCCATTAAGGTAAGTAGGTGGATAACCCACATTTACAAGTTCAGCGATAAAGCTCTTAAAACTTGGATTAAATTTGAAAGGTTGTTTGAGCCTCTCAGAGATAAAATAGATTTCTACTTGTTCCAGCTTCCCCCAACAGCTATTCCAACCAGGAATTTTACCGCTAAACTTGAAAAATTCATTAAGAGCGTAAATCTAGGTGAAAAATTCGCTTTGGAGTGGAGAAACAGGCAATGGGTTTGCGAGAAGTGGATTAATTGGTGTAGAGATTTTGAAGTAACGCTTGTTTCAGTTGACAGTCCTGAAATGAGACTTTACGCTGGGACAGGGAGCAGCATCTACCTGAGAATGCATGGCAGAACAGCTTGGTACGCCCACAATTACTCAGATGAAGAGCTTATAGAGGTCGCTGAGGAAGTTCTCAAGCTACAAGCTGATAGGATATATATTTTCTTCAACAACAATCACGACATGCTTAGTAACGCAAGGAGAATGGCTGAATTAATTGGAAGGAAAATACGAGGTAAGATTTAAATATTAAGCAAGCTTTAAGACGGTCTCCGATGGAAATGTCCGAGGGTCGTAGAGGCATTATTGGAAAGCACGTCTATGGAAACCTGTATGATTGCGATGAAGAAGTACTTGCAAATGAGCAGCAACTAAGAGAAATAGTTACTCAAGCAGCTGAGCTAGCCAACATGACTATTTGGGATTTAAAGTCGTGGAAGTTCGGTGGGGAAAAGGGGGGAGTATCAGTAATAGCCTTAGTTGTTGAAAGCCACATCTCTATTCACACTTGGACCGAATATGCCTATGCAACTGTAGATGTATATACTTGCGGTGAAAAAGCTGACCCTGAAATGGCATTCAACTATATAGCTGAAAAGCTAAAGGCGAGGAGAGTTGAAAAGCATTACGCTGACAGGTCGTCTATAAAATTAAGTGGTGGCTAAGCTGCTGGAAAGCAACAATTTTAAGATCTTAATTTGATAAGACTTTAAATTCTAATGACAACAAAATAAGAGTGTTGACGGTGAAAAGTATGGACGACATACTATTCGCATTTTTTACGGCATCAATAATAATGCTTCTCGGATTCTTTGGGGTCCTACTTTTCAGGAAAACAAGCATTCCTGATGTCATTTTCCTAATATTTTTGGGCATACTCATTGGACCCTATGCACAGTTAATTAATGTAAGTGATATTCAGCCCATCCTACCTTACATGGCTTCGCTTGCACTGGCAGTGCTCCTATTTGAAAGCGGTATGAGAATAGACTTGGATAAAATTCTGGAGAAGGGTAGAACGCTTATGACGCCATCAATTCTAAGTTTCGCCTTAAGCGTAATAATAATAACTTTCTTTGCTAGGTATGCTCTAAACTTTAGATGGGCTTACAGCTTAATTCTAGCTGCAATTGTTGGTGGAAGCGGTTCAGTAACTCTTATGACCCTAATTAGGAAAATGCCTTTGGAGGAGGATGCGCTTCTAATACTCACTATTGAACTTGCATTAACGAATGTGCTTTCAGTTATAATTACGCTGTCATGCCTAGAGTACATGGGGCTTAGCACTCCGCTGAGCGAGGTAATTGTTAGATTGACATCAAAATTTTCAACAGGAATAGTGGCTGGATTTGGAATTGGAGTTCTATGGTTGTTGGTCGTGTACTTTCTTAGAGAGGAGGAATACTTCTATATGTTCACTCTTTCAGCGCTAATTGGAGTATATTCTCTAGCTGAATTTATAGGTGGAAGTGGAGCTCTTGCGTCCCTAATTTTCGGCCTTGTTCTTGGAAATGACGAAAAAATATCTTCGATATTGGGCTTGAAGATAGGAGTTAAAGAGCTGAGGCCGATAAAGGAGCTTACTAGGCGCTTCCACTCTGAAATCACCTTTTTAGTTAGGACCTTCTTTTTCGTTCTCTTAGGCTTAAACTACATTCTCGATGATCCAATGGAAATAATTCTCGGCCTTTCAATTACAGCGATGCTATTCGCCGTAAGATACGTTGCCATAACTGCAACTACAATTCACACGGCGCTCACCAAAGAGAGAAAAATTATTTCGTGCGCAATGGGAAGAGGTCTCGCGGCAGCAGTTCTTGGAATCATGCCTATGGAATATGGACTTAAAAATGCAAACATAATTCTAAGTATAGTGGTAAGCGCACTTCTGCTCAGCAACATTATCATGGCAATCGCTCTATCAACAATTAAGGAGTATCGGTTATGGCGAAAGAAGGTTGAAGCAGATTTAAAATCAAACATAAAGTAATGGATTAAGGTGCGGACCATGAGGAAACCACTGCTCATGATTCCAGGTCCAACTGAAGCATCTAATAGAGTGTTAAAGGCTTTGAGTTGTCCAGTAATTCCGCATTATGGCGAGAACTGGAAGCCAATTTACCATGAAACAATTTAAATGTTAAAGTAGCTCTTCAAGACGAAGGGTGAAGTTTTTATTCTACCTGGAGCTGGAAGCTTAGCGGTGGAGCTTTCCGCTATAAATGTTATGGATGAAGGCATGAAAATAGTAATTCCATCAAACGGCTACTCTGGCGAAAGACTTCAACAAACATTTCAAATTTATGGAGAAGTTCTGTGCGTCAATTTCAATTGGGGGGAAGAAATTGATTTAATAGAGGTTGAGGAGAAAATAGCTGAGGATAATAAGGTTAGAGCTCTAGCAGTAGTTCATTGTGACTCATCAACTGGAGTAGTTAATCCAGTATCCAAACTTGGAAAATTAGCATCAAAATACGACCTAATATACGTTGTTGATGGAATTTCCTCGATTGGTGGAATGGACTTCAACATGGATGAATGGAGCATAGATATCGCGTTTGTGGGTCCTCAAAAGTGCCTAGGAGCTGTAGCTGGAATAACGACAATAGCTATAGGCGAAAAGTTCTGGGATTATTTGGAGAATAGAAAAACAAACGTGCCATCATGGTACTTAAACCTTAAGACTTGGAGAGATTATGCTGAGAAAGAGCCGAGCCACCCATACCCATCAACTCTTCCATCACCGCTAATATTGGCTTTAAGAGAAGCACTTCTTGAAATCTTCGAAGAGGGATTGGAAAAGAGATTTAAGAGGCATAGGAAAGTAGCTAAAGCCGCGAGAACTGGTCTTAACATGCTTGGCTTCAAGATTCTAGCCGATGATAACTGTGCTTCAAGCACAGTTACAGTAGCATTAACTCCAGAGGAGGTTAAGCCATCAACCATAGTAAGGAGGCTTCTTAAAAATCATAATATGCTGATAAGCAGTGGATTAGGCAAACTGAAGGATAAGGCAATTCGAATAGGTCACATGGCAAATACGGCGAAGTTAAGTCTAATACTTAAAACCATTAAAGTTGTAGGTGAAGAGCTTAATAAATTGGGATCGAATGTAGATGTAAATGGAGCATTAAAGGCAGCTGAAAAAGCATATGAAAGCGCAGAGTAAGCCATGATAAACCCAAGGTTCATCTCAATACTAAAGAATATCAAAGGAGTAGTTTATGTTGCTCCAGAAGATAATCCGCTAGAAGGTTTAAAGTGGCTATCAAGGAGATTTAGATACAGATTCATTGGAAAGCCACCATCAATTCAAGTTCTCCCTGAAGTAAACAGCATATTTAGTAAAAAGCCATTCATAGAGCTTTATTATCCATCAAAAGCCATCGAGGAAATAGTGGAGTTAATATCAAGACAATCAAAGATCGATAAGGTGATAGTAGAGGCATTAGCACTAGCATCAGCATACGTAACTCCATTAATAACATTTCCAAAGTCAGCTAAAAAGTTGGAGCAGCTAGCTACATTAAAAGTGCTTTCAAACAGAAAAATTCCGGAGGTAGAAATTAAGAGACACTTAAGGATAGCGGGATATACAATCTTAGATTTCCATGAAAAAACAACAACTGAAGCATACTCCGCAATTCTGAAAGCATGTGAAGAAGCGAATCTAAAAGAAAAGTTTATTGAATTGCTAAGTAATAGGAAGAAGCTTGCAAATAGAGATGCTAAAAGATATTGGAGAGTTGTTTCAAATGAGGGAGACCCAATGCTTTTGTACTTAGACTTAATTAAATGCCTTAAAGATGTAAGCGAAAAAGAGCTACTAAAAATAATGCATGATGAATCGGTAAGCTTAATCTTTGGAATAATTCCATGCTTCATCTTAAGGATAAATTCAAGTAAATAATAACAAAAATATGGGGGATTTGAATTTCTAAATAATTGGTGATGATGGCTAGATTGTCTGATTGATGATGAAGGTTTCTGGTGCTGATAAAATCTCTCATGAACCTAAAACAATTAAAGTTTCCATAAAATCACTAGGTCGATCCTGATCTGTAATACATGTGTCTTAATACCGTTCTCCTCAGATGCAAATGAGCAGATTGCCTAGTTACTATACCTCATCAAAGGCTTAAGCTTAAACTGAGGAAATATATGCGTTCTATGTATGTGTTGTTTAAGACTAAGGAGCTTATTTCTACATTTGTTGAGTTGGTGAAAAGCTGATCTAATAGTTTAGCATTTCTAGTTAAGCAAACTCACCATTGTGATTGAAGACTTAGGAGATGGCGAGGATGAGTGATGTAGGTTCTAAGCGAGAACATGGGGAGATGCCCTAAAATGATCGGTGCTGATGACTTCTTGATTTTAATTAAGTATTTCTTAATTAGTTATGTATTGATTTGGGTTATCGCAATTCCTCTCATACTTTTGGTTTTATTCGTGTATAGAATTCTATTCATAACGAATTATGAAGTATTAATGGGGAGAATTCCGATATACTTGAGTACTGCAATTATTTACTTTTCTGCCATTCCAAGCTACTATATCTCGGCAAGTCTTTATTTTAAGAAAGTAGGGCGGAAGGTAACTACTAGATTCATTGTAGGAATAGCTTTGGCTTTCTGTGGATTGAGCATGCTTTTAGACATCGTATTTGTGGTCATCATTTCCGGAATAAATATACTTACTTACCCCTTCAACTGGATTTATCTTGGCGTAAGCCCAGTAATGATTATGTCTGTATATCTTGCAGGGATAAGATCCCTTTATGGTGGGAGTATGGAGGTATGGGCAAGATGGGTAAATGGCTGATACTGATGAGTTCATGTATTCTTGTGGCTTAGAGGTTCTGCATCCTGGAGGCTTAAAGAAGATGGATGAAATGGCAAGAATGTGCAAAATAGGGAAAGTTATGAGAGTTTTAGATATAGGTTGTGGCAAAGGAGTAACAGCCTGTTTTCTAGCTCAGAAATATGATTGCGAGGTTATTGGAATAGATGTTTCAGAGAGAAGGATTGAATATGCAAGAGAGCTAGCAAGGAAGAAAGGTCTAGAGGGAAAGCTAGTTTAAGAGTAGCAGATGCACATGTTCCATCATTTGAAGATGAAAGTTTTGATATAGTTATAGCAGAATGCACAACTATTCTGTTGGATAAAGAGAGGGCTTTCGTGAGTTTATTCGCGTCTTAAAGCCCAGTGGATATGTCGGTGATTTAGAAATGATATGGAAGAAGCAACCGCCGAAGGAACTAGAAGAGAAAGCGTACGGAGTTTGGGGAGGTTTAAAGATGATGACCCTTGAAGAGGGGAAAAGTTTTTGAGAGGCTGAGGCCTTGTTGAAGTTAAGGCAGTTGATTTCTCCAACGAATTACCCGGCATAGAAAAGGCTTTTAGAAAAGAGTTAGGCTTTAGAGGAATGCTAAAAATGGCTTGTAAACTTCTTATACGCCCTGATATGCGTAAAATAATGTACGAGTACATGAGAATCTTTAAAGAATACAAGGATTACATAGGCTATGGCTGCATGGTTGGAAGAAAACCATTTTAAATGCAATAGCCATTGTATCATACTTTAATGGAACTATGGTTTCAGGAAATTAAACTTAATTTCCGCTGGAAATACAATGCCCGTTAGCCTAATTTCAATTATAATATTATTCGTGAAGAGTGATGGATGAGTGCGGGCTAATCCCCTAAGTTTGATTTTACCAATAATGTTATTTGCATTATTTCTTAAAGATGCTTTGCGCAGAGAGTCATAACGTTGGCAAGCTGCTTTATTGAAGAAAATGTGGTTGTCCAAAATATAGGTATTGCGTATTTAACTTGCCTATTATGGTTCCTGCTAGCCTCTCATTTTGGTCCAAATTAGTATTAGGATTGTCGATGCAATTGCTAGTGCTGCGCCGTAGGCGAATGCCGCCCAAGATCCGTAAATGCTCCATAGAAGTCCTGCTGCAGTGCTTGATGGCAAGGCGCTTAGTCCTACTGCCATGTGTAATACGCCGAATGCTGTGCCGAGCTCTCTTCGCTTTGCTAGGTCTGAAACCATGGCTCTTTGAACTGTGTCTGCCACTGCTCTGAAGACGCCGTAGAGTATGAGTAGTAGTGCTGCTGTTGCGAATGTGTTTGGAAGCGTGAATCCAATGCATGCTAGTGCAAATGCAGTGTAGCCTAGTGCTAATACTTTCTCTCTGCCAATTCTATCTGAGAGTTCTCCTGCTGGTAGTGCTGATAGGGCGTATGCTATGTTATGTAGCATGTAGAATAGTGGAACTATTTCGGCTGGTATTCCAGCTTCACTTGCTCTTAGAAGCCAGAAGGCATAGCTGAAGTTTCCTAGCGAGAATAGCGTGACTGCCAATATGAATATGATGAACTTCCAAGTTAGCACTCCTCCCATTGCTATTAAATCGGCTGGTTCCGGAAGTTTTCTTCGCCTTTCATTTTCCTTGCGCTGTACTGCCTCTTTAACTGGAATTAGGAATGCTATTGCAGCTAGACCTGGAATTATGGTGGCGAAGAATATTGTTCTGTAGTTGAAGCCGTAGCTTAGCATTATTAGTGATATTAGTGGGCCGGTTATGGCTCCCAACGTGTCCATCATCCTATGCAGCCCGAAGGCTCTGCCTCTCACCTTTGCTTCAACTGAGCTTGCTAGAAGCGCATCTCTGGGCGCCGTTCTAATTCCCTTGCCTATTCTATCAGCTATTCTTACGCTGAGCACGTGCTGCCAAGTTGAAGTTAAGCCGAATAGGGGCTTTATTAAAGCTGAGATTCCATATCCTAAAATTGCAAATGGCTTTCTTCTTTCAAATTTATCGGATATTTTTCCTGAAATTGCCTTGAGGAGGCTTGCTGTGGTTTCAGCCGCTCCCTCGATGAAGCCTAGTGCGCCCATTTCTATTCCAAGAACTTCAGTTGCATAGAATGGGAGTACTGCAAGTATCATTTCCGTGCTTACGTCGGTTAAGAAGCTAGTTAATCCTAGAAGGATCACGTTGAGGGTTAATCCTCCAAGCAGCCTCCTACTCAATTCTCAGCCTCCTAGCTCACAATTTTGAGGAAGATTTTTAAGCTTAATTTTATCTACGCATACTAAGGTGGATGTGCGATGGCTAACAGGCATAAGCTTTACGAGTACGACTATGCTACTGGCAAAATTGCTTTGAAGAGAAAGCTTTGTCCGAGGTGCGGTAGGGTCATGGCTTTTCACGGTGATAGGCATGCCTGCGGGTACTGCGGATACACCATCTATGTTAAGGAGTAGACGCGGCTTTCCGGCAAAAAAGAATTAAGTGTCTTTTAGTTAAAGATTCTGAGTATCAACAACTAATTGGAGAGGTTAGAGATTTGAGTGAATCAGTGCTTGCAGGTGCTTTTCAGCTACTTGCAAAGCCTGTGCAGAAAGCATTGATTAAGAAGGGGTTTAAGCAGCCCACAGAGCCGCAGGATAAAGCCATCCCCCTCATTTTGCAGGGTAAGAATGTGCTTTTAATTGCTCCTACAGCTACTGGAAAGACTGAAGCTGCTCTTCTGCCTGTATTTAGCATGTACATTGAAATGCCGATTAAGCCTCCTGGAATTAAAATTCTCTACATAACTCCTCTAAGAGCTCTTAATAGGGATATGCTTGAGAGGTTTGAGTGGTGGAGTGAGAAGCTAGATATTAAGGTTGCAGTTAGGCATGGTGACACCGATCAGTCTGAGAGGGCTTCTCAGGCTAGATCTCCACCAGATCTACTGATAACTACGCCGGAGACTTTGCAGGCCATTTTATCTGGGAGGGTTATGAGGAGGCACTTGGGGGAGGTTAGATGGGTTATCGTTGATGAGGTTCATGAATTGGCTGAGGATAAGCGTGGATCTCAGCTTTCGCTTGGCCTTGAGAGGCTCAGGTACATTGCTGGCAGGGATTTCCAGGTCATTGGGCTATCAGCTACAATTGGCTCGCCTGAAGTTGTAGCTCAATTTCTGGTTGGAAATGGCAGGCCGGTTGAGATAGTTAAGGTTCCAGTTTCTAGGCTGATGCGCCTTAAAGTCGTATATCCTAAACCCGTATCTGAAGACTATGAGTTAGCTGCTAAGCTCTACACCCACCCTGAAGTTGCTACGAGGCTTAGGTTGATTAGGATGTTAATTGAAGATCATAGGTCGGCGCTGCTATTCGTGAATACGCGTGCCATAGCTGAAGTTTTGGCTTCGAGATTTAAGGTTTGGGACTTGAATTTTCCAATAAGCGTTCACCATGGATCGCTTTCAAAGCCTTCTAGAATAGCTGCTGAGAGAGGGTTGAAAGATGGTGCTCTTAAGGGGCTTGTTTGCACATCATCTCTCGAATTGGGAATTGACGTTGGCCACATAGACCTAGTTATACAGTACATGTCTCCTAGGCAGGTAACTAGGTTGGTTCAAAGAGTTGGTAGAGCTGGCCATAAAGTTGGAAGGGTGGCTAAGGGCGTGATCATAACTGCTGATCCCGACGACACGCTCGAAGCTTTGGTTATTTGTAGGAAGGCTCTTAATGAGGAGTTGGAGCCAATAATGGTTCCGGAGAAGCCCTATGACGTGCTATGTCATCAAATTGTAGCTCTGCTCATGCAGAGAAGGAGATGGACTTTCAGCCAAATACTTGAACTTTACGGTAAGGCGTATCCTTACAGGGACTTGACTGAGGATGATCTTGTAAAGGTTTTAAGCTACATGCATAATCGCTATCCGAGATTGGTGTGGGCTTCATTTGAAGATAAAGTTGTATTGACTCCGAGAAATAGGAGGGCTGTTTATGAGTACTTCTTTGATGAGCTCTCAATGATACCTGACGTTAAGCAGTTCTTGGTCATCGATGTTACTAACAATACGCCGATAGGTGTGCTTGATGAGGTTTTCGTCGCGGAGTATGGTGATCCGGGGAGGAAATTCATTTTTAGAGGTAGCCTTTGGAAGATTAGGGAGGTTGTTGGCGATAAAGTTTATGTAGCTCCTGACAGCGACCCCACGGGGGCTATTCCAAGCTGGGTTGGAGAGGAAATCCCCGTTCCATTTGAAGTTGCGCGGGAAGTTGGTTGGATAAGGGGGTATGTTGAGGATAGGCTTGTTAATGGAGCTTCTCTCGAGCAAGTTGTTGATGAGCTTCTTAGAAAGTATCCATGCGATCCTGATACTTTGAAGGAGGCAATTAAGGAAGTTGCAGTGCATGTGGAGAAGCAGCTTCCTGTTCCAACTGATAGGAGAGTTGTAATTGAAAAGTGGGAGGACTTCATAATAATTCACGCCCATTTAGGAACACTGGCTAATAGGGCTTTAGCAAGGTTAATTGCAGATGAGATTGCCGAGATGGTTGGGCATGCTGTCGGCGTCCAGCAGGACCCCTATAGAATTGTGATTCACGCTTCCAAGTCCATTAAGGTAGAAGAGATCGAGAGGGTCATTAGGCGCTTAGCTGAAAAGGATTTGAGTAGTGAAGCTATTAAGATTGCTGAGCGCTCAGGTCTATTTAAGAGGAGGCTTGTGCATGTTGCTAGGAGATTTGGTGCACTTGCAAAGTGGGCAGACGTTTCAACGTTGAGCTTGAGAAGGCTCGTTGAAATGTTTAGGGGAACGGTCATCTACGATGAAGCTCTTAAAGAATTTCTATTACGCGACATCGACGTTAAAGACCTGGAGGTTTTTCTTAAAGCTGTTAAAGATGGTAGAATAGAGTTCGCCCTTCTAGATTCAGTAGAGCTCACTCCGATTTCTAGAATTGCGATGGAGAAAATATCCAGGAAAACTGAAGTGATTCCTCCTGAAAGATTGAGGAAAATACTCGTGGAAGCTGCAAAGGCTAGGCTGCTCAATGAGGTTAGAGTGTTCCTTTGCACCAACTGTTGGGATTGGTGGGAGCCCATTAGAATATTTGATTTGCCTGAAAATCCTTCATGCCCCAAGTGTGGATCAAGGAGAATTGCAGCTTTAAATGAGGATGAGCGGGTTGTCCAAAGGATATGCGCGAAGAAGGGCTCGCGCCTAAGTAGGGAGGAGGAAGATGTAGTGAAGGAAGCTTTACGGCAAGCCAGCCTAATTGAAATGTATGGGAAGCTTGCGGCAATAGCTCTCGCTGGAAGGCGCCTTCGTGCACGTGATGTTGAACCTATACTGCGGAGTTTTAAAGTTGCCTCTGATGCATTCTACGAGAAGATATTGCAGGCGGAAAGAAATGCTTTGAGAAGAAGTTTCTGGTAGATGAGAAACTTTTTAAGTATCCATTTTCACTTATTTGTAGCTTAAGAGGAATTTTAAATGTATCGTTATATTCGAATGAATGGGAAGTTCTCTCTAGCATTCATAATTCTGATAACTCTCATAGGTGTCTTAAAACCAGTTTTGTCGCAGCCTTCTATTGCAGATATTGATATTACTTTAAGGGTTTATCCAGAAGGGGAAGTTGGAATTGAAATTGATGGTGCAATTGAATCGGGTAAAATTCAAGGCGTAACCGATTTCATTCTTGCAATGCGCTCCTACATTACGCGGGATGATGCGGAAAGCGTCATCACCCTCAACTTAACTTTCGATTATCCAACGATACTTCAGCTTCCGGATGCCGAGCTCCACATAACTTGTAGGGATTACAAAGCTAATGGAACCCTCTATTTGGAGTCAAGCCGAATGGGTGCAGGTAAGATGACTTTGAGTGGAGAGTTTACTGCAATCTACGATAATGATACTGATGTAGTGGATGCAATTTTCAATGCAACTTTAATAATTCCATACTCGCTGATGAGCAGGTCTAAAATTCAAGAGTTCATGAATCAATTTGATGCACTTAGGGGGATAATTCACGAGAGAATTGATGAATGGTCGTGCAGTAATGTCACTTTAGTAAATTTAACGCTTGAGTCAATGCTTGAGAGTGATAGGGCAATTTTGAATTTTCAAGGAGAGGTAGAGGGGAACCTTAAAAAGGCGCTTATTTGCAAGGCTAAATTTGCAATACCAGTTAAAATGTATTTATCGAATGAATTCTTGGAAAGACTTAAGCATATGCGGTACACTGAGTTTGACTCCTTTACTCTTGATCTTGTGGTTAATAGTAGTGATGGAACCCTAAAGCTAGTTTGCAGGCTAAAGTTCATGGGCGATGTTGAAAGGCAGGTTAATGAGATCAAAAATATGTACGTAAATTACATTAAGGATCTATTTCCGAATGTCTCTTCGAAATTTTACATATTCTGCAAGGAAGTTCTAGGAGAAACAAGCTTGAGTGCTAAAGCATTGGATCTAACTGTGACTTACAGTGGCGGGGATGGAGGTTTGTTGAAATTTAGTTTTACTGGGTTGAAAGTGAAGCCGCCGGCAGAGGCAGTTGCTGATGGCTTCAAATTTCATGAGCTGTTTTCCAAGCTTGCGGATTTAGCGCCTGAAGGTATTGCAGATATAGATTTTGTTATTGAAGCTGGAAGCACTGAAAATGAGTTTATTGAAATTGAAGCTCCTCCTCACGTGCAGTTTGCTGAGAAGAGCAGACATAGAATTGTTTTTAGAGGTGTTAACTTCACTGACCTAGGAAATCTAACGTTTAAAGTTGCTCCAAACACTTGGGGAGTTGCTGATGCAAAAATCCATGAGATTAAAGGGCTAATTGCTGGAGAGCAGAGGAAGATAATTGCAATTACGAATTCGACGATAAGGCGCTTTCAGTACTTAGCAGATAAAATTGAGCTGGAAGTTGAGGGATTGAGGGGTACGAAAGGTGCATTAAACGTAACCATACCTAAAGAGACGGTGACTGGTAAAATATTCGTATATGTAGATGGCGATATAGTTAAGGCAGCTGTAAGCGCGAATGAAACTCACTACTTTGTATACGCTAAATACGCTCACAGCATTCATGAGGTGGTAATTAGGTGGGGGTTGCCGCAGTTGTCCTTGACGGCGAGCGCTGAAGAAATTTACGCTGGCGAGACAGTAATCTTATCAGGTTTTCTGGCATTTGAGGGTGAGCCAGTGCCTGATATTGGCGTGTCATTGCATGTAAATGGTGAGCTTGTCGGGACAACAGTGACTGGAGCCAACGGAGAGTACGCATTTACTCAAGTTTTCGAGAGAGTAGGCACATATAACTGTAAAGTTGTCTGCGAAACCTATGATGTCGAAAGCGATGTGAAAGCAGTTAGGGTGTTAGAGGTTTTGGGGCCTTCAATGATGACCTATGTTTTAGCTGTAGCGGTTGTTATAATTGTCATTGCATCCGCAATGTTAATAATGAGGAGAAAGTAATAAAATATCCCAAAATTTTTGGTTGGTGGTGGTCGTGCCATCTGGGGATTTGGAAAGGAAAGTTTTGGAGGCACTTAAAAATGTTATTGATCCAGAGGTTGGCTTAAATGTAGTTGAAATGGGCTTGATAAGAGAAGTGAAAATTGAGGGTGAGAAAGCTAAGATAAAAATGACTTTAACTGCGCCATCTTTCATGTGTCCGCTTGCAAGGTACTTGGTTGCGAAGGTTAGGGAAGAAGCACTTAAAGTGCCTGGAATTAGCGTGGCGGAAGTAATACTTATAGAGCCGTATGTTCAGGAGTAATATTGCTGCTACATTACTAAATAAGCTAATTTCAATCGTACTTAGATTTAGTTGTTTGGGATGGAACTGGGCTTAAGCTTACTAAAAAGGGATTAAGATTTTTGAAGGATTGTGAGAAAGCCCTTAGAATTATTATGAGCTACTTGAAAAAGTAATGCTTTGACTTTGATGTGTCTCGTAGCTTGCTTAGCAATGTGAAGAAACTTAGCTTGTAAATTTCACTTTCATTAGGTATTTTTAGCAGTTGGGTATTGTGTATAATTGGATGGAGGAGTAGAGCGTTAATATGGTGTTTAACCTCTTAAATACTAAGCTTAGAACAGTTGCTTTTGACAAGCCTACTGAGGTTCAGGAAATAGCGATTCCCGTAATTTTAGGTGGTAAGAACGTTCTTATCATTGGTCCAGCAGGTTCAGGTAAAACTGAGGCTTCTTTTCTTCCAGTTTTAAGTATGTATCTTGATTATCGAAGTGCTCATGGTTACGAGCTTGGCATCCACATAATTTACATAACTCCCCTAAGGGCTTTGAATAGGGACATGCTTAGAAGATTGGAGAAAATCTGTAGCGAAGTTGATGTTTCAATAAGCGTTAGGCATGGTGATACGCCTAGAAGTGTTAGGCGAATGCAGGTTAGAAGTCCTCCAGAGGTATTAATTACCACGCCTGAAACTCTTCAAGCTATGCTTCCCTTTGAGCGCATGAGGAGGTGGCTTAGCGCTGTTAAGTGGGTGATCGTTGATGAGGTTCATGACTTGATTGAGAGTAAGCGTGGTACGCAATTGGCTGTTGGGCTTGAGAGGCTTAAGTTAATTGCTAAAGATAGGGTTCAGCTCATCTGTCTTTCGGCCACTGTTAGCGAACCTAGGTTGGCATCCAAATTTATTGCTGGTTCTAGCCGGGAAGTTGAGGTTGTTGAAGTTAGGAGCGCTAAGCCTTATTCGATTAGAGTTGAGTATCCAGCTCCAAGTAGAGAGGATTATGAGGCCAGTATTAGGCTTATGTGTAAGCCCGAATTTGCAGCTAGGCTTAGGAGGATGATTGAGTTAATTAGGTCCTCAACTTCAACACTTATCTTCGTTAACTGCAGGGAGTTTGCTGAATTTATTAGTAGCAGGCTTAGGTTGGCTGGTGTTGAGGCAGCATGTCACCATAGCTCATTATCTAGGCATGCTAGAGAGGTGATTGAATCAAAATTTAAGAGTGGATCTCTACCTGCAATTGTCTGTACATCCTCCCTCGAATTAGGACTTGATATTGGAAGCGTTGACCTTGTCATCCAATACTTATCTCCAAGACAGGTAACCGCGCTTATCCAACGGGTTGGGCGAAGCGGCCACTTTTTAGAGAGGACTTCAAGAGGAGTGATTTTATGCGTTAGCCCAGATGACTTTCTTGAAAGCTTGATCATAGCCAAAATGGCATTGAACTGACAATTAGAGGAGCTCAAAGTTCATGAAAATGCCTTAGATGTCCTTGCACATCAAATTGCAGGCTTAACTCTTGACTTTAATGGTGAGATTGAAATTTCCCGTGCATTTAATATAGTTAAGTCGAGCTATCCATATAGGAATTTAAGCCGAGAAGATTTCGCTAAAGTTCTAGATTACTTGTCCAGAAATGGGATTGTGAAGGTTGAGGGAAGCGTAATTTGCAGGACTAGGAGGACTAGAGCCTACTACTACAAGCACTTAACCACCATTCCTGAGGAAGTGAAATATCCAGTCATTGATGAATCCACTGGAGATGAAATTGGATATCTTGGAGAAGACTTCTTTTCAGAGTATGGGAAGCCTGGAGTTAAAATAATCTTGAAGGGTAGGCCATGGATAGTTTCAAGCATAAGTGGCTTCAACGTGCATGTTAAGCCTGTGAGCGACTACACAGCAGCCATACCTGGATGGGAGGGAGAGGTTCTTCCAACTTCATGGAATGTAGCCATCTCGGTTGGAAAGCTGAGAAGGTTGATTGAAGAATTGTGGAACCGCGGCTATTCAATTGAAGAGATAGCTGATAAATTAAGGGATGCCTGTAATGTTGAAGTTGAAGATTTAAAGGCAGCCATCAAACCCTTTGTAGATTATTTGGAGCAAGGACGCCCCATGCCTCATGATAGGAGGATAGTTATTGAAGGTTTCGGAAACTTCATAGTGATACACTCCTGCTATGGGCATGGAGTTAATAGGTGCATAGCTAGAGTTGTAGGTGAATGGATTAAGTCGAAGCTGAAAGCCGACTGCATAGTTAGGTGGGATGCATATAGAATTCTGATAATGACTTCACCCACCATCGAGCTGAAAGATATTGCTGAAATTTTGAAGTCAATAAGCGTTGAAGAAGGTTTAAACATTATTTGGGAGCACGTAGATCCATATATTTTAAGGCACGTTGCGATGAAATTTGAAGCTCTTCCAAGAGGAATGTACTACAAGTCTGCAAGCTACCTATTGCATTTGCCTGAAATATTTAGGGATACTCCAGTTTACGAGGAAGCATTTAGATTCCAACTAGTTGAGCACTACGACTTCAAGCACTTTAAGGAGCTAATAATTGCAATAAAAAGAGGCGAGCTGGAAGTAGTTCAGCTGGCAAAGTCAAGCAGCCCTTCCCCCTTAGCTAAGCCAATAGTTGAACTTGGCGATTTAATTGCAATAAATGACAGTCGAACATTCATGGAGAGAATCATGAATAAAATTATCAACTTGATTTGTTTAAACTGCCTACATGCATGGAGAATTCTGGTTAGAGACTTTACAGACGACATCAAATGCCCCAAATGCAATTCAAAAGGCATTTCGATAATAAAGTGGAAGCGAAGTGAAATTATAGATGCATTAAACAAAATGAAGAGAGGAGAAAAGTTGAGCGAAGAGGAGGAGCTGCTCATAGCATACGCCAAAATGTCAGCAGATCTGATAACCCTTTATGGGAAGAAGGCTGCCATAGCCCTTGCAGTTAAAGGCGTTGGACCCTTAACAGCATATCAGATTTTAGCTAAAATGCATAAAAACCTGGATGAGCTTATTGAGGACTTGAGGGAAGCGATGAAAGAGTACTTGGAGACTAGAGATTACTGGGAAAAGTAGATTTAGAACTCCTGATTAAGCAATTATTTAATTTAATAACTTAAAAATATTTGGAAATTTCTTTGTTTTTGGTTAGATAATTTTCTTTACTTATAATTATTTCTTAATTTTGTGCAATCGCTCATAATAATTCTTATAAGTTAGGCAACCCTAAAACTGTTAGGGTTTCCTATGATTGTTAGGCTGAGCGAAGTTGATGTTGGGCGAACCGTTAAAATTGTGAGGTTGAAGGGAAGGGGGGTCATCAAAAGGAGATTAATTGAAATGGGCATTGAGCCTGGTGCAATTTTAAAGGTTGAAAGGATTGCTCCACTAGGTGATCCAATTGAAGTTCGAGTTAAGGGGTATTACTTGTCTTTGCGAAGAAGTGAGGCCCGTGAAGTGATCGTTGAGGTGATTGATGGTGAGGAGGGTTAAGCCGTTGGCAATGCTTCAGCCCGGGGAGGTTGGAACTGTAATTCAAGTTGTAGCTGGTAGAGGTTTAACGCTTAGATTAGCTGAAATGGGGATTACTCCAGGTACTCCGATTGAAGTTGTTCATAATAATTTTGGCCCAATTCTCATAATGGTTAGAAATTCAAGGTTGGTTCTTGGACGTGGAGTTGCAATGAAAATAATGGTGGAGGTTGATAGCTTTGGTAGTTAAAAGCTTGTGTTCAACTTGCTCGTTCCACTCCTCATGCTTAAAATATGCGGGCAAGGATTCGATTAATGTTAAGGAGGCAATTGAAGAGTACACAATTGCCGTTGCAGGTAACCCAAATGTGGGTAAAAGCACTTTATTCAACATTTTAACTGGCGGCCGCCAGAGAGTTGGAAATTGGCCTGGAAAAACTGTTGAACGGAAGGAGGGGGAAAGAATTGTTGGAAATGTTAGATTGAAGTTCATCGATTTGCCTGGAACTTATAGCTTATCTGCATTAAGTCTGGAGGAAATAGTGGCTAGGCGATTTATCGTTGAGGCTAAACCTAATGCTGTTATAAATATTGTTGATGCATCTAACTTGGAGAGAAACTTGTACTTAACTATTCAAATTCTCGAGTTGACAAGTAATGTGATTGTAGCGCTTAATATGATGGATTTAGCTGAGCTTAAGGGCATTGAAGTTGGTGTTAAGAGGCTTTCAGAAAATTTGGGAGTGCCTGTAATTCCAATGATTGCTGTTAGAGGTGTTGGAGCTGAAGAGCTCATTGAAATGGTGTTGAAGGTTGCGAAAGGGGAAATTAAGTGTGGAGGCGTTAAAGTTGATTATGGCCGTGAAATTGAAAATGCAATTAATCAAATTGTGAAAATGCTTGTTGAAGGTAGGATAGCATCTCAACTGCCATATCCCGCTAGGTGGATTGCAATAAGGCTTCTTGAAGGCGATAGGGAAGTTGTTAGAGAGGTTCTCAAAATTAATGATAATGTTATAACTAAGGTTGAGGAATTGAGGCGAAATTTAAGTAATGCTTTAGGCGATGATGTCGACGTAATTATTGCAGATAGGCGTTATAATTTCATTGAAAAAATAGTTAAAGATGCTGTTAAGAGAACTGGAGTTGCGCCGATAACAATCACCGATAAAATTGACAGAATCGTTTTGAATAGGTTTCTTGGATTGCCAATATTGATTGGCGTTTTCTCACTACTATTTATCGTGGTCTTCAGCATTAACATTGGCTTTCCACTTAATTTGCTGATGCCTGAGTTTGAGGAATTTAATTTAGCTAGCTTGATCGGTGATCGAATTTTTGGATATATTTCAGATGCTGCTTCAAGCTATTTAACTAGTATTGGAGCTCCAAGCTGGCTTGTTAGCCTAGTTTCGGATGGCATTATTGCTGGTGTGGGCGCAGTGCTTAGCTTTTACCCATTAATATTCACTGTCTTCATATTATTTGGGATACTTGAAGACTGCGGTTACATGGCTAGAGCTGCTTTCATTATGGATAGGGTTATGCGTAGGTTTGGGCTCAATGGTAAGGCCTTTATGCCACTAATGCTTGGATATGGCTGCAACATTCCAAGCATCACAGCTACTAGGATACTTCACAGCTATAGAGATAGGCTGCTAGCAATCTTACTGAGCTCATTAATTCCATGTCAAGCCAGGTTAGCTGCCTTCACAATAATTGTTGCAGCTGTCTTTGCGAGCCTTACAAGCCAAGTTCTAGTCATGCTATCTTTATATGTTCTAAGTCTCGCTTTACTAGTGCTTGTGGGATCGCTCTTTAATAAGGCCATCTTTAGGGAGGAGCCTTCAACTTTAATTTTAGAGTTACCTCCATATCATAAGCCTTCACCTAGAGTTGTTTTCTGGCATGCTGAGGAGAGGTCCAAGCACTTCATAATTAAAGCTGGAACAATAATTCTTGGAGTTTCAATATTGATGTGGATATTAACTTCATATGGACCTGTAGGAGCTGTTTCATCTCCGGAAGAGTCGTTCGCGGCTATCATAGGCAGGGTGCTTTCACCTTTACTAAGGCCAATTGGGCTCGGAGATTGGAAAGTTGTAGTTGCACTATTAACAGGCTTTCTAGCGAAAGAGGCAGTTCCCGAGTCCTTGGCGATTATTTCTGGAGTTAACGATCCGATTCAGGCTGTTAGGGTAATAGGACTTACTCCTCTCAAAGCCTACTCGATGCTTATTTTCATGATGCTTTACGTACCCTGCTTGGCCACGTTGGCTGCAATTTATAGGGAGACTGGAAGTATTAAGTGGACAATAATTGCAGTAGCGTATCTGCTACTTTTAGCATATTTCAGCTCGCTACTGCTTTTCAGCATTGGATCGGTCATGGGATTTAATTAATTATTTTATTAATGTCTTGACAAAATGATTGATGGAGTTTATGTTGATGTTAAAATAAGTGTCAAATTGGTGCGGAGAGTGTAATTTAATTCACCTTTTTCCATTTGGGATTAAGTAGTATGCGGCTTTCATTGCAATTTATGTTAGATGAGGTAAATTATTCCTAATCTGCATTTTCTTGGCTTAAGGTAAATTTTTTACCTTCCAATTTAATTTATTATTGTGCAGAGGGATGTTTTTGAGTGGTAGGAAGATTTCTCCATCTCTTGAAGATTATTTGGAGGCTATCTACTTAATTTCGCTTGAGTATGGTTCGGCTAGAGTTAAGGAGATTGCTGACTTTTTAAATGTGAAGAGTTCGAGTGTGAGTGAGGCTATTGGAAGGTTGAAGGAAGCTGGTTTGGTTGATCATGAAAGGTATGGTAGAATTAAGCTGACGGATGCAGGGCAGCAGTTAGCGATGGAAGTTTATAGGAAGCATATGGAGTTGCTAAACTTTCTAGTTAATGTGTTGGGTGTGCCGAGAGAGATTGCTGAGAGGGATGCTTGTGCGATTGAGCATGTCATAAGTAAAGTTACCTTGGAAAAGCTGTTAGCTTTCATTGAGAGATTGATGAAATTGGAGCGTGAAAGTTAAAGATTACTTGATTTATTTTAGAATTTTTTCTAGAAACTTGTTGAGTTCCTCTTCCTCTTCAATTCCTCGAATTAATATTTTTCCAGTTGCAAACATATTTAGTTCAACACCATTTATTTTTCCTTTAATGTATAGTCCAGCCATGTTCTGCTTTTCGCTGCACTTTTCCAGGATTTTCTTTAATGCTTCGTCTTTGTGCTTCCACTTGAGAATTATGATGAAGTTGGCTTTTTCTCCGCAACCCTTAATTGTTTGCTTGATGTACTTTTTTTTGATCATGCTATCTCCTCAATTTTCTTGATAATTTCAATCATCTTGTCTACTTCTTCACTTGTATTATATATGTAGTAGCTTGCTCTTACAGTTCCACTATTTGCGCCCAGCAGGTGGTGAAGAGGTTCGGCGCAGTGAAATCCGCTTCTAACAGCGATTCCATACTGATCGAGGATTAGTGCTACTTGATGTGGATTTAACTGTCCAATGTTGAATGTTATTATTCCGCCTCTATTTTCGGGTTTTTGGGGGCCGTAGATTTTTACCTTACTGAGCTCCTCAAATCTCTTAAGCGTGTATTTAACTAGCTCTTCTTCGTGCTTTCTAACTTGCTTCATCCCTATTTTCTCTAGATATTTGATGGCTTCTGCAAGTCCAATTGCCCCTGCAATGTTAGGCGTTCCAGCTTCTAGCTTTTCAGGCGTGGTTGCCCAGTCAATGGTGCATGCGGCTTTCTCTGCGCTCCATCTAACTTTTTTTATGGTTCCTCCTCCACTGATGGTGGGCTCCATTTTGTTGATCACGTCTTCCCTGATGTATAATACTCCAATTCCCGTTGGACCCAGCATTTTGTGTCCGCTGAATGCAAGAAAGTCGCATTGGAGGTCTTTCACGTTTACTGGCATGTGGGGCACTGATTGCGCTCCATCAATTAGAACTAGCGCTCCATAATCGTGAGCTAGCTTAATTATTCTCTTTACGTCATTTATGGCTCCAGTTACGTTTGACATGTGTGTTATGGCTATGATTTTAGTTTTATTGTTAACTTTTTCTTCTAAGTCTTCGTAATTTAGAGTTCCATCGGGATTTATTTCCGCGTATTTTACTTTAAACTTCTTAAATTTTGAAAGGGTAATCCATGGAGTTAAGTTGCTGTGGTGCTCCATTAAGGTGACTAGAACTTCATCTTCTTCATTTAAGTTCTGCAGACCCCAAGTGTATGCTATCAAGTTTATTGCTTCACTGGTATTTTTGACAAAAACCACTTCATTCATTTCTGCTCCGATGAATTTACTTGCAGCTTCTCTGGCTTCTTCATATAATTCGGAAGCTTTTTGGCTTAGTGCGTGCACTCCTCTATGAACATTAGCGTAACTCTCTAGGTAAAATCTCTTTATTGCCTCAATTACTTGTAATGGCTTTTGACTTGAAGCTGCATTGTCAAAGTAAATGAGCTTATGCCCGTTTATCTTGATGTTAAGTATTGGGAAGTCCTTCCTAATTTCATTCACATTTAACATATTTAACACCTCATATCTACGTGGAAGTTTAAGCTTCTTCCACTATTTTTGATTTGCATCTCAGTTTTGCATGCTGCTTGATTTGGCGAATGATTGTGGATCATTTAAATATAACGGTGTGATATTTTATTAATATTCCTGCCCTTGCGCTTTTCAGTACTTTATAAGTATGAGAGGAGAAAAGCCTTAAATATAACATAGTTATAATTCTAAAGGGTTTTATAGTGCAGGTGCAATTCGATTTTTCATCGAACGTTTTCGAGAGAGCCTTTTTTACGTCTGTTTGTTTATTAGGTGGGGGTATTTACATTGAAGGTAGATGTCATTGTTGATGCTAGATATAAGTCCTGTCCTGGTCCTTTGATAATGCTTTTTGAGGCTGTTAAGTGTGCTAAAGCTGGAGCTGTTATTAAATTGCTTGCAACTGACCCGAATGCTGTTCCTGATGCTAAGGAGTGGGCTGAAGCTGTTGGACATGAGTTTTTAAGGATGGATGTTGAAAGTGATGTGTATGAGATTTGCGTTAAAGTTAGGTGATGGTAGTAGGAGGTTTGATTTGCTGTGTCGGATATTGTGAGGGGTGTTAAGGATTTAATTAAAATGCATGGTAAGCCTGTGAGAGAGGTTTACTTGGATTCGGAGAATTCGGGCTTGATTCTTCCAGAGGCTTTGAAGGAGATGATTAATTGCTATGAAGCTGTTGGTTTTGGTCATCCTTCAATTACTCATAAAGTGGGGTGGGAGTCTTATGAGAAACTTCATGTTTCAACGAAGATAATTGCAGACTTTATTGGTGCGTCTATTGATGAAATAGCTCACTTTCATAGTGGGACTGAGGCAAATAATGTGGCGATCTTAGGTGTTGCTAAAGCCAATAGGAATGGCAGGAAGAAGATCGTCGTATCTAGTATTGAGCATTTAAGTGTAATTTTTCCGGCTGAGGAGCTTCAAAAGCATGGGTATTCTTTGGTTAAGGTTCCTGTTGATAGTGAAGGTTTTGTTGATGTTGATGTTCTATCCGATGTAATTGATGATGACACGCTTCTGGTTAGTATCGCAGCTGTGAATCATGAGATTGGAACTGTTCAGGATATTAAGGGGTTAGTTGAGGTTGTGAAGGATAAGAGTTCGGAGGTTATATTTCACACTGATGCTGCTGATGCGCTTGGTAAGGTGGAATTTGATGTAGGCAAGTTAGGAGTTGACTTGGCGACGTTTAGTAGTCATAAGGTTTATGGGCCTAAGGGGGCTGGAGCGCTTTACATAAGGGAGGGCGTGAAGGTTGAGCCAATTATTTTTGGTCAGCTTAGCACTCAGCGTTTATGGCCTGGAATCGAGAATGTGCCAGCTATAGCAGGGTTTGCTAAGGCTCTTGAGGTTATGCGAAATAACTTTGATGAGTACACTAGTAAAATGAGGTTTTTGCGGGACAAGCTTATTGATGGAATTCTCGAGAGCATTGATGATGTCATTTTGAATGGGCCTAGAGGTGATAGGAGGGCTCCGGATAATGTTAATGTAAGTTTTCTTTACTGTGAGGGGGAGGCTATAACCGTCGAGCTCAGCACTAGGGGGATTTATGTTTCAAGTGGTAGTGCTTGCACAAGTAGAATTTTGGAGCCAAGCCACGTGCTTTTAGCGATTGGGCGGAAGTATGAGGAGGCTCATGGCAGCATTTTGATGAAGGTTACTCCAATGCATAATGCTGATGACATTGAATATGCGCTGGTTCAATTGAGAGAAGCTATAAGTAGAATTAGGTCGATTAGTCCAATAAAGCGTGGGGTGTAAAATATGTCTTCTAGGATCCCGCTGCCTTATGGACCTAAGGTTTTGGAGCTATTTAGGAATCCTAAAAATTTGGGTAGGCTTGATGATGCTAATGCGGTTGCAGTTGCTGGTAGTTTAGCTTGCGGGGACATGATTGCAATCTACTTGAAAATTGACGAGGAAACTCAGGTGATCGAGAAGGCGACGTTTGAAAGTTACGGCTGCGCGGCAAATATTGCTGTGGCAAGCATTATGACTGAAATGATTAAGGGTAAGACTTTGAAGGAGGCATGGAACGTTTCTTGGATGCAGCTTTCGGAGGCGCTTGGCGGTTTGCCTGCAATAAAGTATCATTGCGGCGTTCTTGCTGTAGGTGCTTTGAGAAGAGCTATTAGGGAGTACTTTAAGGGTAAGCGGAAGCCTGATTGGCTGCCTGACGAGTTAACTAGCGAGGAAAGGCATGCATTGGAAGAGGAGAAGTTGGTGGAAATGCTTTCTAAGAGAATGAAGAGGTCTTCTTGATTTTCATCTTTCATTAACTTTCAGGTATTATGTAAGGGCCCTCCGGCACTACAACTATGTTTGGGCTATTCTTTCCAACTATTCTTCTTGCTTCCTGCAGTGCTTCTTCAATGTTGCTTGCAGGTTTGATGAGCATGTCTTCAAGTGTGCTTTGATTCATGTCTGTAACGGCGATTACCGTTGCCTTTTTGAGAATTCTTGCTAGGATTTGGGCTTCCCACTGATCTTTAATTGGCTCCATTTTCCTTATTATCCTATCAACATCATCCGGGTTTTTGGCTTTTAGGAAGATGTCGTGGAATTCTTCATGTCCTCCTAATCCCTCTTTGCACTCCGCCACGATCACTATTACTCCTCCTTTTTTGACTACTTGTTCTCCTGTCGCCATTCCTTTAACTGCTTGGTATAGGTTTCTGTCTAATGGATATCCTCCATTGGTTACAATTGCTATGTCAGCCTTTTCCATTACTTGGACTTTCGCATAGCTGTTTAGGAACTTGGCTCCTTGGATGTGGGCTTTGATTGGGTCTCCGCAGAAAATTCCAGTTACTTTCTTTTCTCCATTTATTGTGACGTTGACTATGAAGTCTAGCTTAGTCATTTTCATGAACTCGACCATGTCTTCGTGAACTGGATTTCCGCTTAAAAATCCATATCTAGCATTTGGATGGGTTATCATTCTGTAGCTGTGATTCATGTAGATGGCTTCTTTTCCAGCTACTCCTGGCAAGATTGTTTTTCTGCCTCCAGAATATCCTGCAAAAAAGTGTGGTTCAATTAGGCCGAGCCCTATAACTAGGTCGCTTTTCATGACCTCGCCATTTACTATTACTGGTGTGCCATAGCTTGTTTTTCTGTTCAAGTTTACTGTTGTTGATGGGTCTTCGGCATTGTGGCTTGAGACTTCATAGTTTCTAAATATTTCTTTTCCTACGATTTCAAAAATTTCTTTATGGGTGTGCGGCTTGTGAAGTCCAGTTGCTATTAGGATTTTTATCTTGGCATTTGGATTAGCTTCTTTAATTGTTTGAAGGACTTCTGGGAGAATTAATTTGGATGGGAATGCTCTAGTTTTATCCGGAATTACTACTAATATTTCACCTGCCTTTCCAGCTAATTTCTTTAAGGGTGGACTTTCAGCTGGGTTTTGAAGTTTGTTTATTAGTGCCGCCCTTAGGTTTTCGATTGCATCAACTTTTTTGGAAGTTATTATTTTGATGTTCAGCTTTTCCAGTTCAAGTGTGATGTGGATTCTGCCGTATGGCAGCTTTATTTTCAATGTGTTTCTCCTCTGCCTTTGGCTTTTAGTGTTTTTCGATTTTACGTAGCTTCTTTACTGCTTTTAAAGCCCATTTCGGGTCTGCAAGCATTGCTCTGCCAATTGCAACGAGGTCTACTTTTCCTTCTCTGACTACTTTGTCTGCAAATTGGGGGTCTTTTATTCCTCCAACTCCAATTACTGGAACGTCAACTACAGACTTTATTTTTTCAGCTAGTGGAACGAAGTATCCCTGCGTGGTTAGTTTTTCAGGCCTTGAGCCACACAGACCTCCGGAGACGTCAATTATGTCTACTCCCATTTTTTCAAGTTTAACTGCAAATCTCTTGCTCTCTTCAATTGTTAGTCCTCCTGGCATCATGTCATCTGCTCCAAGTCTATATAGGAGTAGGTGTTCTCCTATGGCTTCTTTAATTCTTTCGACGATTTCAAGTGGGAATCTCATTCTTTTCTCCAGTGTGCCGCCATATGCATCTAGCCTCTTATTGGTTATTGGCGATAAGAATTGGTTTAATAGAAAGCCATGTGCGCCATGGATTTCAACGGCGTCGAACCCTGCTTTAATAGCTCTAATGGCTGCTTTTTCAAATGCCTCTTGTACGCGCTCAATGTCGGCTAAAGTCATTTCTGATGGCTCCTCAGCTCCTCCTGGAACAATTATGCTTGATGGAGCTATTGGCTTTAATCCCGTGATCTTGCTTGATGCCTTTCCTCCTGCGTGATTTATTTGAATAGCTGCTATGGCTCCATGCTTTTTAATTTCTCTTGCGAGTCTAGCTAGCCCTTCAATGAGTTTGTCATCATATATTCCCAGCTGCCTCGGAGATAGCTTGCCTTCCTTGGATACGTAGGAGTGCTCAACAATTATTAATCCTACTTTTTCGCATCTATCAACATAGTGCTTTACTAGCTGATCAGTTACTTCGCCATTTTCGGTAGCTAATTCAGTAGCCATTGGAGGCATGACTATTCTGTTTTGGAGGATTAATCCTTTAACTTTAAGGGGGTCTAGTAAAGTCGGCATTTATGATCCCATTTAACTACCTCTGTCTCAAGGTAAAATATTTTTGGAGTAGTTTCCAGAAGCTTATGCAATTAAAGTTAGAGCTGTTGCAATTAGCCCTGTGAGGTAGATTCCGTCAAATGTTCCGGCTCCGCCAATGCTGACGATTCTAGCTCCTACCTTTGATATGCGCTTGAGATTTAGCAGGTCTGCTCCAATTAATGTGCCCAGCGTTCCAGATACGTATGCTATTATTGATGGGTCGCTTCTTGGAGGTATTTGATATAATATTAGTGATACAATTGCAGTTATGAGTGGCGGAAGCATGGATGGGACGGCGATTCCAAGTCCTGGAACTATTCTAGAAATTTTCTTCATGAAGTAAGTTATTATTATGAGTGCTAATGCGACTTTGATGTATGTTGAAGTTGGGTCCATTTCGTATTTTGGTATGCTGTGTAGGAGGAGGTATAGGGATAGGGCTATTGGTATGATTGCTCCGCCTAGGTTTATTGCTATGATGGTCTTTCTAATTCCCCACTCGAGTTCAGGCAGTATCCAAGTTACTCCGAAAAACCTTATTTGTCTGAAGGTGATGCTTGGCTCTATAGATTCTATGCTTGTCAGTGGAATGTTTATGTAGCTTCCAATTAGTGCAAAGTAGAATAGCATGATGGCTGCAGGAGGAGGGATTCTTAAGCCTCTAACGAAAATCGGTATCGTATATGCCATTAATAGGAATATTAGAAGCGTGAATATCATTAGAGCTAATAAGTAAGTTGTGGTGAATGGCCTGTAGATGATGCTTCTACTTCTAATTGCCAATTCCATTACTCCTGTTGTAGCTGATGAACTTTCCCTCTTCAACTTTAAGTATTTTCTTCTCAAGTAGTTTTCTCAAAGCTCTCTTAACCACCTTCCTAATATAATGCCTTTTTAGGGGGTCTCCATAAAGCTTCTTGGCTGTTCTTCTTAAAGTTGTGCATCTTGTTAGTTCTAGCAGAATGCTCTTTTCTTCTTCGGTGAGGTCGTTTAGGTATCTGAGCGCTATTCTTGCTATGTCCACTGGCTTTAGGCCTAGATATGGGTCTTTTGGCTCTAGCTTGTCGAGTTTCTCTAGCACTTTAAATTTTATTATGGTAACCCAGTCGTAGGGATTTAGTTTTCCGTAGAATTTTTCAAGCTCCTTTAGTAGTTGAAGGAGGTCTTTAAATCCGTCTCTGATCGCATCTACATGCGATAGTTCTTTGACCATTTTGTGCTCTACTTTCTCTATTCTTGCTTTGCATATTGGTCTTCCGCCGCCATGAATTATAACATCTTCATATTTAGGTTTAACAATTCCAAGTCTGACGGTTGTTATTTTCTCTCCGCTAAGTATTTGCTTTGCATATCTCCCCTTAAACATCATGTGGCGTCCAAGGTATCTTACTTTTGGCTTTCTTCTTTCCAAGCAGCGCCACCTGCTTTAGCTACTTTGTTGGTTAGAAGTTGATTCAGGCATTTTGATTTGAGCTTTGAGCTTTAAATTTTACTGGAGCTTGGGGAGTCCTTATTCTTATACATGAAAAGCGCTAATTAATTATATGGTCATCAGTTATAATGCTTTAGCTATTGGCGGTGTCCAGTATTGACTAGAAAAGTAGTTGGCGTGGTTGAAGGAGAGCCAACTGCATTTGGATTTACATTAAAGGTCACTGGCAAAATTGGTGTGAATGATTTCGTTGAAGTTGATCATGAAGGCAAGACCTACGTTCTTATAGTTAAAAACGTTAGGCGGAGTAGGACTAATGTTTATGCTGAGTGCGAGGTTTTAGGTAGTTTTCCTAAAACTCCCTTCGAAATTGGTGCTTCAGTTTACGCTGCAGGTGAGGAGAGCATTCTGCGAGCGTTAGGGTTGAAAGTTGATGTCGAAAAGTCCATTTACCTGGGGCTTTTGAAGGGCTATCCATATAAAATTCACCTTCCAGTGAAGAAGTTGAATAGAATTTTCATTGTTGGTAAGCCTGGATCTGGAAAGTCATATACGGTTGGAGTTATAATTGAAGAGTTCCTGAAGAAGGGTGTTCCCGTTATAGTAATTGATGTTCATGGAGAATACTCAAGCCTCAAAATTCCATGTGAAGAGCCGTGTCCGGAATTTGATGTTACTCCAATCAGTTATGCTGATAAAATTCTCGAGTTCGCCGATCTCAATATTAATCCTGGAGCCGACCTAGACATTTACTACTTAAAGGATATTTCTCCGCAAGAGTTAGTTTTGACCGGGCAATGTGTTATAATTAACTTGCGCGGTTTAACTCATGATGATCAGGTTTCAATTGTTGCTGATATTGCTTCACAGCTGCTTGAAGCTGCCATTAAAGGTGAGGTTAAGCCCTTCTACTTGATTCTAGATGAAGCGCATAGATTTGCTGGCAGAGAAAAATCTAAGTCTGCTTTAGTTTTGAGGAAGTTTTCGCAGGAAGGTAGAAAGTTTGGCGCGAATTTGATTGTTGTTACTCAGCGCCCACAGCTTTTAGATATGACTGTTAGAAGTTTGAGTGGAACTTGGATTATTCACAGGTTAACAGACCCTAATGATGTTAAAATAGCTATCGAAAGTGGAGGGCTTTCGAAAGCTTGGGAAAAGGACATAAATTGGCTTGAGCCCGGTGAAGCAATAATAACTGGAGAGGCAGTTGAAAGGGTTCCAATAATCGTTAGAATTAGGTGTAGAGAGACTAAGCATGGGGCTCCTGGATTTAATCCATTAGATTTCGTTTCCAAAGAGGAGCTTGATAAGGCTAGATGGAAAGTTAAAGTAGCTTTGGAGAAATTTAAAGGGGTTAGTGGAGTTAGAAAGGCTAGAAAGCCGAGAATTCCAACGGCAATCCCGCAGTATTTTGCTGCTGTTAATTTTGATGATAAAGCTTTGCTAAATACTCTAAGGGAGTTAATGCCATACGACTTCAAGCTAACTTCACTTAAATTGAAGTATGCTCCAGCACTCCTGCTTAAAGCTATAATTCGAGTTGAGAGAAGGCGTCCAAACTTGATTTATGAATCTGAAGTGGTTAGCTTCATTCCGGTAGGTGGAGGCTTGGAGAAAGTTGATTGGAGTTCAAAGTCAGCTTATTGGGCTAGCTTAAATGATATTGAAAGTTGCGATTTACTTGACGAGGCTGAAGAAGAGTCCACTTACTTGGAAGTTATAAGTGAACTTAAAAGTGTAAGTGGTATTGAGGAGCTCAAAAATAGTTTTATTGACTACTCAGCCCTAGCTTCAGCTACTCACATCCTATACCACCCAGGCTTCAAGTTAACTTCAAAGCCTCAGGAGTCGCTGGAAGAATTTAAACTTAGAATTGATGAGGAGTTTAATAAACGTCTAAATGAAGCTTCAAGTCAGATAAGGAATAATTATAGGTTGGAAATTGAGCGCCATGAAGCTCAACTTAAAGCTTTGAAGGATGAGCTTGCCATAACTGCTCAAGTTGCAAAGGACTTGATTAAGGAAATTGAACTGCTCAAGAAAAAGCTCTCTAAGCTTGTTAAGGAGGAGAAATCTTCGCTTAGAGTTGCAAGTCAAATTAGAAGTAGGGAGCTCAAGCTTGCAAGGCTGAATAGGCGATTAAGTGAATTGTCGGTTAAAATTAAAGGTGAAAGTGAATTTTTAAAGAGGCTTAAGGAGGAGCTGAAAGGGAAGTTAAATAGTATTAAGAAAAAATTGTTGGATCTTAAAGAACAAAATGTTAGGTCGCTGATGATTACGCCGAAAAGGAGCGAAGTTCATGTCCAGGAAATGCAATTAATTTGGCTTCCAATTTACAGTGCTAAATTGATTGTTTCGAATCAGCATGCTGAAAATGAAATTGAAGTTGAGTGGAATGCATTAAATGGAAGGGGCTTCTTTGGAAACTGTAGTTATTGTGGAGATGCGATTACGAATCTAACTTCAACTTGGCTTTGTGCTTTATGCTTAAAACCAATTTGCAGTAATCATGCTTTGCATTGCGAAAAGTGTAATCTAACGATTTGCCCTGACCATTCGTGGAAATGCGAGTACTGTAATTCAGTTTTATGTACAAATGAAAGTAAAAGTTACTGCGAAGTTTGTGGCATTCCCCTATGTGAAGACTGCATTGAGCACTGCGTTAAATGCGGGTTAGATGTTTCCTACTGTAAAAACCACATCTTAATCTGCGAGGATTGTGGGCTGCCTTATTGTGAAGAGCACTATAAAAATCACTTGGCAATATGCGAACGCTGCGGTAGAGAAGTATGTAGCTTAGCATTAATTAGATGCGATGTGTGCAGCAAGCTATTTTGTCCAAATTGTATTGCGAAATGTAGTGCGTGCGGCTCAAATGTCTGTGTAGAGCACTCGTGGAAATGCGATGTATGCGGTAAAACTTATTGCGTTAAAGAGGAAAGCTATACTTGCGCTATCTGCGGAAAAACCCTTTGTAATGATGATGCTTTTACCTGCCCAGCATGTGGAAGAAAGGTTTGCCCTGATCACGTGGTGGAATGCCCTAATTGCGGGAGGAAAGTATGCTCATCCTGCTTAATAACAGTTAAAAGGCTATTTAGAACTAAGAGGGGCTGCAAGTTGTGCTTAAAGCCTTAAGCGTAGTTCTCTTCAACTTTCTGCGCGCACATTGCTAGTTTGACGTAGCTTGCAGGCAGCATTCTTCGCTTTAAAGCTTTAATGTAAGACTTTGCGGAAGCGCAGTGCACGGCTTTGATTCGATAATACGCGCCAGGCTCTCTGGCCCTGACATACACCCACTTAATTAAAGTTCTGCCTGAAAGCTCGTATTTTATGAAGAAATAATCAGTTCTATTTTCCTTAACTTTCTCTAGCTCAAAACCGTCTATGAGGATGTTCCCTGCATCATCAACGTCATACACTATTCTATTTCGGTGAAGTTCACTTATGATCGCCATTTTGCTGGCTAAATCGCTTTCAGGTACTTCTATGATTAGCGTAGTCATTATTCTTCCAGGCAAAACTTTCACCCTACTCTCTCCCCTCTAGACTAATTAGAAAGAGTATTAAAAACCTTTCAATGTTTGTCTCAATTTACGTTGAATCGAGGATAATGAAATGCCCTGGATGCGTTTCGCACGTTGATAGAGACGTTATATGGGTGCTATGAATCTGTTTATAAAACACTTCCTAGATGTGTCCTCCATGCCGGTGAGGATGAAGGGCGGCAATTACGCCTATGTGAAGTGGATTGTAACTGCAATGAAGCATGGGTAGAGACGCGGAGCATTCTACCAAGGACCTAGAATGACCTAGGACAGGAAACGGTAAACGTAATAATGTGGCTGAATTTATTGTTTAGCGGTGGTGCTATTGCTTAGCTCTAAGGATGCGGTTAACGTGAGCATATTTGCTGCACTTTACGCTGTAGCTTCACTTTTAACTGCATATATTCCTACTGGGCCGTTTTTCATTCAATTTAGACCAGCAATAGCTATTCCTATGATTGCTTCAGTAATGTTTAGCCCCATAGTTGCTGGATTGAGCGCTGCTTTGGGAACTTTCATTGCAAGTATAGCTAGATATCACACTCCACTTTTAACAATATTTAGCGGCACTCCGGCCAACTTTGCAGGCTTCTGTTTGATGGGCTTTGCTTATAGGCGTTTGAGGCTTAGGAATGTCGGCTGGATATACGCTATTATTTTATCTTCTATTCTAGGCTTGTTTGTTGGATCGATTATCATTGCTTTTGGGTTATGGTTTTTAGCCATGACTTTGATGCCTGAACTTGGGTCGTTTGCTAGCCTTGACTATGCTCTTCAAGCTTCATTTCTTATGGTTTATGCGCCTGCGCCTATTTCCATTATGCTCACTCTATTGATAGTTAAGAGGTTGGAGAAGTCTGGAAAAATTTCACTTTAGTGCGGGTAATCATCATTATTTCCCATGGCGTGTTTGGGGTGTTTCCATGAAAGTCACGTTTGTTGGATCAGGCGGCCCTGTTGTAACTGAAAAGAGATGTTGCCCATGTATTCTAGTTGATAATGACGTTTTAATTGACTGTGGCAGTGGAGCACTGAGAAATTTGAGGCATTTAAAAGTTGATTTGCTCGACTTAAGTTGCCTATTGATTTCGCATTGTCATGCTGATCACATTGCAGATATTGTTCCTTTGCTTTGGGCTATGGAGCTTGAGGGTAGGAGGAGTAAATTTGTTATTTTTGGTCCAGTTGGAGTTCGAAGAACTATTTGCACGCTACTTCAAGCGCTTAACACTCCTGATGACTTTATATCATATGCCATTGATGTCAAGGAGATTGTAGGCGGCACTTCGCTGGAAGAGTTCGCAACTTGCGAGGTTTCTCACACTATACCAACTATTGCTTATAGAGTTAATAGGCGTGGAATTAGCATTTGCTATAGCGGCGACACGAGATTTAGCGGTAACCTCGTTAAGCTGGCTGAAAATGCTGATCTCCTAATTCATGAATCGTCTTTTAGTAGTAGCCGTGCAGATCTTGCATTCAGAACTGGTCATTCAACTGCGAGTGTTGCTGGTGAAGTAGCTCGTCTAGCTAAGGTTAAGAAGCTGGCTTTGTTTCACATTTTCCGTGAAGATGAGGCTAAGTTGGTGGAGGAAGCATCTTCCATTTTTGACGGTGAAGTAATTGTGGCTGAAGATTTTTTGAGTCTTGAGATTTAATTTCCTAGCTTTTATTTTAAGTGGCTACCTTATGTGATTGTTGTGATTTCATCAAATGTTGATTGGTGTAAGCGCGCTTGACTTGCACTTTAATCTATAAGGGAGTAATGCTTAAATTAACTTCATCTATTCTTCAATTAGCGTTGGCAGTTGACCCTTAGGAGGGATGGCATTGAATTACAATCAAGTTTTAGAGGTTGTCAGGGATGGAAGGATGATTTTAAGGTGTAGTAAGTGCGGGGGCTCACTTGAGATTTGCAAAGTTTATGCGGAGAATTTCATGAAGCCTAATGAAGAAATATACGCTTTAATGATGTGCTTTAATTGCGGTTTTGAGCACTTGTTTAAGCTCTTATCGCCAGGTGTTTGGGGGCTATTGGAAGTTAAGAATGTTAAGGTTCGCTCTATTGAGGAGTACTTGGAGAAGTTTATGAGTAAAGCTGTTGAAGAAGAAAGCTAGTTGGATGGTGGTTGAATTGAAGGTTGGACCTGTAATTTTAATTCATGGTGGAGCTGGCAACTATAAGCGATTTGCCGCTGAGGATCTTGAGAAGCGCAGAGTTTGGCTTAAGAAAGCCGCTGCTGAGGGCTTTGATGCTTTGAGCTCCAAGTCTGCTCTTGACGCAGTTGAAGTTGCAGTTAAAGTGATGGAGGACAGCGGAGTATTTAATGCAGGTTTAGGTTCGGTTCTAAGCCTTAATAAGAAAGTTGAAATGGACGCTGCAATTATGGATGGCAGAGACCTGTGCGTTGGAGCAGTTGCCTGCATAAGTGGATTTAAAAATCCAGTTTCAATTGCGAGGAGGATTATGGAGGAAACTGACCACATATTGATTGTTGGTGAGGCTGCCGAAAGGCTGGCTGAATTCTTTGGATTTAAGCGATGCGGGAATTTAATTACTGAAGCTAAATTGAAGCGCTTTGAGCGCGTATATAATGATTGGATTGAAGGTAAGCGCTCCAGAATGCTTAAAATAAGGAAGATGATTCTCGAGAGGAAGGGGCTTTTCGATTTTACTGGAACTGTTGGAGCAGTTGCTATAGACTCGGAAGGTAATGTTGCATCTGCAGTTTCAACCGGAGGATATTGGCTTAAGCTTCCAGGCAGAGTGGGCGATGTTCCTCTAGTTGGCTGCGGATTTTACGCTGACAATAATGGTGGAGCTGCATCTGCAACTGGAATTGGAGAGCTTATTGCAAGATTAACTCTATCGAAATTCTGCTGCGACTTGATGAGAGCAGGCGTATCTGCGCAGAAGGCATGTGAAGCAGCCATAGACTTGATTACGAATAAATTTGGCAAAGGTAATGCTGGTATAATAGCCGTTGATGATAAGGGAAATTGGGGCTTTGCATTTAACACTGCAGGAATGGGAAGGGCTTTAATGGCTTCTGGAATGGATGAGCCTGCAGTGGCCATTTTTGATGAAGAGCCCTTTCCAATTTTGAGTTAAGTTCATTGCGAACGAAATATTAGAGTCATATGCTATTTTTTCTTGGGTATGCCTGCAAACCTTCCTCCACAAGCAAAAGCTCTTATGAGGGAATATCAAGAGGCTAGAACTTTACCAGAGAAGATTAGGATTCTAGAAGCTTTAATTTCAGCAATTCCTGCGCATAAGGGCACCGAGAAGATTCGAAGGCAATTAAGGAGAAGGCTTTCTCAGCTTAAGGTTGAGCTGGAGGAGAGAAAGAGGAAGAGGACTAAAGCTACAAGTGGGAAATTTGCAATAAAGAAAGATGGGGCGGGCCAAGTAGTTATTCTAGGAGATACTAAAAGTGGAAAGAGCAGCTTTTTAGCTACTTTAACCAATGCTAAGCCGAGGATATCTGATGTGCCGTGTACCACTAGGATGCCTGTTCCCGGAATGATGATTTTTGATGGAGTGCAAGTGCAGTTGGTTGAGGCTCCAGCCATTTTTCCCGAAGCTCCATGGCTATCTCAGGTTTTAAGTTTAGCTAGGAACGCTGATGCTCTAATATTGCTAGTTGACCTGACTAGGAATCCATTTCATCAACTTAAATTTATGGTTGAAAGCTTGAGGCAAGCTAGAATTATCCTGAAGAGGCCTAAAGTTAGGATAGATATTGAAAGAAAATCCTCAGGTGGCATTCAAGTTTTTTGCACTGGCAATTTCATTGACTGTAGCTTGGATGATGTGAAACAATTGCTTGCGGATTATGGAATAACGAGCGCTATAGTGAAGATATGGGGAGATGTATCTATCAAGGATGTTGAAGAATACATCGGCTTAAACGTCGTTTATAAGCCTTCAATAATCATTGCGAACAAATATGACTCCGAAATAGCTAGAGTTAACTTTGATAGGTTATCTAGGGCTCTTAAGGGGGCTGTTAAGGTAATTCCATTCTCTACAATTTCTAAGCAAAATTTGGATGTGGTTAAGCGTGAAATTTTCAGCCTTTTGGGAGTTATTAGAATTTACACTAAGGAGGTTGGAGGTGAAGTTGCTAGTAAACCGCTAGTAGTTCCGGTTGGAACTAGGGTTATTGATGTTGCAAAAATGATTCACAGCAGGCTTTACAAGGAATTTAAATATGCTAAAGTTTGGGGTAGTTCCGTGAAATTTGGCGGGCAGAAGGTTGGAGCTAATCACGTTCTCGCTGATGGAGATGTGGTGGAGATTAGGGCGAGGTAGTTCTTTACGGTCTCTTGAACCTTATTCTTCCCTCACAGTAGTATATTGTTAAAATGCCTAAGATTATTACGATTATACCTAATACTGCACTTGAAGTGTGGCTAAAGCGCAGAATTCTTTCAGCCATCCAGGAAATGTAGCTTGAGAGAAATATCATAAATGATGCTACTGGTATTACTATGCTTTTAATTGCGCTTTTCACGCTTTCACCTCACCAGCTTTGCGTTGAGGGGCGTTTTTCGCTTTTACTCTTTTCTTCAAGGCCGCTCTTTAAAGCTTTAGGTGCTTCCCATTTGACGTTTGGGAAGTATATTAGGGTGTACTTTGAGGTTTGGCCATCTATTATGTATACGTATATAGTATCCATACTTCGAATTTTCTTAACGTGTTTCTTCCTAAATGCTGATGAATAGCATATTGCAAGTTTCTTCTCGTCATCTCTAGCTGTAATTAAGAGGAATGCATAGTCTCCGACAAAGAACATGCTTAGCTGATTGTTGCTGTACTTGCCCATGTCAGCGTATTCGTGGAATTTCCTAAATAGTTCGGTTGGAACTACTAGCATTAGGCCGAATGGCTTTTTCTTTTCTGCTTTTCCAACTGAAGCTATTAGTGGAATTAGTTCCAGAACCCTGTAACCTTTGCTTCTAAGGTCGCTGGACACCTCCCTCACTTTCTGTAAAAGTGCTTTTCTTCCAATTTCGAACTCCTTAACTAGCTGCTCAGGGGATTTTTTCTCTTTGCGGAAGAACTTGAATATTCTCATACTACCACTTTGCCTTATCTTTTCGCCAATTCATTTTTGGTTTTTTCAGTTATAAAGTTACTTGAGCGATCATGGCATTGGAATTGCCTTTATGCCTAGGCGCCTTTCTATTTCCTTCGCAAGAATGGCTGCGTATCCAACTCTATAGTTGTCGGTTATGACGAGTTTAGGCTTACTTGTAGCCGCGTAAAGTATTAGTTGTGTGAAGTCTGCGTGGTCGCTAAGTGCCACTCTGTAATGTTTGTTTGCTACTTTCCAAATAATTTTTCTAAATTCCCAGCCAGTTAAGTGTATTTTTACTCCGTTAATCTTAACTGTTCTTAGGGTTGAAGCGTGGTGGAACATTATGTACTCTCCACTCTTCATGACTTCCTCGGCTTCCATAGTTCCCTTAAGTAGAACTTCCCCCACTCTCATTCCATGCTTTCTGCAAACTTCGGTTACTATATAAACTTTGGATGTGGCTATGAATGGCTGAGTGAATCCGCTGTTCCTTAGAAGCTCCATGACCTCTTGAGCTTTGCCATGGAAGCCGAATATGTGGACGGGTCCTATAGCGAGGCTTTTCTTCACCAACTTGACTAGTGCTTCTCTTATGACGTCTGTTGGAGGTCTTTTGAGGTCCGGCTTACCGTATGTTGCTTCCATTATGAGTATGTCTGCATCCAGAATTGGAGTTTTTGGCAGCCTGAAATCCCCCGTATAGACGATTCTATTTCCTTTCTCATCTTCGACGAGCACTTGGGCAGCACCAATAATGTGGTCTGCATAATGGAGAGTTAGCTTCTGATCCTTCCACTTGAGCGTTTCACCATACCGTGCTGGTAGAACTTTGCTCTTAAGATTGAGCTTTCTCTTAATTACTTGAAGTAGGTCTCTCGTTGCTTCGGTCATGACAACCCTTTTGCTTTCCTTTAAGCTTGAATTGAGGTTTATTATGTGGTCGAAGTGAGCATGGGTAACTACTCTAACTTCGCTAGCTGGGTCATGCGCATCGCATGCGAAGTACTTTCCAATTTTTATTGCTCCATTTATCCCTATCTTTGCGCTCATGAGCTCATCCCAAAGCTAGGGCAAAGTGGTGGATGCGAATAGAATTGCAAGTAAGGAAATGAAATTTGCAATTAAAACTGTTGAAGTTAATTTTTTACATTTAATTTTCAGTGCTGAGTATAATACTATTTCTATAAGTGATGTTAATAAGATGAAAGTCATGAAGTATACCGAGGCGTATATGCATGAAACCATTTTCCACTCTGGTAGGGACGTTGGATTCAATTCGCCAATGACTATGTTGTAGGTGAAGGGTAAAGCCAAAAGGACGGCGAAGATCCAGGAAATCGGCGTTGATATTAGATTGAAAAATGCAATGGCCTTATGGCATTTGCTTTCCCTATAAGCTATTTTGAATAGTGCAGCTTCAACTAGCATGGATATTGCGGTGTAAATCACCATTCTCGTCCAGTTTCCAGATAGATATGGGATGAAGTTATCTGGCGTGATTATCGGTATTGGATCGGACGTCATTTGATCGCCGGTTATTTTTGGTTGTAGTATGCTTATTAGCTTGGCGTTTAATTTTTTCTTTTTTACAAATTGTTGATGGTAAAGATTTGTAAATTAATTACATAATATTAAAATATCAAACCTAGCTGAGTTTGAGTAGAATGCTGGTGGCTGATGATGAGTATATTAATAAGGTGAAAGTTGTGAGAGAACTAATTGTTAAAACGTTGAGAAGTATGGGTTTTCAAGTTGAAGTTGAAGGCTTCGTCATAGGTGAGAGTGGCATTAGACATAAGTTCGACATCGTCGCTAGTAGTCATAATAGGAAATTGGCTATTGACTTTGTGCTTCCTCCTAAAGATGTTAATATTGCTACCTTAGCTTCATGCGCAAAGGCTATAGATTTAAAAGACTTTAAGACTGTTGTTGTTCTTCCAGTTAATGCTAAAGATGAGCTAATGTTCTGCCCTAAACAGGTTACTGCGCTATTTTATGATGATGTTAATAGCGTGATAGATAAGTTAGGTAAAATTGCTGAGTCTTGATTTCATTTAATTTTAGCATTTATTAGCATTTTTACGGCTTCAGCAAATCCTTGCCCTCTCGGATTTTTAGTAATTATCTTGGCTACTTTAATTGCCTTTTCAGAAGCGTTTGCAACTGCAATGCCGATTCCAGCTTTAATCATCATTTCAACGTCGACATCGCTATCTCCAATAGCTAGGAAGTCCATTGGACTTAGCCTTAACAATTTGGCTGCCATGATTAATCCTGCACCTTTGTTAACGACCTTATCTTTAACATGTATTGCTACTCCGCTAAATGCTGCTGTTGCTTCAGGCACTTCATTTTCAATTAGTTGCCTAACCTTTTCTAATGCTTCGTTCCAATTGTATCCCCTTTTCAGTTTGAATGCGAAGTCCACGAACCTGAACTTGTTTTGCCAGCTTTCATATAGCATATATCCCAGCTTGCTGCTTACGAGCTTTCTTGCTTTTAATCCTATTTCAGGTCTGCCAATTATTTTGAAGTTATTTTGAAATCCAACTACACCTCCGTTTTCGGCTATTACCAGATCTACATTTCCGAGATACCTGGCTAGGCCCATGAGCACGGGGTACGCATTTCCTGAGGCTAATACTATTTTTACGCTTGTTTTCTCTTTGACTTCCCTCAGTGCTTTTATTGCTTCCAGGTGAAGTGCTCCACTTTCATCTGTGATTGTTCCATCTACATCTACAGCTATTGCCTTAACCTTCTCTAGTTGACTAATCATGTTTTGCTACCTGCCATTTAAATTGATCTGCCAGTAGCTTACCGATGTAGCTTGAGGCTGGGCATGCTTCTTGGCATCTTCCACACCTATTGCACTTCTTAAAATCTACCTTAGGCGGATTATTTAATGATATTGCTTGAGCTCTACAAATGTTGATGCATGATCCGCATAGGGTACAGTACATGCTTCTTGATATGACCTTTAATGCTTCGCTGAATAGTTTTTCTGCAGAAATCTCGTCTGTGGAGGTTGCTGCAATTCTTCCTGTTGTGCTTATGACTAATTCTCCAATTTCGGACTTGATTGAGATGGCTCCGAGATTTGTTGAGGCCTTTACTTCTCCAATGACGGGAGCTATGTTTTTGACTTTAATTATGTCTATGCTTGTGTCTAGGATTCCTTCGATAGTGTATGAGCCTGCACATGGTTCAAATCCTTTGATTTTAACTATTTTAGCTGGCGCTCGATGCACCCTGTATTCTTGCAAGTTTATTTTAAGTCCAACTTTGCTTGCCAACTTCATTTGGTCTCCCGGGATCCTCTGCCATCTCCAAAATCCATATTTAACCCATTCCTCCGGGAATCCTTTGAGCTTAGCCCATGAACTTAGCTTTCTCTCCCACTTTAACCATAAGCTTGGATGTATTTCCTCAACTAGCTTAAATTCCGCTAGTTCGCATGAAGGGCATAGCCAGCAACCAATTCTATCGAAGCCCATGTAGTAGAGCGGATTTACCTTGGCGTTCTTCCATATCAAGTATAGCCATACGTGCAGTGCAGTCCAGTCTATTATTGGGCTTGCTCCAATTATTCTTGGCATCCACTTGTTTTTCCATACTTGTGGGGATTTTGATCTGGCAAGTGACTCGTACTTTCTCTGGCCAACTAGATTTAGTGATCCTTCTGGGAAGTGGTTTTTCATGATTGTGGCTATTGGAATTAACTTGCATATTTTGCAGCACCACCTGTAGTCTCTAGCTGGGGGGCCATAGACTTCGAATGAGTTCCAAAAAGCGTTGTGTGCGCTTGCTTCAATGAGCTTTAATCCATAGTATTCGGCAACTTCCTTTACGTAGCTTACTGTTTCGGGCATTTCGATTCCCGTGTCGTTGAACATTATTGGTGTTTCGCCTATTGCTTCAAGAGTGAGTAGAAGTGTTGCGAGGCTATCCTTTCCTCCGGAGAAAGAGACGATAACTGGTTTTCCTATTTTCTTGCTAACTTCTTTTATGAATGCTATTGCTCTTCTTTCCAAGTGCGCTATGTGGTTTCTATTTCCTTTAATGGTGTCTTTAATTGTGGAGTTGACTTCTATTATGTGGGTTTTTTGAGGCTTCCATACCTTTATGACCTTCAAGTAGTCGCCTTCTCTCACTGCTACTCCAATTGCGCTTCCTGTTCTTGAAGCTATGGCTGTGAACTTTTCTTCTTGTGGGGGTATGTTTCCCCTTAGGACATTTGAAATTGGAATTTTTTCCCATAATTTGACTTTATGGGTTTTTAGCTGAGCCCAGTAGCCTCTTTCTAAATTAATTATTCTTGCGCATCCCTCTGCAACTGGCTTAAATCTCCATTTGTTCTTTAATGGGTCGTAAAAGCAGTGTCCAATAGTCCAGCCGTCAACTATTACTTCGTCTGCTTGATCAATGTAAGTGACTTTGTTTAGTAGAGCGACTTTCCTTTTTGGTATAAGCATGTATGCCAATTTCCAGTCGTCAAATTCTTCGGCAATGCTTTTCCTTATTTTTTGAAGGTCTTTTTCAAATGCTGGCCTTACATCTAATGGGGGAGATGCATGAATTCTTCCTCCAACTTCTCCGCATAAATCGCACTTTGGGCTGAGGAGTGGAATGTTGCAGTTTTTGCACCATCTCAAATCTGCTTTGATAGTCCATTTAGAACTTCTGCGCATAATTTAACCTCGATGCTCTATTAACCATTTACTTTCAGTCATATTAATGTAGCTTTGACGCTAAATCATGATGAGTTGGAAATGATTGATTGCTGCTGGTGATTGCCGTGAAGCCGAGAGTGTTTATAACTAGGGAGCTTCCTGGAGATGCCATTAATAGAGTTTCAGAATACTATGAAGTGGAAGTTTGGGGGGAGTATCAGCCTCTGCCAAGGCACAAATTGCTTGAAAAATTAGGGATGTAAATGCACTTGCCTCTCTGTTGACTGACAAGATAGATAAAGTTCTTCTCGATGAGGCGCCTAGGCTTAGGATAATTGCCCAGTATGCTGTGGGTTACGACAATATCGACGTTGAAGAGTGCACGAGAAGGGGAATATATGTAACTAACACTCCTGGCGTATTGACCGAAGCTGTAGCTGACTTGACTTGGGCTTTAATTTTGGCAGTTGCTAGGAGGATTGTTGAGGCAGATAGGTTCGTTAGAAGCGGGTCGTGGGAGAAGACGCAAACTGGCTGGCATCCAACAATGATGTTGGGATTGGATGTTCATGGAAAGGTTTTGGGCATAATTGGATTAGGCAGAATTGGCTCAGCAGTAGCTAGGAGGGCTAAGTGCTTCAACATGAAAATCCTGTACTTTGATGTTGAGAGGAAGATTGGATTGGAGAAGGAGCTTGGCGCAGAGTATGTGGATCTGGACTACCTTCTAAGTAACTCGGATTTCGTTTCCCTACATGTTCCATTAAATAAAATTTCATACCACTTGATAGGCGAGAGGGAGCTTAAATTAATGAAGCCCACAGTCTACTTGATAAATACTTCAAAGGGAGCTATTGTTGATGAGAAGGCTCTAATTAAAGCTTTAAGGAACAAGTGGATTGCGGGTGCAGCATTGGATGTATTTGAGGTTGAGCCGACGCCTAGGGATAATCCCCTTCTAAAGTTTCCAAATGTTGTTGCGCCGCGCATTGGCAGTGACTCCAGGGAAGCTAGGGAGAGGATTGCAATGATGGTTGCAGATAACTTAATTTTATTTGCCAAAGGAGAAGTTCCTCCAAACCTAGTTAATAGGGAGGTTGTGCAAGTAAGGTCTCCAGGCTTTTAGTTTAATAATTACACCACCCTTCTTCATTGTCTTTTTAGGTAGGGATGTCCATCAACTCATTTCGGGTCAAAGCATTTTATGATTTCTTTTCAAGAAGTTTTTCCTCGATTATTGTTGAGAATGCTATCAATGCTGAAGCTGCAGCATAATCTGTTGAAATTGTTATTCCAGGGCATATATCAACTACTAGGTTGGCGAATCTATAGATTCCAAGTGGAATGCCTTCTCTAGCTCCAATGAGAACATTAATTCTTTTCTTTTCACTTAGCAGTATCTCGGCGAGGTTATCTTTAACTTTAGGTAGGGGTTCTCCTTCCGGTTCAAGCACGATTATTGGTTCTCTCCTTCTTCTCTCCCTAACTAGCTGATGTAGATCTTGGATGAAAACTGGAACTCTCCACACTTTTCTTCCATAAGTTTTTCGTTGAATTTCATATCTTGAGTTTATTCCCTCAAATACTCCTTCAATAAATACCTTTAATTCCTCGGCTTTTACTGCTCCTATTGGAGATATGACTAGTTCTCTAACTTCAAATGTTTGAACTTCCCTTCCTACTCTAACTCCAATGGCTCTAATGGCGTTTAGCGGTCCGAGGTAAGGCATTTGAATTATGGCAATTTTCCTCAAGAACTCTATAACTGGGATTTTGCCAGGCCTAATTTTTTTCAGCTCTTTCTCTCCATCTTCAATCGCTATTAATGCTAGGTTCTTCAAAATTTCAATTCTAATGATTTTTGATGGGTATTTTAAGTCTACAAGTGCTCTAGTTGCTTTTTTAACTGCAGCTCCAGCTACGACGTTAACATCGATGCTCGTGAATTCATGCTTGCCTCTTCGAACTGTTCTTACTGCAAAAGTATCTTTGCTTCCAATGCTCTTTTTGGCTATTCTTGCTGCTGCTTCAGCTATTTCATCTAGATTGGCGGGAACGCACTCTTCAACTACTATTACCCTATCTGCCTCCAATACGTTGCTTTCAATCTTTTTCGCCGCCTCTTTTTTATCGAGCTCTGTTTTTACTGCTACTAGCCCCATGAATCCATATGGCTTAGGTATGACTTGCACCTCAGGTATTGTTTCCTCGACTCTTGTGGCTGCAACTTTTTCCATGCCCAGGGTTGTTTTTATTAGGATGTCCACCCTATCGAGATCGTGCGATTTCAGTTTAAATCACCATTAAAGAATGATTGGTTGAAGCTTATAATTGATGCTGAAGCTTATTTTGTTTCATTCTAGAGCTGCACTTGGATTCTCATGCTCATTATCGGATAAATGATACTTAGAGCTTCTTTAAACTCGCGTATCCAGCTAATTTTAGAGTTTATTTATAGTAAATATTTGGATATGGGTGCGTGCTGGAGTAATAGTTTTTATGATGAGAGTTTTTATGATGAGCGCAATTTTGCAGTGGCTTGAATTGACTTCCAAAGTTTTAGGTAAAGTGGAGGGGATTTGGTGTAAGTTTCATTTTGAAACACTCTTAGTAGTTATTTTGTGCATCTTTGCGCAGTCAAGTAAAAGGGGATGCGTATTAATGCCATGATTTTCATTTTCTTGCATGCTTTGGAGCTTGAATTCGTGAAATTCATCCTGAATGTTTGCTGGGAGCTTTCTTGGATTTAAGCTGGACGTGCTTAGATCTGATAATACTTGATTACCTTTTTCACTGCTCTCGCGATATCGATGACTTGATCGTCGCTTAGCGCTGGCTGGGTTGGCAGTGTGAATACTCTTTCGCTGACCCACTCTGCATTTGGGCATAATCCCTTCTTATATTCTACTTCTCTTCCATACAGTGGGCATTTCCATGGGCAGCCGTTGCCATGACCTATTTTTTCTTGGAATATTGGCTCTAGGTATAATACTGTTGGATAGCAGATTCCCACCCAAACATTTTCAGCTTTTATTGCCTTGACAATTTCATCTCTAGTCTTCCTTACTCTCTTTAAGTCAATTAGAACGTTATATATGTGCCAGACGTGCTTTACGTGCGGCTTAGCTGTAGGCAGTGTTAGTGCATCAACATCTTCCAACTCGTCAGTGTATATTTTTGCTATCTCCATTCTTCTCCTGTTCAATTCCTCAAGCCTATTTAGTTGAGCTAATCCTAATGCTGCCTGCATTTCAGTCATTCTATAATTGTAGCCCAGAAGCACGTAGTGATACCACTCAGGTTCGCCGTGATGCCTAATCAATTTAGCCTTCTCAGCAATTTCATCATCGTTTGTGAGAACCATGCCTCCTTCTCCTGTCGTTATATTTTTACTTTGATAGAAGCTGAATGCACTTACATGACCTAATCCACCAACGATTTTTCCTCGGTATTCTGCTCCTATTGCCTGTGCGCAGTCTTCAATTACCATTAAGTCGTGGTCATCGGCTATCTTCATTATTTGATCCATTTCAGCTGGATGACCGCACAGGTGAACCGCGATTATCGCCTTGGTTTTATTGCTTATTCTCTCCTCTATGCTGGCTGGATCTATGTTGAATGTTTCCCTGTCTATGTCGGCGAATATTGGAATTGCATTTTGGTGAAGTATTGATGATGCTGAAGCCACAAAGGTAAATGGAGTAGTTATTACTTCATCTCCAGGTTTAACTCCAATTGCCCTCAATGCTACATGAAGGGCTACGGTTCCATTCGAAACCGCAATGGCGTGCTTAACTCCATGGAATTTCGCGAATTCCTCCTCAAATTTCCTCGTTACTTCGCCGACGAGCGTCGTCAGCTTGCCAGACTTAAGAACTTCAACAACTGCCTCTATCTCTTCATTAGTGAATTTCGGGAATGCGGAAATCGGCTTGCTCCTAATGGGCTTTCCTCCTTCAATCGCAGGTTTATCAAGCTGTTTCAAGATGAGCACCTCTTTTAACTAATATTTACTCTATTTCAGTTATAACTTTTGCCATGCAAAGCTATTTGAATCGGATCTTATTGGCCAATCATATTCAGGTTTAACTCGATTTTCCAAGAACATTCTTCAATATAATCCGTATGTGAATTAGCTGCTAAGCGCAGTCTTCAATAACTATCTTCACTAGGTCTAAAATATGCCGTACTTACCCCTGCTCATGCTTCTCCCTATGGAGTAGCCGCAACGCATGAAGCATATAGCTTATGTTTCCCTAATCTATATTTGCGTTGAGTTTAGGCTTATTGCGCACGCTTGATATGGTGGCGGTGTCATCTCTTCTTCAAGCACGTCATGCAATGGGCTTCCGACCATAATATGCAAACGAATTATTACGGATGCTGAATTAAACGTGTTATATGTACCTGCAATTCATATTGCAGCATCTTGTTTGGTTGCATTGTTTTTCCTTAGGGGAAGAGATGTCCACTAAATTAGAAACCCTTATGGATGTGGACATAAAGTGCGCAAAACCGAACGAATTTGAAGTAGCAAAGGTGCAGGATAAGTAAGTTGGATATGAAATTACTTCAGCAGTTTTAATTGCGGCGAATTGCTGAAGGAAGCTAAAAGCCGGCTGGAGAAGATCATTTATCAAACAATCATTATAAGCTGATTTAATAGGGTTGTATCTTTAAATAAATACTTTATTGTTTAAAGTTTTCTTTTACTACGCTTAGCGCGATGCTAGTTACTGTTCGTTTTATGTGGGGCATAGTGAGTATTCCTTTAATGAATTTGTTTAGGTGTTCTCTATCCACAAATTTTGCAATTACTGCGATGTCGAATTCTCCAGTTATATCATATACGCTCATTACCTCTTCGTAGTTGGCTAGTCGCTTTTCTATTTCAATGATGTATGGACCTTCAACTTGCATCATTATTATTGCTGTTAAATCGTATCCAAGCTTGGAGTAGTCTAAATTAATTGTAAAGTTTCTTATTACTCCATTTTCCTCTAACTTCTTAATCCTATTGTATATTGTTCCAATTGCTAGTCCCAGCTTGTCTGATAATTCTCTGTAGGTTTGCTTTGCATTTTTCTGCAGTTCTTTAATGATTTTGATATCTATTTCGTCGAGCTCAACACTTTTCAACGCTAGACTCTCTCCAAATATTTCTGAATTTCCCATGCGGTAATTTTGTTTTTAGTTGAATTCCAGTCTCCTTCAGACTCTATATATGAATTCCACTCCTTTATCTTTAATTCGACAATTTTGCTTGAAGCATGCTTTCCGATTGCTCTTTTAACTGTTTTGTCGTTTTCAAATGCTATGATTGCTTCATGGAGGTTTTCAGGTAGTCTTTCAAAGTTGTTTTCGGCGTGATAGACGTTTAATTGGCATGGCTCTCCAGGATTTAACTTTCTGTCTATACCATCTAATCCTGAAGCTATTATGGCTGCCAACCCCAAGTATGGGTTGAATGATGGGTCTGGATGTCTATACTCGATTCTACAAGTTTTTTCCCTTATTGGTCTAGGTATCCTGATGAGCGTGGAGCGATTGCTATATCCCCAGCATATGTATACTGGGGCCTCATATCCTGGAGCTAGGCGCTTATATGAATTTACTAGAGGCGCAACTAATAATGATAAGCCTTTTGCGTGAGATAGGATTCCTCCAGTGAATTGGATGGCTAATTGCGAAAGCCCATTACTCGCTTTATCATAGAATAGGTTTTTCCCTTCTTTGCTTTGCAAGCTTACGTGGACATGGGCGCCGCTGCCATTTACTCCGAAGAATGGCTTAGGCATGAATGTAGCCGTGAATCCTACTTTCCTAGCTATCGATTTTACAGCTAGCTTTGATATTATCATTATGTCTGCTAGCCTAACTGGATCTGTAGCTGAAATGGACAGTTCATGTTGTCCTGGGGCTACTTCGTGATGCATTTTCTCAAATGAAGATCCTACTCTGCATATGATTTCTCCCAACCTCTTCTTTAGATCATCTCCATAGTCCATTGGCACAGTGTCGAAGCACTGTCCAGAGTCTTGAGGCTTAATTTCGCTTTCAACGCTTTTATTTACAATGAAGTATTCAAGTTCGATTCCAACTTTAACTTTCAAGTTTCTTGATGAAGTTTGCTCAACAATTCTCTTCAATATAAATCTAGGGTCTCCTTGGAATTGCTTGTATTCCGGAGTATATACGTCGCATATGGCTGCGGCTGTTTTCCCTTCTTCCCAATACGCTAATGTTAAAGTCGATGGATCAGGAATTGCAATTAAATCGCTGTTTTCAATTTGGGCATACCCTTGAATCGATGATCCGTCAAAGCCAACTCCATAGGTTAATGCATCTTCGAAATCGTCCTTTTTGATGATTAAGCTTTTTGGCACTCCGTGTATATCAACTATTATGAGTCTGAGGTACTTCACGTCTTCCTGCTCAAGCTTCTTAATTGCGCTTTCTACGTCGTAAGTTTTACTTGCAATCATGTTTATTATTGAATATTTTTTATAAATTTATATTTTTCTATAAAATTTTTTCATAATTTTTTGATTAGCTGGTCAATTTTTTCAGCAACTGTGATGGGGCTTCCATCTGTATGCTGAGCTTTTATGAAAATTTTTCATTAAATTGTTTTAGCCCAATCGGCTGTAATTCGCAATTCATGCATTAGTAGTCTTAATCCTCGTTTGGAAGCTTTTCCGTGGATAATAACTTCATTTCTTAAGGGGATTAATATTCGACCTTTATACATTCCGCTTGGATTTGAAATGTAAAATGTTTGTAGTGCAAAAAGAAGGAGGTTTATTTTTTTACTTGATATTGAATTTACGAGAGCTCTTACCTCTTTTTTACTTAAGTTTGTTCTGCGTAGCAATGCTTTTTCAGCGTTTTCTTTGCTTTCGTCCATTGCGTCCAGGATGTCTTGAATTTCAATTTGATTATCTTTCAGGAAGTCCTTAATTGCATCTCTCAGTCTCACGTACTTCATGTTTTCTTGGCTGATTGTTATTTACGTAAGAAAATATGCTTTTACTGCTTTAATTAGGTTAGATAGCAGCATTGCTATGATCATTGGGCCGACGCCGCCGGGAACTGGAGTGATTGCTGAAGCAACTTGCACGGCTGATTCGAAGTCCACATCGCCTACCAGCTTATTTTCAATGTAGTTGAATCCGCAATCTATGACTGCTGCTCCTCTTTTAATCATTGAGCCGTGGATTGCTTTAGGCTTAGCGATGTCAGCAACTATTATATCTGCCCTTTTGGTGTAATCTTCAATTCTAGTTGATGTTGAATGGCAGATTGTCACATCTGCTCCTTTATTTATTAGCATTGCTGCTAGCGGCTTGCCCGTTAGCTCGGTGGCACCCAATATTACTGCCTCTTGATCTTTAATCGGGACATCGTATTCTTCTAGTAGTGCAATTATTCCTTCTGCTGCTGGTGAGGCTAGGCATTCTTCCCCCAGCAATAGTTTTCCGAGGTTTAATGGGTGTAAGCCATCTACATCCTTTTTAGGGTCTAGTGCATTTATGACGTTCCTTTCGTTGATGTGGCTTGGAAGTGGCATTTGAATGACTATTCCATGGATGCTTTCATCTCTACTTAGTTTATCAATGAGTTTTATGAGCTGCTCTTCACCGATGCTTTCAGGTAAATTGTGGACCTCGGATTGAGCTCCAATTTTTTTGGCTCTCCTAGCCTTCAACTTCACATAGGTTTTTGATGATGGGTCTTCGCCTACTAGTACGAGTGCAATTTTCGGAATTACTCCTTCCCTCTTCAACCTTTCAACTTCAACGGCCAAGTTATTTAGTATTTTATTGGAAAGAGCTTTTCCGTCGAGTATTCTTGCCATATCCTTGCACCTATCTAAGTCCAATTATCCTTCCGGTTTCAACATCAACGTCGATTTCCTCTGCTGCTGGCTTTGACGGCAGTGCTGGCAGCGTGTTAATCTCTCCGCAGTATGCTACGAGGAATCCTGCGCCAGTGAATGGCCTTATATCCGTAATTTTAATTTTGAATCCTTTTGGCCTTCCAACCTTCTTTGGGTTATCGGTTAATGAGAGCGGTGTTTTGGCCATGTTTATTGGTAGTTTGTCGAATCCAAGTTTCTTTATCTTTCTTATTGCCTTCTTGGCTTCGGGTGTGAATTCGACATCGTCAGCTCCATACATTTCTCTTGCAATTGTCTTGATTTTTTCTTCAATCGGCATGTCTAGGTCGTAGAGGAATTTGAAGTTTGCCTTTTCTTTTTCAAGTAATTCGAGTACTTTTTCAGCTAATTTTATTCCTCCTTCCCCGCCTTTCTGGAATACTTCAACTACTGCTACTGGTATTTTCTTTTCTTCACACCACTTTTTGACGCAATCTACCTCTTCATCCGTGTCGCTTGGGAATCTATTAATCGCAACTACTGCTGGCAGTCCGAATTTCCTTGCATTTTCAACTTGCTTCTCGAGGTTTTCAAGTCCTTTTCGGACTGCTTCAACATTAGGCTTGTCTACTTCTTTAAATTTAACTCCTCCATGAACTTTGAGAGCTCGTATTGATGTAACTATGACTGCTACATCTGGCTTCAAATTGCCGATTCTGCAAGCTATATCGCAGAACTTTTCTAAGCCTAAGTCTGCTCCGAATCCTGGCTCTACAATCACGTAGTCTGCGAGCTTTAACGCCATCTTTATTCCGATTAAGCTGGGGCAGCCGTGAGCTATGTTCGCGAATGGTGCTCCGTGAACTATTGCAGGCGTATTCTCCAAGGTTTGAACTAGATTTGGCTTTAGTGTGTCTTTTAAGAGTGCAGTCATTGCTCCGTGGGCTTTAATGTCTGCTGGGGTTATTGGCTTTCCATCTTTTGTATATGCTATCGTCATTCTGGCCAGCCTTTCTTTTAGGTCTTTCAAATTGACTGCAAGTGCGTGTATTGCAGCTACCTCTGATGCTGCGGTTATTTCGAAGCCGCTTTCTCTGGGTATTCCGCCCAACTTTCCTCCAAGTCCTATAACTATATGTCTAAGCGGCCTATCTTCGACATCTAGTACTCTCTTTAGTAGGATGTTGTGTATGTCGATGTTTAGTTCATTGCCTCTGTAAATGTGGTTATCTAGCATTGCAGCTAATAGGTCGTGCGCAACTGTGATTGCATGCAAGTCTCCTGTGAAGTGTAGGCTGATGTCTTCCATTGGAACTACTTGGGCGCGTCCACCTCCACATGCGCTTCCCTTTATTCCAAAAATTGGTCCAAGTGATGGCTGCCTCAGTACTACTATATTCTTTTTACCTAGCTTTCCAAGCGCTTCTCCAAGTCCTATTGCTACAGTTGTTTTTCCTTCGCCTGCTTTGGTTGGCGTTATTGCTGTTACTACTATGAGTTTCCCGTCTGGCTTGTTCTTTAATCGCTCATAAACCTCAAGTTTGATCTTGGCTTTATACTTGCCGTAGAGCTCTATGTCGTCTTCGCTTAATCCAAGCATTTTAGCTATTTCAATAATTGGTTTCATTTCGCATGAGGACATCCGCAAACCTCCGTAAATTCAGTCACTTTCACCAAATCTTACACTCATATACTTATATTTTTAGAAAGCTAATTTAGGGGGGTGAATGATTTGGAGCCAGTTAGAATTGCGGTTGTCAAGTTTGGCTGCATAGGTTGCTCTCCCCTACTAGAGATAGCTTTGGACGAGCGTTCTAATAGGGAGGACATTAAAGTTAGAGTGTACTCCACTGGCGGTAAAATGAGTCCAGAGGACTGTATTGAAGTTTCAGTTGAAGCTGCAAGGTTTGAGCCTCAACTAGTAGTAGTTGTTACTCCAAATGCTGCTCTCGAAGGGCCGACTGCTGGTAGAAGGGAATTGAGGAAAAGGTTGCCTAACGCTTCAATCATTATAATATCTGATGAGCCTGCCAAGAAAGTTGCCGATGAGCTTGAGTCTGAGGGATTTGGGTACATAATTGTTGAAGCTGACTCCATGATTGGTGCTAGAAGGGATTTCTTGGATGCGACTGAAATGGTGCTATTCAACAGCGATGTCTTAAGGGTTCTTGCAGTAGCTGGCGTGTTTAGGATGATTGTCAGTGAAATTGACCGCATTATAAGTCAAATTAAGTCTGGAGGTAAAGTTGATCTTCCAAAAATAATTGGTTCAGCGGAATTCGTAGTGAACAATTATGGGGGCTTCACAAACCCATACGCGAGAGCCAAGGCCATTGCGTGCTATGAAGCTGCTAGAAGAGTTGCTCGCCTATCGACGAGGGGATGCTACGTACTTAAGCGTAGGGAGCAGTATATTCCAATTGTTGCTGCTGCACATGAGCTAATGAGATTTGCAGCGAAGCTCGCTGATGAAGCTAGGGAAATTGAAAAGTCAATTGACTCGGTGATTCGCACTCCTCACGTAAAATCTGGCGCAGTTAGGTTTAAGAGAAAGCTCATGGAGCCTGCCGCTTCTCAGGAGCCCAGTAATACTTAATTTTTTCTAACGCACTTAAATTATGCGAGCCGCGAGGAGATAAGTGATGGGAAAATGGGTGATATGCGGAGCATGGCCATACGTTAATGCTATTCCACACTTAGGTACTTTAATTGCATGCGTAGTTTCACCGGATGTATTAGCCAGATATCTTCGGCTTAAAGGAGAGGAAGTTGTTTTTGTAAGTGGCTCTGATGAGCATGGTACTCCAATCGAGGTTGAAGCTAGAAGGAGGAACATTTCGCCTAAAGTCTTAACGGATGAGTTGCATAACTATGTTGTAGAGCTTTTTAAGAAGTTTGGAATAAGCTACGACAATTACACAAGAACTGAAAACCCAGTTCACATAGACTTTGTTAGAAAGTTCTTCATGAAACTCTATGAAAATGGCTATGTTTATGAGAAAAATGTGAGCCTGCCTTACTGCGAAAACTGTAAGACTTTTCTTCCAGATAGGTTTGTGGAAGGGAAATGCCCATATTGTGGTTATCCGTCAGCTAGGGGAGATCAATGCGATAATTGTGGAAGGCTTCTAGACCCACTTGACCTTATTGATCCTTACTGCGTTTTCTGCAAGTCGCCTCCAATCATTAAGTCGACTAAGCACTGGTTTTTTGACTTGCCTAAGCTCACCAGTAGGCTAGCTGAATTTGTAGAGAATCACCCGCGTTTTCCGGATAACGTTAAAAATTACTGTAAGTCATGGCTAAAGGAGGGTTTGAAGGCCAGATCGGTAACTAGGGATAATGAGTGGGGAATTCCAGCTCCCTTCCCAGGTGCTGAAGGTAAAACAATTTATGTGTGGTTTGAAGCGCTGCTAGGCTATCTTTCAGCTACTTTACAATACTTCATAAATCAAGGTGAGCCAGATAGGTGGAAGGAGTTTTGGCTAAATAGTGATGCTAGAACAGTGTACTTTATTGGTAAAGATAACATTCCCTTTCATGCAATCATCCTTCCAGCCATGCTTATCGCTTCGGGTGAAAACTACGTGCTTCCCTGGCAAATATCTGCCATAGAGTACTTGATGTTTGAAGGTCAAGCGTTTAGCAAAAGTAGAGGCATAGGTGTATGGTTAGATGAAGCGCTGGAGCTTTTTGAGGCTGACTATTGGCGATTCGCTCTCATAATGATGAGGCCTGAAGTTAGGGATCTAAACTTCACTTGGAAGGACTTCTATAGGATAGTCAATGCTGAGCTAAACGATAACCTTGGAAATTTTGTGCATAGGACGCTCACTTTCATTTATAGGTACTTCAAAGCAAAAGTTCCGGAGCCAGCTGAATTCGATGTTGAAGATGAGGATTTCGTCAAGAAAATTGAGAGAGCGCCATCAAAAATTGGTGGGCTCATTATGAATATGAGGTTAAAGCTAGCGGCTGAAGCTCTTCTGGAGTTTTCAAGGCAAGGCAATCAGTATATAAATGTAAAAGAGCCGTGGCGCAAAATCAAGGTGAATTTGAAAGATGCATCCACTACGCTTTGGCTTGCCGCCAACGCAGTGAAGTCCTTAGCAATCTTAATGGAGCCCTTCATGCCTTTTACAGCTGAAAAATTGTGGTCTCTTCTTAAGTTGGAAGGCTCGGTTCATGATTCCAGGTGGGATTACGCGGCAAAGCTAACTTTAAAACCTGGCCATGAGATTGCCAAACCAAAACTGCTTTTCAAGAAGCTCCCGGATGACTTCCTAAATAGAATTAATGCTGAACTAAATGAAGTTAGGAAGAAAATTAAGCGTCCATTCATCATCTCATAATATGGATTCTTTCGCATCAACTTTAAGATTATTAATATATGCAACAATTTTTCTAGAACAATTTTGCTTATTGCTTAAAATATGATGTTATTTTTCTTTGAAACTTGAATAACTTCACAATTCGCGCTTCATTAATCCAGTATTGAGGCTTTACTCTAATTTTTGTTTGAATAATTTTTAGTGCTTCATCTATGCTGGAGAATCTCTGTGGCTTTTTCAGAAATGCTTTTCTCATCCCCTCTCTAACTTGCCAAACGCCAACTGGGCAGTAATATCCTGGACCTATTTCCCTTACTGCTAGGGTCATTGCTTGCCTTTTAATCTTGTTTAAATGTTCTAGTACAGCCAGTCGCATTGCCTTGTATCCTCCGTCTATGTCGCTCCTCCTCCACTTACCATCGTATAGTTCGAAGTTTTCTACTATGTAGGGTTTGACCTCTTTTACCCAAACTGTCTGTGGAAGCCAGATTTCGATCATTTCAAATGCATACGCTCCTGGCATTAGTAGAATGTAGTAGTGATTGTCGAGGTAGCTGTTTGAGTATAGTAGTATTTGGTTGAGCTCTTGATAATCCCTAATTTTCTCTAGGATGTGATCTCCAATTATGGAGTCTACGGCTGTTATTCCCCATCGAGTTGGTACTATGCGTCTTTCGCGTCTTTGGCCGAGAAGCCCTGCTGTTAATAGTTGTGTTAAATAATAGTTTGAGTATCCTCTGTCGTAGAGCTCTCCAACAATTATGCTGGCTCTAGCATCATAATCATATATTGCCTGTTCGACTCGCTTTGGAACTGATGGATTTTCTGCGATAATTAACTTCCTAATGTTAGCTGATGGGCCAATTGGAGATAATACTCCGTCAAAAGCTATTCTCGGCGTTGGAGGCTTACGGAAGTGCGCTTCAGTATCGACTGGCTTAATGGACATTGCTAACTCTTGAGTTAAATTTAAAAGCCTACTACTTAGCGTTGAGGCTTCTCTAACCTTAACTTTAAAACTTGCTCTTACAATTTTAGATCTAATCTTAATGATATCCTCAAGCTTTTTGCCATACCATTTCGAAGGATTTCCGTATTCTGCTGCGACTTCATCATCAAGAATTGGAGGTATTAAAGGACCGACTCTAACTTCAGGGTACCCAAATTCTCCAACAAGAATCTCCGGCGGCGTTGCTCCAAAAACTACATTTCGCCTTAGCTTTTCCTCGAGATCCAATTGAGCTTCAAGTCTAACTAATATTGGACACTTAATTCTCCCACAAAGCCTTCGACTTCCCTTACACTGCGCGCATAATGTTGGCGAGATTCTAGCTGGCATACTCTCCACTAGAATGGATTTTGAAGGGAATTTTAAGTACTTAATGGTATTTCGGTGGTGATTTAAATACGTTCTACGATCGAGGGATGCTGTAAACATAGAATGTATTTAGAGAATTCAAAGTAAAACGACTGCTAAGCAGAAAGTAAGTGAAACACTAAGAAATAATAATTTTATGCAATAAAGAGTTTATTGGATTTTGCTTTATGCTATAATTTACTTTGATAAATTATTTAGTTGTTCTTTAAATGCATATGTTTCTCTAGCCGTTTTAAGTAGCCTATTGAGATCCTTATTACTTAGACATTTAATTTAACTCCCGCCATTTCTAATCTCAATTTTCTCGAATGAATTCTCCTTAGGATTCTCTCAGACATTGGATGGTGTTGATAGGGAGCGGTAGTTAAGTAATTGTAGAAAATCACAGCCGTGCAATTCAACCTAAATGGAACATGATGATCACTCAAAGCATTGTAGCTGTAAGTCCCATCCGAAGATTCATGCGTTATGTAATGCAGTCACACTCCTATAAGACAGGCATCCTGAAAGGAAAAGAAAGTGAAGGTAACAAGTGCAAAAGTATGTCTTATGTGAAATATTAAGCATAATGGACAACTATTTAATTGTATCCTAGGCTAAATGATTTTGTAAGATAAATTGTTAAAAATATATCTTATACATTATTTCGTGGAGGTTTAAAATTGGATATGATAGGTTTGGTTGAAGGGGAGGTTCCCTTTAATTTTCAGTTGTTTGTTCATTTTCCCAATAGGACTGTTTATGGTTTTCATTTTGTATTGGATGAGAGGGCGATTTATCATGCTGGTATTTTGGGGCAAATTACTAAGGCCTTTTCTTCAAGAGGTATTCCGATCATTCATCTTGCTGTCTCTTTTAATCCTAAAGGGAAGTCTCATGCGGTTGTCTTTATTGATTTAAGTGGGCGAGACGTGAACGTCGCTTTTAATCTTCTCACAATTTTGAGGAGGCTGTCATACGTTAAGGATGTTAGGATTATTACTCCATTGTTCGATGGCTTCACAATTGATTCCTACTTCTTCCCATTTATGGTTGGCGGTGAAAGGGCAATTATATTTTACAAGAGAAACTACTTAGCATTAAGTAAAGTGCTGAGGGAGAAGATAGGCACCGGATATGATATGATCCTTTACCTCGCGGGATATGAGATTGGACGATTAGCGTATGAATCGCATAAAAAGATTGCGGGGAGGAATCCGGAGAAGCTGATTAAGACTGCACAGACCTTATTCCAACATGCAGGAAGCGGAATTATGAAAGTTGAATACTATGATTTAGATAAATGCGAAGCAACGGTGAAAATATATGACGGCTTCGAATGTGAACTCTTCAAAGGATCTAACAAGCCAGAATCACACCTCGTTAGAGGAATGATGGCAGGATGGTTTGGCAGCTTCTTTAATAAGGAAGTAATCGCCATCGAAACCAAATGCATAGCAAGAGGAGATCCATACTGCCAATTCAAAATAAAACCCAAAAACAATAACATATTTTAAGTAATTTTCTAAGCCAACTCAACGGCCAATTATAGCAGATATCAGACTGCAATATGAACGAGATAACGTTCTCCTAACTCAGCGTCCATAGTTATTTTAAACATCTAGAGTAACTAAACTAACGGAATGGAAAACCACTAACTTAAAGGAGCTCTCTAGCTACCTAAGCTAAAAACTGCTTGTAAATTTCATTACCTATGAATTCCTTAGTTAACTAATTTATTTAACGTTGCAAGACAGGCTCTCGATCTCTTCCCTATACTGCTCAGCTGCTTCTAAGTCTTTTTAGGAGGTAGGTTCTAGGGCACCTTCAAATCAAGCCTTTTTAAAAGTTTCAAATTAAGGTTGCACCATTAACTTCCAAAATTTAATAAGTGCTTACCTGCTTCTCATTTGTGGAGATTGTAATGCAGAAGTACACGCATTTAGTTGTGGGCTGGACTTTTTCTGTAATTCTAGCTAAGCTTCTATATGGGTTTGAAGTTGATATTCAATCCGATTTAGCTTCATTTGTTGATCTTTCGTTTATTTCTCTTGGAGTTCAGGGTGCAATATTTGGTATAGCTCCTGATTTTGACCACTTGTTTAAGGGGTTAATTCAGCATAGGTGCGGGTTAACGCATAGCGTTTATACGTTTACTGCATTGGCTCCAATAGTTGCGTATTTGATTCGCTTTAATCCCGTAGTTGCTGCTTTAGCTGTCTTTCTTCACTGGCTTTTGGATGCGCTAAATCCTTCTGGAGTTAGAACTATTGGTTTCACATTGGATTTCTTTATTAAGCATGGAATGGACTTTAAAATTGCAAATGTAAGGTATGATAATCATTTAGCTAACTTTGCGGTTTGCGCATTTGCATTTTCACTTCTATATTATGCATTGGCAAGCTGATGGGGGTGAATGTGATGGAACTTCTCGATTTGATTTCAAAGTATAGGGATAGGAAATTGGCTGAGAAGTTGGTTGCATATATAAATAGGTTGTGCGGTGAGGATAGGTTCCTAGTTATGCATGTGTGCGGCACACAGCCGCATTAAGCGGCTGGCCGACTCACGAATATACGATAACCCACTTTGGAATTAGAAGTTTAATTTCTAAAGTAGATTTGAGAGCAGGTCCAGGATGCCCAGTATGCGTGGCTTCTCCAGTTAAAGTTCAGGAGGCGGTTGAGCTTTCAATGAGGAATGACGTGATAGTAACTACTTTTGGAGACATGTTTAGGGTTAAGGGGACGAGGCAATCGCTTATGGAAGCTAAGTCCATGGGTGGAAATGTTGTTGTGGTGTATAGTATTTGGGATTCGGTTAAGTTAGCTCTTAATAATCCGGATAAGGAGGTGGTTCACTTTGCAATTGGATTCGAAACTACTGCTCCATCCACAGCTGCAGTTCTGCTTGAAAAGCCTCCCAGCAATTTCTCGATAATATGCACTCACCTGCTTATTCCGCCGGTCATGGAGTTCCTGCTTAGGCTCGGTGAACTTAAAATAGATGGCTTCATTTGTCCAGGTCACGTTTCAACTATAATTGGAGTTAAACCTTATAGACCGATTGCGAAGAGGTTTAGGGCTCCAATGGTCATAGCTGGATTTGAGCCGATTGATGTTTTGATAGGAACTGCGATGCTCATTCAAATGATTAGGGAGGGTCACTATGATGTTTTCAATGAATATGCGAGGGTTGTTAAGGAGGAGGGCAATGTGAAGGCGCAGAGAATGATGAAGGAAGTATTTGACATTTACGATGCCGACTGGAGGGGAATTGGTAGGGTTCCGAATTCGGGATTGAAGCTTAAAAGTGAGTTTGAGAAGTATGATGCAGAGTTGAAATTTGACCTTGAGGTTGAAGAGAGCTATGAAATGCCTCCGGGATGCAGGTGTGGCGATGTTTTAAGAGGTCTAATAATGCCATGGGAATGCCCGCTCTTTGCTAGGACGTGTAATCCGCTAAATCCAGTTGGGCCATGCATGGTTTCTAGCGAAGGTGCCTGCGCCATAGCATATAAGCATGGAGGTAAAGGTAATAGTTTGTGAGTTATCTACGTAACATTTTTATCTAGGATGATTATATTCTATATAATCAAGCTCCATACGAGTATGTAGCTACAGGGAGGTGTTGGGATTAAAACTTCAGTGGACGCAGTTACGATAAAGTCTAGAAGTTCTAGTTTTAAGACGTTTTTGAAGTTGATACCATATATTTTGAGGAAACGAAAGTATTTTGCAATTGCAGTTGCAAGCATGTTTTTATCATCTTTACTAAGCGTTTTAATACCTTCGTTTACTAGAGTCATAATTGATGAAGGGATAAGTGCAGGTAATTTCCAAGTTATCCCATATTATTCCGCTTTGATAATTATAGTTACGGCATTAATGAGCCTTCTAGGCTACTTTGAAAGGTATGCCAGCATTCTTTTTTCTCAAAATGTTGTTTTCGATTTACGTAATGATGTTTTTAAGGCAATTCAAAGGCAGTCCTACGCTTTCTTTGATGAAGTTCCGACCGGTCAACTAATTGCTAGAGTAACTAATGATACAGATGCTATGTCAAGGTTCTTATCTTTTCAATTAAGGAGCTTTATAAATGCGATAACTCTTACTATTTTGGCTTATGTCTACATGTTTCAGATGAACTTTAAGCTTTCCCTGTTGACCATGCTCATACTGCCTGTGATGATTATCGTGAATTTGAAGTATAGCTCCATGATTAGACCACTTTACTCAACCATAAGGTATCAAATTGGCGTTTTAACGTCAATAGTTAACAGCAATTTAAGTGGAATAAAGACAGTTAAGGCATTGGCAATTGAGGATTTTGAATTGGAGAGGTTTTCGAGGGAGAATGACAGGCTTTTTGAATTAAATGTTAAGGCAGCTAAGATTAGGTCGATTTATGGTTATTGCGGTCGCTTGATATTGGGGTTGGGAATGGCTTTCATTCTTCTGTATGGTGGTTATGCGATAATTGGAGGAGAATTTACGATTGGCGAGTTAACTGCATTTAATTCATACTTGCTTATGTTAATGTGGCCGATGAGGGCCTTGGGATTCTTTATTAGCGGTTTTCAAAGATCAATGACTGCAGCTCAAAGATTATTTGAAATAATGGAGAGGCTTCCTGAAGTTAAAGAAAAGCCAAATGCAATAGAGCTTCCGCCTGTGAAAGGTGAAGTTAAATTTGAAGATGTAACTTTCAGCTATATTAAAGGTAAACCTGTCCTCAAAAATATTTCATTTAAAGTTAATCCGGGCGAGAAGGTAGTTTTATTGGGTCCACCTGGCTCAGGGAAAAGCACGTTGATAAGGCTTATTCCGAGATTTTACGACCCGGATAGAGGTAGGATATTAATTGATAATGTCGATATTAGGGATGTTAAGCTTAAGTCATTAAGAAGGCAAGTTGCCTTCGTTTCTCAGGAACCATTTCTTTTCAGCGGAACAATTAAAGAAAATATTGCTTTTGGGCAGCCTGATGCTTCGATGGAGGACATAATTGCTGCAGCTAAAGCTGCAAAAATTCATGATTTTATAATGACCTTGCCTAGGAAGTATGATACCGTTATAGGTGAGAGGGGGGTTACGCTTTCAGGAGGTCAAAGGCAAAGGCTGGCCATAGCAAGGGCATTACTAACCAATCCGAGAATATTAATTTTGGATGATCCGACCTCAAATTTGGATGCTGAAACGGAGAAAGCTTTAGTTGAAGACTTGAAGGAAGTAATGAAAGGGAGAACAACCTTCATAGTTACTCAGCGCTTGTCATTGGTTAAATTGGCTGACAAGATAATTGTTCTCGATGATGGTCAAATAGTTGAAATGGGCACCCATGAGGAGCTTATGGCTAGGAGGGGATTATACGCCAAAATGTATTCAATCATGTTGGAGGATCAGAAAAAGGTTAGTCCAGTCGAAATGCCCATCAGAGGTGATAGTGATTGACGGGCTTTCATTTTAGGAGAATGTGGAAGCAAGAAAAGGTTAAGGTGACCACGCCATCCACAGTTCTTCTGAGGAGGTTAATTAGAAACTTAGCGCCTTATAAATTGGCTTTCGTGGCGGTTGCTATTTTAACTATAGTCAACTCGTTTGCAAGCTTAGCTGCACCCTATATACTTGGATTGGCAATTGACAATTACATTTTGAGGGGGGATTTAGCTGGTCTTTTAATTATGGCGGGTCTATATGTGGTTTGCGCTGTTGGTCAATGGGCCTCCCAAAGTTTAAGAGGATATGCTCTCGAGTGGGTTGGACAAAAATTCCTTAATAGCATTAGGAGGCAAATTTTTGAAAAGCTTCAGAAGTTGTCCTTTAGCTTCTATAATAAGCGAAGAGTGGGTGAGCTAATATCCATAGTCGTGAATGACACTTCAACGCTGCAAGAAGTCTTGGTAACTGGAGTTTTCAGCGTGATTGGAGATCTAATAACATTGGTAGGCATTTTGGCAGCCATGTTTATGTTAAGTATACCTCTCACATTGGTGTCTCTTACAATAATTCCAGTAATGATTGCGGTTGCCTATGTTTTTAGCTCTAAAATGAGGAAAGCATACAGGATGACTAGGGAGAAAATAGCTAAAGTTACAGCTAAAGTTCAAGAAAGCATATCTGGAATTAAGGTGATTCAAGCATTTGGAAGGGAAGATGCTGTAGCTAAATCCTTTAGAGCTGCTTCAAGGGAGACCCTGGAGGCAAACGTGGCTGCAGGAAGATTGATGGCTCTTTTCTGGCCAATAATACGAATGCTTTCAACTGTAGCCACCGTCCTCGTATTATGGTATGGTGGTTACTTGACTTCAATTCAAGCAGTGAGCATAGGGACTCTTGTAGCATTTCTATCCTATGTTACTCGATTTACGATGCCAATAATGACGCTTGTAAACATGTATGACGCAATTCAAGCTGCCTTTGCAGCTGCTGAAAGAATATTCAACATATTAGATGTAGAATTGGATGTTAAAGATGCTCCAGATGCAATTGAGCTAACTCAAATAAAGGGTAAAATAGAGTTCAGAAATGTCTACTTTGAGTATAATCCAGGCATGCCTGTCCTCAAAAACATTAATTTAACGATAAATCCTGGAGAAATAGTTGCCCTAGTTGGGCCAACAGGAGCAGGTAAAACAACTTTAGTTAGCTTATTATGCAGATTTTATGATGTTAAGAGAGGATCCATATTGATTGATGGACATGATATAAGAAAAATCAAGCAAAAATCACTTCGCATGCTTATAGGTTTCGTTCCACAGGAAACATACCTATTTCCAGGAACAATAATGGAGAATATTAAGATAGGAAAGCCCGGAGCAACCGAGCGAGATGTAATTAACGTATGCAAAAAACTTGGAATCCACAACTTCATAATGAGGCTTCCTCATGGATATGAAACAGATGCAGGAGAAGCAGGCAGAAAATTATCAACTGGAGAAAAGCAATTAATAGCATTCGCCAGAGCTATGCTGCGTAATCCATCAATATTAATTCTCGATGAGGCAATGTCAAGTGTAGATCCTCAAACTGAAGAAATGATTAAAAATGCCATTAAAAAACTATTCCAAGGAAAAACAGGAATTATAATTGCACATCGACTAACTTTAGCTAGGGATTGTGATAGAATTATAGTTATACATAATGGAGAAATCATTGAGGAGGGTTCTCATAATGAACTCATGGAGAGGAAAGGTCTTTACTACAAGCTCTACACTTCTCAGTTAGGAATGCAAGCTACCGCAGTAACGTGAAATTGAGTCGAGTTTTCCTTTAATCTTAAAGCTTATACAATGAGAATATAACATGAAGATGAAGTGTCAATGCTTAAAAGATTGCTCAAATCCTTAAGGGCCATATTATTCTCCTTACCCATAGTATTATCATCGCAATTCGTTGTCTGGAATAATTATTTCATCTTTAGGTTTGTTGCTATGGGGTTGGTCAACTGGATTTGGTGGCATGGAGGCTATGTAGGCTCAAAATATGATAGAAATCTGGAGTTTTTGAGCACTATCATTGGTCGATGGTCTCAACAATATTGTCGACATTATTATCGCGATTTGACTGGGCCTCAAGCTCAACGTTTTATGTGGCTGCACTTATATTGTGGGTGGATGAATGCTTTTATCAAAGCCATCCATTTGCTAGTGAAAGCAATCACGAAAGGCTGAGCGATATTATTGGCATTTTAATAATGGCAACTTGGATCGCATTACTACTTAATTAAATTATATTATTTAGCGTAATGTTAATAATATATTTAGTAAAAAGTTTAAGTTACTGGAGTTGGATGCTGTGGTCATTAATTTACAGTTACTAGGATTACGGTTCCCTCATAGATTAGCGAAGAAATTTGATGTGAAAATTGACTTTCCAAGATTTAGAGAATTATTCGGCATACCTCCAATTGATTTTCAAAAATTGTTGAAAAGGCCAACAACATTTTGAATCGCTTTTTCGTTGAATGCAAAATCTCATGGTGGGATGTCCATTTTAACTCTGATATTGGTGTAGAAAGAATGCATTAGATGAGTTCAAATATGCGGTTGAATTGATTAAAAGGTGGAGTGAAGTTTTACCTCCAATTTTTAATCAAAGCCATAAATTAATGAATCATTTTATCTCACGTCCACAACATGATTCTTTAAGCAAATTTTAATTAAATAATTAAATTGATTTAAAATTTTTAATTATTCAGATTATAATAATTAAAAAATGAATATTATTCTGAATTAGAACTATTATCTGTTGATTGATTTAGCAGTGATTTTATTTATTTCTCTTTAAAATATAAATGATAAGGATTATTAATGCTATTATGACAATGTAGTCTAAGTAGCTTACGTAATCTGCAATTAAATGCCAATTTTCACCCAGGAGGTATCCTAAATATGTTAGGGCCAGATTCCATGGAATTGAACCTATAAGGGTATAGGTCGTGAATTTTGTTGGATTTATCGAGAATATCCCTGCTGGAAGGGAGATGATTGTTCTTATGACTGGTAGCATTCTGCCAATAAGGATCACTATAGCTCCATGTCTTTCAAATAATTCTTCAGCTTTTAAATACTCTTTTCTTCTTATTAAGAAATACTTTCCATATTTTAGAATTATTTTTCTTCCACCCCAATATCCAACTAGGTACGCTATCCATGAGCCAATTAAATTCGCTATTGAAGCAATTAATGCGGCAATAATAATGCTGTTTATGTTTGTGCAGAGTGCAAATCCAGTTAATGGCATCACAATTTCGCTTGGAATTGGTAGGCATGCACTCTCCATTATCATTGATATAAATACTCCAATCCAAGAGTATTTCCTAACAATTCGAACTAGAAGATCAAATATGCATTTAGTTAAACTCATGCTTGCAATATTTTTGTTCTTATACTTAAAAGGTGTTTGGTTTGGATTGGAATGTAAAATAGGTTTTAACTAGATTGGTTAGCTATAGTAGCTTTTTACCCATTCTGGCCTGCCCGGAGCTTCTCTTCCTCTGAGCATGTTTATCCATTCTTCGTCGGTTAATCTTTGGTTTATTGGCAGGGTAAATTCGTAGTATGTGAATATTGGTCCAGCCGCTACATACATTTCTCCACTTGGCTTTTTCACCACTACTATTATGTAGTCCACGTAGCCGCATCCGACTTCCAATACTCTCATAGTATTTGTGTCGGTGTGGACGTCGGCTATTAATGTAGTTTTTAATGTTTTCCCTCTAATTCCAGCCATTATCGTTTGAAGTTTATATCCTATATTCATGATTAGCTGGTAGTCTTCGCTTGTTAATTCATATCCACATAGCTCTTTAATTGAGATTAGCTCTAATTGCTTTAGCATGTTTGAGAATTCAAGTAGCTTTTCCTTATATTCATCTTTGAGTAGTTTTAATTTTTGAAGTCCATTTAATGTTATATCACATAAAAGTCTTAATCGCTGGTATAGTTCTGGTATTGGTTCGACATAACCTATGTTCAATGCCTCTGTTGATGATGTTTTAAGGGTATATGATTGCTTGGCGTATAATATCGTGTCGTGTCTAAGCTCAGCCCAGGAGCCTAGAAACGTATTTAGCTTTTCATCGAGCCATGCTTGGGTTTGCATGAACGTTGGATGGTGATCTGTGAAGTTTTGAATCGCGGCTTTGACGGAATATAGCCAGCCAAAGTAGAGATTTTGAGTCCAATTTTCCAATGTTAATTCGCTAAATTCCAACTTTAATTTTTCAAGTTGAACCTTGTAATTTGGGTATTTTTTATCGTCGATGGTTAGGTGCACTTCAGCTCTTTTGGATCCTAATACTGCAGCTACATCTAATGCTTTGGGCATGATTCTTCCTGGCACTTTATCGAAAACTAATTGCTGGAAAATGTAGGAGTCTGGGATGAATCGTTGCCCCATGAATCTTAACCCTATAATTTCATCATTCTCTATGGGGTATATTGGGAAGGATATGATTTTGCTTTTGTTCATTTTTATGAGTGTTGATTGTAGCTTCTCTAGTTTTGCATCATCCTTCAAGTCTTGTAGCTTGAATTCTTCTCCATAAACTTGGCTAATTGCCTTTTCATAATCATATATTGTTAGGTCATCCGAATAGCCTATGAAGAATGCCGTAGTTAAGTAGATTTTCTCCCAAACATCTTTAGCTTTAACTCTTTCACCATTCAAGTTTAATTCGGCTTCGTTGAGGGCTTTGACGATTATGATTGCAGCTATGGTATGCTCTTTCGACTTTGCCTTGAAGAACATTCTTCCAAGCCACATCATGGCCTTAAAGTATCTTTTGAAGTCTTCATTTTTGGTGTAATGTCCTCTCGGCTTGTACTGGGTGTAGTCTTCCTCATATTTGAATATTGGGCTCTCAGCCGTTTTACTATGCTCTTCGATTAAGGTTAATTCTGCATTCACAATTTTTTCAATTTGATTTGGCAGTTTTGACTCTATTCCTAGGAGTTTTGATGCTACAGCGAAGTAGCACAGCGCTATTTCCGATGCCTTCTTTAGTTTAGGGGAATCTTCAGGTAAATACGTATAGATGTCATATGTCTTCTCCGTTAGCGTTTTGATTAGTTGCTTAAGCCAGTTGATGAAGAATTCCTTCTCCAGTGTAATTAAAGTGTCTTCGAAAATGACGTGATAGGCGTGCAGTATTGAATCTGCTGTAATGAATATTGGAATGCCTAGGGATTGAAGATTAAGATATGCATCTAAGAAATTATCTATTTCATGGCCTTTAATTGCTACGAATCCATTTTCTTGCATTTTCCTTAATTGACTGTCATTTAGCTTGAAGGCACTTATTACTTGATGCAAGTTCGATATTTCATCTGCATTTAGGGGCAAAATGTATTGTGGAGCATTTACCTTCCAGGCTTCCTCTTGACCTAGTGTTTTAACTTCTACTTGAAATGTAATTTTAGTTCGCGTTATTGGTGATATTTTGGTTGAAAAAATATTTTCTTCAACCCACCGCCTTTCAAGTATATTTCCAGTGTACTCGCTTAAACCGAATAATGCAATTGATAGGATTACTGCAATTAAAGCCTCCGCAATTATCTTTCGCTTTATTTCGTTTTCAGTCATTATTAAACCCAATTAATAATTGATTAGTTATCGCTTATTGTTAGCGGTGTACATTTCAGTTTAATACTCGTTCATATTTCTAGAACATTGGTGATGCTTGCCTAAACGACTCTTAAGGATTCTGCTAGTGGATGGCCGCTGCAGTGAAGTATGAATTCCTTATAATATCCGAATGGGGATCTATAAACGCTGAAACCTTGTCTCACCAATTTTTCATGAATTGTTTTTAATGCTTTTATTGCAGTGCTAGGCTTACTCAAATTGGTGGAGAGATGCGCGTACGGGTAAAGTATTATCTGCTTAACTTTAACTCTACCAGCTACTTCCTTGATGGCTTCAACAGCTCTTTCACATGACTTTTCAAGATTCTGTTCATCGCTCTTCTCGACTGCTGTAAATGCGATTAGTGCATTTTCAATTTTAAACTCCGCATTTTCCTCAGTTACTTCATCTCTTAAGCTAATTCTTGCTGGCTGACGAACTTTCCACCAGAAGCTCTTTGCGTGAATTATTAGGATCCTCATACTTCTCAGCAGTAATTCAGAACTATGTGGTTATAGGGTTAACGGTTCAGAGCTTATTTAACTAGGATTACCTCAACTGTAGCTCCTTAATTATGTGTGGAGGAAATCTGTGAAAACCTTGCGGTTTAAGTCTAGTTAGACCTTTAAATGAGCTGCACCTAATTATTTAATGCACTTAGCTTCACGGTTAATGTTAGGCGATTGTAATGGAAGATGTGCTTAAGGGTAAGACGCTTCTAGTGTACAGGTACATGCTTAAGGTTGGTAGGCCTGTGGGTGTAAGGGAGATTCAGAGGGCGTTGAAGTTTAGTAGTCCAAGTTTAGCTCATTACCACCTTTCCAAGCTTCAGGAGGCAGGTTTGATCGGAAAAAATAGGAATGGGCTATATGAAATTCAAGGATTCGTTAAAGTTGATGTACTTTATGGCTTAATCAAAATTGGGAGGCTGACGCTTCCAAGGTACTTCTTTTACGCTATTTTCTTTGCTTCAACTTTTCTGCTTTTATTATACTCAGCTCTTAAATCTCAGCCGGTAACTGGATTTCACATATTCTCATTATCGGTGTGTGCGATCGCATTTATTTCATGGATTTACGAGGCTATAAGATTGTGGAGGAAATGGTTATAATTAATTACATCTTAATTTTATGATATGTATTCGGGTGAAATGGGCGATTTCAGGGTAGCTGCTTTCCAGTTTAGTGCTTCGCGGATTAAGGAGGAAAATTTAAAGAAGATCCTTAATGCCATTAAGCTTGCTTCGAAAGCAAAGGTGGACTTAATAGTTTTCCCTGAATATTCGATGTTTTACCCGCTACCTAGAGGTGAGTTTACTAGGCTGGCTGAACATTTAGATGGGGAGTTCACGCGCTCAGTTGCGGAGGCTGCAAAGAAGTTCAATGTAAATGTTGTATTGAACTTGTGCGAAAAGTGTGTGGATGATCCAAGTCGAATATATGATACTTCAATTTTGATTTCAAGTGGTGGCGAAGTTCTATCCAAATATCGCAAGACGCACTTGTTTGATGCGTTCAAGTTTAGAGAGTCCGATTTCATTAAGCCTGGAGATGGCATTTCGCATCCCGCTTCTATTGGCGACTTTAAGATTGGCTTCCTAATTTGCTATGATGTTAGATTTCCTGAAACGGCTAGAGTTCTTGCTTTGAAGGGTTGTAATTTGCTTTGTGTATCTGCAGCGTGGTTTTCGGGAACTCTTAAGGAGGAGCATCTTCTCACCATGGCTAAAGCTAGAGCTATTGAAAATGGGCTTTACGTTGTTCTAGCTAATCAGTCCCCTCCAACATTTTGCGGTAGAAGTGCAATTATAGATCCCTTTGGAGTTGTAATGGCTGATGCCGGCGAGATGGAGACTATGATATGCGCCGATTTAAGTTTAGAAAGACTAAAAAAGGTTAGGAGTGCTCTTCCACTTTTAAATCAGCGTAGACCGGAGCTTTATGGAGATTTAACTACTCGATTTTAATTTCGAAGCCCTTCTCTTCTCCTTTGCTCACTTTCTCTAGTTTGACTTCTAATACTCCATTCTTGTAGTTGGCTCTAGCAGTTTCAGGCTTAACTTTCGCCGGCAAGTCTATTTCTTTATAGTACTTTCTGTCTCCCGTCTGTGCGCTTATGACTAGGATGTTGTCGGTGGCTTTAACTTTGATATCCTCCTTATTTACTCCAGGAAGCTCGGCTATAACTGTAACAGTCTTTTCATCTTCAAACACGTCTACTAATGGCTCTCTCTCCTCTCCAATACTCGGCCTTCCAGCGATTCTTCGAACGTTGCCGAACTCCCTAATTATTGGCTTGCCGTCCGGCCCAATTGTAATTGAGAATCCATATACGTATGGACCTCTTACCTCAGCCCTTTCAAAAAGCTCTTCTGGGCTGAGTCTTGAAAATCTTCTAGCTATCCTCTGCAGCTCTCTTTCTAGTTCTTCAAATTCTTCGAAGAACTCTCTGAAAAAATCGTCGAAAAAGCTTCTTCTCCTTCTCCAAGACATGTTTACACCCTTGACTAAATACCGCGCCGCTGATTTTAAATTTAGCGTCAAAAATGGTTGGTGATTTTAATTTTCGTTAAGTTAAAATTTTTCCATTTCTTCTGAAATTGCTTTGGATATTCTCTTTATGCCTACTTCTATTTGTTCTATGGTTGGGTAGGTGAAGTTCAGTCGCATTGAATTTTTGCCGCTGCCATCCACGTGGAATGCTTGTCCTGGCACGTATGCCACGCCATATTCTTTAACGCACTTTATGAGCATCTGCTTGGTGTTTATAGGCTTCGGTGCCCATGCAAATATGAACATGCCTCCAACAGGCTTAACCCATTTGGATCCTTTCGGCATGTACTTTTCCAGCGCGTTCAGCATGGCATCTCTCTTTTTCCTATACACTTCTTTTATCTTGGGAATGTGCTTTTCAATGACTCCTCTCTTCAATGCTTCGGCGGCAATGTATTGCGTTAGTGGTGAGGTGCATAGGTCCATTGACTGCTTGGCAATTGCAATTTTCCTTATGAACTCCGGATTGCCGGCCATCCACCCTAATCTTAGTCCTGGAGATAGTATTTTGCTAAACGTGCTCATGTACACTACTCTGTCATCGGTGTCCATTGCCTTTAAGTGCTTGAATTCCACTGGCTCATATAGGAAGTAGCTGTAGGGATCGTCCTCAACTATTAATAAGTCGTACTTTGAGGCTATTTCTAGGAGGTGCTTTCTGCGATCCATACTCATTGAAAGTCCAGTTGGGTTTTGACATGTTGGTATCGTGTATATGAATTTGATTCTTTTCCCTTCTTTTTTAAGCTCCTTAACTTTTTCCTCTAAAACGTCGGTTTTCATGCCTTCATCATCTAATGGTATGCCAACTAATTTTGGCTCATATACTTTCAGAGCATTTATGGCTGCTAGATACGTTGGAAGCTCAACTATAACCACGTCTCCAGGATCTACAAGTATTCTTCCTAAAATGTCTAGTACTTGCTGACTACCAGTTGTGATTATTATGCTTTCAGGACCATCTATTTTTAGGCCTTCCTTATTCATAAATTTGATTAATTCATTTATTAATTCTGAAATTCCTTGTGTTGGTCCATATTGTAATGCTGTATTGCTTTTCTCTCGTATTACGTATTGCGCTATTTCAGCTAAATCTTCTTTGGGGAACATCTTGGGGTCCGGCATCCCCCCTCCAAAACTTATGACATCCCCCTTTACAACCCAGCGTAGAAGCTCTCTTATCTCTGAAGCTTTCATGTGCTTTGTTTTCTCTGACCACAATTTTTCATAAATCAATTTTGCGCCTCCAAAAATTCGTTTTTAAGTCTGAGGGAAGTCGGTTTTATGTCCTTATAAAATTTATTGCTAATTACTTCGTTAATTAACGATTTAATTTCATGATTTGTTTGTTATATTTTCGATTATGGTCGTTTATGATAAGTCTTGTTTTCATATCTTAGCGCTACTTTAATTATTTCCCTTGCAACTTCTCTTTTGCTCATTCGTGGGATGTGAATGACCTTTTTATTCTTGTCAATGATGTAAACTTCATTGAAGTCCGAACCAAATCCAATGTCTTTCCTAGAAACATCGTTTGCTACTATTAAATCTAATTCATGCTCAATTAATCTTCGATAAGCTCTCTCAATCATTTCTTCAACCGGAACACCATGCTCCGCTTTAAATCCAACTATTACGCTTTTTGGAGCATACTTCCTGACTTCGCCGGCAATTTTGGGGGTTGAAATTAGTTCCACGGTGAGATTTTTCAATTCGCTGGGTATTTTGCCATCAATTTTCTTTGAGAATGTAAAGTCCAACGGAGCCGCTGGCAGGAAGATGTAGTCGTAATTATCCCTTTTTAGTTCGCTTATTACAGCATCTTTCATTTCGCTACATGATGTAACTCTAATTACCTTTGCTTCTAGTGGAGTTTGTACTTGGGCTGGGCCCAGGATAAGTGTAACTTTAGCTCCATGAGCTAGGCATTCTTCAGCTAAAGCTATTCCCATCTTACCAGAGCTTGGAGTTGTTAAGAATTTAACGTCATCCAAGTATTCTCTTGTTGGTCCTGCGGTTATTAAGACTCGCTTGTTCTGAAGGAGCTTTGGCGTAAAGAATTTTATGACTGCATTAACTACCTGATCGACAGTTGCAATTTTTGCTTTACCCTCCTCTATTCTAGGGCCAACGAAAATGACTCCAAGCCTTTTGAGTTTTTCAATGTTTTCACTTACGAATGGATTATTGTACATGGTTTCATGCATTGCAGGTACTATCATTATGGGAATTCCAGTTCCCAATGCCGTTGAAATGAAGGTCGTAACTGGCGTATCATCAATACCACATGCGATTTTGCTAATGGTATTGGCGGTTGCTGGCGCTATTAGAATTAAGTCTGCTCTAGTTTCAGTTTTGCCGCAGAGCATTACATGCTCTACATTGCCCGTAAGCTTGGTCACAACTGGATTTCCTGTAGCCCACTCCATTAAGTATGGGTGGATGATTTCAGTTGCAGCTTTGCTCATGACGGGATATACTTCTGCTCCATGGCGCATGAGCTCTCTTGCAATTTCAGGAGACTTAATTGCAGCCACGCTTCCACATATACATAAGACGATTTTCCTGCCTTTCAAGAAGCTGCTTTTAGTGCCAATTATCTCCTTCGATGGATGAATCATTTCCAATCAAATATAGGTTCTTAAAGCGAAATTTAAAAGGCTATTGACGTTGCACTAAAGAGCTCAATAAAGCGATTGCAGCCCTTTCCCTCAATAATCCCAATCAGCAACCAACTGAGGATGATCGCCATGTGAAAATGCGATACTTATATAAGGATTGCAAAGCCAAACCGTTAAGCGTCTAAACTAACTCAAATAAAACGCTTGCAACCACATAGAAAACCTAAAAGATAGATTTCGAAACAAAGACAAGAGCCAAGAAACAAAGTTTCAGAAGCTTTAAAAGTTAATGAAAACGAACATTATGGAGAACTTATCCTTAAGTGCTACTTGCTCAATTATAAATCTTGTAGAATCTATATAATGGTTAATAATGTTACATTTAAAGTCTTAAGTTATCCATTAACTCCGGGAATTCTAGCCTTAATAGGAATGCGATTAAAAGAATTAGCAGATAAAGGCTGCATTGAAATTGACATTAGAGGCTCTAAAAAGCTAGAGTATGCATTGTTAGGAAAGGTAGCAAGATTTGGCCTTAAATTCCTCCACTCTTTTTAAATTAAATTTGTTTATGCATTATTCTTATGAGGAGCTTAGAAGTTTCATGCTTAATTATTGCATTAACAACATTGCTAGTCGCTTCAAGCTACTTAATGAATCATCAGCCAGACATAAATCAAATTGCAAAGCAAATTGCACTTGAAATAGATAGTGTATGTGGAAATGTCGATAATTGAAATTCAAAACAACGCATTAATAATTCATTATCAAGGCTATATTGTTAAATCTAAGCTTAAAGTTAAAACTATTGATAGCACTGATTATGGTCCAGTAATAGCAATTAATTGTAATGCAACACACGTATGGCTTGGCCATAAAAATTCATGACAAATAAGGATTTCACAATTTATAATGTGAATGCCTATTATGATGGTAAGTACGTACACATATTCGCAACAATAAAGAATACTGGAAATATAGCAATAAAAACTATAAGAATAGACTTAACAGTTGGCGTTTCATCAACAGTAACAATTAATTTGAAGGGTGGAGAAGTAGGAGCAATAAATGACCTAAAAATATACAAAACAGGACTAGCAATAGTAAAAGTAATTGGAATAAAGTTCACAGCATACTTCCAAGACAACACAAGTAAAGCAAGACTAGTACATGTAGTCTTACAAGAGTGGTGAAATAGTATTGAGATCACATTTAGGATCATTAGTAGTAAATTGAGTTAGTTTTAACTGTAAAGTTTGGATCTTTTGATATGTAGTTTTCTGATTGATGAAGAGGTTTGTTTATTGGGCTTGTTATAGGTTGGGAAAAGAAAATAGGGGGTAAGGGGTGAGTTTTCACTTTTTCTTTATGAATCTTAGGGCTATTAGTGCTATGGCTATGATGGATGCTGCTATAATATATGGTAGGAATGTTTCAATTGTAGGGGGTGTAATCTTCTCCTCTACTGTGAACTTGCCTTTAAGTCCATTGATTTCGATGCTATAGGTTCCAGGTTTATTTTTTGTGATGGTGAAGGTAATAGTTTTTGTTTCGCGTGGTGATAGTTTGATTTCTTTTGTTGCCTCCGTGTAGTCGTTTACTAGTAGCTTTATGGTGTATGTGAGGCTGTCTTCAATGGTGTTGGTGATTTCGATGGTTATGGTGACTGTTTCTCCGGGATTTACTTTCTGTGGTTTCACTGTTAAATTTGATATTATGACTATTCTGTTCAGGATCATTGTGATGTTTCCATCACCATTTACTATGGCTGTTGTTGAACTGGTGCTTGGATTTTCTATGCTTATGTCTCCTGATGTACTCCAGTTACTGAACTTGTATCCACTCGGTATTGTTCCAATGGATAGTGAATATGTTCCTGCTTGGGCGTCTATTTTCTCTCCATGATGATGCTCTACTCCATTGAAGACTAATGTGGCTTCAGAGACTATATTGCCTTGGGTGTCTTTTACATAGAATGATATGGTGTAGCTTTCTTGGATGTAGAATTTACCTGTATAGGTGGCACCATTTCCATAAATGTCTTCTGCATAAACTCTGTATGTTACAAAGCCTTTCTCTCTAAGTGGTGGTATAATGGCGCGATAGAGTTTTGTTGTTTTATCGAATTTAATATCTGCTTTACGCCATTCTGAGCCATTAATCTTATAGATTACTCGAACCTTTGAGATTTTATTCCAGTCAATTACAAGTATGTTGAGAGTGACTGGGTTGCTTGGACTTATTGTTTCTGGGCTTATATATGCGACTTTGATGTATGGAGGTACAGTGTCGTTTTTATTCCAATTGCCCCAAATGTCTGTTGCATAAGCTGATAGGATTGCATCTTCTACCCATTCTTCTGGTAATGGCACTGGTTTCATCTCAGCTGTCCATCCTTGAACAAATGTAAAGTCGTATATGCTGTGGGTTTTTGCTAGTTTTTCTGGACCTGGGACACCTACTGTTAAGCCTATCCATCCGAAATCTCGTTCTTTCATATTGGGGCTTAATAAGCTTACGAAGCCAAAGTGGGTTCGAAATTCTGTATCGCCTAGATAGCTTTGGTCATCTGAGACGTGGAGGTTGAAGTTTATTACTACATGTGTTTCATTGAATATTTTGATTTTAGCGTTCTCTATTTTTACTATTGGTCCTTCATAGTCGGTGATTATTGGGATTTTGACAGGGGATTTCAATGGATAGTAGTCATAGTAATTGGGCAGTACCTCGTATGGTCCGGGTCCGGTATATGTATCCCAGTAGTTTCCAATGGCTTTTGGATAGTCTATGGAGAGTGCTGGAAGTGGCTCATATTTGCCGCCTTCAATTTGCCTTTTATTTTCAATGAAGTTATTCCGTATTATCTCTCCAACTGTTCGGCTCACAAATATACCGACGAGGTTGTGTGAGATGATGTTATCTGATATTCTTATGTGACGGTTGAAGTATCCATACGGGCCTCCCTCGAAATCCATGTGGATGCCGTATCCATTGTTTTCAATGTGATTTCCTATTATTCTAATGTCTCCCTCATCTGAATAGGCTGCAATGGGTTCTAGGTGTAACCAGTGAAGTATGCCCATTCCACAGCATTTATAAATTTTTATTCCAATGCGAGTGTGATTGTATATTCTATTGTTTGTAATTGTGACTATTGGGCTTTCATAGAGTAAAATACCCATCCAGCTTGTATGAATAGTGCAATTGAAAATTTTTGCTATGGATCGGTAGACTAGTATGTTTATTACAGATGTGCTGCCGCACTCAGAATTTGCAATTGTTGCAAAGTTTGTTCCTGCGAGTACTATGTTTATATGTTGATTGTTGATTATACGGCAATTGGAAATTACTTGTTTTGCAGGGCCTCGTGGCGGTAGGATTCCGCGTTCATTGTACATTCTAACCAAATCCGCTATTCCTAATTCAACGTGAGAAGAGCGTATTAGTACGCCAGCATAATTGTTTTTAACGGTGTTATTGTGGAATTGAATGAATGAGGAATCAACAATTGATACACCTAGCCTATTTCCATAAAACTCGTTATTTGCGATTAATGAGTAATTGGCGTTGAATAGTAGTAGGCCATAATCGTAGTTGTCATGTATTTTGCTGTTGAGGATGACCGCTCCCTCTGTTTGTATGCAAATTCCTCCTTTTTCTAAGGGGCCGAATAAACCGGCAGCAGAGATATCCGATCCTTTAATGATGATTGAAGAGTCTTTTCTCGCTACTATGTAGTAGGACCCTGCTACTTTACGTATTGTAGAGTTTATTATTGTTAATGAGCCGCCTGGCAGAACTTCTATTTTGACTGGTTTGACATCGCCCTTTATTTCAATTTGCGAGTTTATTATTGAGAGGGAGGATTTGATGATTACACTTCTATCAAAGATGTATTTACTATCCTTTAGTATAGTTGGCTCATCAATTACTAGTGGCTCAGGGACTTCGAAGTGTGGTCTTACTTCTATACTTGTTAGTATTGAGACTTTGGGAATTGTTATGGAAATGACATTGCCATTCTGCTTATATGGGATTTCCATTCCGCAAGGTAGGTCTTCACTATAAATCCATATTGAAAGCTTCTTTCCTTGTAGTTGAGGTGGCAAGGTAAAGTTGAAATTGACATTATAGGCTCTAATGACTTTGTCTTGTTTGTAGTCGTATACGAAGTTTATTATGTGGAAGATCAGGATGTTTTCCTTGTAATTGAAGAATCTGTAGATGTGAGCTCTTGAAGGTAAACTTGTATTGACTTCTCTGGGCACATAGGTATCTATGATTTCTCTAAATCGCTCTAAGATAGGGGTTGCCTTTGGATCGTATTTAGTTCTGTAGGCTAGGTAGTCTATTGGTGATATGTCCTTTATCGATATAATTAAGCCTTGGCCGACTTGATGAATTTGGCCGTCAAAGTAGCTGGAGAACTTTCTATTTGTACGTTCTACATATTCATTATATATGCCTACATCACCAAGTGCTATTATTATTCCACCGCTCTGCAAGTATTGTTCAAGTAGTTCAACTTGGTCGTCTGTGAGGCAAAGTGCCATTGGCAATACTACTGCTTTATATTCCAGAAGCTTGGAGAGGGGTTGTGTAATGTTAACCCAGACGTTGTCACCAAACACTATTATGTCGAAGACTCTATGTGAATCTGCAAGGAGATAGTATGTTCCCTCATATCCATCATAGCTAAGAGGTATTTCTTGTCCATAGGCGACTGGAGATGTGAAGTTTAGCTTGTAATTCCAGTTTAAAGCTGTTGCAGCAGGATAGATTAAAGCAATTTCGCCAAACTGAGATTGCCCGAAGAGCTGAGGATTCTCTTGGACAAGCTGGGTGAACTGCTTCCAATGTGTAGTGTTTACTGCTTGACCTTCATCACCCCCCTTCACGCCTGGGAGACCGCCACATACTATTATCTCCGAGAGTGCTAGATATTGCTCTTCTGGATCACTTGTCATGTTCCATCCGCAGGAAAACCATGCTGAGAAGCCTGTTGCTCCAAGAGAGCTGGCAGGTGTGATCCATGGGTTAAATCTTTTTCCTAGACTTTGAAGTACTCTGAAGTCTGTGCTTGCTGTTCTATTAGGGTAGCCTATAATGTCTGGTCTATCTCCGAAGGCTGGTGCACTGAACCATACGTACTCCCAGTTGACTCCGTCAACAAATGGTAGAACTGGAAGGTCTAAAGGCCATAATCCAACACGTGTTGAGATGTAAAATCTTCTTCCAGTCTCTTGTTCCCATTGTTTAACGTTTTTCCATAGAAGTTTATATAACTCTAGGAGCATGGTTTTCTTAAAGTTGTCCCACTCTTCCCAGAGAGATCTAACATGTGGGTCTGGATCTTTTGCCGGCTCATTTCCTGGATTGGCTATTACTGGACCATCAGTGGCTCGCTCATACTTGTGGTAGCCACGATCTCTAAGATACTGTGTGAAGTTAAAGCTATTAATGTCAGTTATACCAAACTTTTCCAGTAATTCATCTTTTGTATATTTGGATGATAGATATTGATTGAATTTCTGTATGGTTTCAGGGTCGAAGCTACCGAAGTCATAGCATCCTTCACCTCCATCTATTTCTATGCCGTCAACACCTGCATCAAAGAGAAGTTTTATAAATTTTATAAAGAAGGCACGCCAAGCTTCTCTTCCTTCATATCCTATCGTGTATGGGAGAGCCACCCAGTAGAATCCGTTTAAGTCCATTGGAGAAATTTCCTCTTTGGTTAAATTCCAGTAGTTCATGAATTCCATGTTTTCACTCAAGCTTGAGAATGCTCTGTAAAGTATGACTTTTAATCCCATGGCACGATACATCGCATAAATTGCTCTTGCTTGCTCGAAGTCTTCATAGAAGTCTAGGCTAAATGGATCACCTGCCAGTGTTGCCCTAAGCGGGAAGTCACAGCTGTAGTCTCCATAGAACTCAATGGGATCAAGCTTCGTGTTGTAGGAAGTGTTTACCTCTTTAATATAATACATTTTCTTCTCCGACTGTTTCTCCAAGTGTGCTTCAATTGGCTTTATAGTCCATGAAGCTGGAAATAGGTTTGAGACGAAGATAATTGCTAAGACTAGAATGCGTAATTGCTTAGAGGATAATATTTTCTTTCCTCTTGAAATTTTTTCCATCGTCTTCGAGGGGTTCATTTATAGTCCCTCCAACATTCTTTCAATCTACTTTCATAACTAAATAAACTGATAATATCTTTATATTTAGGTTACATTAAGATTATTTTTCGAAAGTTCGCGGAAAAGATTTGATTTTAGTAATTAAAGTCTCTGTGATAAAGAGTAAAATATATTGAATTGAAAGATTTAATTAGCCTCAATTATTTTGCTTTCCAAGCTGTTTTGGATAAGCTTTTAAAATGTTTTTGATAGAATAGATTTGAGGTTTAGTTGATGTTGAGTTTTTAATTCTCAGTTTATACCCAATGGTTATGAAGAGCTATAGGACTTAGCAAACATTAGTTGATAAGTGGCTTATAAGTCAAGTTAACCAAGCAATATTTACTGTTATGGAGAATCTAGATGAACTTAAGGTGAGAATAGCTTTTCATGAAGCCTTCTAAGGGATGTTGAATTATCTTAGATAGTATTTAAGACGAGTTGAGTCGATTAATTGGGATGTAATCCTTGAAATTACAAGTGTTTGGCTTAAATTAATGACGCCCTTCGTCCCTTAGATTAATGCATCGAGTTGTCTCCTAGCATTATTTATAATTTTGGTGCCATCCTTTACTTTATCCATTCTTATTGATATTGGCCTCAATGTACTTAATGCGAAGCTTTTATCATTAAAAATGGAAGTTCCGGTTCTACGAAGTTAAGATTATTAAATGTCCAAAGTGTAATGGAAAATTCAATTATTATTACGGCTTAAGCCCTCGAACAGGCAAAGTTTCTGAATTTATAATTAAGTTAAAGCGTAAAAATAATTATTATATTCATGTCATTTATATTCTTTTAATTCTATTATAACATTCCAATCTCTCCCAAAATATATTGCAACTATTAATATGATAAAGCCAACCTTCAAAGCTTCTTTAGCAACCTTCTTTTCATTGTCACTTAAACCACAGGATCGAGGAAGCTTTTTAGAGCGTTACATTCATTGTTTCTTTAACTGCATAGGAAGACAGATAATAATGATTAATAAACAACCAATCCATTTAGAAGCAACAGATAGAAGAATGTTTTTAGATTCAATTATCTGGGAATTGATGGCTAAAGGTATTTGATACTTTAGGAAGCAGATTCCAACTTGTCACAGCTGATTTTTCCAAGTGCGAATTCTTTTCTCCCTATTCTCAATCTAGGTTCAATATAGCAGACCCTTTTTCCTGATGGTTTCTTTGCACATATAAATTCAAAAAACAAATTGTTTGAACAAACAACATCGGGCCTTCTTCTCGTCTCTATATATTTCTCTGTCTTACACCTAGTCAGTCTTGCTAGTAGCATCTTACACCTTTCATGTTCTAGACTCTCTGGCATAAATCCACCTTCATGAAATTAATAGATTTTCAAATAATTAAGTTAGCTCTCCATGTAAATAGGAGTTTGCTTAGTGAATTTGATTTAGGGTATGCAGCTTCATGGATTAGAAATTCAAGTAAACCAAGCCCAAGAGCAACTGTAATGTGGATATCAATTTTCAATGATAGCTTGAAAGCTAAGTGGTTAATTGATAATTCAAGAGAGTTCTCAGCGAAGGTTAGAGCAAAGATAATGCTAAGAAACTACACCTATGATGATTTTCAAAAAATTGAAGTCTGATGAATGGTTCAACATTGAACGCTACTAATCTTCAAGCCAACCTTCATTAACGTCACCATTGAGCCCTTAATTATTTCACGATCTAAACCTCAAGTCACCTATTTTAGAGCTATTAAGTGGCCAGACAAAATAATCAGCAACTACAGTTTCTCGTGGAGCATTAATAATAGTTCAATAATAAGCACATTTATAGTTGATGGCCGCAAATTGAACTTCTACCATCATATTTCACATGGACAAAATGCAGTGCTAGCTATTACTCAGATTAGACCTGGTTTAATTGAAGTTAAGTGCATATACAAACCACCATACATTCTTAAACTTGATGTTGGCGGCCTAAAATACACATTAGAATCAAACAGCTATAATTTTAAATGGGTTATTGAAAACCGCTCATAGGCTGCTTTGAAGTTAATGTAGTTATTGAGAGTAGCAAGTTCACATTGATTGGTAATGGATTAGTGAAAGTTGAGAACTATTCCCGAACCTACGACTATACCTTGATTGCATTACCATTAATGTTGAACATCATAGCGATTCCCCAGCTAATCAGAGTTAATCGCAAAAGAGCCTTAACAATTATTCCAATCCAATTATTACTGGCATTTTACCTTCAAAATATAGTTAGCTTAAGTGATGTGTGGTTACTAATTATTTTGGGGATCACACAACTAGTGCTACTATATTTGATCGATAGGGATTTATTTGGTTATGTAGGAGAAGCTTTTAGGATTCCTCATAGAGAAAATTGAGAGGTTGAGAAAAAGCCTGCAGCTAAGTCAATAATGCTTAAATTGATTTCATTATATACATATATATTTGCACTAAATCTTTTAAAGTTGTCAAGATAATGGGTGTAAACCCAAAATGGATCCTATGAAGATAGTTGCTCCATCATTCACAATTGAACAGGCAAACTGCAATAAGGAGGCTGTCTTTCATCTTTGTGATCTCAAAGCATGGGAGCTGCAGATTCCATATTCTTGATCATCTTTTTTGGAAGTTCCTGGCTTACCTTGGAAAACCATATATTAAGATTTTCAGAAAATCAGAGTATGAGGGGACAACGTGTCCGTTATATCTCCTGAGGCCCTCATTAGCGAGGTTAAGCCTTGGGAAAAAGATTCTTGGAGGAAGTTTGTAGAGGCTCATGTGGTACCAGTTAAAGCTCTTGCTGATTCTGTTGCAAAACAATTTGTTGGTGATCTTGCTGCAGAGGTTGCAAAACATCTAAGCGAGAGTGCCTCACAAATTATTAATGTGGTTAAAAACGTTATTGGCGAAGTTAAAGTCGAGTTCGAAGTTCCAAGTGATCCTATTGAATGCTTAAGGCAACTCGTCGAGAAATGCGGAAACACGTTTCTAGGTGTTGGTGAAGCAGGCAAATACACATTATTTGCTTGGACGCTTAGAAAAGTTACACGTGAATATTTGCTTGAAGCACTGTATTCAACGCTTATGGATGAAGAGAAGAGGAAGAAAACGTTTGAGCTTCTTGGAATAAAGGAAGACATGCCTCTGTTTAAGCCAGCAGTTGAGTCACCGTTAACAGACAAATTAACAATACTGGGATATCCCGACTATCCGACAATCTGTCGTGTTGAAGAATGGGGTAGCTATGTAACGTTAAGTATTTTACCTGCACGAGAACCTACGTTGGGAGGCTCCATATGTAAGTTTGTTGACGGGCTCGTCGCCACACTTAGCAGGCCAGGTATATTGTCAGGCGTTGAACCTTCAGCTGATGTTGTTAAACTATATCTGGATAGGTGTCCAGCGAGACCAACAGAAGTGTATGAGTACTCTTGGGTTGAGCTTTCATGGAGGAGAAGTTATAGGGAGTTCGGTGAACTTTGCAGATTTAGACATGACTACGCATGGAGCATTCAGGGCTTTGCTATAAGATGTGTTGATACTCTTCGTTCGCCAGAAGAATGGGATGTCGTGCGTCAAGAAACAAATTTACTGAGTTTTCTTAGATGGTTAATGCCAAGCTTGGTTACAGGCCGTACGGAATTACTATTGAGTGCTGATGGAAGGGTCGCCCTAACTCTTGAGAGGAAATATTAGAGGAAAAAATTCATGTCGGAAAAAAGAAGGAAGCCCCGAATAATCCTACGCTATGTTGAGGACTACATAGAAGAGCTTTTGTATATCATTGCCACTCAGCCGAAACCAAGGGTAGAAGTTAAAGTGGAGGAGGAGAAAGCGGAAAGCCTGAGAATAAGAGTTGTCACAACATTGCCTGATGGAAAGAGATTTGAAAGCGTCAGTGAGTCTCCCAAATTAGTCTTGATGAATATACCCAACCTAGAGCAGGTTGTAGCTAGACCTCCACCACAAAATATTCAACTGACATTAACTATAGAGGATGAAATTTCAACAGAGATGCGATTACTCTCATTAGCCAAAGTTACATTCCCACACAACCCGTCTACTTTGACAATGACAAGTGTTAAGCCTGAAGCTGGAAGGCTCCTATCCTTAAACTTACCATATGTTTTGCGGATGAATTTTTATGCCTGGTTTAGGGATGTAAATAAACCCGTAAGCTTTTCTAAGCAAACGAGCATATCTACATTTACGTTAAAGCATCTACTGAGACTAGTTGAAATTCCACTAAGATTTCCGGTCATAGCTGAAGTTAAGGCTTCAGTTAAACTTCCAGTCTTGATTGTTGAAAAGTTTTTAGTACAGCAAATAATTAATGTGAGGCTTACGGAGGCTATCAAAACCTTGCAAGATATTGCTCAAGCTCAGCAACTAAAAGGTATGGGCTTACTGGAGTTTTTACTACCTGAGGAGAAGGATAAAATTAAACAGTTCTTAGGGGCTTCCGGAGAATATACTGGAGAACCAGTTATCATTATACTGCCAGAAAACAAACTGTACTTGTGGTATCTCTTCTGGGTTGCTTGCAGGGAAGTTTATAGGGAGGTTAGGGGAGAGTACCCAGAGCCTGTCATTTTACTTGAAAAGGGAATTGAGAATTGGCTTAAGTTTCATGGGTATATCTCAGGTAAAGTTGTAGTTTTGCATGAAGAGAAAGTAGCGGAGCAAAAGGAATGGCTTGGATGGCTTAAGAAAAGACTTCAAGAAGCTTTCTCACAGGGTCTCGGATTTCTCATACTTATAGCCAAAGACGTTCATAAAGCTAGGAAACTTGTGGAAAGCCTCTGCAAACCCTACATGCCAAGGGTCTATGACCTGCTCGAGATCCCCGAGTTTAACATGCTAATGAATCGTCTAGCTAAGATATTAAGCGTAACCTTCGGCATACCCTATGTGGAGCTATGTAGAATTGGAGGTTTAAGTCCTGAGAGTAAAGTTGTTTTTATACGAGAAGGAACCTTTGACGCAGTAATTTCAACAGTTGACCGTGCATATCATGACTTTATTGATGAGCTTTTGTCAAGCAACTATATCGCGCATGTGAGAAGAGATATTGGTGAGCGTGAAAGCGAAGACCACCTAGCAATGAAGACTTTAGTAGTTAAAGATCTTCACGAAAGATTTAACGTTAAACTCGAGGATATAATTTGTACTTGCGAAGTCGGCGCTAATGTAGTTGCTGATGTTTATGTTAAAGGTAAAGCATTAGCAGTAGAATGTGAAACACTACTAGGCGTCGCACCAGCCCCACTACTCAAAATCTTCGAATCCGTTAGGAAATATGTTGAGACAAGCTTAAAAGCTGAAACACCCGTAAGCGAAATCTGGGTTATAATTCGCAATTGGCCAGCCACACTACACCTAGGCGACCTTTACTGGGCTGAAAGCATCTTGAGAAGAGAATTAAAACAGCAAAATAAAGATGTAAAATTTCTCATCCCAAACATCTATACGAAGACCCTTGTACCGCTTGAAGAGATAATAAAAGGATTAGTTGTTAGCTAACGGGGGTAACAATAAAGCCTTCACTGTGAATTGCGGGCCGGAAATTGATGGTAACCATGATCATCAAATTCTCCAATTGATGTGTTTCTAAGTGAATTTGCATTTAGACGCTATGATGCCGCGTGATGATCCTTTCATTTTCCTGACTTTCATTTGATGGTTTCGTAGCTCATTGCCGGGCGGAAACTAGTGCAATGAGCTGCAATATATTTGCGTCAAATATGACATTTCACATCAAAGGATTGTAAATTGATGAATATTTGAAGCAAAGATGCACTGATTTTTGATGTGCTTACGCCATCACTATGATGACATACTAAATAAACAGCACACGTATGCCGGCCCAGTCTTTTTTAATTCATGTTTTACTTTAGCTTGAGGTCATGAGCCTTAACGCTAGAAGCCAGAGCTGGGTGACGTTTGACCTAGCCATGCCCTTTACTTGCTTCTCGCTTAACCTAATCTCCAGCGTTACAGTTCCATTGCCTTCCCTGCACTTAATGGTTAGATCCCCGCCTCGACTTCCAGTGACGAGCCTGGCAGCGAGTTTTCTAAGTAAGATTTTCCAAGCTACGTGCACGAAGCGCAACTTATATTCGCTTACAAGGGACTTGAGCACTTTTTGCCTCTCCTCGACCATTCGCAGCGCTGTAAATGGTCTCAGTGTGAACATTCTGTGCTCAATGTTGATGCTATCAATAGAATCCAGTTAACCGTGCAGTAACTTCCTTGAATCACCTTGATTGATGGCCTTATTGAATACGTCATGAAGTACTAGTGTACTATACGCTACTTTGAGTAAGTCATTTAGTGAGCGTTTATAATTTAAGTATCAAAATAATTGATGTCCTTAAAACTTATTGGTTATAGGCTGTTAAGTAGAAAAGGATTACTAAACTCCATAATATACGAAATTTGAGATGAAAGCAGACATTATTATAGAGTTTTAAAACTATTACGCTTACTTAGAAATCCACTTGAAATAGCTCAAATTGAAACTCTTTTAGATATGCTTCAAGATGTAGTTAGTGCTTTTGAGCATGAAACCAATGCTAGACTTATTCTATTAGTAGCTTTTTCTAAGAGATTTGGGTTAATTTGGTGTTATGGAATTGCAGTTACAGATAAAAATTTAGATTTAGCTAAGAATTGGGCCGACAAACTTTTTGAAGCATTAAAGGCATGCCTTAAAGGTAAATATAGACAGGCAGTTTTTAGAGAGTTGACTTATGATGAAGCATGTGAAATAGTAAGAATACTAATGAAGTCTAGGCATGCAACTGCCATAATCGGTTTGCCTGAACCTCGTGAAGCTATGGCTAGGCCAGCAAGGACAGTCTATTACTTCTGAACACAAATAATTGAAATGGTTGAGGAAGCTGTTTGTGGACTTATGAGTTTAGGCGAAGAAAAGGCCAAAATTATCACACCGTTAACCGTTTTGCTGCTATTTTCCACTCCAGCTACAATAGTATTAGCAACCTTTACTTTGGAGGAACTTTGGATCCAAGCACTGGTGATGTACGTCCATTTGGTTATTTAAATGGAGATTCATTAGTCATAGCAAATGTATTATGAGAACCATTTACCGCTATTATTTCGATTGGTTTATGGAACTATCTAAATGGTATTAGATGTACTTATTGGACTGGTAGCGGTGGAAGTATTTATGTTAATTTCCTTACTTTAGTTATTGGGGTTTCATGATAATAAACTGAAGTGATACCACAGTTAACTATCAAGCGTATGTAAAAGTGTTAGTAGTTAGCTGTCCTAAGAAACCCAGAATTATTTGAACCTGATTATCCATATTGGGTCAAAATATCTTACTGTGTCGAGACTGCCGGTAGCGGTACTATGACACTAGAGGCTGAATTATGTGATGAAACACATCCATTGGCATACTTATCACCTCCAGGATATCCAATAGATTATGAAGAGCTTAACAAGACGTCATTTTATCATGCTGATCAATGTAATCATCCGCCGGAATTGGTTGATCCACCTAAAATAAATGAAACTATGTTCTATTATAAAGTGCTTCCAATAAGAATTATCAAGGTATATGGAGTAAAAGGCGTCTATGCAAGAATAGTTGTTCACTTTAGAATAAAAAGCAAGAATGATTTGATAAAATATTTAAATGAGAGAATAGATGAATTATTAACCATTACTAAAAAGCTGCATGAAGATTTTCAAATACCTATTGTCATAACATTTAAGAAACCACTAGATATGAGCACAGCAAAATTAATCGTTAATAAATACAATATCGTGGTTATCTCATTTAGATTTAAAGCAAAATTGGGCAGAGATGAAATTACTGGTGGAGCAACACCATTAAATAATGAAGTATTTCCAGAAAAAGAACTTAAAGAATTCATATATCCCGCTAAACTCATAGGAATATATCAAGTATATGGACTAATAAAAGTCAAATACTTAATAGGGATTCAGGATCATCCACTAGTACTGCTAGTAGATCCAACTGAATACATTATTCGAGATAAATTAAAATTGGACACTGAGGAAGTGATATTTGATATTAGCGATTTATACTGGTATTATAGGCGGTTTGGCTAAAATGAAAGCATTTAACAACACATTGTATATAACTTTCATCATATTTCTTGCACTATTCAACATAACTCAATATACACTATTCACATCATTTTTAAGTCTAAATGATTATTCCATTAATCAAGTTTTTGTTGGTGAAGTTATTTGGAATGCAACAGGAGAATATGCAATATGGCTTAGAAGTCATAAAGGCTATTTCATATATATAAATTGCTTAAGTGAGGATGGCAAAGTCACCATCCTAGATTTTATGGGCAAAACTATTTTCCAATCTAGAGTTAAATCTGGTCTTAATGTCTTTAACTTTGGCCCCGTCAAAGATGGTATCTACAAAATATTAGTTGATGGTTTATGTAATTTTGTCTTTCTTGAAGCAGTATATACGTATGTTGATGGTGAAGTAGTAGCTCTTGAAGAAGAATTGAATTCTGAGAAGAACTACGTTTACGGCTATTATGTGTTAGCTGGGCCAGAACCTAATAAGTGGACTGCAATTAAAATTAAGCTAAAAGCACGATCAACAGCAAACCTACAATTAACAATACTAAACAGAGAACTCAAAACTCTAAGAATAGAAGATATTTTAGCTGGTCAAGAAATTTCATTCACCTTAGGACCACCATGTCATAGATCAATCATAATAGTAAAGTGTACTTCTGGTTCGGGGAAGTATGTATTAAAAGTAAATTCATATACTCATAAAACCTATATAACCGAAAGTATGATCATCGCAGCAATGATATTAACCATAATAGGTGCAATCATAAAATCAAAATGGCTATAATTACCTCATCCCAATTAGCCTGAAAATCAATTTTAAATTAAATTACTTTAAAAAGCTTGCTAAGAGTCTACCTAAAGGTTCACTGGAAACTTATGCTGATCAAAGACAAAAGCGCTAAAATCAGTTTTAGTGGTAGTCTATGGTTATTCTGAATGTTCTCTGGAATAGATTTGGGAATGTAAAGTGCTTCAAGGAGATAAATGTGATATCACGCACAATAATTGCGATACCACTAACTACCCAAAATATATCAAGAATGTTTTTATTAGGAACATTTAAGATTTGTTTCTTATTTACTTGAAGAATGAGAAATAGAAATCAAATTAATCATAAATTTGCTTAATAAATATGATAAGCAAAACTGCAACACAATAAAAATACCGTGAATTATTGCATATTAAATATTAATTGTATATTGTTGTGCTCTTACACGGCGAACCAATTTTAAAGAATCGTGAAGAAAAATTAAGAATATTGATTAAAAGATTTGAAAATTAGAATTAACATAATTTATTTATTTTTATAACTTAAATTTAATTTTTAACTAATAAATTTAATCATCATAGTGTTATAAATTATTTTTATGATTAATAAAAAATATTATATACATAATGAAGTATATTTTTGTTAAGGAGGTGAAATTTTGGTAAATGTAACTAGAGAAATGGTTGAGAGAGCTGGAGTTGACGTCGATAAGCTTGTTGAATTGCTTGTTAAGAATGCTGCTGCAGAATTAACTACTTACTATTACTATACGATTTTAAGGGTTAACCTTATTGGTCTTGAAGGTGAGGGTATTAAAGAGATAGCTGAGACTGCTCGTATTGAGGATCGAAATCATTTTGAGGCTCTTGTTCCGCGAATTTATGAACTAGGAGGAAGGCTTCCTAATTGTATGAAGGAATTTCATGACTTATCTGCATGTCCGCCTGCAAGATTACCTGAAAATCCAACTGCCATGAAAATTGTTAAAGTTCTCGTCGAGGCAGAACGATGTGCAGTCAGAGGCTATACTCAAATTTGTAGTATGACGGCTGGTAAGGATCATCGGACCTACGATTTGTCCCTAGCTATTCTTCACGAAGAAGTTCAACATGAAGCATGGTTCTCTGAATTCCTAGGGGAAAGGCCATCAGGGCACTTCACGCGACGTGGTGAAACCTCACCCTTCGTATCCAAATTCCTCAGGTAGTCGATGTAATTAGGGGAAGAGTTACCAAAATTAAATGAAATAATGGCATAAATAAGGACTTCACAATGAAGGAGTTGAAAAATTTAATGGTGAAAATGGTAATTCATCCCATATTTCCTATAAGGGAAAGGTATATGATGTAAGCAACAGTTTCCTTTGGAGAAATGGTATTCATCAAGTTCTACATAGCACGGGTATGGATTTAGCAGAGGCTCTAAAGGAGGCTCATCATGGAGAAGAATTTACTTTGAAATTTCCAGTTGTTGGTTATCTAGTAGAAGATGATTTAATTTTCACTTTTTGGGAAAAATGGTTGTCGCTTCACAAAATAAACCTTTATCTATTTTTGTAAGGATGCGGGAAAAGATTTGATATATGCTTCTAAGGTCAGATTCGCTGGCCACACTGTATTTAAGAGTCTGACAATGTAAGGAAATCATGAGGCCCTTATATAGTCAATATTAATCCAGCTTATGTTATCGTAATGCGATCATGGTTATGCTAGAAAGATGGGGATTCACTCCTGTAGCTTTTAAATCAATTGTAGAAGAGCCAGGCATGCGTATTAAAAATGAGCAGCGCTTCTAGTGTGCCAGATGACTTGGCTTCAACAAATTAATCTCTAAGAAAATTTCTTTAAAGAACTTACAACAATGAAGCAACATAGAGACATTTTCTTTCATATGCCCTAATATTTAATAGAGTATTGACTTGTTCATCTTCATTGTCTATAGAAGGAGAGAAGCTTTTTGCCGATAATAGGCCAGCTAAAGAAGAATTGGAAATTGTATGTCAATTATTTGTCTTTTACCTTTCCGACTTCTCAACGTTATTTATTGTAAGCTCTGCATATTTAGGAGATAAGCTTGAAGTTAGAGATAAGAGGTTTGATCTACATTATTCCAGTCCTATTGGAATTCCATCACCACGTATATCCGTATATCCTGCTCTTAATTTGCCCTTTAATTCCACTATTGCTGCTACACCCATTCTTGATGGATAGTTTAAAGCTTTAAGCTTAAAACCATCAATAACTTTGCCATGATATCCCGTTTCATATTCAATTTTATCGCTAAATGGATGCCATCTAAACCTGGGATGTTCAATGGCTACTTGTGGATGCATTTTATAATCAATTATGGAGTTTAGTATTTGTGCATGGAGTAGTGGTCTATAATGTCCTCCCGATAGACCTATGGCCATCCATTTTAAATCATCCTTCAATATTATTGCTGAAAGCGTGTGGAGAGGTTTCTTATTTGGTTCAAGTTTATTCACATGGTCGTCGACCAATGCAAATGATGAACCCCTAGAATTTAATGTAATATTGTACGTTGGCTCTGTTATGTATGAACCAAAGTGATGGAATATGCTTTGTATGCATGATAGAAGCCATCCTTCACTATCGGCAATAGCATAAAATGTTGTATCAACATTTGTTGATGCATTGGCATTTTGTTTTTCTATTTTCATTTTCCTCATACTTCTTATGAATTTATGTGAGAGTAAATCGTCTACTTGGACGGTCATAAAATTCGGGTCACTTATAAATCTATCCCTAATATGATAAGCTATCTTAGCAGCTTCAATAAAAAGCTTGATCCTATCAGTAGATTTGGAGTTTATTTTGTTGAAATCAAAATCTTCCAGGAGCTTCATTATGTGTAACGTGGTTATTCCCTGAGAGTTTGGAGGCATCTCATATATGATTTTACCCTTATAGTAAATTTTTATTGGACTCTGAAACTCGTGATGGTAATTCTTAAAATCATCTAAATCCACTATGCCGCCTAGAGAATTAAGGTAATCCACGATCTTAACAGCAATATCGCCCTCATAGAAACTTCTAGCATTATCAGCAATTAACTCTAATGCTTTGGCCAAGCCTTTAAAGCCTATTATGTCGCCTTCGGATGGAATGCCTTTATTGAGGTATGTGATTCTAGAACCACGATCCTCAACAAGCTTATCACTAAAAGTTCGAATGGCTCTGCAAAGACTTCTGGAAGCTGGAAAACCTTCCTTTGCAATTTTAATAGCAGGAGAGATTAGTTTTTTCCAATCTATAGAACCAAACTTTTTCCATAAACCATATAAGCCATCAACCATTCCAGGAATTGTAATGGAATGTACACTGTGAATTGGCATAGACTTAAATCCTAGCTCACGCATATATTCAATACTCAATTTTCTAGGCGAATAACCGCTACCATTGATAACATATATGTTATCACTAGGGTCACGTAGAATAGCGAAGAAATCTCCACCCAAACCAGATAAATGCGGTAAGACAACACTCAAAGTAAAGCCAACGGCAACACTTGCATCAACAGCATTACCGCCAGATCTAAGGACATTTGCGCCAACAACTGAAGCTAAAGGATGCTCAGAAGCAACAACGCCGCGAGTGGAGTAAAATGGAGCGCGAAAATACATGTACAAACATTTATAGTATGGAGTATTTAAAATATTCATATTGAAAAAATCTAATTGCAGTCAACCCCACTGAATTAACTTTCATCTAAACTTTTATAAACTATCTGTTAAAATATTTTGTTTTGGTGCTCGCTTTGAGAAAATATTTAACATTTATTTTAATGTTGGCTTACCTGCTCTCTCTATTAAGTTTACCATTGCCCGCAGTCTCTCCTAGGACAATATATGTTCCTGATGATTATTCGACCATTCAAGGAGCTGTGGATGCTGCTTCTCCTGGGGACATGATAGTTGTTAGGGATGGAATATATTATGAATCCATAACTATAAATAAGCCGATAACAATAAAGGCAGAAAATATAGGCAAAACAATAATCGATGCACAAGGATCAAAAGGAATCACAATAACCGCAAATGGAGCAACGATAAACGGATTAACAGTAAGAAACGCATTAAGCGGTATGTTCCTCTATAGTTCAAGGAACAGAATAATTAATTGTATGTTAAATAATGATGAGGGTGGCATAAGCCTATTCTATTCAAGCAATAATACCATAATTAACTGTACATTAAATAATATCGACACTTACGGCATATACCTTTACTTTGCCAGCAATAATTATATAGAAAATTTTATAATAAACAACAGTCATACTGGCATGTTCCTCTACTATTCCTACAATGATACTATAATTAACTTTACAATAGAGAATAGTAAACATGCAGGGATGGAAATAGTGTACTCCGATAATAATATTATAGTTAGCGGCACAATAAGCAACATCGACTGTTATGGTATGTATCTCACCTATTCTAGCAATAATGATATAGTTAATCTGATAATAAACAGCAATGGGTGGCCTGGCATATTCCTTCGCCAATCCAAAAATAATACTATAGTCAACTGCACAATAAGAGATAACTATGATGGTATATGTCTCCACAACTCAAGTAGCAATAATAGAATAATTAACTGTATAATAAGTAATAACAATGAAAATGGCATATGCCTTAAGCTTTCCAGTAACAATAATACCATTGCCAACTGTTCAATAACAAACAACTTGGAGCACGGCATAATGCTAGACTCTTCCAACAATAACACTGTAGTTAACTGTACGTTGGCTGGCAGTAAGTATGGCGTTTATCTTATTTATTGTAGTGGTAATATTTTCTACTTGAATAATTTCTTCAATAATACTAACCATGTAGGTCTTGATGGGGCAGGAATGAACTATTGGAATTCTACGAGAAAGTTAACCTATTATTATGATGGCAAGCGGTTTACCAGTTTTCTTGGAAACTATTATAGCGACTATAGCTTTACAGACTCAAATAGTGATGGGATCTATGATTCGCAAAGAGTCTTTGATGCAAATAATATTGATTATTGTCCGCTTGTCACCCCCACTTGGCAACATCTTCCAATGAAAAAGCTAGAAAGTAGACAGTGGCTAGATTGGGTTTGGACAGAAGCAGTAGCAATTATTACAATAATAGTAATTACTTCAATCATAATTGTAACAAGAATTAAAAAATAATTATTCTCACTTTTCCTTGCTCTTTGCTCCGCTTCTTAATTACATGTCTTTAAAGAAATAATGCTTTTTTAGTTACTGTTACCAATATTTAGGTATTCTGCCATGTATATTATTGGCGCAAAATCCAGCTGGTGGAACTTTAATTGACATTTCTTCAATGAGGTGATATCTCTATAGGATGCTTGGTGACAACGAGCTCATCGTACTGCTTATTAAATTCAAAATTTAACCGCTCTGCATGTCATGCTTGTAGCTATTACTGGCTTCACAAACCACGGCTTATACAGTATGCTGCCATAAATCTCTTCTCCTAAAATACAATTTAACCTAAAATGCTTTTTCGCTTGCAAAATACCGATCCAAAATCTTCCATTTCTCCAATAATTCTCGTGGGGCTTGAAGCGACTTCTTAAAACTTCTATTATAAAAGTGGCAATCATGGTGAACAAATAAAATTAGAAAAAATAAACTTTGAGAGCTGTCAAAACTTGATGACACATTTTTGATTATAACATTATTCATGATGAAAGTAAAAAAGAAAATTTCATAGACTTTTTCATATTTCATTGATTACTGGCGGGAATCAATTAATTGCTCTTTTAACATTCAGCAAAGTACATTTAGGAGCTAAGCTTGAATTACCATAGGCAAGAGATTTAATGTCCTAATTAGTAATTGGCTGAGGGTGATTGGCGTGGGTAAAGTGCGATACGTATGTAAGGATTGTA